>NZ_LWLS01000087.1 GCF_001905095.1 Micromonospora sp. CB01531
CGCGGCTGGGCTCCGGCCGACTCGCCGGCCGAGCCGCCGTCGCTCTCCCGGGGCTGGGCCGAGCGCCCCTCGTCGGCGCCGCCGGCCGGGCCGGCCGTGGACCCGCCCGAGGAGCCGCGCACCCCGGCAGCCGACGACCGGCGCGCGCCAGCGGACGAACGCCGGCCGTCGCCGGCCGAGGAGCCGGAGTGGTCCGAGCCCGGCTGGGGCGGCGGCTGGGCGCCGGCGTGGTCGCGCGAGGCGGAACCGGCGGGCCGCCGGGCCCGGGAGGACGAGACAACGGGCCGCCGCGCCCACGAGGAGGAGCCGGTCGGCCGCCGCGCCCGCGACGAGCGCGCCGCCGAGTGGGCACCCGAGCCGGCCGAGCAGCCCACGCCCTACGAGCCGCCGCGCGGCGAGCCGACCCGCCCGCACGAGCCGGTCCGGGCCGAGCCGTCGTCCGGGTACGGGCCACCGCGCCCCGAGCCGACCCGGCCGTACGAGGTGTCCCGGAGCGACGCCGAGACCCGCCCGGCGTACGAGCCGGTGGCGCGGGAGAGCCGCGAACGGACCTCCTGGGCCGGGCCGTCGGTGCCGGTGACCCCGTTCAGCGCGCCGCCGCACGCCGCTCCGACCAGCGCCCCACCCGTGCCGCGCGCCGCTCCGACCAGCGCCCCACCGGTGCCGCGCGAGGCCCCGGCCAGCGCCCCGCCCGCCGGGTACGGCCCGCCGGCCGGCGCCCGGGCGGAGGAGCGCGAGGGCGTGTCGTACCGGCCACGCACCGACGAGACGCCGGGCCCCGTCGCCAGCGGTGGGTCCCGCGTCGACCGCGTGCCCGCCCCGGCGAGCACGCCCCCCTACGCGGCCCGCCGGTCCGCCCCCGAACCGGTGCCGACGGCCGAGCCGGCCGCCGAGACCCGGCCGGCGGACCCTACCGCGGCGATGCTGCCGCAGCGCGTCCCCGCCGAACCGGACGTGCCCGTCGTGCCGGAGCCGCCAGCCGTGGAACCGTCCGCCGAAACCCCGGAACTCGCCCGCATCGCCACCCACCTGCGCCGTGACGACGAGCCCGCGCCGCTGCGCGAGCGGCCCGAGGGCTTCGACGTCAACGCCATCCTCGACGCCGTCCGGGAGGTGGCCGGCGTCCGGGACGCGGCGCTACGCCGTACCCCGGCCGGGGCGCACAGCCTCCGGCTCGACCTCGCCGACGGCGCCGACCCGGCGGAGGTGAGCCGGATGGTGGCCCGCCTGCTCCAGGAGCGGATGGGGCTGGCCGCGGCCCCGCAGAACCTGCCCGGCGCTCCGGCCGCCGCACCGCCCCCGGTCCGTCGCCGGTCGGCCCAGACGCGCCCGGAGCGGGCCACCGGCGAGCCGCGGGTGGCCGAGGACCGACCGGGCACGCCCCGACCGGTGCCGAGCCGGTCGGAGGGCCGGTTCGGCGCGCCTGAGGCGCGGGCCGGCCGGCCCGCGGAGCTGCCGGCCGAGCGCGCCGAGCCGGCTGCCGAGCCGCCCCGCCGGCGCCGGCAGGCCGCGACCCACCGGGGCCGGGCCGCGGTGGAGGAGTCGTCGCTCGCCGCCGCCCCAGCCGGCGCGGCCACCGGAAGCCCGGTCACGCTCGGTACGTCGTACTCGGGCGGGCAGATGACCACGACGGAGACCGCACCCTCCCGACCGCTGGACACCAGCGGCGCGCCGGGGCCCCGGGTGCTGATCGACCACGTCCAGATGAGCACCTTCGGCCTCGACGCCACCGTGGAGGTACGCCTGATCGCCGGGGACCGGACGGCGGAGGGGCACGCCACCGGGCCGGCCGTCGACGGCTACTTGCTGCGGCTCTGCGCGGTGGCCGCCGCGGCGGCGCTGGACGAGCTGCTCGGCCGCGCGGCCTCGACCGGGGAGCGGGGACGCTGCTTCGTCGAGCACGCCGCGGTGGTGCCGTTCGGCAACTGCGAGGTGGCGACCGTGGTGGTGCTGCTGGTGTGCGACGGCTGGGTGGAGCAGTTGGCCGGTTCGGCGCTGGTGGCCGGCGATCCCCGGCAGGCGGCGGTCCGGGCGACCCTGGCGGCGGTGAACCGCCGGCTGGAAGCGCTGCTCGCCTGAGCCGAAGACCGGTGTCGGGCAGCCCGGGCACGGGAACGCTGGAGTTATGAAACGCGCCGTCCTCTGGCCGGATCATCTCCTGCCCGCGCACCACGTCCCGCCGCCCTGGCCGGGCCGGGGCGTACGCCTCGACGGCACGGTGACGTACGTGCGGGAGACCCCGGCCACCGGCCCCGGCGCCGAGCCGGCGCTCTACGTGCACGGCCTGGGCGGCTCGTCGCAGAACTGGACGGACCTGGCCGGCCTGCTCGCCGACCGGCTCGACGGGCAGGCGATCGACCTGCCCGGCTTCGGCCGCAGCGAGCCCGGCCGGCGATACACCGTGCCGGCCTTCACGGATCGGGTGATCCACTGGATCGAGCACAGCGGCCGGGGCCCGGTGCACCTGTTCGGCAATTCGCTCGGCGGGGCCGTCTCGGTACGGGTGGCGGCGCTGCGGCCGGACCTGGTCCGGACGCTGACCCTGGTCTCCCCGGCGTTGCCGTTCCTGGACTTCCGCCGTTCGTTGCAGGGGCGGATGCTGCCGCTACTGGCGATTCCCGGAGGGGAACGGGTGGCCGCCCGGCGGCTGACCCAGCTCGCCCCCGAGATGCTGGCCCAGGAGGTGATCGAGGCGTGCATCGCCGACCTGACCCGGATCTGTGACCAGCGCCGGCAGGAGGCGATCGAGGAGATCCGGATCCGCTACGAGGCGAACCACTACGCCGCCGTGTACGTCCGGACGTTCCGGGGCCTGGTCGCCAGCTTCCTGCGGTCGTACCTGCCGGGCACCGGTTCGTTGTGGCGGCTGGCGGCGGCGGTGCGCGCGCCCACCCTGGTGGTCGGGGGACGGCAGGACCGGCTGGTGGACGTCCGGGTGGCGCCGCAGGCTGCCCGGGCGATCCCGGACAGCCGCCTGCTGATGCTCGACGGGGTCGGGCACGTGGCCCAGTTGGAGGTGCCCCGGACCGTGGCGCGGGCCGTCCTGGCACTGCTCGCCGAGACCCGGGCCGACGCGGCGGCGGCCGGGTCGCGGGCCGGAGCACTGCCCGCCGAGCCGCGGGGCAGCGGATTGTCCGCCGAGGCCCGGGGTGGCGCGGCGCCCGCCGACCCCCGGGACGGCCTGCTCGCCGGAACGGAGGACAGCGCCCTCCACCGGGACATGGCAGGCTGAGCGGGATGTCCTCCTCCCCCCGTCCGCGTCGCGCCGCCGCGCCGGTTGCCGCCCGTCGCCCGGCAGCCCGCTGGCGGTCCGTGATCGTACTGCTCGCGTTCCTGAGCGCCGCCGGGATCGCCGTGGCCGCCGCGGTGCAACGGCCGTTGGCCTGGGCCGAGGTGCTGGTCGGCGACGAGGGGTTGATCCAGCCGCCGGCGCCGTCGAGCACCGGGTCGACGCCGTCCGCCCCGACGAGTCCGGCGCCGACGCCGTCCGCCCCGGTAAGCCCGTCGCCGACGCCGAGCCCGGTCAGCCCGGAGCCGGTGCTGAGCCTGCCCGGTCCGGTGCCCGCCCACGGGCGGGGCAGCTACGCGTACGACGACCGGCCGGGCGAGGTGCTGGGCCGGGCAGGAGTGCTGCGGCGCTTCCGGGTGGCGGTGGAGGACGGCTCCGGCGAGGAGGTGCCGGTCTTCGGCGACGCCGTGCAGCGAGCCCTGGCCGGGCCCGGGAGCTGGGTGGACAGTGGCCGGCTCCGGTTGCAGCGGGTGGCCTCCGGCGAGCGGTACGACTTCACCGTCTACCTGGCCACCCGGGACACCGCCGGCCGGCTGTGTCTCGCCGGCGGAATCGACATCCGGGTGGGCGGGCGGCCGTACACGTCCTGCCGGGTGCCCGGCAAGGTGGTCATCAACCTGGACCGCTGGCGTACCTCGGCGCCGCATCTGGTCGCGGCGAAGGTCCCGCTGGACACGTACCGGCTCTACGTGATCAACCACGAGGTCGGCCACCAGTTGGGGCACCATCACGAGGGATGCCCGGGGGCGGGGAAGGCGGCACCGGTGATGCAGCAGCAGACCCTCTTCCTCAACGGCTGCCGGCCGAACCCGTGGCCCTACCTGAACGGCAAGCGGTACACCGGCCCGTCGCTCTGAGCGCGCCCGGACAGCAATGACGAGAACTATTCGCGTGCCTTGCAGCAAAGGCGGCCGATCACCCGAATTGCATGACACGCTGGCGGTATGACCTCCCCGTCCGCTTCCGGCCCGAATGCCGAGCCCCGTCAACCGCCGCCCGGCGGTCCGGCCCGGCTCGACTTCGACCGCCCGCCGGCCCATCCGGGGACCATCGCCCCGGCTCCGTCCGGGCCGCGCCGGCTGCGGTGGCGGCGTCGCCGTACCGCCCTGCTCCTGGTCGCCCTGCTGGCGGCGGGTGGCAGCGCGGCCGGTCTGCCGGTCCTGGTCCACCGGTCCGCCGACCGGCCCCCGGTGGCCACCTCGAACCAGCGGTCGGCGAACGGCGGGCGCGACGAACCCCGGGTGGCGCCGAGCGGCTATCCGACCGTCGGCCCCGGCAGCTTCGCCGCGGCCGACGGCCGCTCACCGGTCCGGGGGTACGAGGGGCCGGTGCGCCGCTACCGGGTCGCGGTGGAGCAGGACACCGGGCAGGACGCGGACGAGTTCGCCGCCACGGTGGACGCGGTGCTCGGCGACTCCCGGAGCTGGATCGCCTCCCGGGAACTGCGGGTGCAGCGGGTGGCCGAGGCGTCCGCCGCCGACTTCACCATCTACCTGGCCACCCCGGCCACCTCCGAGCGGATCTGCGCCGACGGGGGCCTGAGCACCCAGCGGTACACCTCCTGCCGGCTGCCCGGCCGGGTCGTCATCAACCTGGCCCGCTGGATGGAGGCGGTGCCGGACTACGGTGCGCCGCTCGAGGTCTACCGGACGTACGTGATCAACCATGAGGTCGGGCACGAGTTCGGCGAGCTGCACCAGGCCTGCCCGGGGTCGGGCGATCCGGCCCCGGTGATGCAGCAGCAGACGTACGGACTGGACGGCTGCCTGCCCAACGCCTGGCCGTACGTCGACGGGGTTCGCTACGAGGGGGAGTTGACCGAGGGGGTCTGAACTATTCCCGCTCCCGCATGTCGGGCTACGTGTCGCTCATCATGGCCGATCCCTACCGCGGCGAGTGACAATTACCCGGTCCCGCCGCCGATCCCGGGGAGTCCACCGTGTCGCTGCCCCCGCTCGTCGAACCCGCCGCCGAGCTGACCGTAGACGAGATCCGTCGCTACTCACGCCACCTGATCATCCCCGACGTCGGGGTCGAGGGGCAGAAGCGGCTGAAGAACGCCCGGGTGCTCTGCGTCGGTGCCGGCGGTCTCGGCTCGCCGGCACTGCTCTACCTCGCTGCCGCCGGCGTCGGCACCCTCGGCATCATCGACTTCGACACCGTCGACGAGTCGAACCTCCAGCGGCAGGTCATCCACGGCGTCTCCGACGTCGGCCGGTCGAAGGCCGAGTCCGCCGCCGCGTCGATCCGCGAGATCAACCCGCTGGTCACCGTGGAGATCCACAACACTGCGCTGGACCGGGACAACGTCAAGGAGATCTTCTCCAAGTACGACCTGATCGTCGACGGCACCGACAACTTCGCCACCCGCTACATGGTCAACGACGCGGCGGTGCTGCTCGGCAAGCCGTACGTCTGGGGTTCGATCTACCGGTTCGACGGCCAGGCGTCGGTGTTCTGGGCCGAGCACGGCCCCTGCTACCGCTGCCTCTACCCGGAGCCGCCGCCGCCCGGCATGGTCCCGTCCTGCGCCGAGGGTGGTGTGCTGGGCGTGCTCTGCGCGTCCATCGGGTCGATCCAGGTCAACGAGGCGATCAAGCTGCTCGCCGGCATCGGCGAGCCGCTGGTCGGCCGGCTGATGGTCTACGACGCCTTGGAGATGAGCTACCGCAAGATCAAGGTCCGCAAGGACCCCAACTGCGTGCTCTGCGGCGAGAACCCCACGGTCACCGACCTGCTCGAGGACTACGAGGACTTCTGCGGCGCGGTCTCCGTCGAGGCGCAGGAGGCGGTGGTCGACGCGACCATCACCGCGCTGGAGCTGAAGGAGTGGCAGGACGCCGGCAAGGACGTCTTCCTGGTTGACGTCCGGGAGCCCGCCGAGTACGAGATCGTCCGGATCCCCGGCGCGACCCTCATCCCCAAGGGCGAGATCATCTCCGGCGAGGCGCTCGCCAAGCTCCCGCAGGACCGGCAGATCGTGCTGCACTGCAAGTCCGGCGTCCGCTCCGCCGAGGCGCTCGCCGCGCTGAAGGCGGCCGGCTTCAAGGACGCGGTGCACGTCCAGGGTGGCGTGCTCTCCTGGATCAAGCAGATCGACCCGTCGCTGCCCACCTACTGAGTCGGACCGAGCGGGCCCTTCCGCGATGCCGGTAGGGCCCGCTCGTACCCGCCGGTGAGCCGGGCCCTCCTCATCCGAGATACCGAGGCGGGAGCACGTTCCCGCAGGTAGCGTCTCCGTCGTGGTCGATCTGGACGCCGCCATCGGCTTCGTCGTGGCGCATGGGGACGCGGTGGACCGCGCCCGTCTCTCCCGGCTGCGCACCGGTGTCCCGGTGCCGGCCGAACTGCTCGACGCGGCGGAGGCCGGGCAGGCACCCGGCGGTGGTTGGCCTGCCCTGCTCGACGGCGAGGTCGCCTCGGTCGACGCGACCTGCTTCCGGCTGTCCGAGCTGGACGACCTCGGGGGGCTGAGTCGCCCCGCCGCCCGGCACGCCCTGGACTGGCTGGCCGCCCGACAGCTGCCGGACGGCGGCTGGGACGAGGACCCGTCACTGGCCGGGTTCGCCCCCGAGTGGGCCACCCCCGGTGACCCGGAGGCGCAGCTGTACCTGACCGCCAACGCCGGGTTCTGGCTGACCGTCGCCGGGCTGGACGCCCGCGCCGCCGGCCCGCTCGACCACCGGGTCGGTGGGGCGTACGCCGGGGTGGTGCAGGCGGCGGCGCAGGCGCTCGCCGCGCAGCTCGCCCCCGACGGGAGCTGGCCGTCCTTCCTTTCCGCCGGCTGGCTGGCCGCGGCCGTGCTGCACCGTCAGCAGATGTACTACGAGTCGGCCCGGATCCAGGCGGTGCTGGCCGAGCGGATCCCGCAGCTGTCCCCGGCCGATGTGGCCTGGCTGGCCGCCACGCTGCGCCGGGTCGAGGTGGGCGAGGAGCAGTGGCTGATGGTGGCGGCGCGCCAGCGGCTCGCCGAGACCCAGCGCAGTGACGGCGGCTGGGACAGCGACGACGGCCACCAGTTCGACGTGCACACCACGCTGCGCGCGATCCGGGCCTGCCGGCCGAGCACCCCCGAAGCGCTGTTGTCCGGCAGTCCGTTCGTGTCGCCGCAGCTGGCCGCGCTGCCGAGCCCGCCCGCGGTGCCGGCACCGCGCCCGGCACCCCCGGCGGACGCCGTGCCGCCGCCGGCTCTCCGGCCGCCGGCCGCGCCGGCCATCGAGCTGCCCTCGGATGTCGTGGCGCCGTCCGCCCCGCTGGCCCGGCCGTTCGTACCGCCGCCCGGCACGCCGCCGTGGTCCGCCGACCCGTCGTCAGCCGCCGGCGCGCCGGTGCCGCCGCCCGTCGTGCCGCTGTCCGGGCCGGAGCCGGCGGGGCCGCCCGCGCCGCCCGAGCCGGCCGCACCGACTGTCTGAGCGGGTCGGCGCCCAGGCGGGTCAGCGCAGGTGGCCGTCCCCGGTGACCACGTACTTGGTGCTGGTCAGCTCGGGCAGCCCCATCGGGCCCCGGGCGTGCAGCTTCTGCGTGGAGATGCCGATCTCGGCGCCGAAGCCGAACTCGCCGCCGTCGGTGAACCGGGTGGACGCGTTCACCATCACCGCCGCCGCGTCCACCCGGGCCACGAACTCCCGGGCCGCGGACTGGGAGTCGGTGACGATCGCCTCGGTGTGGCCGGTGCCGTACCGCCGGATGTGCCGGACCGCTGCGTCGAGCGAGTCGACGACGGCGACCGAGATGTCGGCGGAGAGGTACTCGGTGGCGAAGTCCTCCTCGGTGGCCGGGACCACCGCGGCGGAGTGGGCGGCGACTCGGGCGTCGCCGTGCACGGTGACCCCGGCGTCGGCGAAGGCGGCCAGCATCGCCGGCAGGAAGGCGTCCGCGACGTCCGCGTGGACCAGCAGCGACTCGGCGGTGTTGCAGGTGGAGAGGCGCTGGGTCTTGGCGTTGAGGGTGACCGCCACGGCCTTGGCGACGTCGGCGGCGGCGTCCACGTAGACGTGGCAGTTGCCCACCCCGGTCTCGATCACCGGCACGGTCGACTCCTCGACCACGGTCCGGATCAGCGAGGCTCCGCCGCGCGGGATCAGCACGTCGACCAGGCCCCGCGCACGCATCAGTTCCTTCACCGAGTCCCGCGAGGTGGCGTCGAGGAGCTGCACCGCGTCCGCCGGCAGGCCGGCCGCCGCGATCGCGTCCTGGAGCACGGCGACCAGCGCGGCGTTGGAGTGGGCCGCCGAGGAGGAGCCGCGCAGCAGCGCCGCGTTGCCGGACTTCAGGCAGATCCCGGCCGCGTCCACGGTCACGTTCGGCCGGGCCTCGTAGATGATGCCGACCACCCCGAACGGCACCCGGACCTGTCGCAGGTCCAGCCCGTTCGGCAGGGTCGAGCCGCGGACCACCTCGCCGACCGGGTCGGGCAGCGCGGCCATCTGGCGCAGCGCGTCGGCGATGCCGGCCACCCGGCCCGCGTCGAGCGCCAGCCGGTCCAGCACCGCCGCGGTCAGCCCGGCCTCGCGCCCGGCCGTCAGGTCCGTCGCGTTCGCGGCCAGGAGCTCCGGGGTACGCGCCACCAGCGCGTCGGCCATCGCGTGAAGCGCGGCGTCCTTGACCGTACGCGTGGCGACCGCGAGGGCCTCCGCCGCATCCCGGGCCCGCCGGGCCTGCTCGACGACGCTCATCCTGCACTCCTCAGTCGTCAGTGGGACGGCCACCCGTCCCGGATTCACAGCAGCACCAGGTCGTCGCGGTGGACGACCTCCCGTTCGTACGCCGGGCCCAGGGCCGCGGCGAGTTCCGAGGTCGAGCGGCCCAGCAGCCCGGGCAGCTCCACCGCGTCGTAGTTGACCAGCCCCCGGGCCACCGGCGCGCCCGCAACGTCCACCAGGTCGACCGGGTCGCCGGCGGTGAACGCGCCGTCCACGGCGGTGATCCCGGCCGGCAGGAGGGACTTGCGCCGGCCGACCACCGCCTGCACCGCGCCCGGGTCGAGATGCAGCCGGCCCCGGGGCGCGGTGGCGTGCGCCAGCCAGAACAGCCGGGCGGCCGGGCGGCGGCTGCTCGGGTGGAAGAACGTGCCGACCGGCTCGCCGGCGAGCGCCGCGGTGGCCAGCGGCGCGGCGGTGAGCACCACCGGGATGCCGAAGCCGGTGGCGATCCGGGCCGCCTCGACCTTGGTCACCATGCCCCCGGTGCCCACCCCGGCCCGGCCGGCGCCGCGGACGTCGACGCCGGCCAGGTCGCCCTCGCCGTGCACCTCGGTGATCCGGGTGCTGCCGGGACGGGTCGGGTCGCCGGTCCAGAGCGCGTCCACGTCCGAGAGCAGCACCAGCAGGTCGGCGTCGACCAGGGCGGCGACCAGGGCGGCCAGCCGGTCGTTGTCGCCGAACCGGATCTCCTCGGTGGCCACGGTGTCGTTCTCGTTGACGATCGGCACCGCCCTCAGGTCGAGCAGCTTGCGCAGGGTCCGGTACGCGTTGCGGTAGTGCGCCCGCCGGGTCACGTCGTCCACGGTGAGCAGTACCTGGCCGACGGTGCGCCCGTGTCGCGCGAAGCTGGTCGCGTACCGGCCGATGAGCAGGCCCTGCCCGACGCTGGCGGCGGCCTGCTGGGTGGCCAGGTCGCGCGGGCGTCGGGCCAGGCCGAGCGGGGCGAGACCGGCGGCGATCGCGCCGGAGGAGACCAGCACCACCTCGCGGCCGGCGCCGGCCAGTGCGCCGAGGGTGTCGACCAGGGCGTCGACCCGGGTGTCGTCCAGGCCGCCCGCCGCCGTGGTCAGCGAGGACGATCCGATCTTGACGACGATCCGGCGGGCCGAGGTGACTGCTTCGCGCACCCGACCATTCTGCGCGTCCGGGTCCCCCGGGCCCGGACGCGTTCCCATATCGTGGCCGGTCATGACGCCTGAGGAGTACGTCGAGGCGGTGCTCGACCTGGTCGAGCGGATCCCGCCGGGCCGGGTGATGTCGTACGGGGCGGTGGCCGACGCGCTCGCCGAGCGCTCGGGGCGGGCCTCGGCCCGGCTGGTCGGCTCGATCATGGCCCGGCACGGGGGCGGAGTGCCCTGGCACCGGGTGGTGAACTCGGCCGGGCGGCTGCCACCCGGGCACGAGGTGGAGGCGCGGGCCCGGCTGCGGGCCGAGGGCTGTCCGCTGCGCCCGTCGGGGGTGGACATGGCGGCGGCCTGGTCGCCGGAAGAGGGGGTGTGATCCATGTCATAACGTGAGTAGCATTCGGGCCCATGGACGGGAGGGGGTCGCAGCCGAGCGGGCGACTGCCCCGCCGGGTGCACCTCGGGTACGCGCTGGGCTCGCTGGTCACCGGGGCGTTCGGGACCGTGCCCGGGCTGCTCCTGCTGCCGTACCTCACCGACACGCTGGGCGTCGCGGCCGGGGCGGCCGCCCTGCTGGTGCTTCTGCCCAAGGCGTGGGACGTGCTGGTCAACCCGGTAGCCGGGCGGATCTCCGACCGCACCCGGTCCCGCTGGGGTGCCCGCCGGCCGTACCTGCTCGGCGGCGGGCTGGCGCTGGCCGTGCTCTTCGCCGCGATCTTCGCCGCGCCGTTCGGGGCCGGCCCGGCCGCCGGGGCGTACGTGGCGGTGGCGTTCCTGGCCACCGCGACCGCGTTCGCCTTCTTCCAGGTGCCGTACGTGGCGATGCCGGCCGAGCTGACCGGTGACCCGGCGGAGCGTACCCGGCTGATGAGCTGGCGGATCGCCGTGCTGGCGCTGGCCATCCTGGTCTCCGGCGCGGTGGCCCCGGCCGTGGTTACCGCCGGCGGCGACGGCGTGCCGGGACACCGCTGGATGGGCCTGTTCGTCGCCGCGCTGATCGTGGCCGGCGCGGTCGGCGCGTTCCTCGGCACCCGGTCCGCGCCCACCGGGACGGTGGGGGAGAGCGAACCGAGCCTGCGTGCCCAGCTCGCGGTCGCCGGCCGGAACCGGCCGTTCCGGGCCCTGCTGGTCTGCTTCGTGGTGCAGTCCGCCGGGGTGGCGGCCGTGCTGGCCGGGGTGAGCTACTTCGCCGGCCAGGTGCTCCGCGCCCCGGAGACCGGGCCGACCCTGCTCTTCGCCTGCTTCGTCGGGCCGGCGCTGCTGGTCATGCCGCTCTGGACCCGGGTGGGCGCACGGGCCGGCAAGCGGGCCGCGCTGGTTGTCGCGTCGCTGCTCTTCGCGGCCGGCGCGCTGGCCCTCGTCGCCGCGCCCGCGCTGCCGGCCGCCGGGGTCTACGCCGTGGTCGCGCTGATCGGCGTCGGGTACGCGGGCCAGCAGGTCTTCGCCCTCGCCATGCTGCCGGACTGCATCGCGTACGACACCATGCGCACCGGGCGGCGGCAGGCCGGGGTGTTCACCGGGCTGTGGACGGCCGGAGAGACGTTCGGTCTGGCCCTCGGCCCCGGTATCTACGGCCTGGTCCTCCAGCTCTCCGGCTACGTGTCGTCGTCGACCGGGGTCGCCGCCGACCAGCCCGCCGGCGCCCGCCTCGGCGTGCTGCTCGGTTTCACCATCCTCCCGGCCCTGCTGGTCGCCGCCCCGGTGCTGCTGCTGCGCGCCTACACGCTGACCCCCACCCAGCTCGCCGCCGGCCCGCCACAGCAGCCTGCCGCGACCGCGGGCGCATGAGCCGCCGAACCGCTCACCAGGAAGGGCGCCATCGATGACCGAGGAAGGGACGGGCGCGCTGCCCGTCGAGGGGGTGCCCGCGGAGCGGGTGCTGGCGGAGATCCGGACCCTGCGCGCGGCCGACCGGCCGACCCACGGCGGGCGGCTGTTCGCGTACGTCTACGACCCCGGGGTGGCCGGGCTGGACGAACTGGCCCGGGCCGCGTACGCGGAGAGCGCCCACGTCAACGGGCTCGACCCGACCGCCTTCCCGTCCCTGCTGGCGATGGAGAACGCCCTGGTCGGAGCGGCCGCCCGGTTGCTCGGCGGCGGGCCGGGCACGAGCGCCCCGGACGTGGTCGGCAGCGTCACCGGCGGCGGCACCGAGTCACTGATCCTGGCCGTCAAGGCGGCCCGGGACGACCGGCCGGATCTCGCCGAGCCGCGGCTCGTGGTGCCGGCCAGCGGGCACGCCGCGTTCGCCAAGGCGGCCCACTACCTGCGGGTGGCCCTCGACACCGTGCCCGTGGAACCGGTCACGCTGCGGCCGGCGGTGGCCGACATGGCCGCCGCGATCCGGCCGGAGACCGTGCTGGTCGCCTGCTCCGCCCCCGCGTACGCGCACGGTGTGGTCGACCCGGTCACCGAGATCGCGGCGGTGGCGGCGGCCGCCGGGGTGCGCTGCCACGTGGACGCCTGCTTCGGCGGCTGGACGCTGCCCTGGCTGCGGCGGCTCGGCGAGCCGGTGCCGGCGTTCGACTTCGCCGTCGACGGGGTCACCTCGATCTCCGTCGACCTGCACAAGTACGCGTACGCCCCGAAGGGGGTGTCGGTGCTGCTGCACCGGGATGCCGCGCTGCGGGCGCCGCAGTACTTCGGGTACGCGGACTGGCCCGGGTACACGATGGTCAACCCGGTGATCGCCTCGACCCGGTCGGGCGGCCCGATCGCCGCCGCCTACGCCACCCTGCGCCACCTCGGCGAGGCCGGCTACCTGCGGCTGGCGGCGCTGACCCGGGCGGCGGTGTCCGGGCTGGCCGACGCGGTACGCGCGGTCGACGGGCTCCGGCTGCTGGCCGAGCCGGCGTCCACCGTGGTCTGCTTCACCAGCGACGACCCGGGACTCGACCTGTTCGTGCTGGTCGACGAGCTGACCGCGCGCGGCTGGCACACCCAGTCCCAGCTCGGGTACGCCGGCCTGCCGGCCAGCGTGCACCTCACGGTGACCGCGGCGGTGGCCCCGCGGGTGGCCGAGTTCGGCCCGGCGCTGGCCGACGCGGCGGCGGCCGCGCGGGCGGCCGGTCCGGTCGCGCTGCCGCCGGAGCTGCGCGCGCTCGCGGCGTCACTGGCCCCGGAGGCGCTCACTCCGGAGCTGATCGCCGGACTGGCGGCCGGCCTGGGGCTCGGGGCCGGGTCGGCGCCGGACCGGATGGCGGCGGTGCACACCCTGCTCGACGCCGCGCCGGTGCGGCTGCGCGAGCGGCTGCTCGTGGAGTTCGTCGGGCTGCTGCAACGCCCGACCTGGTGAGCCCGTCCGGGGCCGGGAACCGATGTGGTTCCAGCCCCGGTCCGGGAGCGCGGTCAGGTCTGGTCGACGGCGGTCAGCGCGAACGACGGCGTGTTGTCGGTCGGGGAGACGTCGGCGAGTTCGTCGACGAACAACTGGGCCCGGAGGTTGAACGAGCCGGTGCCGAGGGCACCGGGCAGGGTGTCCGCCGGAGCGCTGAAGTACACGGTCAGGGTCCGCGACTCGCCCGCCATGAACTTGCGGCCGGGGACCTCGAACCAGGTGCCGGGGAAGCCGTTCGGCTCGAGCCACGGGTCCGTCCCGGTGACCAGGGCCCCGGCGGGTAGGTTCGCCTCGACCTGCAGGAAATCGTGGCCCGCGTCGCCGTTCCAGGTGACAGTGACCCGCATCTCGCCGTGGTATTCCGCACCGGGGAAGGTTCGGGTCAGCGTCACGTCATGGGCGGTGATGCTGGCGTTGCTGAGCGTGTCCTGGACGTAGGGCACCGGGTTGCGGAGCTTGCCCTTGGTGGACCGGAAGAGCGTGGCGTAGGTGGTGGTGTCGGCGGGGATGCCGCCCGTCTCCGGCAGCACCGCGATCTGGCCGCCGTCAACGATCATCGGGTAGTCCCGCGTCCTGGTGAGCACCTGGAATCCGATGCGGACCAGCTGGCTCGCGCCGGGCTCGATGACCGCGCCGCCCCCGCAGTTGATCTGGCGCACGCCGTTCACCTTCTCGAGGTAGACACAGCCGGCGAGCGGGTCGGTGGTCGTCAGCGAGCCGACCGCCGGCTCGGTGAAGGTGAGGCCGAAGGCCTGCGCGGTGGGGCTGCCGTTGGTCACGGTCACCCGCAGCGTGCCGACGTAGCCCCGGTCGGTCGGCTCCAGCACCAGCTGCTGCGCGGTGACGGACAGCGTGTCACTGGTCTGCTTCGGCGCTGCGGCGGCCGGCGCCCCGGCGGCCAGTGCCGCCAGCGCGGAGCCGAGCAGGCCGGCCGCAATCCGGCGGCCGATGGGCATGGTGATTGCCATGACGTTTCCTCCCCGTGGTCGGTGTCACGCCGCTGTGGGCGGACATCGACCAGCACCATAGCGATCGTGATCGACTGCGGATGTCCCCGGTGGACGAAACGGGCCCGGCGACCCGCATCCACGACGAGGGCCCGGAACCTGTGCGGTCCCGGGCCCTCGCGGATGGTCAACTCGCGTCGGCGGCCGTCAGGGTGAACGAGGCGAGGTTGTCCGCCGGGTCGGCGTCCGGCACCAGATCCATGCCCCACCGCGTGTCGAGCTGGAAGGTGACCTCGCCGAGGTTACCCGGGACGGTGCCCGGGTCGGCGCGGAGCAGCACGTCGAAACTCCGCTCCTCGCCGGTCATGAAGCGCCCGCCCGGCACGATGAAGCTGGTGAGGGAGCCCGGCAGGTCCTGCGGGTCGGTGCCCCAGATCTGCACGTCCGCCGGCAGGGTGGTCGCTTCGACGAAGAGGAAATCATGCGCGGCGTCGCCGGCCCACCTGACGGTCACCGGCAGTCGGCCGTGGTAGCTGCCGTCCGGCTGCCGCACCAGCGTCGCGGCACCCGCCGAGCTGATCGACGCCCGCGCCTGGCTGTCCTGGACGTAGGGCACCGGGTTGCGCAGGGAGCCCGAGGTGGAGCGGAAGAGTGCCACGAAGCTCTCCCGGTCGGCGATCGCCGGGTTGCCGTCGCCGACGTTGACCGAGATCCGGCCCCCGTCCGCGATCATCGCCACGGTCCGCGGCGTGGTGAGGGCCTCGAAGGCGACCGAGAACGCCCGCCGCTCGCCCGGCTTCAGGTTGGGACCGGGAACCGAGCAGCTGATCACCCGCCGGTTGTCCTGCGGACTCCCGTAGCCGCACGGGCTGTCCGGGGACAGGTTGCCGATGGAACCGGCGACCGGCTCGACGATCGTGACGTTGAAGTACGTCTCGGCTGACCCGCGGTTGGTCACCGTGACCGGCAGACTGCCCCGGTAGCCGCGCTCGGTCGGGTCGAGCACCAGCCGGCCCACCGAGACGTCGGCGTCGAGCCGGCCGCCGGCCGGTGCGGCTGTGGCCGGTGCGGCGAACGCCAGCAGCGCCGCGGTCGGGCCGATCAGGACGGCGGCGAGCCGGCGCCCGGTACGTGTGGTCATGTCGAAGTCCTCCCGTGATCCCCGTTGCCGCGACGGGTCGTCCGCCGCGGTGTCGCTGGTAGCACGTTCCGGACCCGGCCTGGGTTGCGACCATATTTGTCAGCAACGCGACGGCCGAGGAGCACCGGTGCCCGCCGTCGACAACGCCGGAGAACCCCGTACGGCCCGCCGGGTGGTCACCGAGCGGGCCGTACGCGCAGGTCGGGTCAGCGGTAGCGGTAGCGGTCCTCGTTGTTCTCCCAGGACGAGTCCATCAGCGGGTCAGCGTCGGTGCCGATCGGGGCCACCTCGGCGATGCCGGTGCCGGACATGACGCTCGAATCCCGGAGACCGAACCGGAAGGTGCGCGTCGCGCCCGGGCCGAGCGGCCCGAATCGGCAGCTGAGGGCATCGTCGGGTGGTGGCGGGTTCTGGCAGGCGGACCAGTCGCCGCCGTCGGCCGTCGCGCCCGGCTGCATCCGCAGATGCACCTCGACCAGGCCGGCCGGGACCCGGCTGAGGTTCCGGACGGTGACCGTGATCGTGCCGGTGCGGGTGCCGTCAGCTTCCTTCGGCCCCCAGGCCAGGTCGCTCGCGGTCACCGACAGGTCCGCCAGATGCGGGTTCGGGCCGAACGAGGGGGGCCCCTCGACCTGTGTGAACCGTTTGCCCGTCCACCGGTATCCGCGCCACTGGCGCTGTGACCAGTCCAGCGACCAGCCGCCTCCGGGGCTGATGTCCGCCATCTCCACCCGGACCGTCCCGCGGCTGGCGACCTGCGTCGCCAGCAGCCACTCCGGCGTCGGTCGGTCGGAACGGGTGACCTGGCCGAGGGTCACGATCCGCCCGGCGGTGTCCCGGTCGAACGCCACCACCTGCGACGGGCCCCCCTGGAAGACGGCGCACCGAAGCAGTGCGACGGTCTCGACCGCACCGTCGCCGTCCACGTCGCCGTAGGCGAGGTCCTCCAGTAGGACCTCGCCCTCGATCCGGTACCTGGCCGCGATCCGGGTCGGCCCCGCCTTGCACACCGGACCGGGCAGCCAGGCGGGCAGGTCGACCCGGGCGGCGAGGAGCTGTGCTCTGCTGATCCGGCCGTCCGGCGCCGCCGCGGTGGGGCCGACCGTGCTCGGCGTCGGCGACGCGCTCGGCGACGGGGCCGGTGACGGGGTGGTCGCCGACGGGGTCGGTGACCGGGTCTCGGCCGGTACGGGCGGCGGACCGGAGCGCCGGTCCAGGCCCGCGTTCGCCGCGACCGGGATCGCCACGGCGAGCACCACGGCCGCCGCGGTGGCCACGGCGGCCCGGCGCCGCCGCCGGCGTACGGTCCGGCGCACGGAGTCCGGGCCGGCCGGCTGCACCGCGGGGGCGTACGCCGCGCGGAACGCGGCGAACTCGCTGCTGACCAGGATGTCCTCGAACTCACTCATCGTCGTTCACCTCGTTCGTGCCGGCCAGTTGTGCGGCCAGCGCCGCCCGGCCCCGGTGCAGCCAGGACTTGACCGTGCCCTCCGGCACCCCCTCCTGCTGGGCGATCTGCGTGACGGAGAGGTCCGCCAGGTGGTGCAGCACCACCGCGCGCCGCTGGGTGGGCGGCAGTTGGGCCAGCGCGGCGGTCAGCGCGACCCGGTCCGGACCCGGACCGGGTACGTGCTCCTCCCGCTGCCGGCGCAGCCAGGACTGGGCGGTCCGCAGGCGCCGCCAGCGGCTGGCGGCGAGGTTCCAGGCGACCCGGCGTACCCAGGCCACCGGGTCGTCGTAGCGGGACACCCGGGACCAGCGGGCGAACGCCCGGCAGAAGGCCTCCTGGACCAGGTCCTGGGCCTGCGACAGGTCCCCGCAGTACGCGGCGAGCTGGAGCGTCAGGGACCGGAAGTGCGCATGGTAGAGCCCGTCGAAGTCGATCCCCTCGGCCCGCTCCGGGCGCTCCGCGGTCCGCTCGGGTGGCGGCTCACCGAGCCGTGGTTCCCTGGTCACCGTCATCTGGTCCTCCCCGTGCACGCCGCCGCCGGCGCGATCGACGTCGGTCACACGCATCGACGCCGGGAACGGTTGCGCGGGTTGCCACCTCCGGCGCTGTGGTTGACTGTCACATCGGGGACAGGTGAGGGAGGCTCGAGGTGCAGGTTCCGGCGGTGCTCGGCGAGCCGATCCGGTTCGTGCTGAACTGGGGCCGCCGCTACTCGCTCTGGGTGTTCAACTTCGGGCTGGCCTGCTGCGCCATCGAGTTCATCGCCACCAGCATGGGCCGGCACGACTTCATGCGGCTCGGTGTCATCCCGTTCGCCCACGGCCCCCGGCAGGCCGACCTCATGGTGGTCTCCGGCACGGTCACCGACAAGATGGCCCCGGCGGTGAAGCGGCTCTACGACCAGATGCCCGAGCCGAAGTACGTCATCTCGTTCGGCGCCTGCTCCAACTGCGGCGGGCCGTACTGGGACTCCTACTCGGTGACCAAGGGGGTCGACCAGCTCATACCGGTCGACGTCTACGTGCCCGGCTGCCCGCCGCGCCCGGAGGCGCTGCTGCACGGCATCCTCCGGCTGCAGGAGAAGATCGCCGCCGAGGAGTCCGGCGTCGGCGGGGTGGCCCGCCCCGACCGGCTCGCCCCGCCGGTCGACCCGCGGCCCGCGGAGAGCACGCCGCGCCCGGTGGAATCCCTCACCGCGCCGCCGGTCCGCCCGCCGGCCGGCTGAGGTGGCGGGGCCGGTCTAGCCTGCGGGCCATGACCCAGTCCGCGGACCAGCGCTCCGCCTTCATCGTCGACGTGCTGACCGAGGAGTTCGGCGAATCGATAGCGCTCGACCCGGCGGCGTTCCGCCGCAAGTTCCGCAAGATGGCCGCCTCCCCGTTCGCCTTCTACCGGGGCAGTGCGTCACTCTTCTACGCCGACCAGCGCGGCGACTTCGCCAGCGACCGCTACCTCGACCACCGGACCAGCCGGGTGTGGATCCACGGCGACCTGCACGCCGAGAACTTCGGCACCTACATGAACGCCTCCGGGCAGCTGGTGTTCAACGTCAACGACTTCGACGAGGCGTACGTCGGGCCGTTCTCCTGGGACCTGAAGCGCTTCGCGGCCAGTGTGGCCCTGCTCGGCTACGCGAAGGCGCTCTCCGACCGGGGGATCGGCGACCTGGTCACCGGCTTCGCCCGGTCGTACCTGACCGAGCTGCGGGCCATCGCGGCCGGCGGGGACGACGCGATCGGCTCGATCACACTGGAGAACGCCGACGGCGTGCTGCGCCGGGTGCTCCAGCAGGCCCGACTGAACACCCGGGTGGACCTGCTCGCCGAGCAGACCACCATCGACAACTACGACCGCCGGTTCTCCCTCGGCGACGGCGTCTTCGAGGTCGACGCCGCGACCCGGGAGAAGGTCTGCGCCGCGTTCCACGACTACCTGGACACCCTGCCGGCGGCGACCGCCCGGCTCCGCCCGGTCGCCGCCAACATCAAGGACGTGGTGCTGCGCAAGGGCGTCGGCATCGGCTCGGCCGGGCTGCCCTCCTACAACCTGCTGCTGGAGGGGCACACCCAGGCACTGGAAAACGACGTCGTCATCTACCTCAAGCAGGCCCAGGTGCCGGCGGTGGCGCGGCACATCGACGACGAGCGGGTCCGTTCCTACTTCCGGCACCAGGGGCACCGGACCGCCGAGTCGCAGCGGGCGCTCCAGGCGTACGCCGACCCCTGGGTGGGGTTCACCGAGCTGGACGGGGTCGGCCAGCTCGTCGCCGAGGTCTCCCCGTACGCGGCCGACCTGGACTGGGCCGACGTCAACGAGCCCGAGGAACTCGCCGGGGTGCTCACCGACCTCGGCCGGGCGGTGGCCCGGATGCACTCGGTCGCCGACGACGAGTCCAGCCACGATCTGGTCGACTACTCCACCGAGGAGGCGATCGTCGCCGCGGTCGACGCCGGCGCGGCGGGCTTCGTCCAATACCTGGTCGACTTCGCGCACGCGTACGGGATCCGAGCCCGCGAGGACCACCAGCTCTTCGTGGACCTGTTCCGCAACGGCCGGCTGCCCGGCAGCTGACCCGCAGGCCGGCCCCCGGCTCAGGCCGTGAAGTCCAGCACCACCTTGATGTCGTCCGGTCCGGAGGTGTACGCGTCGGCGTACGCCTCCACCGGCACCCGGCGGCTGATCAGCGAGTTCAGCCAGCCCTGGTCAGCCCGGGAGAGGGCCTCGGCGGCCAGTTCCCAGTGCCGCCGGTTGGCGTTCACCGAGCCGAAGACCACGTTGTTCTCCAGCACCAGGTCGCGGTTGAGGGCTCCCGCGTCGAGGTCGATGGTCCGGCCGCCGCTGGACACCCCGGTCAGGCAGACGATGCCGGTCGGCCCGGCCTGGAACATCGCGTCCAGCACCACCACCGGCGCGCCGGTGCACTCCACTACCACGTCCGGCTCGAAGTCCAGCTCGGTCACCTTGGAGGTGTGGTAGGTCGCGCCGAGCGAGCGGACCAGGTCCGGCTTCGGCCCGGTGGTGGCCCGGTCCAGCACGTGCACCGACAGCTCGCGCTGGGTGGCGAGCAGCGCGGCCAGCAGACCGATCGGCCCGGCCCCGGTCACCAGCACGGTCTGCGGCTTCCACTCGGCGCGGCGACCGATCCGCTCGATGTGGTCCCAGGCCTTCGCCACCACGCTGGTCGGTTCCAGCAGCATCCCCACTGAGGCGAGGCAGGGGTCCAGGCCAACGGCGAACTTCGGCTGCACCCGCCACCGCTCCCGGGCGTACCCGGAGAGTCCCTTGATGCCGTGCTCGGTGTACTGCCCGTTGCGGCACATGTCCCACTCGTCCACCGCGCAGTTCGGGCAGGGCACCGGGTCGGGGCGCCGGACGATACCGGCCACCAGGTCGCCGGGCTGGAGGGCGCCGGTCGGGTCCTCCACCACCCGGCCCAGTGACTCGTGGCCGAGCACCAGCCGGTCCTGTCCGGGCGGCGCCTCCCCGTATGCGCCGGAGATGATCTCGTGGTCGGTGCCGCAGATGCCCACGGCCAGCGCCTCGACCAGGATCGCGCCCTCCTCGGGGGCGGGCTCGGGCCAGTCCTCGGTCAGCTGCAGCGAGTTCGGGACGCCGGGAGTCACAGTCACAGCACGCACCGCTCAATTCTTTCCTGCGGGCGTGGTCCCGGTGTCGAAACCGCCAAGCCAGCCCGGTGCGGCCGGACGAGCCGGCGGGTGCTCGGGCGCGTGGTTGGTGGCGGGGCGGAGACCCGGCCATGCCGTGGTCGGGCGGAGGGAAGCGGCAGTGCAGTGGGTCAGCTGCCCGGCCTGAGGCGGTCCGTCCACGCCGGTGGCCCGTAGGATCGCGGGCATGACGCCGGAAGAGGTCGGTGACCGGGCGCGCAGCGTGCTCGTGCGGGCGGCCGGATTGGCCGAGGACGCGGTGACCGTGGGGCGCTCGGGTGGCGAGGCGCACGCCCGTGCGACGGTCGACGTACCGCCGGACGCCTGGCGGGACGCGGTGCGGGCCGTCCGCGACGACGCCGAGTTGGCCTGTGACTTCTTCGACTGGCTCTCGGCTGTGGACGAGCTGGCCGACGGCTTCGACGTGGTCGCCCACCTGTGGTCGACGAACCGCCGGCACGGTGTGCTGCTGCGGACGCGGGTGCCGCGAGCGGAGCCGCGGGTCGCATCGGTCGTGGGAATCTTCCCCGGCGCCTCCTGGCACGAGCGGGAGACGCACGAGATGTTCGGCATCCGGTTCGACGGGCATCCGGACCTCAAGCCGCTGCTGCTGCCGCCGGAGTTCGAAGGGCATCCGCTGCGCAAGGAGTTCGTGCTCGCCTCCCGGGTCGCCAAGCCCTGGCCGGGCGCCAAGGAACCGGGGGAGTCGGAGGCGGGCGGCGGTCGCCGGCCGATTCGCCCGCCGGGCGTACCGGCGCCGGGCGAGTGGGGGACGACGCCCACGCCCGCCGGCGCGGCCGGGGTGGGCGAGGGCCCGCGCGGGGGTACGCCCGCCCGCCCGGCCCGGGAACGCCCGCCGCGCCCCGCCCCGGGCGAGCGCCCGGCCCGGCCGACCACCGCCGAGCAACCGGCGGGTCCGGCGCGGCCGACGCCCGGGGAGCGACCGACGGGCCCGCCCCGCCAGGAGCCCGCCGCCGAGCCCGCGCCCGAGGAGGGGGACGCCTGATGCCCGCCTGGTTGGAGCTGGTCATCAGGGTGGCCGGCGTGCTGGTCGCGTTCCTCACCCTGCCGCTGATCGTCGGGCAGGCCGAGCACAAGGTCATGGCGCACATGCAGGGCCGGCTCGGCCCGATGTACGCGGGCGGCTTCCACGGCTGGGCGCAGCTCGTCGCCGACGGCATCAAGTTCGTGCAGAAGGAGGACGTCACCCCGCGCGACGCGGACCGGCCGGTGTTCCGGCTGGCCCCGGCGGTGGCCCTGGTGCCGTACCTGCTCGCCCTGCTGGTGATCCCGCTCGGCCCGGGCGACCTGGTCGGGCAGCCGCTGGACATCGGCCTGTTCTTCGTGCTGGCCGTGGTCGGCATCGGGGTGCTCGCGGTGCTGATGTCGGCCTGGGCCTCGGCCAACAAGTACAGCCTGCTCGGCGGGCTGCGCGGCGCCGCCCAACTGCTCGGCTACGAGCTGCCGCTGGTGCTGGCCGCCGCGTCGGTGGCGATGGCGGCGGGGACGCTCAGCCTGCCCGGGATCGTCGAGGCGTGGCGGCCCTGGTGGCTGCTCTGGCAGGCGCCGGCGATGGTGATCTTCTTCGTCGCCGGGCTGGCGGAGATCCGGCGGCCGCCGTTCGACATGCCGGTGGCCGACTCCGAGCTGGTCTTCGGCTACATGACCGAGTACACCGGCCTGCGCTTCGCGTTCTTCCTGCTCGCCGAGTACGTCGGCATCGTGGTGATCGCCGCGCTGACCACCGTGCTCTTCCTCGGCGGCTGGCAGGGCCCGTTCGCGGACGCCCAGTTGGGCTGGCTGTGGACCCTGCTCAAGGTCTTCGCCGTGGCGTTCGTGATCATCTGGCTCCGGGTGTCGTACCCACGGCTGCGCGAGGACCAGCTCCAGCGCCTCTGCTGGCTGGTGCTCGTCCCGCTGGCCCTCGCCCAGCTCGTCCTGACCGCGGCCGTCCGGCTGGCCATGTGAGGAAGGGCCCCCGCGTGACGCAGGGCCCTTCGACGGTCAGCCGACCCGCAGCGGGGTGTGGGCGGGGTCGACCGGCTCGGCCGGCGGCGGGGGCGGGGTGCCGTCGCCGAAGGGGCGACCGCCCAGGGCCTCCCGGCCGTGCGGGGTGAGCCAGCCCGACAGGTCCGGGCCGAGCGGCACGATCCCGGTCGGGTTGATGTCCCGGTGCACCTCGTAGTAGTGCCGCTTGATGTGGTCGAAGTCGACGGTGTCGCCGAAGCCGGGGGTCTGGAACAGGTCCCGGGTGTACGCCCAGAGCACCGGCATCTCGGTCAGCTTCTGCCGGTTGCACTTGAAGTGGCCGTGGTACACCGGGTCGAAGCGGACCAGGGTCGTGAACAGCCGCACGTCCGCCTCGGTGATGGTGTCGCCGACGAGGTAGCGCTGCCCGCTCAGCCGCTCGCTCAGCCAGTCGAGCCGGTCGAAGAGCCGGCGGTACGCGCTCTCGTACGCCTCCTGGCTGCCGGCGAAGCCGCACCGGTAGACGCCGTTGTTCACGTCCTTGAACACCACCGCGTTGACCTCGTCGATCTCGTCCCGCAGCCGCTCCGGGTAGAGCTCCGGCGCGCCCTCGCGGTGGTAGGCGGTCCACTCGGTGGACAGGTCCAGGCTCATCTGCGCGTAGTCGTTGGTGACCACCTGCCCGGTCGGCACGTCCACGATCGCCGGCACGGTGATGCCCCGCTCGTACCCGGGGAAGCGCTTGAAGTACGCCTCGGCCAGCCGCGGAATGCCGAGCACCGGGTCCATCCCGCCCGCGTCCAGGTCGAAGGTCCAGCTCCGGGCGTCGTGGGTCGGCCCGGCCACCGCCATTGAGATCGCGTCCTCCAGCCCGAGCAGCCGGCGGACGATGATCAGCCGGTTCGCCCACGGGCACGCCCGGCTCACCGCGAGCCGGTACCGGCCGGACTCCACCGGCCAGCCGTCCCGCCCGTCCGCGGTGATCCGGGTGGCGATGTAACGCTGGTCCCGGGTGAACTCGCCGCCCGGCTCGACGTACTTCCCGCCGGTCCGGTTCAGGATCTCCTCGCTGCTCTCCGTCACTGTGCCACCTCGGCTCGCGACTGCGGGGCTCGTAACCCCGGCTCACTCCTCGCGCTCACTGTGCCACCTCGGCTCGCGACTGCGGGGCTCGTAACCCCGGCTCACTCCTCGCGCTCACTGTGCCACCTCGGCTCGCGACTGCGGGGCTCGCAACCCCGGCTCACTCCTCGCGCTCACGGCGCTACCTCCGTTTTCTGTCGCTGTCGGCCCTGTCCCATCATGGCCGTTCCGGGCCGGTCCGGCAGGCTCGGCGCGGGGAGTGGGGGCTACGCTGCCGCGGTGACCGATGTGGAGGCCGTGGCCCGGCGCTTCATCGCCGACGTGTGGAACGCGACCCGCGAGGAGACCGCGTACGAGCTGGTCGCCGAGGACTGCCCGGGGCTGGGCGGGACCGGGCCGGCGGCCGCCCTGGCCTGGCACCGGGACCGCCGCGCGTCCTTCCCGGACCTGCGCTACAAGATCGTCGAGGTGGTGGCCTCCGGTGCACGGGTGGCCGTGCACCGGCGCGCCGCCGGCACCCAGGCCGGGCAGTTCGGCCCGGTGCCGCCGACCGGCCGGGTGGTCAGCTACTCGGGGGCGACCTTCCTGCGCTTCGACGACAGCGGCCGGATCGTGGACGTGTGGAGCGTCAACGAGCTCTTCCAGGTCCTCCAGCAGCTCGGCGTCGAGATGCTCCCGCCGGTGTGAGCGCGCCTCGGCCCCGAAACGGTCGGGCGGGCCGGACCGGTGGTGCCGGTCCGGCCCGCCCGGGGTCGGTCAGCGAGTGCCCGCCACCACGGCCGGACCCGTACGGATGTCGGTCCGGACCGGCTTGCAGGTCTCCCCAGGCACCAGGCTGACGGTTTCGACCACCTGTCCCGCGGTGAGGTTGACCGGCGTCGGTCCCAGCGTGCGGTGCAACCTTGCGCCGATGGGTGGCCCGACGTACCAGCACGCCGTGCCGTTGAAGGGCTGGTAGAACAGCAGCACCGGTCCGGCCGGGAGCCCGCTCTGGGACGGGTCCGTCGTGCTCAGAGAGGCCACCCGGTCCCCGGTCATCGGGTGGTAGGCCTCCACCGTTCCCTGCCCTCCCGAGGGGCCCAGGTACAGGGTCCGGATCCGGGCACCCTTCACCAGCACGATGCCCTGCGCGGTCGTCGTGGCGCCGGCCGTCACCTGGACGAGGGTCGCCGCGAACCGGTCCGTGGTGTTGCCCGACCAGGCCGGAGCGAGGGCCGGGCCGGAAACCGAGCCCGCGCCGGCGACGTGGACCGGCCACCGGTATGGCCCCAGGCCGTTGATGGTGTACCGGCCGGGAGTCTGGCCGGAGTCGTCGTAGCTGCAGCGCTGCAGCGGATTGCCGAAGGTCAGGTCCGGGTGGTTGCCGAAGACCTGTACGCAGGTGTTCACCCCGTTGCCGGACTCGTCCCGCATGCTGCCGGTGATCGAGCCGGCCCGGTCGAGCTGGATCGGCGGCGCGGTCAGGATCCGCCCGGCCCGCAGTGCGTACGCCTTCGCCAGACGCCGGTCGCCGGTGCCGCCGGTCTCGGTGTACCACTGCGCCCCATACGGCGACGGGGGCAGGACCAGCAGCTGCACCGCCCCATCCGGGAGCGGTCCGATCCGCACCTTGCCGCTCGCGTCGGAGCAGTAGCCGGTGGACTGGCTGACCTCCTGCCGCAGCGCGGAGGTGACCAGCTTGGCCGACTGGACCGGCCGGACGCAGGCCTGGGGCACCGCCGAGCCGCTGGTCGCATCCACCACCGTGGTCTCCAGCACGGCGGCCGGCTCCAGCGGGATGGTGAGCCGCGTCGTCTCGCCGCTGATCACCCGCACCGATCCGACGCCCTTCTGCCAGTGCGTGGGGCCGGGCTGGGCGGTGACTCCCTCCAGGCTCGTGCCGGTGGCCCACACCTTCGGGAAGTTGATCCGGCCCGAGCTGTCGGCGCACGCCCGCTCCGCAGCCAGCGAGAGCCGGGCGCATCCGGACACCGGTGCGCCGGTCACCGCGTCCACCAGGGTGACCTCGATGGCCCCCGGCGCGAGGAGCTGCTCGTCGACCGTGGTGACCTCGCCGTCGGTGACGTGCACGATGGCGCCTTCGTCCAGGACCGTCTTTCCCGGGTGGTACTGGATGTTGCGGTCGAGCGGCTTGACAGCGACCCGGTAGTCGCCGGGCGGCACCCGGTCGAACTGGTACCGCCCGTCGACGGCCTCTGTCCAGGCGGACCAGGAGTTGTCGACGGCGAACACCCGGACCGAGTTGGTCAGCGCGGGGGTCGCGCCCGGGTAGTCGGTGAGCTGGCCGCGTACCGTGCCGCCGCCCACCCGCAGGGCGACGTCGACCACCACGTCCTTGCCGTACTGCGCGACATACGCTTGCGCGTTGCGGCTGTCCACCGCGTTCGGCGCCCACTGTTCCGGGAAGCCGTCTGCTCGGATCCGCAGCTTGTACGGATCGTTGGTGGCGACCGTGAGTCGGTAGCGGCCGGTGGCGTCGGCGCACGCCTGCCCGGCCTCGTGCCCCTTGAGGCCGGAGATGGCGGTGACGCAGGCCCCGGCGACCGGCGCACCGGTCGCCGCCGCGGTGACCTTCCCGGTCAGCACGCCACCCTGGAACGTGCTGTTCCCCACCAGGTAGCGCTCGTCGACGGTGGTCGTCGAGCCGGCGGTCACCTCGAAGACCGTGGCAGCGGCGGGGTCGGTCTTGCCGGGCGCCCACTGCTTCGGGGGGTAACCCCGAGGGGCGATCCCGAGCCGGTAGGTGCCGACCGGCAGGTTCCCGAGCTGGTACCGACCGTCGCTGTCCGTCGGGGCCTTGGCCGTCCAGCTGCCGTCCGCGGTGCTGGCGGTGACCTCGGTGGCGTACGCGGGGCTGCCGTCGGGCTGGGTGATCCGGCCACTGAAGCCGCCCACCGCGACGGGCAGCGCGAGGTCCGCCGTCACGACGCCGTTCGTGGCATGGGAGGCGAAGATGTACGTGGCGTTGTAGTAGTCAGGCGCGGACCGCCACCACAGCTCCGCGTGACCCGTCGCCCGCGCCCGCAGCCGGGGGCTCACGCCGCTGGTCAGGCCGGCGAAGGTGTACCGGCCGCTCTCGTCCGTGCAGCGGGTGGCGAGCAACCGGTCGGGCGTCTGGTACAGGTCGAGGCAGGCACTGGGCAGCGGCGCGCCGGTTGCCCGGTCGGTCACCGTCCCGGTGACGGTGTAGGTCGGCACGGCCTGCGCGGCCGGTGCGCCCGCCAGGACGGTGGCGACGACGGCGGTCGCGGCCAGGGCCCGCGTCCACCTCTTGGTGAGTCTCATTGGGCCGTGGTCCTCCTGGGCTCGTCGGCCGGAGCAGAATCGATGATCAAGAGAAGCTCGGTGCCCGGCGGGCCGGTGGTGTCGGTCCGGCCCGCCGGGGTCGTTCAGCGGGTGCCCGCCACCACGGCCGGACCGGTGCGGATGTCGGTCCGGACCGGCTTGCAGGTCTCCCCGGGCACCAGGCGGAGGGTTTCGACCACCTGCCCGGCGGTGAGGACGATCGGGGTCGGTCCCAGGCCCCCGTGCGTCCGCGGCCCGATGGGTGGCCCGACGTACCAGCACGGGGTGCCGTTGGTGAGGACCGCGCGTAGCACGATCGGTCCGGCCGGGAGGCCGGTGAGCGTGCTGCCGGCACCGAGGGCGGCACCATAGCCGATCCGGTCACCGGTGGTCGGCTGATACACCTCCACCTGGCCGATCTGCGTGGCGGTGGTGCCGACGTCCATGGTTCGAATCCTGGCGGCGGGTGGCAGGACGATGTCCGGGACGGCCGTGGTGGTGCCGGCGGTCACCTGCACGAGGGTCGCGTCGAAACGGTTGGTGGCGTTGCCCGACCAAGCCGGGGCGAGGATGTCCGTCTCGCTGCGAGCCTGCCCGTCCACGTTCAACGGCCAGCGGTACGGGCCGAGACCCTTCAGGGTGTAGCTGCCGGAGTTGACAGCGCAGGCCCGCAGCGGGGGGTATTCGAGATCCGCGCTCCGGCCGAACGGCTGGAGGCAGCTGCTGACGGCTTTGCCGGACCGGTCGGTGATCCGGCCCGTCAGCGCACCGCCCCGGTCGAGTCGGATCGGCGGCGCGGTCATCGTCTGCCCGACCCGCAGCGGATACGTCTTCGCGGCCCGCTGGTCACCGGTGCCCCCCTGCTCGGTGTACCACTGGGCGCCGTACGGGGCGGGCGGGATGACCAGCAGCTGCACCGGACCGGACGGCAGCGGCCCGATCCGGATCTTGCCGCTGCTGTCAGAGCAGTAGCCGCCGGCGCTGGACGTGGGGTCCTGCAGGGTGGGGCTGACCAGCAGCTTCGAGGTGCTGACCGGGCGGACACAGGTCTTCGGGGGCACGGAGCCGTCCCTGGCGTCCACGACGGTGGTCTCCAGGGCGGCGCCCGGCTCCAGCGACACGGTCAGCCGGGTCGTCTCACCGCTGACCACCGCGACCGGGTCTACGACCTTGCTCCAGTGGGTCGGCTTGGGATCGACAAGGATCCGGTCGGGGGTGTCGCCGGTGGCCCACACCTTCGGGAAGGTGACGGTACCGGCGTCACCACAGGCCACCTCCTGCGCGGTGACCAGCCGGGCGCAGGCCTTGACCGGCGATCCGGTAACCGCGTCCACCAGCCTCAGCTCGACGGCACCGGGGGGCACGAGCTGCTCGTCGACCGTGGTGACCGCGCCGTCGGCGACGTGCACGATCGTGCCCTCAGCCGCGGTCGCCTTGCCGGGGTGGTACTGGAGGGTGCGCTCCAGCGGCTTGACCGCGACCCGGTAGTCGCCCGGCGGCACGTGGTCGAACTGGTACCGCCCGTCGACGGCCTCGGTCCAGGCGGACCAGGAGTTGTCGACGGCGAACACCCGGACCGAGTTGGCCAGCGCGGGCGTCGCCCCCGGGTAGTCGGTGATCTGGCCGCGTACCGTGCCGCCGCCCGCCCGCAGGGCGATGTCGACGATCTTGTCGCTGTTCCACTGCGGGAAGTACGTGGAGCCGTTGCGGCTGTCCACGGCGTTCGGCGCCCAGTGCTCGGGGAAGCCGTCGGCGCGTACCCGCAGCTTGTAGCCGAGATTGGTGGACAGACTGGCGAGCCGATAGCGGCCGGTGGCGTCGGTGCACGCCGTCGCGGCGTCCTGGCCGCTGTAGACCGAGACCGCGGTCACGCAGGCGGCCACGACCGGCGCGCCGGTCCCGGCCCTGGTCACCACGCCGGTCAGCGTGCCGCCCTCGTACGCGGTGTTCGCCGTCAGGTACCGCCCGTCCACCGTGGTCGTGGCGCCCGGGGTGACGTCGAAGACGGTGGCGACGGGCGGGTTACCAGTGCCGGGCAGCCACTGGGTCGACTCCCAGCCCCGCGGACCGATGGCGAGCCGGTATGACCCGACCGGGAGATTGTCAAGCCGGTAGCGGCCGTCGCTGTCGGTCGGCGCCTTCGCCGCCCAGTAAGCAGTCCCGACCGCGATGGCGGTGACTTCGGAGGCGTATGCCGGGCTGCCGTCCGGCTGGGTGATCCGACCGGCGAAGCCACCGACCGCCATCGTCAGCGCCAGGTCCGCCTTGATGGTGGTGCTGCCGTCGGTCGGGTAGCGCAGCTGGTCCGCGTTGTAGTAATCAGGCTCAGCGGGCCACCACAGCTCCGCGTGCCCCGCCGCCTGCCCTCGCAGGCGCGGCTGGATTGTGCGAGTCAGGCCGGAGAACGTGTAGCGCCCCTGCTCGTCCGCGCAGCGGGTGGCGAGCAGCCGGTCGGGCGCGTTGAACAGGTCGAGGCAGGCGCCGGGCAGCGGCGCGCCGGTTGCCCGGTCGGTCACCGTCCCGGTGACGGTGTAGGTCGGCACGGCCTGCGCGGCCGGTGCGCCCGCCAGGACGGTGGCGACGACGGCGGTCGCGGCCAGGGCCCGCGTCCACCTCTTGCTCAGTTTCATACCCCGTGGTCTCCCTGTACTGGTCGGCCGGAGCAGCATAGATGATCAACAAAGTCTTCGATGTTCCCGTTGAGCTGCCGTGCGGCCGGTCGAGCCGATTGGCGGACAGGTCCATCCGATCGGCGGGAGCGGCACGTCACCCGACTGGTCGACGCCGCGCTGATCACCCCCGGCGCAGCCAAGAGCCGGGTGGTGGTCGCGCGGGGCGTGGGCACAGGGCAGGATGGGCGGCATGAGCGAGCGGACCGGTGTTCCCGGCGAGGGGCTGGCGAAGGGGTTGGCGGTCACCCTGCGGACGATGACCCGCCGCTCGACCACCCAGCAGTACCCGGACGTCGCCCCCGAGCTGCCACCCCGCTCGCGCGGGGTGATCGCGCTGCTCGAGGAGAACTGCACGGTCTGCATGCTCTGCGCCCGGGAGTGCCCGGACTGGTGCATCTACATCGACTCGCACAAGGAGGAGGTGGCGGTGCCCGGCGCCGCCCGTCCCCGCCAGCGCAACGTGCTCGACCGGTTCGACATCGACTTCTCGCTCTGCATGTACTGCGGCATCTGCGTCGAGGTCTGCCCGTTCGACGCGCTCTACTGGTCGCCCGAGTTCGAGTACGCCGAGTACGACATCAAGGACCTGCTGCACGACAAGGACCACCTCGGCGAGTGGATGGGCACCGTCCCGCCACCGCCGGCCCACGACCCACGCGGCGAACCCTCGAAGGAGGAGACCACCGCCGCCCGCAAGGCCGCCGGACCCGCCCCGCGTCCGGCCCCTTCCCGGGTACGCCCGGAGCCCGGCACCGAGCAGGGCGGAGGCGCCGCGTCATGACCGGTGCGGACGTGCTGCTGCTGGCCCTCGGCGCGGTGGCGGTCGGCGCCGGCGCGCTGGTGGTAGGCACCCAGCACCTGGTCCGCGCCGGCCTCTGGCTGGTCGTCTGCCTGGGCGCGCTGGCCGGCGACTACCTGGTGCTCACCGCCGAGCTGGTGGCCTGGGTGCAGGTGCTGATCTACGTCGGCGCGGTGGTGGTGCTGCTGCTCTTCGCGGTGATGCTGACCCGGGCCCCGATCGGCGCCTCCGACGACCTGGACCGGCCGGGCTGGCCGGCCGCGCTGATCGGTGGCGGCAGCGGGTTGGGGCTGGCCGTGCTGCTGATCCACGCGTTCCGCTGGTCCCGGGTCGACCTGCCCGCCGCGGGCACCGCCGACCGCCTGGGCGAGCAGGTCTTCCGCTCGTGGGTGCTGCCCTTCGAGCTGCTCTCGGTGCTGCTGCTCGCTGCCCTGGTGGGCGCGATCGTGCTGTCCCGTACCGACATCGGCCGGCCCGGCGCGCCCGGCGCCCAACGCCGACCGGCGGATGGCCCGCCGGCCCGGCCCGAGCCGGCCGGTGCGGTGGCCGACGAGGGCGGGCGCGCGTGAGGCCGGTCATCCCGTACGTCACCGCGGCGCTGCTGTTCGGCCTCGGCGCCTACGGCGTGCTGCGCCGTCGCAACGCCGTCCTCGTGCTGATGGCCGTCGAGCTGATGCTCAACGCGGTGAACCTGATCCTGGTCACCGCCGACACCACGGTCCGGGCCCAGCTGCCGCACTCCGGCCAGGTCTTCGCGCTCTTCGTGATCGTGCTCGCCGCCGCCGAGATCGGCGTGGGGCTGGCCATCGTGCTCCAGCTCTACCGGCTGCGGGCCAGCGTGGCCGTCGACGACGTGCCGTTGACCGAGGCGTCCGCGCCGGTGCCTGCCGGGGCGACGGCGACACGTCCCGCCGGCCCCGCGTGCCCGCCGTCGGGCGGGCCGGCCACCGACGCGCCGGAGGGGGAGAAGTGACCGGACTGCTCGCGGCGGCGCTGCCGGGCGTACCCCTGCTGGTGGGTCTGGTCGGGTTGCTGCTGCCGCCGTCGCCCAGGGGCGCGGCGACCGGAGAGGACCGGGCCCGGCGGGTGGCGATCGCGCTCGGCGTGGCCGGCGCGGCGCTGGCGCTGCTGGCGGCGGTGGCCCTGCTGGTCCGGGTGGACCGCCCGGTCGAGGACGCCACCACCTGGGTCGACCTCGGCGGATTGACGGTCACCCTCGGCTACCGGCTGGACGGGGTGGCGGTGCTGGTCGCCACGGCGGTGGCCGCGGTGGCCCTGGCCGTGCAGGTCTACTCGATCGGCTACCTGAAGCGCGGGCCGCACGACGACGTCGAGGTGGACCACCGCTACCCGCCGTACGCGGCGCAGATCAGCCTGTTCACCGCCGCGATGCTGACCGTGGTGGTCTCCGGGGACCTGATCCTGCTGCTGGTCGGCTGGGAGGTGATGGGCCTCTGCTCCTACCTGCTCATCGCCCACGACCGGCGGCTGCCCGAGGCGCCGGCCGCCGCGGTGAAGGCGTTCCTGGTCACCCGGGCGGGGGACGTCGGCTTCCTGCTCGGCATCGCGCTGCTGGGCGTCGGCGCGGGCAGCTTCCGGATCGCGGACGTGCTGGCCCACGACTACTCCACCGCGACGCTCACCGCCGCGTGCCTGCTGCTGCTCGCCGGGGTGGCGGGCAAGAGCGCCCAGTTCCCGCTGCACACCTGGCTGCCGGACGCGATGGCCGGTCCCACCCCGATCTCCGCGCTGATCCACGCCGCCACCATGGTCGCCGCCGGCGTGTACGCGGTCGCCCGGCTCTTCCCGCTGTTCGAGCGCGCCCCGATCGCGCTGGCCGTGCTCGGGGTGATGGCGACGATCACGCTGCTGCTCGGCGCGTTCGCGGCCACCGCCCAGGACGACATCAAGCGGGTGCTGGCCTGGTCGACGGTCTCCCAGATCGGCTACATGACCGGGGCCCTCGCCGTCGGCGCGCCCGCGGCAGCGCTGTTCCACCTGCTCACCCACGCCGCGTTCAAGGCGCTGCTCTTCCTCGCGGCCGGCGCGGTGATCCACGCCGTCGGCACCACTCTGATGTCCCGGATGGGCGGCCTCCGGACGGCCATGCCGGTGACCTTCTGGTGCACGGTGATCGGCCTCGGCGCGCTCGCCGGGCTGCCGCCGCTGTCCGGCTTCTGGAGCAAGGACGGCGTGCTCGCCGCCGCCGAGGCCGCCGCGCTGGAAGGCGGCGGCCCGAGCTACGCCTGGGTCGGCTGGCTCGTCTGGCTGGCCGGGCTGCTCGGCGTCGTCGTCACCGCCTGGTACACCACCCGACTGCTGCTGCGCGCCTTCCTCGGTACGTCCCGACTCCCGCTGGCCCACCCGCACGACCCGCCCGCCGTGCTGCGCTGGCCGGTGCTGCTGCTCGCGGTCCCCGCCGCGCTGCTCGGCCTGGCCGCCTTCGCGCCGTGGTTCGCCGACCGCCTCCGCGAGCCGGCCGACCACAGCGGGGAGGCCGTCGAGCTGGTCCATCTCGCACCGAACCTGCTGCTGCCGCTGGTGTTGCTGCTGGTCGGGGCGGGCATCGCCTGGGCCGGCTGGCGTCGCGACCCGGCCGCCGACCCGGCCCGCTTCCTGGGGCCGCTGCGGCCGGCCTTCGCCCGGGCGTTCCGGCTCGACGACGTCCAGCACGCCCTCGTGGTACGCCCGACGACCGCGCTCGCCCAAGCCGTGCGGGCCGGGGACGAGGTCGGGGTGGACGGCCTGGTGGAGGGGAGCGGCCGGGCCGCCGTCGAGTTGGGCGGCGGGCTGGCCACCCTGCACCGGGCGGCGCTGCCGCGGGCGGCGGCCGGCGTGCTGGCCGGCGCCCTGCTCATCGGCCTCGCCGTGGCAGTGATCGGGGTGTTGCCGTGAACGCGAGGAGTGAGCCGGGTATGCGAGCCCCGCAGTCGCGAACTGAGAGGCCGCCGGCATGAGCTTCGGAGAGTTCCTGCTGGTCGCGGTCCTCGCGCTGCCCGCGCTGGGCGCGGTCGCGGCCGCCGCCAGCCCGGGCGACCGGACCGGACGCCTGGTCGGCACCGCCGCCGCGGCGTTGACGCTGCTCGCCACGCTGCCGCTGGTTGGCGGGGAGCACGGCTGGGTCGGGCCGCAGTCCGGCGTGCAGCCCTGGCATCAGCTCGACCTGCCCTGGGTGCCCGGCCTGGACCTGCGTTTCCACCTCGGGGTGGACGGGATCTCCTGGCCGCTGGTGGTGCTGACCGCGCTGCTCACCCTGCTCTGCTGCGGCTACACGCTGTGGCGCGTGCCCGCGGGCGGTGGCAGTGGCCGGACCCTGGTCGCGCTGCTGCTGGTGGTCGAGGTGGGCATCCTGGGCACCTTCCTCGCCCTCGACCTGGTGCTCTTCTTCCTCTTCTTCGAGGTCGTCCTCCTCCCGATGTACGCGATCATCGCCGGCTGGGGTGGCGCGGACCGGCGGCGGGCGGCCCGCAAGTTCGTCCTCTACACCCTCTTCGGTTCGGTGCTGCTGCTGGTCGGCGTCTACGTGGTGGTCGCCGCCGCGGGCACCGCGGACCTGGTGGCGCTGACCGGCGGATCCAGGCTCTCCCGGGGCACCCAGCTCGCCGCGTTCACCCTGCTGGCACTGGCCTTCGCGGTGAAGAGCCCGCTCTGGCCGCTGCACTCCTGGTTGCCCGACGCGCACACCCAGGCGCCCACCGTCGGCAGCGTGATCCTCGCCGGGGTGCTGCTCAAGATGGGCACGTACGGCCTGATCCGGGTGGCGGTCGGGGTGGCCCCGGAGGGCGCCCGTTGGGCCGCCCCGGTGCTCGGGGTGCTCGCCGTGGCGGCGATCCTCATCGGGTCCCTGGTCTGCCTCGCACAGGACGAGCTGAAGCGGCTGATCGCGTACTCAAGCGTGGGACACATGGGCTTCGTGCTGCTCGGCGTGGCCACGCTCACCGCCACCGGCCTGCAGGCCGCGCTGATCGGCAACATCGCGCACGGCGTGATCACCGGCCTGCTCTTCTTCCTGGCCGGGGCGATCAAGGACCGTACCCACACCGGCTCGCTCGTGGACCTGTCCGGGCTGCGCGAGACGGCGCCCCGGCTGGCCGGGCTGCTCGGCTTCGCGGCGGTCGCCTCGCTGGGCCTGCCCGGGCTGGCCGGCTTCTGGGGCGAGGCGTTCGCCGTGATCGCCGCGGTCCGGCGCGGTGGCGGGCTCTGGACCACGCTCGGGGTGCTGGCCGCGCTCGGCGGGGCGCTGACCGCCGCGTACTTCCTGCGGCTGCTACGCCGGGTCAGCCACGGGCGGCCCAGCCCGGCGGTGGGGCCGCTCGCGCCGGGGCTGGCCGGGGCGGAGCTGACCGCCTGGGCACCGCTGGTGCTGCTCGCCCTCGCCGTCGGCCTGGCGCCGGCCCTCGTGCTGTCGTACGCCAGCGGCCCGGTCAACGCCCTGCTGGGAGTTCTCCCATGAGCGAGCGTCAGCGAGTGAATCGTCAACGCAGCGCAGGGATGCCTCGTGCCGGCGCCGAGCGAAGCGAGGTGGCGGCATGAGCCTGGTGCAGAGCGTGGATCACGTGGCGCTGCTGCCGGCGTACCTGGCCGCCGGCACCGCCGTACTCGTGCTCCTGGCCGACCTGCTGGTGGCGCGGGCCGCCGTCACCGTGGCCGTCGCCGCCACCGGCGCGGCGGCCACCGCGCTCGGCGCGGCCCTCGTCGGTACGGGGGGCGAGCGGCGCACCTTCTGCGTCGGCACTGACTGCTCGTATGTGTTCGGCGGGCGGGCGGCCCTGGTCGCGGCGGTCGTCGCCCTGCTCACCCTCGGCGTGCTGGCGTTGTCGGGTCCGCTGCTGCGGGCCGGCCGGATTCCGGTGGGGGAATACTGTTTCCTGCTCGCCTGCGCGATGACCGGCGGCGTCCTGCTCGGCGCGGCGGGTGACCTGATCACCCTGGTGGTGGCGCTGGAGACGCTCACCCTGCCGCTCTACGTCCTGGTCGGGCTGCGCCGGGGCAGCCTGGCCGGTGCCGAGGCGGCGGTCACCTTCTTCGTGGTCAGCGTGGTGGCCACCGCCCTGACCCTGCTCGGCGCGGCGCTGCTCTATGCGGTGACCGGCACCCTGCACCTGGATCGGCTCGGCGCCACCCTCGCGGCCAGCGCCGAGGTGCGCGATCTGCCGCTCACCACGGTGGCCGTGGCGCTGGTGGTGGTCGGGTTGGCGTTCAAGGTCGCCGCCGTGCCGTTCCACGCCTGGGCCCCGGCCACCTACGACGGCGCGCCGCTGCCCGTCGCCGCGTACCTGTCGACGGCGTCGAAGCTGGGCGGGGTGGTGGCCCTGCTCGCGGTGGTGCAGCGCGCCCTACCGGCCACCGTCACCGGGCCGGTGCTGGCCCTGCTCGCCGTGCTCACCATGACCGTGGGCAACCTGGTGGCGCTGCGCCAGCGGCGCACGGTCCGGCTGCTCGCCTGGTCCTCGGTGGCCCAGGCCGGCTACGTCCTAGCCCCGCTGGGCGCGTTGGCGCTGGCCGCCGGCCGCACCGCCGACGCCCGCACCGCGGCGTACGCGGCGGCCGTCGCGTATCTCGTCTTCTTCGTGCTGCTGGAGCTGGCCGCCTTCGCGGCGGTGGTGGCGCTGCGACCGGCGGACGGCGACGGCGGCAGCCTCGCCGACCTGCGCGGGGCGGCCCGCCGCCACCCGTGGGTGGGTGGGGCGTTCGCGCTCGCGCTGGTCGGGCTGGCCGGACTGCCGCCGGGGCTGGCCGGTCTGTTCGCCAAGGTGACCGTGGTCCGGGCCCTGCTGGCCGGGCACGCCGGTTGGCTCGCCCTGGTGGTGGCGGTGAACGCGGTGCTCGGCCTGGCCTACTACCTGCGCCTGGTGGCCACCCTCTACGCGGCACCCGGCCCGGCCACCGCCCGGCCGGCCCGGACGGTGGTCGCGGCCATCGGGGTGGCCACCGCCCTCGCTGTGGTGGTGGGCTTCGCGCCGCAGCTCGTGCTGGACCTGGCCGCCCACTGAGCGGCGGTTTGTCCCTCGGTGCCCAAGCGGCACAGCCGCCGCACAGGAACCCTCAGCCAACTTTCAGTAATGGGCGGGATGGTTGACGGGTACCGGTGGTGTTGAACCGGTCAGCGGGCCCCGCGTGGATCCGCGCACCGAAGGAGCGATCGTGCATCACAACCGTCTCAAGACCGCAGCACTGCTCGGCCTGTTGACCTCGCTGATCCTCGCGGTCGGCTATTGGTTCGGCGGGAGCGGTGGCCTCGTCATCGCCGTCGTCGTCTCGTTGCTGATGAACGGCGTGACCTATTTCTACTCCGACAAGCTCGCACTGCGCTCGATGGGGGCGCAACCGGTCAGCGAGGCACAGTTCCCCGAGCTGTACCGGATGGTCCGTGAGCTGTCCACCCAGGCGGGCCAGCCGATGCCCCGCCTGTACGTCAGCCCCACCGCCCAGCCCAACGCCTTCGCGACCGGGCGTAACCCGCAGAACGCGGCGGTCTGCGTGACCCAGGGGATCGTGGAGATCCTCGATTACCGCGAGCTGCGCGGCGTGATCGGGCACGAGCTGTCCCACGTCTACAACCGGGACATCCTGATCTCCAGCGTGGCGGCCGGTCTGGCCGGCATCATCACCATGCTGGCCAACATCGCCTGGTTCATCCCGCTGGGCTCCTCCGACGACGAGGACGGCCCGAACCCGGCGGTGCTGCTGCTCACCCTGATCCTCGGCCCGATCGCGGCCACCCTGATCCAGTTGGCGATCAGCCGGAGCCGTGAGTTCCAGGCCGACCAGTCCGGTGCGGAGCTGAGCCGGGACCCGCTGGCCCTGGCCAGCGCCCTGCGCAAGATCCACATGGGTACGCAGATGCGCCCGCTGCCGCCGCAGGGCCAGCTCACCAGCACCGCCCACCTGATGATCGACAACCCGTTCAAGCGGGGTGGCGGCATCGCCGCCATGTTCGCCACCCACCCGCCGATGGAGCAGCGGGTGGCCCGCCTGGAGCAGATGGCCCGCAGCGCCGGGCCGGTGCAGTTCCAGCGCTGACCGCGCTCGTCTCCGCCCGCGTCCCCGCCGGGACGCGGGCGGAGTCGTCTTCGGCCCCGCCCTGCCGGGCGGTGTGAGCGAACCGACCATTCCCACGGCGAGTCGCGGCGTTAGGGTCAAAGGGGCTTCCGCCCATTACCTGTCTCCCCCCGGAGGTGCCTCCTTGGCCGCACTGCGCCAGTACCTGGGCGTCTGGCGGATCCCCGGCGCGCCGATGCTGCTGGTCCTCGGCATCATCGGCCGCCTGGGGATCGGCATGACCCCGCTCGCGCTGCTGCTCGTGGTCGAGGCGGTGACCCACCGTTACTCCCTCGCCGCGGTCGCAGGCGGCATCTACGCGCTCGCCGGCGCCGCGCTCAGCCCGATCGCCGGGCGGATCGCCGACCGGGTCGGCCCCACGCCGGTGCTGCTCGCCACCGCGGTCGCCCACCCGCTCGCCCTCTTCGGCCTGCTCCTGGCCAGCCGGTCCGGGGCCGGCAACCTCGCCCTGATCTACCTGGCCGCCGGCATCGCGGGGGCCACCTACCCGCCGCTGACCGCTGCCATCCGGGGCGCCTGGAACGACCTCACCGCCCCCGCCACCGGCCGGGCCCACCTGCGCAACACCGCACTCGCCGCGGAGACCTCACTCTTCGAGATCGTCTTCGTGCTCGGCCCGCTGCTGGTGGCCGGGTTCGTGCTGGCCGCCGACGCCGCCGCCGCGCTGGTCGGGTCCGCCGTGGTCACCCTGGTCGGGACCACCGCCGTCGCGCTCGGCCGGGTGATGCGCGGCTGGCGCCCGCACCCGCACGAGCACCAGGCGAAGGGCCTCGGCCCGCTGCGGGTCGGTGGCTTCCCGGCCCTGCTGCTCTGCGTCGCCAGCCTGGGCATCGCGTTCGGTGCCGCCGGCGTGATCGTCCCGGCCTTCGCCGGGCAGGCCACCGCCGACGACCCGGAGAGCCTGGCCGGGGTGCTGCTCGCCGTCTGGGGCATCGGCAGCGCGGTCGGGGGCTTCTGGTTCGGGGTACGCCGGCCGGCCGTCAACATGACCCGCCAGTTCGCCTGGCTGCTCGGCGCGGTGGCGGCCGGCTTCGCCGTGTACGCGGTGATGCCGACCCCGCTGGCGCTCGGCATCGCGCTGGTGCTCGGCGGGGCCACCATCGCCCCGGCGCTGACCCTGGAGAACACCCTGGTCGGCCGGATCGCCCCGGCCGGCATGCTGAACGAGGCGTACACCTGGGTGGTCACCATGTCGGTGGCGGCGAGCGCGGCCGGGGGATCGGTGGCCGGGCTGATCGTCGACCACGCCGGCGGCGTGCCCTGGGCCTTCCTGTTCGCCGGGGCCGCCGTCGCTGTCGGGGCCGCCGTCGCCGCACTGCCCGCCGGCCCCATCGCCCGCGCCGAGGCCACGGCCATACGCGCCGAGCACGCGGCGGTCGCCGCCTGAGCGGTCGACCCTCGCGCGGATCGAAGCGGCGCCAGGCGGGTACAGCGCTGGCATGTTCGTCTTCTTCTCGAACCGGATCGGCTGCGTCGGCTCGATCCTGATCAGCGCGGTCGTGACGGTGATCCTGCTGCTGATCTTCACCCGCTGAGCGGATCCGTTCCGCCGCTGTTTGCCTGATATGGGGTGGGTTGCGGCATTCCGTCGGGTTGGACGCGCGACATCCGGGATATGGTGCCGCCGACTCGGGCGGGGCGGTGTACGGCGGGCCGGCCGGCCCCGGAGCGGGGCCGGCCGGGACGCTCAGCGGTAGTTGGTGAACTGGAGGGCGACCCCGAAGTCCTCGCCCTTGAGCAGCGCGATGACGGCCTGGAGGTCGTCCTTCTTCTTGCCGGTGACCCGCAGCTGGTCACCCTGGATCTGCGCCTGGACGCCCTTCGGGCCGTCCTCCCGGATCTTCTTGCTGATCGCCTTGGCCTTGTCCGAGTCGATGCCCTGGATCACCTTGGCGTCGATCTTGAAAACCTTGCCCGAGGAACGCGCGTCGCCGGCGTCCAGCGACTTGAGCGAGATGTTCCGCTTGACCAGCTTCTCCTTGAAGACGTCCAGGGCGGCCTGGACCCGCTCCTCGGTCTCCGCCTGGAGGCTGATCGCCTCCTCGCCCGACCAGGAGATCTCCGCCCCGGTGCCGCGGAAGTCGAACCGCGTCGCGAGCTCCTTCTCCGCCTGGCGGAGGGCGTTGTCGACCTCCTGCCGGTCGACCTTGCTCACGATGTCGAACGACGGGTTCGCTGCCATGCTCATGCTCCTGCTGTCCGGCGGTCTGTCAGGTTCCGTCCCCCGCTGACCAGCGGTGGGACCCCCTGACGGTACCCGGTTGCGGCGGCCCCGGGGGCAACCGCTATCCTTGCTACCGCTGCCGCGCGATAGCGTGGTGGTACGCCCTGGCGGGTTGCCCGAGCGGCCAATGGGAGCGGACTGTAAATCCGTCGCGAAAGCTACAGAGGTTCGAATCCTCTACCCGCCACCAGGGATCGGCAAGGCCCTTGACCTACGGAAACGTCGGTTGGGGGCCTTCGTCGTCTCCTGCCCGTGATGATCGCTGTTGCCCTTGGTCATCCGTCTGATCGGGCACGTACGGAGGCTAGGGTGGGCGACCAACACGGTTGAGGCCCTTCGCGCCGACTCGAAGCCACGGATCCAGGGCTTCCCCGAAGGCGAGGAGGCGTCCGTGCACGACAACGAGCTGACCGATCGGTTGTCCTCCCCGGCCACCGAGGGCGATCCGGCCGGCTGGTTCGAGCGGCTCTACGCCGACGCCGAGCGGGGCGAGGCGGTCGTCCCGTGGGACCTCGACCGGGCGCATTCCCTGCTCAGCGAGTGGACCGACCGGACCCGGCCGGACGGATCTGGTCGGCGCGCGCTGGTCGTCGGGTGCGGCTTCGGCCGCGACGCCGAACATCTGGCCCGCCTCGACTTCGCCACCGTCGCCTTCGACATCTCTCCCACGGCGGTACGGGAGGCCCGCCGCCGCCACCCGGACTCCCCGGTCCGGTACGAGGCCGCCGACCTGCTCGACCCGCCGCACGACTGGCTGGGCGGGTTCGATTTCGTGCTGGAGAGCATGAACGTGCAGGCGCTGCCGGTCGAGCTGCGGCAGCGGGCGATCCCGGCGGTCGGCCGGCTGGTCGCGCCGGGCGGGACGCTGCTGATGATCGCGGCCGGCCGGCGGGACGACGAGGTCGTCGAGGGCCCGCCCTGGCCTTTGGCCCGGGCGGAGGTCGACGCCTTCGCGGCCGGCCCGCTGACCCCGGCCCGGGTCGAGGAGATCGTCGCCCCCGACGGTGGGATCCGTTGGTGCGCGGAGTTCCGCCGCGCCTGAGGTGGGCAAAGGTCAAGGGCCTTCGTCCGGTCGGTGACCTGCCGAGGCCTTGGCGCCACGTGCCGGGGCCGGTCAGCGTCGGCTGCTCCGCTTGTGATTGGAACGGCCGGTGAACCTGCCACTGCCCTCGATCCGGGCACTGGACCGGCGTGGCGGCGTACGCCGCGGGAACCAGCGGTCGAACGGGATGCGGGAGAGCAGCAGCGGCACCGCCACGACCAGGATCCCGAACCCGACCACGCCCAGCCCGCCCTGAATGCGGCCCCGGTGTCCGCTGAGTTGGTCGAAGTCGGTGACGAAGTCTCCCGGATCATTGGGATTCACCCAGATCCTTACCTCGTCGCCGGGCCACCGGCACACCTCGACGCAGCCGACCTCCTGTTCGTACGTCCGGCCGGCCAGCTCGTATCGGAAGTACATGGTGGTCGACGCGCTCGTCCGGTTGCCGCCGGACTTGGTGACCCGGTCGTAGACCTTCGCGGTTGCCGGTGTGCCGGTGCCCCGCAGTTCCTTCTCCCAGTCGTCGAGCGCGTGCTGGGTGTGGAGCGGCAGCCAGAGCAGCGCGCCGCCGGCCACGACCAGCAGGGAGGCGCCGAGGGTCGGCCACACCGACGAGGGGCGTTGCGCGATCACGCGATTATCGTGGCGTGCCGGCGCAATTCTCGCCGGGCCGAGCGGGGTGACGGAAAGATGACGTCAGGGGTCTGGATTTCGACTCCACGCATGTATGGTGACCTATGGCCGGCGGTCCGGGGTGGCACTAGGGGGACGGGGCTGCCGACCTGCCGGGGGAGGCTACGGGCGATGACCTCGGGGGCCGATGATCGATTTGCGGTTTAGGTCGGAATCCACAGTGAGCGAAGCGTTTCACCGGTCCAGGGCCGTCCTGATCTGGCCGGGTGTGCCGTAGGGCGGGGGCCGAACGGCGGAAGGAGTCCACCACACGGGGCCAGCCCGGCTGCCGGCGCTTTCCTATGTGCGAGCCCTGTGGCACGATCGTGGAACCCTAACCCCTGTGACGCCCCCCGACAGGAGTAATCATGTCTGGTCAACGGTTGGGCCGACTGCTTGGCTCGGTCCTCGCGATCGCCGCCGCTGCGGCCATCGGGTTCAGCTTCGGGCACTACAGCGACACCGCTGGCGACCACGCGAATGCGGACATCATCTGGACCGTCGCCCCCACCGACGGTGGTTACTGACTGACACGGGAAACATCTGACGGGCGAGGAGCCTGGGCAGCCCGAAGCTCGTAGGGAGTGCCATGGCTGGCCGTGAACGGTCGCGACGGAGATCTATCGATCACGCCTGGCTCATCACCGGACCGCTGGCTCTGTTCGCGGTAGTCTGCGCCACGATCACCGGCTTGGTTTCAGACGAGCCTTCCGGCGAGTGGGGGCTGGCTGCCGCGTTGCTGGCGATCATGATCGCCGTTGGCATTCCGGTGCTCAACTTCGTGGTCCGGCGCCAATCGTTCGGCATGACGCTGACCGAGATCCCACTCGTCGTGGCGCTCTTCCTGCTGCCGCCGCTGACGGTTGTGGTGATCTACACCGTCGCGTCGATGGTCACCCAGACGCGGCATCGCCTGCCGCCAGCAAAGTTCTGGTTCAACGTGGCCAAGGCGGCCGCCGGCACCTCCCTGGCCGTGCTCGTCCTCCAGGCCCTACCGCCCATGCGGGGGGTGGGGCCTGGCACGTGGATGATCCTGTTCACCGCCGTCGCCTCGGTCATCGTCGTCAGCTTCGCCGCCGTCGCCGGTGTGCACACCCTTCTCCAGGGGTGGCAGGCCGGGCGAGACGCGCTCCGTAGTGCCCCGGCCCCGTTGCTCACCGCCGCGATCAACACCTCGATGGGTCTGATGATCCTGATCGCGGTCAGAACCACGTGGTGGTCGGTGCTGTTGCAGGTGGCGCTGGCGGCGGCGCTGGTCCTGGTATACCGGTCCTACGCGCGGTTCTTCCGGCAGCACCGCACCCTCGCCCAGATGTACGACCTGACCCGGGCCACCGCCGAGCGCGGTCAGGACGGCACGCTCGCGGACGCCCTCCTCGGCCGGGTGCGCGCACTGATGCAGGCCGAGTACGCCACGCTCTGGTTGCCCGCGCAGGGTCGGCATCCCGAGTTGCTGCTCACCGCCCGGGTCGACGACCAGGGTCTGCTCGACGTGGTCTACACCCCTGCGGTGCTGCGGGAGCGGGCCGCAACGGAAGGCCGCACGGTGGCGGTCGGCCGTGCTTTCGGTGCGGAGCAGGAGGCCCGCCGGGCGGCAAGTGACGCCAAGGTCAAGGACGTCATCGTGGTGCCCCTGCGTTCTGGTCAGGCGGTCATCGGCACGCTTGAGGTCGTCAACCGGCTGAGCGACGTGGGCCACTTCACCCAGAGCGACATACCGGTCTTCGAGACGGTCGCCGCGCACGCCGCGGTCGCCCTGGAAAACTCCCGCCTGGTCGACCGGCTGCGGCACGACGCCAACCACGACGCGCTGACCAAGCTCGCCAACCGGCGCCGGGTCACCGCAGCGGTGGCCGAGGCGGTCAAGATCGCCGCACCGGGCGAGGTGGTGGCGCTGCTGCTGTTCGATGTCGACCGGCTGCGCCAGGTCAACGAGTCGCTCGGCCACGCGGCCGGCGACAAGGTCCTCGTCGAGGTCGCCGAGCGGCTGCGCGCCTGCGCGCCCTCGTCGGCCCTGGTCGGTCGCGCCGGCGGCGACGAGTTCCTGGTGACCCTGCGGCTGGAGAGCGCCGAGGCGGCGCTGGAGCTGGCCGGGCAGTTGCGGGAGCAGATCCGCGACGAGATGGTCTTCGACGCGCTCACCCTGGACGTGGACACCGCGGTCGGGGTGGCTGTGCACCCGGACCACGGCAGCGACGCGGTGACCCTGCTCCAGCGGGTGGACCTGGCGGCGACGGCGGCGAAATCCGTGCCGGGCAGCGTGCAGCTCTACAACCCGGCGCTGGAGTCCCGGTCGTTGCGCCGGCTCGGTCTCGCCAGCGACCTGCGTCGCGCGCTGGACGCCGGTGCGCTGGAGGTCTATTTCCAGCCCAAGGTGACGCTGCGGGACCGGCGCCTGGTCGGGGTGGAGTGCCTGGCCCGCTGGGAGCACCCGGCGCACGGCACGGTGGCGCCGGACGACTTCGTGGCGGTGGCCGAGCACACCGGCCAGCTGGGCCGGCTCACCGAGTTCGTGCTCCGGGAGAGCCTGCGCCGCAGCCGGGACTGGAGCCACGGCGAGCGGGCGCTCGCCGTGTCGGTCAACCTCGCCGCCCGTACCCTCACCGACCAGCATTTCCCCACCCTGGTACGCGAGCTGCTGGACGAGTACGGTGTGCCGCCGCAGCGGCTCACCCTGGAGATCACCGAGGCCGGGGTGCTGGACGGCACCGAACGTCCGATACCTACCCTGCGGCGGCTACGTGATCTCGGCGTCCGGCTCTCGGTGGACGACTTCGGCACCGGCAACTCGTCCCTGGCCCAACTGCGCCGGCTGCCGGTGCACGAGGTGAAGGTCGACCGTTCCTTCGTGCAGGGGATGGCGACCGATCCGGGTGACCTGGCGATCGTGAACGCCGTCGTGACGCTCTCCCAGCAGTTCGGCCTGGCTGTGGTGGCCGAGGGGGTGGAGAGCGAGCTGACCCTGGAGCTGCTCCAGGACATCGGCTGCGAGATCGGCCAGGGCTTCCTGTTCAGCCGGCCCCTGCCGTACGAGCGGCTGGAGGCCTGGTTCGGTGCCCAGGTCGAGCCCGAGACGATCACCGTCGGTGACCTGCCCCGCCTGCGGGCAGTGCCCTGAGCTGCGGAAACGCGGCAACGGAGGATCCGATTTCACCTCGCGGGCGGGGTCGTGTACTGTTTCCCCTGCGCGGCACCCCACGGGGTGCTCGGGTAGGCCCCCTTAGCTCAGTCGGCAGAGCGTCTCCATGGTAAGGAGAAGGTCTACGGTTCGATTCCGTAAGGGGGCTCAAAGGGTCCGGCTGGACCCGCCACGGCGGTGTAGCTCAGATGGCAGAGCAAGCGGCTCATAATCGCTGTGTCGCCGGTTCAAGTCCGGCCACCGCTACTCTCGTCCTCCGGGTCACCCGGTGGTCGGTGGGATGGGCGCCGCAGGCGCCCACTTTGCATGTCTGCGCCGTCAACGCGTAGGCTGATGCGCTGTAGTTGTTACCCGTTAGCGAGGAAGGCACTCCGCCGTGGCGAAGGCGACCGATGTCCGGCCGAAGATCACTTTGGCGTGTGTGGAGTGCAAGGAGCGCAACTACATCACGCGCAAGAACCGTCGTAACGACCCGGACCGCATCGAGCTGAAGAAGTTCTGCCCCCGGGACGGCAAGCACACGGTCCACCGCGAGACCCGCTGACCCACGGCCGGCTCCGCCGGCCCGGTCCCGCAGCATTTCCGAACGCCGATCCGCACGGACGGCGGCCCCGAGCCGCCAGCCCGCGCGGATCGGCGTTCGTGCTTTCCGTGTAGGTTCGCGACATGTCCCTGGACCCGTCCTTCGTCGGCCGGAGCTACCCGCCGACCGCCCCCTATCAGGTGGGCCGAGAAAAGATCCGCGAGTTCGCCACCGCCATCGGCGCCACTGACCCGGCGTACCACGACCCCGAGGCCGCCCGGGCGCTCGGCCACCCCGACGTGGTGGCGCCGCCGACCTTCCCGGTGCTCGTGACCATGGCCGCCAGCCGGCAGATCATCGAGGACCCGGCGCTGGGCGTCGACTACAGCCGGGTCGTGCACGGGGACCAGCGGTTCGCGTACACCCGGCCGGTGGTGGCCGGCGACGAGCTGGTCTGCGTGAACATCATCGAGGAGATCACCAACCGGGGCGGGCACGGCTTCCTGACCACCCGTACCGACGTGAGCACCGCCGACGGCGAGCCGGTGGTCGCTGCCTGGTCCAAGATCGTCGTACGCGGGGAGGCCTGAACCGTGGAGCTGCCCACCCAGACGTTCCGGGTGACCCGTGCGGACCTGGTCCGCTACGCGGGCGCCTCGGGCGACTTCAACCCGATCCACTGGAGCGACCGGACCGCCACCAAGGTGGGCCTGCCCGGCGTGATCGCCCACGGCATGTTCACCATGGCGCTGGTCGGCCGGGCGGTCACCACCTGGGCCGGCGCGCCGGACGCGGTGGTCGACTTCGGCGTCCGGTTCACCCGGCCAGTGGTCGTGCCGGACACCGACGAGGGCACCGAGATCGAGGTCAGCGCGGTCGTCAAGGAGGTCACCGAGGACGGCCTGACCAGGCTCGACGTCACCGCGACGTGCCTGGGAGAGAAAGTCCTGTCGCAGGCTCGGGCGACCGTCCGGACGCCCCGCTGAGGGGTCTGTCGACGCGCGAGGGGCAGACCGGTTGGGAAAGTCGCACGACTACCCGTACACTGGTCCGCCGTGGGGCAAGTGACCCCTGCCCGGCACTGCGTGTCCGGGTGGGGTGAGTTGCCGCACAGGGGTGTAGCTCAATTGGCAGAGCAGCGGTCTCCAAAACCGCAGGCTGCAGGTTCAAGTCCTGTCACCCCTGCGCCTCAGGCCTGACCGTTCCCGTGGGTCGCGCCGTCCGCAGGGCGGCGTCCGGCCCGTGGTGGTGGCATCGGCGGGGTTGGTTCCGAGGCATTCGGGGCCCTCCCGGTCGGTCCGCCGGCCGCGGCCCGTCGCGGGACGGTTGGTCCGGCCGGCGTGAGCACACGCCGCGCACGCCCATCAGCGTGCGACCCGACATCCCGCACGGAGGGCGAAGTGGCCGAGAACAAGCGGCGCGGCGAGGACGCCGACGACGAGCGTCTGCGTGACGACGCGGTCGTCGACGAGGCCGACGGCGAGGCCGAGGACGACGCCACCGACGCGGAGGAGCCGGTCTCCAGGGGCGGCACCGCCACCCGCAAGCGGGCCCGCGCCGAGTCGACCGAGGGCCGGAAGACCCGGAAGGACACCGAACGGATCGGGCTCTTCGCCCGCATCGCGCGGTTCTTCCGCGAGGTCGTGGCCGAGCTGCGTAAGGTCATCTGGCCGACCCGCAAGGAGCTGCTGACCTACACGGCTGTGGTGGTCACCTTCGTCGCGGTGATGCTGGCGATCGTGGCCGGCCTGGACTACGGCTTCGCGAAGGCGGTGCTGTGGGTCTTCGGCAACCCCAGCTGACCGGCTACCAGCGAGACAGACGGAAGTGAGCGAGCGTGCCTGAGTACGACGAGACCGCCGAGACCCGGGACGAGCAGTCTCCGGTGGCGACGGCGGCCAACGATGAGTCGGTCGAGGCCGCCAGCGCGCCGGAATTTCCGACCACCGAGCCGGAGCAGGAGTTCGACCCGGTCGCCGAGCTGCGCCAGAAGCTGCGCTACGCCCCTGGCGACTGGTACGTGGTGCACTCGTACGCCGGCTACGAGAACAAGGTCAAGACCAACCTCGAGACCCGGATCACGTCCCTCGACATGGAGGACTACATCTACCAGGTCGAGGTGCCGACCCGGGAAGAGGTCGAGGTCAAGAACGGCAAGCGGTCCCAGGTCCAGGCGAAGGTCTTCCCGGGCTACATCCTGGTCCGGATGGAGCTGACCGCGGAGTCCTACTCCTGCGTCCGGAACACTCCGGGGGTGACCGGCTTCGTCGGCGCGACCGACCGGGCCGACCGGCCGGCGCCGCTGAGCCTCGACGAGGTGCTGAAGTGGCTGGCCCCGGCGGTCGAGACCGAGCAGAAGAAGGCCAAGCCCGAGGTCAAGGTCCTCGACTTCGAGGTCGGCGACTCGGTCACCGTCACCGACGGCGCCTTCGCTTCGCTGCCGGCGACGATCAGCGAGATCAATGCCGACCAGCAGAAGCTCAAGGTGCTGGTGTCGATCTTCGGCCGGGAGACTCCGGTCGAGCTCAACTTCAACCAGGTCGCCAAGATCTGACGTACGTCGGCACCGGCGGGGGCCCCTGGGCCTGCCGCCGGTGCGTCGTTTCGCCGCCCCGCCGCACCTCGGCGGAGGGGCGACGGACGTCTGCGCTACCCTAGAACGTCGCCGCTGTCGCACCGCGCTGACCGTGCGCTCCCGCGGCCGGCGAGAATCCCAGTTCCAAGCCCCAGGAAGAGACATGCCTCCGAAGAAGAAGCTCGTCAAGACGTTCACGCTTCAGCTGCCGGCGGGCCAGGCCACCCCGGCGCCGCCGGTCGGCCCCGCGCTCGGCCAGCACGGCGTGAACATCATGGAGTTCTGCAAGTCCTACAACGCGCAGACCGAGTCGCAGCGGGGCGACATCGTCCCCGCCGAGATCAGCGTCTACGAGGACCGGACCTTCACCTTCGTGCTGAAGACCCCGCCCGCCGCCCGGCTGCTGATCAAGGCCGCCGGCGTGCCGAAGGGCTCGGGCGTCCCGCACAAGGAGAAGGTCGGCAGCGTGACCCGCGCCCAGGTGCGGGAGATCGCGGAGAAGAAGATGGCGGACCTCAACGCCAACGACCTCGACCAGGCTGAGAAGATCATCGCCGGCACCGCCCGGTCGATGGGCCTGAACGTCACCGACTGACCTCGGTCACCGCCCCACCCGATCAGTTCGTGGGAGGGCCTGCGGACGCCGCGGCCCGCCATAGACCACAGGAGTTACGAGAAATGCAGCGCAGCAAGAGCTACCGCAAGGCCGCCGAGGTCATCGACCGGTCGAAGCTCTACTCTCCCGCCGAGGCCGTCAAGCTGGCCAAGGAGTCCACCTCCGTCAAGTTCGACGCCACGGTCGAGGTCGCGATGCGCCTCGGCGTCGACCCCCGTAAGGCGGACCAGATGGTCCGCGGCACGGTCAACCTGCCGCACGGCACCGGTAAGACCGCCCGCGTGATCGTCTTCGCCGCCGGCGCGAAGGCCGAGGAGGCCGCCGCTGCGGGTGCGGACGAGGTGGGCACCGACGAGCTGGTCGCCCGTATCCAGGGCGGTTGGCTGGACTTCGACGCGGCGATCGCCACCCCGGACCAGATGGCCAAGATCGGCCGGATCGCGCGGATCCTGGGCCCGCGCGGCCTGATGCCGAACCCGAAGACCGGCACGGTGACCATGGACGTCGCCAAGGCCGTCTCGGACATCAAGGGCGGTAAGATCACCTTCCGGGTGGACAAGCACTCCAACCTGCACCTGATCATCGGCAAGGCCTCGTTCACCGAGTCCCAGCTGATCGACAACTACGCAGCGGTGCTGGACGAGGTGCTGCGGTCGAAGCCGTCTGCGGCCAAGGGCAAGTACCTGAAGAAGGTCACCCTCACCACCACCATGGGCCCGGGCGTCCCGGTCGACCCGAACGCGGTGAAGAACCTGACCGAGGCTCCGGCCGAGGCCTGAGCACGACAGCCCTGACGGGGTCCCGCCACTCACGTGGCGGGGCCCCGTTCGTCATTGCCGTGTGGCAGGCTCGCCACATGCGGCTGGAGGACGTCTGGTTGCGCTACCACCGGCGCGGCCCGTGGGTGCTGCGCGGCGCTGAGGTGCGGTTCGGCCCGGGCGAGGTGGCGGTGGTCCTCGGGCGCAACGGCGTCGGCAAGTCCACCCTGCTCCAGCTCGCCGCAGGCGTGCTCCGGCCGACCCGGGGTCGGGTGGTCGACCGCCCCGCGGCCGTCGGCTGGGTCCCGGAGCGGTTCCCCGCCGACCAGCCGTTCACCGTGGGTGGGTACCTCACCGGGATGGGGCGGCTGGCCGGTCTCTCCGGTCCGGCGGTCGACCGGGCGGTGCGGCACTGGGTCGACCGGCTCGGCCTGGCCCGGTTCCACGGGGTCCGGCTGCCCGAGCTGTCGAAGGGCACCGCCCAGAAGGTCGGGCTGGCCCAGGCGATGCTGCGCCCGCCCGGCCTGCTCGTCCTCGACGAGCCCTGGGAGGGGCTGGATGCCGCCGCCCGCGAGCTGGTGCCGGAGCTGATCGGCGAGGTGCTGGCCGGCGGCGGCGCGGCGCTGGTCAGTGACCACCGCGGCGAGACGGTGCGGCTGCCCGGCGCATCGCGCTGGACGGTCGCCGACGGCACGGTCACCGCGCAGGCGCCGACCGAGAGTGCGGGCATAGCGGTGGTCGAGCTGGCGGTACCGGCCGCGGGGGTGGCGGACGCCGTCGCCCGGTTGCGCGCCGCCGGCCACCACGTTCTCCGGGTACGCGACCACGTCGCCCCGCCTCCCGCCACGCGCCCCGCCGAGGCTGGCCCGCCTCCTGTCGCGCGCCCCGATCCCGGGCCGCCCGCCGTGGCCGGCACGGATCCGGATGCCGCCCCGGTGGCGGGCGCCGCCATCCCGGCCTCGCCCGCTCCGGCCGGGCTCGACGCTGGTGTGCCGGCCCGCCCCGGCCCGCCTGCGGAGGCGGCCCGGTGACCGCGCTGGTCCGGCTGCGGCTGGCCGGCTTCCTGCGTACCGGACGGGCGCTGGCGCCGGTGCTGGCCGGCCTGCTGGCCCTCGGCGTCCTCTACGGCGGCGGCCGGGCCCGGCCGGCGGAGGCGTACGGCGTCTCGGCAGTGGTGCTGTTCCCGGTGCTGGCCTGGCAGACCAAGATCCTGCTGGACGTCGAGCCGGACGTGCAGCGCCGGCTGGCCCGGGTGGTCGTGGGCCCGGTCCGGGAGCGGGCCGCCGGCCTGCTGGCGGCGGCCGTGGCCGGGCTCGGCACGGTGGCCGTCGCGCTGGTCTTCCCCTGGTTGGTCGGCGGGGTGACCGGCGAGACCGGGCCGGGGGACCGGTCAGTGGCCGCCGGAGTGGCCCTCGGCCTCTGGGCCCATCTGCTCGCCCTGCCGGCGGCCGTGGCGCTGGGCGCCCTGGCCAGCCGGGCGATCACCCGCAGCGCCGGGTACGGCGTGGCGGTGCTCTCGGTCGGCGCGGTCGGTGCCCTGGTCCTGGGGCTGAGCGACTCGGTGCTGCCGTGGCTGGCGCCGCCGGTGATGCCGACCGCCCGGGCGCTGACCGGCGACCTGACCGCCTCGGCGGCACTGCTCCTGAGCGCCTGGGCGCTGGTCTGGGTGGTGGTGGCCCTGGCCGGCTACGCCTGGGGCCGCCGTACCCGCGCCTGATTCGCCCGCCCGAGCGGGCCCCGGCCGGGCATGCTCGCCCTGATTGACTCGGTGTGCCGCACACCGGCCTGTCCCGCCCGGGCGATGGCGCAATGTGCCGTACCTCGGGGTGGGTCATCAACCCGGGTGAGGGTGACCGAGGGCACTCCGGGGGCGATTTGGAAGTAGCGGGACACGTCGCGTAACCTTGTCGCGTAGTTCCACCCAGAGACCGCTGGTCACCGTGCCCTGGCACGGTCGAAGGTCCCGCGATGACGGGCGACCCGCGCAGGGCGGCAAGCGAAAATCGGTGCTGTGCGTGGTCCGCCGACTGCGCCCGTTGTGCCGGCCCTCGCCCCGTGCGCCCTGCGCCGGGGCTTTTCTCGTTGTCGTGATGCCTCCGCCGCCGTCGCGAGCGTCCGCTCGTCGCCGGCGTACCAGCTCCGAGCAACGAGAGAGGAGGGACATGGCGGACAAGCCGATCCGGGCCGACAAGGCCACGGCCGTCGCCGAGCTGACCGAGAGCTTCCGCAACGCGGGGGCGACCGTGCTGACCGAGTACCGCGGGCTCACGGTTTCCCAGCTCACCCAGCTGCGGCGCTCGCTCGGCAAGGAGACCAGCTACACGGTCGCGAAGAACACGCTGGCCAAGCGTGCGGCGACCGAGGCGGGCATCTCCGGCCTCGACGAGCTGTTCTCCGGTCCTACCGCGCTGACTTTCGTTTCGGGCGACGTCGTCGAGGCGGCGAAGGGGCTTCGCGACTTCGCGAAGGCCAACCCGAAGCTCGTCATCAAGGGCGGTGTCTTCGAGGGCAAGGCCATCTCCGCGGCCGAGGTCACGAAGCTCGCCGACCTGGAGTCCCGCGAGGTGCTGCTGGCGAAGCTGGCCGGCGCCATGAAGGGCAACCTGAGCAAGGCTGCGGCCCTGTTCCAGGCTCCGCTCGCCAAGACCGCGCGTCTGGCGGCCGCCCTGCAGGACAAGCGCGAGAAGGAGGGCGCCGAGGCGGCCTGAGGCCCCGCGGCGCACCCACGTTCTTAGTCAAACCCTTAGGAAAGGACGCCAGACATGGCGAAGCTCAGCACCGACGAGCTGCTCGACGCGTTCAAGGAGATGACGCTGATCGAGCTCTCCGAGTTCGTGAAGCAGTTCGAGGAGACCTTCGAGGTCACCGCCGCCGCTCCGGTCGCCGTGGCCGCGGGCCCGGTTGCCGGTGGCCCGGCCGCCCCGGCCGAGGAGGAGAAGGACGAGTTCGACGTCATCCTCGACGCCGACGGTGGCAAGAAGATCCAGGTCATCAAGGTCGTGCGTGAGCTGACCGGCCTGGGCCTGAAGGAGGCCAAGGACCTGGTCGAGGCCGCGCCGAAGCCGGTCCTGGAGAAGGTCAACAAGGAGACCGCCGAGAAGGCCAAGGCCAAGCTCGAGGGCGAGGGCGCCAAGGTCACCCTCAAGTGACCTTGCGTTGACCTGACGCGCGTCCGGCTCACGTGAGCCGGGGCACACCGCGTCGCGGCGGGCGGTGATCCGGAAACGGATCGCCGCCCGCTGTGCATGGTGGCACCCGGTGGCAGCGGCGTGAGCAGGGCGTACAGGTCGTTCGCGCCGGTTTCACAGTGGCGCCTGCCGGTAGCCCGTCGGAGGGAAAGACACCCCGAGCAGTAACCGGCCCTTGACGCGGCACCGGGCTGCCAGGCACGCTGACACCAGCAAGACCTTCCGCGCTTGCAACGGCCACCTCTCGGGTAATGGCGGCGGCAGCACCATCGCCGTGACACCCGAGCGGCCCGGCAGGAGCGTCGCGTTCCGAGCGGCCCGGTAGACCTGGTTTTCGAGGTCCCGAGGCAAGTTCCGCGACGACCTGCGGGGTGGGCTGGACAGCGGTTAGCCTCTCGGCTACACTGCTAGTTTGCGCTGCCTTCCGAATTGACCCCTGCTCGGAAATGTCCGTTTGCGGATATTTCTGGTGGGGTCATTGGAGTGCACGCGTACCAGCCGTTCTGCAGCACCGGTCCTCGGAAGGACGCATCTTGGCAGCTTCCCGCCCTGCGAAGACCAGTCGTACGTCGAGCGCTTTTGCGCCCCGCCGAGTTTCTTTCGGCAGGATCACCGAACACCTCGAGGTCCCCAACCTCCTCGCCATCCAGAACGAGTCCTTCGACTGGCTCGTCGGCAACGAGGCTTGGCAGGGCCGGTCGGCGGACGACCCGCACGCACGCTCGGGTCTCGCGGAGATCCTCGACGAGATCAGTCCCATTGAGGACTTCTCCGGCACCATGTCGCTCTCCTTCTCGGCTCCGCGCTTCGACGAGGTCAAGGCCTCGATCGAGGAGTGCAAGGAGAAGGACCTGACCTACTGCGCCCCGCTGTTCGTGACCGCGGAGTTCACCAACAACACCACCGGCGAGATCAAGAGCCAGACGGTGTTCATGGGTGACTTCCCGATGATGACGCCGAAGGGCACCTTCATCATCAACGGCACCGAGCGCGTCGTGGTCAGCCAGCTCGTCCGTTCGCCGGGCGTCTACTTCGACAAGCAGCCGGACAAGACCTCCGACCGCGACCTCTCCAGCGTCAAGGTCATCCCGAGCCGGGGTGCCTGGCTGGAGTTCGACATCGACAAGCGCGACACGGTCGGCGTCCGCATCGACCGCAAGCGCCGGCAGGCCGTCACCGTCCTGCTCAAGGCCATCGGGTGGTCCGCGGAGCAGATCCGCGAGAAGTTCGGCTGGTCCGAGCTGATGATGACCACGCTCGAGAAGGACCACATCGCCGGCCAGGACGAGGCGCTGCTCGACATCTACCGGAAGCTCCGCCCGGGCGAGCCGCCGACCCGCGAGAACGCCCAGACCCTGCTGGACAACCTCTTCTTCAACCCGAAGCGGTACGACGTCGCCAAGGTCGGTCGTTACAAGTTCAACAAGAAGCTCGAGTTGGACGTGCCGATCACCACCGGCACGCTGACCGAGGACGACATCGTCGCCACCGTGGAATACCTCTGCCGGCTGCACGCCGGTGAGGAGGGCTACGAGGCCGACGACATCGACCACTTCGGCAACCGTCGCCTGCGTACGGTGGGTGAGCTGATCCAGAACCAGGTCCGGGTCGGCCTGTCCCGGATGGAGCGGGTCGTTCGTGAGCGGATGACCACCCAGGACGTCGAGGCGATCACGCCGCAGACCCTGATCAACATCCGCCCGGTGGTGGCGGCGATCAAGGAGTTCTTCGGTACGTCGCAGCTGTCCCAGTTCATGGACCAGACCAACCCGCTGGCGGGCCTGACCCACCGGCGCCGGCTGAGCGCGCTCGGCCCGGGTGGTCTGTCCCGGGAGCGGGCCGGCTTCGAGGTCCGCGACGTGCACCCGTCCCACTACGGCCGGATGTGCCCGATCGAGACGCCGGAAGGCCCGAACATCGGTCTGATCGGCGCCCTGTCCACCTTCGCCCGGGTCAACCCGTTCGGCTTCATCGAGACGCCGTACCGGAAGGTCGTCAACGGTCGGGTCACCGACCAGATCGACTACCTGACCGCGGACGAGGAGGACCGGTTCGTCAAGGCGCAGGCCAACGCCCCGCTGAAGTCCGACGGGTCGTTCGCCGAGGACCGCGTCCTGGTCCGCCGTAAGGGCGGCGAGACCGAGGACGTGCCGCCGGAGGCCGTGGACTACATGGACGTGTCGCCGCGGCAGATGACCTCCGTGGCGACCGCGATGATCCCGTTCCTCGAGCACGACGACGCCAACCGTGCGCTCATGGGCGCGAACATGCAGCGCCAGGCGGTGCCGCTGGTCAAGGCCGAGTCGCCGCTGGTCGGTACGGGCATGGAGTACCGCGCGGCCGTGGACGCCGGTGACGTCGTCGTCGCCGAGGTCGGCGGTGTGATCGAGGACCTCTGCGCCGACTACATCACCGTCCACCAGGACGACGGCCACCGCCGGACGTACCTGCTGCACAAGTTCCGCCGCTCCAACGCCGGCTCCTGCGTCAACCAGAAGCCGGTCGTCTTCGAGGGCGACCGCGTCGAGGCCGGTCAGGTCATCGCCGACGGTCCGTGCACCGACGAGGGCGAGATGGCGCTCGGGCGCAACCTGCTCGTGGCGTTCATGACCTGGGAGGGCCACAACTACGAGGACGCGATCATCCTGTCGCAGCGCCTCGTGCAGCAGGACGTGCTCACCTCGATCCACATCGAGGAGCACGAGGTCGACGCCCGGGACACCAAGCTCGGCCCGGAGGAGATCACCCGCGACATCCCGAACGTCAGCGAGGAGATGCTCGCCGACCTCGACGAGCGCGGGATCATCCGGATCGGCGCCGAGGTCGTCCCCGGCGACATCCTGGTCGGCAAGGTCACCCCGAAGGGTGAGACCGAGCTGACCCCGGAGGAGCGGCTGCTCCGCGCGATCTTCGGCGAGAAGGCGCGCGAGGTCCGGGACACCTCGCTGAAGGTGCCGCACGGTGAGACCGGCACGGTCATCGGCGTGCGCACCTTCTCCCGCGAGGACGGCGACGAGCTGCCCCCGGGCGTCAACGAGCTGGTCCGGGTATACGTGGCCCAGAAGCGCAAGATCCAGGACGGTGACAAGCTCGCGGGCCGCCACGGCAACAAGGGTGTCATCTCCAAGATCCTGCCGATCGAGGACATGCCGTTCTTGGAGGACGGCACCCCGGTCGACATCGTGCTGAACCCGCTCGGCGTGCCGTCCCGGATGAACATCGGCCAGGTCCTGGAGACCCACCTCGGGTGGGTGGCCAAGACCGGCTGGAGCGTCCAGGGCGACGACGAGGAGTGGAAGCGCCAGCTCCGTTCGATCGACGCGCACGAGTCCGAGCCGGACACCAACGTGGCCACCCCGGTCTTCGACGGTGCCCGCGAGGAGGAGATCGCCGGCCTGCTCGAGTCGACCCTGCCCAACCGGGACGGCGACCAGCTGATCGGGCGTACCGGCAAGGCGCGGCTGTTCGACGGTCGCTCCGGCGAGCCGCTGCCGGACCCGATCGCGGTCGGCTACATCTACATCCTGAAGCTCAACCACCTGGTCGACGACAAGATCCACGCCCGGTCGACCGGCCCGTACTCGATGATCACGCAGCAGCCGCTGGGTGGTAAGGCGCAGTTCGGTGGCCAGCGCTTCGGTGAGATGGAGTGCTGGGCGATGCAGGCGTACGGCGCCGCGTACGCCCTGCAGGAGCTGCTGACGATCAAGTCCGACGACGTCCTCGGCCGGGTGAAGGTCTACGAGGCGATCGTCAAGGGCGAGAACATCCCCGAGCCGGGCATCCCCGAGTCGTTCAAGGTGCTGCTCAAGGAGCTGCAGTCGCTGTGCCTCAACGTCGAGGTGCTGTCCAGCGACGGCGTGGCCCTGGAGATGCGCGAGACCGACGACGAGGTGTTCCGGGCCGCGGAGGAGCTGGGCATCGACCTGTCCCGGCGCGAGCCGAGCTCGGTCGAAGAGGTCTGAGGTGATGGTTCGGGGGCCGGTTCGCCGGCCCCCGAACCTGCCCGTTAGCTAGGCAGTACAGACGACGACATAGGGGACATAGTGCTCGACGTCAACTTCTTCGACGAGCTGCGCATCGGCCTCGCCACCGCCGACGACATCCGTCAGTGGTCCCACGGCGAGGTCAAGAAGCCCGAGACCATCAACTACCGCACCCTGAAGCCGGAGAAGGACGGGCTCTTCTGCGAGAAGATCTTCGGTCCGCAGCGGGACTGGGAGTGCTACTGCGGTAAGTACAAGCGGGTCCGCTTCAAGGGCATCATCTGCGAGCGCTGCGGCGTCGAGGTGACCCGCTCCAAGGTTCGCCGGGAGCGGATGGGTCACATCGAGCTGGCCGCTCCGGTGACCCACATCTGGTACTTCAAGGGCGTGCCGAGCCGGCTGGGCTACCTGCTGGACCTCGCCCCGAAGGACCTCGAGAAGATCATCTACTTCGCCTCGTACGTCGTGACGAGCGTGGACGCCGAGGCGCGTCACCGTGACCTCTCGACGATCGAGAACGAGATCCTGGCCGAGAAGCGGCAGGCCGAGAACAGCCGCGACTCGGAGATCGAGAAGCGGGCCGCCAAGCTCGAGGCCGACCTGGCCGAGCTGGAGGCCGAGGGCGCGAAGGCGGACGTCCGGCGCAAGGTCAAGGAGGGCGGCGAGCGCGAGATGCGCCAGATCCGCGACCGGGCCCAGCGCGAGATCGACCGCCTCGACGAGGTCCTCGACACCTTCCGCAAGCTCGAGCCCAAGCAGCTGGTCACCGACGAGCTGCTCTACCGCGAGCTGCGCGACCGCTTCGGCGAGTACTTCACCGGTGCCATGGGCGCCGAGGCCATCAAGGCGCTGGTCCAGAACATGGACCTCGACGCCGAGGCCGAGAGCCTGCGCGAGACCATCCGCACCGGCAAGGGCCAGCGGAAGATCCGGGCGCTCAAGCGGCTGAAGGTCGTCGCGGCGTTCCAGAACACCCGCAACTCGCCGCTCGGCATGGTGCTGGACTGCGTCCCGGTCATCCCGCCGGACCTGCGTCCGATGGTGCAGCTGGACGGTGGCCGCTTCGCGACCTCCGACCTGAACGACCTGTACCGCCGGGTGATCAACCGGAACAACCGCCTCAAGCGGCTGATCGACCTCGGCGCGCCCGAGATCATCGTCAACAACGAGAAGCGGATGCTCCAGGAGGCCGTCGACGCGCTGTTCGACAACGGTCGCCGCGGCCGGCCGGTCACCGGTCCGGGTAACCGCCCGCTGAAGTCGCTGTCCGACATGCTCAAGGGCAAGCAGGGCCGGTTCCGCCAGAACCTGCTGGGCAAGCGCGTCGACTACTCCGGCCGTTCGGTCATCGTGGTCGGCCCGAAGCTCAAGCTGCACCAGTGCGGCCTGCCCAAGCAGATGGCGCTGGAACTGTTCAAGCCGTTCGTGATGAAGCGGCTGGTCGACCTCAACCACGCGCAGAACATCAAGTCCGCCAAGCGGATGGTCGAGCGGCAGCGGCCGGTCGTGTGGGACGTGCTGGAAGAGGTCATCGGCGAGCACCCGGTCCTGCTGAACCGGGCGCCGACCCTGCACCGGCTGGGCATCCAGGCCTTCGAGCCGCAGCTGGTCGAGGGCAAGGCCATCCAGATCCACCCGCTGGTCTGCACCGCGTTCAACGCCGACTTCGACGGTGACCAGATGGCGGTGCACGTGCCGCTGTCCGCCGAGGCCCAGGCCGAGGCGCGGATCCTGATGCTGTCGTCGAACAACATCCTCAAGCCGGCCGACGGCAAGCCGGTCACCATGCCCACCCAGGACATGGTCATCGGCCTCTACCACCTCACCCACCTGACTCCGGGTGGCCAGGGTGAGGGCCGGGCGTTCAGCTCGGACGCCGAGGCGCGGATGGCGTTCGACAACGGCGAGCTGCACCTGCAGGCTCCGGTCAAGATCCGGCTGCGGGACGTCGTCGGGGTCGACAACGGCGCCGGCGCCGAGCCGTGGGTCGCGCCCGAGGGCTGGGTCGAGGGCGAGCCGGTGACGGTGGAGACCACCCTGGGCCGGGTCCTGTTCAACGAGACGCTGCCGCCGGGCTACCGCTTCGTGAACTACGAGATCCGCAAGGGCCAGCTCTCCGCGATCGTCAACGACCTCGCGGAGCGCTTCCCGAAGGTGGCTCTCGCGGCCACCCTCGACGGACTCAAGGAGGCCGGTTTCCACTGGGCCACCTGGTCCGGCGTCACCATCGGCATGGAGGACGTCATCGCTCCGCCACGCAAGCGGGAGATCCTGGAGCGGTACGAGAAGGAAGCCGACCGGATCGACAAGCAGTACCAGCGTGGTCTGATGACCGCCGAGGAGCGCCGCGGCGAGCTCATCGAAATCTGGACCAAGGCGACCAACGAGGTCGCCAAGGAGATGGACACCGCGCTGCCGCAGGAGAACCCGCTGTGGAAGATGATCAACTCGGGTGCCCGCGGTAACCTGCTCCAGCTCCGGCAGATCGCGGCGATCCGTGGTCTGGTGGCCAACCCGAAGGGCGAGATCATCCCGCGGCCCATCAAGGCCTCGTACCGGGAGGGTCTGTCCGTGCTGGAGTACTTCATCTCCACGCACGGTGCCCGTAAGGGTCTCGCGGACACCGCCCTGCGTACCGCCGACTCGGGTTACCTGACCCGGCGTCTGGTGGACGTCTCGCAGGACGTCATCATCCGCGAGGAGGACTGCGGCACCGACCGCGCCATCCCGATGCAGATCGGCGAGCGGCTCGACGGCAAGCTGGTCGTGCACGAGCACGCCGAGACCAGCGTGCACGCCCGTACCCTGGCCGACGACATCAAGGGGCCGGACGGCACCGTGGTGGCCGAGCGGGGTCAGGACATCAACTCGATCCTGGTCGACCGGATCGTCGCGGCCGGGGTGGAGAGCGTCCGGGTGCGCAGCGTGCTCACCTGCGAGTCGAAGCTGGGCGTCTGCGGTGCGTGCTACGGCCGCTCGCTGCCGACCGGCAAGACGGTGGACGTCGGCGAGGCGGTCGGCATCATCGCCGCCCAGTCGATCGGTGAGCCGGGTACGCAGCTGACGATGCGTACCTTCCACACCGGTGGTGTCGCGGGTGAGGACATCACCCAGGGTCTGCCCCGGGTCCAGGAGATCTTCGAGGCCCGGGTCCCGAAGGGTAAGGCGCCCATCGCCGACACCCCGGGTCGGATCCGGATCGAGGACGGCGAGCGGTCGCGGAAGATCATCGTGGTGCCGGACGACGGCAGCGACGAGATCGTCTACGACAAGATCTCCAAGCGGGTCCGGCTGCGGGCCCACGACGGGGACCACGTCGAGGTCGGCGAGAAGCTCACCGAGGGCACCATCGACCCGCACGAGCTGCTGCGCATCCTCGGCCCGCGCGCGGTCCAGGTCCACCTGACCCAGGAGGTCCAGGAGGTCTACCGCTCGCAGGGTGTGCTCATCCACGACAAGCACATCGAGATCATCATCCGCCAGATGCTCAAGCGGGTGACGGTCATCGACTCCGGCTCGACCGAGTTCCTGCCGGGCGTGCTGGTCGACCGGGCGCTCTTCGAGTCGGAGAACCGCCGGCTCGTGTCCGAGGGCGGCGAGCCCGCGGCGGGTCGCCCGGTGCTGATGGGTATCACCAAGGCCTCGCTGGCCACGGACTCCTGGCTGTCGGCGGCCTCCTTCCAGGAGACCACCCGGGTGCTGACGGACGCGGCGATCCACGCCCGCAGCGACTCGCTGATCGGCCTCAAGGAGAACGTGATCATCGGTAAGCTCATCCCGGCCGGTACGGGCATCAGCAAGTACCGCAACGTCCGGGTCGAGCCGACCGAGGAGGCGAAGGCCAAGGTCTACTCGATGACCGGCTACCCGGAGACCGACTACGGCTTCGGGCCGGCCAGCGGCCAGGCGGTGCCGCTGGACGACTTCGACTTCGGGTCGTACCGCTAAGCACCAGCAACGACGAGGCCCCCGGCACCCCTTGGGATCTAGCGGTCCTCGCAACACCCAGAC
>NZ_LWLS01000088.1 GCF_001905095.1 Micromonospora sp. CB01531
CCGCGTTACACCACTATCAGGGACGCCACTCCGGCCCGCCGGGGCGGCGACCGTTGGGCGAGGGCGGCGGCGTTGCGCTCCCCGAAGCCGAAGCGCCTGCCCTCGTAGCAGGAGGTGTGAATCGATGCGGGCCAGGATCGGGAGGCCGTAAGAACAGTCACCTGCCGCCTTCGGCCGGCGGCCTCTTGGCTGCTCTCGTCGTACCTTTACCTGGCAATCGCTTCCGCCAGAGTCGGTGCTCCAGGGATCAGCGATACAGCTCTCCGGGGCAGCGCTCGGCGACGTAGCCGACCTCGCCTCCCTCGGTGGCCATCGCTTCGCCACCTGCCAGGGGCACCCCCACATACCAGGCCCAGCAGTTGGAGTCTCCCGCCTTACGCAGATCACGAGCCTTGTAGTCAGCCTCATTGCCGAAGACCTTGCAGAAGGCCGCTTTCTGCTCCCTCAGAAACACCTCGACACACTCGCGGGCGACGCGCTCTAACGTCTTGAGGTCCTTGCTACCAGCGACCAACTCGACGTTCGCTTGCCCGCCCTTGTTCTCCTTGTTGACCTCGTTGCTGCGGACCATCGACCTGTTGAAGTGCAGCTCAGGCGGCGCAGTTGTGGCTGGAGCCGACCGGGTGGCCGGCACGCTGACGCGCGGCTTCACCACCTCAGCCGTCGGTGGCGTGGGCCCAGAAGACGAGCCGGAGCGGTGCTCGGCCTGGTCGCCGCAAGCACTCAACCCGAACAGCGCAAACATCGGTGGCATGAGCGCAGCGAGCAGCAGTCGCGAAGAGGAGCGTCGCATGTGCGGTGATGCTGCCACCATCGCAGACAGTCGGGTACCGGCGGCCGGCCGGGATCTTGTGATCGGTCGTCCGTAGTTCGGGAACTGGCCCCTGGGATCTACGCAAAGCAGCGGCACCACGGGTGCCAGTCAGCTTTCACTGAACCGCCCCGGGTTTGGTAGCGGCCCGACCTCTTGTGGAGGATCGAGCCATGTCACGCCCTTCCCCTTATCCGCGTGAGTTGTGTGAGCGAGCGGTGCGGATGGTCGCCGAGGTGCGGGCGAACTACGAGTCCGAGTACGCGGCGATTACCGCCGTCGCCCACAAGCTCGGCATCGGCACGGCAGAGACGTTGCGGAAGTGGGTGCGCCAGGCCCAGGTCGACGCCGGTGATCGGCCCGGGGTGAGCACGGATGAGTCGGCGGAGTTGAAGCGGCTGCGGCGGGAGAACGCTGAGCTGCGCCGGGCGAACGAGATCTTGAAGGCGGCGTCGGCAGCCATCCACTTCGGTTCATAGGCTAGGTTCGGACCCTCGGGCACGGAATCGACGGGCGCGGCGAGCATCGGGGCGACAGGCCGGCACAGCACCAGCCCACCCGGCGACGTCTCCCACCGCCAGGCCGGACTCACCCTCTCCGGCCCCATCCGCCCCGACCGCGAGCGCCGCCCATGTCCCGTCCCTCCCCCGACATCGTCAGGCAGCGGGACCGGGCCTCGGGCGCAGATCAGGCACAACGAATGGATGTGACCTGCGCGTTACGAGATCAAGTTGTCCACCTCGGTGTGCCTGCCCCGACCCCGCTCGCCCTGCGGAAATCCGGCTTGGCATCTTGTCCGGGCAGCCTCGGCGGTCGTACACCCGACAGCGTCGCCGATCAGGGCCCGGAACCCGGTTAGCGTCGCGGAAGTTGTGACCGTTGTGCACGGCATGATTCGGGAACACGAGGAAGGAGACCCAATGGTGAGGCTCAAGCTCCGGTCTGCCGGCGTTGCCGTCGCAGTCGCCGGCCTCGTCGTCGCGTCGACACCCGACGCGGTGACGGCGGCCACAAGCAAGACCCGCGCCGAGGGCATGACTGTGATCGCCACCGGGCTCGACAATCCGCGGGGCCTTGCCGTGACGCCCGAGGGAGTCGTGCTCGTCGCCGAAGCCGGCAGGGGTGGCCAGGGGCCATGCCTCGTCGGCGGGCAGGACCAGGTGTTCTGCCTGGGAGCCACGGGGGCGATCACCACGGTTCGGGGACACCAGCAGAAGCGGGTGGCCACCGGGCTTCCGTCACTGGGCACGCCGACCCAGTCCGAGGTCCTCGGACCGCACGACATCGCGCTGACCGCAGCCGGGCCGCTGGTCACCATCGGCCTCGGCACGGACCCGCAGCGTCGGGCCCAGCTGGGTACCGCCGGGGCGCTCGTCGGCCAGACCGTGCGGCTCGGGCCGTCGGGGGCAAACTCCTTCGCCGACCTGGCCGGCTGGGAGGCGGCGAACAACCCAGACAGTGACCAGCCCGGCACCGGGCCCGACAGCAACCCGTACGGCCTCGTGTCGTACCGGGATGGAGCCGTGGCGACCGACGCGGGCGGCAACACCCTGCTGCGCCTCGACCGCAGGGGCCGCATCTCCCCGCTCGCCGTGTTCCCGACCACCCCGACGCCGAGCCCGTTCGGCGGACCGGACATCCCGATGCAGTTCGTGCCGACCACGGTGACGACAGGTCCGGGCGGCGCGCTCTACGTCGGCCAGCTGACCGGATTCCCGTTCCCCGTCGGCGGGGCGAAGGTATGGCGCGTCACGCCCGGCCAGGCCCCCACCGTCTACGCCGAAGGCTTCACCAACATCGCCGACATCGCCTTCGACCACAAGGGCAGGCTGCTCGTCCTCGAGATCACCGCCAACGGCCTGCTCAGCGGCGACCCGACCGGCGCGCTGATCCGGGTGGAGCGCGACGGATCGCGCACCGAACTCGCCCGGGCCGGCCTCGTCACGCCCACCGGTCTGGCGGTCGCCCGGGACGGCACCATCTACATCTCCAACAAGGGCACCATGGTCGGGCAGGGCGAGGTGCTGCGGCTGCTCGTGCGCCAATGACCCACTGAGCAATCGCCGGTAGGCCCCGCTCCGTCAATGTGTCCCACCGCCCGGCCTCCAGGCGTCGGCCGGGCGGTGGGCAGCGAGGTGAGCAGCGGCCGAGCGGCTCCCGCCAGCGGGCGTACTGTACAACCTCGCCCCACTCCTATCCCTCGGGCGGGCGTACTCACGCATCCAACAAGGACAAGGCGAACTCATCCACCGCATCCTCGTCTCCCGCGACCTACGCCTCGTCAGCGTCGACAGCGACAGCATGGCCTGGGCAGCGTCTGCAGTTGCTCATGAGGGTTGTCGTGGAGGCGGTCCAGGCCCCCACCTGTCGGTCCCGTACATCGCGGAGACCACCCTCCGGCGCTGGGTGTCCAAGGGCCGCGTCCCCTGCCACCGCCTCGGCCGCAAGGTCCGCTTCACAGACGAGGACCTGGAAGCCGCCTACCAGGCGTGTCCCGCCCTCGCCGGGCGCCGCTGACATGGGGGCGTCCAGGACAGACGCCCTGCGCACTCATCGCTGACGCAGGCCCGATGTCGGCAATATGGGCACCCCTGCCCCATGCAACACCTCCTAGACCGTCCTAGGAGGATCGATCCCCGACGGGCCCGGGAGGGCCGCAGATGGGCCGCAGATGGGCCGCAGAGAGCGCGGCTATGATCCAAAACGTGAGCAAGCAAGGGCCGCCGCTGGCGAAGCAGCAGAAGGTCGGGGTTGGGGTTGCGGCTGGTCTGCTCTCCATTCTCGCCATCGTCATCACTATCGGAGCGATCAACGAGAAGAACGCGCCGACGCCTCCGGCTGCCGCCACGACGGAGGCCTCGGCAGGGCAAGAGCCGGTAGGGGCCGCGCCTGAGTCGAACCCTGCGCCTGCCGAGCCCGAGGCCGACACGGTCTTGACCGTAGAGAACAACAAGGACTTGGCAGCGCTCTTGGCCGCGGTGGATGACTACGACCTGTTCAAGGAGTTCGCGGCCAAGTACCAGGGCCGAACCATCAAGTTCGATGGCACCATCGCTGCAATGAACCATCACGGCGATTACAAGACGCGGTACGGCATCTTGGTCTTCGCCGGAGATAGCACCGGGTCGGGAGTGACCGGGCCCAACTTCCAGTTCAAGGACGTCAACATCACCAGCGATCTGCGCCTAACGGGCTCGAACATCCCCGACACCATCGGCGTGGGGCAGAAGCTTCGCATCACTGCTGAGGTAGAGGGCTATGCCGGGCCCGAGTACCAAGACCTCTTCCTGCTCGATCCGGTTTCTACTGAGGTGAGATAAGACCATCGCTGTGACCGACGCGGCGGTCAGTCGCGCCGCAACTGGCGGGCACCGGCGGCGGCGATGGTGGTCACCAACAGCAGCCCGGCGGCGATCAGGGCGTAGGCGAACCAGACCGACGCCCCACGTGGTTGGAACGCTGACTGCTGCCCGAGATCGATGACCGGCAGGATCAGGTCCAGCGTGTAAATGGACGCGACGAAGTCGGGCGCCTTGCCGGGCTCGACGGCCCGGGGTGGATACAGCCCGAACATCATGGCGCCAACGACGAGCAGGGCCGCAAGCCATCCGGCGGCCCGGACCGGTCGGTAGCCGTATCCAACGGTCAGGTCCTGCAGACGCCCCACAACCGTCCTGGCAGGGCAAGGATGTCGCGCCGGTGGCGCTCACCGGCGAGCAGCACAGTACGCGCAACGTCGTCGCGGCCCGCGCTGCGATACACCTGCGCCAACTGCGTGTAGGCCTGAGGCCGGAATCCGTGTGGGTCCAGCCGCAGCCACCGCAGCCGGTCAGCCCCGTTGTCGAGCTCGGCTAACGTTTCGTACGTCAGCCCGTCCAGGTGCAACGCCGAGGGCCAGGTCGCCGGCTCGTCACGCAGCAGCCCGATCCGCCCATGGCTCAGATCCACGACGCCAGCGGGTGGCTCAGCGGGCAGCAACACCAGCTCCCGGGCGACGACGTGGCGGCAGTCCAACGCGGTCCTCCCGACAGGGACGGTCAAGGTGGCCCGCTCGAAGCACACCCAGCTGTTGATCTCGGCATAGCGCAAACGGACCGTCCCGTTGGCGGTGAACCCGTCACACAGGTCGGCGTTCGCGCCGACCCGCAGGTCCTCACCGGAGAGTGCGACGCCATCGGGATTCTCGAGGACGGCGCCTTCCCAGCGCAGAGAACCACCAATCTCGGCGTTGTCGAGCCGCAACGCCCCCCGGCAGGTGAAGCCGTGCTGAGCGAGCACGTCGGTGCCAACACGGAGCCAAGTACCATCGAGCGCCGTCACCGGACCGGTCAACTCCGCCCCGTCAAGGATCAGAGCACCGCCGATCTGCGCGCCCACCAGACTGATCTCGCCGGTGCTCTGGCAGCCGGTCAATCCGAGGCTCGCATCCAAGATCACCATGGAGGCCATCAGGCCAGGCATGGCAGACCTGTGGAGGCTCAACCGCCGCAGGTGAGAGCCGAAGACATTCATCCGCTCGTCAAACCGGCACTCATGCAGACTGACTGGCACCATGATGTCGGCATGCTCCAGCTCCAGCGCACCAGTGATATGCGCGCCGGTCAGCTGCAATGCCGGCAGATCACCGGCCTCAACCGCAGCGCCGCCCAACAGCAGGAACCGAATCACCTCGCTGCGGACCACCCGGTCCCGCCGACCCCGTACGTCCACCGGGGTCCCTGTGCCGAACGCGTCGACCACCGCCCGCTCCGTGTCGCTGACATCCGCTATCCGCATCAAGGGATTGTCGAGCACAGGCCAACAAACCGGTATGGCCAGATCGGCCGGCCGAGCCCGACGCGACACACTGTCATGGATCCGCGATGAGCGCGGTCATGCCATCTGTGGATCATCGAACAGAACCCCGAAGGTCTCGGTGATCGTGACAAGGTCGACGAAGCCGTCAGTCCGCGACGGGTTCGAGCCCTGGAGCTTCGCTCCCGCGATCCGGGCCGCGTTCGTGCTCGAGCGGGTCAACTCCTTGGCCAGCTTGCGGGTCGACGTGCACGGGTGTGTGCGCCATGACCGCCTTGGGGAACGCCGTGGAGCGAGATGAAGACCGGGAAGCAGCGGCCGGCGACGTCAGCCCGGGGTAGCGGTCTGCCTGGATGGCCACCAGTTTCGCTCGCCGAGCAGCACCGCGAGAGCGGGGACGAGCAGGGCCCGGACGAGGAACGTGTCGGCGAGCAGGCCCAGGGTGATCACGAAGCCGATCTGAAACAGCGCCTCCATCGGAACCGCCATCAAGGTCGCGAAGGTGGCGGCCAGCACGAGGCCAGCGGAGGTGATCACGCCGCCGGTTCGCTCAAGGGCCTCCGTCACCGCGCGGCGGGTCTCGTGCTGCCGGCGCTGTTCACTGATCCGGCTGAGGAGAAACACGTTGTAGTCGACGCCCAGGGCGATGATGAAGATGAACGTGTACAACGGCAGGTTTGGGTCTGAGGCCGGCTGGCCGAGGATGTGGGTGAAGATAAGGGAACTGACGCCGAGGGCGAAGCCGAAGGAGAGGATCACGGTCGCGATCACGTAGAGCGGCATCACCACCGCGCGCAGGAGCAGAGTGAGGACGAGGAGGATCAGGGCAAGGCCGACCGGGACGATCAGCCTGGTGTCACGCCTGAGTGCCTGGCGGGCATCGTAGTTCTCGGCCACGGTCCCGCCGATCAGGACGGTCCGGCCGTCGGCCGCGCGGTGAGCGATCTCGCGCAGCAGTGGGACGGCGTCGGTGGCCCGCTCTGAGAACGGATCCATCCGCAGGTCTGCGTCGAAGATGACCAAGTTTGTCGCGGGCCTTCGCTGGCCTTGCGCCGCCGCACCCAGGAAGCCGCTGTCCGCCTCGACCGACCTGGCTACCGCGTGCATGTCGGCGATGGGTGAGTGTGTGCCTTCGGTGAGAGCGCTCTGGACCTTCCCGCTTGCCTCGTCGGCTACGACGATGCGAAGCGGCGCTGCCCGGCCGGGTGTGAAGTGGTTGCGGATCACCTGTTGACCGCGGACCGAGTCCGGCGCCTCGCGGAAGGACGCGGCGGAGTCGAGCGCCGGACGCCCGCCGATGGTGGCCAGCGCGCCTGCGGCGAGGAGAGCGGTGACCGCCGCGGCGATCACTGCGGGGCGTGCGTGAACAAGGCTCGCGATGCGCCCCCATAACGTGACTGCGGGTGCGGCCTCGGGCTCGCGGCGGGGAATCGCGGGCCAGAACGCCCGTCGTCCGAGGGCGGTGAGCATCGCGGGCAGGAGCGTCAGACCGGCACAGACCATGATCGCGACGCCGAGGGCGAGGATCGGGCCCATCTCGCGCGTGGCGTTGAAGTCGGCAAGGGCGAGGACCAGCATCGCGCCGACGACGATCGCTCCGGCGGAGAGAATAGCCGGGCCGGTGCGCTGGGCGGCGGCGACCATCGCCTCCTCAACGTCCCGCGCCCGCCGCAGTTCGTCGCGAAACCGCGCCACGATCAGCAGACAGTAGTCGGTGCCGGCACCGAACATCAGCACGATCAGGATCGCGGTCGTCTGGCCGCTGACCTCGGTGAGGCCGGCGGCGACGAGACCGTAGGCAAGGCCGGCGGCGACGAGATAGGCGACGGCGACGACGGCCAGCGGTACCAGAGCAATCAGCGGCGAGCGGTAGGTCGCGAGCAGCAGGAGCAGCAGCATGACGACGGTGACCGCCAAGAGGGTCCCGTTGATTCCTTTGAGCGCAGCACTTCGGTCGGCCTCGAAGCCGGCTCGGCCGGTGACGAAGGCCCGCAATCCGCTCTCGTCGCCGGTGGCCGGCGGGACGACCTCGCGGATTGCCGCGACGGCCTGCTCGCTGGCGGGCGTCGAGCCGTCGGTCATCAGGACTGTGCTCAAGATGACGCTGTTGTCGGGTGAGGTGAGCAGCGAGCCGCCCGGGCTCATGTCGAGCGGATCGGTCTTGCCGCATGCGCGCTGGTACGGGGTGGCGACCATCGTCAACTTCGGGATCGCGCCGGACCGGCACAGGGCGCGGGCATCGGCGTCGGCGCGCTGCCCGTCGTCCGCTGTGATCCCACCCTCGCGGAAGTAGGCGATTACCGCCGCTGTCTCGCTGCCGCGCCGGAACTGCTCGTTGATGATCCGCTTGGCCTCCGCCGACTCGGACCCTCGGACGAGGAAGGTCTCGCTCTCGTCGGCGGCGCGTTCGCTGAGCTTGGCTTGTAGCGGCACCGCGAGCATCGCGAGCGCAAGCCACACCGCGATTACGACCCACCGTGACCGCCGACCGGTGGCGACTACGGAAGCCCTGGTGAGAGTGCGCATCGGGTCGCCGCCCTAGAGTCCGCCACCGACCCCCTCTATCTGGCTGACGGTGCCATGCGCGATGTAGACATAGATCCTCGTCGGGTCGACCTCTATCGGCACGGGCTGGCTCTTGTCGTCCTCGCGCGCGACGACGATCTCGCAGTCGTGACGGGCCGCCTTCTCACGGGCCTCAGCGAGCTGCATCCCGAGCAGCTCTGCCGTATCGAAGGCATTCTTCGCGGGCCGGTACTGGCTGACGCCCCTGTTCTGTCCCGTCTCCACCATCGGGCATTGAAGCGCTGTCAGGTCGCGCTCCGGCCCCGTCGCCCCCTCGGAATCGTCGCTACATCCCGCCAGAGCCAGTGCCCCGACGGCGATCGCAACGGTGGCCGCAGCGACGCTGAGCAGCCGCCTGTTAACCCTCTGCCCACCCATAGCAGGGACGCTAGCGGAGCGAACCGTCTCGTTCAAGACAACTAACGTCTCCGGTCAACAAAAGCTACGTTTTTAGCGAGCGAGCTTTTGCCGCCCTCAAGCGGAAGTTCTTGACGATCCGCCAAAAGGGGCACATGCTACGTCTTAACCTTCAGGCGGTCGCACCACGTCGCTCCGACCGCGGGGCTGGTAGCCGCCGCATTGGGAGAGGAAGTGAGTGGCATGTGGAACGCCGCGCCGTCTGCGCGGAGTCTGAAGCGTCCTGGAATCGCCCTGATCGCGGTCGCCCTTGGGGCTCAGATGCTCGCCCCGGCGACCGCTGTCCAAGCGAAGAGCACCCGACAGGCTCCGAGTAGCATCCACCCGACGGCTGCTGGCCCATCGACAAGCACCACGCAAGCTAGCAGCGCCCTCCCTGCGGCTCCTGCCCAGGAGGAGGGCAAGAGGATCCTCATCTACACCGGCACGACCGGGTACCGGCACACCGATGGAATCAACAACGGGCGCCCAGTGGTGCAGGCCGCTCTCACGGCCGCAGGCTACGACGTCGACTGGGAGAACTGCGACAACAACGGTGGCGGCCCGAACAACTGCGACAACCCGGACAAGAACCCACGGATCTTCACGGACGGGAACCTGGCCCGATACGACGCGATCCTGTTCCTGAACGCGTCGTGGTCGTGGGCCGGCGGCGGGCGGCCCGGACCGCTCCTCGACCATGCCCAGCGCGACGCGTTGATCCGCTTCACCCAGCACAGCGGCGGGATCGCGGCCGTGCACAACATGACTGACGCCGGCGCCGGCGTATCGGCGTGGGACTGGTGGGACGGCGGGCCGGACAGCGTCGTCGGCACGACGATGCGCGGCCACTCGAGCGGGTCGGCGACCGGCAACGCCGCAACCGTCCAGGTTGCCGACCACAACCACCTCTCTACCAAAGACCTGCCCGACACCTACAAGATCGCCGACGAGCATTACAACTTCGCCCGCAACGTCCGGGGCGACCACCACGTGCTCGCTACCTTCGACGAGCGCACCTACAACACCGGCACCTACTCAATGGGCCAGGACCACCCCACGACGTGGTGCAAGCTCTATGACGGCGGCAGCGTCAAGGACGGCACCGGCACCCCGCGGCCCTACAACGATGGGCGGACCTGGCTGACCTCGCAGGGCCACTTCGGCGTGCGTTACACCGAGAACGGCGGCGACAACCCGCTGATCAAGCAGATCGTCGGAGGGGTGCGCTGGGTCGCCGGCGGGGGGAAGAAGACCGACTGCTCAGGCACCGTCTGGTCGAACTTCACCCGCACGACCCTGGTCGACAATGTGAACGGCCCGATGGCTCTCGACGTGGCGCCGGACGGCAAGGTCTACTGGACCGAGATCGGCCCCAAGCAGGGGTACGAGTCCGAGGGCTACGTGAAGATGCACGACCCGAAGGGCCCACCGAACAACTCGACCACGGTCGCGACGATCCCGACCCGCGCCGACCACGGCAACTCCGAGGACGGCGTGCTGGGAATGAGCCTGCAGCCGGGCTTCGACCTGTCGGAGCCGGACAAGAACGACATCTACGTCTACTATTCCCCGCGCAACCCCGGCGACTGGCCGACCACGGGCAACCAGCAGACGGTCGGCTACAACCTGGTCAGCCGCTTCACGCTGAACAAGACCGGCACCGCCTTCGAGCCGGCACCAGGTGGGCCGAAGCACCTGGACCCGGCACATCCATACATGGAGCGGCAGATCTTGCGCGTGCCCAAGGCGAAGATCTCCGGCAAACCCTCGGGCTTCCCGGGTGGCCCCACCGACAACGGCCCCGGCCATGTCGGCGGCGCGAGCCTGGTGTTCGATTCCGAAGGCAACCTCTACGTCGGCGTCGGCGACGACGTTTCTCCGAACGCGCCCGGCCACAACCGCTACACGCCGATGGACCATCGCGCCTCGGAGCGCTGGGACGCGCGCAAGACGGCGGCCAACACCGCCGACCTGCGCGGCAAGATCCTGCGCATCAAACCGCGCGAGGGCCCGCCGCAGACCCCAGGGCGCGCACCCGATCCCGGCCTGGGCAAGACCTATACGGTCCCGAAGGGCAATATGTTCGCGCCGGGAACCCCGAACACCCGACCGGAGATCTACGGCATGGGCTTCCGGCAGCCGTTCACGGTGCACACCGACCCCGCCAACCCGGGTTCGGTGGTCGTCGGCGAGTTCTGCCACGACAACTCGGTGGACCAGCCCGACCGCGCCCCGGCCGGCGTCTGCGAGTGGAACAAGGTCGACGGGCCCGGTTTCTACGGCTGGCCGTTCTGCGTCGGTGACAACTCGAAGATCAACACCACCTGGCGCTGGAACTACGAGGCCAACTCCTCGACCGGTCAGCAGTACGACTGCTCGCTCGACAAGCTCCCGTCCGACCTGAACTGGGCGCCGCCGGGCGGTACTAATTCCCAACCCACATTCCAAGGCCTCGATGCGATCCCAGGTCCCGCGAAACCAGCGACGGTCTGGCGCAAGTACCCTGGCAACCCCGGAAGTCAGGATCCGAAGGACTTCGGCGACCTGGGCGCAGGGGGGATGCAGCCGGTCACGGGCCCGGTCTACCGATACAAGGACAGCCGCGGTCCCGGCGCCTTCCCGGCCTACTACGACGGCTCCTGGCTGATCACTAACCGTGGCACCGACAACGGGTTCTGGAAGGAGGTCCGCCTGCGGCAGGACAACAACCAGATGCTCCGGGTCAACGACTGGCTGCCTGTCAACCACTTCGGCACGCCGAACAACAGCTTCGTGATCCCGACCAGGTTCGGGCCCGACGGCGCACTCTACATGGGGCGCTGGACCTTCGGCTGTTGCCGCAACCAGATCAACCCCGAAATGAAGATGCAGCTGATCAAGATCGAGTTCACGCCCGAGGCCGACCAGTGCAAGGACACTGATGCACCGACGGTCTCACACCAGATTCAGGGCCAGGCCGATCCCGACCAGCAGAACACCTACATAGACTCGGCCACGCTGAGCCTCACCGCCAACGATGTCGGCTGTGCCGGCGTGGACAAGGTCGAGTACCGCGTCAACGGCGGCGCGTGGACTGCCTACAACGGGCCGGTACCGTTCAAGGACACGGGGAAGTACACAGTCGACTACCGAGCCACCGATCGCCTCGGGAACGCCTCCAACCCGCAGAGCGCCATCTTCACGGTGCGTGACAGCGGCGGAACGCTCCCCACGACGTGCGACATCAACGCCACGGGCACGCAGTGGAATCCCGACAACTGCAAGATTGCCCGCGGCGGCACCATCACCTGGCACTTCAACGAGCCGGATGCGCGGTTCCCGCACGACGTCTGGCTCGTGCCGCCCGGCGGCAATCCCGACCCGAACGGCGGCGACATCTTCCAGGTCACCAACGGGCCCGTTCCGCCGGGAGGTCCGCCGGTCTCGTACACCTTCGATCGGCCAGGGACCTGGACGGTCATCTGCAGGCTCCACGCCGGCTACAGCAGCGGGCAGTGGTTCGGCATGATCGCGACAGTCACGGTCGGAGGAGGATGAGTTAAGGCCTGATGGCCTGGTGGATCGGGCCCGGACACGCCGTCCAGGCCCGACCACCAGGCCCAGGCGGCCAGCAGCACCCGCCGATGTACGGACGACGTCAGCCCGCTGCCACGAATCATGGGCATTGTGATTCGGATAGATAATCGAGCAAGCTGCGAGCCTTCTTCGGATGGGCCTGTCATCCGGCCAGGGCGACCTGGGCCTCTCGGGACCCAGCGGCGGACTGGGCAGCTCGGCGGCGCCGGTAGTAGTGAACGGTCAAGATACCGAGCAGCGGTCCCCAGGCGGCCAGCGGCAGGTAGGCGATCCAGAACGCGACGCTCTGCCAGCCCTCTGTGATCGGCGTGTCCGGGCTGCCGTTGAGCATCCGGCCAGAGGCCATCATGGCCAGCGCGTACGGGAAGATCAGCAGGGCGGTCGCACCGAGGCTGGCGGGGATGACGGCGGCAAGGGTCGGTACCCGGCGGCCGCGCAGGCCCGGGATCCACCTCGGCCACACCTCGCCCCACTCGCACACCAACCCGAGGGCGAGGAATGCCAACACCTCGCTGATCAGACTGAGCGTGATGATGTACCAGACCCCTTCGAACAGGATCAAACCATGGCCGGGCGGCGGGGCGTCCATGGGCTTCACCAGCGGAGCCTCGAAGACGAAGGCCGTGACCCGCCAGATGGTGGAGGGCAGCGTGGTCAGGGCGGCGGCGTATGCGGCCAGCATGGCCCAGCGGGGCACGCCCACCGCCGTCCGGCCGTGCAGCTTCCTCAGGACGGTGCGAGCGGTCATAGGAAATCTCCTTGTCCAAACGCTGATCGTTGCGGATGGCCATGTGCATCCCGCGAACCGGTGGGCAATGCCTAGCGTTGCTGTTTCAAGATCGCAGCCACGCCGAGCCCCACGCATCCCCTCGAGAGGGGACCGGATCACTCGCGCGAGGGAAGATCGACCTGGACCACACGCACGGCGGACGAGGCCGAACCACCGTGGACACGAGGCACCGGCACGGCCCGCCTGACGCCAACCGGCTCCTCTGCACGATTGCCTCTCGGAGGATGCGCTCGGCGGGCGGGGCCCAGTCCCGCTGCCCGTGTCTGGCGCCGATCGCCTCGGTCAGCAGGGCCGAAAGCAGATCGCCCACCGGCAGGTGCAGCCCCGTGGTCGCGGCTCGATGTGACCCTTGCGAGACCGTTGCCGCCGCGCCCTCGCCTTGGTGGGCCGTCGCCTTCACGGTTCATGATCGCGCCAGTCACATCCCCGCAACGAGCCAGTGCTTGACGGCGACGGGCTATCGGTACCGCAGGCCAGCATGGCAGCGTGAACCGACCCAGCCCCTGCTTCCCTCGCAGCCGGCCTCGCGACCGCCATCGGAGTACTGGGCCCGTTCGACCGGTTTATCGATGGCGTTGCTGGAACAATGGAAGGCGTGGGAACCACAAAAACCGCTATGCCTGCTATCTCGCCACTTGCTGGCAAGCCGATCAAGCGCGCCGATGCGGAACGCCTCGCGGGCGTGTTGAAGGCATTCGCCGATCCTGCCCGACTGCGGCTGCTCAGCCTGATCCAGTCCGCTCCGGAGGGCGAGGCGTCCGTGAGTGACCTCACGGCGCCGCTGAAGCTCTCCCAGCCGACCGTGAGTCATCACCTTCGGATCCTCACCGAGGCCGGCCTGCTCAAGCGCGAGAAACGCGGCGTCTGGGCGTACTACCGCCTCGTGCCGTCCGCGATCACGACGATCGCCGACTTGTTGACGCCACCCCGCAAGCGGGCGACGAAGAGGGCCCGCTGAGCGGCACGGTCGAGGACCGCGCCGCCCCGTGTGGCCCACCAGCGCTGCGGGCAGCGGTCAGGGTTCGGGCACCCTGATCCGCGCCGCTTCGACTAGCACCGGCAACTGCGCCAACTGGCCGGAATCGGACAGTGCCGAGCCCAGGGCCACCATCCGAGCGCCGGCGGCGAGGAATCGCCGTGCGGTGGCCACCGTGATCCCACCTGTGGCCACATAGGACATCGCGAAATGGCCCGTGCAGAGCGGAGAACCAGCCCACGCCAAGCGACTCGGCTGGAAAAGCCTTGACCCAGCCGCAACCGGCGCCGCGCACTCGTTGCACTTCTGTCGCCGTCCCCACGCTGGGCAGGTGCGGCAGGCCAGCGGACACGCTGACGGCGTAAATCGACGGGTCGAATCCCGGCGCGATGGTGTAGCGGGCGCCGGCACGGGCGGCGGCGCGGACCTGCTCCACGGTCACGACCGTCCCGGCGCCGACCACTCTGCCTCGATCAGCCGCGGCTTCAACCGTGGCGGCCAGCGCCGCCACCTGCTCCGGCTGACCGATCGGCACCTCGACGTGATGAATGCCCACGTCCCAGGCCCGGTTGGCCAGCGCCACCGTCTCGGTCGGCGGTCGCCCACGCAGGATCACCATCAGTCGTTGGTCGCCGAACAGCTCGTCGAAAGTCACCTATACCTCCGTGTCGGAGCGCACCCGCTGGGCAGCGCGTACCAGCTCGGCTGCGGGCGGCAGGTCACCGATGTCCCCGACCACCCGAAGCGCGGATCCGGCGACCAGATGCCCCAGCCGCAGTCGGACCTCCTCGGGCAGGCCGCGCACGACCCCGAACAGATAGCCGGCGGCGAAGGCGTCGCCCGCGCCGACCGGCTCGACCACCTCGACTGCGGGCGCCGGCTCGACGACGGTGCCCGCCGGACTGTACGACGTCACGCCGACCCCGCCGTCCTTGACGACCAGGGTCCGTGGCCCGGGCAGCAGCTCACGCACCTCGTCGGCGTTCCTGGCGCCCCAGAGGATCGCCGCCTCGTCCAGGCCGACCAGCACGATGTCCGCGTGTCCGGCCAGCCGGGCCAGCCTCGGGCCGGCCGTGCGCACCGGCCACAGCGCCGGGCGGTAGTTGACGTCGAAGCTGCACAACGCCCCGCTGATCGGGCGTTCGGTGAGCGTGTGCATGACCAGGTCCGCGCAGGGTTCGGACAGTGCGGCGGTGATGCCGGTCAGGTGGACCAGCCGGCTGCCCAGCAGACTGCGTGCCCCCCACACACCACGGTCCATCGCCGCGGCAGCCGAGCCGCGTCGGTAGTAGTGCACGTTCGTGCCGTGCGGGCCGGGGTCCTTGAAGAAGACACCGGTCGAGGCCGTCGGGTCCACCTCGACCAGGCTCACGTCCACGCCGGCGGCACCGATCCGTGTGGTGACCAGTTCTCCCAGCGGATCCGCGCCGACCCGGCTGCACCAGGCCACCCGCAGTCCCAATCTGGCCAGATTCATCGCGACGTTCGACTCCGCTCCGGCCACGTCCAGCCGCATGGCGCCGCCCGCGCGTAGCGGGCGGGGTGGATCGGGGGTCAGCAGGGCCATCGACTCGCCGACACAGACCACGTCGTACCCCACCGGCCGCACCGCGCCGGCTGTGCCCGTCATCGGCGATCTCGCATCTGGGGCCGACACATCGTCGACGGGCCGTCCGGCAAGCCGTCGGCGCAGGCGATCGAAGTCTGCGTGGGCGCATAGCCCAGGTCGTTCCGAGCCGCGCTGAGGTCGAACACCTGGCGCGGGTTCGCCGACGTGATGGTGTACGTCCCGAAACGGATGTCGGCCTGCAGCGCGCGTCGCACCGCCTGGCCGAGGTCGGTCACGCCGAGCCAGGTGTCCAGCCACCCGCGGTGCGGGGGTGCCGGCAGGCAGCCCCCCAGCCGCAGGCAGACCACGGACAGCGGGTACGCGTCGGCGTAGACCCGTGCGGCGGCCTCGGCGAACACCTTCGTCGCGCCGTAGCGGCAGCACGGGTGCGGCGCCCGGTCGTCTTGTACCGGAGGGCCACCAGGTTCGTCGGCGCGCCAGTAGTGGCCGCCCATCGCGTGTATGGAGCTGGCGAGCACGATCCGGGCCACCCCCGCCTGGCTGGCGGCATCGAATATCGTCGTCACGGCATCGACGTTGGGTCCGCGCAGCAGATCCCAGCCGTCGCCTGGTCGGGGGTTGCCGGCCAGGTGCACGATCGCGTCGACGTTGTCGCACAGCCGCGCCGCCACTGCGGGATCGGCGAGGTCACCGAGCAGCACCTCCGCGCCCGCGTTCTCGGCGCCATCGATGGGATAAGGGGGCGGACGGACATCGGTCAGTCGGAGCCGGTGGTGCTCGGCGAGTTGTGGCACCAGCAGCCGGCTTACCCGGCCGGATGCCCCGGTGATCAGGACGCGCATCCGGGTCACCAATTCGTGAAGGAGCCGTCGGGCCGTTGCAGTTGCGGCAACGGCGCCGGGCCGCGTGGCAGCGCCCGCCGTGCGGCGGCGAGGTCGAGCTCGACGCCGAGTCCGGGTCGCTCGGCCGGGGTGATCCGCCCGGCCGCCAGTCGAGGTAGGGCGGTGAACACCTCCGACGGTGGGAACGCCGGCCGGGGCTGCTCTTGTACGGAGACGTTGGGCAGGGCGAGGTTCAGGTGCGCCGATGCCGCGGCGGTGACCGGGCCGAGCGGGCTGTGGGTGGCCAGGTTGATGTGGTGGACCTCGGCCATGGCCGCGATCTTGCGGGCCTCGGTCAAGCCGGTGTTGGCCACGTCCACCCGGGCGTGGTCGATGAGTTCGCCCTCGATCAGCGGCCGGAACTCCCACTTCGTGCCCAGTTGCTCCCCCGCCGCCAGCGGGACCGTCGTCCGCTGGCGCAGCATCCGGTAGCCGTCGAGGTTCTCGCTGCGCAGCGGGTCCTCGACGAAGTACGGGCGCAGCGGCTCCAGCTCCCGGCACAGGGTCACTGCCTCGGCGGGGTCGAAGCGGGTGTGCACGTCGAGCAGCAACTCCACGTCGTGACCGAGCGCGGACCGCAGCCGCTGCATTACCGCGACGGTGTGGCGCAGCGCGGCTCGCTGGTCGTACTCGCCGTCGGCTCCCGGGCTGTTCGCCGGGACGCGCAGGTATCGCCACCCGGCCTCGACGTGCCGCTCGCACTCCGCCACCATCGCCTCGGGATCGCGGCTCGTCACGTGCACGTAGCACTCGACGTGGTCGCGGGAGGCGCCACCGAGCAGCTGGTACAGCGGGACGCCGAGGGTCTTGCCGCGGAGGTCCCAGAGCGCCACGTCGATGGCGGCCAGCACGGAACACAGGACGCCGGTCGCGGGGAAGAATCCCGAGCGGAACAGCACCTGCCACAGGTGCTCGATCCGGCTCGGGTCCGCGCCGACGAGCAGTTCGGCGAGGTCGTCGACCGCGCCGCGTACGGTGCGCCAGCGAGCCCGCATGCCGACCTCGCCGACGCCGTACTCGCCGGAGTCGGTGCTGACCAGCACGAGGAGCATGACGTTGGCGCCGTCGGGCACGAACAGCGGTTCCACGTTAGTGATCTTCATGGTCTCCGTCCCAGGTGTGCGCCGGGGCCGCGCTGACGCCGACCTCGGCGGCGAAGATCCGGCCGCTGTCCGGCGCCGCCCGCCGGGCCGCATCGTCCAGCCCGATCCAGGCTGAGGTGATGACGAGAACGCCCTCGATCAGGCAGGTGGCGGTGGGCCGCGGCACCGGCAGGTCCACCCGGGCGAGCGGCGTGCCGTCCGGGGCGATGCGGTGCACGCTCCAGCCGTCCCACATTGCGACCCACAGACAGCCCTCGGCGTCGACGCACAACCCGTCGGGCGTGGCGTCGGTGAACTCGGCGAGGACGCGCTCCTCGGTGGCCGTGCCGGCTGCGGGGTCGTACCGGTAGGCGGTAAGCCGCTGGCGGCGGCTGTCGACGTGGTACATGGTCTCGCCCGTCGGGTCGAACCCGAGCCCGTTGGCGCAGCCAATTCCGGTGAGCACGGTCGCCACGGAGCCGTCCGGCTCCAGTCGGTAGAGTCCCCCGGTCCACGGCGGGGCGTCGCCGGTGACCTGGCTGCCGGCCAGGAACCTGCCGTACGGGTCGGCGACGCCGTCGTTCATCACTGTGCCGGGCGCCGCGACCCCGTCGGCCAGGGGCCGCACCGCGCCGGCGGCCGAGACGTGCCGGAAGCCCCGCCCGGCTGCCACCACCCAGCCGCCGCCGGACGCCGCGACCGGTGCCACAGACCCGGCCGTCGCCCCGATGCTGTACGTGGCCAACACCTCGATCCGGTGGCCGGCGAGCCGCCCGCGCAGCAGCTGGCCGGCCCGGATGTCCACCCACAGCAGTTCGCCGGTACGTGGGTCCAGCCGGGGCCCCTCGCCGAGTTCGTAGCGCCCGGTGGAGACCGGTCGGGCGGCGAACGTTTCAGGACTTGACCGCACCGGCGATTCCCTCGACGAAGGTGCGCTGCAGGAACAGGAAGATGGCGATGATCGGCAGCAGGCTGATCGTCGCGGCCGCCGCCAGCCCACCCCAGTCGGTGGCCTCCTGGCCGAAGAAGCTGTACATGCCCACGCCGAGCGTGCGCAGTTCCGGGCGGCCGAGGGTGAACACCAGGGGGATGAAGAATGCGTTCCACGCGGCCATGAAGTTGAACAGCGCGACGGTGCCGACGACCGGCTTGGCCAGGGGCAGCATGATCCGGAAGAAGATGCGAGGGTAGCTCGCGCCGTCGATGCGGGCCGCGTCCTCCAACTCTTGCGGCATGCCGGCGAAGTATCCCATGAACAGCAGGATCGGCACGACGTGCGCCGGACCCGCGGTGGCCAGCACCGCACCGAGCAGACCGGTGTTGAGCCCCAGGCCGTCGACCAGCTTGAAGATCGGAATGATCGTGTAGCCGTGCGGGATGAACATCGTGGTGATGAGCAGCCCGACGATGACCTTCTTGCCGGGCAGGCTGCCCCGGCCGAGCGCGTACCCGGCCGTCGCGGAGACCAGTAGGACGATGATCACCGTGGTGACCGAGAAGACCACGGTGTTGGACAGGTACGCCCCGAAGTGCGCGGTGTCCCAGGCCCGGACGAAGTTGTCGAACGTCCACTCGTCGGGCAGCACGGACAGCCCGCCGAGGAAGACCTCCCGCTCGGACTTGAACGCCGTGGAGACCATCCAGACGAACGGGTAGATCCACACCAGACAGAGCGGGACCAGCAGCAGGTGCCATGGGTTCAGGCGGCGCATCAGCGGCTCCCCTTCAGGTATTGCCGGCGCAGCAGCGGCCCCTGCAGCGCCGTCATCACCAGGGTGATGACCCCGAAGACCACCCCGGCCGCGCAGGCGAAGCCGTACCGTGGCGCATTGAGGTAGGGATCGAAGGCGTACCGGTAGATGTAGGTGGCGACCACGTCGGTGGCGTGGTTGGGTCCGCCCTCGGTCATCGCCTGCACCAGGTCGAAGGGGTTCATGCTCTTCTGGAAGGTGAGCAGCAGGATCACCACGCCGATCGGGGCGATGACCGGCAGCGTGACATGCCGCAGCGTCTGCCGCCCGTTCGCCCCGTCGATCTTCGCCGCCTCGTACAGGTCATCGGGAACCGTCTGCAGCGCGGCCAGCCAGTAGACCAGCGTGATTCCGAAACCCTTCCACACGTCGACGGCCATCACCGTGGGCAGGGCGTACGACTCGGAGAGGAAGGTGATCGGCGAGTCGACGAGCCCGACGGAGGTCAGCAGGTCGTTGACGAAACCGCCGGCGGGGTCGAGCATGATCGCGAAGACAATGCCGATCACGGCGGTGGTGGTGACCACGGGCAGGAAGAGCAGGAGCCGGTAGAGGTTGCGCCCGCGCAGCCGCCTGCTGTTGAGCAGGATCGCGGCGAGCAGGGCCAGCGGCATCTCGACGCAGATCGCGACGAGGGAGAACAGGAACGAGTTGCCGAACGCGTGCCAGAACGGCCGGCTCTGCAGCACCTCGGCGAAGTTGCTGAAGCCGACCCAGTCTGTCGCCGGTCCCACGCCGTCCCAGTCGAAGAACGAGTACCACCAGCTGGCGACCATCGGCCACAGCGTGAACGCCACGAACAGCAGCAGCATCGGGGCGAGGAATACGTAGTGCCAGGCGTATCGGCGCAGCCGGCCGGGCCGTCGCCGCCGAGCGGTCGCGACGCGCCGGGGTGGCGCGGCCGGCTCGGCCGCGCCACCCGGGACGAGGGTAGGCGTGCTGGTCACTTCTGGCCCGGGGTGTACGGCTCGAGTGGGTTCCAGGTCGGGAAGGTGAGATCGACGCGGGAGGCCGTGATCCCCTTCCCGGACAGCGCCTTGATCTGCTCGTCGATGAACGCGTCGAGCTTGGTGTTGAGCTGCGTGGCCGGCCCGGTGAAGGGCTGGTTGCGCAGGATCGATTGCTGGGCGGTGTCTGCCCACTTGAGGTCCTGCTTGCCGGTGATGGCGTTCCACAGCTCCTTGCCGCCGGCGCTGGCCAGGATCGGGTTGGGCCCGCGGCGGAGGGCCTCGGCGGCCACGTCGATGATCGCCTTCTGGTCCGGGTTGGCGGCGGCCTTGTCCTGCCAGGCGCTCTCCAGGGCGGTGAGCGTGCCGAACTTCTCGTAGTAGGCGAGGTGGAACTCCTTCGACGCTAGGAAGTCCATCACCTTCCACGCCTGGTCGGGGTGTTTCGACTGGGCGGACATGGACCACAGTGGGCTGAAGTTGCTCCGCTGACCGGAGTATCCGGTCCGGCCACTGGCCGGCACCGGGATCGGCACGATCGACATGTCGATCTTCGCGTTCAGCTTGCGGACCTCGTTGACCTGGAATGGAGACGCCGGGTACATGGCGAGTTGTTCCTTGGCGAACGCCGTGTAGATGCGGGCGGTGTCCGTCCAGGTCTCCCAGCCGGGCATCATCACCTTGCCCGCGTGCAGCCGTCGCAGCAGTTCAACTGCCCGGCCGAGCGATGGATCGGTCACGGCCGCCTTGCCGGTGCGCAGGTCCACCCCCAACTCGGCGATCGACCACGCCCCAGCGGTGGGCTGGAACATCTTGATCACGTCGCCCTGGTTCCACATAGCGGCGAACCCGAACACCTTGCCGCCGCCGGCCTGCGTGATCTTTGTGGCGGACTGCTCCAGCTCCTCCCAGGTCTTCGGCACGGCGGCTATTCCGTGCTGCTTCAGGATCGCGTTGTTGACCAGCAGCATCCGGACCGACGACCATTTCCCCCACACCAGGGGCAGGGTGTAGAGCTTGCCGTCGCGGTGCAGGCCGGAGGTGGCCGGGTCGAGCGAGCCGGCCGGGAAGCGGGAGGTGAACTCGTCGGTGACGTACTGGTCCAGCGACGCCGTCCACCCGCGCTCGAACATCCGGTCGAAGCCGTTGTCCTGTGCGCGGAACACGTCCGGCGGGTTGCCCTGCTGGAACATCAGCTCGACGGCGTTGAGCTGCTGCAAGGACGGGTTTTCGATGATCTCGATCTTGATGCCCGAGTTCTTCTGCTCGAACAGGTCGAACTGTTGCCGGTAGAACTGCGAGGCGCCGGAGGGGTCCGGGGTGAGGGCGACCTTGATCGTCGCCTTGTCGCCGCTGGACTTCTCGCTGCCGCCGATGAGGTTGCAGGCGGAGGTCAGGCCGCCCACCGCGGTCGCCGCCGCTCCCGCACCCACCAATCGCAGTAGCGACCGACGGGACAAGTCCACGTTGTTCATGCTCTGCTCCTAGTTCGGTCTGCGGCCGGCAACCGGTCGGCCGACGAAGAAGAAGGTCAGGTTTCGGGAATGTCAATGAGTTGTCGAGGACTGTAGCTCCGGCGACCATCTTGTGCAATGGCCATCCGCAATGTGGGTAGCGTACGCACGGCGGGACGCCGCACGGGCCTCTGCGCGGGGCCCGGACCCCCTCGTCAGCCGGTGAGCGCCTTGGCCACGTACCGGATCTGGTCGGCCTTCTGGACGTCCCCGCCGCCCTCGTGCCCGTTGTACGGCCATACCCGGATGTCCTTGGACCCGGCGTAGTGGTTGTATGCCGCGAACACCGTCGAGGGCGGGCAGGTCGCGTCCATGAGCCCCACGGAGAACAGGGCCGGCGCCGTGGCATGGGCGGCGAAGTTGATCCCGTCGAAGTAGCGCAACGTCGCGAAGACGTCCTCCACCTCGCTGCGATGGGTGGCGCAGTAGGTGGTCAGTTCCGCGTACGGCGCCGCGCCGGTGATCTCGGTGGCCCGGCGGTAGTGGCAAAGGAAGGGCACGTCGGCGACGACGGCCGCCAACCCGTCGACCAGACCCGCCGCCGCCAGGGCGATACCGCCACCCTGGCTGCCGCCGCACACCACCACCCGATTCGGGTCGACACGGGGATGCGCGCGGACCGTCTCGACGGCCCGAACCGCGTCGGTGAAGACGCGCCGGTAGAAGTACGTGTCCCGGTCGGTGATGCCGCGGGTCAAGAACCCGGCGGTGGCCGGTCCCCCGGCCGGCGCGGGATCCGGCGTGTCGCCCGCCAACGACCCGTTGCTGCCCTGACCCCGCGTGTCCATGACCAGGTGGGCATAGCCGGCCGCGCTCCAGGACAGCCAGTGGTGCGGGAGGCTGCGGCCGCCGCCGTACCCGATGAACTCGACGACGCAGGGCAGCGCGTCCCCGATGCCGCGCGGAGTCAGAAACCAGCCGCGGACGGGATGGCCCCCGAAGCCGGCGAACGTCACGTCGGACACGTCCACCGTGACCAATCCGCTGTCGTACGGCTCGAACCGCGCCGGGAACGCCTGAGCCCGGGCCTCCGCGACCGTTCGGCGCCAGAACTCACGGAAGTCGGCCGGTTCATCCCGGTCGGGCCGATAAGTCCGCAGCCGATCGAGCGGCCAATCGACGAGCATGCGTATGCCTCCCATAGATTCTCTTGACATCGTCCGACTTCACATTAACTATCTGCAATATGGATGTGAAGCCCACCACTTCGTGGCAACATCGCCTCAAACTCACCCTCGTCTTGATCCTCGCGGTCGCCCTGCTGCCTGCCCCCGCGACGGCGGCACCGCCCCGGGTCGCGAGCGACCAGGCCCCGTTCGCCGCGCCGCTGCGCACACTCGACAAGCCCGACCTCCGGATCGAGCAGGTCGCGACCATCGAAGGCACCCACCACCGGATGACCTTCCACCGTGCCACCTGGACCGGCGGCCAGACCTACCTGCGTGACATCGCCGTCCGTACGCCCGGGGGCTGGTTACCGGTCACCGACCACGAGCGGCGGTTCGACGAGCAGTGGCTGGTGCTCAGCGGCGCCGGCGGCACCCTGAGCGACTACTACAGCTCGATGAACCCGGGCTGGGTCGGCTTCACCGGCCTGCGCCGCGTCAACGAGCGCACGGTGGAGTTGAGCACCGCCGCGGCGGGCGGGTACGAGCTGACCGTGCGCTGGTCGGTCGCCGGCGACAACCCTGAGGCGTCGTGGACGCTGACCGCCCGCCGCGCCGACGACTTCGTCGTCGGCTACCAGGCGCTGGACATCACCGCGTTCGACGACGTCGACGAGGTGCTGTGCGGCAGCCGCCAGCACGCCCGGGTCGTCTACGGCGCCGAGTCGCTCGGCGCCTGGGAGCTGATGACACCCGCCTGCCTGCTGGAACGCACCGTCGCCGGGCGGCAGGTCACGGCCGGCGTGTACGCCCCAGCCGAGGTGATCCCGTTCGAGCACCAGCGCGAGGTCGGCCCGGACGGCCAGCCGTTCGGGATGAGCCTGCGCAACGAGGCCGGCAACGTGCAGCCGGTGGTCTTCGCACCACAGGTCGGCCGGAAGTCGCCGCTTGCAGCCGGGCAGCGGCATGCGTTCACCTTCGGCGTCTACGCCCGCCTCGGCACCATGTACGAGGCGTACGCGGCCCTCACCCGCGACGAGTACGACTACACGGACTACCGGCACAACGTCTACAACACCTCGCTCACCGAGACGGTGCACAACCTGGTCGACCTGACGATGCAGGACTCGACGGCCGACGACAGCGAGACATACCAGAAGTCCTTGTCGGGCTGGTGGGACCGCGCGAAGAGCTTCGTGGACACCGAGAACGACCGGGCGGTACGGACGGCTACCAGCGGCGTGCTGCTCGGTGCCTACTACCTGACCGGCAACCGCGACCTGTATGACAAGCGCGCCCGCCCACTGCTGGAGTACCAGGTGTCGCGCAACGGGATCGGCTGGACCCCGATCAAGGAGAACCCGGTGTACGGCAACACCGACTCCTGGCGCATCGGCACCGTCTCCGGTGACGCCTCCACCCTGGTGCCGCTCTACCAGCAGACCCGCGGCCAGGTCGCCGGCCTGCACGAGTTGGCCCTCAAGGCGATCGAGGAACGCCCGCGCAAGGACAACCGCACCCCGGTCAGCACCCCCCTTGCCGCCTGGCGGCTAACCGGCAACCCGGCATACCTGGCGGAGGCGAAGGCCGAGGCGGACCGGTACATCACCGCCCAGATCGACCCTCCGTACACCACCAACACCGGCGAGAACGAATTCCAGTTCAACCACTCCAAGGGCTGGTTGGAGTTGCTCGAGCTGTACGAGGAGACCGGCGAGGCGCGCTACCTGAACGCCGCCTACACCGAGGCGAAACGGTTCGTCACCCAGACCATGGTGCGCCCCGTGCCCGACGACGACATCACCGTCAACGCCACGGGCTGGATCGACGCGCAGGTGGACCGCTGGAACGGCGGGGTGACCTACGACTACCCGCTCAAGGACGTACCGGCCCAGACGGTGCCGGCCTGGATGGTCTCCACCAACGGCATGACCTTCGAGCAGTTGAGCACCTACAAGGTGCCGGCGGGCCGGACGAAGACCGGCGGCGGTCTGGTGATGAACCCGATCTGGGCGCCGTTCCTGCTGCGGCTGGCCGGGCACACCGGCGACAAGCTGCTCGCCGACATCGCACACAACATGGTGGTGGGCAGGTTCACCAACTATCCCGGCTACTACTACCGCGAGTCCACCGCCTGGCAGATGCGCCCGGACTTCCCACTGACCGGCCCTGCCGGACTGACCTCCATCTACTACCACCACATCCCGGCCCAGCTCGGGCTGGCGATGGACTACCTACTGTCCGAGCAGAACTACCGGTCGGGCGGGCGGATCAACTTCCCGGCCGCCTTCGAGACCAACTACGTCTATTTCAAGTACCACGTCTACGGGCACCAGCCCGGTGCGTTCTACGGCGAGAACGGCGTCTGGCCATACCTACCCAAGGGCATCGTCAAGGTCGCCGACCCGCAGTTGAACTGGGTGACCGGGCACGGCAACAACAGCCTGTACCTGAGCCTGACCAGCGAGGCCGACGGCCCGTCGAACACCGTGGTGCGATTCGACCCGCAGGTCAGCGGGGTGCGGCCGGACCGGGCGTACCGGGTCGAGGTGATCCGGGACAACGGATCCCGCGAGGTCAAAACGATGCGGGGGGCGGCGCTCCCGGTGACCGTCTCGGGCAAGGGAATCACCGCGCTGGTCGTCCGCGACGTGCAGGTACCGGGCGTCGGGCACCAGGTTGGCGGCCAGCTGGCCGACGCCGGGCCGGACAGCCACCACCTCGACGACGCCAGCCCGATCGGCGTCGCCCGCGGCATGCTGCTGACCCGCCCGGACCGCACCGGGTACGACGCCTACATCCAGGCGGCCACCGAGGCGCCGGCGACCCTGCACTGGTCGACCGACGGCGGCGAGACCTGGCACGAACAGGCCGACCGGATCTACCCGAACGAGTGGACGATCCCGGTCGAGGACCTCGACACGCCGTTCACCTACCGGATCAGCACCGGCACCGCGCAGACCGGCGACGCCACGCTGCGCCTGCCGATGACGGTCACCGGCCGCTGCCCAGCCGGCCGGCCGGTGTGCGGCGTGGTGGCGCCCGACTCACCGGACACCACATCCGGCGACACCGCGGGTCTCACCGTGACCGTGCGTAACGACGGCTCGGCCGCCGTCGCCGATCCGACCGTCGAACTGGGCCTGCCCGATGGCTGGTCGGCCCGGCCGGTGGGGACGGCGCCGTCCGGCGTGCCGGCCGGCGGCACCGCGACCTGGCGGTACGAGGTGACCGTCGGGGCCGACGCCGCCGGCACCGTGTCGCTCGGCGGGACGATGCGCTGGAGCGGCGGCGACGCGACGCTCTCCGCAGGGCGGCTCATCGTGCGCCCACCGACGAAGCTGAGCGCGCTCGTCGCGTCGCCGGCAGAACTCGCCGCCCCGGGTGACGCGGCCACGGTCACCGCGAGCGTGCTCAACACCGGTCCGGCCACCGCGCGGGGCACGCTGAGCGTGACGCCGCCGGCCGGTTGGACGATCACGCCGTCGAGCATGCCGTACGAGGTGGCCGGCCGCGCCGAGCGGGCGTACACCTTCACCCTCACCTCGCCGGCCGGGGCGGCGCGCGACCAGACGTACCGCTTCACCGCAGCCCTGGACGGCGCCGCGCCGACCACGGCGACGGTACGGATCGCCAGCGAAGACATCGTCGTCGACATCCACGACTTCCGGCCGCGGTACACCGAGACCGGCGAGTGGTTGCCCAGCACCCTGGCAGGGCTCAACGGCAGCCAGTCGCGCTACAGCGCCGAGGGGAAGCTCGGCGCCACCGCGACCTGGAGACCGAACCTACCGGCCGGGTGGTACGAGGTGGCGGTCTGGTATCCGTCCAACGCGGCCACCACCACAGAGGCCGACTACCTAGTGAAGCACCGCGACGGCGAGACGACCGTACGGGTCAACCAACAGCAGGACGCGCGCACCTGGCGAGTGCTCGGCACGTACCCCTTCGCGGCGGGACAGGACGGGTTCGTCCGGCTGGTCGTCGACGACCCGGCCATCCACCGGGTCAACGCCGTCCGGTTCCGGCCGGTCGACCCGGCCACCGTGCGGCCGCGGATCAGCGGGCTGTCGGCGGCGCCGGTGCCCGCACCGGGCGGGAAAACCACCGTCACCGCGACCCTCACCGCGCAGACCGTGGTGGGCGCGACCGGCTGCGCCGCGCTCGGTCTGCCGGCGGGTTGGACCGCCACGCCGGCGAGCGTGCCCGTCAACCTCGCCCCGGGCGCCACGCAAAGCGTGACGTTCACGGTGGCGGCGCCGCCGGACGCTGCGGCCGGCGCCCTGCACGAGGTAGCGCTGCACGCGGTCGGGTCGAGTGACCGGATCGCGGTGCCCGTGGGGACTCCCGACCCGGCCCGGGAGGTGATCATTGACAACGGCCAGGCCGGCTACAGCGAGCAGGGCGGCTGGGCCGGGAGCACGCTCAAGGGTTACGCCGACAGCACCACGCGCTTCGCCAACGGCGGCTCCGGTGCCGAGGCGACCTGGCGGCCGACCCTGGCGGCCGGGCGGTACCGGGTCAGCGTCTGGTATCCGACCAACTCGACCACAACGACGGCGGCCACGTACCTGGTCACGCACGGCGCAGGCATGGACAAGCTGATCGTTGACCAGACAGCGGACGCCGGACGGTGGCGGATGCTCGGCGTCTGGCAGCTCGACCCGGCCACCGCGGCGGTACGCCTCTCCGCACAGCAGGTCGGCCACCACCGGGCCGACGCCGTGCGGTTCGAACCGGTCGTGGCGGCGACCGCACCGCCCGGGTGCTGAACCACCGGTGGGGGCTGCCCCGGCGGCCCCCACCGGCGGCAGCTGTCAGTGCGCGCCGCGGGCCCCCAAGCGACGCTCGATGTATGATCCGTAATCTGGATTACTCTCCTACGTTTCGAAGGATGACAACGATGCCACGGTCCACCACCGTTCGTGAGGTCGGCGGCGGCACACAGAGCGTCGAACGCGCGCTGTCGCTGCTACGCGCCTTCACCGAGGAGCACCCCGAGCGGCGGGTCTCCGAGTTGGTCCAACTCACCGGGCTGGGCCAGTCGACGGTCTCGCGCCTGGTCGGCACGCTGGAGGCGTTGGGCTTCGTCACCCATGACGCCCGCAGCGGCCTCTACCGGATCGGCCCGACGGTGGTGGGCCTGGCGGGCATCGCCCTCAACCAGTCACCGATCCACCGCCAGTCCCGGCAGATCGCCCAGGACCTGGCCAGTGAACTCGGCCTCGGCGCGAACGTCGCCGAACGGCACGGCGCCGAGTTGTTCTACCTGTGCAACTTCGAGGGGCGACTCGCTCCCCGCTCCTTCACCCTGGTCGGGCGGAGCGGCCCACTGCACGCCACCGCGATGGGCAAGGCCCTGCTGTCCGACCTGACCGCAGACGAGATCGAGTCGCTGCTCGGCGCCCGGTACCCGGTGTACACCCCGAAGACCATCGCCGACCTCGACGGGTTGCTCGCCGCCCTCGCCGACGGCCGCAGCCGCGGCTACACCACCGAACTGGAGGAACTCGCCTTCGGGCGGGCCTGCCTCGCCGCGCCGGTGCGCGACCGCTCCGGGCGGGTGGTGGCTGCCCTGTCCGTATCCGGCCCGCTGTCCGCGCTGGACCTGCCCCACCGCCAGGACGAACTGGCCCTCAAGGTCATCGAGCACGCCGACCAGATCTCCACCGGCCTCGGCTACCACGCCTCCGCAACCCCGCTGTCCGCGACGGTCTGAGCGCCGGTGACCGGTCCCGACCGGTCACCGGACCGGACCGGTCAGCGACCCGAAGACCCGCAGCGCCACCCGCATGACAACCACCGCTGGCACGCTGGGCAGGAAGAACGGGATGGCCGCCGGCACCACGAACACCATCACCGCGACCGGCACGACCACCCCCACCGCGAGGCCGACGGTCCAGAGGGGAGCCCGCCAGGCCGCCAGCACGGCGACCCGCCAGGCGGCCACGGCCGGCAACTCGAAGTGCGCGAGCACCGCCGGCAGATAGCCCAGCACAACGAGATAGGCCACGCCCAGTACGGCCACCGCGGCGACGACCGGTGTACCGCGAGCAGCCAGCAGGTAGAACAGGAACACCCACAGGGTCAACAGCGGCAGCCCCAACCGTACCTGGGACCGGGCGAACTCCGCCCGCCAGCACCGCCAGAAGTCGTGCCACGGTCGCGGCGGGCGGCCGAGCAGGTCGTCACGCAGCACCGCGAACAGCGCGACAGTGGACGGCGCGATGCCGGCGACCACCCCGCCGGCAAGCACGCCGGCCAGCCAGAGCAGGTTCAACCCGGCCAGCCGGACCGGCCAGTCGAGCAGCCGGTAGAGCCGGCCGAACCGGCCACCGATCTCCACCTGCGGACCGCTCACCCGGCGATGACCTCCCCCAGCTGCCCCGGCGAGCCGGCATCGACCGCCCCCTCGTCGACCGGCGGCCGCAGACCAGCCAAACGGCGTCGCAGGTCGGCGCGAGCGAACGCCGACGGGGAGGCGACCGACAGACCCCCGTCGACCGGCAGCACGACCCCGGTGATCCCGCTGGCCGCGTCGGAGGCGAGAAAGTAGACCGCCTCGGCGACCTCCGCCGGACGCAGCGTACGTCCGATCGGGTAACCCGCGGCCGCGTCCGGCAACGTCTCCCCGCCGACCAGGCCGGGCGCCACCGCGTTGACCCGTACCCCGCGCGCGGCGTAGTCCAGCGAGACCTGGCGCACCAGCGCCTCCACCGCGCCCTTGGCCGCCGCATACGCGGCCACCCACGGCGCCGCCAGGAAGGCGTTCACCGAGGAGAGCGCGACCACCGCTCCCCCGGACGGCAGCAGCGGCAACGCCACGCGCAACGGAAAGAACAGGGTGTCCAGGCAGCCGGCCAGCGCCGCCCGCCACTGCTCGTCGGTGGTGTCATGGGCCGCCGCGATCGGCATCGCCCCAGCCGCCGCGACCAGTACGTCCAGTCCGCCCAGCCGCTGTCTGGCTGTGTCAACCGCCGCGCGGGCGCCGTCGGCGGTGCCGCAGTCCCCGGTCAGGTCGGCCACGAGGCTCGGCTCGCCGGCCGGTTCCAGGCCGTAGCCGACGACCCGGTCGCCGGCCGCCGCGAACCGGACGGCGGTCGCCCGGCCGATCGGCGTCGAGGCACCGATCAGCAACACCCGCCTCATCGCTGCCGCCAGGTGCAGTAGCGGTCCACCGCGTCGACGTCCACCGACACCCCGAGCCCCGGCCCCATCGGCAGCGGGATGGCGGCCGGCGTCGCCTCGATCGGCACGGTGAGGATGTGGTTCACCGTGTCGAACAGGGTGGGATGCCACTCGAAGGCGACCAGGTTGGCGCAGGCCGCCGCGACGTGCAGCCCGGCGGCGAGCGCCAGCCCGAGCCCGGCCGAGTGGTGCGGCGCGACCCCCAGATGGTGTGTCTCGGCGTACTGTGCGATGGCCAGCCCCTCGGTGATGCCGGTCCGGCCGATGTCCGGTTGCAGCAGGCCCACCGCCCGGGCGACGACGAACGGCTGGAACTCCCAGCGGTGCCGCAGGCTCTCCCCGAGGGCCACTGGCAGGTCCACCCGCCCAGCCAGATCGGCGTGCCCGGCCACATCCTCGAAGGCCATCGGCATCTCCAGGAACCAGGCGTCGCGTTCGGCCAGGCCGCGGCCCAGCTGCACCGCGTCGGCGAACCCGTAGACACCGTGCACATCCACCGCGATCCGCAGGTCGGGATGCACCTCGCGCAAGGCCGACACGGTGGCCAGGTCGGCGCTCACCCCGTACCCGAGCCCCACCTTGACCTGCCGCACGCCGCGCCCGATCCAGTCCCGGGCCTGGGCGACCCGTTCGCTGTCGGCTCCGCCGGGCAGGCCGGAGAGGTAGGTGGGCACCTCGCGGTGGAAGGCGCCACCGAGCAGGTCGACGACCGGCAGGCCGGCGAGCTTGCCGGCGAGGTCCCACAGTGCGATGTCCACCGCGGCGATCGCGTCGGCCTGGTGGCCGCCCAGGTGCCCCCGCTCGCGCATCAGCTCGCCGAGTTGGTGGCGCAGCGGACGGACCCGGCGTGGGTCGGCGCCGAGCAGCACCGGGGCCAGCAGGCGGCGGACGATCTCGGCCGGAACCTCCGGGGCCACCGGCGCCAAGGCCTCGCCCCAGCCGGCCGTGCCGTCGTCCGCGGTGAGCCGCACGACGAGCGTCTCCCGATGGTTACCGTAGATGCTAGGCCAGGGTGGCCTGGTGGTGTATGCGCGCGGCGCCTCGTCCAGGCTGGGCAGCGCGAGCGGGAAGACGTCCACGCCGACGATCTTCGTCATGACCGTCAGCCTCTCACGTTCGCCAGGACGGCAGCGGGGTCAGACTGAGGATCGAGTCCAGCGCGGCCCGGCTGCCGGCATCCAACGCGCCGGCCGGGTCCCGCACGAAGGCGTAGTCGATGATGCCCCGGCGGACCAGAACCTCCTTGTGCACGGCCCAGGCCAGGCCCTGCTGCAGCCCGAAGCGCACCAACGGCAGCAGCTGGGTGAACGCCTCGTGTGCGGACCGATGGTGCCCGGCCCGCCAGTCCGCCAGGATCGGCGCGAGCAGGTCGGTGAACTCGCACGCGGGCATGGTGCCGACCGCGCCGCGCGCGTACTCCTCGAGCACGAAGAACGCATTCTGGCCGCCCAGGACGTCGAACTCGCCGTCGGTCGCGGTCACCACCTCACCCACCTTCGGCGCGGTGGGCTGGCTTTCCACCTTCACCGACTCGACGCCGGTGAGCTTGCTCAGCTCGACGATCAACGGGACCGGCATGCTCACACCGGTGCTCGCGGGCGCGTCCTGCACCATGACGTGCAGACCGCTGCGTTCGGCCACCGTGCCGTAGAAGTCCACCACCTGCCCGCCGGTCGGCTTGACCAGATAGGGCGGCAGGACCATCAACGCATCGGCGCCGCCGTCGCGCGCGGCCAGCGCCTGCTCCAGGGCGGTCGACGTGCTGGTGGCGTTGACGCCGGCCACCAGCGGAACGTCTGGCCCGGCCACCGCGCGGGTCTCAGCCAGGATGGTGGCCCGCTCCGCGGTCGTGAGGGCGAATCCCTCGCTGGCCAGGCCGAAGACGGCCACGCCGTCCGCCCCGGCGGCGAGTTGGAACTCCACGAGCCGACGCAGGCCGGGTACGTCCAGCGCGCCGGCGGCATCGAACGGGGTGGCGAGGATCGGGACCAGCCCGCGTACGCGGATCCGGGACTCAGGGATGCTCAACTCTCCTCCGAAAGGGCGCTGACGGTGTGGTCGTCCACTTCGATCCCGAGGCCGGGACCGTTCGGCACGGCGAAGCCGTCCGGGCCGCCGGGCAGCGGTGCGGCCAGGATCCGCTGTCCGACCACGGTCGCCATAGGTTGGTACTCGAAGACGGTGAACAGCTCGGCGGCCGCGCTGACCTGTAGCCCGGCCGCGAGGGCCACGCCGAGACCCACGGAGTGGTGCGGCGCGATCGGAAGGTGGTTCGCCGCGGCGAGCTCGGCCACCGCCATCGCCTCGCTGATGCCGGTACGCGCCACGTCCGGTTGAACCAGGCCGACTGCACGTTCCCGTAGCCAGGGCAGGAACTCGTACCGGTGGCGCAGTGCCTCACCGACCGCCACCGGCAGGTCGATCCGCCTGGCCAGGTCAGTGTGACCGGCCAGGTCCTCCGGCGCCAACGGCGCCTCCAGGAAGAGGACGCCACGAGCCGCCAGGCCCCGGCCCAGCCTGGTCGCGGCAGACAGGTCGTACCTCCAGTGCGCGTCCACGGCCAGCGCGACGCTCGGGGCGGCTGCCCGCACCGCGTCCACAGTCGCCAGATCCGCGTCGACGCTGTGCCCGAGGTGCAGCTTGATCCGCTCGACGCCCTTCGCCGCCCACTCCGCGGCGAGCACGCCGCGCTCGCCGTCGTCGCGGGACGGCAGGCCGGAGACGTACGTCGGAACGTGCTCGCGGAACGCCCCACCTAACAGTTCGTGCACCGGCAGACCGGCCAGGCGGCCAGCGAGGTCCCACAGGGCGATATCGACGGCGGCGAGTGCATCCCCCTGGTGCCCGCCGAGGTGCCCCCGCTCGCGCATCAGGTCGCGCAACGCCGCGCTCAATGGCCGCACCCGGGTCGGATCGGCTCCGATGAGCACCGGCGCGAGCAGGCGTCGAACCACCTCGGCGGGAACCTCCGGCGCGACCGGCGCCAGGGCCTCTCCCCAGCCGGTGGCTCCCGACGTGGTGGTCAGCCTAACCAGCAGAGTCTCGAACCGGGGTGAGTAGATGCTGCGCCACGGGTGTCGAACCGCATATCCCGGCAGCGGCTCGGCCGACCCGGTCACGCTGGTCGTGCCGAGGTATGGCTCGGCGTGTTGAAGCTTCAGAACGAAGCAGTCCACGGCATCGATCCGCGTCCGGCCCATCGGTTGTCGCCCCTCACCCATCCTCGTCACATTGTGGAAGTAGATTCCACAATACGGGTGGGACGTTCGTCAACTGGCGCCAGCCATCCAGTTTGGGTTCCGAGCCCACCAACGGCATCGAACAAGCCGCCGACCTGACCACCGCGCTCACCCAGCACCCGGCGTCGACCTCGCCGCGGCCGTACGCGCCTGGCAGCGGCGGGACGTGCCCGGTGTCGTTGCCGCCGTCAGGCCTGGCTCGCCCGGGAAGCTGTCTCGGCGCAGCCTGGCACGACGGACAGGGTGACAGGCTGGCTCGTTTGGGCAGGTCGGCGCCGGTTTTAGACTCGTGTTCGTGTCATTGCCCGCGGGTCTCACTGCTGACGACGAGCTCCTGTACCGGTACCTGCTCGTTGTTCACTCCGCCACCGTGGATGAGATGGTGCGGGGGCGGGCCTCACTCGTTTCAAGGTTGAGCAGGCCGTGAGTTCCATGGCAGCGCGGGGGCTTGTCAGAGCCGATCCCGATGAGGCCGCGCGATACGCGGGTCTGCCCTGTCTGCGTCGGTCGCGAACGAGCCGGGAACCACAGGACGACGCGCGGCGAACACCCGCCAACGCCACGCGGCCGTGCACGCCCTGCGGGCCGAAGGGCTGCCAATCAGCGCGACGGCCCGCCGGCTCGACATGAACGCCAGAACCGCGCGCAAATACGCCCACGCCGCCACCGCCGAGGAGTTGATCGGCTCAAACGCCAGCAGCTGGCCCAGTGCTCTCGCCCCGTTCCACCCTATCTGCGGCAGCGCCTCGCCGACGGCGTCCACCAGACCACCGACCTGCACGTCGAGATCCTGGCCCGCGGCTACCAGGGCAGCCTGCGTGTGCTGTGAGACTGGCTCACCACCGCCCGCACCCGGCCCACACCCGTGGCTCGCGGCTTCGACGCCGCGCAGTGGCAACTCGACCCCCAGGCGTACGTCCAAGCCGCCAGGGCGGTCGGGGCACTCCACCGGTCTGCGCGTCAACTACGAGCTGCGTCTGCGACCCGCGACACCTTCCAGGTCATCCTCGTGACCGTCTCGGCTCCGTAGTCACCCACGCCTCACCAGTACAGCCGATAGAGACCGCTGCCCATGGCGCCCTCCCACCCGACTGCTTGAATGAGTGCGTGACTGATTCCCGCGCGGTGGAACCCCTCAGCTTTGGATACTCGCTCGACGCGGACAACGCGCGCCGGCTGCGGTTGCTCGATGAGCGCGGTGCTGAACTCACGATCGTGGAGCCTCGCCGTGGCGCTGAGAAAGCGGCGTGGCCGCCCCGATCACGGGTTCTGGCCTTCCAGGCCGACACCGTCACGGTCACGCTGACCACCGGCGAACGGTTCGAGTTCGTGAACGGCAGGAAAGCCCCCTGCCGCCGACGCAATGCCGGCACCACATGGACGCTCCAAGGACGCACGTACGAGGTCGTCCACACAAGCGCACGTCAGGCACAGCTCCGCCGAGACGAGAGGGTCCTCGCCTCAGCGCGCTCCTCCTCCCGCCGGAACGGCCCCGTCCGCACGACGATCGAAGCAGAGTGCGACGTCGCTGACCGTATCGGCGTCGTGCTCCTCGAACAGGTCATCCGCCCCGGCCGACCGACGGCATTCTTCGCAGCCCTCGACATGCTCGCGATGGCAGGGTGAAGCCGATGCCCGTCGTCGAAGCGACCGTCACCCGTCCCACTGCCGCCACCCCTGGCGTTTGCCGTGTCCGAGACCACGGGAGCCTCCACACCCACCACGGCGGCGTGGCCGAGCGGATCGGCAACCTCGCCTCCGGCACCAGCGGCCGCCCGCTGACCCTCTTCCGGCTGACCCTATGAGGCGATCTGGTTCCCGCTGACCCAGATCGCCCCGACACGCGTCAGGACAGCCACTCGTCGAGGTGCTCGGCGACGAAGTCGTCGTCGCGCAGGTGCGGGTAGGCCCGGTGCACCCGGTCGAGCGCGGCGAGCTGACCCGGCGAGAGGTCCTCGTCCGGGTCCAGGCACCACCGGCCGGCCAGCAGGCCCTGCCGGCGCAGCACCTCGTGGATGCCGGGGATGCAACCGTGGTAGCCGTTCGCGGCGTCGAAGATGGCCGCGTTGGCGTCGGTCAGGTGACCGTCGAGAGTGAGCAGCCGGCGCAGCGCGACGTCGTCACCGGCGCGCGCCCGCCGGGCCTCGTCGAGCAGGGCCACCGCCGTGCGCGCCCAGACCGCCCACTGGCCGAGCAGCCCGCCGACGAACTCGACCTCCACGGCCCGCTTGTCGATGACGACCTGGTGCGGTGCCACCAGGTCGGCCAGGATGTGGTCGTCGTTGCCGGTGTAGAGGGCGAGGTCGCCGGTGCGGCCGGCCGCGCAAGCGCCGTGCAGCACGTCGAGCGTGCGGTAGCGGTCGAACGGCGCCACTTTGATCCCGACCATCGATTCGAGTGCGGCCAGCCGGGCCCAGAAATTCCGGGACAGCTCCCGGCCGCCGACGGCCGGCTGTAGGTAGAAACCGATGAACGGCAGCACCTCGCCGACCTCCCGGGCCCGCTCGACCAGGCCGTCCTCGTCTAGCGGCCCGTATGGCGACAGCAGCACCATGTGGTAGCCGAGCGAGGCCGCCAGCTCCGCCTCGGCGACCGCCTGCGCGGTGTCCCCGCAGGCACCGGCGACCAGAATCGCGTCAGTGCCGGCCGCGGTCTCGGCGGCCAGTTCCAGCACCGGGGCGAGCAGGCCCGTCTTCGGGTCGTGGATGGCGAACTGGGTGGTGTGCACGCCGACGGCGATGCCGCCCGCACCGGAGGCGAGGTAGTAGCGGGTCAACGCCCGCTGCCGGCGCTCGTCGAGTCTTCGGTCGGCGTCGAGGGCGAGCGGGTGCGCGGGGATGACGCACCCGCGCCGGAACCGGGCCAGGGCCGCGGCCTGTCGGGTGCTCGATGCGGTCAGCATGGTCTCTCCTAGAACTTGCCGTCGCGGTGCTGGAAGCCGGTCGGCTTGCCAAGCAGGGGCTGGCCGTCTGCGACCCAGTCCGCCGTCAGTTCGATCAGCTCGGCGAGGGGCATGTCGGGGTAGCCGAACAGGCGGTGGCAGATCTGGGCGTTGGACAGCAGCGCGGTCGGTGCCTCGGTGCCGGTGAGGACTAGCTCGCGGCCCAGCCGCGCGGCGACCGCAGTGGCGACCTGGCGGACCGAGACCAGCTCCGGCCCGGTCAGGTTCAACACAAACGGCGGTGTGGCGGTGTGGTGGAGGGCGCGCAGGATGACCTCGTTGGCGTAGCCCTGCCAGACGACGTTGGCGTGTCCCATGGTGAGGTCCATCGTGTCGCCGGCGTGCACGGTGCGGGCGATGTCCACGAGTACGCCGTAGCGCATCTCGACGGCGTAGTTGAGCCGGATCAGGGCCAGCGGGGTGTCGTCGCGTAGCGCGAAGTGGGTGAGGATGCGTTCCCGGCCCAGGCAGGACATCGCGTAATCGCCGACTGGCTGCACCGGGGTCTGCTCGACGCAGCCGCCGGTGGTGACCGGCACGAGCGGGTAGACGTTGCCGGTGCTCAGCGCCACCAGGCGCGAGCCGGCGAAGCGCTGCGCGATGCGGCCCGGCAGGTAGGCGTTGGTGGCCCAGGTGGCGTGCTCGCGGCTGGCGGTACCGAATTTGGCGCCGACCAGGAAGACCACGTTCGCCGCGTCGGGCAGCGCGGCCAGGGCGGCGTCGTCGGCGACGTCCTCCTCGACCACCTCTGCGCCCTCGTCGCGCAGCGCGTCGGCGAGCCCGGCCTCGGAGAAGCGCGACACAGCGACGACCCGCGCGCCCGTGCCGGCCGCCGCGACCCCGCGCAGCGCCAGCCGGACCAGGCTGGGCCCCAGCTTGCCGCCCGCGCCGAGGATCAGGATGTCGCCGTCGAGCTTGCGCAGGTCGTCCACCAGGACGTCCCGCGGGCGGGAGAGCCGCTCCTCCAGGTCCGCCACCGTACGCATGCCACCACACCCCTTCTGTCGCAGCCACATCTCACGCGCCTGTCCCAGCGCCCAAACTTCACGGCGTTGGGTCAGGAGTCGTACAGCCAGCAGCGGGCCAGTTGACCCGCGGCGAATGAATGCGTCGGTGGGGCCGTGGCCGAGCAGACCGGCGCCGCATCGGGGCACCGATGCGCGAACGGGCAGCCGACGGGCTCGGCGAGCAGGTTCGGCGGCTCGGCCAGATCCTTCTCGTCGACGTCGACGTCGACGTCTTCGGCCTCGGTGCCGACGGTGAGCCGGTCGGGGTTAGGGGAGGCCGCCAGCAGCAGTTTGGTGTACGGGTGCTTCGGCTCCTGCGTGACCTGCTCGGCCGGCCCGGACTCCACGATGTGCCCGGCGTACATCACGCTGATCTCATCGGCGAAGTAGCGGGCGCTGGCGATGTCGTGGGTGATGTAGAGCATGGCGAGCCCGTCGCGATCGCGCAGCTCGGCCAGGAGGTTGAGGATGTCCAGCCGGATGGACACGTCCAGCATCGACACGGGTTCGTCGCCAAGCAGGACGACCGGCTCGGCCGCCAGCGCCCGGGCGATTGCGATCCGCTGCCGCTGCCCGCCGGACAGCTCGTGCGGGAACTTGTCGATGAAGTCGGTCGCCGGAGTCAGGTTCACCCGTTCCAGCAGTTCCAGGATGCGCCCCTCGATCTCGGCCGGCGACGTACGACCGAAGTTCCGCAGCGGCCGCGACAGGATGTAGCGCACCCGGTGCAGGTTGTTCAGCGACGAGAACGGATCCTGCAGCACCATCTGTACTCGGCCGAAATGCGCACGGCGGTCCGCGCGTCGGCCGGGTCGGACCTGCTTGCCGGCGAACCGGATCTCACCGTCGGTGGGGGTGTCGCCGAGCGCCAGCAGCCGGGCCAACGTGCTCTTTCCGGAGCCACTCTCGCCGACCAGTGCCAGGATCTGCCCACGCCGCAATGTCAGGTCGACCCCGTTCAGGGCGTGCACCGCACGGCCGCGGTCACGACCGTGCAGCGGGATCCGTTTGGTCACGCCGACCGCCTGCAGGATCGCTTCGGCCGCCTCGGCGACCAGGGGAGCAGCCGTCATCGCGACACAGCCTCACTCTCATCGACCGTGGCCTGGTCGGCCGACCGCTGCAGCAGGCAGGCGGCGCCGTGCTCGACCAGCAGTGGAAGCTCCGGCCGGGTGCTGGCGCATTCCGGAAGCCGTTTCGGGCAGCGTGGCTGGAACGCGCAGCCGGTGGGCAACGCCCGCAGGTCGGGCGGCGATCCGGGGATGCCGCGGAGTTCGCGCAGCGGCCCGTGCAGCGGCGGGAAAGAATCCCGGAGTCCCTGGCTGTACGGGTGCCGCGGGTCGCGGTATATCGCCGACGCCGAGCCGAGTTCCACGATCCGGCCGGCATACATCACCATGATCCGGTCGGCGAGTTCCACCAGCAGCGACAGGTCGTGGGTGACGAACACGATCGCGAAGCCGAATTGCCGGCGCAGCCGCATCAGCCGGTGCACGATCTGCCGCTGCATCACCACGTCGACCGCGGTGGTCGGTTCGTCCATCACGATGATCTCCGGCTCGCATGCCAGCGCGAGGGCGATCGTGGCCCGCTGCCGCATTCCGCCCGACAGCTCGTGCGGATAGCTGCGGACCCGGTTGGTGGGGATGCCGACGAGGTCGAGCAGTTCCTCCGCGCGGGACCAGGCCTCCTTGCGGCCAACCCGCCGGTGCGCGCGGATCGCGTCGACGAACTGGGCGCCGAGGCGCATCACCGGGTTCAGCGCGGCCATGGCGCTCTGGAACACCACGGCCAGCGACTCCCAGCGCAGCTCACGGAGCTCGGCCGGCGTCGACGCGAGCAGGTCGATGCCGGAGCCCGAGCCGCCCGGGTGATAGGTCACCGAGCCGCTGGCGATCCGGGCCGGCGGCCGCTGCAGGCGGGTCACCGCGGTCATCAGCGTCGACTTGCCACTGCCGCTCTCGCCGGCGACACCGAGGATCTCGCCCCGGCGGAGCTGGAAGCTGACGCCGTCCACGGCGCGTACGGCGTCCTCACCGCTGCCGTACTCGACGGTGAGCTCTCCGACGTCCAGCAGCACGGGAGAAGGGGTCTCCTTGATCATCAGGCCGCCTCCACGACTGCTGCCGGCACCTGGCGAGCCTTCCGGCGGCCGCCAGCCCGGCGGCCGCGCAGCCGCGGGTCGGACAACTCGTCCACGCCGAAGTTGATCAAGCCCGCGGCCGTACCGACCAGGGCGATGCAGAGGCCCGGTGGCACGAACCACCACCAGGCGCCGCTGAGTAGCGCGCCCTGGGTCTGGGCCCAGAAGATCATGGTGCCCCAGCTGATCGTGGTCGGGTTACCAGCGCCGATGAAGGTCAGTCCCGCCTCGGCCGCGATCGAGCTGACCACGGCGAAGAGGAAGGTGGAGGCGATCAGCGGGGCGAGATGGGGCACCAGCTCGAACAGCACGGTCCGGACCTTCGACTCGCCGGCGTACCGCGCGGCTTGGACGAAGTCACGGTTGCGCAGGGACAGCGTCTGGGCCCGCTTGACCCGCGCGCCACCGGGCCAGCTGGTCAGACCGATGATCACCGCGACCATGATCCATCCGCCGCGGCCCTGGGTGTAGCTCGCGATGATGATCAACAACGGCAGTCCCGGGATGACCAGGAAGATGTTCACGAACGCCGTCAGCGCGGCGCCCGTCTTGCCGGTGCTGTAGCCGCTGATCACGCCGAGCAGCACCGCCAGGCCGGTCGAGATCGCGCCGCCGGTCAGCCCGACCAGCAGCGACGTCCGGGTGCCGGTGACCAGTTGCGCCAGCACGTCCTCGCCGGCGGTCGTGGTCCCGAGCCAGTGCCGGCCAGACGGCGGTTCGAGCGACCCGCCCGCGTGCAGCTCGCCGGCATGCTGCCCGAGCAGCATCGAGATGAGCACCGGGCCGACGACCGCGACCGCGACCAGCACGAGCAGGATCACCAGGCCGACCGCGACCTTGCGGTTCCGCGGCCAGACGATCCTGCAGAGGGCGCCAAGCCAATCAGGACGCATCAGGAGACCTCCCGGGTCCGCGGGTCGAGCAGGACGTAGACCGAGTCGGCGATGAAGTTGATCACCAGCACGGTCATCGAGATGACGAGGAAGAGCCCCTGCATCAGCGGGTAGTCGAGGTTGAGGATGGCCTGGTTCAACAGGCTGCCGAGACCGGGGTAGTTGAACACCATCTCGGTCAGCAGCGAGCCGCCGACGACCATGCCGATTGAGACCGCGAACCCGGAGATGCTCGGCAGGATCGCGTTCCGGGCGGCGTATCCGGAGATCACCCGGGCGGGGGCGAGTCCCTTGGCCTGGGCGAGCAGCACGTAGTCCTCGTTGACCACCGACGCCATCATGTTGCGCATGTGGATGAGCCAGCCGCTGATCGAGGTCACCACGATGGTGGCGGCCGGCAGGATGGCGTGCTGGACCGCGCTGCCGATGAACTCGGCGGTGAATCCCGGTACGACATCGCGCCCGGCCCCGCCGGCCAGTGGCAGCCAGCCGAACTTGAACGCGAACACGAACACGAAGATGAGCGCGATCCAGAAGTACGGCACCGAGTGGATGAAGATCGACAACGGGCTGGCGACGGAGTCGAACCTGCGGCCGGGCCGCCAACCGGCGATCACGCCCAGCGTCGTACCGATTCCGAAGGAGATCACCGTCGCGGTCCCGACCAGGATCACCGTCCACCAGAAGCCGGACCGGACCACCTCCGTCACCGGGGTCGGGTAGAAGGCGATCGAGAGCCCGAAGTCGCCACGGAACAGGCCACCGAGGTAGGCCACGTACTGGCCCCAGAGCGGACCGCTGTTGGCGCCGCCGAACAGCCGGTGTATGACCGCCTCGCGCTGCGGCGACACCGGGCCCAGCTCCGACATCTTCAGCAGGACGGCCGAGGCCGGGTCGCCCGGCATCAGCCGCGGCAGCAGGAAGTTGAGGGTGATCGCGGCCCAGCCGGCGACCAGGTAGAAGCCGATCCGCTTCGCGAGCACGCTGCCGGTCACGGCTCGCAGGCCCTTCCGGACCGGCGTCTGGTCCGGTGCCGCGACGGTTCGCGGCTCGGCGGTCTTCGACTGGGCTGCCATCACACTCCTTCGCTGCCGGTTACCTGGCCGGCTTCCTACTTGCCCGGCCGGAGGGACAGCACCAGCTTGGCGGCGTAGACGCCGCTGATCGCGCCCGGGTCGGGGGTGGTGTAAGGATCCTTCTCGTCCGGCCAGCCGGTCCAGTGCTCGGTCGACCACATGTACGGGGTGCCCTTCACCAGCACCGGGATCACCGGCATCTGGTCGACCATGATCTTCTCCAGCGGCAAGGTCGCCTCCTTCTGTTGCTCAGGCGAGGCCTTGGCGAGCGTGGCGAGTGCCGTTTCGGTGGCCGGGTCGTTCCACCCGACGGTGTTGAGCTTGCTCTTGGCGCCAAGCATCGAGGAGTAGAAGTTGTAGGGGTTGGAGCCGAAGGCAAAGGCATCGCCGTAGATCGCGTCGTAGTCACCCTTGTTCTTACGGGAGGTGTACCCCGGCGCCGGCGCACCCACGACGGTGGCCTTGATCCCGATCTTGGTGAGTTGCGAGACGAGCTCCGTGGCGTAGGCCATGCCGTCGGCGAAGGTGGAGACCGTGAGAACGCCCAGCGTCAGCTGCTTGCCGTCAGGGCCGACGAGTAGTTCGCCGGACTTGTGGTAGCCGGCCTGGGCGAACTCGGCCAGTGCTGCCTGCTGGTCCTGGGCGAGCGGCTGCCGATTCTCCTCCGGGATCCAGTCGCCCCAGTCCTCCTGGTAGAGACCAGTCGGGGAGACCGGCGCGTACACGCCGGGGTTGTAGGCCTTGCCGATCTGTTCGCGGTCGAGCGCGAGCGCGAGGCCTTTGCGGACGTGCACATCCTGGAACGGCTTGCGCTTGAGGTTCAGCATCAGCGGCTTCATGCTGGCGTGGACCGGCCAGAGGTGGTTCTTCTTAGGGTCCTTCGCCACGAACTGATTGATGTCGGGGATGCCGGCATAGGCGAGATCGACCTCGTGCCGGACCAGTTGCTGGGCGAGCAGGTTCGTGCTGCTGGTGGTGACGTAGTTGATCTGGCCGACCGTGACCCGCTGCTTCCAGTAGTCCTTGCGGGCCTTGAAGCTGGCCTGCTGGCCGGTCACTCGGTCAAGCTTGTACGGACCGCTGCCCAGCGGCTCGGCGTTGATGTCGGTGTCGGGATCCTTCGATTCCCAGATCTTGGCGGGCACGATCGCGGTGCGGCCGATGTCCTGCGCGATCGCGTACGCCGGCTCGGAGAACTGCAGCCGGACCCCGTCGGCGGTCTTGGTCGCCGTGGTCAGCGGCAGCGCCAGGAGCTCGTGCTTCTTCATGTAGTCGAAGGTGAAGACCACGTCGTCGGCGGTCAGTGAAGTGCCGTCGGCCCACTTGGCCCGGTTGTCTAGCGCCACATCGAGCGCCTTGCCGGCGTCACCCCAGGTGATCTTGGTCGCGAGGCTCGGCATGAACTCGAACTTGCCGGCGGTGTTGAAGTCGAACAGCTGCTCATAGATCAGACCCATCGTGCCGCGCAGCGCGTTGGGCGAGAACGGGTTGAAGTTGGCCTGGAGCGTCGGCTGGGAGTAGGCGGCCACGGTCAGTGACCCGCCGCCGACCGCGCCTCCTCCGGTACCACCGCCACCATTGCTGCAGGCGGCGAGCGAGGCCGCGAGCACCGTCGAGACGACAGCGGCGGCAATCCTCTTCATCATCGTCACGGGACATCCCCTCTCGGCCGGCATCGAGGCCGGCTTCGTCGCCATGGCTCGCCAGGGACCGCACCGCCGCTGGCGTCGTGACCGCGAGCTTTTTCGGGACTCGAACAGGTTGCGGGCTAGATACTGCCAACGGTTGCTGCAATAGTCAATGAACAATCGGCGGCCGTCTCGATACCCTCGACCAGCGACGGACGTTCGGTTGCCCGCATGATATGTGGCCTGCTTGGACACCGGATTGCACGATGCCGGAAACGGTTGCGGTATCGTGACTGCCGTTGCAGTCGGCGGCTCGGAAGAGCCGCCCAACCCGACCATGAAGGGGGCCAAGATGGCGGTGAGGCTCGCAGACGTGGCCGCGGCTTGCAAGCTGTCCACCTCGACGGTGTCGCGGGCGCTGTCGGACCCGGAGAAGGTCAACGCCCTGACCCGTTCGCGGGTCGAGCGGATCGCCCGCGAGATGGGGTACGTGCCCAGCAGGGTGGCGCGGTCACTGGTGTCCGGGCGGACCGACAGCATCGGGCTGGTCGTCCCCGACATCGCGAACCCCTTCTTCTCCGCGATGACAAAGGCAGTGCAGGCCCGCGCTCGAGACAAGGGCTATTCGGTCATCCTCGCCGACACCGACGAGCGGGCCGTCGATGAGCTGGACCGCGCCCGGACACTGGACAAGCAGGCCGACGGTCTCATCCTCGCCTCGCCGCGGACCGACGCCGCGCAGCTGCGGGAGATCGCCGAGAACTCGCAGACCGTGTTCGCCAATCGCGAGGTCGACGGCGCGGCCAGTGTGGTGATCGACGAGTCCGAGGGCATGAACGAGGCGGTCCAGTATCTCGTCTCGCTTGGGCACCGCAGCATCTGCTATCTCTCCGGGCCAAGCCGGTCCTGGTCCAACCTGCAGCGCCGCGAGGCGATCAATGCCGCCTGTGTGGCGAACGAGGCGGAGCTGATCGAACTCGGGCCGTTCGAGCCGCAGATCCAGGCCGGGATGCGGGCCGCCGACGTGGTCCAGTTCAAGGGCGCGACGGCGGTGATCGCCTACGACGACATGATCGCGCTCGGCGTGATGGCCAGGCTCGCCGAGCGGGGCGTCCAGGTCGGCCGGGAGATCAGCGTGATCGGCATCGACGACAGCCCGCTGTCGGAGGTCGCCTATCCACTGCTGACCACTATCCACCTACCCGGCGCCGAACTCGGCGCCACAGCGGTGGATCTGCTGCTGGAGCAGCTGGACTCCGCCGCGACCGACAGTGAGCCACCGCGGTTATGCCTGGAGACCCGCCTGGTCATCCGCGGCTCAACAGGCCTCCGCGTGTCCTGACCGCCCGCAGCGCTGCTGCGGCGCCCAAGCCGAAGCGCCCGCCCTCGAACCATCGGACTCGAGGGCGGGCGTCGAGGCGTCAAGAGATTGCGGGTGCCAAACGTCTCGGTCGAGGGTCAGTCGGCGTGGAGCACCAATCCGGAGTTCGGCGGCAGCGTCACGGATCCGCGGTAGCTGTTGCTGTGCAGGTCGGTGAACGTACCTTCGGGCAACTCGAGCGTCGCCGTCACCGTCGAGGACGGATTCACCACGGTCAGGCCCTGGGTGTAGCGCCGGGTCCAGAGTGTGGTGCCGTTCTTCACTGGCGGGGTGATCGCCGTGCCGATGTCAGCCCGCTGCTCGGGTACGTCGTTGAACGCGGCGTAGTCCTTGAGCCCGGTGCTCACCATCATCGTCGGCCGCTCACGATGCAGGAAGTAGTTGGCCACCACCCACTCGCGCTGCTGGGGCGTCGCCTCGTACCAGTAGGCCGTCGGCAGCTTGCTGTCGATGACCATCAGGTGACAACGGAACTTCCGGACCAGCTTGAACATGCCGAGCCACTCGTCGTCAGTGACGTTCTCAGCCCGGTGCACCGTGAACCCCTGCTCGTTCAGCCAGATATCGGAGATGCTGATCGCCCGGCTGATCGCCTCCAGGTATTCGGGGGAGTCGTCGCGATACTGGTCGTGCAGGGCGCCGTGGTAAGTGATGTTGAATGCCGCCGCAGTGCCACGTGCGTGCAGCCCGTCGCGGAGGTAGGTCAGCCAATCGGTCAGATAGTCGATGTAGACCGGGTCCTTCGGGTCGTCGTTGAACTGCTGCACCCAGTTTCCGTCGGCGTCGTAGTGTCCGGCGCGTTTGAAGTCGTTGCGGACCCCGACGTTGTCGACCGCGATCACCTTGAATCCGGCCGCGATCTTGGGCTCGATCATGTTCTGGAACATCCATTGCCGGACCTCGGGATTGCCGACGTCCAGCGGCGTGTAAACGTGGTTGTTGAATTCCCAGGCGGGGGTCACGCGATCAGCGGTGTACGCGATCCAGTCCGGATGGTTCGCCTTGAACCAGTCGTACGTGTATTGCCGCAGCGGCGCGTTCCGGAAGACCGTGATATACGTACTGGCTACGACGCCGGGCGGCTGATTCGGGCTGAGCGCGCCCCAGACGAACTGCACCCGGCCGCCGTACACGGACGGGTCGGTGACCTGCCGGTCGAATACCTGTGCCTGCGAGACGCCGTGCTCGGGCGGCACGGGAAGCGTCAGTGTCGGGTCCTGCGCAGGGCAGGGCGCCTTGGCGACCGGCGGCAGCTCAGGCTCGGTCGCGCCAGCCGGCACGCCGCCGGCGGTGGCGCCGAGCAGGGCGGCCAGACCGCCTGCCACCGCTGCACGGACGCGCCACGGCTGACACGGACGCCCGCTCATGCTGGATTTGTCGGATTTCATCGCACTCCCTCGTGGTGTCGGGTAACCGATGGTGAGGCTGAGGTGAAGATCGAGGGTTCAGCGGCTGAGTACCGTGCCGGAGTTCGGCGGCACGAGGATGTGGCCGCTGTAGGTGACGCCATGAAGGTCGGTCCAGGTGCCCGCCGGCAGCACCATCGTCACGGCCTGACTGGAGGACGGATTGACCAGCACCCGACCGCCGGTGTAGCTACGTTTCCAAGCGCCGGTGGTGTCCTGGACGGGTGCGGTCGACGGCGTGCCGATATTGGTGTGTAATTCCGGGCGGTCGACGAAGACGTGATACTGGCCGAGTCCGCAAAGCGTCATCATGCTGGGCTGCCGGCGGTAGAGGAAGTAGTTGGCGATCGCCCAGGCGACCTGGGACTGTGAGGCGTCGGCGAGGTCCTCGGTGGTCGTCTGATTGATCGCGAGATAGCGCTTGCTCGGCGCGATCGACGTCGCGAAGTCGAACTTGGCCCGCCAGGCGTCGTCGTTGTAGTTCGCGTCCCGTTGCACGGTGAAGCCCTGCTCGCGAGATAGCCCGATGGCACCGCGCCGGCCGGTTGGGCGAGCGTCGAGGCATCCCAGACGAAGTCGACCAGGCCGGCGTAGACCGACCTGTCCGGGATCTGGTTGTCGAAGACCTGGCCGCGGGCGATTCCGTCGGCCGGGGGGTCGGGCAGGACCAGCGACGCCGTCATCGAAGCCGCTTTCGCGGGATGCAGTCCGGGCCCGACCAGGGCGCCGCCCGCCAGTGCCGCGACGCCGGCCAGAACCTGCCGGCGGCTCGCGCGAGGCTCGTTCTGCGAGGTGTTGTCCATGGTCAACTCCTTCGTCGAAGGCGCCCGCGCCGTGGCTATGGGGTTGAACCCTAGCGATTGCAAACGTTTGCTGCAAGAGTGGATCGGGACGAGGGTGAACTCGCGCCGGCATCGACTTCGGACGAAGTCGGGGCGGCTGGAACTTAAGGAGGCGAGGCTACTGAGCTGACGTTCGATACCGGAGGCTGCATCAGAATCGATTGCGATGCTTGCAGCAACGGATCGGTGGCGACGCCATGAGTGACGACGTCCCTGTTGGCCTACGGCACGGTCGCGGCGATCGTGGATCCGGACGCCGAGCGGGTGGTGGAGTTCAGTCGGCTGTTGGAGCGTCCAGTCGAGAGCCGAACTGATCCACCGGCCCCGATGCGTACGACCAGGCCGCTGGCCGACGTCGCTCCGGGCGCCGTCACGTGACCAGGCCGGACCACAGCCACGAGGCGTTCATCCTGGGGCGCTGGCAGTCGATGGTGCGATCGGCCGCATCGCTCGGTTGACGACCGACTAGAACGTCGACATCCGACACGGGTGGAGCTATGTCCTGCGCTCGAACTGTCGGCGTGCTATCGAGCGGGCTGTCGGTGCACAAGAGCTGCCACTCACCCGCGCTCGAGGCACTCCCCCGCACACCGTACGCGGTGAAATCGGCCAGGTCGGCGCGGATGCGGGCGATGAATTCCGCGTGGTCTGCCAGATCGGGGGCAACCTGGGCGATCGGCGCTCGAGGGCTGTGCGCCAACTCCCGCAGCCGGACCGCCTGCGGGTCGCTGACCGGCCGGCGTCGTCGGTGGAGACGGTGACGTGCCTGAGCCGGGCCACCACCGCGAGGCAGGCCCAGCGCGGCATCGCGCCGTCGGCGATCCGGTCCTCCGTGATCGTCGCGAGGAGGGGCGGCTAGTGGTGTCGCGATCCTGCGCGGAGCAGCCGGGCCGGGCGAAGGCGCGGGCCGGGCTGTCCGCAGATCTGCGCGCACCGGTGGCGCAGCGCCCGGTTCCGCATCCTGGCCAGCACCTGCTCGCCGTACTCCTGCAGGTCCACGCCGGGCGGGGCGTCCAGCGTGGGCAGAACGTCCTCGCCGAGCAGGCGCTCGACGAGCCTGGCGAGCACCGGATCTTCGAGCGCGCCCGCGATGTGCTCGTGGCCGGTCAGAGCCCGGTGTAGGCGAGCGTGCCGTGCACGCCGTTGAGCATGCGCAGCTTGACGCGCTCGTAGGGCTCCGTGTCCGCGACGAACCGCGCCCCCGCCCGCTTCCCCGCCGGCCGGCCGGCGGGGAAGTCGTCCTGCAGCACCCACTGGCTGTACGGTTCGGCCATCACGGCCGCCAGGTCCGCCCGCCCCGTCAGCTTCGCCGCCATCGCCAGGTCGTCGGGCGTGGTGGCAGGCACCATCCGGTCCACCACCGTGGCAGGGAACGACACCCCCTTCAGCACTCCCCCGCAGGCGCAGCACGGCCTCACGCAAACCGAGGCCCGTTGGCGAGGAGGTTGTCGCAGCTGACCACTGCCACCGGACCGGCGTCGGCGGCCATTGGGCGCAGCAGCGCGCACCAGCACCGTGTATCGGTGGTCCTGGGCACGCAGCGCGCGAACCACGTCGAGGGAGCGCGGCGCGACGGCACAGATCGCCCACCCGTCGCCGGCCTCCTGAGTGTGGACCGCCTGATGCGCGCGGTGGAAGGCGCCCAGCCCGAAGTGCAGGATCACGAGCGGCCGACCAGCTCAGCGATGTCGATCGGGCGCGACTCCATTGCCGAGCGCCAGATCGCCTCGCCCGTCGCCACTGCCAGCGCCCCTTGCCGCGCATCGGCGGGCAGCCCCTGCCGCAGCGACTCCGGCGCGGGCTCGCCGAACAGGTCGTTGTTCAGCAGCGGATCGGCGCCCTCGTGACCGCCCTCGCGCACGATCACCTCGATCGTCTCCGGCGTGCCGAACAGCGGCGAAAACGTGAACGTGTCCGATCCGGGCAGGGGCCTCCCGTCCGGGGTCCTGCCGTGCCTGGACTCGATGAGGCCGTGCGTTCCGCTGATCACCACCCGGTAACCCTCCCATGGGGAGGAGAAGTCGAGGCTGTATGCCAGGCTCGCGCCGCCCTCGTACCGCACCAGCGCGGAGTAGGTGTCCTCGACGTCGATCTCGTCGTCGTAGAGGTAGGTGTCGGCGGGGTACTGGTACTCGTAGGCCAGGCCGTACAGACCGGTGCGGCCGCCGGGCTCGGGGAAAACACCGCTGCCCGCCTGCGCCTGGTAGTAGGGGTCGTGCTCGCGCAGCTCGGCTCCCGTGTATGGCTTGCCAGAGGCGTCGCGGGGGCGATGCGGGCTGTCGGGGCCGTAGTAGTTCAGCGCGCCGTAGGCAAAGACCTGCTCGGGGGCGGCGTCGATCCACCAAGAGACCAGGTCGAGGTGGTGGCAGCCCTTGTGCACCGACAGCCCGCCGGACAGCGCCCTTACCCGGTTCCAGCGCTGGAAATAACTGCCGCCGTGCCGCAGGTCCACATGGTAGTCGAGGGCGACATGCGTGATGCGGCCCAGTCTGCCGTCCTGGATCAGCTGCTTGATCTGGCGGTGCCGCGGGATGTAGCGCATGTTGTGCGTGACCAGCACCGACCCCCTGCTGTCACGCTCGGCCTCCAGCACGCGCCGGGCGTCGGCGGCGGTGGTGACCATAGGCTTCTCGGAGATGACATCCAGGTCGCGGGCGAGCGCGGCCACGATGTAGTCGGCGTGGGTGTGGTCGGGAGAGGTGACGATCACCGTGGTGGGCGCCAGCTCATCGACCATCCGGTCGAAGTCACCCGGCGCGTACCAGGGCAGGCGCTCCCGCACCCCGGGAAGCACCGAGTCGTTGAACGCCTCCACCCTGGCCCGGTCGGGATCCACCACGCCCACGACAGTGTCGCCGGCGTCGATCAGTGGCAGCACGAAGCTCGCCAGTCCCCGGTTGGACAGCCCGCACACCACGTACCGCTTCACTCCGGCCACCTCCTGCAAACGCATTCATGGGATTATGATCGAGGTCCGTGCCATAATGCCGGAAGCCCTCATGGGATTGCAACAATCGCTTGCAGAGGAGTGCGATGGACGACCTGGCGGCAATCAAGGACCTGCTGACCGGAGATGAACCCGTGACCTGGGTGTTCGCGGGAGACAGCATCGTGCAGGCCGCCCGGTGGACGGACGGCGCCCGCGGCTACGCCGAGCTGTTCTCCGAGTGCATCAGGCACGAACGCGGCCGTTCCCTGGACGTGGTGATCAACACCGGGGTCAGCGGTTGGCGCTCCACCAACCTGGCCGCGAACCTGGACCGCGCCGTCCTGCGGCACACGCCCGACGTGACAGTGATCGGGGTCGGCACGAACGACGCCAAGGACACCCCCGTCGAGGACTACCTCGCCGTGATGGTGCCGATCATCGACCGGGTGCGGCAATCCGGGTCCCGCGTCGCCCTGCAGACCCCGGTCCCCGGGCCGATCGAGGGCATCCCCGCCTACGTCGAGGCGATCCGGACGCTGGCCGCCGAGCAGGGCGCGGCGCTGGTCGACCACCATGCCCGCTGGCAGCCGGCCGATCCGCGGTGGTACGGCGACCCCACCCACCCCAACGCCGAGGGCCACCGGGTGATGGCCCTCACCCTCATCGGCGCTCTCGGTGTGCCCACGTCCTCGCGGTGCCCCGCAGCCATCTGATCCCGCTCGACGGCGGCAAAACTCGGGTCCGTGCCGACCGGATCGCCGCTGACCTGCCCGCCTCGGCGTGGCAGCGCCGCTCAGCCGGCGACGGGTCGAAGGGACCGCGCTTCTACGACTGGGCCTGGCTGGACGACGTGTGCACCGACGACGGCGGCCACCACAGCCTCCTGATCCGCCGCAACACCACAACCGGCGAGCCGGCCTTCTACACGCCGCCTCAACCTTGAACTTCAGCCATGATCACGAAAGGCAGCTGCCGTACCAGGCACTGTAAGCGATTGCCGCAACACCAGAATCCTCTGCAACGTTGGGTCGCTTCCTGCGGCCCGCCTGTGCGATATCGTCGTTTCGTTGCTGCAAACAAGGAGGAACGCGGCTCATGTCAGTCACGCTTGTGGACGTCGCTAAGGCCACGGGGCTGTCCGCGTCGACCGTTTCGCGGGCGCTGTCCGACCCCGACAAGGTCAATGCGCACACGCGCGATCGGGTGCGCCGCGTGGCCCGCGAGCTGGGCTATGTCCCGAACCAGACGGCCCGCTCGCTGAACTCAGGGCATCACGACATGATCGGGCTGATCGTGCCCGATATCGCCAACCCGTTCTTCCCGCCGATCATCAAGGCGATCCAGGCGCGGGCGGGGCTCAAAGGCAAGACCGTGATCATCACTGACGTCGACGAGCACCCGGGAGACGAGGTCCAGCGGGCACAGATCCTCCGCAAGCGCGTCGACGGGCTCATCATGGTGTCGCCGCGGGCGGCGGACGAACGGCTCAACGAGCTGGCCCACCTCAAGCCCATCGTGTTCGTCAACCGGCGGGTCGCAGGCGGGGCCAACGTGCTGGTCGACAACGCCGACGGGATGGCGGAGGCCGTGGAACACCTGACCGCGCTCGGGCACCGCAAGCTCGCCTATCTCAACGGCCCGCGGCGCTCGTGGTCCAACACACAGCGGCGCGAGGCGGTCGTGGCGGCCTGCGCGGCCCAGGGTGTGGAGCTGGTGGAGTATGGGCCATTCGAGCCGCAGGTCCAGGCCGGGGTGCGCGCCGCCGACCTGGTACACGCCAGTGGCGTCACCGCGGTCATCGCCTACGACGACCTGATCGCGCTGGGCCTGATGACGCGGCTGGCCGAGCGGGGAGTGCGGGTCGGCCAGGATCTCAGCGTGATCGGCATCGACGACAGCCCGATGTCGGGCATGGCCTACCCCACGCTGACCTCGATCCACGTGCCGGGGGCCGAGGCCGGGATGACCGCGGTCGACATGGTGCTCGACATGATCGAAAACCCGGCGGAGGAGGATCTGCCCGTCGTCCAGCTCGAGACGAGGCTGGTCGTCCGCGGCTCCACCGCGCTGGCTCCTCCCGCATAACCGCGCCGACCCACCAGGCGGTTCCGGGCTACATGACGGCACCGAGCTGCCAGGGGGCGAACTCCTCGTCGCCGAACCCGAGCAGCTCGCTGGCGGTCTGCTGCCCGGACGCGGTGGCCAGGATCAGGTTGAGGATGGCGCGGCCAGTCTCCTCGATCGTGCGCTCGCCTGTGGCGATGGTCCCACAGTCGAGGTCCATGTCGTCGCGCATGCGGCGGTAGACATCGCTGTTGGTAGCCAGCTTGAGACTCGGCACCGGCTTGCATCCGTAGACGGAGCCACGGCCGGTGGTGAAGCAGACGATGTTGGCGCCGCCCGCCACCATGCCAGTGACCGAGATGGGGTCGTAGCCAGGCGTGTCCATGAAGGCCAGGCCCGCCTGCCGCACCGGCTCGGCGAAGCGGTAGACGCCGGTCAGCGGCGAGCTCCCGGCCTTGGCCACCGCGCCCAGGGACTTCTCCAAGATCGTGGTGATTCCGCCGTCCTTGTTGCCCGGCGAGGGGTTGTTGTCGAGCGTGCCGCCGTGCCGTGCTGTGTAATCGCGCCACCAGTCGATCCGATCCAGCAGCGTCCGCGCGACCTTCTCGTCCACCGCCCGGGCCGCCAGCAGCCGCTCGGCGCCGTAAATCTCTGGCGTCTCGGCCAGGATCGCGGTGCCGCCCTGCGCGACCAGTAGGTCCGCGGCCACGCCCAGCGCGGGGTTGGCGGTGATGCCCGAGTAGCCGTCGGAGCCGCCGCACTTCAGCCCGAGCACCAGGTGCGAGGCAGGAACCTCGGTGCGCGGCGTGTCGAGCGCGGGCAGCAGCTCGCGGATGGCTTCGACGCCCTTGCGTACGGCCGCTGCTGTCCCGCCCGCTTCTTGGATGGTCATCGCGGCGACCGGGGTGCCGGCGGGCAGGTCGAGCTCGGCGATTTGGTTCACCTCGCACCCCAGTCCCAGCACCAGCAGGGCTCCGAAGTTGGGATGCGCGGCGTAGCCGGACAGCGTACGGCGCAGCAGCTCCAGCCCTTCGCCGTCGGCGGCCAGGCCGCACCCGCTGCCGTGCGTGATGGCCACCACCCCGTCCACGCCCGGCGCCCCGTCCAGCATCCCCGAGCGGCGGGCCTGGTCAACGATGAGCTTGGCGACGGTCGCCGAGCAGTTGACCGAGGTGATGATGCCGACGTAGTTGCGGGTGGCGACCTGGCCGTCCGGGCGCATGATGCCGCGGAATGTCTCGGGTTCAATCGGGGTGACCTCCCGCGGATGGGGGACAACCTCGCGGCGCTCGGTGTCGTAGAAGGCGAGGTTGTGCGTGTGCACGTGCTGGCCGGGGGCAATGGGCGCGGTGGCGTGACCGATGACCTGGCCGTACTTGGTGACCTCCGCGCCGGTTGCGGTGGCGGCCAGGCTGACCTTGTGGCCGGGCGGGATGTCCTGAGCGGCGGTGAGGCCGTACCCGATGAGGTCGCCAGCAGTGAGCCCGTCGAGCGTGATGGCCACAGAGTCGCCCTCGCTCAGCCGGATGACCCTCGTCATGCGCTCGTCCTTTCTGGGCCGAGCCACGTGCCACGCAGCACGGTCGCCCACGGGTGGAAGCCGTCGTCGAAGACGGCCAGGTCGGCGTCGAAACCGGGGGCGATCGTGCCCTTGCGGCCGGCCAGGCCAAGCACCCGCGCGGGCGTGCGCGTAGCCGCAGCGACCGCCTCGTGGACGGGCCAGCCGAGATCGCCGGTCAGATGGCGGAGCATTCCCGGAAGCGCCGTGGTGGAGCCGCCGAACACGTCGGCGCCCACCACCAGGCCGACCCCGTCGCCGACCTCGCAGGTCACGGTGCCGAGCCGATAGCGGGCGCCACGCGGCAGGCCGGTGCCTGGCGTGCCGTCGGAGACCACGCACAGGCGCTCGCCCACGCAGCGGCGGGCGATCTCCAGCAGCGCCGGCGGCAGGTGGTGGCCGTCGGCGATCACCTCGGCGGTGAGGTGGTCGGCCGCGAGCGCCTCCTCCAGCAGGCCGGGGATCCGCCACGGGCCCCGCCTGATCGTGCCGGACTGGCCGCTCCACAGGTGCGTTACGTGCGTGAGCCCAGCCCCGACCACCGCGCGCAGGTCGTCGCCACGGGCGTCGCTGTGGCCCGCGGCCACCACGACCCCGGCGTCGGCGAAGAGATTGGTGGCCTCGACGGCGCCGGGGAGTTCGGGGGCGAGCGTGATCATGCTGAGCACGTCGCGGTGTTCCAGGAGCAGGCCGACGCCGGCAGTGGTGGGCGGGCCGAGCACGGCGGGGGCGTGCGCGCCGCACTGCGCGGCCGCCAGGAACGGTCCCTCCAGGTGCACGCCGAGCAGCTCCGCTCCGCCCTCGGCCGTACGGTCCACGGCGGCGAACCCGGCGAGGGTGGCGGCCAAGCGGTCCACCGGCGCGGACACGAGCGAGGCCTGTGCGCTGGTAACTCCCAGCCGGGCCAGGCCGCGCAGCACCGCAGCACCGTGCTCGGGTCCGTCGTCGAAGCACGCGCCCGCGAACCCGTGGACGTGCAGGTCGATCAGCCCGGGGGTGACCAGCCGCCCGCCCAGGTCGATCCACCCAGCCGCCTCCGGCGACCCGCTCCGCTCGATCCGCCCGTCCGGCTCGGTCATCCCGGAGCCGTCGGTCCCGGCGGTTCCGTGGGGTACCAGCGACGTGATCCTGCCGTTGGTGATCACCACGTCCACGTCGTCGCGGATGCCCTCGGGCAGGAGTACCCGGCCGCCGGCCAGTATCACGGACGGAAGTCGATCTTGCTGGAGGAGCTCGGATCGAGGAACAGCGTGGCGTGCGCCGACCGACGCAGGATCGTGGCCGGGAACGCCGGAGTGATGGGCTGGTTCAGCGTAGCCGCGATCGCCGGAGCCTTGCGCTGCTCGGGCACGCACACCTGGACCGCCGCGGCCGCCAGCAGCGCGGGCACCGTCAGCGAGATCGCACTGGCGGGCACGTCGGCGACGGTCGCGAAGTGCCCCTCGCCCACCTGCTGCTCGCGCGAGCGCCGGGTCAGCGTGATCACCCGCACCCACCGGTCGTCGTCGAAGCGTGACTGGTTCGGCTCGTTGAAGGCCAGGTGGCCGTTCTCCCCGACGCCCATGCACACCAAGTCCAGCGGCAGCGACCGCAGCTCGGCCTCGTACCGCGCGCACTCGGCCTCCGGGACGGGGGCGTTGCCGTCGATGTAGTGGACCATGGCGGGAGCGAACGGTTCCGCGATCCGCTCCCTGATCCACCGCCGGAACGAGGCCGGGTGTTCGGCCGCGATACCCACGTACTCGTCCATGTGGAAGACCGTCACCCGATCCCACGGGATCTCCTGCTCGCGCAACGCATCGGTGAAGGCGTACTGGGAGTTTCCCGTGGCGACGACGACGCGGGCGCTGCCGCGCCGCCGTACCGCGTCCCGGATGACCGCGGCGGCGCGCTCGGCCGCGGCGCGGCCCAGGTCGACCTCGCTCGCGTACACCTCGACGGGCAGGCTGTCCGCCGTGAATCGGGCAAGTGGGGTGGGCAACTGATCCTCCTCAGAGTGGCGAACCAAGCAGACACCACCTTACCGCAAACGCATGCAGCAAGTGCAAGACCGTGTCGCAGTGATCCATGTGAAAGCTGCCAACACGCCTATGACAGCGCTTGCTACCCGATCTCCATCGGCGAGCAACTGGCGCCGCCGCGTTGCTCTCCTCCCGCCGTCCACGGCAAGCCCGACGACGGCCGACGGCACCGTTGCGTTGTGGGATCGGCGGACGCGTTGAACCCCGGTGTGGGGTCCGCGGTCAGATTCCTGGGCAAGTTCGGTGAACGCGGCAGCGACCCGCCGAGCGGGCGGGGCGTCGCCTGGTGAGTGCCGGCTGAAGCGGGCGGCGTCCGCGGCGTGACCGCTGCGCCCAGCGGTAGACGGTGACGTGATCGACCGCCACACCACGTTTGGCCAGCAACTGCTCCGCGTTCCGATAGGACAGGTTGAGGCGGGATACCTGCCATCGCGGCAGGCCAGCAGAGCATCGGTCGGTGCACGTACAAAGCTGGCCCAGTGCTGACCGCCCGGTCCGAGCCTGCCGACGCTGGCCGAGTACCTGCCCCACGTCGTCGCGGCGGCCGGGCCGGGTGTGCCCGCCGCACCTACGGCACCTACTACGCCTCGAAGAACACGTCCACCTCGCGCGGCAACTCCGCCCCGAGCAGCTCTGCCGCCCCTGGCGGCACGTTCTCTCCGAAGATCCGATGCAGGCCGGATTCGGAGTAGCGGACCACGTCCGGCATGCTCTGCAAAGCTCCAATCACGGCATGTCCCCGAATTCCGCCGACCTGGGCAGCAAATGATGGGCCTGTGCGCCTACTCGGACCGCTCCACGGCCCTGCTACTTCGTCAGCTACGGACGAGATCGTAAGCCCGCGCGAGGTCGTCCGCCCAGACCACGTCGTGGTCTCGCTCGAACGCCCGATACAGCCGGTCTCGGACCATCTCGCGTCACAGCCAGTCACCAAGGGCACTCGGCCTGCGGGATGCGAAATTGCACCCGTTCACCGCGTAGACCAGGTGACGGTCCGCCGACGAGCCGAGTGTGGCATCCCAGATATCCAGGAAACGGTTGGCTCTCTCCCCGGCGCTGCTGGCCGCATCGAGGAAGGTCGCCGCGTCGAGGAACGACCCGAGCCGCGACGGGTAGTCCGCCAGCAAGGACCGCCACACCGCCTCCAGGTACCGGTCGATGGCGTCCTGCTCGGCGGCCGGCCAGGTGCGCCACTCCTCGCGCAGGAGCATGCCCAGAACGATGCTCGGGTCGAGTTCATCGGACATCACCAACCGCTCGAACAGCACCGGCAAGAGGCTCTTCACATCCTCGCGGCCGCCGACCGCTTGGGCGAGTTCGGTAAACGCAACGGCGACCCGCGTACCCGGCGGGACGTCGACGGCGAGTTCGTAGGGGTCTGTTGCGTCGGCTGAAGGCAAGATTTGGTGAAGACAAAGACCGGCATCCGTGACCGCGGGCTTTACCCCTGATCTTGGACACGGGTTCATGCCGCTGAAGGCAGCCTAGTAGTTGATGTTGTTCGGGCGCTCTCGTAGGCGATCGGGGATTGGTGTCCGAGTCGGGAGTGGCGGCGGACGGTGTCGTAGCGGTGCAGCCAGCGGAACGTGCTTAGCCGGGCGTCGCGCTCGTCGGTGAATGCGCGTCGGCCTTGCAGGGTTTCCCGTTTGAACGTGGCGTTGAACGACTCGGCGGCGGCGTTGTCGGCCGAGCTGCCGATCGCGCTCATGGACTGGCGGACCCCGGCGGTGCGGCAGGCGTCGGCGAAGGCCTTGGAGGTGTACTACACGTCGTTCCGGTTCGCGGAGCGCTTGCAGGACAACGGGATCCTGCCGTCGATGGGCTCCGTCGGCGACTCGTTCGACAACGCCCTGATGGAGAACTTCTGGTCGACGCTGAAGATCGAACTCGTTTACCGCACGAGCTGGCGGATCCGCGACGAGGCCGAGAACGCGATCTTCGCCTACATAGACGGCTGGTGCAACACCCGCCGCATCCAGAAAGAGCTGGGCTACCTCAGCCCCGACGAGTACGAGACCGCCTGGAACACCCGCCAGACCGACCTGGCTGAGCCAGCTATCGCCACCCCTGCACCAACCGGCAGCAGGTAACCACCGCTCCATCAAAGCGGGGGAAGCTCACCCGGGCTCCACCTCTGGGGGCCGCCGGCCGTCGCCGGCGACCTACGCATTACGAACCAGTCCCGGGCGCTGGTCCACCGCCTGGTTCTCATGCCAGACATGGCGTTCCGGTCCGCCATGCTCGCTGGTTTGGCTGCTCACTTGGCTGCTCGACAGGATCCCTTGCGGCGCCGACCACACGTACGACAGCGCCTCCACCGCCTCCTTCCAGAAGTGGCGAGGGCGCTTCGCTGTCTACGACCTGATCGGCGAGGCAAGCCCGGCCGGGTCTGTGACCTGCGGTACAAGGTGTAACGGTTGGCGGGAGCCCGGACGCAGTTGCAAGTGATGGAGTCATCCACAGCCTCAGCAGGGTTGCCTGCGGACGTGTCGGTAGATCCGACCCACGGAGCCGTGGCCGGTGCGCTGCGCCGTCAGGCAGTACCGGTACCTGGGAACCAGACACGACCGAAAACGACGGCTACGGCGTACCGACCGCAGGGCGGTGTCGTGCATTGGTGAGAGGGCAACGTTCCCTGCGGCATCCGCACCCGTTGCGCTGGTATTTGCCCGTGCCAACAGCGCATTCGCTGCGGAAGATGCCGGAAGATCGGAATACCGCGACGCCGACGTGGCCGCGGCACTACGACGGCGGCGGGCAATCGGCGCACTGGTGCGCTCCGGGGAGCGTTTGAGTCGGCCCGTGACAGGGCTTGATCATCGGACGTACGCCGAGGACCCGTCGTACCCTACCCGCAACTGACCGAGGAGTCTTCATGCCGCTCACCCCCGCCGACGTCCACAACGTCGCCTTCAATAAGCCTCCGATCGGCAAGCGGGGTTTCGACGCGGAGGACGTCGACCCCTTCCTGGACGAGGTTGCACGCGAACTCGCCCGCCTGATCGATGAGAACCTCAAACTACGTGCTCAGATGGAGCGCGGAGACGGTCCTGGCGGCGCTTCAGCCCGCCCCGACCTCGACTCGATGCTGGCCGCCGAGCTCCACGACAAGCGGGCCCGGCTCGACCTGCTCCAACGGGACCGGGCAGCCGCCGAGCACGCAGCCCGTGCCATCCACGCCGAGCTGGAACAGGTACGCACGCAGGCCGGCCCGGCATTCGACGGCCACGCAGAGGAGCACGCGCGGGTACTCACGATGGCGCAGCGCACCGCCGACAACCACCTCGCCGACGCCCGCAGCGAGGCCGACAAGCTGCTGTCGGACGCCCGCTCGACAGCGCAAAGGGTCACCGCGGAGACACAGGACAAGGCCGACGCCCTAGAGCGGGACGCCCGTCAGCGCCACCAGAAGGCGATGGTCGACCTGGACGCCGAGCGCACCGCGATACAGAACGACATCGACCAGCTCACCCAATTCGCGCACGAGTACCACACCCGACTCAAGACCCACCTGGACCGCCAACTACGCGACCTCGACGGTAAACCACAGACCACCCAGGTCGAAGGCAACCCGGCCCAGTGACGACTCCGCCTGCCCGGCGCTACCTCGAGTCGTTTCACAGCGCCGACGCGCGCGCCGAGGTCGACGCCGTGTTCGCAGGGCTGCGCTGACGTCCGATGTAGGCCACCGAGGACACCCGCTATCGCGAGGAAAGCGCTCGCAGCGCGGCGACGCCGCGATTACAAGTTCTGGGCGCGTCGTGCGGCGGGATCCATCCGCGTCTGCGGCCTCGGACGACTGTCCGCTCCCAGCCGGCGGCGGATGGCCTCGTTACCGCCGTTCGCACACAAGGCCATCGCCGTTTGGATCGCGGTACCAGGCGTACTCCGGGTCGATGCCCCTACGGTACGGGCCGTAGCCGGCCGCGTTCGCCTCCTTGCAGTTGCGGAAGCGAGGATCGGTCACCGGCGGCGGCTTTGGTTGGGTGGTGGTCGGGGCTGGTCGTGGGCTAGTGGTTCGGGTGACTGTGGGCTTGGCGGAGAGCCTGGGTGCCGCGGTCTTGGGCTTGGCGGTGTCTCCCCCGGTGCCCGGATCCGCCGTGGTGGGTTCTGCTGTCGGTGGTGTGGGGCTTGCGTCGACGGCAAGGAAGCGGTTGCCGGGCGTCGTGTTGCTGGCAGAGGGCTGCGCGGAGTCGGAGTTGTTGGCTGCGATGATCGCTGCGCCGCCACAACAGAGCCCAAGGAGGGCGGCGCAGGCAATCAGCAACGGCAGTGCCTTTCTCTTGGTCGATGTGGGAGACGTGGGAAGGATCGGCAGGACTGCCGTGTCGTCGAGCGGTATCTCGTGTTGGCCGTCGTGAGGCGGGGTAGGTGTTGTCATCGGAGCTGCTCCATATGGGTGGCCGTCGGTTCGGCGTGGGACCAGGGCGGGGCGAGGGTGTCAGCATCCTCATCGCAGCCTGGTGCTATCTGGGCGTCTAAACGTGCCGCCAGTGGCCGACGGCCAGGCCGCAGCCTATGCACCTCCGGTTGCCGCGCGCCAGATCCCACGCGAAGGCCCAGCAAAAGCGGGCGGCGGGCTGATGTGACGGCGGGTGGTGGCTGCCGGATATCCGGCAGCCACCACCCGACGGGCGAAACGCCGGTTTCCGAACCCGCTGGTCGGGCCTGCCGCGCCCCTACATCACCTCGTGTCCGTGGCGGTGAGGGTGAACGGGACCGCGGCGCCTAGCCACAGCTGGGTGAGGATGTAGCGCGAGCCGGCCGGGATGGTGCCGGACTCGTCTGCGGCGGAGGAGGCCGCCGCGCCGAGCAGGGTGCATGACTCGTCGTAGAAGTACAGGTCGAAGTCGTACGGGGTGGCGATGTCGCTGCGTACCTGCGCCTGGTGGGCTCCGTCGCCGAAGCTGTCGGGCAGCTTGGTGACCCAGCCGTCCGCGCCCTGAGCCGGCGCCGCCGGCACGGCGCAGGCGGTCTTGAACGCGGTGGCGGTCACCCCGGTGGCGTCGTCGGCGGTGCCGGTGGACGGGTTGCCCGTGGCGATCAGGCCGGTCTCGGTGACCGGGGCGTCCGGCGGTGACGGGGGCAGCGGCTCGACTCCGGTGGCGGCCTGCGAGAAGACCTGCAGTTCGGCGGTCTGCACGTCCGTCTTGGTTTCGCCG
>NZ_LWLS01000089.1 GCF_001905095.1 Micromonospora sp. CB01531
ATGTGATCACCCGGTTACACAACACTCTCTCAGCCGTGATCGCGGCGAGGTTACGTGCGGCGTTCAGATCCCGGTCGAGGACCAGGCCGCAGGTTTGTGCACTTGTAGGTACGCGCGGACAGGGCCAGCTTGGCTTTCACCGTGCCACATGCCGCGAAGGTTTGCTGGAGGGATACCAGCGGTCGGCCATCACCAGGCGGCCGCCGTTCCGTCCGGTCTTGTACGGCACCTGTCACCTGTCGGCGGATTTCACCGAAGCCGGCGTTGGCGACGCGCCGGGTGAGGCGGCGGTTGCGGAGCATGCCGGCCACTGACGATTCCTATCAAGTTGGTGAGCCTCGATGCGATGACGCTCGCTGGGCGGCTGCGCATAACGCGGGCCCATGCTTACCCCCAGGGAAGCATGGGCCCGCGCCTGCAGCAGGGACCGCCGCCGGCCTGGGAGTCCGGAGCCCGGCCTGCGGCGGTCCCTGGCTCCTCCATATGGGGAATGGAGGAGTATTACCACCCGCGCCCACAACGACGGAACCGAACCGGATCCGGTTCAATCGGTTTCACCGACAGCGGGAAGCTCCACAGGCCCCGGGCGTGGCAAAGCGGCCCTGCCCCCAATCAGGGGGTGGGGCCGCTGGCGTTGTTGGTCGGCGCTGCCCGGGATCCGTCCAGGCATGCACGGAGGTTGCCGATCGTACCGGTGTCAGCCGGTGCCAGCCGGTGTCAGTCGGGCAGGCGCGGGGACGACGCCGGCCACGGGTAGGTGCGCAGCCAGGCATTGACGCCCGGGCAGCGCCAGCACGCGGGTCACCGCGGCCGCCACGGGCACCGCCTGGGCGACCGCCGCATGTGTCGACGCCGGCGGTGACCGCCACGGTGGGCAGGACCGGATGAAACGGCGGCACCTGGTGGTGGCCGACCAGTGGTATTCCTCCAGCCAAACCCGCTCGGCATGTGGCACGGTGAAAGCCAAGCTGGCCCTGTCCGCGCGTACCTACAAGTGCACCTCGTGCGGTCTGATCCTGGATCGGGATTTGAGCGCCGCACGTAACCTCGCCGCGATCGCGGCTGAGGCGACAACCGCCGGGAGTGGCCCGGTGGCAGGACGTGGAGCCGACCAGAAGACCGCCCCCGGCGGGCAGGTGGCTACGAAACGTCAACCCGGCACCGCCCAGGCGGGTAAGACCGGGACCGTCCCACCGCCAAGCGGGACTGCCGACCATCTGCTCACTAGAGCGCACTGAGGTAACGGCTGATCAGGGAAGATGCCGGCACGAGCACAACTCCCGAACATGATCTTCTGGCATAGGAACCGGAAGATCATCAGCAGTCGTGCTCGCCTGCTATCCCACCATCAATGCAGGCGATTTCATCATGGAATCGGACAAACGGAACAGCAATGGGTGGTGGGCCAGGTGCCTTGCCCATTCTCCCCCGGGTGGGACCAGGGTTCTGCACGGGTGCGACCGCCGAGCTGCGGGGCCACTGTCGAGGTGTACCGAATTCCAGGCCAAACAGAAGATCCGCGATGTGCGGTCAGCAATCTCATCCGTGCTGTCGTGATCACCGCGACGGCGGTGGTGTGAGCCCGGCAGGGCATCCAGAGGCTGTTCGCCGCGTCTTCGAGCTGACGGAGGCAAGACCATGGACGAGACCGACTCACGGCTCTTGCTCGCGGCATCGATGTGGACGGGCGCGGCAACGGCACGGTCACCCAGCCGCGGCTTTACCAGCTGATCCACCAGCCGGGACCGGTTGCCGAGCGCACCTTCGAGATCGTCTTCCTGGACCCCGGCGTCCAGGCCTATGCCTTCACCTTTGGCTAGATCGGGGGACGAACCGTCTCCCGCGGCCACTTCCGAATTCGTTCACCACTGCCCGAGGAGGGAACCCCATGAACGTGGACTGGGAGCGCTTGTGGCGCAGTGCCGGTATCCAGTTCGTCATCTTCTTCGTCGTCGCGTACTTCATCTACGGCAATCAGCCGAGGGTTGGTGCGTCGACCGACACGCTTGTCTCCTTCTACGACGGCGACAGCACGCAGATCCTGATTGCCACCGTCATCTTCGCCTACGCGGTCCTCAACCTGCTCTGGTTCGCTGCCGCGCTTACGAGCGCGTTGCGTGATGCCGGGCTGGGCGGTTGGGGAGCGGCGGCGACCGCCTCCAGCGCGGCGCTCGGCGCTGTTTTGTGGGTGCTCATTGCGGTCGGCGCGGCCCTCGCATACTCAATCGCAGGCTCCGGCAACGACACATTCACGTCCGGACTGAACGACGCCGCGTGGGTCTTCGGCGTGCTGGCCTCGTTCCCGGCCGCCATGCTGATCATGGCTGGGACGTTCGGGCTTTGGCGGGCCGGCATCATCTCCAACGCGTCCTTCGGGGTTGGGGTGCTCGCGGTTGTGCTGGTCCTGCTGCGCGGCACGACATGGGCGAGCAGCGGGATCTGGGCGCCGGACGGCGCGTACGCGCGGATCATTTCGCCCATCGTCGGCCTCGTGTGGGTCGCGGTCATCAGCGGCCTCCTCTACCTCCAGAAGCCCTCGACCCGGCCCTCGCAGGCGGTCGCGGGTCCCACCGCCAGTCGCGCCACGTGACGGAGCCCTCGGCGCCTAGCCGCCGTCGGCACCGTCGCCCGCGCCACCACCGACCCGAGAACGGACGTCGGTCCGTGACCGTGTCCTCCTGAACCCTCACCGCCCCCTTTCCGCATTGAGGAGTCACTACCATGAGAACCATCCATCCGTGGCGTGCGGCGCTGGGCGCCGCGTGCGCCGCGCTGACCCTCGCGGCGACGGCCACCGCTGTCGACGCCGGCGTCGCCCCCGCCGCGTCCAGAACGACGGGCACCCAAATCGTGAACATCGACGGCGGTGCCGTGCACGGCGCGGCCGCGCCCGGTGGCTACGCCTTCCGCGGGCTGCCCTATGCAGCTGCCCCAACCGGGCAGCTGCGGTGGCGGGCCCCGCAGCCACCGGCCAGTTGGAAGGGCGTCCGCGAAGCGGCCGACTTCGGGCCGAGCTGCCCGCAGCCGCGGCCGGAGCAGGGGAACGTCTTCTTCCCGCCCGGGCCCATCGACGAGGACTGCCTGTACCTCAACGTTTCGACGCCGACGCTGCGCCCGGACGCTCGTCGGCCGGTGCTCGTGTGGATCCACGGCGGCGGGCTGACCCAGGACGCCAGCCGAAACTACGACGGCACCAAGCTCGCGGCGGATGGCACGGTCGTCGTCACGATGAACTACCGGCTCGGCGCGCTCGGCTTCCTCGCCCACCCGGCGCTGGCGTCGCGGCCCGGCGGCCCGGCGGGCAACTACGGGTTGATGGACCAACGGGCTGCACTGCGCTGGGTGCAGCGCAACATCAGCCGGTTCGGCGGCGACCCGTATAACGTCACCATCGCCGGGCAGTCGGCCGGTGGCCTGTCGGTCCTCGCCCACCTCGTCTCGCGCGGGTCGCGTGGGCTGTTTCAGCGGGCGATCGTGCAGAGCGGCGCATTCGCGCTGACGCAGCAACCCCTTGCCACCGCCAAGGCTGCTGGCGAGGCCTTCGCGGACCTGGCGGGCTGCCCGGACCAGACCGCGGCTTGCCTGCGTAGCCGGTCGGTTGACGACCTCGTCAACAACTTCCCCGGAGCCGCCATCCCCGGCGTCGTCGACGGCGCCGTGCTTGAGGAGTCGATCGGGACGGCGTTGGCCGGTGGGCGCTTCGCCCGCGTGCCGATCCTCAACGGAACCAACCACGACGAGGAGCGGCTGTTCCTGGCCATCGGTCTGGCCGTCAGTGGCGGGTCGTTCGCCCTCGTGCCTGAGGCGGTGACCGCCGACAACTACCAGCGCTTGATCGGCGCCGTGGTGGGAGCATCGCCCGAGCGCAGTGCCGCGATCGCAGCCGAGTACCCGCTTTCCGCCTACCCGTCGCCGGGCGTCGCCTTCAGCACGCTCGTCTCGGACGCGAACTTCGTGTGCCCAGCGGTGCAACTCGACCGTTGGACCTCCGCGCGCGTGCCGACCTTCGCTTACGAGTTCAATGACGACACCGCGCCGCAGGTGTTTGCCCCGCCCGGCTGGGTCGCCGCGGTGGCGACGCACTCGTCCGAGCTGCAGTACCTGTTCGACTTGCCGAACGCGCCGTTCGCCGTGCCGCTGAACGCCGATCAGGCGGCGCTTGCGGCTGCCATGCGCGCGGCGTGGGCCAGCTTCGCGGCCGACGGCAACCCCAGCACGCGCGACGTCCGCTGGCCGGCGCTCGACCCGCGACAGGGCGAACGGGTGCTGTCACTCGCCTCGCCGCGGCCGCAGGTCGACACGGGCTTCGCCGCCAGGCATCACTGCTCGTTCTGGGCTGCCGCGTAACACTACCGCTCGTGGCCGCACGCACGCCCGACCACGACGTGCGTGCGGCCCTAAGGAGGTTCCATGAACACTCATTTGACCTCATCGATCAAGCCGCAGTTCCGGACGATTGACGGACTGAGGATCCGCTTCGCCGAGAGCGAACCCCGCGGCGAGCACGCGCTCCTGTTGTGTCCCTGGCCGGAGAGCCTGTACGCGTTCGACCAGATCTGGGACCGCTTGGCCGAACACGCGCATCTCGTGGCCGTCGACCTGCCCGGCTTCGGGCACTCGGAGCGTCGCGACTCGCTGCTGGCACCGCGGGCCATGGGCGAGTTCGTCATCCGGCTCGCCGACGAGTTCGGGCTGGAGAATCCGCACACGGTCGGCCCGGACATCGGCACCGGCGCTTTGCTGTTCGCCGCCGCCGACAACCCCGGCCGGCTGCGGAGCATCGTGCTCGGCAGCGGCGGCGCCTCGTTCCCGCTGGAGCTGGGCGGGATTCTCAATGACTGGGTCGTGGCGCCCGACGTCGAGGGATACCGCGCTGTCGACCCGCGCCAGATTGTCTCCGCCGCACTGAGCGGCATCGGGCGCTACCAGCTGCCAGACGCGGTACGGGAGGACTATCTGGCCGCGTACGACGGCGACCGGTTTGTCGAGTCGATGCGCTACGTGCGCGCGTACCCGACGGAGCTTCCGATCCTCGCCGAACTTCTCCCCCAGATCGAAACCCCGGTGGAGATCATCAGCGGCCTGTGGGACTGGGCGGTGCCGCCGAGCAACCACAGGTACCTCAACGAGCGACTGCCCAGGAGCAATCTCGATCTGGTTGACGCCGGTCACTTCACCTGGGAGGACGCCGCCGATCGGTACGCGGAGATCGTCACCGGCTGGTGGACGGAAGGGTACCTACGAGCATGAGAGCGATCACGTACGCGCGCTCGGGCGATCCGTCCGTGCTTGAGCTCGTAGACAAGCCGATTCCCCAGCCGGGCGCCGGCGAGGTGCGCATCCGGGTGCTCGTGTCGGGTGTGAACCCGACGGACTGGAAGTCCCGCAGTGGCGCGTTCGGCGGCAGGCTGACGGCGCCGACGGTTCCCAACCACGACGGCGCCGGTGTGGTTGACGCGGTCGGCACCGATGTCACCGAATTCGGTGTGGGTGACCGCGTGTGGGTCACCCTGGCTGGCGACGGCCGCCCGAATGGGGGCACCGCGCAAGAGTTCACCGTCGTGCCCGCCGAACGTGCCTTCGCGCTCCCCGCCGCCGCGGACTTCGAGCTCGGAGCCAGCATCGGCATCCCTGCCCTGACCGCCCACCGTGCGTTGACGGTGGGCGAGGACGGCCCGACGCGGCTGCGGCCGGATGCGTTGCGCGGCAGGACCGTTCTGGTCGCTGGCGGGGCCGGCGCCGTGGGCAACGCGGCGATCCAGCTGGCCCGTTGGGCGGGCGCGGAGGTGATCGCCACCGTCAGCGGAAAGGCGAAGGCTCTGCTTGCGACGGCGGCCGGTGCCCACCACGTCGTCAACTACAAGCAGGCCGACGTGGCCGGGGCGATCAGACAGGTCGCCCCGGGCGGTGTCGACCTCGTGGTCGAAGTTGCGGCGGGGGCCAACGCGCAGCTCGATCTGGCCGTTCTCCGACCTCGCGGGACGATCTCGATCTACGCGAGCGACGGCCACGCGCCGGGCAGCCTGGACGTGCCGCGGAGCATGGGGCTCAATGCCCGCTACCAGTTCGTCCTGCTCTACACGGTCGGTTGGGACCGGATCGCGACCGCGGCCGCGGACATCAACCAGGCGATCGACGATGGTGCCTTCAGTGTCGGCGATCCAGCTGGCCTCCCGCTGCACCGCTACCACCTCGAGGACACGGCGGCCGCACACGCTGCCGTCGAGAGCGGGGCGATCGGCAAGGTGCTGATCACGGTCGGGACAAGCTGAAGGACGGTCAACGTTCGGATCATACGAGGACAGACGCGGCAAGGCCCCTTCCACCGACCAACGCCGGAACGAGGCGCGGCTGATTCGGCGGGTGCCGTCTGGCATCCGAGGCAGCCCCAGCCGAGGGCGCTAATCGGGTTGCCGGAAGTTAATGTCCGCAGCTCGCCCAAGTTTATATAAGTACATACGTGAATACCTCGTCGGGGTTTGATCTAGTTTCCGCAGTCCGATCACCCCGACGAGGTCTTCGCCAGAATGCGCCCCGCGCGGTGATGGTGTTGCTGTCCCAAGGGGGATGAGCGCCGCTGGGATCGATATTTGTGGCACTACGACCTGCGGATGGTGCGGCGGTGATCGTCCGCCATGAGCGGGAAGGCGTGAGCGGTCTGCCGGACCGGCCGCGCAGAGCGATCCCGGATCGTGAGCGAAATGGCGCCAACGCCCTCGTGTGGCAGCTAAGCCGGCTTGCGTCGGATCTGCCGTACCGGGAATTCCAGGAGCTTCGGCAGGTCCTTGACCGTGCGGCGAGCGTCGATGTGGAAACGTAGCTCCAGGCTCATCTGGCGTTGCGACAATTGAACCCGCCGGAGTTTCGCGGCGGAGGATCACGAAAGCGCGGTGACCCGTGGATCCTGCAAACGACCAGGTTGGTACCGAGATTGTTTTCGAAGACGAAAACGTGCGGGTGTGGATGCTCGACCTGCCGCCGCAGGCGTCTTCTCCGTGGCACACCCATAGCGTCCCCTACCGTTATGTGGTGACCCGGGCCGGGCCGGTGGCGACCGAATTCCAGGATGGCCGGCTGGAACGCCAGGAAGACAAGGTCGGCGATTCCTGTCATCGATCCGAGAATAAACCGCATCGGCTCGTCAATCTCGGCGACTCCGTGTATCAGAACGTCGTCGTAGAATTCCTGAACCCTCATGGATGATCCGCAACAGGCGCTCAACGACTGGATCGCCTCGCTGCACCCCGACCTCCCCGACGTCGCCGCCGTGATCGTCGATTCCCAGGCGGAGGCGAGGTCACCGTCGTACTCGATCCCACGGTCGAGTACGGCGGCGTGGTGACGGCCCACGACATCCCCTTTGTGTCGCTCGGCGCGCACCACCTGCTCCCGTTCTTCGGCCACGTGGCGATGGCCTACCAGTCGGGGGTCGTAGGTCGCAGCTTGATCATCAGTCAGGAACTCCACCCGGCACGGCGGCTCAACCTACTACGGGCCTCGCTCCGGACCCCGCACCCCACGCTGGCGCCAAATTCCGTTCCGTTCATCCTCGACCCCCGTGCCGAGTGAGCTGCCTGAGCAGTCAGCGCAGCGTCGAGCGGGGGCGACCGGCCGTCACGGGCGACGACTACCGCCGCTTCGACCTGGCCGGGTAGACCGTGCTCTGCATCGGCGGCATCGCGTCCACGGACTGTACCCTCGCCAACACGCCCTCGCTCCTCGCCGCCTCCGAACCGGCGCTGCCGCCGCCCCTGGTCGTCGTGGTCGCCACCGGCGCCGCAGACGCGGCGCGACGGCTACGTCACGGTCCGTAACGGCGCTCCTTTCGGCCGTGAACGGCCGGGTTCCCGCCTTGATCAACGGCTGAAGTCGTTGCGCACGGCCGTCGGATCGCAGGCGAACCTACCGGCCGACCAGAGCTGACCACCGCGAGCGCCGCAGAGGAGACACAGTCACGAAGACAGCCGAGCTCGGCCTGACCGACTGGAGAAGACCGGAGCCCATGGCGCTCTGGCTAGATGCGGACCGGTCGGTAAGAATGCCGGTGAACGTGAGGGTTGCCCGGCTCGGGACGAGAGGTGTCTGGAGCCGGATCGTGGATCTAGGCAGGGTGCAATGGGCAAGCTGGTTGGACGTCTTACCGAATGCGAACAGCTCGACCGGCTCGCGTCCGAGGTGCTTACCGGCGCCAGTCGCGTCCTCGTCCTGCGCAGCGAACCGGGCATGGGTAAGAGCGCCTTGCTCGGCTACCTGTCGCAGCGAGTCGCCGACTGGCAGGTGGTGTCCGCAGTAGGTGCGGAGTCAGAGATGGAGCTCGCCTACAGTGGCCTCCACCAGCTGTGCGCACCTCTGCTGGATCACCTCGATGAGCTGCCCACAGAGCAGCGCGAGGCGATGGCGACCGTGTTCGGGCTGGGCAACGGCCCCGTACCCGACCGGTTCTTGGTCGGACTGGGCACGCTGACGTTAATGGCTCAGGCCGCTGAGCAACGCCCGCTGGCCTGCATCGTCGACGACGCACAATGGCTCGACCAGGCGTCCGCTCAGGTCCTCGCCTTCGTCGCCCGACGCCTTGTGGCCGAGCGCGTCGCGCTGGTCTGCGCGGCCCGCACGGGAGCAGGAGATAGCGTGCTGACCGGCCTGCCCGAATTGCCCGTCTACGGTCTCAGTGACCGCGACGCGCGGCCACTGTTGCTGGACAACCTGCACGGCCCACTGGATGCGGCCGTCATTGATCAGATCGTCGCGGAGAGCCACGGCAATCCACTGGCGTTGCTGGAGTTGCCACGCGCCTGGCGGGAAACGGATCTTGCCGGTGGATTCGGCCTGCCCGGCGACAGTCAGGCGATCGCCGGCAAGATCGAACGCAGCTACGCGCGGCGCCTCGAGTTGCTCCCTGCCGAAACCCAGCTGCTCACCCTTGTAGTGGCCGCGGATCCTGTCGGCGATCCCGCGCTGATCCGCCGCGCCGCCGACGCGCTGAGCGTCACGATGGCGGCGATGGAGCCTGCGGTGGACGCCGGGATCATTCGGGTACATGACCGCGTGGAATTCGCCCACCCGCTGGCCCGTTCGTCCGTCTACCGCGCAGCTGCCACGGCGGACCGGCGCCGTGCGCACCAGGTCCTCGCCGAGGTCATTGACGCCCAGGCCGACCCGGACCGGCGTGCCTGGCACAGGGCGCGTGCCACAGACATCCCTGACGAGGACGTGGCAGCCGAGTTGGAGCTGTCGGCCGACCGGGCTGCGGCTCGCGCGGGACTGGCAGCAGCTGCCGCCTTCCTGACCCGCGCGGCCGAGCTGACACCACTTCGGGCCGCGCAGACTCGCCGCGCGCTCGCAGCGGCATCGGCCAACGTGCAGGCCGGCGCCTTCGGCACCGTCCAATCCATGCTGACCATCGCCGAAAGTGGACCGATCGACCAGTTGCAGCGCGCCCAGATCGAGCTGGTACGTGCTCAGCTGGCGTTCGGCTCCGGCCGGGGGGAGGAGGCTATGCTGCTGATGCTGGCCGCCGCCCGGCGCCTCCAGCCGCTGAGCCTCGAGCTCGCGCGCCAGACATACCTGGACGCGTTCTCCGCCGCGCAGTTCGCGGGCCGGCTCGAGGAAGGCGTTGGTACCGCCGAGGTGGCCCGCGCCGCCCAGTCTGCAGCTCTCCCGCCCGATGCTGAGCGCACGGCTGGCGACCTACTGCTGGACGCCTTCATCGCGATCACCGTTGATCACGCCGACGCTGTCCCGCGCGGCCGGGAAGCATTGGCCGCGCTGCTTGGCGACACCGATCCCGCGCGGGACACGCTTCGCTGGTTGTGGCAGGGGTGCGTGCTCGCCCTCGAACTGTGGGACGACGAGAGCGCGTACATCCTGTCGGAGCGGCACCTGCAGAGGGCCCGGAAGACCGGGGCGCTCACCGAACTCCCGCTCGCGCTCGGCTCACACACACCCGTCCTCGTTTTCAGCGGCGAGCTCGCCGCCGCTGCCTCGTTGGCCGAGGAAGCACGGTCGGTGCTTGGTTCGGCGGGGATCGCCGAGGCGCCGTACGGTGCGCTGATCCTCGGAGCCTGGCGAGGCCAGGTACGCGAGACGAAGGACCTGATCGACGTCACGAAGCGGGCGGCGACCAGCCGCGGCGAGGGCATCGGAGTCGCCATCTGCGAGTACTCACGTGCTGTCCTGTACAACGGCCTGGGCCAGTACGACGAGGCGTTCGAGGCCGCCCGCGATGCCTGCGCGGACCCGAAAGAGATGGTCGCCCACAACTGGGCGATGGCCGAGCTGATCGAGTCCGCCGTACGGACCGGACGAGCCGATCTGGCGCAGGAGACGCTGACGCGGTTGACCAGGAAGGCCCAGGCTTGCCGAACCGACTGGGCGCTCGGGATCGAGGCACGCTCCCAGGCCCTCCTGAACGATGAGGACGCCGAGCCCAAGTTCCGCGAAGCCATCGAGCGCCTCGGCCGGGCGCGGGTGCGTGCCGAGCTCGCCCGGGCCCACCTGCTGTACGGCGAGTGGCTCCGCCGGGCGAAGCGCCGAATCGACGCCCGCGAAGAGCTCACCAAGGCCGAGGAGATGTTCGCGGCGATGGGAATGGAAGGGTTCGCGCAGCGAGCTCGTCGCGAACTACTGGCCACCGGCGCGACCCCGAGAAAACGCACTGTCGACACGACCAACGAGCTCACGGCACAGGAGGCGCTCGTCGCCCGGCTCGCCCGAGACGGAATGTCGAACCCGCAGATCGGAGGCCACCTGTTCCTGTCCACCCGCACCGTCGAATGGCACCTCAGCAAGATCTTTGCCAAGCTGCGCATCACCTCCCGCCGCCAGCTCCGCCAGGCCCTGGCCAATCACGACCAACCGATCATCGGCACCACTTAGAGGTCGCGCGCAGTGGTGGGGTTGATCGGCGGGTCGGAACGGATGCAGGCACAGAACTCGTGATCATGAAGTTGCTGACGCTTTGTGATCAGGGGAGAATCTGTGCCTGCTGTTCCAGCAAGTCTGATCGAACCACTGTGGGTTCAGTTCGCCGCGCTGCTGCCCGACCGGTCCGTGTACCAGCCGACGCATCCCTTGGGTTGTCAGCGCAGGCGGGTCGATGACCGGATCGTGTTCGACAAGCTGGTCGAGGTGTTGCGGTTCGGCTGGTCCTGCGAGGCGATCGCCGATGCCACCTGATCGGCGATCACGATCCGCGTCCGCCTCGGGTGCGGGCCAGAGCGGCGCGTTCGGCGTCGATCGGGTCGGACTTCGCCGCGGCGCGGAGCACCGGCCGCTTCGGCCGGTCCAGCTCGACGACCAGCTCACCGGCGTCGGCCAGGTGACGGTGAAGGCCCGCGCCGTAGCCGCCGGTGCCCTCCATCGCCCAGGCCTGCAACCCGAGCACCGGTCAGCCAGGGCCAGCAACTCGGCGTAACCATCCGGATCGGCGGTCACCGTCACCCGGCCGCGCAGCGCACCAGTGCGGGCGTCGATGACCGCAGCGGTGTGGGTGTGCTTGTGCGTGCCGAAACCGATGACGGCCGGACAAGTCTGGCCAAAGGCGCGAAGCCAGTCAGAGGTAGGGTCACGTGTCCACTGCTGCCGACCGTCAGCCCATCACCTGCGGACCAACCAGGCCAGCCTCACAGCCAGAGGTATGCCTCCTGAAACCCGTGAGCCTGGTACCGCCCGTCGCTCACGCAGGTTACGATCTCGCAACCACAGCGCCAGCGGCGCGGCGGGACTGTTTGTCGCGGACTTGGCGCATGCCTGGCCGTTGGTCTCGAGCCGCAACGCGGGGCATGTGGCGTCGGTCTGGGCCCGGACCGGTGATCTAGACCAGCAAGGAGGCCGCATGAGCGCTCAGGCTAACCCGGGCGGTAGCACAGCGGCGTTTAGAGATCACCTTGTCCCAAGGGACACTATCGCCGTTGCTGAAGCCACGGACGCGGAGTAGCCCCGGACGATGACCGCACGTCCTCGGCGGCTTGGCCGCGCGACAAAGCTGACCGACCGTCGCAGCGAACGCGATGTGCTCGACCGGATCATTGATTCTGTCCGCGGCGGTGAGAGCCGGGCTCTGATGGTGCGTGGCGACCCAGGCGTAGGCAAGACCGCGCTGCTGGATTACCTGGTCGACCACGCGGCAGGGTGCCGGGTCTTGCGGGTAGCTGGCGTGCAGTCGGAGATGGAGCTGGCCTTCGCCGGGCTGCATCAGCTGTGCGCGCCGATGCTGGATGGGCTGAAGCGGCTACCGGTGCCGCAGCGGCAGGCCCTGCAGACCGCGTTCGGGCTCAGCGGCGGGCCAGCACCGGACCGATTCCTCGTGGCGCTCGCTGTCCTCAGTCTGCTGTCGGAGGCAGCCGAGGAGCAGCCGCTGGTGTGCGTGATTGACGATCACCAATGGTTGGACCGGGCGTCGGCGCAGGCGCTGGGATTCGCGGCGCGGCGGCTGGCGGCGGACCCGATCGGGCTGGTGTTCGGGACCCGGGTTCCCGGGAAGGAACTTGCTGGGTTGCCCGAATTGCACGTGGCCGGGTTGCAGGGCGACTACGCGCGGGCGTTGCTGGACTCGGCTCTGACCGTGCCACTGGACCCGCGCGTGCGTGATCAGATTTTGGCCGAGACGCAAGGAAACCCGCTTGCCCTGCTTGAGCTGCCGCGCGGCCTGACGCCCGCACAGTTAGCGGGCGGGTTCGGGTTGCCAGGCGCGGTGTCGTTGTCAGCCCGGATAGAGGAGAGCTTCCGCCGCCAGTTGGACGCCCTGACACCCGCGACCCGGCTGCTGCTGCTGCTGACGGCGGCGGACCCGTCGGGTGACTCGTCGCTGGTGTGGCGGGCCGCCAGGCGGCTAGGGATCCCGATCCAGGCGGCAACGGTGGCAGTAGATGCGGGCTTGGCGGAGTTCGGCGCGCGGGCACGCTTCCGTCATCCGCTGCTGCGCTCGGTGGCCTACCGGTCGGCCTCGGTCGAGGAGCGGCGAGCCGCCCACCTCGCGCTCGCCGAGGCTACCGATCCGCGGGTTGATCCAGACCGCCGGGCCTGGCATCGGGCCCAGGCCGTGGCCGGGCCGGATGATGAGGTCGCGGCGGATCTCGAGCGGTCGGCGGGCCGGGCCCAGGCCCGCGGGGGGCTGGCCGCGGCCGCGGCGTTCCTGGAGCGCGCGGTGTTGCTGACCGTCGATCCGGTGCGCCGCGCCGAGCGCCTCCTGGCGGCGGCGCAGGCTAACCTGCACGCCGGCGCGTACGGAACGGCCCTAGAACTGCTCGCGACGGCAGAGGCCGGGCCGCTGGACGAGCTGCAAAGCGCCCGGGTGGACCTGCTGCGCGGGCAGGTTACGTTCGCATCAGGGCTGGGCAGCGAAGCTCCGCCGCTGTTGCTCAAGGCGGCCAAGCGTCTCGAGCCGCTCAACGTCGGCCTGGCACGCGAGACCTACCTGACCGCGTGGATGGCGGCTCTGTTCGCCGGCCGCCTCGCTGCCGGTGGGGACATGCTGGAGGTCTGCCGCGCCGCCCGGGCTCTCCCGTCGGCGACGCATCCGTCAGGTGCGGCAGAGGTGGTTCTTGACGGCCTTACGCTGCTGGTCACGGACGGGCCAGCCGCAGCAGCGCCGACGTTGCGGAGAGCAATAAGCGCCTTCGCCGACCCGGACATGACCGCAGAAGAAGAACTGCAGTGGGGCTTCTTTGCTCAGGCGGCCGCCAGCGCTCTGTGGGACGATGACACCTGGCGCGCGATGCTGCTACGGCAGGTCCGGCTCGGCCGTGACGTCGGCGCCCTCGACCAGCTTACGGTCATGCTGAACGCGCTGGGCACGGCCACCGCGTGGACCGGTGACTTCGCGGCGGCCGCTTTGCTGGCGACGCAGGTCGACGCGGTCTGCGCGGCGACCGGGAGTCGCGCCGCCCCGTTTACCACGATGATTCTCGCGTCACTGCGAGGCAACCAAGCCGAGGCCGTGCCGCTGTTCGAGGCCACCATCGCCGAAGCAACGGCCGGGGGGCAGGGGGTCGCGGTGGCCTACGCGAACTGGATGACCGCGATCCTCTACAACGGCCTCGCCCGCTATGAACAGGCGGTGGTGGCGGCCAGACAAGCCAGCGAGGACGCACCCGGGCTGTACATCTCGATGTGGGCGCTTCCCGAGCTGATCGAAGCCGCCGCACACAGCGGAAATACGGACCTTGCACGCGACGCGCTGGCCCGGCTGGCGGAAAGCACCCAGGCCGGCGGTACCGACTTCGGACTTGGGATCGAGGCGCGGTCGCGTGCGCTGCTGAGCGAAGGTGAGACGGCTGAGAGCCTCTACGGCGAGGCGATCGACCGGCTTGGCCGCACCGAGCTCCGCCCGGAGCTCGCCCGCGCCCATCTGCTTTACGGCGAGTGGCTGCGCCGCGAGAATCGCCGCGCCGATGCCCGCGCCCAGCTACGCACTGCCCATGACATGCTGGCCGCGATCGGTGCCGAGGCGTTCGCGGAACGCGCCCAGCGCGAGCTGCTGGCCACGGGAGAGATGGTGCGCAAGCGTACGGTCGAGACCGTCGGCACGCTCACCGCGCAGGAAGCGGCGATCGCCCGGCTCGCCCGTGACGGGCACACCAACCCCGAGATCGGCGCCCAGCTGTTCCTCAGCGCACGCACCGTCGAGTGGCACCTGCGTAAGGTGTTCGGCAAGCTTGGCATCAACTCTCGCAGGGAACTGAAGGCGACGCTGGCGCAACTCGGGCACGCGGACCTGCCGGCGTAGTCCTGCCGCTCGGAGTTTGCGCCGCGTCACGCGCGCCAGAGTCGCGCTTGGCCTTGGCCTGACGACGTTGTCGCGGTCGGACATTGGTTCCCGGACCGGCCTCACCACGGCCGGAGCCTGGTCGTGATAGACCGGTGGTATCCGGCCAGCAAACTCTGCTTGGCGTGCGGCTCGCCTCGTCGAGCAGATGCCGCTGACCATGCGGTCGTGGATGTGCCCGGTGCGGCAAGCACCCACCACCGCAACGTCAACGCGGCATACAACATCCTGGCGGCCGGGCTGGCGGTGACGACCAGTGGAGCCGGTGCAAGACCTCAACGGGAGACCTCCCGGACGGGGCAGCCGGCGATGCAGTAGGAAACCGCTGGGGCGGCCCAGCGAATCCCGCCCTTTAGCGCGGGACGGATGTCTACCAGGTGCCGATCGACGGCGCCGCCCCGCGCGCCGGACGCGAGTAGTTCGAGCTGATCCACGGGCGGCTACGCGGACAAGGCCCGGCGGAAGGCGGCGCGTTCCTGCTCGGTGCTGCCACCCCAGACACCGTACTCCTCATTGTGCTCGATCGCATACCGCGCGCAGTCCCGGCGCACCGGGCACGTCGCGCAGAACGTCTGGACCCTTACGACCGCCAACGTGTCGTCCGGGTCTGGGTAGAACCACGTGACGTCCAGTCCCCGGCAGGCGGCGTCCTCGCGCCAGTCGGTCTCGGCGGCGACCGGCCGGAACGACGACCTCGATAGCAATGCCGAGCAACGGAACCCGCGACGCGTGGGCTGAGTCATGTGTGCTCCTTGAACTCGCGAGAAGGTGGTGATTTCGCATGTCACGACGGTCAGCGCCACAGTCATCGATCACATGACTCAATACGCTGCTGGCTGCGTGGTTACAGTGCGGGTGCTCCCAATGGACGATTGCTCGATGTCAAGCCCGGCTGGGATCTATTTGTTGAGGAAGGCCAGGAGGGTCTCGTTGACCTCGTCGGGATCCAGGCGTGGTTGTGCGGCCGCCCTCGATCCGTACCTGCCCGTGCGGCAGCATGAGCAACTCAAAGAGTGCTCACATCCAACGGCTGACCGGATCGCCTGTCCCATCCGTGGAAGTGCGACCAGTCACCCGCGTCCCAGGCCTCGTGCAGCCCCGGCTTGCTCAGGTCCCAGTCCGGGCGGATCTCGCTCGTCGCCGCGCGTAGGTCGAGCCAGAGGTCGTAGACCGACGGGCGACCCCAGAACCAGTAGCCGTTGTAGATGCTGTGGATGACCAGTCCCGGCTTGAGTACGAGGGTGTGCGGGATCATCGGGTCGTGCTCGGGGTCGGTGTACTCCTGGATGTCGAGGTCCTTCTGGATGATCCGCTCGGGGTCGGACAGGAACGTCCATTGGGCGGCCACCGATGCGCGGAACTCTTGCAGAGTGTGGTGATCGTCGGTGGAGATGGTGACCATCTGGGTGTAGGCCACCGCGACCTTTGACTGGAACGCCGCCAGCTCGAAGTGCTGCTGGTGTTCTTTCGGGCAGTAGTGGCCGCGGGAAAGCATGAGGATGAGTGGATCGCGGCCCTGCAGCTCGCTGAGCGTGCGGGTCGTGCCGGTGTGGTCGGGCAGTGCATAGTCGGGGAAGATGCCGCCTGGTGTGATGTCGGAGCGCATGGGATGACCGCCTCTCACGTGCCGCCGCGGGCGTGACCTGCACGAGGCGCAGGTCGACTCCGGCAACTCTGGTAGCCCTGAGCGGCCTCTCGCGCCAGGGATACGCCCTGGTCCCGCCCTGGTCCGCCTGCGGGTCGCACCACCCGTGCCGGCCTGATGGTCGAGACCAGGCATGCGCCAGGGCGTCTCCCTGGCGCGAAGGGACCGTGGGCCGCGCGATGGTTTTCGGGTCGGCGTCGATCCGTGCCGACTCCCGCGAGAACGAGGTGTTGGATCATGGACATGAAACTTGAGGCCGTGGTCGTGCCCGTCTCCGACCAGCGGCTCGGCCACGATGTCCTCGATCGGCTGCCGGGGATCGTCGACAAGGCCAAGCAGTGCTACGGGGCGATGCGGTGGCGGCTGGACGCCGACTTCGACACCGACGAGGACCTCGGTGTCGTGCAGTTGACGCCGCGCGGCTCGCAGCGCTCGGTCTTCGGTACGGGCGTCAAGTCGGCGACGCCGGGCTCCGCGCAGGGCCTGCACCTGGTCGTCACCGACATCGAGGCGGCCCGGGCCGAGCTCGTCGGGCGCGGCGCCGAGGTGAGTGAGGTTTTCCACGACGCTGGGGGTGTCTTTCACCACGCGGGCATGGACGGGCGGGTGCCAGGGCCGGACTCAGAGCGCCGTAGTTACGGGTCGTTTGCTTTGTTCGGCGACCCGGATGGCAACGGGCGGGTGTTCCAGAAGGTCACGACGCGTTGCCCGGGTTGGTGACCTCGGGACGATGCTCCACCGCGCCGGGGTCGGGGAAGCCTGCCCGGCCTCGGTACAGGCGCGGCACGCCGGACGCTGACGGCCCCGAACGGCCACGCCCGAACGACTCAGGCCCGTGTGACGAGGGAGGACAATGATGAACGTCACGGCTTTGACAGGACTTCTGCGAGAGGCAGAGGAGCATCACGGCGCGTACGAGGCGACCGCACCCAAGCACCACTGGTCGGACTGGTACGCCGCCTACATCGTCGCCCGCGAGGCCGGCCGAACCCCCGACGAGGCAGTCCGCGACGCCGGCCTGCACATGGACGCGGTACTGCGGTGAACAACGACTACGACGTGATCGTCATCGGTGGCGGCTCGCCGGGCGAGCACTGCGCCGGCGAGCTGGCCGAGGGCGGCCTGCGCGTCGCCCTAGTCGAGCGGGACCTGGTCGGCGGCGAGTGCTCGTACTTCGCGTGCATCCCGTCCAAGACCTTGCTACGTCCCGGCGAGGCGGTCCACGGCGCGCGTGAGGCGGCGGCCACCGCGCACGTCGACGCCGAGGCGGCGTTGGCGTGGCGGGATTTCATGGTCTCCGAATACTCCGACGCTGGTCAGCAGCGCTGGCTGGCCGGCAAGGGTATCGACCTACTGCGCGGTACCGGCCGGCTGGCCGGTACCGGCGCCGTCGAGGTGGACGGCGTGCGCTACACCGCCGCACACGTCGTCGTGGCCACCGGCTCGTACTCGGTCTTTCCACCGATCCCGGGCCTGCGCGACCTCGAGGGCGTGTGGACCAACCGCGAGGCCACCGGCATGAAGGCCGTCCCGCGCCGTCTCCTGGTGCTCGGCGGCGGGCCCGTCGGGGTGGAGATGGCGCAGGCGGTACGCCGTCTGGGCGGCGACGTGGTACTGGTCCAGTCCGGTGGACACCTGCTCGCCCGTGAGCCCGCACGGCTGGGCGAGGCGCTTGGCGAGGTCCTGCGCCGCGACGGCGTCGAGCTCGTCTTCGACGCGCAGGCGACCGGGGCGCGGCGCGATGGCGAGGACTTTGTCCTGACGCTGGACAGCGGTCGGGAGTTACGCGGCGACCGGCTGCTGGTGGCCACCGGCCGTCGTCCTCGCGTGGAGGGCCTCGGCCTGGAGACGGTCGGCGTGCGGGCCGGCCGGGACGGCATCCCGGTCGACGCGCATCTGCGTGCCGGTGATCGGCTGTGGGCCATCGGCGACGTGACCGGCTTGTGGCTATTGACCCACACGGGCAAGTACCAGGCCGACGTCGTCGCGGCGAACATTCTGGGCGAGCCACGCGAGGCCAACTATGAGGCTGTGCCGCGGGTGGTGTACACCGATCCGCAAGCGGCAGCGGTGGGCGACACTGAGGCTGCGTTCTCTGCGACGGTGCCGGTGTCCGAAGTGGCCAAAACGGCTACGTACACGCGCGCCTACGCCGAGTCGACGGGCTTCCTGACGCTGCTCAGTGACGGCGACCGGTTGACCGGGGCGTACGCGCTGGGGCCGGAGGCCGGGGAATGGCTGCAGCAAGCCACGCTGGCGATCCGTGCCCGCGTACCGCTAGACGTGCTGCGGGACACGATTCAGCCGTTCCCGACCTTCTCAGAGATCTACGTGGCTGCGCTGAAAGCGCTCCGCGGCCAGATCGCGGCGGTTCGGCAGCCGGCGGGGGTGGGATTATGACCACCGCAACATCCGTCTCCTCAACCCTGCGCCAGCCGCAGCTGCTCGGCCAAACGGTCGTCGTGATCGGCGGCGGCGTCGGCATCGGGCTGGAAACCGTTCGGCACGCGCGGCGAGGGCGCCGACGTCGTCCTTCTCGGCCGCGATCCCGGCCCTCCAACACGCGGCCGCCGAGTTTCAGGCCATGAGCGCCACCGCCGTCGACACCGCCGATCCGGCCCGCCTCGGACGGTTCTTCGAGGAGCTACCAGGCTCGATCGATTACGTGATGGTCGTGGCCTGCAGCCGCACTAAGCGTGCCTGGCCGAGAGCGACTTCACCCAGACGCGCTGCCACGCGGTCGGGCCGGCCGACGTCGCCGGCGCTCGCCGTCCACATCATGACCAATACCGCGCTCACCGGTGCGACCTGCGACATCGATAGCGGTCAGCAGGTCGTCGCCGCCTCCAGCGACTGACCGACCGCACGCTGAAGCAGGGAGGACGAAATGGAATGGCTCTTGCCGTCGTGGCACTACTGGTTGGCCCTCGGCAGTTTGCTGGCTCCGCGGAGCTGGAGCCACGACCACGCCGTACCGGCCGGACGCACCAACCTCACCGTCCTCGACCTGTGGCTGATCCACCTCGTCTACAGGGTTGTCGCGGAGGAATCGAACTGCACCCGATGCGGTGCCCCGCTCGGTCGCCCGCTCCGCGTAGTGCCGCCGGTCGCCGGGTTGTCGACGGTATCGGTCGTGACACAGTGCAGCGGGTGGAGACGTCACCGACACCGTGCCAGCGTCGACGCCGGTTCGAACGATCTCGTGCTCGGGCCGCTCCAGAGCCGAACTCGACCTCGGCACCGCTATCGTGCGATTACGCCAGGAAGAGCAGGGCAGCCAGGGATAGACCCCGACGTGGCGCTTTAACCGCTCCACTGCGAGATCCCAGCCGCAGCCGACCATGTCTGGAACAGAGGAACGCATGAACGACCTACTGGCACTGGCCATCAAGGGCCATGGCGGCGCGCAGCTCTGACCGCAGCCGTCGCAGTTTCATCGCCGGCTGGCCCGCCGCCGCAATCGCGATGGTCACGCTCGGGCTGCTGCCCAAGTGGAAGGCCAGGGCACCGATCCTGGTCGGGCTCGGCGCCGTCGACCTCGGACTGCACTGGCCCTGGTAACGACGTGAACCCGGCGAGCACGGCAGGTGATCGTGAACGCGATCTTCTGCCAGAACCGGACCGGTTGCCAGTGGGTGTACCTCCCGCACGATCTGCCGCTGAAGCCCGCGACGTACTACCACTTCGGCCTGTGGCGGGACAACGGCATCGACCAGGACCTGCTGTGCTGCCAGGCGCGGGAGAGGGCTGGCCGGCCCGAGGACCGACCCCGGTCGTGCTGGACACCCAGCCGATCCGCGCGGCTCACCACATCGCGGTCGCGACGACGGCAAGGACGCCGCGAAGAAGGTACCGGGCCGCAAGCGTGGCCTCGCCGTGGACACCCTGGGGCTGATCATCGCGGTGGTGGACACCGCGGCGTCGGTCACCGACAACACGATCGGGGTGCACCTGCTGGACAAGGTCGTGGCGCAGACCCGTCGGTGATCAAGGCGTGGGTGGGCTCCGGGTTCAAAGACGACCGCGGTGCACGGTATCGACGTCGAGCAGGGCAAGCGCACCACCACGGCCGGGTTCGTGCTGGTCGAGCGCCGGCGGGTGGTCGAGCCAAAACCGCGGTTCCGTGAACCGCGCAGGGCTCCGGTACGTCATGGGTCCAGAACACTGGGCGTCGGCGGAAGGCGAGGTAAAATGAAGGGACTCCCGCTATCTAGTCAGGCCGCTGGCTGGCGAACGGCCGACCGTGCGGCGGGCAGAGCAGCGGCAATCGCTGACCGGCCCAAGGCTGCCGGCGAGGGGGTTCGTCAGTTTCGTAGCGGCGTGCGCATGTCCGAGCGCGACCGGCTGACATCGACGCGTTTTCTGGCCTACGGTGGGGTGGAGTTGAACGCATCGACCGGCTTGGTGCGGCTGTACCCGGAGATGCACGCGGTGCTACTCAGCAGCCAGCAGGCTGAGGTGCTGGCGGTCCTCATCGACCGGGCCGGCAATCCCTGCTGTCGCGAGGAGATCGCGGCTGCCATGCCAAAAAGCTCCCGCCCGCCTACCATGGCGCAGATTGGCGTGGTCATTGCGAATATTCGCAACAAGCTTGGCGCCCACCGAGTCCTCACGGGAGCCGGTGGTTGGTGGCTTGGCGCCTCGGATGCTCCGTGCCCTCCGGCTTGGCCCGACGCAATCTCTTTCGGCGGACTCCATCTCGACCTACCCCGTCGACGGGTGTGGGTGAGCGGGCGACGGTCCACGATTCGGCTCGGATGGCAGGAGTACCTTGTGCTGCGTGAGCTGATCGAGGCACAGGGGATGCCGCGAGGCCGCAACGAGATTTGGCACGCAATGCCGGCAGGGGCCCGTCGCGCAAGACCCTCCCAGGTTGGGGAGATCGTCTATCGCCTGCGACAGCGCCTCGGGCAGGAGTTGATCATCACAGGCGGCGGTGGCTGGCGGCTGGCTGGCCGGATCGAAGACGAAGCTTTCTCCGCAGGCGCCTCCGACGCGATACTGCTGGACCCGACGACCCGCCGGGTAGCGCTCCCGGGCAGGGGCACCCGCGTCTGTCTGAGCGCCCAGGAGGCCGCTACGTTGCGGGTTCTTATCGAGGCGCGAGGAGTACCACTGAGTAGCACGGAGGTCTTCGCCAGCACACCTGCCGCGGTGCGGCCGAAGAGCGCATTGGCGATTAGCAGGATCGTCTTCCGACTACGCCAAAAGTTGGGCCCCGATCACATTCGGAGCAGCCGACAGGGCTGGTGGCTCGGCACAGCCCCTGCCCGTCTCCTGGATACGAGCTGTTGCTGAATCCGCCCAAACCGGGGAAGGGCACCACCACGGGCACCGCCGCCCAGATGCCCCCTCGCTGTATCAGCGCAGTATCTGGAGGTGATGCCATGTTCTTGTTCATGGTCACAAGACGTTTGCGTAGAGCTTGCGCAGCACTGTCTCGAGGCAACGCCGGACCAGCATCGCGACTGCTTGCACGCCGTTGCCATTTCAGCGCGATCGGCGTCGCCGGATTCGCAGCGCCCGTCACCAGTTCCGCTGGGATGCAGCGTCGCCTGCGGACGATTCTGACCAATCTCCACTCGGCCAGGTTCGTTTGCGACCAGGTTGCCGTTCAGGGACCGGCTTGGGCGGCGGTGGTCGCCTGTCATCTGATCATGATTCCGTGCCCAAGCCAACAAGAGACAGCCCGTCGGTTCACGTTGTTGCTGGGCTGGCGATGGACCAGAGCCTCCAGTGCCTTGCTTCTTTCCGAACGCACCGATGTCGCCACCGTGCTCACGATGCTGGCTCACGAGTCGGCGCTTGTCGGTCCCGGTGGCGAGCCAGACTGGGTGTAGGCAGGTGAACGTCGTCGCCTGCGGGCACCAGGACCACGCCGACGTGAACGCGGCCAAGAACATCCTCGCCGCCGGGCTGGCGATAACAACGCGCGGAGACCTAACCACAGGACTGTCCGGGAAACGCCAACCACCCGAACGGCTCGCGGCGTGAACACGCCTCAGCCACGGGAATGCCCCGCCCTTCAGGCGTGGGGAGGACGTCAACGCATTGAAGATCCTCGGCGAAACCGCCAGTCTCCTCCGATTCAGGTCCGCATCCGCCTACGCCTGCCACAACGGCACCGCTCCGCTGCCGGTCTGGTCGTCGAATCGGGGCTCGGCACCGCCTCAGCCGGACTGGGAATCGGCAGCTCAACGCCGCTTCGCACCGAATTGCGGTGACCCAAGACCGCTTCCACCCACCAGTGCGAGACCTCATCACAGGTCGTAATGCCCGCAGCGGCTTACAGCCCCACTTGTTAGGCGTGCAGGTCGGGTTGAACGGATCGTGGGACGCCTCCGTTGTGGTTGGAGACAGCACCGACCCGGCCGCCCATCGGCGGGGTGCGGTGGAGGGAAAGCCCCCGGGCTGCGATCTTCCTGCCCGAAAGGAAGGTAAATTCCTCGATGACTAGGGAAATCTACGCGAGGAAACTTTGTTCGGCGTCCGCCGTGCTGCTGCTCAGCGTGGCGCTGGTTGGTGGCTGCAAGGATCAACCAGTGCCCGCCAGCGCCTCCGGCCCATCCCTGTCCCAGGGTCTCGGACCAGCCAGTCCGGCGAGCCCGGGGGCTTCGGCAGCCGGCAGCCCGAGCCCGGCCGGTGCGCCGAGCGCCACACCCCGTTCGCCCAAGCCCTCGCCCCGTACCCGACCACCTGTCAACCAGGGCGGCTGGATCAAGATTGACATGGCGGCCCAGGCTGCCCGGACCGCCGCGTTCTTTGCCCGCAAGCCGAAGCCGGTCACCGGCAATCCGGTGAAGGTACCGGAATTCAACGTCGGCTGCCGGATTAGCCACCACAACAACGACGACCCCATCGTCGCGCCGGGGCTGGTTGGTGCCGCGCACAACCACACCTTCTTCGGCAACAGGTCGACCGACGCGAACTCCACATACGAGTCGCTGATGGGCACCACCCGGACCAGCTGCAACGTCGGTGACGATCACTCTGGCTACTGGATCCCCACGCTCTACCAGAACGGCAGAGTGATCGACCCCAAGGAGGTGACCGTCTACTACGGTTCCCGCCTCAAGGATCCGAGCAAGACCCAGCCGTTCCCTCCCGGGCTACGGATGATCAGCGGCGACGCGAAGACGCAGACCGACACTCCGGACAAGCAGGGCAACCACTTCTGGTGTGCCGGCATCGGAGGGTCCACTGGCCGGACCGCCGACGGGCTGTTCCCGATCTGCGCCCCAACCGCCGAGCTGGTCCGCCAGGTGACCTTCTTCGACTGCTGGGACGGCAAGCACCTGGACAGCCCGGACCACAAGTCGCATATGGCGATGGGTGACCACACCGGCGCCTGTCCGACGAGCCACCCCGTGCCGGTCCCCTCAGTCTCCTTCGTGATCGCCTACCCGCTGAGCACCAACACCAACGGCATCAGCTTGTCATCGGGTACGTCGTTCTCGATGCACGCCGACTTTTTTAACGCCTGGCAGGACGACGCGCTGGCTGCCCGGACACTCAACTGTCTGCACCAGCGCGTGAAGTGCGACTCGCAGGGCAACTTCTAGTACCGCCTTTGAAGCCGGCTCGGCGGCCTCGTGACGTGCTCAGCGTTTCCGTCGCCGCCGGGCCGCCTTCGCCGCGACATCTACGCGACGGGCAGCCTGATCCCTACCCGCAGCAATCGCCCCCCCCACCTACGCAATATCGCCCTCGCCGCGTGACCGCCAACCCAGTTACCGATACGCCTTCATCCAGTTGCGTTCCTTTCGCACGGGCGGCCTGGCCCGCCGGTGTCGGCGGACGCGGAATGGTGACGGGCTGGCACCGCGTACCGAGGCCCCTTCGCGATAGATCGGCTCGGTTCCAGCATTGCGGCGCGGAGGACCGGCGGTCGTCGGCCGGACGCGCCGGCCAGACGATGGAAGATCGAGGAATGGATGGCCCGGACAAGGCAAATCGAACGGGGCGCGCCGTCCGGCGGTCGTGGCGGCCGGTCCCCGGCAGGCCGGCTCGCCGCCGGCATGGGGGGTGTCACGGTGCTGGTGGCGTGTTGGGCGGTGTCGCCGCTGGCCCCTATCGACCGGAGAGTGTTCGGCTACACGCTCGCCCTCGTCGAGTACTACGCGGGCGTGCTCACCCTCGTCCTGCTCACCCTTACCGTCATGGCCGGCGTGTTCGCGACCGATCGTATCGTGCTGCGGAACCGGCACCGTGTGCTGCTGCAGTCCGTCCACCGCACGCTGGGCATTCTGGCCGTCGGCGCGGTCGTGCTCCACGTCATGAGCATGATCACCGAGGGGCACACGTCGGCGGTCGGCGTGATGCTGCCCTTCCTCGGCGGCGGGGGACTCGCCGTCGGGTTGGGCGCGCTGGCGGTGTACCTCATGGTGAGCGTGCTGTGGACCGGCCTGATCAGGGCCCGGTTCGCCGGCTCCGACCGGCCGTGGCTGTGGCGGGTCCTGCACAGCGGGGCGTACATCTCCTGGCCGGCGGCGCTGCTACACGGCCTCGACTCCGGACGGCCGGCCGCCGCCTGGGTGGTACACAGCTATCTCGGCTGCGTTCTGGCCGTGGTGGTGGCGCTGCTGGTGCGGCTCGTCGGCAGCTTTGCGCGCAGCCGCGACCGGAGCACCAGCTACGTCAGTCCGCTCGGCAGGCCGGCCCGGGACGGCGCCGCCGTGCCGCCGATGCCTGGCTCCCACTCCACCAAACCTGCCGTCGCCGGATGGGGCGGTTCTCGCCGTCCGACCGTCGGCGGCCGTCCGACCGTCCAGCACCCCCATCCGTGGCCAGTAGAGTCCTGGTTTGAGCGCCGTCCCACCGACGAGGTGGCCAACCGGCCTCGGCCGGAGGATCGCGCCGGTCGCCGGGCCGTGGACGGCCAGGGCTACCTCTTGCACCCATCGCCCGGATCCCCGACGGCGCGGCGGGCCGCGGAGCCGGCTGCCGAGTGGCACACCGCCCGTCGGCAGAGTCAAACCCTGGACGACGCCAGTGGCCACCGCAGTCAGGTTCCGGGCGACGCCGGATCCGACGCACCGCAGCGGAGGATCGCCGGGCCCCAGGCTGGCCAACCGGGCCCGGATCGCCGGCCCGCCCTGGCCGACCTCCCCTCGCACCGGTCTGGTGCGGCAACCGAGGCCGAGGCAGCCTCGGGCCGGTCCCGTCGCAAGCGTCAAGTGGCGGAGGAACTCGCCGAAGAGGGAGCCTACTGGGCCCGGCTGCGGGGTGAGGCACAGTGAGCCGGGCAAGCCTTCCCGCGGTCACCCACTTCAGACCGCCACGGCTGACTGCGGGCTTCGACGAGTACGGCCGGCTGGACGCGACAGCCCACCGCAAAGTGCACGGCCCGCTGCGGGCGTTGAACGCCAACCTTCTGGTCCGACTCGCCGACGAGATCCGGCTTTCGGGCCGGGGCGGAGCAGGCTTCCCGTTCGGCCGCAAGGTGCGTGCCGTCCTAGAGTCGGCCCAGCGGCGGCAACTGCCGGCGGTGGTGGTGGTCAACGCGACTGAGAGTGAACCGGCGTCCTGGAAGGACAAGGTGCTTCTCAGCCGGGCACCCCACCTGATCCTCGACGGCGCGGCGCTGGCCGCCGAAGCCATCGGCGCCGAGAAGATCGTCGTCGGGCTGACCGACGACGGGGTCGGCGAGGGCTCGCTCGCTGCCGCGTTGGCGGAGCGGCGGATGCCGGTGCCGACCGGCATCGTCACGGTCCCGCACCGGTTCGTCTCCGGAGAGGGCGGCGCGCTGGTACGCGGCATCAACGGCGAGGCGCACGTCCCACCGGGGATCAAGACGCGGGCCAGCGACTCGGGTGTCAACTCGCTACCGACGCTGCTGTCCAACGCGGAGACGTACGCCCACCTGGCGTTGGCGGCCCGCCTCGGGCCGTCCGGATACTCCTGTGTCGGCGTAGCCGACGAACCCGGCACCGTGCTACTCACGGTGAGCGGCGCCGCGGCCCGGCCGGCGGTGGTGGAATGCCCGACCGGGACGCCGCTGCGACGAGTACTTGAGCTGTGCCAGGTGCCGGCCGGCGCGGCCGTGCTGACCGGCGGCTACCACGGCACCTGGATCACCGCGAGGTCGGCGGATCGGGCGACGGTCTCCCGCGCCGGGTTCGCCGCGGTTGGCGGCACGTTGGGTGCCGGCGTCGTCGTCTCGATCGGCCCGGATACCTGCCCGCTCGGCGAGCTGGCCCAGGTGGTGAACTTCCTCGCGGCCGAGTCCGCCGGCCAGTGCGGGCCGTGCCGCCTCGGCCTGTCGGACCTCGCCCGCACCGTGGACCTCATCGTGGCCGGGACCGGATCGGCGGAGCTGGTCCGGGCGGCCGCCGGCGCGGTCCACGGACGTGGCGCGTGCGGCCACCCGGACGGCGCCGCGCGCCTGGCCGCCTCCGCCCTGGCGGTGCTCAGCGATGACATCGCCACGCACGCCTCCCGGCACGGGTGCGGCCGGCCGGTCAAGAACCAGCTCGGCGTGCCCGCGGGTTCGGGCACCGCGCGCGCCCGGCTCACCGTGGACTGGTCCCGATGCGACGGGCATGGGCTCTGCGCCCACGTCGTACCGGAGTTCGTCCGATTGGACAGCAATGGATTCCCGGCCTTCCCGCCGACGCCGGTGCCGGTCTGGCTAGAGGGCCGGGCCCGCCGCGCAGTGCGAATGTGTCCGGCGCTGGCGCTGCGGCTGACCGGAGGCGGGTAGTTGGACCGGTCGCAGCGTTGTCCCGGCACGGCCCGCCCGTCTCCTGGTGGGAGGCGTTGGTCGGGGGATTCGCCGCAACGGCCCGTGTGTAGCGGTTCGGTCATGTGGAGGAGTGGGAACGATGCGCGTCAGTGGTAGGCGTGGAATAGACACGGGATTGGTGATCGCCGCCCGCGCCGGCGATCCGCAGGCGCTTGACGCCTTGGCGGCGGCTTCCCTCCCGCTTGTTTACAACATCGTCGGCCGGGCCTTGCAGGGGCGCGCCGACGTCGACGACGCGGTCCAGGAGTGCCTGCTGCGCGTCGTCCGTCATCTGCCCAACCTTCGAGATGCGGCCGCGTACCGGTCGTGGCTGATCGCCATCACCGTCCGCCAGATAAGCGATCGCGGGCAGCGCCGCGTGGCGCTGGACCATGGCGCGAACCGCGACGTCGCATCCGAGGTGCCCGACCCGGCCGCGGACTTCGCCGGGATCACGATCCTGCGGCTTGGCCTGACAGGCCAACGCCGCGAGGTGGCCGAGTCAACCCGCTGGGTGGACGAGGGCGACCAGAATTTGCTCGCCCTCTGGTGGCTTGAGGCGACCGGGGAACTGGATCGGGCCGACCTGGCCGCGGCGCTCGGCATGAGCGAGAGTCACGCGGCGGTCCGGATCCAGCGGATGAAGGAACAGTTGCAGGTGTCCCGAGCCGTGGTCCGAGCGCTGCGGTCCGGCTCCTCCTGCCCAGGTTGGCGCGAGTTGAGCCGGGCGTGGGACGGCCGGCCGAGCCCGCTGTGGCGCAAGCGCCTGGCGCGCCACGTGTGGGAGTGCTGGAGGTGCGTCGGCGAGACTGGCGATCTGCTCCCGATCGACCGCCTGCTCGCGGGGCTTCCACTGCTGCCGGTTCCACCCCGGAGCGCCGTGGGCATCGTGGCCGGCCTGGCGCAGTCGACCGTCCCGCCCGTTGCCGCCACCCAGTACGTGGCGCCGGCCGCCGCCCACCCTGCGCCGCCAACCCGGCAGGCGGTCGAGGCGTTCGGGCGCACCGCCGGCCGGCGGCCTAACGGCGCTGCGCCCAGGGATGCCCACGCAAGGCGTCCACGCCGGTTGAGCAGCCTCATCCCGTTCGGCTCGGCCAGGAATGCGGGCCCGATCGCCGCGGCCGTCGCCGTGGCCGCCCTAGTGGTCGGGGCGATCGTCGTGGCCCAGCGGACCGGATCGGCGCCCCCGTCGGTGGCGGCACCGGCGGGGGAGGCCCCGAGGTCGCCGACCGCGCTGGCCAGCCCGCCCCCGCCGACCACATCCGCTCCCAAGGCGGCCCCGGCGGCATCCCCGAAGCCGACATCGACGACGGCCCGTCCGGCCGCCCCGGCGCCCGCGGTGACCACGCACAGGAAGGGCGTCGGCGTCTGGACCTTCAACGGTGTCAGCCAGGCGCTGGCCAGTTCCAAGGCGAGCTGGTACTACACCTGGGGCGTGGGCCACCCGGGCATTATCACCCCAGAGGGCACCGAGTTCGTCCCGATGATCTGGGGAGCGGACAGCGTCACTCCCAGCAACCTGCAACAGGCCAAGAAGAACGGCCGTTGCCTGCTCGCGTTCAACGAGCCGGACATGGGTGGCCAGGCGAACATGAGCGTGGAGCAGGCGCTCGACCTGTGGCCGCAGTTGGAGGCGACCGGTCTCCCGCTGGGCAGTCCGGCGGTGGCCTGGGGCGGGGACCGGCCAGGCGAGTGGCTCGACCGCTTCATGGCCGGTGCCAAGAAACGCGACTACCGGGTCGACTTCATCGCCCTGCACTGGTATGGGGGCGACTTCTCGACCGCCAACGCGGTCGACCAGCTCGAGTCCTATCTCCAGGCGGTCTACAAGCGCTACAAGCTGCCGATCTGGCTCACCGAGTTCGCCTTGATCGACTTTTCCAACGGAGTCCGGTTCCCGAGCCAGAAACAGCAGGCCGCGTTCCTCACCGCAGCGACCCGGATGCTGGGCGGGCTGCCCTGGTTGCACCGCTACGCCTGGTTCGGCCTGCCCGCCACGGACAAGGATTTGACCGGTCTCTTCCGCACTGGCAGCGAGGCGACTGCGGTCGGTCGCGCCTTTCAGGTCGCGCGCTGACGATGACGCCCGGTGGCCGGCGCCCGGCTGTACACCAGACGCACGCAACCGAACGTCCGGTTCAACTGCTCACTCTGCTCAGGAGACGGAAAGCGGCACTTGTACGACCGCTTCACCACCTCACCCACGCCTCACAGCTACCAACCGTCCATGTAAGACGATCAGCGAGGGGAGGAATCGGCGTTTCCTCCCGGCCCTGAACGGCCGGGTCTCCACGCCGCAATTTCGATGATTTTCCCCGTACCCAGGTGGTCCCGCACGCTTGTCGCGCGCGGTGCTCGGTGCCGCCGTCACGCTCGTGACGGATTGCGAGGAGACCACACAACGCTCAACTACGGCCCAAACGACGGGTACGCAACGATGCCCGGTGATGGAGCGCCCCTGACCGCTCAGGCCAGCGCCCGTAGGTTTGCCGCTGTCGCCGCAACCTTGATCGTGACGGCGCTGGCCGTCGCGGGATCACTGACGCTCGGCCAGCGCGCCCACAGCACCCCGGCGGCGTTGACCGCTTCCAGTCCGGCGGCGACATCCGCCTCCGTGGCGTCCGCTCCGGTCGTCCTCAGCGCCACCGACGGCGCCTTTCTCCAGTTGATGATCCCGATCAACGAGAGCGCCCTGACGTTTTTCAGTGTCGTCCAGACCGTCGCCGACGCCCCCGCCCTGCGCGACCTGGCCGCGCGGGCCGCCAGCACGCATCGGGTGGAGTTGGAAGAAATGCGGGCGTTGCTGGCCGCAGGTGGCGTGGCAGAGCAGAACATCCACGAGGGACATCGGATGCCCGGCATGATCTTCGATGATCAACTCGCCGAACTGCGGGCCGCACCGCCAGGCAACCGGGACGCGCGGATCACCGAACTGCTTCAGGGGCACTTGAAGCAGAGCAGCGTGGTTGCCACCGGTGAGGAGAATGCCGGCGGGAGCGACGAGGTCAAGGCCTTCGCCGCACGTCTCAAGCAACTCCGCTCCGAACAGCTCACCGAACTGGGCGCGATTTCGTCTACGCCCTGACGGCGAGCGCAGTCGACCCGGCGGTCTTCCGATGGCCCGCCGGGTCGACCGCCCTGGCCGGGGAGCCCAAAGAATGTCGTCCTGGCCGCGGGTTCGCAGTTCGTAGTCTTGTCGCCCGACGGGCGCCGGGCGTCCCGCCGGCGTTGCTCGGCTATTCGGGCGAGCTCGGCGTTGATGAGGGCGATGACGTCATGCAGCGTCTTGTCGGGTTCGGCCTGTTTGGGTTGTGGCAATTGACGAACCGGGCATTCTGGCTGTCGATGTTGACATCCTCGACGCGCAGGTTGTCACGGACCTGCTGGTAGCAGCCCTGCCAGGACAGGACCTGGTCGACGAGCGGGTTGCGGCCGCGAATGCGGCATCCCTGCAATGTGGTGCCCCCCGGCGCGGCGCAGGTAGGCCTGGTTGTCGGCGCTGGAGAAGCCGCGGTCGGCGACGGTGATGACCGGGCCGAACCGCCAGTCGCGCGTGTCGTGTTCGACCTCGGCGAGGCCTTGGCCGTCAGATGGGACGGCCAAGGCCCCATGAACCTTTGGGGCCATGGATCCGTAGTGAAGTTGGTCAGCCCTGTAACGGCTGGATTATCGCTGGTGTCAGGTGGTTGCGCTCTGGGCGCAGACCCAGAGCGCAGAGGGCAGAGCGAGGGTTTCTGTGAAGCATGTGACGCGAAGACTCGTGGGTTACGCGCCGTGACGAGGGCCCGCGCGCCGTTCGCGGCGTGAGCGTGCATCTGATCAAACGGTCGGCACAGCCGGCAAGGCGCGCGACTCGTGGCTGACGAGTGCAGGCGGTGGTCCTCGCAGACGGCGTCCTCACGAGCTATTCGTCGGTAGCGATCCGTGCTTTAAGGATGTTTAGAAACCTATTGGCGGCCGGGGTGCGCATACCAAACCGGCGGCCGTGGTTGTCCGGTCAGCTTGTCGTGTCTTGCTCTTTGGGGAGTGTGCATGTCGTACACATCATTCCGCGAACCCGACGCGGCTCCGCCGCCGGGCCCCGGTCTCCTGGGGCGGCTCGTCCGGGGCAGGCGGGGCGTGGCTGTCGGCGTGGCTGTCGGTGTGATCGTCGTCGCGGCCGCAGGTGTGTACCTGGCCGGCGCTGCCGCTGAGCCCGAACCGTCGAGCGCGGGCAACGCCCTCGAATACGCCTCGCCGTCGGCCGGACAGACGGAGTCGTTCAGCGCGTCGCCGCCCGGCTCCGGCTCTGCCGAGCCTTCGGCCACTGCGACGCCTTCGGCCTCTGCGGCGCCCTCGGCCGCTGCCACGCCGAAGGTTTCCGCAGGTGGCTGGATCCCGGTTGACCACGCGGCCTGGAAGGCGCAGGTCGATGCGTACAAGGCATTGGCGATCGACCCTGTCCCGGCGGGTGTGGGTAACCTGCCGGAGTTTCGGGCAGACTGCCAGTACAGCCACTCGCTGCCGGACGACCCGATTGTCGCTCCCGGTCTCCCAGGTGCCTCGCACATGCACTCCTTCGTGGGCAACAAAGCCGCCGACGCGCACACCGTGGCCGAGGATCTGACGAAGTTCACGGCCACCACCTGTAAGCCGGTCCAGGACCACTCTGCCTACTGGGTGCCGACGCTCTACGACAACGCGACCGGCAGGCCGGTCGAGACCACGGGCTTTCGGGTCTACTACCGCTCGTTCATGAACAACTCGACCGGGCAGATGCCGATGCCCAACGGTCTGCGCATGATTGCCGGCGATGCCAAGAAGAAGCAGCCGACACCGCGTGGCGCGACGGGCCAGTTCTACTGCGCCTTCTATGGTCCCGGCGACCTCGACGGGGTTGCCCGCAGCGCCAACGGCAACTGGCCCATCTGCGGCGGGAACGCCACGCTGCACTTTATGATGCAGTTCCCCGACTGCTGGGACGGCAAGCACCTGGACAGCCCCAACCACAAGGACCACGTGGCCTTCGGCGCCGGCAACGCCTGCCCGCCCAGTCACCCGGTGAAGATCCCGGCGATCACCTTCGACATCCAGTACGGGGCAAAGGGCACCCCGGAGGGCTACTACCTCTCCTCCGACAAGCAGGGCAAGAGCGCCTCATCAATGCACGGTGACGCGTTTGTGATGTGGGACGCCGACACCATGAACAAGCGCACCAAGAACTGCATCCTTCAGCGCCGGACCTGCGACAACTACGGATACCAGAGGTAACGCAAACCCGCGCCATCGTCGAGCACTGTTCCGTGATGAGAAATCGTCAAGACCTGTGGATCGGGGAGCTTCTGCGGTGTGAGGTTGGGCTGCTACTTCGGATCGTCGGTCTGCCAGGGGTAAAGGCACTGTTCGGGTCGCAGGTTCCATGCTGAGGGCCGCGATGAGCTGGGCCTCGCCGGTGACGGTGGTGGTTTGCACGAGGGTCGCGCCGATGTCGTGGTCGATGCCAGCGATCTGGTCGGCGTCGTAGTCCCAGTGCTCCAGCTTGAACGTGCGATCACGGTCGGATCGGGTCCAACCCTGCCGCCGGGTGTCGGTATCAGCGGCGGTCGTGACGGATCGGATGCCGACGAACGCTCCTCGGCCTGGTCCGGAGGCGGTTACCTTGGTCACCAGGCGCTGGCCGAGGCGCAGCGCGTTCCGTGATGCCCCTGCAGAGGAGATGGCGCCGCGTACATTGGCCGCGTGAGCGACCTGCCGGCCTTCGGGGCCCGCCTCACACGTCTGCTGGAGCATCGGGCCACGCTCGTCGCCGACGGGCGCGAGGCGACGCCGGCGTGATCTTGCGGTGGCTGCTGAGTAACCGCAACATCCGGTACCTGCAAGCAAGCCGTACTCGGTTTAAACGGCGACGCAGTCTGGGGCAAGGAGCTCGACCGCATTAACGACGGGGATCGACGTTCAGTGCCCGGCGTGCGTTGAGGACCTGCTTAATCGACCTGCAGTCAGGCGGTTCCTCGATCGAACCCGGGCTTTCCTCACCGCTGGCCATGCGTCTGCACGCCGAGGCGTTGCGGCCGGGCCACGAGTCGGTGGCGAGGTGGTTCCGGTTGGCTCCAGGGCCGCGAAGGACGCATGCGCACCGTCCGGTGGGGCACGCGTTTGCGGTCCCCACCGGACTGGCGGTCAGTTGGTGATCAGATCGAACTTCTCCCACGTTCCGATCGCGGTGCGGTTGGCGATCAGGGGCAGGTCTCCACCGTTTTCGGCCGAAACGTAGGCGTTGTTGGCCTGCGCTTTCAGGCTGATGCTGCCATCCGGGTTGCGCATGATTTTGAACGTCTCCCAACCACCGACAGCCGTGCGGTTCGCGATCAGTGGCGACGCACCGCCCTTCTCCGCGCACACGATCCTGCCGTTCGCGTGCGCGCGCAGGGCAATATTGCCGTTGCCGAGGTCGATCTGGTCGAACTTCTCCCACGTTCCGATCGCGGTGCGGTTGGCGATCAGCGGGGACGCACCCGCGTTCTCGGCACTCACCAACATGCCGTTGGCGCGCGCACGCAGGCTGATCACCGGCGTCTGCTGCGCGATGTTTACGGCGTTCCACCAGTTGATGTTCACTCCACCGGTCAGGTAGCGGATCTGCACCGTGTGGTAGGTGCCCGGATTGAACTGGAAGGTTCCGGCGTCAATTGTCTGCCAGTTCTGCCAGCCTCCGGTGTTCGGTACCGCTACGACCGGTCCGGCTACACCATCGATGGTGAACTGGAGTTTCATCCCTGAGTTCGGCGTCGCGATACGAACTTGGAGGTTCTCTGTCCCCTGCATCGGAACCTCCTTCCACTGCTGCCACTCGTCGGCGTCGACAAAGCCGACGTTCCAGCCTCCGTCGATGTCCGTGGTGGCCTCCACATCAAGGTCATCGCCTCGATAGATTTTCCCCGCATTGCCCGCCGTCGTGTCATTGACGAAGTCGGCACTCTCGGCCTGCACCGTCATGGACTTAGGGAACGGGTTCTGCGAGTATCTGCGCAGGGCCCGCAGGTTTTGGTTCGGGTAGTCCCGCATGGTCGCCTCGTACGAACCAGCCTTCGTACGCCACAGCGCGGCTCCTTCTAGCCAGTCCGTGTAGCCCTCGACGAGCGTGAGCGTGTCACCCGCGTTGACCGTGGCTTCCAGGTTATTCACCAGCGTCTGCCCGTGGCTCGGATCAATCACCATATTCGTTGTCGTGGTCACGTAGTGGAACGACGGGACGGTGACTCCGTAGGTGCTGCCATTGAAGGTCCGGTTGGTGTACGCCGGGCCGGGCACACCGAACCAGTTGTTCGCTCCGTCCGCAATGGATGCGACCGCCGCGTCTTGCTGCAACCAGCTTTGGTCGACGACAAAGTACGGGTTCTGCCCGAAGGTGGCCTGTGCCTGCTTTCGGACGTACTCGAGCATCCTGGCCGAGTTACCGTCGCCCTGATTGGTGAAGGCGAAGTCGTTGATGGACCATAGGTACACAACCGGCTGCCCATTCACCTTATAGAGCAGCTGGTCGGGCACCCTCCGGAAGAATTCTTCGAGGTCGTTGTTCCAGAGGTACTGGTACCCGCCCTCGCCGGTCCCGGTCGCGTCACCCATGTCGAACAGCGGTATGTAGCCGCCGGTCCTGTGCTTGATCTGATTCTTTTTGTCGGTCATCGTCGCGGGAGTGTCGTCGAACGCGGCGATCTTGAGGCCGGCTGCCGCGCCTCCGGCCCGGTTGATCGCGTCGACCAGCCCGCTGAGCGCCCGCGGATCCCCGCCATTATTAGGGATTGCTGTTCCTGGGACATACCCGCGCGAAACCACGGCAACGAAGTCGACGCCCGCAGACACCAACTCCTCGACATAGTTGTCCCAGAATCGGGCGGCCGATTCGGTGTTGGCTGTGTAGAGCGGAAGGTTGTAGATATGGTTCCCCCGATTTTCGTACGGGCCGCCGGCTAGCGTTCGATCTTCGAAGCCGAAGGTCACACCCAACGCGCCGGTTATTCCAGGCTTGCGATGCGACAAGGTCGAACCACCCGTGACGAGGACCGGCGTTGACGTCGCGTCGGCGGCCGTCGCGGTGGGCACCCGCGCTACCGCTACTCCAGCGACCGCCGCCATGGCCAGAAACGATACGAGCAACCGACGTCGTAGGCGCGGTAGCGTTATTCGTGACACTCAATCAACTCTCTGTGAACAGCCGCCGCGGCCGGTCGATGGGCAGCGGCGGCCCGGGGCCATTCAAACTGAAACCAGGGACACCTTTTGCAGGTCTTCCAGTCCTCGGTTACGAAACCGTGCAGTCCCTACGACGGCATTCCGCGGACCGCCGTTCATTCTTATTCCCGGTAACGGGAATGCAGACCAGGTGGCAGCGGACACCCGCCGAACATGCCGGGCATACGGCATCGGCGCCGTCAGGTCATTGGGCCCGACCGGTGCTCACCGCGTAGATACTCCGGGTCGGGTTCGGGCCGGACGAGGCGGGACCTGTGCGTTACGAGGGGGGCGGGCCCGCGCAGGAGCGATTCGGGGTGACTGGTACTGCCGAGGTCGCTCCAGCACAGCGCTATCAGCGCGTCAGGTTCCACGGCGAGCAGGGCCGCGAGCGGGGGCGGCACGGCGTAGTCGGCCAGCTCCAGATAGGTGACTCGGCGGGGCGTGAACAGCTCCGCCAGCAGCGCGGCGACAAAGGCCTCTTGGTCGTCGAGGCGCTGGAGTTGCAACGGTGCGTACGCGGGCCCGTACCGGGCGATGACCGACGGCGGTAGGTCCGCCGGGCCGAGGCGGGCGAACCCCGCAGCGAACTCGGCGGTGATGTCGAAGTACCGGTTGGCCGGGATCGGAGTGGGATCCTCGATCATCCTGTCCCGGTCGATCCAGGGAACCGCGAACAGCATCCGCTTCATCCCTCGATCGCGGCCTGTAGGCGATCGCCGGCGCGTCCGGCGGCTTTGGCGCTGGCGTGAAGCTGGTCGGCTTGAGCGCCCAGGTATACCTGCCACTGGGCCAGCTGCTGGCCGGCTTCGATGGCAGCCTCCACGAGGGTCATGTGCCGTCTTTTGAGCTCGCGTAGTTGCCGTTGCAGTTCGCCGACATACGGTCCGGCGTGGCCGGCAATTTCGGTGGCCTGCTCATGCGCCGCGACGATGATGTCGTCGGCTTGCCGGCGGGCCTCGGCCAGGATCTCCGAGCCTTCCACGCTGGCGTCGTCGATCGTGCGATTGGCCTCTTCCTGCGCTCGCATGGTGAGGTCCACGGCGATCGGATCGGCCGGCCGCAGCCCGCTGGTCGCCAGGGTGCCGTAGCGCATCATCTCAACCTGCCTGCGCAGCTGCTCGATCTCCCGCCCCTTGCGGTCGACCTCTCTTTGGAGCACGGCGATCCGATCGTCGGCGTATCGGGCCAACGCGGCGGCATTCTCGGCCGAAAGCCATGTCCGGCCGCGTGAGTGCCGTTTCGCCGTCAGCTCGAGCCGTTCAGATACCTCGCCCGGGCTCGCGACGGTCTGCGGTGCAGCGTGGTCGGTCATCGGATTTGCGGCGTGGCAACCCGGTCGTTCAGGGCCGCGAGAAAACGCCGCTTCCTCCCTTCGGTGCTCGTCTTATATGGACTGTTGGTGGGATGTGGGACGTGGGTGGAGTGGTGAAGCGGGCGTACAAGTACCGCTTTTGTCCGTCTCCTGAGCAGGCTGAGCAGTTGTCCCGGACGTTCGGGTACGTGCGTCTGGTTTAAAAAAGGGCGTTGGAGGCGCGGACTCGCGCCAGGGTGGTTGACCGCCGGCGCACCACCTACGTGCAGTCCTCGAGGTGGCTGACCGACTGGAAACGCACGCAGGAGTTGGCGTTCCTCAACGAGGTGCCCTCGGTGCCGTTGCAGCAGACGCTGCGGCATCTGCAGGCCGGGCTCGCGGCGTTCTGGGACAAGCGAGCCCGGTACCCGAGGTTCAATTCCAGGCGCAAGTCGCGGGCGTCGGCGGAGTACACGCGCTCGGCGTTCCGGTGGCGTGGCAAGATGAACACGCCGCTGAACATTGTCTGGTCGCGGCCTCTGCGTGAGGGGGCGGAACCGTCGACGGTCACGGTGTCCCGGGACGCTGCCGGCCGCTGGTTCGTGTCCCTGCTGGTGGAGGACCAGACCGTGAAGCCGCTGCCGCCCGTTGCGGGCGAGGTTGGTGTGGACGCGGGTATCACCAGCCTGCTCACCCTGTCCCACCCAGTCCCCGGAATCAGCGACGAGGAAGGCAAGGTGGCCAACCCGCGTGACGGGCAGGCCGACCGGCGCAAGCTGGCCAAGGCGCAGCGGAACCTGGCCCGCAAACAGAAGGGCTCCAACAACCGGGCCAAGGCCCGGCTCACGGTGGCCCGGATTCACGCCCGTATCGCCCACCGGCGGAGCGACCACCTGCACAAGCTGACCACTCGACTCGTCCGTGAGACCCAAACGGTCGTGATCGAAGACCTCAGCGTGCGTCACATGCTCCGCAACCGTCGCCTGGCCTGCGTCATCTTCGACGCGGGCTCGGGTCAGTTCCGGAGCATCCTGGAGTACAAGGCCGCCTGGTACGGGCGTGAGGTGATCCCCGTCGGCCGGTGGTTGCCCTCGTCCAAGACCTGTTCTGGGTGCGGGCGGATCAACACCACCCTCGCCCTGAACGTGCGCACCTGGACGTGTCCCGACTGTGGAACCGAGCACGATCAGGACATCAGCGCTGACAGGAACGTTCTCGCCGCCGGGCTGGCGGAGAGGTACAACGCCTGCGGAGCTGACATAAGGCCTCAAGGGAGACCTCCCGGAAAGGCAGTCGGCGATGAAACAGGAAACCTCACGGGCGACCGTGAGAATCCCGGCCCCTTCAGGGCCGGGAGGATGTCAAAGGACTCCTGTCCGGCTGATGTCATGCGGCGCCCCCGCTGGGGCTGCAGAAAGGGGCGGATACAGCGTGTGGTCGTAGCTGTCGGTGAGGATCTGCTCGGCCTGCACGCCAGCGGCGGTCAGCGTGGTGATCGTGGCCTGAGTCATGGCCGGTGATCCGCAGACGAGGATGTCCGCGTCGGCCCAGAATCCCAGCCGCAGCGCGGTGTCAACCGCAGTGCCGACCTCGCCGTCCCATCCCCAGCCGGTTTCCACCGTGGGGACGTACCGCAGCCACCGGCCATCACCGGCGGCCCACCGGGTGCCGCTGCCTGTGGACGCGGCCAGCTGGGTGAGCGTGTCGTGGTCGTACAGGTCGCCTGGTGTTCGTCCGCCGACGACGAGGGTGGTGGGCCGACCAGGGCCCTGCCGCAACTGCTCGACGATCGCGCGTAGCGGCGCCACCCCGGTTCCCCCGGCGATGAGCAACAGCGGCCGGTGGGGCGCCCGGTCGTACGACGACAACGCGGTCCCGACCGGGTGCCCGAGCAGCAGGGTGTCTCCGACGGCCAGGCGGCGCACCAGGTGGGTGGAGAACCGGCCGGCGGCGCGGACGTGGAATTCCAGCGTCCCGGTGGATCGGGGGGCGTTGGCCGGCGACAGGTACCGCCAGGTCCGCAGGACCGGCACCTGCGTCGGCAGCGACTGCCCCGGCAGGTAGGAGCACCAGTAGTCCGGGCGGACGGTGAACACGCAGATGTCGGCTCGCCGGCGCTGCACGCTGGTCACCTCAGCTTCCCAGTACGGCGGTGACACCTGAGCCGACTCCTCCGCCCCAGCGAGCATCAGCTTCGCCACCGCCTCGTACGCCGCCGCCCACTCCGCGCGCAGGGCCGGAGTCCACCGGGGGCCGAGGATGTGCTCCAGGGTGGCCAGCAACGCCTGGCCAACCCAGATGTAGTGGCATTCGGCCAGCTGCACTAACTGGCCGTGCTGGTTCCAGCCGCTGAACCGACGGTGATCGGCGCCGAGGCGATGCGTGAACTGGGCAAGTGCGCTCACGTCGTCGACGTGGGCGATGATGTGCCCCAGCGCGGCGAAAAGCTTGTCCTCCTGATGATGCATGTCGATGGGGAACATCGACCGGGTCTCAGGGGCCATCACGAACAGGGTCGCGTAGAAATAGCGGGCGGCCTCCGGGCCGGCCACGGCCACCTCGCTCCAGCTCTGGCGCAGCGCCGCGATGTCCATGCCTCAGCCCTCCCGTCGTCCGGTCGGGTGGTGCCGATCCTGCAACGTCGGCCTCAGGAACGACGGCCGGGTGGGATGCCAGAAATTCGGGTCAGGCGGAGTCCGGATGTCGTAGTAGCGGTGATGCACGGCATGCAGCGCGGCCCAGCCGACCGATCCGTTGAGCCAGGACCAGTCGCCGTAAACAGGCCGTCCGGCGCGTTCCTCAGCAGCGCAGAAGCGCATGAACAACTCCGATTCGGTGTGCGGGTCGGAGATCCGGACACCGGCGGCCTGGAAGCTGTGCAGGACCGCCTGGTTGATGACCAGGGCGGCGTGCTCGCGCCACAGCGCGGACGTGCTGCTGGTGTCCAACTCCAGGCCTGCGGCCACCGCCCGCAACTGGTCGTAGCGGTCGACGTCGCTGAGGTTGCGGCTGCCGATTTCGTCGCCGAGGTAGTGTCCGTTGAACGGGGCGCAGCTGTAGTCGACGCCCCCGATCCGCAGCCGCATGTTGCTGATCACCGGCAGGGCGTACCACCGCAGCCCCAGCTCGGCGAACCAGCCGTAGCGGGGATGGGTCAGGGCAACCTCGCGGACCAGATGAACTGGCAGCTGCACCACCGTCGGGTCCTCGTCGGCTGTCTCGATGACCCAGGGCAGCAGGTCGAAAGGGCCAGGCGCCGAGGGCGGCTGCCAGCCCAGGCGCAGCGCAGCGGCAGCCATGCCGACCTGCGCCGGGTCACCGAGTAGCCGGTCGCCCAACTGCCAGCCGCAGTAGCGGATCAGCTGGTCGTTCCACAGCCGCGCTCGCGGGCCCGTCGTTGGGTGATCTGGGGCGAACACGGTGATGACCGGCCGGACCCGACCCCCGTTGTCGGCCACCCGCAGGTGCTCAGCCAGCTCAACCGCGATATCCGCCACGAGGGTCACCGTGCGCCGGTCACGGACCATGAGCCCAGACCAGCGGACTCTGCCGATACACCGCGCCGAATGCCGCCATGCCACCCTCGCCCCATACGCCAGCTCCGCCGGCGTATGCCAATAGGTGCCAGTCGACGCAACCTCCTCCCGCACCCCGGCGATACGCTCAGCCGCGCCCTGGAGCTGCCGTTCGGCGTAGTACATCGACAGAAACTCCACCGCGGCGGCGGTGACCTCCTCAATCGAAGAGCTGCCCGGCGGTAACGCTGTCCCGCCCAGGCACTCCGCCTGCTGCTGCCCAACCGCAACATTCGTCGTCACTCGGGTCTCCAACGGTGGGGGTTTCGGGAGTAGATGTGAGGATGCGTGAACCGGCCGCGACGGGGATTTGGGCCGGCGAACCGCCGCCGGCACTTCGGGCGAGTCCGGGTGTCAACCCTCCGGCCGGCGGCGGCCCGAATCCAACCGGAGGGGATGGGGCATACCCCGTCGACGGACCGGAACCGAATTCAGTTCACCCATCCCCGCTACGAAACGCGCCGCTGACGCCCATACCACGACGAACATGAATGAGGGAGGACGCGGTGTGGATACGGCAGCAACGGGCGGGTGGTGGTGTCGGTACTGGTCAGCATGTCGGAGACGGGTGCTGCGGCGGGTCGACAACTACAGCGCGCTCGCGTCGTGGGCTCGCGGTGCGCTGGAACCCGGGTGGCCGACGGACAGGCCAGGGCTGCGCGGGTCACGAGAATGCCAGCCCTGGCCCGCGCAGTGGCGATGGCGTGCTCGCGTGATGCCCAGGTCCGTCACGCCCTGACCCGACTACTGAAGTGGGCGACAACCTGCCACGTGACGGCGATCGCCATCGAGGACCTGAACTTCGACGGGGAGAAAACCCGAGAGAAGCACGGCCGCCGGAAGTGGTTCCGCCATCTCATCTCCGGCATGCCCACAGGCCAACTCCGCGCCCGGATCACGTCCATGGCCCAAGCGGCCGGGGTCGCGTTATCGCAGCCGGGAGCCTCGGGCGTGTCGCCTGCGGCGGCCAACAGGTCCGGCACAGCGTGGACGTAGCCGTAGGCGATCAGTGTGGTGACGTTGAAGAGCAACAGGTCCAGGCGAACTGCCAGCAGAGTCTGCGGATGTGAGCTCGGTTGTCCAGATTTACGGGCTCACACCGGTTCAGCGGCTGTGATCCAGGTCACTCGGGATGAACTTTCACCCAGCGGGCCACGTTCGGAGCACGCGGATGCCTCTCGCGTTCATGTAGGGGGAATGATGCGTTCAGTTCGCAAGATATCCGCGCTGGCGCTGTTGGTGCTGGGCGTTTCGGCAGTGGCTCCGGGTGGTCCGCCGGCGTCGGCGCAACCCTGGGCCGCGAAGCCGGACGCGACCGCACCCGCGGTCGCGTCCAAGCCCCGGACGGTTACTCTGCTTACCGGCGACACCGTCCACGTTAGCACTGTGGACGGCCACACGGCTGTCGATGTCGTGCCGGGCAAGGGGCGGGAACGGATCCCGTTCATCACCCACAGCGCCGGCGAGGACGTGCGGGTCATCCCCGCCGATGCCGTCGGCCTGCTCAACCGGGGCAAGCTCGACGCGCGGCTCTTCGACATCTCGATGCTGGTGGGTTTCGGCTACGACGACACCCGGGCCACCCTGCCGCTCATCGTCCAGCACAGCGGCGCCGCCTCCGCCGGCCTCGCCGGTGCCCGGACCATCCGGGCGCTGTCGGGGGCGAGCGCTGTCGCGGAGAGCCGCGCGGACGCGGTGTCGTTCTGGAACAACGTGACTTCCGCCGCGAGTGGCACCGAGCGGCGGCTGCGGGCCGGGTTCGACAAGATCTGGCTCGACGGGCTGCGCCACCCCACCCTCGACGTCAGCGTCCCGTTGACCGGGGCGCCGCAGGCATGGCAGGCCGGCTGGACGGGAGCGGGGGTGAAGGTCGCCGTGATCGACACAGGCGTCGATCAGACCCACCCCGATCTGGCCGGCCATGTCGCCGCCGTAGAGAACTTCACCTCTGACCCGGACACCCTCGACCGGGTCGGCCACGGTACCCACGTCGCCTCCACCATCGCAGGCAGCGCGGCCGCGTCGCGGGGCCGGTACAAGGGGATGGCGCCCGGCGCGACCCTCTACAGCGCCAAGGTCTGCACCGAGGTGGGCTGCCCGGAGTCAGCGATCCTGGCCGGCATGACCTGGGCGGCGCAGCAGGGCGTGAAGGTCGCCAACATGAGCCTCGGCGGCCCGGACAGCCCGGAGACCGACCCGATCGAGGCGGCCCTGGCCGACCTCACCCACCGCTACGGCGTGCTCTTCGTCGTCGCCGCCGGCAACGACGGCGAGGCCGGCGAGTCCACGGTAAACTCGCCCGGCGACGTGGCCGAGGCGCTGACCGTGGGCGCCGTGACCAAGACGGGCGAGCTATCCAGTTTCTCGAGCCGGGGTCCGCGCGCGGGCGACGCCGGCATCAAGCCGGACATCACCGCGCCCGGCGTCGACATCGTCGCCGCCCGCAGCTTGACCTCCGACCTGCCGCCGTTCCCCGCGAACCCGCGGTACGCCAGCCTCAACGGCACCTCGATGGCGACTCCGCACGTGGCCGGCGCGGCGGCGAACCTGGTTCAGCGGCACCCGGACTGGGCGCCTGAGCGGATCAAGGCCACGCTGATGGCGGCCGCGCAGCCGAGCGACGCCATCGGTGTCTACGAGCAGGGCGCGGGCTTCCTCGACGTCGCCCGGGCGATCCAGCAGACCGTGACGGCGAGCCCGGTCAGCGTCGCCTTCGAGCGGACCACCGCTGCGCAGCAGCGCAGGATCACGTACGCGAACAGCGGCTCTTCCGCCCTCACGCTGGCGGTCTCCCTCGACGCCAAGGACGCCGACGGCGCCCCGGCGCCGGCCGGCCTGTTCAGCCTCAACGCCTCCTCGGTGACGGTCCCGGCCGGTGGCACGGCCACCGTGACCGTCAACGTGCAGGCCGGCGCCGACCTGCCCGACCGCTACTTCGGCGGTGAGGTGACCGCCACCGGCGGCGGCACGCAGGTGCAGACCCCGGTCGCGCTCGACATAGCCCGCCACCAGCTGACCCTCAAGCTCATCGGGCCGGACGGCGGAGCGCCCACGCCCGAGCAGGGCTGGCTGACGGTCCTGACCGACCTGGACCGGCAGACCATCCTGGTGCTCGACAACCCCGCGGCCACCAGGTACCGGGTCCGCGCGGGCCGCTACGTGGTCCAGACCTTCATGTTGACCGGCGACCCGTCCTCCCCGCACGTCACGTCGCTGGTGCGCCCGAGCCTTGACCTGACCACGGACCAGGCGCTCACCATGGACACCCGCTTGGCGAAGCCGATCGCGGTGTCGGTGCCGAATCCGAAGGCCACCGCGGTCCATCAGGAGTTCGGCTGGACGATCCGGACCGAGCAGCCGCAGATCTGGGGCAGCAACGACCCGTTCGGCGTGCTGATGGCCATCCCCTTCAACCACCTGCGGACCGCGCAGATCGGGTCCGGCAAGACACCCGGCTTCGTCTCCTACGTCCACGGGATGTGGGGCCAGGTGGCTCCGGACGGCAGCCTGCACAACAGCCCGTACGTCTACCGGGTCTACCTCTATGAGCCGAAGAAAATGATGACCGGGTTGACCCGCAAGCTGCGCGCGGGCGACTTCGCCACGGTCCGCTCCCAGATCAGCGCGGACGTGGCCGGCGTGCCGGTTTCGCGGGCCGCAGTCGCCCACGCGCCGGGCAACTCGCCGATCTACCGCGATGAGCGCAACGTCCCGCCGAGCTTCACCTACGACGTGCCGAGCACCATCACCGAGTACTACAACCAGGACAAGAAGGCGGTGTGGCAGTCGACCTCGGTCCAGCTGAGGTACACGTACTACGAGTCGGCGTGGACCAGCTTCAAGCCTGGGCGCACGTACACGGTGAAGTGGGCCAACGCGGTGGCCGGGCCGGTCTTTCCGGCACCGAACTTCGGCCAGCAGTTCGCCACCCGCTACTGGGGCGACACGATCGGCGGGCCGGGGCCGCTGCACGGCGACGGCGCCGGGCACATGGGCTTCCGGCTTGTTCGTGGCGGCAGCGTGCAGGTGAGCCTCTACCGCAACGGGGTCAAGGTCGGCGACGCGAACGAGGCGCCCTGGGTGTGGGACGTGCCCGCAGACACGGGTGACTACCGGCTGACCGCGACCTTCCGCAGTGACCCGGCGTTCACCCTGTCCACGGTGGTCGACGCGCAGTGGACCTTTAAGTCCGGGCACGTGAGCGACGGCGAACTGGTGAAGCTGCCGATGACGGCGATCCGGTACACCCCGAAGCTGGACATCAACAACCGGGCACCGGCCGGCCGGCTGTTCGCGATCCCGATCTCGCTCGACCGTCAGGTCGGGGCGGCGCCGGGCCGGACCAGGACCTTGACCGTCGAGGCGTCCTTCGACAACGGCAAGACCTGGCAGCAGCTGACCGTTCGGCGGTCCGGCGAGAAGGCGGTCGCCTGGGTGCGCAACCCGGCCGGCACCGGCTTCGTCTCGCTGCGGGCCGCCGCGACGGACACCCGCGGTAACACGGTCAAGCAGACCATCATCCGCGCCTACCGGTACTGAGGGTGGGCCCCGGACGCGGCGCCCACCGGCGCCGCGTCCGGGTCACCGGTGTCAGAGCAGCCGGTCGCGGATCCGCCGGGCCATCGGCGAGTCCGTCCCGTCGAGCGTGGGCCTCGCTCCACGCCTGCCCAGCCAAGGCCGGGTCGCCGTTGGCAGAGTGGAAATTGCCGATGGAGACCAGCACCTCCGCATGTGGTGGGAAGCTGACCAATTTGATTAAGAATCCTCATTGATCATAGGATGATCGTGTGGAACTTCTTCGGCTTGCGAAGGCCGCGAAGCGTCTTGGTGTTCACCCGGTGACGCTTCGCCTGTGGGCTGATTCGGGGAAGATTCCGGTGACATGGGTGGGCCGCGAGCGTCGGTTCTCCTCGATCGATGTCGAGGCGATGAAGGTTCCCACCGGCGGCGGTGCGCGCCTTCGGTTGGAGGGCCTGTACGTGCGGGTCTCTGGCTCCAGTGGGCAGGAGTCCTCGTTGGAGGCTCAGGAGCATGAGCTGCGGACTACGTCCACCGGCGAGGTCGTGAAGGTGTTCCGTGACCGGGCGTCGGGCCTGCGAGAGGACCGGCCTGGCCTGAACCGGCTGCTGCGAGCCGTCGCCGACGGAAGTGTCACCGTGGTGCGGGTGACGCATGAGGACCGGCTTGCGCGCTTCGGTGTCGGCTGGCTCAAACACTTGCTGGCCGTGCACGGCGCCACCCTGGAAGTGCTCCATCCGAACAAGCTCGGCGGACGGGAGGAGTTGCTGCAGGACTTTGCTTCGTTGGTCACGACGTTCGCGGGGCGCCTGTACGGGATGCGGTCGGCGGAGAACCGGCGTCGTCTGCTGGCCGAGTCCGGGCAATGCCAGGCCAGCGACCGGTGAGCCGGAGGCTGCCGCCGGCCGGGGGCGAAGCCTCCCGTACCGCTGGCGGATCTGGTACTACCTGCTGGAAGCGGCGGGTCTGGACGTGCAGCTGGTCAACGCCCGCGATGTCAAGAACGTGCCCGGCCGGCCCAAGACCGACGAGCTGGACGCGGTGTGGCTGGCCAAGCTGACGGAAAAGGGGCTGCTGCGGCCGTCGTTCGTACCGCCAGCACCGATCCGTGTCCTGCGGGACTACACCCGTATGCGATCCGACCTGACCCGGGACCGCACGCGTTACTGGCAGCGGCTGGAGAAGCTGCTCGAAGACGCCCTGATCAAGATCTCCGCAGTGGCCAGCACCCTGAAGACCCTCTCGACCCGCGACATGATCGAAGCGTTGATCGCCGGGCAGCGTGACCCGCAGCAACTGGCAGGCCTGGCCCGCGGGCGCATGCGAAGCAAACACGCCGCCCTGACACAGGCGCTGACCGGCCGGTTCGACGACCACCACGGCGAACTCGCCCGCATCCTGCTAGACCAGATCGACGGCCTCGACACGCAGATCGCCACGCTCACCACCCGCATCGAGCAACTGATCGACACGCTGGGCCAGCCGGCCACCCCCGCGCCGAATCCCGCCGGCGGTGACAACGACTCACCACACCAGCAACTGCCGTCCACCACCGGCGCCACCCACAACGCGGTGCGACGCCTGGCCGAAATCCCCGGCCTCAGCCCCGAAACCGCCCAACTCATCATCGGTGATATCGGCCTGGACATGATCCGGTTCCCCACCGCCGGGCACCTCGTCTCCTGGGCCAAACTATCCCCCCGCGCCATCCAATCCGGCACCAAAACCGGCAACGGCAACACCGGTAAGGGCAACCCATACCTCAAAGCCGTCCTCGGACAAGCCGCCGCAACAGCGGCCCGCAACCACGGCACATTCCTCAGCGAACGCTACCGACGCATCGTCAAACGCCGAGGCAAAGGCAAAGCCCTCGTAGCCGTCGCCCGCTCCATCCTGGTGATCATCTGGCACCTACTCGCCGACCCGACCGCCCGCTACCACGACCTAGGCCCGGACCACTACGACAAGCGCATCAACACCAACCGCAAGGTCACCAGGCTCGTCCGAGAGCTGGAAGCACTCGGCCACACCGTCACCCTGCAACCAGCCGCCTGACAACACCACTAACATCACACCGGACCGGCCCCCACCAGCCCGGCGATGCCCCCTGCACAAGACCCGCCCTGGTCAGGCTCATTTTCCGGTCAGACGCTGCGATGCGGCAGGGCCTGGGCGGCGAGGTCGTCGGGAGTTGCCCCCTGGTCCTGGACACTTGAACCTTGGATCGTGATGGTCCGGGGAGATCAGGAGTCCCTGTCAGATGGTGAACAAGCACTACCCCGCGGAGTTCAAGGCCGATGCGGTCGCGTTGTACCGGTCTCGGCCTGGGGCGACGATCGCGCAGATCGCTGACGATCTCGGGGTCAACCGGGAGACGTTGCGCAGTTGGGTCCGCGCCGATGATCAGCGTCGGGGCGCAGCGGCCGGGCCGGCGGCGCCGCCGGCGGCCGGCTCCGTGGAGGACGAGAACGCCGCGTTGCGGCGGCGGATCCGGGAGTTGGAAGAGGAGCGGGACATTCTGCGGAAGGCGGCCCGGTATTTCGCCGGGGAGACGCGCTGGTGAACCGCTTCCAGTTCGTCGCCGACCATCAGCAGCGCTATGGCGTGAAGCGGTTGTGTCAGATCCTCGGGGTGTCCCGGTCGAGCTTCTACTACTGGCGGTCCACGGCGTCGGCCAGGGCGGCACGAGAGGCCACGGATGTCGCTCTCGTGGGCCGGATCCGGGCGGTGCACGCCGAGCACGACGGCACCTACGGGGCACCGAGGATCACTGCTGAGCTGCACGATGCCGGACTGCGGGTCAACCGGAAGCGGGTCGCGCGGGTGATGCGCCGCTTCGGCGTGCAAGGTCTGCGGTTGCGCCGGCGAACTCGTACGACGGTGCCGGATCCGGCCGCGGCGAAGGCCCCTGACCTGATCGGCCGTGACTTCACCGCCCCCGCGCCGAACAAGCGCTACGTCGGTGACATCACCTACCTGCCGGTCGGTGACCGCGGGTTCCTCTACCTGGCCACCGTCATCGACCTGCACTCCCGGCGCCTCGCGGGCTGGGCGATCGCCGGCCACATGCGCACCGACCTGGTCATCGACGCCCTCCACGCCGCGCAACGCACCCGGGGCAGCCTCCACGGGGCGATCATGCACACCGACCACGGAGCAATACACCTCCCGGGCCTTCGCTGCCGCCTGCACGGCGGCAGGGGTCCGGCAATCGATGAGCGCGGTCGGTAGCTCCGCCGACAACGCCGCCGCCGAATCGTTCAACGCCACCTTCAAACGCGAGACCCTCCAGGGCCGCCGCGCCTTCACCGACGAACGCCAAGCACGGCTGACCTCGTTCCGCTGGCTACACCGCTACAACACCACCCGGCGCCACTCCCGGCTCCGGCAGCAATCCCCGATCACCTACGAGAAGAACACCCGGCCTGCACCGGCTACGCTGGCCCCCGCCGCATAAACCCTGTGTCCAGGATCAGGGGTCAAGCCCCGTCCCCGGCTGCGGCGACGCCGGTGCTCACCCGCTGTCGCCCACTGCTTGAACTACGCGGTGTCCTGGAACACTCCTGCATGGCCACTGCGACCTGCCAGGCCATGCGAGGTCGGCCGCGCTCCTTGGCCCGCCCAACGATGTCGATCAGCACCCGCTGCTCGGCGGCGAACCAGGCCATCGCGTCGGCCCGGCCGGTGAAGCCGCGCCCGGTGACCCCACGCTCGGACGGCTCCCGCCGCGGCAGCGGCGGCCGCAAGGGCAGATGCGCCGCGTACGCACTGAGCCCTGGTTTCGGTGACCAGGGGAACTCCCTGGTGTGTTCAGGCGGTGACAGGCCTAGCGTGTCGAACATGACAAGCCTTCGCACAAGCTCTGTGATTGGGAGGGAGGACACCTGTGGACATCTAGGGCCACAGTCGTGGACTTTGATTTGATGCCACACCATCCAATTGTGAGAGATCGAAACATGAGTGCCCGTCCGATGCGTGGTCGGATGCCTGCTGCGGCGGTTCGAGGGCCAGTCCCTGCAACTGCCGTATGCCGGTGCTGCCCGCACTGAGCGGCACCATGACCCGCCGATCGGCGGCAAAAAGCTCTCATGATCCGGTTTAACCGTGAGTTCGGCGGCGACGAGGATTGACCACAACGTCGCGCCTTAATTCCTGATCTTGGCCATGTTTGTGCGGCTGGTGTGAGTGCAAGCACGGATAACAGGTCAGTGCCGCGGCGCCGGAAGTTCGAGTCCACCGATCCCATTGCTCGAAAACTGTGCGAGAACATCCGGTCAACCCGGGTGGAGATCCGGAAAGGATGAATACTGGTGCCTCCCACACGGTCCCTGCGCTTTTACTGCCCGCTGTCATGCGAGCAGCGTCCCGACGCTACGTACCTCGGTCAGCGTGCCCTGGAATGGGCCGACCACTTCGGCCTCGTTGCCGCCGCAGAGCGCCGGCGCCTTGCTCGGATCGACATCGGGCTGTTGACCAGCCTGGTCTTGCCGCATGGCCTATACGTTCCCGCCCAGATCGCCGCCGACTTCTCTGCGTGGCTGTTCGCCCTTGACGACCGTTACTGCGACGAGCGCCAGCAGAACCTGCAGCTACCGGAACTGGCCGCACTGCTCGCACGACTCACTCGCGTACTTGAGGCTCCAACGGCTGAACCTTCCTCTGGTTCTACCCCCGCCTGGCCCTTCATCTCCGCTCTGCGCGACCTGCGCCTGCGGCTAGCTGCCGTGGCCACTCCGACCCAAGTCGCCCGGTGGGTTGCGGCGATGCGCGCATACTTCACGGCGACCCTTTGGGAAGCGACAAACCGCACCCATAAGGTCATCCCTGATCTGGACGCCTACACCATGCTGAGAATGCACAGCGGCGCGATGGGGCCCTCTATTTTACTCCTCGACATCGCTGACGGCTACGAATTGTCCACCACAACTATGAGCCGACCAGACGTACAGGCCCTGATGGAAATGACCTGCGTCCTGGCCGGCTGGGACAACGACCTCATCTCCTACGACAAGGAAGCTGCTCGCGTGGGTGACGGGCAGAACCTGTTGGACGTCCTCGCATACCAGAACCAATCCACTACCGATCAAGCGTTGCACCAGGCCATCGCGCTGCGCGATCGAGTCATGTCCCTGTTTCTCCGGCTACGCGAACGAGTCCTTCACGATGCCTCGCCCGAACTCGCCCGCTATGTGACCAGCCTGAGTTATTGGGTGCGCGCGAACATCCAATGGGGCCAGCAGTCTGCCCGATACGGCAGCACGGACGGCCTCACCAACTCCATGCCACCCGGGCGGGCGACCCACCCCACCGACAATGACTTAACCCCCCTCCCCATCCCCACGATCAGATGGTGGTGGCAGACTCTCGATAGGGAGCAGTCCTTGGCCGCGTCAACTACCCGCCGATGAATGCGCGGGCTTGCGGATCACTGTCCTCGCTGGCTGCGAGGTGAGGTCGCGTGCGGGCGATTGACTGCGCCCCAGCTCACGACACCACGGGACGCGATGTTGCGAGCCGCGTTGTGGTCGGCGTGGGCAACGACCCCGCACGACCGGCAGGTGGAGGTTTCCTGGGTGGGTCGGTTCCGTTTGTCCCGATACCCGCAAGCTGCGCAGGTCTGGGAGGTGTACCGGGGGTCGACCTGTCGGTAGGCCGGCCGCCCGCCGGTCCACCTTGGCGCCGGCGGGCGGCTGCTTTCGGACGGACCCCCGGGGCCGTCGACGAGTCCGAGGGCGGAGGGCCGCGCCGGGCCCGGCGACGGACCGGCCGGCGGGTCAGTCGGCGCCGAGCGCGGTGAACGTCGCCCTCGCCTGTTGGCGGAACATCGGGACGAGCTGGGCGACCGGCTCGGGCATGCCGCCGATCAGAACCTCCAGTTCGTTCGGCGTGGCGATCCGGTCGAAGAAACCGATCGCGAGGTATGCGGCGTCGGGCGGCACGGTCGACATCACGTACGCGGAAAACTCGTCCCACGCCTGTTCGGTGACGTGCTCGCGGAGGGCCGGAAGGAGCACGGGCTCCTCGTGATCGAGGTGCCGGTGGACGATGTCGCGAACCTGCTCCGCGGCGAACGCAAAGGCCGGCTCTCCGGCGGGCGCGGCCATGAGCTCGTCCAGCGCGCGATCGAGCTCTTCGTGCTCGCCGGTGAGATCGGCCAGTGGCGCCGCGGTGCCAGGCGCCACCTGCTCAATGAGCGGCCACAGGCGGTCGTCCTCGGAGTTGTGGTGGTGCCGGAGGTTCTTCACTAGAAAGACCCGCAACTCGTCGAGCGCGGCCAGCTCCGCCGAGGGGTGGCGGGTGGCTTCGGCGAGCATGGTGGTGCCCATGCGGTGCATGTCGTGGACAACGCGCGTCTCAAGGACGGACTTCGGTTCAGGCATGCGCCGACGATATTGGGTATAGAGGCTTATAGCCAATAGAGAGCCGTAATAAAATGTGCATTGTGGATCCAATCACAAATTGAACCCGAACGCCCCGCGCTACGTCCACGACCAAGACCAATCAGCGGCGTGCCTCGATAGCATTCAAAGGCGTGGCACCCAGCAAATACCACTCCCCGCGCCGGGCGGAAGCCACGGCCGCTACCCGGTCCTCGATCCTGGCGGCCGGGCTGGAACTATTCATGGGCAACGGGTACGCGGCGACCACCGTGCCGCAGATCGCCCGCGCCGCGCGGGTCGCGGTGCCCACCGTCTACGCCCGCACGGGAGGAAAGGCGGAGATCCTCGCAACGCTGCTCGAGCCCCTCACGAACGACCCGGCCGCCGACGAGACACTCAGCGCGGTCGCGGTGTGCGAGGACCCCGTCGAGGTCGTCCGGCTCACTGGCGAGGGCGCGCGGCTCACCCACGAGCGGCACTCGAACCTCGCCGTCGGACTGTATCCACAGAGCCAGGCCGAGTCATCCGCCGCCCGGCTACGCGCCGAGATCATGCGGGCCTACCAGGACGCCCGCGCCGTTCCGGCGAACCGGCTCGCCGACCTCGGGGCGCTCCGACCAGGCCTGACCCGCGACGACGCGCTCGACATGCTCTGGTTCTATCTCAGTCACGGCGCCTGGAACGCACTCGTAGTGGACCGGGGCTGGACCCTACGGCGCGCGCAGGACCGGCTCACCGCTGCGGCGCTCGCCGCGCTGCTGCGCGAGGACGGCCGAAATGGCCCGAAGGTCCGCTCCGGACCACCGGGCGGGATAACGGCACCGTGAGGGTCGGCGGCGGTCACGGTCGGGTCACCAGACCCGCGTGATTCGCGCGGACCAGGCGCAGACCGAACCGCCGGAACAGGGCGTTACGCATAGGCCCCGGCAGGTTCCGTGCCCGGTCCCGGCGGTGGTTCTGGGCCAGGACGAACCGCACCCGCCCGGCGCGGCGCTTCCGGTACCGGCTCAGCATCGACGCGACGGCATACCCGCGACGATCGGCGGCCAAGATCTCGGCCAGCACCAGCGCGTCCTCGAGGGCCAACGCAGCGCCCTGGGCCATGCTCGGTGACATGGCGTGGGCGGCGTCGCCAATCAACACCATCCGGCCGTCCACCCAGTCCGCGCCGCGGATCTCGGACAGGGGGGCGAACAACGCATCCCCGCCGTGCTGCAGGAGGTCGGGAACTGGCGCCGAGAAGCCGGCGAATAGGTCCCGCCAGTCTCCAGCCGGCGGCCGCGGCACGGCGCTGTCGATCGCCGCAAAGCAGTAGACCGCGCCGCCGCCCACCGGCAGTGTGAGCACAGTACGGCCCCGGTCGCCGAGCATCGCCGTCCAGGTTCCTGCGGGGACGGCCGGGCAGGGTGCCAGGAAACGCCAGCAGATCTGGCCCAGGAACCGCGGCGAATCTCGCCGGCGGACGGCGGAATTGACACCGTCGGCGCCGACGACCACGTCGTACGTCTCCCGTGAGCCGTCCTCGAAGGTGACCGCGCCAGTGGGCTGCGCATCCCGGACCGCTGCACCGAAGCGCACCCGCGCGGGGCCTACCGCGCGGTAGAGGATGTCGTGCAGGTCATCCCGGCGGATCGCCACCGAGTCGCCCACCTCGCCCCACACCGCACCCAGCTCGAATCCGGCGAGCAGGCGTCCGGTCCGATCGCGGATCTCCTGCCGACGCACCGGTTCGGCGCGCGCCGCGAGTTCGACACCCAGGCCCAGCTCGGTCAGGGCGCGCACCGCGTTGGCCGGCAGGAACAGCCCGGTACCGCCGGTCCGGGGCGCCCGCTCCCGCTCGACGAGGTCGGCGTCCATGCCCCGTTCGGCGAGGGCGTGCTTGACGGCCAGCCCGGCGATCCCAGCACCGGCGATGAGGATGCGTAAATCGTCCACCTCCCGTACGACGGGCCCACTCGCCGAAGGTTCACCGAGGGCGTCATACGTCCCGGTGCGCCGCACCGTTCACGACGCGAGGAAGCCCAAAAATGATGCGGGCCCGGTCACACCGTTGAGACCGGGACGGCCGACCCCCGTCGTACCGGGGCATGCCCCAGCCCCTGTTGGCGGCGAATCCAATCGACGTGATGGGCGACATGAACAACTACGACGTGGTGGTGGTCGACGGTGGCACGGCCAGCGCCGTCCTCGCGGCACGGCTGTCCGAGCGCACGGACGTGCGGGCGCTGCTCATCGAGGCCGGTGGCGGCGAGTCGTTGCCCGCGACGTCGGTTCCACCCGCCACGGCCAACCACATCGATCATCCGACTGCGGACTGCCAAATTTCACTCGACGCCGCTGCGGCCGAGCGGCGGAACCCACACCCGGGGCGCAGGCCCGGAGCGTGGACCCGGGTGCCCGTGGGAGGCGCCCAGGGACTTCAACGGGCGCGAACCGAGGCCCAGGCCGAGCACGCTGGCCGACACGACGGCCGCATCGAGCCCCGCTCAGCGAACTCGAACTGGAGACGCGTCATGATCCGCCACTGCCGGTCCGCCCGCGCTGTCACCTTCGCCGCCCACTTTCTGTCCTTGGCCCAGGCACCGATCCCGGCCGCCGACAGCGGTTCAGCAGCTACCAGCCCCGTGCTGGGCGCCGGCACCCAGCCCAGGACCGGCAAGCCGACGATCAACGGTGCGTTCGCCGACGCCACCGGCGGGAATGCCGTCACTGCCCCGGTGCAGCGCTACGGGCGCACGGTCGTCGGGTTCGCCAACCCTCTGCGAAGCCGGGCGGAGGACTCCGCGCGGCTTCGGTCGCTCCTCATGACGATCAGCGGGTCGATCGCGCTGGTCGGCCGCTTTTAGCGCCGAGCAACGGAAACGGGACGACAACGATGAGTGGAAGCGAACCGTGGGGGCGGCGGTCGCAGATCGTCGGCCGCATCCAGGACGTGCAGCGGGTGTGCGAGTTCTTCGGGGATGGGCCCGGCCGCGGCCGGGGCCTGCACGTGGTCGGCGAGGCCGGGGTGGGCAAGACGACGCTTCTTGACGCGGTGGCCGAGGCGATGGCCAAGGCTGGGACGCGGGTTCTGCGCGCCGATGGCGTGGAGTTCGAGGCGGACGTCACGTTCGCCGGATTGCATCAGCTTCTGATGCCGGTGCAGGACGAGATCGAACGCCTGCCGTCCGAGTACCGGGAAGCCCTCCTGGTCGCGCTCGGCGTCGGCATGGGGCCGGCGCCGAACCGGCTGCTCCTGGTCAACGCCACCCTGGCCCTGCTGCGGGAAGTCGCCGTCGAAGCACCACTGTTGCTGATCATCGACGATCTGCCGTGGCTGGACCGGCCTAGCGCGGTGGTTCTCGGAATCGTCGCCCGCCGCCTGTCCGGCAGCCGGGTCGGATTCCTCGCCGCCTCCCGGACCGGCGGGGAGGGCGTGCTCGACCACGGCGGGCTGGACGAGCTCGAGTTGAAGCCGCTGGACGACGTCTCGGCGCAGATATTGCTCGCCGCCCGCTACCCGGGGCTGGCCGCCCGGGTCCGAGCGCGGGTAGTCGCTGAGGCCTGCGGCAATCCGCTGGCCCTTTTGGAACTTCCAGCGGAGCTGAGCGCACCGCAGCGGGCCGCGAAGGAGGAGCTGCCGGCCGTGCTTCCGCTGGGCGACCGTCTGCGCGCCCTGTTCGTCGCTCGCGTCACAAGCCTGTCCGAGGGAGGACGCAGGCTGCTGCTGCTCGCCGCTCTGGACGGCACCGGTGAACTCGACACCCTGTACTCCGCCGCGGGGCACGACACAGCTGCCCTGGCGGGCTTGGCCTGCGCCGAGCGCGATCGCCTGGTCCGGGTCGACTCCGCCTCCCGGCGCCTGAGGTTCCATCACCCGCTGATCCGCTCGGCGGTTGTGGAAGCCTCCACCATGACCGAGCGCCGTGTCGCACACCTGGCGCTGGCCGAGGCCCTGGCTGACCGGCCCGAGCGCATGGCGTGGCACCTGGCCGAAGCCGCGATCGAGCCGGACGAACAGGTGGCCCAACTGCTGCAGAATGCCGGGCACTCGGCATTGCGCCGCGGCGACACGGCCGGCGCCGTCGCCGCCATAACGCGGGCAGCCGATCTGAGTCCGACGCCCGGGGATCGCTGCCGCCGGCTGGCCGAGGCAGCGTATATCGGCGCCGATTCGACCGGTGACGCCGACAACGCGTCCGAATTGCTGCGGCGAGCGCAGAGCAACGGTCTCGACGGAAGCGGCGTCCTGCACGCGGCGGCCGCAGCGGTGTTCCTCCTCCTCAACACCGAAGCCGACCTCGACACCGCACATCGGCTGCTGGTCCGTGCGATCGAGGCGGCCGGACCGACCTACGACGCCACCGACACCGCTCTCGTTGACGCCCTGCACACCCTGCAGTTGGTCTGCTGGTGGGGCGGCCGCGCCGACCTGTGGGCACCGTTCATCGACGCGGTGGCCAGACTGGAACCCGTGCCGCCACCTGTGCTGGCAATGGCCGCACAGACGTTCCCCGACCCGGCACGCACCGGCGTCGCGGACCTGGCCGACCTTGACGAGGTCCGTGGCGTGCTGCGTCGCACAGCGGATCCGGCGCTGCTGGTGCGGGGCGCGACCGCGACCGTCTACCTCGACCGAATCGGTGAACTGAAGGACCGACTTTGGGAATTGGTCCGCTCCGCTCGCAACGGAGGCGGACCGGTTCGCCAGCACCTCGGGGCCCTGATGCACCTCTGTATGGAGGACTTCCTGACCGGCGAGTGGGAGGAAGCGCAACAGCTGGTCGACGAAGGAGCAGCACTGTGCGACGCCGGGTATCCCTTCTTCGCCTGGTACTTCCAGTACAACCAGGTGCTGCTACACGGCGCGCGCGGCGAGACCGAGGCCGGCGATGCCCTTGCCGACCGGATGCTGCGCTGGGCGGCGCGGCGCGGCGTCGGTACCGCAGCGGCATTCGCCCACCAGGCACGCACGCTAGTTTGTCTGGGCAGCAGCGATTACGAGGCGGCTTACCGCCACGCGACCGCCCTCACCCCGGCCGGGACTCTGGCTCCCTACACCGCCCACGCGCTGTGGGGTGCATTCGACCTGGTCGAGGCAGCGGTGCGTACCGGCCGCGAAGCCGAGGCCGCCGCGCATGTGCGGGCTCTGCGCGAGCAGGGGATCGCCCGGCTGTCCGACCGGTACGCCATGCTCGTCGCGGGCGCGGCCGGCTTGTCAGCTCCAGACGACGAGGCGGTCACCCATTTCGAGCAGGCGCTGTCGGCACCTGGGGCGGACCGCTGGGTCTTCGAGGCGGCGCGGATCCGGCTGGCGCTCGGCGAGCGGCTGCGGCGCACCGGCGCCAAGAGCAGGGCCCGCGAGCCGCTAACGGCGGCCATGGACGCCTTGTTCCGGCTCGGGGCCACGCCGTGGGCGGAACGGGCCCGCATGGAGCTGCGCGCGACCGGCCTGCCGACACGGCCAGAGGCCGCGAGGTCCCTTCTCACGCCTCAGGAAGTGGAGATCGCGCAACTTGCCGCATCCGGCCTGACCAACAAGCAGATCGGCGAGCGCCTCCACCTGTCGCACCGAACAGTTGGCGCTTATCTGTACCAGGTCTTCCCGAAACTCGGGATTACCACACGGGCGGCCCTGCGCGATGCGTTGACCGCGCTCGACGGCGGGGCAGGAGCTCCGCCGGTCTCGGCCGGAACCGTGACCGAGTATCCGGTGACGTGACCCTCAGCGAGCCGGGGGTTCTGGATCGTCGACAGCGGCTCCTCCCACCGCGGGCAGGCATCCATCGACCGCATGGCCACCGCGTGGCCCACCGCCAGTGCGGCGGGAGTCACTCGAGTGGCCCCACGGGCGTCACTGCGGCGGGGTGGCACCCGGCCTCATTCCGGCAGTTGCTCGCCGTGGTTTTCGGCGATCATGTATGCCGCGTACCACTCCGGCCAGTTCTCGTCGTGCTTGCCGCCGTTGCGGGCCTCGTATTCGCCGTGGGCGACCGCCGCCCGCTTGAGTGCGCCGACAAGGTCGTTCAGTGATGCGTACGTCGTCGTCCTCGGGTCGACCCGCCCAGGGAACCGCGTGGTGACCTCCTGGAGCAGGAAGCTGTTGCCGTCCGGGTCACGGAAGGCGGCGAACGAGCCGTAGCTGGCGCGGTCGTCCGCCGGCCCGCTGGCCTGCCCGTCGGCGATCTTCCCGAACTGGGCACCCGGAGCCGCCGGATGGAACGTCTCGCTCACCTTCACGCCCAACTTCACGAGTTCCTCGTACGCCGCCTGGATGTCGGAGACCACCAGGTAGATACCCTCGGCGGTACCCGGCGCCTGGGTAGTGATCCGGCTGCCGAACTGGATCGACGCCGGCGATCCCGGCGGGGTGAACTGGACGACTCGGAACCCGTTGTCGAAGCCGAAGTCGGCGTCGAGCCGCCAGCCCAGGTCCTGGTAGAACCGCTTCGACCGATCGACGTCGCTCACGGGGATCACGACCGCCTCGAGCTTGAAATCGGCCTTGCTGGTCTCGGTGCTGCTCATGCCTGCCACTCCTTGATCTTTCAGCGGAATCGCCGTCGATCACGAGCGTGCGCCACGACCCAGACCGTCACACCAGGGAACACCCTGGTCCCTGGGTGACCCGTGCACTGGCGTATGCGGGACCTCCGCCCGCGCCCCGAGGGCACATCGTTGCGAGCCCGGCCGACGACTCGGCCCGTGTCCTGGCACCGGTGACCGGCCCGTGGACCCACGGGCGCGGCGAGGGGCCGGTGGCGCTGATCGTGAGAGGGCAAGCTCACCCAAGGAGGCCCGCGATGACCACAACGCGCCGATTCGGCGCCCGTAAGCGGGTCACTCGGCCAGCACAAAGCAAGGCCTGGTGGTCGTGGCCGTTGACGTGGGCGCAGGTAGTGTGGACGCGCTGGACTGGGCGGCCGCTCAGGCCTCGGTCAAAGGCGCAGACCTACACATCGTGCATACGTGCCAGCCGCGCTCGGTGCTCGGCCAGTTTGCGCTGGCGGGCATCGAACTCGTGGCGATCGGCGCGGCCGAGTCCGTACACGACGCGGCCGAGAGGGCGTGCTCCATCGCGCCCGAGCTGGCCGTGACCACCCAGATCGCGCCCGGGCCTCCCTCGGCCAGGGCGCCGGCAGCGTGCTCGCCGGGTGACCCGCCGTTAAGGCGACCACGTCATATTCGGGGTGTCCTGTCCATGCTCCTTCCCATCAGGGAGCCGGGAGCCGTCTGCTCCCGCAGCATCCAGCCGTTGCCGCGCCCCAGCAAGAGGGAATCATGACTCGCTCTCGCGTGAGAAGAGTTGCAGGAAGAACAGGAAGACATTCAGGATGTCGAGGAAGATCGACGCGGCCAGCAGGGGAGCGGACGTGAGGTCAGTGGATCGCCGCAACCGCTGGAAGTCGAATGCGATGAGACCGGCGAAGATCACCAGGCCCAGGATCGAGTAGATCAGCGCACCGTTCGGGATCTGCACGAAGACGAGCACGATGCCCAGTACGACGAGGCCGATGAGAGCCCACGAGCCGACCCGGGCGATCGCCGTCAGGTCACGTCGAGTGGCGTACCCGGCGGCACCGAATCCGGCGACGAACAACGCGGTCGCTCCGCCGGCCTGCCATAACGCGGCCGGGTTGACGGCAGCGTAGTACCCGAGAGACGGCCCGACTGCCAGCCCCATCAGTACGCCGAAGACTCCAAGCAGCGCAAGTGCGGTTTTGGTTGATCGACGGACGGCGGATCGCAGCCCGAGCAGGGAGCCGAAGGCGGCGATGAAGGCGATGATGCCCACCGCACCGTGCAGGCTGACCAACTTGATTGTGGATCGTCAGTGATCATAGGTTGGTCGCGTGGGTCTTCTTCGATTCTCACAGACCACGGCGCGTCTGTCGGTGTTCACCCCGTGATGCTTGGTGTGTGGGCTGGTTCGGGGAGGATTCCGGTGACGCGGGCCGGCTGTGAGCGTTGGTTCTGCTCGATCGATGGTGGGT
>NZ_LWLS01000090.1 GCF_001905095.1 Micromonospora sp. CB01531
CTGGCTGATCCCAGATCAGCCCAGATTCACGACGGAGGTGTTTGACGTACCTCGAATCTTCGGGGAGCATTCTGATGTGGCTAATGACCCAGCGGTAAGTCATCCCCGACCCTGACCGCCAAAAATCCCTGAGATCGGCTCCGTGATAGAACTGGCAGAAATCTGCCTCGACCATTTCACAGAGCCGATCATCAGAGAGGATATGGGCTAGCCAGGCTATTCCCCCGAGGTCGTACCCAGGGCCTTGAAAGCCTCACCGATGAACTCAATGTGGTCCTTGACCTTCGGCTTCACCGAAGCCTTGTACTCGGCAAACTGGTCCTCGCCCAGCAGGGCCTTCAGAGCGGAGATCGGCTTGTCGTTCTCGTAGTGCTCAAGCACATCGCCATCGGCCTCGTTCAAGTTCGCCGGAAGCTTGTACTTCCGACCCCGGAACTCAAAAACCACAACGGCGTCCTGCGCCTCGTTCTTCACAGCTTCCTGAGCAGACACTTGTTTTCCTTATTCAGTTAGAAGATGGGGGAGTAGTTGAAGATTCGCTTAGCTAAGCAGGTCGGTGTTGTTCGACAACAGAACGGCCGAATAGCCGTCAGGACCAGCCAGAGCGGAGAAGGTAATGCCGAGCGCAACAGCGTCACTCCGCTGGAGGGCGATTGCCTCGCGGTCGGTCATGGTGACTCGGGGCAGAATCAGTCGGTTGACGTCGCCTTCGTCATCGGTCCACTCGACAGCCAGCATTACCTCCTGAGAGGCCGGAGCGTTCTTCATCTCAAGCCGAGCGACGCCGGACGAGTTCGTAACGGTGGAGTTCAGGAAGTACAGACCCAGGGTGTCCTTGTTGTGGCTACCAAGAGCCATCGAGACCTCAAGGCCCATGCCGGTCAGCGGACGCTTGACCGGGGTGATCGCCTGCCACATATTGACGTCGTTAGTGTCAACAGACGGAGTGACGGAGACACCATCCTCGGTGACCCACCCCAGCTCCTTGAAGGCAACCCCAAAGGGGGCAGTGACATCGGCCGGCTCAGTGGTCCCCAGCGGGGCAACCAGGACTCGACCGTCCGGGGCAAGACGAACCTGCCTCGGGTCGTAAGAAGTTGCAGCCATATTCAGTTCTCCTATTTAGTTATTTGCCGTGCTCTCGAAGGTATGACGCAGCACGGTCGAGCAACTTAGGGTTGTCTCGGAATTGGCCGAGCCCTGCGTTGCAGTTCGAGCACAGGAGTTGTCTGGCCTTACCTGTGTCATGATCGTGGTCGATACATGGAGGCTTCATGGCCTCCCGGCAGATTGAGCAGAGTCCAGACTGCCCGACCAGCATTTCCTCGAACTGCTCAGTGGAAATGCCATACTTGCGCTGACGACCTGTATTGATCGTCCTGGCGATTACCCTCTCCGAATTTTCCCGGTAGTATCGCGCGCTTCGCTCGCTCGTACACGACTTGCATTGGGGCCTGGGCGCGCTCTTCCGCTTATCGAAGTAGAATCGGTCTAGTGGCTTCGACTCTTTGCATCCGGTGCATTGCTTCACGGCATGGACTCGAAGTCGGGGGTTGTTGTTAATCTGAGTGAACAAAAATATCGGGGAGACTCTTCGTGCTTGTCGTATGCCTCGACAGGCCCGACTTCCTCAATTACCCTGTGGAGGCGAATTCCCCAGCCTCGGTATTGATATTGGGCTCGGAAGATACTGGCCTCAACGATGTCCATGATGTCCGCGCATTCATTGGAGGTTGGCGCGTACACATCAATGTCAATCCGAGGCTTACTAATCTTCGGCCACACTCTCAGGCCACCTTCGCGGCTGACCTGAATCCATGTCTTCGTTTTGTCCCAGCCGGTCAGATCCCCAGAGATGTTGTCGATGCTGTAGGGAGCCAGCTCGGGAGTTTGGTTGGTAAGTATGTCTATGACGCCTGCCACGGGATCTCCGTGACGGATGAAGGCTGGCATTACTGAAGCCTCTCTTCCGCTTCAAGCCGGTCGAGAGCCGTTCTCATTGGGGCGTACTTCAGAATGGCAACCTTGCCTCCTGCGTGTGCCCCCCACTCAACCCACTGAGCGCCAGGGTCACGGTTGACCAGGCGGTAGTTCATGCCGTATTTGCGGATGACGAACACCTCTACGTACTTCGGGGGAGAGGTATTCGATTTGCGCCAAGGGCCTCCCACTTCACGGTCGTGGTAGATCTCGATGGCAATCTCTCTCAGGCGTCTCAACTGCCCCTTGGCGTACTTCTCGTACTTGCCGGTGGTGTTGATGATCTGAACCATTTTTCGGCCATCGATCTTCGGGGTGCCTACTCGCCAGGCCATTTAGCCTCCCCGGATTCGACAGACGTACGCGATGTGATCCAGGTTCTCTTCGAGGTCCAACCATTCGGCGGCGTACCCGAACAGCTCGTATTCTCGACCTCGATACTCAACGCGGTCGGTAGGCTCAGGAACAACAGAGTCAGCGGAGGCATACACGCGGATGCTCGACCTCGCAAACTCCCTATTGTCGTTCACCTCGTAGTTGAGCTTTTCAGCTAGGGGAAAGGCTTGCACTGAGCAGCCAGGGATTGTGAACCTCTCAGCGTTCGCCCAGTCCCTAATGAACTGCCCCGAGCGAGCATCCTTAACAAGCGGAGCCCGCTTGAGAACGATCGTGGCGTTCCCGGGGTTGCCTACAGACGCCATGTCCTCGCCACCCCCTGATAGGAGCGGAGGACTTCCAGCCCGAAGGCATCGAAGTCAGCCTCGGAGACGCGCCACTTGTAGGTGATGTCGCCTACGGTCTTCTCTTCGAGATCCCCTGGAGTACGGCCGTTGACCTTGCCCAGTACGGCATCCATAGCAACGCCCTTGATGTCCTGGGGAACCTCATCGAGGTCGTAGCCGTAGGTGTAGGTGACATCAACAACCTCGTAGGGAGCCAGCCCCTCGATGTCACTGAGGCCATCCCAGACTGCCGGCATCCAATACCAGCCGTCATAGCGGTAGGTGTAGTTGGACTGAATCAGGGGAGCGATGTTGGCAACCTCAACAACAGGGCCAACCAGCTCAACTATGCCGTGGCCATCGGCTCGATAGCGAACGGTCTCGTTCGTGTGCAGAGTGAAGGCAACCCCGGTGACAGTCTCGATGTACGCGGTAACCTGATCGATCAGGTATTGGTAGTAGGGTTCCTCGGCAGGAAGAATCGACCTCCGAAGTGGGATTTCGAGGTCTGCGATAGTGAACAACTGTTACCTCACGGAGAGATAGTCATAAAGCTCAGCCAGTCCAGCGGACTGAAGAATGTCGAACATCAACCCAAGCTCTTCAAGCTCAGACTGACTCTGCTTCCAGAGGAATTCTGAGCGAGCCTTGACCTGGGGACCGTAGTGCGAATATGTCAGTGCCTCATGAAGGCACTCATTCCACATGTCGTAGTCGCCGTATTCACAGTATTGAACTGAGTCGTCCAAAGCCTCTACGAGGCCAGGGGTGTCGGTGCACACCGAGGGGATTCCAGAGGCAGCAGCCTCTACAGCGACTCGTCCAAAGGACTCATACTTGCTTGGTACAAGCAACACTCTGGTGCGCTTGTACACCTCGCGGATGTCCTCCTGGTGGGGCATGTACGTGACGTTCGGCAGGTCTAGGTGAGCCTGCTCACCGTAGGCACCGTGCACCCCTAGAAAGGGGACGTCAGGGTTCCTCTTGGCCAGCTCGAAGAACGTCTGCCAGCCCTTGTCGTACATCCCGTCTCCACCCTTGGAGAGGTTGATGAGCGTGACGCACTCACCGAGGTTGTCGACGCGGTAGCGCTCAGGCTCGACCGAGGGGTGAAGTACCAGGCCAGGGGTGTACACCCCTTCAGCCTCGAAGGACTTTCGTACCCAGTGGGTGTTGTACAGCCCGATCGAGGCGTACTGCCCCAGGGTCTTCAGGGTTGACCTGTGGTCGTTGTGGGCGTAGTGGATCACTGGCTTCTTGAACATCTGTGCAACCAGCGACCCTCGGTACGAGCATTTCAGTTGGGTCACGATGACGTCGGCCCACGGGAAGGCGCTAAGCGGAGCTGCCTTCGCCTCAGCCTCGGTCTGCACGGTTCGTACCTGCACGCCGTCTATCTCGTACGACGGGACCTGTGTCGGCTCTCCTACCAGTGCCACTACTTCGTGACCTTGACGCACTAGGTACCGCAATGCATCATGTAGCGAGGTTTCGCCGCCAGCCTGATGCCTCATAGGACCGGGGTAAGCGTGGGTGTAAGCTAGCACGCGCACTGGGAAGAAATTCCTTTTCGCTGGGGGCTTTACTGGCAGAGAGAAGTGCCGGTCGTTTGGCGACGGTGCCGGCACGATCCTCGGGAGAGGGGCGGGTATTCCCGCCCCTCTCTTTAGGTTTCTGGCGACGATTGACAGAAGAACTGTCAATCTGTCACTTAGCTAGAGAAGTCAGCGTCCGGACGCAGCACCGAGAACGGGTACTCGCCACCCAGCCGCTTCAGCGGGTTAATGACGTTCGCCGCAACCCGGAAGGTCGCACGAAGAACCTTCGCATCCTGCTGGAAGGTGTTCAGAACGAGCTGACCAGCCTGGTTGAAAATCGGAGCCGAATCGGTCACCGCAAACTCGATGTCCTGGCGGATACCAATCTTCAGGGTGTCCCACTGACCGGCGATCAGAAGAGCGTCATCCTTGTGGGTGTTCCAGATACCCGACCGAACCTCAGCAAGCGTCTGGCCGTAGATACCCTGGCCAGTCGGAGAACTGGTCAGAGCGCCATCGAAGATGGGGTTCTTGTTGGCGTCACGCAGCCGAACGAGCTGCCACTTGAAACCGGGGAAGGTCACAAAACCGCTCGGGTCATAACCGTCCTCAGCCATCGTCTGAGACAGCGCCGCAATAGCGTCCGCCAGGTCAACAAACTGACCAGGACCAGTACCGATGTTTGCAGCGTTCACGGAGTTGCCGTTGGCAATAGCGTCCGGCAGAATGCCGTGGAAACCGTTCGCGGCCCAGGTCGACGGAATCTCCTCACCGAAGAGGATCGCAGCGTCCAGCTTCTTGCTCATCGCCTCAACGAGGTAGGGCTTAATCTCCTCGAAGTTGACGTCCGAGTCAGCGGCCCAGGTGTCCGGCAGCGGCACCAGGACGGCCATCTCCTCTGCCTCCATACGCTTCTGGGTCCACGTCATGCTCGTGGTCTGCTTCATCGCAAGGTCCTTGGCCTCACGAGAACCATCGGTCTGAGTGGAACCCGGACCGAACGAGGGCTTGTCGCTCGCAGCAGTACCCTTGATCCAGTAGGCGTCCGGAAGAGTCTCGGTAAGAGTGAAGATCTTCTCTCGCCGGGTCATCCGGGAAACCGAACCGAGCTGAAGAGCAGCCGAGCCGGTAATGACGTCATCGAGAATGCCAGAGGCAACCTCGGCGGGAAGCTCCCGGACCCGGTTGCCGACACTCTGAATCGACGGGTCCTGCTCGTGACGGTAAAGACCCTTGGTGGTCTGAATAGCCATATTTAGTTGTCCTTTTTAAGTTAGAGAGACTTAGCGGCCGTTGCCCCAGATGAGCTGCGCCATGTAGGCGTTAGCTACGTCATTGGGGTTCTTCGGGCCTTCGTTGGTTGCAGTCCCACGAGTACCGGCGAAAACGTCGGTGGTGTTCGTCGTGGTGTTGGTCTGCCCGGCCTTCACTCGGCCGGCAAGCTTCTCGGCGGAAGCCTTCATGTCCTCCGGAGTCTCACCACTGATGAACTCAACGTCATCCATCGTCAGACCAGCCCCGAGGGCGATAGAGGTCTTCAGCAGACTGAGGTTGTCCTGCTTCAGGGTCGCGTTCTCTTCCTGAGCACGCTCAAGCTCGGTCTTCTGCGAATCCTTCCAAGCCCGGAACTCCTCAAGCTCCTTGTCCTTGAGCTGCTTTGCAGTGCGGTGTGACGCGTTCTCCTTGCGCAGGGTCTTGACGTAATCGATCAGCTCCTCAGGGGTAAGCTGCTCAAGCGTCTTCTTCTGCTCAACGACCTCGGTCTCAGTACCCTCGGTCGTAGTGGTGGTCTCGGTCGCCTCCGGGGCGTTCTCTCCGGACATATTCAGTTATTCCTTATCCCTCTAGGATTGCTTGTTGGTTGGCTGACCACCGGGACCAGCCTTCGCCTTAGCGCCCTCCTTGGTGAGGGCCATGGCGTTCTCGTGCTGTGCCTTCATTTGCTGGTCTTCGCGTGCCTGCTGCTGTGCCTGCCATTCCTCGGCATCGGCAACCAGCCGGTCAATCTGGTCAGGATCGAGGTCCATCATTTCTGCGATAACAGGAACCATGAACGGAGGAGCCTGAGCGAACGCTTGAGCAAACTTGACTGCGGCATCAGCCTTTTCAGCGAGGCTGCGTATCTCCGCATCGCCCCAGATGACCTCGGCATCAAGTTCCTTGGCCTTTTCGAGGTTCCCCTTGTACTTGAAGACCAGGCGCATCGCCTTTTCGAGAGCCCATCCCACAGACCGCTGGCGGGCCTGAGTCCTAAGCTTGTGCCCCGACTCAGCCTGGGTAAGGGTGTCTCCAGAGATGTTCGCCATTCGACCCATGAGGTAGTGCGCAGGAAGCTGCGTAATACCAGCGAAGTCAAGGACGTCATCTCGTACGGAATTCAAGATCTGGGTAATGTCGACCTGATCGAAGTCTCCGAACTTCGCATCAGGAGCGGGAACGTGCCAGAGGGTGTCTGCGCCAGGGTCAAAGGGAGGCTTGGCGTCTACACCCTTCTTCCCCTTCTTCGCCTGAGCGATCTGGCCACCAGTCATCCAGCGCTGGCGGTAAGCCTGGCTCTTGGAGATGATGAGCCGATTGAGGATCGTCAGGTTGATTCGGTCCTGGACCTCGAAGGCATCCTCAGCCTCAGCCTTGCCATCAGGACGCCACTGGCACCGAACGAGAGGTACTTCGTTGATCTCGTTCTGCTGGACCTTGAGCTGAGTGAAGCTGCCATTGATGAACGCCACAGAGGCAGCGATAGTCTCACTGTTCTTCGGGCCTACGTAGGCGATCACTCGACCGTCAGCCAGGTAGACAACCGCTACCATCTGACCAAGGTAGACGTCCTTCCACACCCTGATGCCAGCCAAAGCCCTGGTGGGCTTTACGGGATCGGTGAAGACATGGCAGAGCTTCGGATGCTCCACGGTGATCGTGGGCTCCTCGGTCTCAGGGTCCTCAGGACCCACCAGGAGGTAGCCTTCACCGAAGGTTGCGCAGTAGGTCAAGAAGGTGTCCATCTGGAAGTCCATGTCATTGGCCATCCAGACAAGTCGAGCGTCCCTGTCGGCAAGTCCACGACTGCCTTCAGCAGTACCTTCAGAACGGGCCATTTGAGGCCCCTGAGAGCCATTCTGAGGCGAGTTCCCACCCTGAGGGGTACTAGGAGTGGGGGAGGGCTTAGGACGCTCGGGAGAACCGAATCTAAAGCCCTTTACCCGCATACGCGGAATCATCGCGTTCGTAGCTAGAGCTACGTAGTTCGTAAGGGCCTTCTCTTGGAAATCTCGGAGGGCCTTGACGTACCTCCGGTCACCATTCGGAAGGGGGTGATGCCCAGAGACGTAAGCCTCACGAACGCTGTGAGCGGTTTGCTTCCCCTCGATGGCAAGCATTCCATTGAATAGCCACCACTCAGGAGAGCCGGGAGGGAAATTGGTGGCAGCGCCGTTGAAGATCGACGGATTCCATGAGTACGGCAGTCCTGCTGCCTGATTACCCGGTGGAACCGTGACTTCTGCGGTGTAAGTCCCCAAGCGCCCTCACCTCCTTATTTAGTTGTCTGGCGTGCTCACCAGGCGTACATCGTGCGATCCACCTCCGGGGCGAGAGCGCCGTCTTCAATTGCTTGCATACACGCCGCATGAGCTAGCACCGCTGCTTGTGCAGCGGCGATATACCGCTTACTGTCTGCGGTCTCCTTGCGAAGGATGTCCCCCTGGGGAGTCTCTAGAATGTGGCAAGCGAGAATGTGTCGCTCCAAGTCAGGTTGGTCGTTCCAGACGACTCGCTCTGCTCGGACACCACTCTCAAAGCCCTCGATGGCCTTGGCGTACTTAGCCTTCGAGGTAAGCCAGAACTCCTCAATACCACAGTCTTCGTAGTCAGCGGCCCACTTGCCGATGATGTCCTGGAACTGGTGTGGGTCAGCGAACACGCTGTAGACGTTCCGCTTCTCCAGTTGCTTCCGGACGTACTGGTCGACCTCGTAGTAGGGGACTTCCCAGGACCGATCAGCGTTCTCGGGCTTCTCCCACATCTTCAGGAGCCAGACTGACTGATCGGTTAGCCGCACCGCTACCACAGCAGCGGCACCATTACGCATCGCCCCCTTGAAGCCAAGGGCGATCTTGTCGGTCTTCTTGAGAGGTTTAACGCTGTCCTTCCGAGCCTTCTCGACATCGCCCTTCTTGAGCCACCCGGACTCACCAATGACGATCTCGTTGAAGTAGAACTTCCTCGCTGAACTCTCTCGGGTGTTGCTGTCGCAGATCTCCTCGAAGATACGGTTGATGTTCACCCAAGGAGAGTTGCGATAAATCCAAGCAAGCGCAGGAAGGGCTTGCTCAGGGTCTTTGACGTCCTCGACATGAATACTCTCGGAGTCGAAAAGAACGCCTCCGAGGTGACCGTCAGCGGCTAGCCGGCTGAACTCCCGGTGGGAGGCTTCGGCTACCGAATTCTCGCCTGGGAGAGGAGCGTTCGTAACCTCGACGGATCGACCGTCGAGCTTTCCGAGGTTCCGTCGCAGCACTTCAGCGAACTCAGGGCCTCTTTCCGCAGGTACCCAGTTGTGTGTTTCCTCAAGAACGACGAATGTCGGTCGAGCACCCTCACGGCTTCGTGGACTTGCGGTAACCTTCTCAAGTTTTCCACCATTAGGGACGTAGATCCGGCTCAGAGCGATGTCCAAGCCATATTCGGACTCAGCAGCGCCGTTGGCGAGCATTGAGTTGATCAGGACCATCGTCTGATCGGCTTGAGACTCAGAAACGGCTGCGAGCTGAACTAGGGGGTTTGGATGAGGACGGCCAACGGGATTGCCATAGGCATCCCAGCCGTCGAATTGAACCGGAGCTAGAAGCTCCGTACAAGCCATAGCGCCGACCATCGGGGTCTTACCGACACCCTTGGCGCGCTCTCTATAGGCTCGCCGGAAGAGCCAGCCACCTTGGCTGAACTTGCCAGCGTGGGAATCCCACTTCGTATCGGGGTGGAGGGCATAGAACCAAAGGGTGAACCGAGCCTGGTCATCTGTGTACTGCCAAGTCGTCCCTTTGTTGATACCGTCAGGCTGAGCCAGGTAGGTGGAGGCCCAGTCAAGCAACTCCCAACCAAGCGTCTGGAAGCCATGATCTTCCGGGAGCCCAGGTGGGAGGCCGCCTTGGGCCATGACACCCTCCTGGGGTTTGGATATTGAGTTTTATGCAAGCTGTGTGGTAACGTTCAGGGAACGTCGCCAAACGTGAAGGAGCTAGCCATGAAGGTGCTAGTCGCCATCCAGATCGAGGTAGATCCGGAGAAGTGGAGCCAGAGCAACAACGGGCCTTGGCCCGAGGATGACAAGCGAGCCTTGAGCACCGCCGTTCGGCAGGACGTCAAGAGCTACATTCAGAACCTTCTTGACGGCGCGTACAACTTCGAGTTGACGGATGCGAAGGTGGCTGTTCGATGAACGACTCAAGTCTCCTCAATGACCCGATCAACCCGGACTATGAGCCCCCGAAGGTCGTCTACAGGTACGAGGTGGAAGCTCGGGTTGAAGGGGGCAACTGGACCTCGGTTGACTTCGGAGACCACGGGAAGTCTGCTGGCAAGCTCCTGGACGCGACGGATGTCCGAGACATCCTTGAGGCCCAGGGCTACAAGACCCGGCTCTTCCGGATTGAAACTCTGCGCACGCAGATCGACCCCAAGTAAGAGGCGAAGAAGTGATTCACTTCGAGGGCGGGAACCTCATTCACCTCGTGGAGGAGATCGAGCAGAAGGTTGACTATCTCCTGCGGAGATGCTGGATGCCCTCCTTCAACAACCAGTGGGCAGCGACACAGCTCAGCCTCTACCTTGTGCTCTTGGAAAAGAGCGGCTACGACACTCAGCCTGTCTACGATCTCTGGAAGGAGCGCTACGAGGCTTACAAGGCTCAGGGTGGTCGAGCCCACTGGGTGAGCCTCGGTCACTAATGGACATCAACCCCATCGGGGGTTGGCCTAATCGCCAACCCCCACCCTCCTACGGGGAAACCGTAGGCTGTCTCATAGCCGTCGCCATTACCGTCGCCATCATTTGTCTTTGCTGTGGAGTGTTCGTATGACCGCGCGCCTGAGCAACGTAGGAAGCCACTGGAACAGCGATGACCGCAGTTCCCCTCATCGAGGATGTGACGCACATCCGGAGCCAGCGAGGCCGGCTCTACGACCGAGTAGAAGCGATCATCACAAGGGCTGAGGATCTTCGCCTGTTAGCCGCTTCCGGTAGTCAACCCCCGAGCGAGTAGCCTTCTCGGCTTCCTTGACTACATCAGCACCAGAAGTTTGAATACGCATCCCCAGGGAGCCACGGTCTTTGATCGTGGCTCCCATCTTTTCTAGGCGAATACGAATTTCACCGGCTAGAGACTTGGCGTCCTTCGGGTCACAGGGAACGTCGATAAATCCGCCGCTCTCCTTGTCCACGATCATGTGCCAACCCCACAGGAGATTGTGAAGGAAGGCAGTCTCAAGCATGAACTCCCAGTCGGTGTCAGTCATGAGCATCGCCTGAGGCGACTCCTGCCAGGTCTTCCACCACTTCTTCGTTCGATTGCACCACTTGATATCAGGCTCTTCGTCCTCAAGCTCAGGACCCCGGCGTTCGCCATCCCACTGGAGGGCGCCGATGTTGTGAACGACCGGATTTCGGTTTACCCGAGCGTCATCGGTCTTCTTCTCAGTCATCGGCATCGCCAAGCAAGTTGTATTCCAGCTTCGTCTTGGCGTACTGAGCGAGCCCAAGGCCCCGGTGCGAAGGGATCGACCCGTCTGGAAAAATCAGGGAGTAGGCAGTCTCGGGATTTCCTTCGTCATCCCAGCCGTTATAGCAGGCGACCACTAGGTAGTCAGTGATGATTTTCGGGTCAGGACCGTAGTATGCCTCATCGACAGCCCGAATGGCGTTAGCCAGGTTGTCATCGGCGGCCTTCTGCTCAGCGGTCTTCATCGCTCCTCCACCGAGATAACAGCCGGCTTCGTCGGAGAGATCATGGAATTGATCTGAATGGAGGCGAGCATCTTGCTCGGGCAGCCATCAAGGATGTAGAGGGTGTCACCCTCGCAATACCGCTCACCATCCAGCCGGCTGGAAGCCGTCCGGACCTTCACTCGGTCGTCCAGACCAAATCGGTTGTTCTTGAGGAAGTCCTGAGCCCGAGACTCACTGGGAGCGAACACGAAGTTCATCAGGCACCAGCCTTCTTCGGCGCTGCCTTCTTCGCGGGAGCACGCTTAGCAGGAGCCTTCCTAGGAGCCGGCGTAAGCAGCCCGCTAAGGGCCTTCAGATCATCGCTAAGGCGAGTTTCCTTGTATGTGGTGTACTTCTCTGAATCGGGGCTAACGAGGTCTCTGGTAAGCCTGTAGGTAGCGTCCTCTCGAGACTTCCCCACCGAGCGGTGAAGGTGCTCGATGATGACGTCATCCCGGTAGACGAGCTTGTCAATTCCTCGACCCCAGTCAAGCCACACGAGATCGATGCACATGTGGTCAAGCTCCGAAGGAGCCATATAGCCAAGGGCCTTCGGGATGTCAGAGGTCATCACCACGGCGGTAGCCATAGCCTCGAACTGAAGCAGGTCATTGGGATAGGCGATACCAGTCTTCAGGGCCTTCAGCTCCCCGAGAAGGGCCTCATCCCAGCCACGAGTCTTGGGGAGGTGGTCATCACCCATGAAGCCCACAGCGAGCCCCAGAGAGCCCTTCAGGGCCTCAAAACCAGCATTCAGGGGTGCTACCACCCCCGGCTTGTCGACAGACACCGTGATGGCTCGACCATCGGCCTGGGTAAGGTGCCAATAGTAGAGGTCATGGTCCGGGTCATCGGCTGAGATTACGAAGACCAGCTCCGTATCAGCCGTACAGGTCTCCCGGAATGCCTTCAGGAGCCTCAGCGAGTTGCCGATGCGGCCTCGGGTAGGCACGAGAACGGTTAGATCGGCCATATTCAGTTATTCCTCCTGGGAAGTGGCCTTGGATGGCCATGAAAAAGGCCCCCGAGAGGGGGCCTTGGGAAGTGCGTAAGTCAGAAAGTTATTTCACCGTTGATGACTGCGAGGGTTAAGCCTAGCGCTACCAGTGCCATCGGCAGATAAGCCATCGTGAGGCCCTTTCTGGCCTCGCTGTAGCCAGGTTCGCCGGTACGCCGGATCGTCCTGAGGGCTGAGTGCCCGAAACCGATGGCGATCAGGTTGGGGATGAACAGTGAGCACCACCCAACGATCAGCCCGATTAGGCCCAAGTAGTAGGCAGCCTTGGCGTTCGAGTTGGTCTGAGGGTGCATCGCTGCTCCAAGAGGTCTGAGTTGGGGGCTGGGAGTATCTGGAGAGCACCACCCCGCCATGAGAAGTCTCCCAGCCCCTCCATTGCTCACGATAACTGCGATCCCCGAGAAAGTCTAGTCGTACGCTCGATGAGGTTCTTCGGCAGATAAAAGGCGTACTGGATGTTGTCGGATACTCCGAGGCTTACCGCCTCGTCGTAGCGCTCAGGTCGCTCAAAGCGACCGACAGACACCCAGGGTCCATCGGCAACAGCAGCTTCGATGCGGACTCCTGAGTCCAGGAGAAGCCTCCTACGCCCCTGGGCGTCGCTAGCCTCCCAGATCTCCCTGTAGGTGCTTCCCGTTCCCCGGTACTCAGTCCTACTGGGAGTCTCGGGAAGGGCGCTCAGTTGGTCAATCAGGGCCTCTAGAGAGGCAATCTGGCTGTCATAGATGGCCTTAACAGCCTCAGACTTCCCAGCAGACCTCTCAAGGAGGTCCACAAGGCCATCTTGGGCCTCCTGAAGCTCTTCTTTGTGGGATTCCCCGGGAATGAAGACCTCTTCGAGGACTTCCAGGTCTCCAATGTGGCTCAAAAGCTGCTCTTCGGTGATCTGCGTAAGGATTTTAGCGTTCACTGAAGTCGCTTCGCAGCCCAGTTTCTTAACCTTCCCCCTACACCTGTAGTAGACCCCCCATTTGGGGTCGCCACCACCAAAGATGTAGTGTGGGTGACCAGACTTCAGGCAGAAACTAATCTGCAAAAGAGGTGCAGTGGAGCGAGTTCGAGGCTTCTTGACCGAGTTATCGTCAAGTTTCTGCTGTAGGGCTTCCCAGACGTGCCGCTTCACGATTGGAGTGGACTGCATCACCGGCAGTCCGTTAGGACCCCTGAACACTTTGCCATTGTGAATCTGATATCCCAGCAGCGCTTTGTTCCGCAGAATCCTCCCGAGAACGGTGCTCGACCACCGTTCTCCGTTGGTGGGCTTGCCCTTCTGCTTGCGCTGCTGGTCTCGTGGTGCAAGAGCCTTGTTTCTGTTGAGGTCTTCGGCTATGGCGTTCAGGGAGTCTCCGCTGAGAATCCTCTCGATGGCCTTTCCGACAATCTCAGACGCCTCAGGGTCAGGCTCTAGCTTCCAGCCCTCACCCATTGGTTGTTTGACCGGGCGATAGCCGTAGGGAACAGGACCCCCGTGGTAACGGCCGTCCTCGCGAGCTTTCCTCTGAGAGCCCTGATTCCGATCCTTGATCGCGGCAAGCTCAATTTCTCCGGCGAACGCGAAGAATGTGACCATGAGCTGACTGATTGGGTCCAGAGGTCCTTTCCGGAAGTCCAGATCCATCCGAGGGGAGTTGCCTGGCCCCTTGTGGAAGATGATTACCTTCCGATGCTCAATGGCCCACTTGGACAGCTCGTACATGTCCATCATGCTGCGAATAGCTCGGTCCGCTCTGGCGAAGATCAGACCGTCATACTCGCTGGTACGCTTCGTGAGCCAGGGACCTAGCTTGGGTCGCTGGAAGGGGTTGAACTTCCCAGCCGAGATGTCAAGGTCCCTGGCCCAGTCGACGATGTTCTCCCCACCTGGCTCCACCGCTGGGTCGGCCAGGATGTCTGCCTCCTGGCGCTCAGGGGAGGTAGTCTCGTCGGTCTCCTTGCTGAGCCGGATGCCGGCTAGCAACCTCAGTGAGTTGGTCATCCATCGACTGTAACTCTAGAGCGCTCGAAGGCTCCAGTACGCCACAGTTACAGAGTGTCTGAGCTGGGGCTAGCTGACCGGAAGCGGCTGTTCAATGGGGTTGCCGTGCTCAGGAGGCAACGGCAGGTTCTTCGGAGTTCCCCGGGCGAGCAAGGCCAGGATGGCGACGGTGAGGGTGACTAGCAGGGCGACGGCGATCCTCTTCTCCACGGTCAGGATGCTACGCGATTACGCCTGCATCCTCTTGGCAGCGTCATCGTTGACAGCCTTGGCCAGGCCAGCCAGGAAGGCCGGGTCCTGAAGCAGAGCCGCAAGCTGATCCTTATCGATGGTCACCGGCTGAAGGACCGTCTTCGAGGTCGCACCCTCGAAGGTCTTGTTGAGGACATTCAGGGTCGACAGCCCGGCGGGGATACCACCACCCTCATACTGCCAGGGAAGCCGACGAAGCTCCTTGGCGACATCGGGGTCCTTCAGGGCGTTCTTGAAAAAATCGTTGAATTCAGCCTGGGTGGTCACTAGATCCTCCTCGGGGAACCACGGCTTAGTGCTGTTCTCGTGGGAATCACGAGTACTGAAGTGAACGTGCTTGTCATGGGGGTTCTTGCCAGAGTAGGTACGCCAAACTCCTAGGCCCCAGGACCGAGAGGTAATCCGGCGGTTGTAGATGACGTACTGGATTGCCTCGTGCTTCAGAGCAGCCGCGATAACTGCCTGGACGTCCACTCCATCGACGTCCATATCCCAGGCATCCACCGAGCCGTCAGGATCGGGGTTATGGTCGCTATCCGTCGCCTGGTGAGCGAGGTCTCCCACAGTTCCATCCGAGGTCTTATCCCGATCGGGCCACCTGGCATTCACCTCCTTTCGGAAGTTCGTCAGAGCCGGGTTGAGGTACCAACCGCCCATTACGACGGCTCCACGGGTGACTCTTCATCAGGAATGCACCTGGCGACTGACGCCGCCCGACGCTCCGCATACAGCTCGTACTTCAGGATCAGGAAGTTGACGAGATCCTGAAATACCTCAGGAGGCGTAGGGTCCTCCGGGAAAGGCCCAGGGGTGATCTGGGGCTCCAAGATGATCGTTGAGTTGCCCAGGCTGAGGGAGACTCGGTACGTCTCAAGGTCACCGGAGATTACGGGGGGGTCATAAGGCATCTTCGCAGCTCCTTGCGTGGTTGACAAAGCCCAGAGAATGTGCTTCCCTTGGCTCTCTATATGCGATCTTGAGGGGTTACTGATGGCGTGCAACAGCCGCGTTGGCGTACATGCACACCTCATCCAGCTTTGTCAAGGCCAAGCTGAGTTCCCGGGATTCGGGACAGTGCTCAAGGAGCACTTCGGCAAGCACCCCGCACTCGAAGCGAATCAGCTCATGCTTCGTCCGGATGTCCTCAGTGGACGGCTGGTGATAGCTGAACCTCGATGCGACCTCAGTCGGGTCAATCTTCACAGTGAAGTCCTTCGATGAAGCCACCGTATAATCCCTGGTCAGGACTGTATATCAGTGGAGACTTATACTCAGAGTTGTCAATGTGCCGATGGGTAAGCCCGAGCGGAGCGAGGGCTAGTCAGCGATCGGCTTCAATGTGGACGGTCATCGATAGTGATGATCGTAAATCATTCAAAACGGTGAATATTGAGACATCGGCATGTCCAAATTCTTCCCATATTTTGGGAATCGGACAAACTCTCCAAACCGTACAGCGGGGCGTACTAGGAGCGAGACGATGCCCAGCCATCGACGATCTTGGGTATCCCCCCGGGTGCATAAACATACATCGAACAAGCGTGCTAAGTCACGCTTGGCTACGGTGACAAGCATCAATCATCGATGAGCATGAGCATGCAAGAACATCAAACAAGCAGCTTGAGCAGCATAAACATGCTTCTGACACACTCTGAACTAAGCTGTGATGTAAGCACGTCTGTCTATGGCTACGGGGTGATACATGCACCAGGCCGCATACGGTGCATGGTTATGCAATCAGCATGCATGGATATGGAAGATCATATATGAGCGTTCTATAGTGGACAGACAGCAGTGACAGCCGTCTATGGGAGATCTCCTACCCGGCCGATAGGCGATGTAGGCTCGGGACAGAGACGCGCATCTATAGCGAGACCCATCGATAGTGAAGCCCTTGAATGGAAGCAAGCTTCGATAGAGACAGGCTTCGATGGGATGTCTACAGTGGAGAGAGCAGCCCGTCTAGGGGAGTGCATAAGTATGCGCTATGCCGGATGGCACTATCTGAAACTACCCGGGAATGTTACTTGTGAGTAACAGCTTTCATATCCTCTTTTATGCAAGCTGGCAGTGTAGGATTACGTCATGACTCAGCCGCTCGCCTCGCACGCCGCGCGCCCCGTGCGCGCGGGGGTGGCTGCTGTGTCTGGGGTGACTCACGGAATGGCCTGTACGCAGGCTCGCCGCATCCCTGTTCTTTGACAAGCGCGCACGCGCCCATAGCCCTAGGCAAACCTCTGGCACGCTAATGCGTGCGCAGTGCCGTGAGGAGAACCTAGGCAGTGCGGATGAGCCCTTTAGTAGACCTGTATGGGGGCACACGTTGTGTGCCTCTTTACCGTCGCCTAAAGGAGCATGAGCAATGGGAAGATACGACGACCTAACTGTCTACACTGACCCAGCTAGTCTGGAACGCCTCAAGGGCCTGCATGGATACGAAATCGGCGACATCAAAGATGGAATCGCCACACTGACATTCCCCAACATCGGACGTGCTGCCGGGTGGAAGAACATGGTAATTGAACCCGTGACACTGATTAGCGAGGTGAAGGGATTCACTCACGAAGTAGTGGTGATGGTTGAGCTGACACCCCACCACACGGATCTCTGCAACAACTGCGGAGGATGCCAGCGGAACGCCTGCGAAACTCACCGGCTCTGTTGGTGTGGCTGACAGCCTCACAGCCTCGCTAAGCCTCTATCAAGCCTTTCCCTAGTAGTGAGTAGGGGAAGGCTTGCTTAGTCGCTTAGACAGGACTAGCCCGTTACCGTCGCCTAGCAGTAAGGAATCGAGATGCGCCGCACAATCGCTACCCTGGCCATGCTGGTCACGCTCTCAGCCTGCCAGCCCGCCAACAGCAACAGCACCACTGAGACCTCAGCCAGCGAGCCGACCACGGTTGCCACCCTGGCAGCTACCCTCCCAGACTGTGAGGACGTGGAAGGCGTGACGCCGTGCTACACCTTCGATGAAGGTGAATGGCGGGTAGTCGAGAGCTACAGCCCTTACCGGGCTATCACCCTTCCGGAGTGTGCCACTGAGGATAGCGACAACTGCTACTGGGACGCCGCTAGCCAGGGAAACGGTAAGGGGCGAAACTTCATCACTGTGAACGGGCAAACTACCTATCTGTGAGCGCTTTAAGGGTGGCCAGGCTTAGCGGTCTGGCCGCCCGTATGGCACGGCAGAAAGGGATGAGGGGATGCAAACCATTCGGCCTATCGCGGAACGGATTGACGTTCCGTTTGAAGACATCAAACGCCAGGCTGCCAGGGACTACGGCGTGAGCATCGATAACCTGGCAATCACTGTGCACGAAGGTCACGGGGTACACACTCACGACAAAGACTGTCGCCTCATCGCGGGTAAGTGTTACAGCCACCATGACGATTCGGATTGGATTGTCTTTGTGATCTATGACGGGTTCCACCGCGCAGACTACGGCGTGATTGACGGCAGCTTTTCACTCTGGGCTGACTAACAGAAAGGAAACCGGGAATGTTTCGTATAGAGTTGAGGAATGGCAAGGGGTGGACAGAGCACGTCACCCTAGCCACCACTGAGGCTACCGAGAAAGTCATGACTGACCGGGGGCGCAAAAAGGGAACGCATTACAGGTTTGTTGACCTGAACAAGTCAGCAACCGTGAAGCGTGCCAGGAAGGCCACTGAGGCCACCACTGCCCCCGCTTTCAAGAGTGCTGAGGAGACAGCAGAGTGAGCATTACGCGATTTCAGGCCCTAGTGAGTCGTGAAAGCCTCGCTGAGGTTTACCCGAACATAGGGACTTACAAGGGAATGGCGTTCCATGTCGTAAGCATCCTGCCGCTAGCCGGTAGTGACCGGCTGATGATCGGGGTGGAGGGTAACGGGGTATCGACGGAATACACGCTTTATCAGCTCGACCCATCGCGTCACCTCCTGGAACTGATCGAACGGGGTACGTATCGGGAAGACATAATGACATGGCATGATCCCGAGTATGGGCCACTGCCGCTGTCCTACTAACGGCCAATCGGCTAGGCTCAGCTTCACAGCTGAGCCTAGCCATAGGCAATTAGGGAGGAATGACAATGGTTAGGTGGGCACGAAAGATTCCCACTAAGGGTGGAACATCAACGGTTCATGCCGTAGCAGAACGGAACGGAATCGCTACGGCACTATGTCAGCCGACCATGATGGTAAGCGACACTCAGCAATGGGTCGCAAAACAGGTCGGCGAAATTGCATACCTAACTAAGTGCTCACGTTGCGATCGTCGCCTAGCGGGCAACTAAGCCATGCCAGGTAAGCGTCACATGCGCTATGACCTCTGCCGCAAGTGTGGGGGCTGCTCTGCCGGTAAACTACGGTGCTCACACGGGCACCTATGGTGTTGGTGCGTAAAGGTGGTCCCGCTGTTGCGGGTACCGGAGTAGGGGAGAGGCAATGGACGTTTATTTCGATCACACCCATGAACAATGGGTGGGGGAGTACGAAACCCGTAGCGCTGACGGGGAAGTGCATCGTCAGACGGAATGGTTTAATGAAAAAGCTGACGCTGTGCGCTTTGCTCGCACTGGCGAAATGCCAAAGGGTGAGGATAAGTAATGGATCTAAGCCACTTTGACGCAATGGCGCGGAGAGGGGACTACATGGATGAGCAGCGAGACTACGCGGAAGAGGATTACACCCGCGCCGCAATGGAGCGTGAGGCTCGGGAAGAATTCGAGTACGAAGCAATTCGTACTCGAAGGGAAATTCCTAGCGTCACCTGTTGGGCTTGCCAGTGTTGCACGCTCGTTATAGCTAACGGGGAATGCTGCGACAGTGACCAGCACGGCGGGGATGGTAAAGAACCTCTGTCAGAGATCCCTAACGGTGCACACGCCACCCTGGGGATGTTCTGGCACAACCACGATGAACAGTGCCCCAATTACCAGCCCGAGGATGCCACTGAATACCGGGGGCAAGTCGCCGAGTGTAACTGCGAGCGGCGGGAATTCTCCTGGTCTAGCTGCGACGCTTGTGGCTCAAACCTGGGAGGCTCACGGCACGCTTTCGTAATCTGGTCACCGGCTGAGAGCGTCACAGAAGCATCAAACGGCTAGCCCGGTAGGGTGATGGGGTCTCAGCTCACTAGGGCGGCTACGGCCGTTCTAGCGGGCTGGATGTCCTATCAGACTCAAGGGGAGAGACATGGCAGACAGAATCCTCGCCAGAGACGTTCAGGAGATCTTCACGAATTTCTGCCAGGCAGCTAGCCGGGCTGGATTCAACACAATCGGATGGACCTTGCTTGCGCCAGAGATGAAGGGGAACGTCTGGCGTCTGCAAGAAAAGGAGGAATGGAGGGTCAACGGGAAGCTTACTGACCGCAAGTTTCACGACACCCCGTTTCCCTCTCACCTAGACGCGACTAACCGCGAAGTCTACTACCGGATTCAGGCGTGGATGCAATGCTTGACCGCTATCCGCAGCAACCGCGCTGATGTTGAGACTGGGAGCCAAATCGGATGAACGAAACTCGCATGATCTACCGGCCGGAAGGCTACCCCGTTTCTTTTGAATGGCACGGGCGCGCGTACATCGACGTTTATTCGATGGAAGACAGCACTCCGGACAGCAAGAGCAGTGAGGGTGTATTTCAGCGCGCTAGCGCTGAGGGGGCACCGTTCGCCGCTATCGGAGTGTGGGACTACGGCAAGGGTAAGCCTTCCATCCCCGTCACTCGGGAAGCTTTTGAGGCTGAGTGTGATGAGTGGATTAAAGAGAACCGTGAAGACTACGCACTCTGATCTCTAGTACGCAATCCGGAGGGATCGCTAGGCCCTTTAGTGTGGACGCTAGCGTCGCGCTAATGCACAACGAACCTGTAATGGATCTGTTTTTGGAGGGGTAATGACTGACGAAGAAATTAAGGCCCTTGAGTCGTGGTCTACCGTCGAGATTGACGGTAAGACTCACAAAATCGGAACGATCACCTATGACATCTCCGAGGAAACCGGAGTAATCAGTCAGGCCAGTTTCTACTCCCTGACGGAAAACCGCTGGGTCAAGCTTCGCTAGCTGTGTCCCCTTAGATTTCCCTAGGTGCCAGGTAATACCGCCTCACGTACGGATAACCGGCCGTAGGGGTGCCGTAGGCACCTAGGGATTTCTATCCGGACAACACTAGGGAGGCTTGAATGCCAGAGTCACGAGTAACCACGTGGGCAGACAGTTTCGGCGTATGGCACGCTCGTGTGCCTCGCAATGCCGTTTCCCCGTTGATTGCTGCTAGGCGAGCGCTACGCGATGAGTTGACCGCTAGGGAGGCTGACGTCGCTAGGGACGTTTGGATGCACCCGGTACGGGTGCCAGACATGGACAACGCAGAGACGATTGTTTACCGGGAAGGTGAGGCTGAGTAATGGCACGCGAGTACGTAACTGAGGATGGGCACCGTTACAAGTCGCTAAGTGATTTGATGGAGTTCGATCACGTTATCCAAGTGCGCGAGGATGGCACGATCAGTGACAACCTACCGAACATTCGTGAACTTTGGGCACCCGAGGTTACGTGGTCGGACGGTACGCACCATGTAGACGGGGAAGGCTGGTCACTCCTGAACGGTTACAGCGGGCAGTATGGTTACAGCGGTCCCGTGATGCACCCTAGTGAGCTCATCGGGGGCAGGATGGAACAGGACATCATTTCTCAGCCTGGTTACTACGTCGCGGTTGTGGTTTCAGACGTCGATGAGTGCCAAGCGCATTGCCCTGAGGATTGCGACGGAAACCACGATGATGCCGGGTGGGCAGTGGCCTACCGGGAAGGAATCTGAACATGATCCCTAATGCCGGGCCGGTAGAACTGCAAGAGAAAGCTACCGGCCGAATCGTTGGGCACCTAGCGGAGCCCCAGCTAGTAAAGACTCTCAGTGTAGGGGATGTCGTTTGGGACTTTATGAACGATGAACCCTGCACATTCCGGGGATGGGACTCTTTTACTAATTGCTATGTGTTCGCGTGGTCTACCGGCGGTGACTTTTGCGGTTGGGATGAAGGTGGCGACAAGCAACCTGTCTACTGGCGTAAGGTAGTGATGCACTAACGGGATTGGCACGGGGGTACGGCTACGGCCGTACCCCCCTCTGTCCTATTAGCGCTAGGGAAGGAATGGGAATGGGTTTCAGGGTTGGGCAACGCGTAGAGTCCCACCCGGCTACGGACGCATGGATTGCAGGCGACCGTTATGGCTGGGTGGAGAAGATTGGCCGCGAGTATGTCCATGTCAAAATAAACCGTAGCGGAAAGGTGCGCAAGTTCTCTCCAGAGAACATCCTCCCCGTTGATGGGGTAGCAGACCGACAGACCAGCTAGCCCAGTGGGAACGCTAGCTGTTCTTATCGGGTGCCCCGTGTTTTTGCTTCTCTGTCTAGCTGCGGTTGTCGCCATATACGGCGGGGAACTACTGCCAGACCTCCGAAGACGACATAGCCGGGCGGTGTTCATAGCTAGACACTCATGCGCAGAAAGGAGAGCCCTAGACGAACTAGATGGAGGCGAATAGGGAAGGGGCGAGGCATTCAAGCCTCGCCCCTTCATCGCTTTCTCAGCCGGGCTAGCCACCCCTGCGAGCCCGTTAGCAAGATCATCAGCTCTTGTCAATCATCCGGACGGTCGAATTTTGGTAACGATCTAGGACGGCCTTTTGGATCTTTCCTCCACTGGCAGTGACCGGGCGACTTCGATAAAGTTTCTCGTACGTCCGGTCCGGTACGTCCGGTCCCTTTGCGTCCGGTCGTGTCCGGTCGTGTCCGGTCCGGTCCCCACAGTCCGGTCCGGTTGGTTGCATAACTTGTCGTATGCAAGTCCCACGAGTACACTCGGAGAGGTCCGGTCGCACCCAGCGTCCGGTGCTACTACCTACTTACCGTCGCCAACATCGAAAAACCCGGGAGTCGACCTCGAATCCTTAGTCTTTTCGTACCGAGCCTCGATGATCGCCAACGCTCGAACGAGTCGGCGGATGGAGCTGAGAGGCATGGTCGCCGTAACAGGTCGGTCAGGGTCCTCAAGGATCGTCATCGGAAACTCCACGTGCTGTGCTACTAGGTCTGGTGGACCAGAGAAAACTGCGGACCACTTCTCCTTGGTGCGAGCCATGCTAGATCCATTCTCGTGAATGCGGGGAAGCTTTGCTTTCCAAGCTAGCATATCACCGAGTATGGAAGTTAGGTACCGTCAATAACTTGTGAGCACGCTCACACTGTCGGAAGGTTGACAGCGCATGAAACCCCCTCGTGATACCGGAGTCGTCCGGTGGTTTGTGTACATCCCAGGGCAAGGGACCTGGCGTGTCCCCCAGGGGGTGTCAGACCGGGAGGGGTATGCCCGGGAAATCGGGGCCACGGTGCTTCGTCGGGAAAACGACGTCGTATGGCGTCGGGAGTCCGGTGAGTCCGGTCGGGGCCACCTGGCGGTGGTCCGGTGATGCGAGACCCCTGGGAGGACATCGATGAAGACGTCCAGTTCGTTGCGGACCACATCTACTCCGGGTCGCATGAGGTCATCTCAGATCTCGTGCTGATGCACGAAGTACTCGTGGACTTCGAGGTGTGGGTAGGCGACTTCAGGGCGCAAGACGTCCTGCATGGCCCCATCCCCGCCTCTCAGTGGGAGCGACACTCGCCCTTCAGCGAATCGAAATCTATTGAGCTATCAAACATGGAGGTTCGACCGTGAACAGTCAGCTAGGCGACACTAGCAGCAGCGCACCTGAAGTCAAGATCGGGGGTGCGGAAGACTGGCGGTGGGTTGAGCACGAACCCAGGTGGGTGCCAGCCCTCCTTCCCGTGAGCGCACAGGGCGGCACGGCGAACGGGTTCATCTGTGTTCACGAGCTGGAGAATGGCACTGGTCAGTGCGGAGGGAACGTCTTCCGGACTGAGGACGCGATCGGCAAGCACGCCTGCATCGTCTACAACTGAATAAGAGAGGGTCTTATGACCACCTCAACCGTCGCCAACGAGACTTCCGAGGATGACGAACTTCTCCGAATCCTTACCGAACAGCCGTACCTCGTCTACACGTACTTTCCCGGCACGTACGCCCCGATGAAATATTCGCTTGGCGAGCCATGCGGAGAGTGCTGGATGACGCATCAGGTCGTAAACCCCAGGGGGATGTACGGCTGCGATCACCACTAGCTAGGAGTACCCACAATTGAATAACGGTACGCACGACGAGTTTGCTCACCTCCATGTCCACGACGACAAGTCTCTTCTGGACGGACAGGGGAAGCCACGGTCGTACGCTGAGAGGGCTGCCCTTCTGGGGCAGCCCGCCTTGGCTGTCACCAATCACGGCAACCTGCACACCGCAATGGAGCACTGGAAGTCCTGTAACTCTGTCGGTGTCAAGCCAATCATTGGATGTGAGTTCTATGTGGCTCCTGGGGAAGCCGAGAACAAAACCCGTGCCGATTGGGGACCTGGAGACCCGGATCGAGTCGCAGAGGACGGAGACAATCCTGGTATCGGTGGCCGAGGAGCTTACACACACCTCACAGTGCTTGCGCAGAATAGCGCGGGGCTCCGAAACCTATACCGTCTACAAGCGGGAGCTTATGATCGGGGATTCTATAGCAAACCTCGAATCGATGATTCAGCACTTGCAGAACACTCTGAGGGGCTAATCGTCCTCAGTGGTTGCGCTGGCTCCGCTATCTCCACTCGGTTGCGTCTGGGGCAGCAGCACCAGGCGTCCGTCCTCGCGGACCACTACAAGCAGGTGTTCGGTGAGCGATTCCTTATAGAGGTCATGCACCACGGCATACCTTTCGAGGATGCTCTCAATCGAGACCTGCTCGGGCTCGCTAGCCGTCACTCCCTCAAGGTCGTCGCTACCAACGACTCGCACTACTGTGACCCTCACGATTCGTTCGTCCATAGTGCTCTCCTTTGTGTTCAGACACAGAGCACGCTTGCTAAGCCGGTGTTCCAGTTCTCGGGGAGTGGCTACCACATCGCTTCCCGAGCGGAAATGGAGGCGAAGCCTCTGCCGGTGGAGGCGTTGGACAACACCCTCATGATTGTCGAGATGGTGGAGTCCTACGACAGTGTGTTTGAGCGGAAGCTTCGGTTTCCTGCCGTAGAGCTGCCTGACGGCTGGGATGAGGCTGAGGCGTTGTGGGCTCTCATCGAAGAGGGACTTGAGAGTCGACTTGGAGAGGTTCCCTCTGACTACTGGGATCAGGGTCGCTACGAACACAAAGTCATCTGCGACATGGGGTACGCCCCCTACTTCATTCCACTCCACTACATCATCAAGGAGGCGAAGAAGCGTGGCATCCCGATTGGGCCTGGGCGTGGTTCTGCGGGCGGTAGCCTCGTGGCTTACGCCCTGGGGATCACAGACCTTGACCCGATCGTTCACCGACTCATCTTCGAGCGCTTTCTCAATCCGGAGCGGAAGAGCCTCCCGGACATCGACATCGATGTTGACGAGTCTCGGCGAGACGAGTTCATCCAGATGGTCCGAGAGATGTACGGCGATGAGTTCGTTGCCCAGATCTGCACCTACGGGACCATCGGGGCCAAGAACGCGTTGAAGGATGCCAACCGGGTCCTGGGTGGCACCAATGAAAAGGGCCTCTGGTACAGCTCTCAGTTGCCTCCTGCGAAGTTCGGAAGGTCTCCGAGCCTGAAGGAGTACACCGGACCGAAGGATGAGGTCTACGAGCTTGCTACGGGGCTTGAAGGCACCACCAGAAACGAAGGCATCCATGCTGCTGCGGTAGTGATGTCTCCGGTGCCCCTGAGGGATCTGCTACCGCTCCGTCGCCCTGGTGGCGACAGCTCGGAGCCTTGGGTCACCGGGTTTGATATGCACGAGGTTGAGAGCTTGGGCCTCGTGAAGATGGACTTCCTTGGACTACGAAACCTAGGGATTATCGATGAGTGCCTGCGAGTGCTGACAGTTCGGGGCGGGGAACAACTGCTATTGCCCTGCCTCCCGGACGAATGCAACGACCGAGCCACCTACGAACTCCTCAGCTCCGGATTCACCCTCGGAGTCTTCCAGTTGGACTCTCCGGGGATGCGTGGACTGCTTCGTCAGCTCAAGCCTTCCCGCTTTGATGACATCTCGGCTGTGCTCGCACTCTACAGGCCAGGGCCTATGGGAGCTAACGCTCACACTGAGTACGCCCGACGAAAGGGCTCGAATGCCGGTTGGAAGTCGGAGTGGGCAATTCACGCTGAGTTGGAAGAAGCTCTAAAGCCTGCCCTCGCTCAGTCGTACGGTCTGATCGTATGGCAGGAACAGGTTCTTGAAGTCCTGAAGATCGTGTGCGGCTGGAGCTACGCCGAGGCCGCACTGTTGTTCGACGCGATGAGGAAGAAGAATCATGCGAAGATGGAGGCGACTAAGCCGGAGTATTTTGCATCGGGAAAGAGTCAGGGTTATTCAGAGGAAGCGCTTGGCGAACTCTGGGGAGTGCTTGTTCCTTTCGCCGACTACTCTTTTAACCGTGCTCATTCCGCCGGGTACGGTCTGGTTGCCTACTGGACTGCGTATCTCAAGGCGAACTATCCAGTCGAATACATGTCCGCCGTCCTATCCTCTGTGGCGGAAGACCCGGATAAGCTGCCTGGATACCTCGAAGAGGTAAACCGGATGGGAATCCCCCTGCTGCCTCCGGACATCAACCACAGTGGCGTGGGATTCTCACCGGGGCCAAAGGGAATTCACTACGGCATCTCTGCCATCAAGGGTGTCGGAGAGGCGGTCTTCAACGCAGTCGCCTCGAAGAGGCCCTTCAGCGACCTGGACGACTTCTTCCGCAGAGCGCCGGCTAAGGCACTCAACACTGGGTCTCTAGGGGCTCTGATTGCCTCTGGGACGCTCGATGGGCTCACGCCCTATCGAGAGGAGCTGTGGTTTGCCAGAGAGGCCCTGAGCGGTCGAGCAACACGCGACAGACAGGAACGGAGGAATGGTCAGAAGCCGCTCTACCGAATCGCCTACGGCGTCGGGAACAGCAACCTCAAGTCTACTGAGCAGCGTCAGGAGTGGGAGCGTACGTACCTGTCGACTGTGCTTACTCGCAGCCGAGTGGATCTCATTCCTACGAGAGCGCTAACCGAGGACGAGCTGTACTGGCTTCGGGATCTTCTACTGAGGAACCCTGGGGATCATGAAATCCAGCTCGTGATCGGTCGAGTGCGGCTCGACCTGCCGTCTGCCAACTGGCCTGTCGTCCAGCAGGCTGTAGCAAACCTTGGAGTGTTCCAGTGATCTAGGGCCACCTTCGGGTGGCCCTTTTTCATGCCCTGAAAGCTTGCATATCGAGCGGTATGCAAGTAGCCTGAGCGCAACCAGTCAGTCACTCTAGGAGGGTGGGCACGATGGCTAGCAGGAGAGACGAGAAGCCGGACCAGGGCAAGGCAACCAGTCAGTGTGGTGCCTGCGGAGGAGCGGGAGGCAAGAACGTCTCCCGGAAGGCGTACGACTCCAAGGGCAAGGTCAACGGCTGGGTGACCACCTGGGAAACCTGCAAGTCGTGTGGTGGCAGAGGCACGAAGTAGTAGTACTCTCGCTACATGGCGTCACTCTGTCGCAAGTGCGGAGGCGAGGGGCATGTCTCTCGTGAGGTGCTAGTAGTCGGTCCGGTACGACCGTCGCCAGGAATGATCTTCCGGGTCGGTGCGGTCCGGACGAACTTCGTTCCACCGAGCAAGTCTGGAAGTATGTACTGTCACTACCCGTGTCACCGCTGCGGTGGATCAGGAAGACGCTCGAACTAACCAGGGGGCTCCCAAACGGGAGCCCCCTTTTTCTATGCCCAAGTCCAGATGATGTCCTTACGCATTCCGCCTCCTTTTTCGACCGGCTTGTTTCTCGGCCTCCGTTTTGGCCTTGTGGCAGGAGCGACAAATCCAGCCGAGGTTTTCTTTGCGGTTGGTACCGCCTGAGGCTCGATTGAGTTTGTGGTCGACTGCCCCGGCGGTATCGATGCATCGGCAGAGATAGCAACGCTTCTCATCGAAGCCCTCAGCGTCCTTGCGGATCGTCTTCCAGTTGGATGGCAGTGCAACCATTCCGCTGGAGGGCTTCCAGACTTGGTGAGTCTTGCAGGGCTTAAAGTTCCGGCACCCAACCTGGGGGCACCGTTGTTTAGCTCTGGGCATCCACGAGGAGCCAGTCTTCGGCAAGAAGATCAGACTGGCTGGCAACCCACGGCACCAGATCGCCGTCTACCGGGGAGATGTAGATGTACGGGCGACGCATCTTCGAGTGCTCGTCCGGGACCTGAAGGGCAAGGAACTGGCGCTTGCCGTTCCAACCAGAACGAGTAACGGTCTTGCCCTGGCGAAGCTCATCGAGAGCCTGTCCGAAGTCCATTGCTTCTCCTATTCAGTTGTGAGAGGTTTCCTCTCCAGCTCTGGCGCTCATTAGTGGTTTCGCCGGCTGAGGAAGAAGTTGAATCGGGGAAGGGGAGCTGCCATGAGTGGTAGCGGCCTCTGGCGCTCTAGAAACCCTCCCCCGACGACTAGCGAGCTACCTGCTCGACATGCACTCCGCAATACCCAAAGTTTTCTAGCCCGCTGTTGCGGCCATAGGTCTCCGAGTAGTAGACGGTGACGATTCCACTCTGAATAATCATTTTCGAGCATTCATAACAGGGCTCATGGGTGCAGTACATGTATGCGCCCTCGGTGCTAATTCCCCGGCGAGCAGCCCAGAGGATTGCATTGGCCTCAGCATGAACGGCTAAGCGACAGGGTTCATCTCTGGTGACGTGATTGCAATGTGCCTCTCCGGAAAGCGCACCATTGTATCCCGAGGAGAGTATTACTCCTCGATGGTCAGCGATCACCGCTCCAACGTGAAGCCGCGAACAGGTGGAGCGCTTAGCAAACTCGTAGGCAACGCCAATCAGCGTTTGGTGGATCGTTGGCCTAGAAGTATTCAACATCGGCTCCGAGATTTTCAACGGCCGTTAGTAAGTCCCTAGTAGAAGCGAGTTCGTATTCAGTCAACGAACTCGCGACTTTAACTTCGGCTCGATGTTTTCCATCGAGCCTACTAAAGAGAACCAGCCCCTTGGCTGGTTCTCGACTACTATCACCAAATCCCATACGGATTTGGTTGAGGTATAGGAACTTCTTCTTTACCGTTCCCCCTCCGGGGAACGTCACTATGGCTAGGATCTTGTATTTCATCGACAAAGCCGATTTCGCTCCTGATGGCAGCTCCTTCGAGGGCTGCCATTCTTCCCTAAGCAGGGTTGCCCAATTGCAACCCTGCACTTAGGGCAACTCACAGAGTTGCGAACCCTATCTCTCCAGGCTTCTCTCTGGAGGAGAAGCCTTTCACCCTCTTCTAGGGAAGCTTCGTAGAAGCTCATAGTTAACTCCCAGGGGTTAAAAGGGGGTTGTAAACCCCCTTAATTACTGAGGGTTTAACTAAACCCCTTAAAGAGTCTAGCCTCGATGTCCCCTGGGACACTGGCAACAGCCGAAGAAGTTTTCGGTGAACTTGCTCCTCACTAAGAACCGTGCATGTCCCAGCTCGGACCTCCGGGACAGCCAGACCCCCTCATGTGACCGACGTCACATGGAAGATGCCTTCAAACCCGGTCAACTTGGACTCGCATAACGCCGGTTATGCAAGTACCGTTGGGTTCACGCCAACCGGCGACGAAGGGAGCGAGATGATCGAGATTGCCTTGTACTGGAGTGCTGAGGCTGACCCTCCGTCCTACCTCAGGGACACACTTCCTGAGTCGGTCAACGCTCCAGCTCTTCCCCCCGAGGGCACGCTGATTGACCTGTTCTCAGGCGACGAGACGGGGGCCTGGATCTTCAGCGTCGAGGTGGACTACCTCGTTCTCGACGCTGCCTCTGATCCTGCCAACCCGAGATACAAGGCGTTCGTGGATCACGCCTAACAACCTCACAGGAAAAACAACTGAATATGTTCATCGTAGATGCCGGCTACACCCTGGAAGAGGCTGTGGGGGAGTTAAAGCCCCACTCCTATACGCCGGATAGCGAGGTCAAGAAGGCCATTCGTGGCACTCTCCCTGGCTACTCGGTTCTCGGAGATCATGGCCCGGAATACGCCCCGAAGAAGGAGCGTCCAGTTGAAGCCGAAGCAATCCTAGATTGCGGTCATCGACTGCAATTCACCGTCGCCCCAGTAACAGGAGAAACACTCTATTGCCCCCATTGTGAGACATGGGAAAAGTGCACCGTCCCTGGGGGCTATCTCGTTAAGTGCGAGACCTGCAAATCGGATGTGGAATCGCACTTTGGCCATAACTCCACCCTGGCGCTAGCCAGGGCGAGAACGCACGCGTTCGGCAAGGGCAACAGGAAACGAGCAATCTCCCACGATGTACTCGTGGGTCGGTACACCGAAACTGGAATCGTCTGGAACAGGTACGAGAAGGGGATGGGACAGTAATGTTCAAGTTCAGTGTTGATGAGGCTCTTCGGCAGTGGCCCACCGATAACACCCAGGCCGACTACCAGCCCGCTGGGAACGCGATGGCAAAGGCTCTTCGGGCGCTAGGGATCACTGAGGATGCCCACGGTGCCTCCAGTAACGTTTCGATTCGCACCCAGCCTTCGGACGGCTACAACGTCTCGGTGAACGCCGATGATGCTGAGCGGTACGCCCGAGAGCTGTGGAAGGACACTCGGGTCATCGAGGTTAAGATCGACGGCACTCCCTTCGCGAAGCCCATCAAGAAGACCGTTGAGGACGTCGAGAAGGAGCTTGCCGACTTCAAGAAGAAGGTTGTCGCGGTCGCCCTTCGGACGAAGCGGGAAGAGGAGTGGTGCGACTCCGGCTTCGAGCGGGCGATGAAGGAGCTGGGACTGGAGATCCCCTCCACGAAGGTTCGGATCACCCTGGACCTGGACTTGGCCGACTACGACACGGACCTCACTGCGGATTCTCCGCTTGAGCAGTTTAAGAACTTCCTCCACTGGGACATCGAGTCCTCTGAGATCGGGGATGCTGTCAAGTCCGTCGAGCCCATCAAGGGCTGAAAATCGTGGAACCTCTGGAGAAATTTTGGCGATTGATAACGCATAAGCGTTGGGCTCTGGTTCGTATCGGCCGTACGGGAAAGAAGAAGATCGTCGGCTGGTACCGGAGTCGTCAGACCGCGCAAGACGTTTCCTCGGAGATGAACGAGTTCGAGATGTTCGCCGGCAACCGACAGCCCGACTACAAGGTGGAGTGGATCTGATGTTCCAAAGGACCGGCGAGACGTACGCCGAACTTCCCCACGGCAAGCGCATCCTCTTCCTCGGGCACGAAGGCACGGTATTCAAAGCCGATGGGTACGCCAGGCATGTTTCTCCCGCTCACGTAGCAGTGGTGCTGCACGCTACCCCTGGCATTATTCACCACGTTCACCAGGACACCATCGAGGTCTGGGAGGAGCCCAAGCCCGAACCTCCGACGCCTCAGTACACCGAGACGGAGTACTACCAGTGCACCATCACAGGAGCGGTCTACAAGCGTCAGTTCAATGGCTTTGAGTGGCATCTGATCTGCATCGGTTCAATCCGTCCGTCCATCAAGGTGACCTCCTGCGACTCGTCCAACCCTGAGGGCTTTAAGCGTCTCTACAAGGAGGTCTGAGGGTGCAACAGATCGTTCTCAGTCGGGTGATGTGGTCTCCGAACTACTCTCAGGTGCTCACCGGGTACGACGTCTCCGGGGAGTTCGTTCACACCGAGCGGGTTTTCGTGACCTGCAAGGAGGACATCTACATCGATCCCGAGCGGTCGATTGAGTATGTCGTTCAGAGCTGGGCTCCGGATGGCCGAGGGTACGTGGATGGAAAGAAGGAGCAGTGAAGGTCTGGGAGACGGTCAAGCCGACTGTCACTGACCCTCGGTATGTACTCTTCCAACTGGCCTACTGGTCTGCGTGGTTCCTCTACCACGGACTCACAGAATGGACGGTCCTGTGATCTGCAAGGGCGAGTACACCTGGGGATTCTTCCACGACTGGAGCAAATGGCAGACGTCCGCTCAGGAAGTCAGGAGTGAGTTCATCACCGGTGCGACGGCTACCGCTCCGGTAGCTAGCTCCAAGATGGTTAGCACTGAGTTCTTCCAGTTCCGGTCGTGCTCCCGGTGCGGCAAGCGCAAGGGCGGGAAGGTGAAGTAATGGGGCGTGGCGGAAGCACACTTGTCCTCACCCTCGGTGAGGTGGCCCTGATGATGGCGATCGTCGGGAACCTAGACCCGAAGAACTACAAGTACGACTCGGCGAAGGCCCTGATCCACAAATGCAAGGCTCAACTTGCCGAGCCGCCTGGTCACATCCGAATACTCCCGAACTAACCGAACACCACAATTGAATAACGAAGGGGGGCTCCTTCAGGGGCCTTCTTTTCGTGGAAGGACAACTGAATATGGGCAACTTCGAGGAGACCTTCAAGGGTCTGCTGGCTCGGTACCTGACGAAGTATCACGATGATGCGATCGAGGTTATCGACTACGAGCAGGACACTGAGGCTGGAGGCTACTGCGAGACCTGCTACTACGAGGACACCGTTGTTCGCATCAAGTACATCAGCGCTGCCTCTGGCGACCGACGGCAGTTCACCTACTACGGAGACATGGGTGAACTGATTCGGTGCCTCACCTCTTTCGAGGAGGAGGACCAGGCCAAGTGACCAAGCTGGAAGAGCTTGTGGCCGGACTCCGAGAGTTGGAGCGGGATCTTGATGGGGTCTGCGACGAGATGACCTTCAGCGAGATTGACAATCACTCTCAGGCTGCGTACTGCCTGGCACTGGCAGAGGAGATTCTTCGTGAAGATCCTCGTTGAGATCCCTGATCGCTACTGGGTGGCCCGAAGGATCTACTCAGGAGTGAAGCTCGACATTAGGGGTGTAATCGATGAAAGCGTGTGGCCGGAGTACGGAGATGCGTACCTCATCGGAGAAGTCCTTGAGGTGGTGAGGGATGAAGATCCTCGCTGAAGACCTTCAGCGTCTCTGCTATAACGCCATCCAGTTCAGCCACAAGGACAGCTCCCTTGGTGGCGTGGTGATGTTTCAGGATCACGGAATGCACTTCGGGGTGTACGCCTCGGACGATTACGTAGCGATGTGGGACCGAGCGTCGATCGATCAGCCCGAGAACTACGGACTTGACTTCCACCTGGGCCTGAAGGAGGTCAAGGAGCTTGAGAAGGCTCTCCGAACCGTGGAGGGTGAGGTAGAGGTCTACGTATCGGGAGACGAGCTTCTAGGACCCTGGGAGCAGACCCTTCAGATCGTCTCTGAGCCTCCGGATTTCTCGGGGGTAGTAGAGGTAGTGCACCGAGAGCTGAACGGGCTCGCAGAGGACTACTACCCGGCTTCTCGGGAGCCTTTTGCGATCCGTGCTGAACGGTTCACGAAGTTCCGGCTCCTGAAGACTCCGGAGTCTCCGAGTTGCAAGGACGGATACCCGGTGGACTTCCTCTGGGATGGCTCGATTCTCCGGTGGAAGTGTGGTCCGTTCCTCCGGGGTGTCGTGGGTCCGCTGACCCGGTACAGCTACGACGACATCACCGGCATCAAGGAGTTGTACGCAGCAGAAGAGGGGGTGTTGTGGTGAACCATCACAAGGTCATCATTAACTCGTTCACTGGTGAGTACAGCTTTCTGTCGAACTTCTACCAGCGATCGTTCGTTCTCTGGGGGATTGAGTTCCCTACGGCTGAGCACGCCTTTCAGGCGGGGAAGACGCTCGACATGGATGAGCGCCGGCTGATTGCTGCTGTATTGACTCCTGGGTTCGCCAAGAGCATGGGGCGGCAGGTTCTTCTTCGGCCGTACTGGAACGAGTTCTATCGCTACGAGGTGATGGAGGAAGTTCTCCAGGCGAAGTTCTCGGACCCTGACCTTCTGGCAAGACTCGAAGCTACGGCTCCTAGTCTCCTCATTGAAGGGAACACCTGGGGTGACCAGACCTGGGGTGTTTCCAGGGGGCAGGGTCACAACCTGCTTGGCTGGATGCTCATGAGAATTCGTGACGACGTTGCCACGGGGTAAGCCGGCTAGCCGGCTAGAATAGTTTCGTAAGGCAAAACAACTGAATAGCCGGGAGAGCCCAGGCTATCTGCCTGGGCTCTCTTTCGGCACTGGGGGAGTGATGTCTGAAGAAGAGTGGAGAGAGATTCCGGGGTTCGAGCGGTATGAGGTCAGCAATCTCGGCCAAGTTCGGAGCTGGCGAACTCGGGGTCACGGGGGATATCGAGCGAAGCACCCGAGAATTTTGACGCAGAGACTAACTGGTGTTAAAGGGCACGAGCGGTGGGCTGTCCGCCTGGAAAATCGGGTCACCACCGTACACCGTCTGGTTCTTCTCGCCTTTGTAGGTTCCCCACCTGGGGGTCAGGTCGGCTGCCATAACGACGGCAACCGAGACAACAATGCACTAGACAATTTGCGCTGGGATACCCAGCGGGCTAATGCAGCAGATCAGGTGGCGCATGGTACAGCGCCCATTGGCGAGCAAAATCCGGCAGCGAGACTGACCGAGGAGGATGTTACTGCCATTCGGAAGGCTCCCTATCACCGAGGTCTTGCCAAGGAGCTTTCTCAGCAGTATGGCGTTACCCACTGGCATATACGAGCAATCCGCAGAGGGAGGTGCTGGAATGTCGGAGGCTAGACGGTACACGAGATCCTTTAGCCAGCTTTCTCAGTACGCGAAGTGCTCGGAAGAATTCCGCCTCAATCGGATGGTTCGCCCCCGGCTTCCCAGCCGACCTGCTAGTTGGCTTGCCGGTGGAATTGCCATCCAGTCAGCCGCAGACGATTGGGAGCGTACAGGTCGCAAGTATGACCTGGCGGGAATGTTCGAGGAGTATTACTGGCGAGAGATTGACAGGCTCAAGGAAGAGCAGCCCGACCTTTCCTACTGGATGAAGCCACCTCGCACGAAGACGGTAGAGAAGGATATCGAAAACCGCCTCAACCGGGGGCTGGAGTCCTGGGTAGGCAACTACCTTCGGTACGCGGAAGAGGGCGAATGGGAGATCTGGAATGACCCTTTCGGAGATCCTGCTATCGAGGTCGAATGCACCTGGACATTCCCCTCAGGGGTGTCGATCAATATGGCCATCGACAGAATTCTGTACTGGCCCAAGGCGGATATTTGCACCATCGAAGATCTGAAGTCCGGGAATAGGGTTGATGACCCCCGGCAACTAGGACTGTATTTGTTCGTTGCCAATCGACTCTTCGAGGATCACCTTCCTGCACCCATCCAGCACGCCCGTTTCTGGTACTTCAAGGATGGCGTAGCTGGGGAGTGGGAGACCGATCATCGATGGACTGAGGAGTACTTGGATGCCGAGTATTCAGCACTCGACCGAGGAATTCAGAACCGAGTGTTTATCGCCAGTCCGAGCAGTGACAACTGTGGCCTTTGCGGCGTCAAGGAATGGTGTCGACTCAAGGGTTACCTCCGAGAAGACGAAGACCTCAAGTAGTCCGACAACTGAATAGGACAACTGAATATGAGCTACTACGGCTTTGAGTTCACTCCGGTTGACACTGACATCCCCGGCTATGAGGTAATCGCCGAGTTCGGGGAGTGGGACTACTCGTGGTCCACGATGCGAATCTACAAGCGGGACAGCCGGCTCTTCTACATCACTGACTCTGGCTGCTCCTGCTACTCCTGGGAAGACAACCCGAAGACTGAGGGTGACCTGAGGGAACTGCCGGATTTGAACTCCGCTCGAAATGCCATCAAGGATCTCATGGGCTACGACTTCGAGCGTGAGCAAGACACCTACTTGAACGCCATCGAGAAGTTCCGAGAGTTGGGTCTCCGCTAATGGCCTGGTGGAACAGTCCCTCTAATCCCAAGAGCCCTCCTCCGAACCAGCCCCCTGGGGCTCCAATCAAGAGCCCTCCTCCGAAGAAGTCCATTCCCCCGAAGAAGGGGAAGTGAGTGAAGCCTGTCCCTCTGGCAGACCTCATTGGTGCTGCCCTTCGAGCCAGGATCGCAGCAGGCAAGGGTTCCTTCCATTCGCCTGGGGTCTTCAAGAAGCGAGTCAGCAAGCGGGAGAAGACTCGCCAGTATTTCAAGAACAACCCTGATGTAAAGCCGTGGCCGTTGCGCCCTCGGTTGGCCAACAAGCTCGAATTCAAGCGGAGGGGCAAGTAATGGACGATAAGGATGTGTCCGTTTTCCTGGATGCACTCCAGGACAAGGACGGCTCGGTTGAGAACGAGGTCCGGATGAAGCTCGAACTCGCTGAAAAGGCAATGCGGGAGATGTTCGAGGACCCGGACTTCTCGATGGGTGAGGCCGCGTTGGCGTTCTCGATGGCTCTCCCGGCCGAGCACTTGGCCTGGTACGTCACGGTTCTTCTTCGGGATCGGATTGAGTTCGGTGTCTGACGCTCAGCTTTCCATGCCCATTCTTGGCCTTAGTCCTTTCGTTCTCGTGGAGATGACTGACGCCAAGCTAGACGGTGACAACGTTGATATCTCGCTGAATGTCGAGATTGGTGGCGGACTCGACCTGGGAACAGGTATCGAGCTGCTGAAGATGGCAGTCGAGGAATTGGAGAACCGAATTGGCTGACGACTACAAGATTCAAATCAACAGTTCGATCAACGGGGACCTTGTGAACATGCGAGGCACCTCCGGTGAGGAACTGAAGGACGTGATCGCCGGGTTTGCTGAGCACGCGGGCGACATCTTCAAGGAGCTGGGGAGCGTCAAGCAGGCTGCACTTGCGAACGGGGTGTTCTCCGGGAACGCAGCCAGCTCAGCTCCGAGCGCTACGGCTGCCCCTCGGGCTGCTGCGAACACCGCTCCTGATAAGCAGCCTGAGTGCCCGACGCACGGCAAGACCAAGGACATGCGCGGTAAGCGGAACGCCAAGGGTGAGGCGTACAAGTTCCGTTACTACTGCTCGAAGTTCGGTTGCCAGGACTTCAAGGGCGCGGGGGAGTGGATCGAGTAATGCAGCTCGCGAGTAGCTACACCGAGCGGACGATTTCAATCGACCTGAGTGAGAAGGAGGCTGGCAAGCTCATGTACCTGCTTCTCTTCCACCCCGATTGGGAGACGGATCTCCATGGCGGGTTCGCTCGGGATCTTCACGACGAGCTTGAAGAGCTGGGCGTAGATCCGTTCGTAGACGAGGAGTAAGCCCTGAATAGCCTTTCTCTGGCTATGCGGGCTAAGGGGAGGGTGGGGGAACCACTCCCCACCCCCTTCTCCCAGCTCGCTGCCCTAAGAGCGTTCGCCAGGCGAGGCCAGATGGGTTTGACTGCTGCTGCGAGTGGTGGTGGCAAGACTGCCTTCTGGTGTCACTGGGTCATGAACGGTCGGTACGACGACATCTATCCAATTCCGACGCTGTATTTCTCGTCCGACTCTGATACGGCAACGGTTGGAGTTCGGACGGCTCAGGGGGTATTTGGTTGCACTCAGGATGAGGCAGAGAAAAGGCTAGCGGAGCCGGGGGGCTGGGAAGCATTCCACGAGGCCACAGAGCATGTGTGGTGGGATTTCCAGGTGGCTCCGACGCTAGAGCACATGAACGAGGAGATCGAGGCGTACGCCATTGCCAACGGGGAGTATCCACACCTGATTGTGGTCGACAACCTCATGGATGTCGACTCGGGCTACGGAGCGGACGAAGGCAGCAATCAGCGTGAGGCTCTTCTCTGGGGGGCGAGCAAAGCTCGTGAGACAGGGGCTCATGTGCATTTCCTTCATCACGTAACCGGAGAAAATGTCAACGGGGATAGACCGATCGGCAAGCGTGACATCCTAAACAAAGTCGACAAGCGCCCCCGAATTATTTATACGGCATGGCAGGACCCTGAGATGCCAGGATACCTGCAATTGTCAGTCATCAAGAATTCAAACGGTAGTGCGAAGAGCGATGGGAGTCTCTACGTATCTATCCCCTGGCTTCCGGAGCGCGCTTGGATGGGCTAAAGAGATGTAGTCGATGCAAAGTCGAGAAGTCGCTAGATGAATTCTCGCCAGATCGTAGGCACAGTACGGGAAAACAGAGTCACTGTAGGCCCTGCAAGCGTGAGGGTATGCGGGAATGGCGAAAGAACAATCCCGAACGAGCACGGGAGACTCAACGTCGCAAGCACCTCAAGATGAAGTATGGCTTGACCCTTGAGGAGTATGAGCAGATGGCAGATGAGCAGGATGGCAAGTGTTATCTGTGTGGCACCTCTGAGCCAGGAGGTTGGGTGAAGTGCGACATGCGGATTGATCATTGCCACAGATCCGGGAAGGTGCGGAAACTTCTGTGTAACCGCTGCAATCTCGTGCTGGGGCTTTGTGATGACGATATAGAGCTTTTTCGTGCGATGGCTGATTACGTGGAGGTCTTCAGTGGCTAAACCTGACCAACGTGAACTGAAATTCCTGGCAGACAGGTTCATTGAGAAGGTTTGGCAGGGCGACGAGGGAAAACGTGGGCTGGCTACCCAGGTCGCGGGGGTTGCTTTGGCTGCCATTCAGGACTTCACGGAGACGCTGTACATGGAGACTGCCGACGAGTTCACGGGGGCTGAACTCCGGCGCAGATGGTTGGAGAGCAATGGGCACCTGGGGGAGTGATCCTGACGTAGCGCTGTTCGTCGGTGGTCCGAAGGACGGTCTGATCGAGAGCATCAAGGGCAACCGGAGTCAGCGGTATGTGATCCGGCAAGATTTTCAGGTCTGGTCTTTTACTGATCCTGGTCCGATCGGCCGGGCCAATTACCGCTACGGCCACTACGAACCGGCTAAGACATGGTGTGACGGCAAGGTCTACACGGTCATGGCGGACAAGCAGAGGATCACTCTTCAGGAGATCTCTGATCGGGTAGTCCGCGAGGTTGCCCAGCAACATTGGACTCTCGGCATCACTACCGCTCAGCAACAGCGGGCAGCTTGGGGCTTGACTGTCGATGACCTGAAGAAGTTCATGGACGATCTCTTCCCGCCTCCGGATACCCGGAACGACGAAGAAAAGCTCTCCTGGCTGACAGAGAAGACCCCTGGGAAGAGGGAGTTCTTGTGAACGACTGGATCGGACTCAAGGGCTACTGGCTGGCTGACAACGAGTATTGCGAGATCGTAGGCGTCATTGATGAGTTCAGGGGGCTCTACGAGTTTGAGTCTCTTGAAGAGGAGTCAATTACGGATGGCCGCACTGCTGTCTGGATCGGTTGCATTGACGAATTCTCTCCGGAGTGCTGAATGGACAAGCTGACCGTTGATGAGGTTGAGGCTCTTCTTCTGGAGCACCGATTCGAGTGGCAGGAGGAGTGCGACGAGGAGACCGGCTGGTACGACTGGGATGAAGAGGCCGGCTCCGAGAAGAAGCCGAACACCTTCGAGGTTGTTGGCCTTGGTGAGGTGAAGGTCTGGAACTACGACTTCCACGGCATCGACACCAACGAGGCGTGGCTGATGTTCGAGGTTGATGGCCGCACCTTCCGCCAGACGGGTCAGTGGGTGAGCTTCGCGGGAATGTACTGGGACGGAGATTTCACTGAGGTGAAGCCGGTCCAGAAGGTCTACGTGGACTACGAGGAGATGTAGGCAATGCGGATCGTCATTGGCTCGACGGCAATCAAACACCACTTCGAGGATTTTCCCCGAGAGCCTAAGGACTACGACGTCTTCTCGGATGAGCCTGCACTGTCCGGCTCAGACTCCTTCTGGCACCCAAAGATGGAGGATTACGCCTGGGCCGATTCGGTTGTAGCTACCCCCGATGAGCTTTACACGATCAAGCTCAGCCACGCTTTCTGGGAGCTGCCCAACGGTAGTTGGAATAAGCACATGGCAGATCTGATGTTCCTCAGGCACAAGGGCTGCCAGGTCATCGAGCCGCTTTACAAGCTCCTCTACGAGATCTGGACCGAGAAGCACGGCTCCAAAAAGATGGACCTCACCAAGGAGGCTGAGGACTTCTTCAAGGATGCAGTGAAGCGGAAGTACGACCACGATTCGCTGCACTACTCCGTGGCGTACACGCCTGGTAAGCCTTGGTACGAGGTGTTCCTGAAGCCTGGTCATTCCGTCGACATGGATATGAAGCTGGTATGGGAGGCACCTTTCGAGGTTCAGGTAGCACTATTCCGCGAAGAGGTGTACGCAACCGCTCTTGAGCGGATTGTGATTCCTCGGAACTACAACGTCAGTCCTGGGTTTGCGTACCACTGGGCTCTTCGTCGGACCATCACCAGTCTCACCAGGGGGAGAAGTGCTCGTTTCATTGCTGAGAATTACGCCCTATTTCACCGACCCGACCACGATTACGTGGCTCATCATCTTGCTAACCGAGCTTTTCTGATCCCGCTGGAGGACGAGAAGTGAACTGCCCGACGTGCAACCAGGATGTTTCCGACCTCGCTACCCGCCTCAACAATGCTGCTGAGTGGTGGCTAGCCGAAGATCTTCGGGTGGGTCAGACCCTTTGGGTCGCCGCTCTTGAGGACTTCATTGAGATGGTGGCCCGTCCGAAGGAGGGTGAGTACGACTCCTACGGGGAGGGTGTTGCCGAGGACGTCTTCATGGTGGTCAAGCTCGGTGACAAGCACTTCCGCAAGAACGGCTGGCGCTCGTCCTACGGCGGTACCGATTGGGATGGTGAGTGCCGCGAGGTGAAGCCTCAGCCTCGGACCATCACGGTTTACGACTACGCCTGACCCGAAAGGACAACTGAATATGGGTACCCTGAAGAACTGCCCGTACTGCGATTCCGAGGTTTGGCCCGACAACCCGGTCTTTGTTGCGACGCTCCTTGAGAGGGAGCTGGACCGACAGTGGGGTAAGGCTGAGTCGGAGAGCGACTACTACGGCTGGCCCGTTGGCAAGCGAATCGACCTCAAGGATGGTCTGACCGCTGAGGTTGTCGACAAGAAGATCAAGGTTGACCTCTCCGAGTTGGCCGATGGCACCTACTACGGCGATGGCCAACTCACCCAGGGAACGACTTTCCAGGTGTACGTAATCCTGAAGGTCGGGGAGAACTTCTACAAGAAGACTGGCGAGGGTGACTCGTACTCCGATATCACCTGGGCTGGCCCGGTGGTTCCCGTGAAGCCTCGGGAAGAGGTCCGGACTATCTACGTTTTTGAATAAGCGTTGCATCAAATGTAGTGCTGACAAACCCCTCACAGAATTCAAGAAGCGTTCCAGCTCCAAGGATGGCCTTCACTACTACTGTAGGGCATGCCACAAAGGGGTTAACGCCGGAGAGTGCGAAGTCTGTGGCAGTCCAACAAGTACTAAGAAAACTCGCAAGTGCCGAGAGTGCTATAGAGAGGGCTCGCGTGGCTACATTAATCAGGATGGCTACCGAGTCGTCTACAGGAAGGGCCATCCGAATGCCCGTGAAAACGGGCAGGGCCTAGAGCACACGTTCGTTATGTCGGACCATCTTGGGAGGCCCCTTTTGCCGCACGAGAACGTTCACCATAAGAACGGCGTGCGAGACGACAACCAGATCGAAAACCTCGAACTCTGGTCTACGTCCCAACCGGCTGGCCAACGGGTAGTTGACAAGGTCGCTTGGGCGAGAGAGATCCTTCGCCTTTATGAGTCCGAGCTAGACCGACTGAGGTGACGAGGAGAGGGGACCATCCCAGCGTCGTCGACCTTGGGATGGTCCCCTCTATCTGACCGCACACATCGCGTGGGTTTACGGTCTCACGCACCCTATCACAACTTCATAAGGAGTACAGCGTGTCGTACACGGTTGCCGACGTTGACCGCGTAATGGAGGGGGACTTCGAGGCTCCCAGTCCTTCCGGTGCCTACACCATGACTCAGGATGACGGTTCGCTTTGGAGCCTCTTCAAGTATGAGGAGGTCAACAACGTCCCCACCGAGCTGGGTGTCATCAGTTACGTCGCTGACTATGGCGGCGAGGGCCAGGGCGAGCAGTACTGGGTTGTCGTGAAGGTCAAGGCCCACGACGGCACCGAGCGGTACTTCCGTCGTGATGGCTGGTACCAGTCCTACTCCGGTGGCGAGCTGGATGGTCCGACTGTTGAGGTAAAGCCGACCCAGAAGACTGTGACGGTCTACGAGTAAGTGGCTGACTGCGTAACGTGCGGTGGCCTCCTGGTTGGCAGGCAGAAGAAGTATTGCAGCGATCCTGAATGCAAGAAGCTTGCCCCCCGGGAGGCCCACCTCCTAAAGACATACGGCATCTCCCTTGAAGACTGGGATGTCATCTGGGAATACCAGGGCAGGAAATGTGCGATCTGCGGTCGAGAACCCAAGATTAAGCCGGATGGCACCGAAGAGGTATTCCATCTCGACCACGAGCACGCCAAGGGCCAATCGGGGCCGATCAGAGGGATCGTCTGCCCCTATGACAACACCCGGACTATCGGCCGGCTGAAAAGCCACGAGAGGGCTCAGAGGCTTGCCGACTACCTCAGGGAGCCTCCGGCTACGAAAGCCCTGGGAAGGACCGTCATAGCCCCTGGAAGGCCCCCGAAGAAGCGGACACCGAGGAAGAGGAAGAAATGATCCCGATGCGGTTCTACCCAGATAGAACGCTCCGAATTGAGGTTCTTGACCTAAGCCCGGCATGGACGGAGCTGGGAATGTCGGAGTACTGCATTCGCCTGGTAAGCGGAGTCATCGAGATCAAGCACTTTGACGACATCGAGTGGGAGAAGGACGAATGACTTGGAGATGCACTGGCGACTACCTTGGGTGTGGCCGACAGTTCACCGAAGAGGAGTTTGCTGGCTGGGACGTCCTTACTCAGAAAGAGTGCGAGATCTCTGGTCTGTGCGCCACGTGCCAAGACGTTGTTTTCGCTGACCCGGACGAGGAGTATGAGGACGAAGTTCCTTGTGACTGCCTGGGGCTGGTTCATCGGAACGACTGCCCGAACTGGGAACTGCCTTTCTAGGAGGTGCCTTGGGGAGGTATAACGCCTCCAAAACGCATTGCAAGCGAGGCCACCCCCTCTCTGGTGACAACCTCTATCTTCAGCCCAACGGCAATCGTCGGTGCGTTGCTTGCGCCCGGCGGGGACAGAAAGAGGCCCGTGAGAAACGCAAGGTGATTCGCCCGTGCGATATTTGCGGCGTTACACCAGAGAAGAGATCTCTCTGCCAAGACCATGACCACCGATGTTGCGAAGGCATCAAGGGTTGCGACGAATGCAAGAGGGGCTGGCTCTGCGGGAAATGCAATATGGCGCTGGGCCTGCTGCAAGACGACATAGCGATTTTGGAGGCGGCGATTGCCTATCTCCGAGGATATGGACTGGACTGAGGTAACTCTAGCGCTCTTCGAGCGGTGGGGATTCGATCCGATCCCAGACAAGCTTGGGTGGTTCAGCATCAAGTGCCATTGGCACGGGGATAGGACTGCTTCGGGTCGAATCAACCTCGCCCTTGGGGCGTACAAGTGCCTCGCGTGCGACAGGCACGGGGACCTATTCAAACTCACAATGGAGGAGGAGAAGCTTGACTTCCCTGGTGCCCAGCGATTCATTGAGGAGCGAGCTGGGGGACGCTATAAGCCAGTATCAAAGCAACCTCCTGGCCCCCGAGGGAAAGGAGGTCCTCGAATACCTAACGGAGGAAAGGCATCTTTCGAGAGAGGCCGTGGATCACTTCAAGCTCGGGTACACAGGAGACTCCCCCCGACTGGGTGACCCTGCCAAGAGGATTTCGATTCCATACCTGAGCTGGTCTGGACCCACCCAGATTCGATTCAGGAGTCTCGACCCTAACCCGGGGATGTACAAGTACCTGGGCTCGAAGGGCCACGGCACGAGGCTGTATAACACGATCGCCCTTCGTAGCGATTCCCAGAGGGTGTACGTCACCGAAGGGGAAATTGACTGCATTACGGCGTGGATGGCAGGGCTTCCTTGTGTAGCCGTACCTGGGGCTGAGAACTGGAAGAAGAGCTATTGGCGACTCTTCCGCTACCGGGAAGTCGTCGTTCTTGCTGACTCTGGGGAAGCCGGCAAGAAGCTAGCTGTTGCCATCAGTTCTGATGTTGAGATGGCTAAGATTGTAACGATGCCGGATGACGATGTGAACGACTTCTATTGTCGTTACGGCAGAGATGCACTACGCGAGTTCGTGGGGGCAGACAATTGAATAATGAGCCGTGGTGGGTTGAGTATGATCGCAGGGCCAAGGAAGAGGCAGACTGGACCTCTCCTCAGTTCGAAGTCAAATCCTCTGGCCAGAGGGTATTCGCCTCTGGTGCGATGCGGGACTCCAACCCGGACAAGCCTCGGTACGACCTGATCGATCCTGGGTTCCTTCTTCGGCTCGCTGAGCATATGCGCAAGGGTGCTGAGCACTATGGCGAGCACAACTGGGTGAAGGGCATTCCCAGCTCGAACTACATGGCGAGCCTTCTCCGTCACGTAGAGGCGTACCGCCGGGGCGAGATGGATGAAGACCACCTTGCAGCAGCGGTCTTCAACATCATGGGGCTGATGCGGAATGAGGGGACTGAGTTTCATGACCTCTTCGAGTGGTAAGCCGTGGAGTACGGCTTGGGTTCTGGATGAGGTCTCCTATGAGCGCCGCCGCCAGGACGCCAAGTGGGGCCGACCCTCACTCCCGGATGGCACTGGCCCGCATGTGAATACCGGCGGGACGAGACACTTCGCCTACGAAGCTCGCTCTGCCCAGTTGGCTTGCGATGAAGCAGAAGCCGCCGGACGAAAGACTTGGCGGCACGTTCTTCTCGAAGAGGTCTTCGAGGCTCTTGCTGAGTCAGATCCGATCCGGCTTCGAGAGGAACTTATCCAAGTCGCTGCGGTAGCTGTTCAGTGGGTTGAGGACATTGACCGGAGGGCCGATAACTGAAGACGCTCTTAATGGACATCGAGACTAGCCCACACCTGGCGTACGTATGGTCGCTCTGGAAGCAGAACATTCCCCTTCCGATGCTTGCTCAGTCGGGGCAGACGCTTTGCTTCGCGGCGAAGTGGTATCGAGAGCCCGAGGTGTTCTGGCACTCTCTTCCCGATGGGGACATGCTTGAGCAGGCGTGGAAGTACCTTGACCAGGCTGACGCAGTAGTCACCTACTACGGAACTGCCTTCGATATCCCGACCCTGAATGGCGAGTTCTTCCGCGAGGGAATGCCTCCACCTTCACCGGCTAAGCAAATCGACCTCAAGAAGGTAGTCAGCAAGAAGTTCCGCCTCCCGAGCAACAAGCTCCAGTACGTCTCTAACAACCTCCTGAACCTCGGAGGCAAGGAAGAGACCGGAGGGTTCTCCACCTGGCTTGGGTGCATGAACAACGATCCCGAAGCCTGGGCTCGAATGGAGGAGTACAACCGCCGGGACGTTGTTGTCATGGAGCCGATCTACGATCAGTTGCTTCCGTGGATCGACAACCACCCGAACCGGAACCTGTACCGGGAAGAGCAGGGGTGTCCGAACTGCGCGAGCACCGACCTTCGCAAGGAGGGGCACGCTTACACGCTTCAGGGATCTTTCCAGCGCTATCAGTGTCGCGGGTGTGGTCGGTGGTCCCGAGGGACTAAGAGGGTCGCTGCGGTCGATTACGTGGGGGAGAAGTAGGCAGGATGCCTAAGTACGAGATCTATGTGGAACGGGTCGTTCGATACGAGAAGGTCTACGAGGCCGAGCACCGAGGCGACGCCTGGAAGCAGTTCTACGACGAACGTCGTGCGGGCACCATCGAGCCGTATGACGAGGATGAGACCTACAGCCACATCATTGAGGTGGAGCAGGATGCCTAAGTTCAGTTTCGCGGCCTTCGAGCACATCGCCTACGAGGACACCGTAGAGGCTGACTCCCTTGAGGAAGCCAAGCAGATCATCCGAGATGACATCGCTTGGTTCGATGGCGTTGAGCGTGACGTCGAGATCGACTGGATTGTGGAGGTGGAGGACTGATGGGCAAGGGGCCTTACGGGGACATCCCCGAAGAGAACATCATCTTCAACTACGCCAGTTCTCATAACATCACATTCCACGGCTCGGACGACTCTGGCATCACCATTGAAGAGTGGCGCGACATGACGCCAGAGCAGCAGAACGAGGCGATCCTTGAATGGATGTGGAGTAGCGATCTCATCGATTTGTGGGCAACCGAGGAGACTGAGTGAAGGAACTCTCCACCCTCGAAGCCTTCGATGACGTCGTAGCGAAGATCAGTCATTCCGTCGCCAGAGACTCCCCGTGTGTCGACTCGGAGGACATCTCTCAGCACCTCTACCTGACGATCCTCCAGAACCGGGAGCACTTCAAGAACCCGGATGCAGCCGGCGTCACGAACGCTCTGTGGAGGATTGCCAAGCAGTACGCCACCCAGCTCCGAGCGGAAGCACTCCACCTCAGTCCTCAGTACGCGTACTGCACTGAGGATGTCAGGAAGATCCTTGAGCACACCTTCGATCAGTCGGAGTGGTACGACACTCGCGTCCCTGAGGACGCTAGGTCCATCAAGGATTCGGCGGACGAGCTGGATCTTCAGTCTGACATCAAGTGGGGCTGGAGCCAGTTGCACACTGAGGATCAACGGCTGGTCTTCCGGCGGTACGCACTTAAGGAGGACTTCGGAGATTCCGAGCGACGGAAGTTCAACCGGGCTATCGAGAAGTTGGTTGACGTCGTGAACACCTATCCTCGCCCTGGCTTTCCTCGGAGAGCTATGACGAACACTCGTGCACAGCATGTTATTGGGAGTGGCTATGAGTGAGCTGCCGAAGGTAACCATTATCGGCAACACGGAGTTTTGGCCGCGAGTCTTTTTGGGTGAAGACGAGCTTCCTTCCGTCGTGCGGAGCGTGGAGCATGAGGTCGAAAACTATCGGCATTACGTGGTGCTACGCATTCCGGTGAGCGACGTGAGGTTCGTAGTTGATTGATCCCTCAGCTCTGAGGGAGTTGGTAGAAGCGGTAGAGATCCCTGATCCTTATCGCAGTCGGGTGGAGAGCTACGGGGGGAATGCCGCCCGTAGCCTCCTCCTTCTTTACGATTCCCTCAAGGAGATAATTGAATATGGAGATGTCGGAGAGGCTAAGTAGCCTCCACGGCTACGTATCCTTTCTGGCTCGCCAGTACGCCAAGCAGGACGACCACCTTCAGCAGGACTTCTACCAGGACGCCATGGAGGGTATGTGGCGAGAGCTGCTGAAGGCCCAGGAGGAGGGGAGGAGTCTTAATGACTCCTTCCTCCTTCAGAAGGCTCGCTGGGTCATGGTCGACAAGATCCGCAAGGGTAAGTGGGAGTCGGCTGTTGACCCCCAGCAGGACGAGCACCTTCTAGACCGTCCTGTCACCGAGGACCCTCAGGTCTACCAGGACGAGATCAAGCAGGCGGTAGCGAGCCTGGGAAGCAGGCAGCGGGAGTACGTCTACCTCCGGTTCTGGAAGGGCTACAACACCGCTGAGCTGCGGAAGCTCGGGTTTGGCAACAGCCTTTGGTACGGAAGCCAGAGGACCCCAGGGGTTCGGACCCTCCTGGGGTGTGACCTAGCTCACTTGGCACCGTCAGTCTGAGCTTGCATAATCGGAGATATGCAAGTGACCGTGGGGCAGGTGCTCTGGTGGCTAGGCGTCCTAACTATGTACGCCTGGTACTGCGTCTGCATCCGTCTCTTCTTTGAAAGGTGGCCTTGGCCGTGGCCGATATTGGCGAAGTCGTCAGGGAGTTCGAGGTGGTTCCGCTGGAGGTTCCCGTGGAGACTCCGGGACACGGGGAGCCATCTCGTACTGGAGAGGAAGCGCCGGTCCCAGCTCGCGAGCTACAGCCGGCTGGGAGCTAGTGTGAACGGCTGCGGAAACTGCGAGGGCTGCGACCTCGGATTGGACTGCGACTTTACCGCGTATTACTCAAAGCTCGGTGGCGTTGTCCAGCGTTACTACATTGACCCCTACACCGATGAGGTTGTTTTCATAGATGACCTCCCCATTGAAACTCCCGAGGAGCTAGAGCGCCGACGGGCCAAGGAGTACCAGAAGCACATCGCCTCTCTGGACAAGCTCCACGGTGCTATCCGGATGTTCCGAACCTGGCGTCTGATGCCTGATGGCACTCTTCGGGCGATGACCCAGGAGCACACCTGGGAGCCCGGTGAGAACGTCACTCTGGCCTCCGGGCCGAACGCCGGGGAGGACTCTGGCTTCTACGGCTTCAGCACTCTCGATGAGCTGAAGAAGCAGGAGAAGGACTGGTGGGAGAAGAGCCAGTCAGGGCAGCCTCGCTCAAAGGCCATCAGGATTCCTCGTGGAGGTACCGGCTTCGTGAACGAGTACTGGTACGTCTGCGGGACAATGCTGTGCTACGGCCATTGCAAGATGTCTGCCAAGGGTGGTCGAGTCCAGAAGGCAATTCCGGAGTACATCATCGAGCCGGATGGCTCCGACCCGGACTTCGGGATGCTCGTGGTGAACGCAGCCGAGAAGTACGGGGTGCGAATCGTTTCGGTTGAGCAGGCAGAGAACTTGGAGAACGGTGTTATCGAGTGGTGGAGGGGCCGGAAGATCTGATGAGATACATGATCGAACGCGGCGCAGAGCGGGCGGAGGTGGAGCTTCCCGAGGGCTGGACGTTCACCTCAATTCCGTGCCCCGCGAAGGCCCCCGAGGGGGAGGCGACACTGTACCGCCTGGAGTTCTTTGACGGGGAGGGGAAGTCCGGGGCGGTGTTCACCAACGTGGCAGCCTTCTACCCGACCTCCTTCATTCCTCCGAAGGATCAGTTCGCTAACATCCCCAACGATCTGGGCTGGTTGAAGCCGGCTGCCTGAGAAAGCAGGACAACTGAATATGGGTAGCGGAATGCAGGTTCTTACCGTCGCCAGTACGCACATAAACTACGGGACTCTTCGAGAGACTGGGTACATTCCCCACTGCGATTACCTTGAGGACTCTGAGCCCTTCTTGGACTGGAGCAAAATCCACCCGGATGAGGTTCTTGAGGCCCACGAGCGGGAGTATGACGCCTGGTTGGATCAGGCCTATCCCAAGCCGATCGATGAACTCCACGAGGCTTGTGGTCGGGGTTGCTACATCTCGAACAACCGCCCCAACCCGGCTACGAACACCAATCAGAGCTACCTCGGGCACATCATCGAGGTTGACCACCTGAGCGTCCTGGGTCATGGGCACGTCACCCTGTACGTCTCCGGGGTCTCTCGGGCTCTGCTTCTGGAGCTTGAGCGGCACCAGCAGCGCTACAGCATCAACTTCTCGGTGCTCTCTCAGCGGTATGTCAACCACGGCGTTGACAGCGACATTGAGGTGGTTCATCCGCCGATCTTCGATGACCTGCTGAATGCCGAACTTGACGACTGGTTCTTGAACGCTCAGGCCCGCTACGACACGGCGTACACCCGACTTCGAGAGCAGGGTTACTCCGTCAAGGAATCTCGTGGAGCGGCACGAGCATTCCTCCCCGAGAACACCGAGACTCGGTTTTTCGTCACCGGCTCCATTCGGGCCTGGCGGAACATCATCGAGCAGCGCCTTTCGCCGGCTGCTGATGCAGAGATCCGAGAGTTCGCACGGCTGGTTCTTGCCGAGCTGGAAAAGATCGCACCGAACAGCATGCAGGACGTCAAGATCGAGGGAGACAAGTGAATAAGGTTCTCGCAGGGTTGATCGTGGTCCTTGGTGTCGCTCTGGCTGTCATCGGCATCATCGGCCTTGAAGCCTGGCTTGTGATGCTGTTCCTGGGGGTTCTGCATCTCCACCTAACCGCAGCCATCCCCGCCCTCAGCTTCGTTCAGACGTTCCTCGCGGTCATCGTCGTCAACAGCATCGCTGCCTGGCTTCGCAGCATCTTCCAGCCCAAGAAGGAGACCTCCAAGTGAAGACCATCTTTGGTAAGGCCGCTGATCTGATTCGGGAGAACGGCTGGACGACCGGGACCCCCCAGAACGAGGATGGCTGCCTCTGCGCTGGCGGTGCTATCGCAATGGCCATCACGGGCGACCCCGATGACATGCACTCTGAGGAGAAGCCGGCTAAGCTGGACGAGGCTCTTCACAAGTTCGGGGATCACATCAACTTCCCCCGGACTTGGTATGACGACCTCGATGAGGTGGCAGTCCCGTACGACTCCGAGGAGCGGGTTTTCAACTGGAACGACCAGCTCAAGTGGGACTCAACGGTTGAGGACCCGAAGGCAGTCGTCCTGAAGACCCTGGACGAGCTTGACAAGCTGGAGGCTGCGAAGTGACTGAGAACTGGAAGCAGAAGGCGTACGACAAGCTTCAGCGAGATGGCTGGAGTAAGGGTACGGCTGGCAGCCCCGGCGGGCCCTGCTGTGCTGGCGGTGCTATCGCAATGGCCATCACCGGCTGCCCGCGTGACATGTACTCCGACAGCGATGGGTACACGGACGAGATCGATTCCGCACTTCGAGAGTTCGCCGGGTTCGTTGGCAATCCGGTTGAAGCGGACTATGACCCGGACATCGCGGTGTTCTTCTGGAACGATCGCCTCTTCCGGACTGAGGAACAGGTGCTAGACGCCTTCAGGCGGTTTGCAGAGATCGAGGGTACCGAGTAGTACCCCGCAACGAAGAAAAGCCCCCTACGAAGCTTTCAGGGCTTCGTAGGGGGCTTCTCGTTTTAGACTAGGATCACCTCCTAAGCCTGGGGCTCCTGGGGCTTGTTACGGGCCTTGTAGACGCCGTAGACAGTCAAGCCAGCAAGCACCAGAGCGGAGGAGACCTGCTCAGTCTCGGAGGCGTCAAACACGTTGTCAGCGACCACGGGGCCAAGCGCAACGCAGAGACCACCAACGGCTGTGACTACAGCCTTGGCGTAAGGGCTAAGCTTCATACGCACCTCCTATCGGCCTCCCTTTGGAGGCTCGATTACGATTACGTTCGCGGTCCTTAGGGCTTCGATGGTCTTTTCAAGAGCCTCGATGCGTTCCTTCAGCCGCGAGTTTTCTTCGGTAGCCGACGCCAGTTCCGATTTCAGCCAGGCAATATGCTGAGTGAGGTCGTCAATGATGGCGTCATAATGGGCTCTGGCTCTGTCGTAAGCCTGAGCCTCTACCTGTTGCTTTTGCAGTTCTCGATTCTCTTTGGCGACTTTGCGGCGATCGAAGAACGACCAACCTCCACCAAGAGTGGTAATTACTGCAACAGCGATGGCGACGGTTCCGGGGTCCAAAAGAAAATCCTAGAAAAACGTGGTGACGATCACGACACCCTTAGAGCCAGCCCCACCGGCACGGCTAGTGCCTCCAGCCATAGCATTGCCACCACCGGCACCAGCGCCAGAGGCCGGGTCACCATTGACGGAGTTGGAAACAGCAGCAGCACCACCAGAGCCGAATGGCGAGCCTCCACCTCGGGCGTAGAAGGTGGACTTTCCACCGATGACCTGGCCCACCATGCCGTTTTCGCCCTGGACGTTGATGATGTTGCCGCCAGTGGCAGTACCACCACTCCCGGCGGAAGCCGTTTGATCGACGGCGGTATTAGGCCCAAGGCCACCGCCACCGCCACCAGCACACGTGATAAGCCCTCCAAAGGTGGCCTGACCTCCGGTGCCACCAGAACCGCCAACGGTTCCGGTGCCTGCGTTCCCCACGGTGATGATGACTGTGGGGGGAAGGGCAGCAGCGTCGTACCAGCTTTCGGCGTACCCACCGGCACCACCAGAACCGCCGACAGCATTACCGCCACCTCCCACGGCACCGCCACCGCCACCTCCGGAGCCTTGGACACGCACCCAAACGGACCGTGCCCCGGCTGGCTTCAGCCAGGTGCCATCGGCGCTGAAGAGGCTCGTCTGTGGTGCTCTGGCGTACGAATACGGCGTCCACTGACCGAGGTCAGCCTTGAATACGAACAGTGCGTGAGAGTCCGTTAGAAATGCGTGCTGCCCATCTACGGGCGCGGGGATTGCTAGGTCTCGTGCTGAGGCAGACGAGAAGCGAGGAATAACAAGACTGTCGAGAGCGTTCGTGAGGCTCAGGAATGCCGCTGGAGCATTCGGAGTATCGGTAAGCTCCGGACGGGGAAGATTTGCAATAGGGCTGTTCGTTGCCATCGGGCTCCTTAGACTTGTGCGAGAGATACGCTTCCGACGACCTTTGCGATAATGCAAAGCGGACTGCCAGCGCACAGCACTACATCGCCTGGCACCAGGCCGGTAACGTGACTTCCCCGGGGAACAAAACGGTGGACATCAGTTCCGCCGTCTTTGCCGCTGCCTGGCACCGCCACCCGGGAGAGGTTGGCATCAACCGTTTCGGCTCCCTGCCAGACTCCGTACACGAACGGACTCCGAGGGTTCTGCTTCTTGATGGCACTGGCGAGCCGAGACACAGGATTCTTAGGCACCGAGGATCAACCCCTTCGAGCTTCCGGTGAACTGCCCTGGCCCAAGGGGAATACTGAGGCTGTCAATCTGGTGGACCTCTACGCGGCCATCGGCGTACACGAACCTGACGAAATCCCCAGCGTCTAAAGCCGGGTTGGGAATTGCCGTGAAATCGAGCGAGTAACCCAGCCCGGTATGCCGAGCTAACTCAGCGCGCGCACGCTGGTAACACTGAGCCTCAGTGGTTAACGTCGTGTCCTCGATGACGTTCACAGCTTTGCCGAATGGGCCGCCATAGCGGAGGGGCGAGGAGGGGTCTGAGTTATACAGAGATGCCTCAACGATCCCGCCCTCTGGGGTGGTAGCCCCGATGACGGTTACGCCGTTGTAGATGCCTTCACGGCTGTAGGAGTGGCCTGCGTCCACCAGGACGCCACCCTCCCCGGCGGCCAGGTCAAGAACGGTGCCGACAACGGAGGTAAGCTCAACCACAGGGCTGACCTTTGGGCTTCCGTTTACGTCGAAATACAGCCGACCACCCATGTTCTTTGCCAGCTCGGAGATAGCGTCCCAGTAGCTTGTCTGGCCGAACGTGTGCCCACCGGGAATGCGATAGTCGGTGACGCCCTCCTCGAACACCGACGCGTACGTAGCGTTCAAATACGGGTAATACCAATTGAGGAATTCCACAATCACGGCAGAGGCCATCCAGCCGGACCGGCTGACAAACCCTCGGATGCCAGTAGTGGAGAGTCCCTTGGAGCGGTCATAGAGCTGAGCCGTGGGGATGGCTGCGGTTTCCTGCCAATCGGTGACCTCTAGCCGGAATATCCCAAGGGGCACCAGCTCTTCAGCGCCATTCGGATAAACAACCCCTTGGCGGACACGCACCTCAGTGCCGAGCGGAGACAGAGTTGTGTTGAGAGTGGGGACAAGCCGGGGGTCAGCAATAGTGACACTGCCAGACCTCCGGATTTGCCCGTCCAACTCGACTCTAATATTCCCGTCGCTAACCGGCAGGTTGGAAGCGACCATTACCCCGTCGTAGTAGATATCAACAACGGTCTTTCGGCGGCCTGATTCAGCGACACGCCTGATGAAGTTCTGCGATAGCGGGGAATACATTTGACCTACAGATTCCGTTGAAGAACGTCCAACCAACTCGTGTGGTTGTTGAGAACTGCTTGCCAACTGGCGTTCTGGTCAAGAACGCTCTGCCAGCTCCGCAGAAGGAGGGATTCCTGAACCGTCGCCGGCCGATCAACTTCGATGTACGAAAGGGTCAGCAGGTGGACAAGCTCTCCACCGACCGGTCCAATTCGCTTTCGAGAGAGCTGCGTGATCTCTAGGTACAGATCGTCCTCACCCGTGACGGTCGGGCCTGCTGTCTGGAGGAGGAGTGTTCCGCCCTCCTTGACCAGCGTTTGAAGATCCCGCCAATAGGAGTCAGATTCCCAGGCTCCCCCAATGGGGAAGGTGGCAATCGTGAACTCACCTTCTCGACCACCCAGGGTGTCTGTGAGAACGACCTTGTTGCTCCGACCTAATACCTCGAACTCACCGAGAATTCTCCGAGGACGGTCCACATCGTTGAGGTCCACCATGTTGACGCGCCGGCTAAGCGCCGGCTGACCAACTGACTTCAGCCACACCGTTCCCGGTGATGGAGCTGGGATTGCTACGTCTCCGGTTCTGACGTTCTCGTAGAGGGCGTAGTAGTAATCCCGTGGACCCTCGACTTGGAAGTCCTTCCACAGGAATGCCTGAGGCAGAACGTCTGTGTTTCCCGCTTCAGCGCGGACTCCAAGGCCAGCCAGGCTGCCGGCTGACAATGACGTGTCGATCGTAGACAGTTGCCAGCCGCTAGGCTCGGTTGCACTCTCGGACCAAGCCTTAGCGCTAATGGAGGTGTTGAAGACTTCCAGCTTGACGTACCACGCGGAATTGACCACCCACGGTCCGAGGTCAACATTGGCCCCGCTAAGGCCCGTCAGCGTTCCACCAACCCGCTTCAGAAGACTCAGGATCATTCGCCCTGAGGTATTGAGCGTGAGTTGTGCTACGTAGTAGTTATTGGGGTCGGTCATTCGCCCGAGCACCCAGCCGGTGAAGTTGCCTCCAACCGGAATCTTCGGGAACTGGATTCGGCCACGGACACGCTGGTTGAATGTGTTGGTGAGGAAGTAGCCGTAGTACAGGTTGTTGACCGCACCCACGAACACGCCTGCGTCAGTACCGTTTACGAAGAAGGCTGAAGCAGCCCCACCGCCGGTAGTCCACTGTCGCTCTGAGGTGGATGTGCCCCATTCGTTGCTTACGGTTCGGTTGAACAGATCCGTGTAGCTGACTGAGGTGACGACCGCTTCATATTGGAAGTTCTTCCCAATCGGAGCCTCGAAGTCGGTGATACCGAATGAGCCCCCTGACATCGCAACCCGGTCTGCACCACGGACCCCGACAGGGGCACTAGCCCCCGTCGGGTCGATCCGCTGAATCCGCACCGTGCTAAAGGGACTTGGAGCCGTGACGGTCAAATCAAAGCCGGGGGAGTGGTACGAGTTGTTGTACGTGGCATTAACCGCGACCGGCATTACACACCCCCCAGGGCCTTGATTAGCTCTTCAGCCTTTTCATCGAATACAATTTCGGCGTCACGCTTGACACCATCGACGTACACAGTGACGTTCACCGGCCTGTCTGAATCGGCAATCTTCTGCTCAAGGGCCTTGCCCTGAGCGGCATTCAGAGCCAGCTCGTTAGCCCCGGTCTTGTTGATGAACGGGGTGTTCGGAGCGACGTAACCGCCGTTGTCGTAGGCCCAGTGAACGTGGTCCCAGTGGTCCTGCTCGATGGTTCCACCAGTGAACCTGTGGAAAGCGCCGTTCTTAATCTGGCGACCGCCAGCAGGCGAGAAGATGAGTTCCTTCGTGCCTTTGCCATAGTTCTGGGAAATCCAGTTGAAGACATCCCACGAGGGCGGAAGGTCAACCGCTCGACCCAGAGCGTGATAACTCCGGTTGCCAGTTGACGTAATGGCACCAGGGCGGAAGCCAGAGATGAGCGGAAGCCCAGGGAACTGTTGCCGAAGAACAGCCATCATCTTCAGCCAGCCCATACCTCCACCGTTCGGAGACCCACCGAGGATTTCGGGGAACTTCGTTCCGGAGAAGTCGAATCGCATAGGCCAATTGACCTGACCACCCTTGGCGAACATCCCGCCGATAGGCAGAGCGCCATGACGGTTGATGTAATCAAGCGCCGGCTTGCCAAGATTCTTCGCAGCCTTGGCCCGAATCATGTACTCCTGATCGGAGGCCATAATCGGAATCTTGTCGCCGGTGGGTCCACCAGGGCCACGGATCTCACCACCGGCCTTCTTGCCTATACCGCCGTTCTTGAGACCTTCGCCCTTCTCGAACTGCCAGGCTTTACGCTCAGCCTGCAATGCCTTCTGGTAGGACATCCCAGGGTTAGCAGCAACCTTCTGAGCCGCAAGGATCTCGGTGATCTGCTTGGCTACGTTGGTGAAGCCCATCAGCTCCAGGAGCGTCTTGACGTCCTTCGGGACCTTGCCGTAGGTGTCGATGAGCTTCTGGGCCTCGGCCTTAGTTTCCTTGCTCTTGCCGAACTCGTCCTTCAGAGCGTTCGTACGGTCCCTGTGCCGACGAATAGCGAGATCCATCGGGACGCCGGAGGCGATGTCCTGAAGCATCATTTCGTAGCTAGCCTGAGTGGCAGCCTTCAACATGTCGCGGTTTGCCTGACCAGCCTTAGTCTTCTCATCAAGCGTCGACTTGTTCTGCTTGATGGAATCCCTCAAGGCGAGAAGCGACTTGTTCCACTGGTCGCTAGCGTTCTGTGCAGACATAGCCGTGGTAGCCTGGGTCTGCATAGCTTGCCTGGCGTTATTAACCGCATCCTTGAGAGAGACTTGCTTGTCGATGGTCTGGTCAAGGATTCCGTTCCAGTTACCGAACACTCCAGACAGACCAGTAGCAGTCAAGTCCAGGTTGCCAAGCTTGTTTTGCCACTCTTCGGTAGCCTTCGAGTTCGTCTCGGTAAGACCCTGCCACTGCTTTCCGATGTCGATACTGTCGGCAACCCCACCAACGCCCTTGCGCCAGTCGGCGAGGTCCTTTGCCAATCCCGAGAAGAAGGATTTGCGGTCTCCGGTGGAGAACCGAGCAACCACCTCGAATAGCTTCTGGAAGCCAAGGAGCAAGAAGGAGACCGCATGAAGGAGTCCGTAGGCAATCGCAGTCAAAGCCAGCATTGCGACCTGGACAACCTTGATGACAAGCACCACTGCGCTGAGTGCAATCGATACCAAGTAAATCGGTGCGGCTAGCAATCGGAAGATCTGGGCAAGATCCTTGCTCTCGAAGCCAAGGAATCCGAAGGTCTTCTCTAGTGACTGGGCTGCCCCGATCACGTTGTCTACGGCCGGCAGAAGTGCGTCCTTGATGACGTCCTTGATGAAGTTGAACGCCTGAAGCATCCCCAGGCGAACCTTCTCTGAGCGGGCGTACAACACCCCCAGAGCGGTCATTAACGCCCCGATAGCCAGGACGGCAACTGCTATCCAGCCACCCATACCGGCAAGAGGACCGCCGATGAGGGAGAGGGACTTCATCGCCAGAGAGGCAGCGTTGGCCACTCCGGACAGAGCCGTGCCGAAGATACCGATGGCGATTGCCGCTGGGCCTGAGGCCAACGTCAGAAGGATGACCTGGCGGACGAGTTCTTTCTGCTCGGGATTCAGGGCTTGGTATGCAGACCAGATATCTCGGACCTTGCCGATTAGCCGCCCGAGCCAATCGATTAGCTTTGGGAGACCCGCGATTAGCTCATCAATAAGACCGAGGACTACTGGCCTGATGGCGTTGATCGCCCCGATGATCTCCTCGCGGTTTCGATCGAACGCAAATCCCACCCGAGCCTGAATGTCTTCCGTGAACGCCTGCCAAACACCACCCAGGGTCGCAGCGGCCTTTGTTGCACCAGAGAGGTACTTCGGAGAGTTGCCGAGCTTGATGAATGCTGCGTTCAGTTGTTCGGCCGATACTTCGCCCGCCTTGAATGCCTCCCGAAGGTCATCGAGCGTTTTGTACCCGAGGATTTTCGCGGCTTCAGCGAACACGTTGATGCCGTCCGGAACGTGCTCAGCAAACTGCTGTCGCAGGTCGTCCATCCCGATAGCACCCTTAGAAAGGATCTGGGTGTACGCCATCAGGGCCAAGCTCGCCCTCTCGGGACCGGCAACACCTCTGGTTAGGAAGATGTTGCTAAGCGCCTGCATACTCTTGTAGAGGTCCTTCTCCTTGACCCCTACAGAAGCAAGCTTCTGTGCGTACGAAATAGCATCTTCAGTGTTGAAGAGGGGGCTCTCGATCGCAATTCTCTGGATCTCCCGGATAACCTTCTCTACGTCCGCAGCCGGACCAAGAAGGGCCTCCATTGAGGCACGGGCATAACCAACGTTGGTGGCGAACTTCAGGCCATCAAAAGCAAGCTTGCCCATCACTAGGGCAGCAGGCCCGGTCAGGAACGTCGTGGCAAACCCACCAAGCAACTGAAGCTGAAAGGACGCCAGGCCCAGTCGAGTCGAGAGCTGAGAGAGCGTATGCGACGCGGCGTCAAAGGCCCTTGCAACCTCGATGCCAGAGCGCTTTGCAGCAGCGGTTACAGCGTTAAACTGGCTCTGGATCTCCCCAGGCTTCACGGACTTGCCTGTAGCAGCCTGAGCGGCTACCTCAGGGCTTGCACCGAGGGCACGCATGGTTCGGTACTTGAATGCCTTGTCCATGTCCGCCTGGGCCTGCTTAGCGGCCTTCAAGGACTCAGCAGCATCGGCCTTCTCAATGGCCTGCTTCTTCTTGTACCAAGCGCTCAGCTCGTTGAGCCGGCGTTGCTGATCCTTCTGTTCAGCGGCAATACTCTGCTTGCGCTGCTTCTCAAGCTTCTGGAAGGACTGCATCTCCTTGTCAAGGTCCTTGAACGTGCCCTTACGACCTTTGTCAAGCTCCCGCATTCCCTTGCGAACTTGGTCAACTACCTTCTTGCTGTTCTGGCCAATGGCCTGATCCATGTCCCTGGCGAGACTTCGGAGATACTGATTGATCTCCTTCTGGGCAGCCTTGGCCTTCAGGCGAGGAGTGATCTCAATGAATGCCTTGCCTACGTTCGCACCGTCATTCATCTACTCACCCCCCAAAGAAATCACGTAGTTCTTGCTTAGACGACATTTGCGGCTTCTCCTGCTCTTGCCCAGGCCGAAGAGCCGGCTTAGGGGCATTCCTTCTCAGGACGGCTCTCTGGGAATCCTTGAGGTCCTTGCCGGCCTGAGTGCTGAGGTAATAGACCGCTAGCTGT
>NZ_LWLS01000091.1:0-10962 GCF_001905095.1 Micromonospora sp. CB01531
GGGCCCCTCCAGCTGAGCCAGGAACCACAACCGGCGCTGCGCGTACGAAGCTGGATAAGTCATGACGGCGTTTTCCCCAGACGCTCGCTCATACCGGGAGCCAGGCTCACGTAGATCGGGTCCAGCCCCGACTCCAGAAAGAGCTGGCGCATCGCGGATCTCCGCGTCTTTCCACTCGTCGTCTTGCGCACGGCGCCCGGCCGGACGAACACCACGCTGGTTCGGCCGATCCCGAACTGCTGCGCCAGCCCGAGCCCGAGCCGCGCCGCCGCCTGGGCGAGGTCGTCGTGCTGGCGTCCGCGTATCTCCTGCACGGCCACCACCTGGTGGTCCTCGATCGCGAAGACCGCGGAGGAGCCGAAGGGCAGATCTCCCGCCATCTCCTGCAGCGCACATTCAAGGTCGTGGGGGTGCAGGTTGCGGCCGTTGGAGATGATCAGGTCCTTGATCCGCCCGGTGACGTAGAGCTCCGCCCCGTCGCGCACCCCGAGATCACCCGTACGCAGATAGGGCCCTCGTCCGTCCGTGGTCGTCGCGCCGAAGATCTCCTCATTGACCTCGTCCTTGCGCCAGTAACCCCGGCTCACGCTGGCGCCGGTCACCCAGATCTCACCGACCCGGCCGTCCGCCAGCGGCATCCGGCTCTCCGGGTCCACGATCAGCACGTTGTCGTGCAGAAGCGTCCCGCTGCTGATGAGGATCTTGCCGCCCGCTCCAGTCATCGGGGCCAATCGGCCGTGCGCCAGCTGCTCGGGATCGACTGTCGCCTTCCCGACCGGCTGACCGGCCGGCCTGCCGGTCACGATCAGGGTGGCCTCGGCCAGGCCATAGCAGGGCAGGAACGACTCCATGCGAAAGCCGGCGGGCGCGAACCGCTTGGCGAATCGCTCCAGCGTCCGGTCGTTGATCGGCTCGGCGCCGTTGAGCGCGGTCTCCCAGTGGCTGAGGTCCAACTCCGCCGCCTGATCCTCGCTGGTCACCCGGGCGCACAGGTCGTATGCGAAGTTGGGGGCCGCGGCGCACTGGATCCGGTGGCGGGCGATGAGCTCCAGCCACTTGGACGGTCGCTTCAGGAACTCCAGTGGGGGCAGCTGGAGGAGCCACCCGCCGGCGTACACCGGGTACAGCAGCTGCCCGATCAGGCCCATGTCGTGGATGTGCGGCAGCCAGCCGCACACCCTTATCTCCGGCTTCCGGCCCACGAACGAGTCGATGAGATCGAGGTTGGTCAGCAGGTTGCCCTGGCTGACCATGACACCCTTCGGGTCGCTGGTGGAGCCGGAGGTGTATTGCAGCAGGGCGAGGTCGTCCGGGGCCGGCAGTTCCAGCGGCACGTCGTCCGGCGACGGGTCCGCGGTGTCCGCCACGGTGATGCAGGGCAGCGCGCGATAGCCGTTGCCCGCTGCCCACTCGCGGACGGTTTCCCGCGACTCCTCGACGGTGAGGATGAGCGCCGGCTCCGCGTCCACGACCATCCCCGCCAGCCGTTGAATGCTCGTAGGCGACCGTTCCGGCAGCGGTGCGGGCACCGCGATGAGGCGCGCGTACGAGCATGCGAAGAACCCGACGGCGAAGTCCAGGCCGCTGGGGAAGAGCAGTAGCGCCCGCGCGCCCGGCTCGAACCCCGCGGCGGCCAGCCGTGCCGCCAGCCGGCGCGATCTCTCGGCCAGCTGCCCGAAGGTGAGCCGGTCCGCTATTTTTCCCTCGTTGATATCAGGAATGAATGCGAGGGCCTCTCGCTCCGGATGGCGCTCGGCCTTGTCGTTCAAGACGTGCGCCAACGTCATTCCAGGACCGCGTACCATATTCGCCCCTCTGCGCGTGCGATATGGAATAAGTGCTAATCTAGCAGGCGGCTTTAAAGGTCATCTTAAAGCGTGCTTAAGCGGCGCCGGTAATGGCGCTGGCGCGGTCTCCGGTTCAGGCTGTTTTATCAAGCTGGAGCAGTTCGAAGGTCGAGTCGATCGGAATCGGTTCACGCAGCAGAATCAGCTGGTGAAGTCGCTGCAACTGGGTGCCGGGATCGAGGCCGAGTTCATTGCGCAGGGCTCGGGCGAGTTCGCTGTACACGTCGAGGGCGTCGGCCGGCCGGCCCTGCCGCTGCAGGGCGATCATCAGGTAGGCGCACAGATTTTCGTGAAACGGATGGCGCGAGGTCAGCGCGTACAGTTCGCTGATCACCTCGGTGTGCCGGCCCAGTTCCAGGTCCAGCAGGATTTTCCGTTCTCGCGCGGCCTGGCGCATCTCATTCAGCCGGCGTGCCTCCGCTTGCAGGTCCGGGGTGGTGCAGACGTCCGACAGGGCCGGCCCGCGCCAGAGCGCGAGCGCATCGGACAGGAGTTGTGAGGCCATCTTCATGCGGCCGGTGTCCTGTGCGTTCCGGGCCTCTTGCCAGTATTGCTCGAAGAGTGCGAGATCCAGCACGTTCTCGTCCACCTCGAGCATGTAACCGGGTGGCTGGGTGACGATTCGCGCATAGCCCGGTGCCAGATCCGTGGTGTCGAGGACTTTCCGGATGTTCGAGACGTACACCTGGAGTGCCGTCTTCGCGGTCTTCGGCGGCGATTCATTCCACAGTTCACGAATGAGGTGCTCGATCGGGATGGCCCGATTGTGGCCGCACAGCAGGTTCGCCAGCAGAATGCGAAGCTTCAGGGCGCGGGGGCTGCACGACTTCCCGTTCTTGGCGGTCAGGCTGAGCGAGCCGAGAATCCTCAGTTTGGGTATCTTCGCCTCCGTCGGTGAGGGATAAGAGGAACCGGCCGGGGTGTAGCGATAAGACATGCGGAATCCTTGCTCTACCGGGGTGTGTCGAGCAAATCGCCGTGCAGCCTGCAGAGCAGGCGATCGTAGTTTTGGTCGAGGAAGAAGTGACCCCCCGGGAGTTCGTCAACGGAGATGCTGGTGGCGAGGTCTTTCCACGGTGCGATCGCGGTCCTGTCCACCAGCGTGTCGTCCCGGCCGTACAGGATGCTGACCGGGGTCTTCAGCCGCCGGCCGGAGCAGGTGTAGGAGTGGAACAGATGCAGATCCGAGCGCAGGATATCCAGGGTCATCTCGAGCAGGGCAGGACTCGCGAAGACGTCCTCCGGGCTGCCCATCCGGCGCAGGAAGTCAATGGGGTCGTCCACCGAGGGTGGGCCCTTCTGCGGGGCGTTGCTGCCGGCGGCAACGATGCTGCGGAGACCGTTCCCGCCGGCCGCCTCGACGCGCACGGCCGTTTCGTAGGCCATGACCGCGCCCAGGCAGAGGCCGAGAAAGGAATAGGGAATGCCTCGTGGTTCGACTGCCTCGAGGACCGACTGCGCCACATGGTCGGCCAGCGCGCTCATGCTTTGCACCGGTGGTTCGGCGAGCCGGGACATGCGTCCGGGTAATTCCACGGTCACGCATTCGGCATTCGCTGCGGCGACATCGCGAAGTTTCGCGAAGGATCCACCACCGCCCCCGGCCGGTGGAAAACAGACGATAATCATGGCCGGGGGCTCGCCGCTGCGCGGCTGGAAGCGCACCCATTTCTGTGCGCTTGACCTACCGTTACTTGACCGTTCACGCATCCAATGACACCTTCCTTCTGCCGGGCGTGGAAAAACACAGCACGTACACACTGAGGCGGCACAGATATCTGGCGGTTCATCACGTACACGGGAGGGCGAGCGGGTACCGGCGCTGCGGCGCCGGTCGGATCATCGGTGCGGTGACCGGTCGTCGGGGATCAACTGCGGACGAGAGCCGGGCGGTCCGCCGGGTGGCCCGCCGTCCGTAGCGGAAGGTGGCTGTAGGGCACGACCTCCGGTGTGTCCGGCCGGTTGAGCCGGCGGAGGAAGGCGAGGATGCCTGCGTTCCCGGTCGCCCACGACCAGGGCGCGTCCTGCCGGTTCGAGTTGACGAACAAGGGCGAGCCGTCCGGGCCGTGGCTGCGGGCGAGGAGTTGCGGGACGACCGCGTGGGCGGCCCGCTGGTGTTGGTCGTCGCCGGTGTGGCGGGCACAGTCAATGAGGAATCCGCCGACCCCGGTCAAGCCGCAGCACTGGCTCAGGCCGCCAAGGCGGGGGATCCAGGCGGTGCAGGCCTCAGCCGCTGACACGGCGGTCGCAGTGAACTCGGAGGCGTCGAAGAGTTCGGCGGCGTGCAGCAGGGTGCGGCCGATGCCGGCGAGTCCCTGGCACCAGGACACAGACAGTGGGATCGCCCGGGGGTCGCGGGCCCGCCGGATCAGCACCTCGGCGCGGTTTCGTAGCTCTTGGGACCGTTCCTGGGCGGCCGCCCGTACGTCTGGGTCGCCGGTGCGGGCGGTGTAGGCGATGAGCAGGTCGATGACGCCGGCGCGGCCGTGGGAGTAGCTGGCTGACGGGTCGGTGTCGATCTCTTCGGGCAGGCCGGCGTCGAGTGCCACCGACAGGGTCATCTCGGTCTTGGCCAACAGGTTGTCCACGCAGGCGCGGGCGGCGTCGAGGTGCGTCGGGTTCCCGAGGACATCGGCGAGGTACAGATGGCCGAGTCCGACGCCGGCGGTGCCCGTCATGATGTCGTCGTGCTCGTCGTCGACGTTGTACGGGACGGCGGGGATCGCGGGGAGCGCCACGTCGAAACCGGCCTGCCTGAGCTGTGCCAGGAACAGGTGGCTGCCGGTGGAGCCGAGGAACAGGCCGGGCGGCACGTCGATCCGTGTGTTGGCTCGGACGGTGTGCTCGGCCAGCTGGTGCAGCAGCTCCGGTACACCGGGCTGGTGGCGGTGGTGCAGCAGTTCCAGGCCGACTCCCGCGCTGCCGGTGTAGATGCTGCCGTCCACGTTGGCGAATGCGGACGCCGGCTGCCGCAGCTGTCGGTGCTCGACCTCCCACAGCAGCTGATCGAGCACCTGCTGTTCGAGGACGACGGGATCGGCGGTCGGCATGCTCTGGCGGCGGGGCGTTGCGCGGGTACGGGCCGCCCAGTCTTCGTTGGCCAGCGTCCGCAGCGCCGCCGTGGCCTGTTCCGGCGTGCCCTGCAGCAGCTCGGCCACCAGGTCGGTGAAGGGCGCGTGTCTGGAACCGAGGATGCTGGTCAGCGACTGCAGTGCCCGCTGTGCGGGCACCTCGGCCTCCGTCTCGTCCACCACGGGGGACAGGCTGGTGGCTGCGAAGGCGAGGGTCATCCCCAGCGAGTAGTGGTCGTTCGACGGGGTGGCCGGACCGTTGCGCATCTGGTCCCAGGAGGCGTAGCCGTGCGTGCCGCCGGGCACGTGCAGGCCGTCGAGGGCGGAGATGCCGAAGTCGACGAGGTGTGCCCGGTCGGCGCCGAGGACGACGTTGCGCGGGGTGATGTCGCGCATGACCACGCCGCGGGTGTGCAGCGCCAGCAGGGTACGGGCGAGTTGGGCCACCAGCTGGGTGAACCCCGGCGACACGGGTGTGCCGGCGCGGAGCATGGCGCCCTGGTTACCGACCCGGTACGCCAGATCCTGGTCGCCGACGTCGGTGGTGACCAGGAACTCGTCGTCGCCGTGGGCGAAGTGGTCGATGAAGGCGGGCACGCCGGGCACGCCCTCGCAGGCGGTGAGCACCCGTCGCTCGTTGCGGAGGCGGGAGCGGGCGTCGAGGCCGTTGCCCACCCCGGCGGGCGTCTCATTGCCGTAGTTCATCGCGGTGAGTACGCCGCTCGTGCTGGCCAGCTTGAAGGTGCACCCCACCTCGAGCAGGAACGGGACCGTCCGGGCCGCCGTGGCCGCGAAGTCTTCCGCCCGTGACGAGACGTGCAGCTTCCAGCCATGGTCCGGAAGCTGCACGTCGTCGCGGTCCACGTAGGTCCACTGCGGCCCGAGGCGCACCGTGTACCGGCCGCCGTACCGTTCATCGACGAGCCGTTTGACGAACGGTCCAGATTCCCAGTCGGACACGGACACCTACCTCCTCGGCAGCGGAGATCGTCAGGGATGGGTCAGACGGTGCGGCCGGTGGCGATGCAGCGGTCGCTGATTCGGTCGGTGCACGGACCGCAGGTGTACGGGCAGCGGTTGGCGGAGTGCAGCGACTGCTGCACGTCCTCGAAGTGGACCCGCGGTTCCACGGCCGCCGGTCCACCGTTGCGCGGCGCGAGTTCCAGCAGGGCCGCCTGCAGTCTCTGGGTCATGTTCGCCTCCGTCGAGGTAGCTGAGCGCGACGGCGTGGTCGCCGGTCCGCCCTGGACTGGCGCGGACGCTAGCGTCGGCCGCTAACTAATCACTAACAATCAGGGCGCGGCTGCGGGCGGTGATCGGTGCTGCGGTGCTCCGCTGACTGGTGCGGCGATCGAGCGACTCCGCAACCGCCCCGCGTCGGCGCTCACGACGTCCGCCAGGAACGGATCGATGTTCTACGCTCGACGCTTGCAGTGGTGCCGTCGCGCACTGGGGGCCGTCGCGACCCGGGCGGCGGAGCGTGAGGAGGCGTGTCCATGACCGAAACCGCCATCCCGGCCGACCAGCGCACCGCCCCCCGTCCCGCCGCCCCGCTGCCCTCGGCGGAGCCGGTACTGCCCGAGCTGCGGGAGATGTGGTGGGAGACGGGTCTGCGGGCGCGGGCTGAGGCCGGACTGTTCGCCGTCTTCGCCGAGTTGCCCCGACTGGTCTGGGTGGCGTTGCGGATCAGCTGGCGCGCTGACCGCATCCGCACTGGCGTGGTGGCCGCCGCGACGGTCGGTGCCGGGGTGCTGGCCGCTTTCGGGCTGCTGGCCACCCAGCAGGTGCTGGTCGAGCTGTTCGCCGGGGGGCCGACCGCGGACAAGGTCGAATCGGCACTGCCCGCCCTCGCCGCGCTGGCGGGGGCTACGGCGCTGCGCGCCGGCATGGGCATCGCCAGCGGGTACGCACAGAACGGACTCACCCCGCGGGTGAGCCGAGAGGTCGAGCGCGGCCTGTTCGAGATGAGTACGGCCGTGCGGCTGGAGGCGTTCGACGCGGACGCCTTCGCCGACGACATGGAACGGGCCTCGCGGGGGACCGACTCGGCGATCTCGCTGGTGCAGGCGTCGATGAACTTCCTCGCCGGCCTGGCCGGTCTGGTCGCCGTCGCGGTCGCCGTGGTGGTCATCCACCCGCTGCTGTTGGTGGCGCTGCTGGTCGCCACGCTGCCGAGGGCGTGGGCCTCGCTGCGGGCGGGACACCTGCAGTATCGGACCTACACGGCGGGCTCGGTACGCCGACGCCGTATCTGGCTGCTGCACCGGCTCATGGCCGAGCGAGTGTCGGCCCCGGAGCTCCGCTCGTACGGGCTGCGCCGGTTCCTGCTCGATCAGTACGACCGGGTGATGGCGGTGGAGACCGGCATCCAACTCGCGCTCGCTCGTCGGGTCACCACCACCACCACGCTGGGGTCCATGATCGGCGGACTGGCGACCGGGGCGGTGTACGTGCTGCTCGGGCTGCTGCTCGTGGACGGGCAGATCCCACTGGCCGCTGCGGCGACCTGCGTGATCGCCCTGCAGGCCGCACAACGCTCGTTGGCGGTCGCCACCACCCAGGTCGACAAGGTCTACACCGAGGGCCTGCACTTCGGCGACTACACGGGGTTCATGACCCGAGCCGTCGCCTACCTGCCCGACCAGTCGGGCGGGGAATCGCTGGGGCCGCTGCGTGAGCTGACCGTCAATCAGGTCAGCCTGCGCTACCCCGACCGGGATACCGCTGCCGTGGACGGCGTGACGCTGACCATCGAGAGGGGGCAGACCGTGGCCTTCGTGGGGGAGAACGGCTCCGGCAAGAGCAGCCTCGCCGCGTTGATCGCCAACCTGCGCGCGCCCACCTCGGGTGTCATCCGTTGGAATGGTCGGCCGCTGGCCGACTGGAACACCGACGGGTTGCGGGCCCGGATCGCCGTGGTCACTCAGGAGTACCACAAGTGGCCGTTCACTGCGGCGACCAACATCGCCATCGGGGACGTCCACAGCGAAGCGAGCCTGGACCGGATACAGGCCGCCGCTGCCCGGGCCGTCGCACACGAGATGATCGAGAGTCTTCCGTACGGGTACGAGACGCTGCTCGACCGCACCTTCGCCCACGGCCAGGACCTCTCCGGCGGGCAGTGGCAGCGCATCACCGCCGCCCGCGGCTTCCTCCGCGACGCCGACCTGCTGATCATGGACGAGCCGTCCTCCGCCCTCGATCCGCGGGCTGAGGACGCGCTGTTCCAGGCGATCCGGGACCGGCAGGGGCGGGCCACCACCATCCTCATCACCCACCGGCTGGCCAACGTCCGCCACGCCGACCGGATCTTCGTCCTACACGACGGCGCCCTGGCCGAGAGCGGCAACCACGACGAGCTCATGGTCGCCGGTGGCCGGTATGCCGAGTTGTTCACCCTTCAAGCGGCGGGCTACCAGGGCAATGCTGCCGGGGCAGGGTCGGCCGTCGGCCCCGCTGACTCTGCGACATGCTGAGCCAGCAGGAAAGTTGACATCCATCCTGCAATTCGAAGCACCGACATATGGAAGTATGCCGGTTTTGATGCCAAGTCGGATTGCGGAACCGCTGGTAGGTTTTCCCAGTACTCACCGTGACTAGGCTGCCGTGCGACGCGAGGGCTGAAAGCGCCCGGGTGGCGAACCCATACGAAGTGACCGCGATACCGAGGTGGCAGTTGACCTTGGAAGCTGATGAGGATCTGTACTTTCGCGCACTCGGCCCGTTGACCGTCGAGTGGCGCGGCCAACCGATGGACCTGGGCGGGCCGCAACGCACCCTGGTACTCGCACTTCTCCTGTCCCACGCCAACCAGCCCGTCTCCATGGACATCCTCGTCGACGAGCTGTGGCGGGACGCGCCGCCGCGGTCGTACCGGGTGCAGCTGCAGGGGCTTGTCTCCGACCTGCGGCGTCGGTTGGCGCCCGGCGGCAGCCGCGCCGCCGCCCCCATCGTTACCCGATCCTCCGCCTACCTGCTCGAGGTGGCTGCCGACCGATACGACCTTGAGCAGTTCCAGGCCGGGATAACGGCGGCGGGCAAGGCACGGACCGCCGGTGACAACGCGACCGCGGTGCGACTGCTGCGCACCGCGCTCGCGCTCTGGCGTGGACCGGCCTTCAGCGGCCTGACAGGCCGGGTGATCGAGCACAGCGCGGCCGCCATGGACGAAGCCCGGGTCGATGCCGCTGCCGAGTACGCCGATGCGCGAATCACCGACGGGCAACTCGACGGCCTGACCCCCGAACTGGTCCGGCTGGCCGCTGAGCGCCCCTTGGACGAGCGCTTCTCCCGGCACCTGATGACGGTGCACACCCGGCTGGGACGGCGCTCCGACGCACTGGCGGTCTATCGCGAGCTGCACCGCCGGACCGTCGCGGAGCTGGGCATCGAACCGTCAACGCAGTCGCAAGAGCTGCACCGGCGGATTCTGACGGGAAATCCGCAGCCGCCCACCCCGCATAACGCCGGCCAGGCGCTGGAAAAAGCGCACCGGCACCTGCCACCCGACATCCCGGAATTCGTCGGCAGGCGACGCGAACTAGCGGCGCTGGTGGAAGCGGCGACCAGCCCACCGGACACAGCCGTGCCGATCGTCACGGTCGAGGGCATGGCCGGTGTGGGCAAAACCCGCCTGGCGATACATGCCGCCCACCGGCTCTCCGCCACCTACCCGGACGGGCAGTTCTATGTCGACCTGCACGGATTCACCGAGGATTCGGCGCCGGCCGACCCCGGTGAGGTGCTGGAGTCCCTGCTCCGGCTGCTGGGCGTCCCGCCGTCCGGAATTCCCGAGAAGATCGACGCCCGCGCGGCGGTGTTCCGGGACCGATTGTCCGAGCAGCGAGTGCTTCTCGTCGTGGACAACGCAGCCGAAGAGTCACAGGTTCACCCGTTACTGCCGGCCAATCCGGGCTGCCTGGTGATCGTGACGAGCCGGCGCAGCCTGGCCGTGGACGGTGCTCACACCGTCCGGTTGGACGTGCTGCACCGGGAGGAATCGTTGGACCTGCTCACGACGATCGTCGGCCGCGACCGGGTGACCGCCGAGCCGTCCGCGGCCGACGCGCTGCTGGCGCGCTGCGGTCATCTGCCGTTGGCCGTCGCAGTCGCCGCGCGACGACTGCGAGCGCGGCCGGCCTGGCCCATCAGCCATCTGCTGTCCCGGTTGACCGACGAGAATCGCCGGCTGGACGAACTGTCCGTCGGCGGGCGAGCGGTTCAGGGCGTCCTGGCCCTGTCGTATCGGGCGCTGGCTCCGGACCGCCGACGGCTGTTCCGGCTGCTCGGCGTCCACCCCGGCAACGACGTGACCGCGGCGTCGATGGCGGCACTGGTCGGCTGCGAACCGGCGGCCGCGCAGCTCGCGCTCGAATCGTTGCTCGACGAGCACCTCGTGCAGCAGGTGGAACCGGACCGGTACCAGATGCACGACCTGCTGCGCGAATACGCCGCGCGGCGGTGCCTCACCGAGGACACCGAAGACAGCATCGCGGCCGCCAAAAGACGGCTGCTCGACTGGTACGTGGCGACGACCGACGCCGCGACCTGGCTGATCCGCAGATTCTCGCTCCCACCGGTCGGGCAGCCTCCGGCACCGGAGGCACCTCCGGTCGAGTTCGCCGACGAGCAGCACGCACTCACCTGGCTCGACGCGGAGTACGCGAACCTGATCGCCGCCGCCCGGACCGCTAGCAGCGGCCCCTGTCAGCGGCAGGTGTTGCTGCTCGCCCATCTGCTGCAGCCCTACCAGATCCGGCGCGGCCACACCGATGACTCGATCGAGCTCCTGCTGCATGCCGAGACCGCAGCCCGCCAGCTCGACGACCCCCGCGCCGAAGCGCACACCCTGACCGAACTGGGCCAGGCATACAACACCGCAGGCCGGACAGATCCCGCGCTGACGCAGCTCCGACGGGCACTGCCCCTGCATCACACGCTCGGACAGCCAGACGGCGAAGCGATCACCCGCAACAACCTTGCCCTGGTGTACCGCCGGCTCGGCCGACACCGTGAGGCAATTGCGGAATACCACCGGGCCATCA
>NZ_LWLS01000091.1:11030-57730 GCF_001905095.1 Micromonospora sp. CB01531
CACCGGCGACAGACAGTGGGAAGCCACCGCGCTGAGCAACCTCAGCATCGACCTGCACCTGCTCGGCCGGGACCCGGAGGCGCTCGACCAGGCCAAACGGGCCCTGGCGCTGCAGCGGCAGCTCGGCGGCCCCGGCGTGGCGAGCCTGGAGAACAACGTCGGCCTGCTCCATGCCCGGCTGGGCCGGCACCCCGAGGCGGTCCGGTACGCCCAACGGGCGCTCGCGTTGCAACACCGCACGGGGAGTCGCCCGGGCCAGGCAAACGCCCTGGCCAACCTCGCCTTCAGCTACGCCCGACTGGGCCGGCACAAGGCAGCCATCCGGGCTGGTCTGGCCGCGCTCGATCTCGCCCGCGGACTCAGCCCCGACATCCAGTCGAACGTGCTGAACACCCTCGGCGAGGCGTACTTTCTCGCCGGCGACCAGGAGACGGCCCTGCGCCACCACCGGGCAGCCCTGGCCATCGCCGACCGGATCGACGAGGCAGATGAGCAGGCCCGGGGCCGAGCCGGAATCGAGAAGGCCACCATCGTCGCCGCCGGGTGACCACGACCTGGCAGACAAGCCGAAGATCTTCGCCACCGCCCTCGGGCGGCTGCCGCACCAGCGCGCCCACATGTCGGGCGTGCCGGGCGGGACAGCCCGCCCGGCACGACGCCGGTCACTGGTAGACGCGGACGTAGCCCACGAGCAGCCGGGACGGAAACGGCGTCGACGCGTCGGGCGGGCCCGGCCAGCCGCCACCCGGCGTCACGTTGCGGATCAGGTAGAAGGGTGGTCGACGACCCACGGGCCGCGCGTCGCCTCCACCGTGCCCTTGCCGGCGTAGGGGACCTCGGTGTTGTTCACCAGAAACGCATCCCCTGGCTGTCCCACTCCACGGCGTACACGCGTTGGTCAGTCGCCCGCAACGCCGCCACAAGGCATTGACCTCATCCGAGCTGCGCACGTCTCACATAGCCTTCGGTCTGCGCCCGAAAGGTCTGCGCCTCTGCCCCGCGAGTTCGCTTAGCGTAGCGATCGCTTGGCTCATGTATCCGCGCCAGAAGATCTTTACGATGGGCAGCAACGCTATCGCGGGCGAGCTGGACTTCGACACTGCCGTACGGGACCCGAGCGACCCGGTACAAATCGACCGAGGCTATGACTATCGCGATGGCCTGCACTTCAACGACTCCGGCTATCTGGCCATGGCATGGGCGGTTGACCTCGAGATCCTGCGTCGGCCCTAACGGATGGGGTCTTGTCCGGCATCCCACCCTGTGCATCACCGCACGGGGTGGGATGCCGTCCCGGCCGCCGGTTGGTCAGTGGCGCGGCGGGCGTGGGTGGGCGGTCTGGCGGAGGACTGTTGGCTCTTGTCGAGGGCGTCCGTGATCTCGGCGTAGCCGACTTCGAAGGCCTCGCGCAGCACGAAGATGCGGCTCGTGATCCCGGACCAGCTAGGCGCGCTGGTTACGGTAGGGCTTCGTGGTCGCGGGCCAGGCGTCGGTGCAGCATGATCCAGCCGAGGGTACGCTCGACGACCTACCGCCGCTTGAGCACGGCGAACCCCCGTGGATGTCAGGAGTTGCGCGGGGCTACGAGGCCGGATTCGTAGGCGAGGACTACGAGTTGAGCGCGGTCGCGGGCGTGGAGCTTAGCCATGGCTCGGTTGATGTGCGTTTTCGCGGTCATCGGGCTGATCACCATGCGGTCGGCGATCTGGTCGTTGGACAGGCCCTGCGCGACGAGGGCTACGGCCTCGCGTTCGCGGTTGGTCAGTTCCTTCAGCCCCGTGTCGGTGCTTGTATGGAGCGGCTGGGTGACGTACCGGTTAATCAGCTTGCGGGTGATCGATGGTGCGAGCAGGGCGTCGCCGCGCGCGGCGACGCGTACGGCGTGGAGGAAATCTTCCGGCTGGATGTCTTTGACGAGAAATCCGGCGGCACCGGCGCGCAGCGCGTTGAAGACGTACTCGTCCAAGCCATAGTTGGTCAGAATGACGACGTGCACCCGGGCCAGGGTCGGGTCCGCAGCGATGCGCCGGGTCGCCTCGATGCCGTCGATGACGGGCATCTGGATGTCGATGAGCGCGATGTCGGGCAGATGTTCCTTGGCCAGCGCCAGGCCCTCGCTGCCGTCGGCGGCCTCGGCCACCACCTCGATGTCGTCCTCGACGTCGAGGAGCGCGCGGAATCCGCTGCGGAGGAGTGGCTGGTCGTCGACCAGCAGGACACGAATCATGACCGTCGATCCACGGGAAGTTCGGCTTGGACGCTGAAGCCGCCCTCGCTGCGTGGTTCCGCGCGGAGGTGACCTCCGAGGGCGGTGACTCGTTCACGCATCCCGAGCAGCCCGACGCCGGGCACCGGCGCGGTGTCCGGCGTGGCCCTGCCGTCGTCATCGACTCGGATCGCGAGGGCGTCGGGACGATAGTCGATCCGAACCGACGCCGTAGCGGCGGCGGCGTGACGGGCGATGTTGGTCAACGACTCCTGAACGATCCGGTAGGCGGTCCGGTCCACCGCGGCGGGCACATCGTTTCGGTGCCCTTCGATCGTCAGCGTCGCGTCCAGGCCGGTCGTCCGGGCCCGTTGCACCAGTTCCGGGACGTGGTCAAGCCCATGCGGCGGACTTTTGTCGTCGTCGCGCAGCGCCTCCAGGGTCGCTCGCAGTTCCCGGGCCGCCTCACGACCGGCCTCCCGGATCGCCAGCAGGGCCTCCGGCACCTGTTCACCCCGCTTGCGGGCCAGGTGAACGGCGACTTCGGCCTGCACCTTGATGACGGAGATCTGGTGGGTGAGCGAATCGTGCAGCTCCCGTGCGATGTGCAGCCGCTCCTCGTTGGCGCGGCGCCGCGCGGTCTCCTCGCGGGTGCGCTCGGCCTCATCCGCCCGGCGCTCGGCTTGTCGCAGCGCTTCACCCGCCGCACCGGCGGCGATCAGCCAGGCCAGCTCGAGGACACCTCGGGCCCGCGCGAACGCCTCGCCCGTGTCGTGCAGGCCCGAGGCCATGGCCGCGAGGGGGAGAGCGGCCAGCATGATCACGCTCACCGCCACCGTGATGGTGCGGTGTCCCGCCCGCACGGCGGCGTACACCGCGAACAGGAACGCGACGGCAGGCACGTCGAACCCGGCCGCCTGGTAACCCACCGCGCACAGCCCGGTGACGACCAGGACGGGAAGCGGAGCGCGGCGGCACGCTGCCAGCGCCAGGCCGCCGGCCGTCAGCAGCGCGTAGCCGAGCAGGTCGAGGTTGGTGGCGGAGTGCTGCCCTGATAGCCCGGTGACCAGCAGGATCGCCGCCACGCCGGCGGCGATCGTCCAGTCTCTGACACCGATCCGTCGCCTGCTCATGCGCGCACCCTAACCGGATGTCTGCCCGGGCGACTCGTGCGCGCGGATGATCGGCCGCCTACCGCACCCGCAGTACCTTCCCAGCTTCTGCGACATCTGCGGCAGCCGGATGCGCCGCTTGCGGCAGCATGAAGTGCCTGCCCCAGCAGGACGACAGGCGGTGGGTCCGGCGGACAGGATCAGACGACGTCCAGTCCTACGAGGAGAAGGAGCACCTCATGTCCGTGCGTCACCTGCTCGCCGCCGCCGCAGCCGCCCTCCTCGGAGTCTTCGGGCTTGCCACACCAGCGGCCGCGCACGTCTTGGCCGAGCCCGCCACAGTTTACGGCTGGACCCCCGAGCGAATCTGGGGCAGTGCGGCCGCGCTACTGGCGCTGGTCGGCGTGGTCATCGGCGGGCTGGCTCTGGCCCGACCCGCCAGCCGGGTCGGCAACGGAGGACGGGGAGCCATCGTGGCCCTGGTGGCGGGGCTGATCGCCGTGGTTAATGGCGCGCTGGTGGTGGTCACCGCCGACGGTGGTCTCGGCACCGGCAACGGGATCGCCGGTGGCTACTTGGCCCTGGTGATTGGGCTGATCGCCACGGCCCTCGGCTGGCTGGCTCTGGCCCGCTCCCGCCGCACCGTCTGACCGCAGCGAATTCGAGCGCGTTCGGGTTTGCCTGAAGACCGACGCACCAAGTTCCAGCGCGCCGTAAACACCCGCCCCAGCCTGATGCTCGGATAGCTGCCCTGAGCCGCAGACTTACCGGCGAACGCCCATTCAGCACGCATTCAGTCACGCAGCGCTACCTGACACTTGGTAGCAGCTTCCTTCACGGCAGCCCAACCCAGGAAGGAGAACGATGCGACACACCATCCCGATCTGGCGAACACTCGCTGCCGGCCTCGCCGGAGGCATCGCGTTCGTGCTAGGCACGTTCGTCACATTCCGCATGCTCGGGGGTTCACGCCTAGGCGCGGAAGGGCTGTTGTTCGACCCCGACACCCAGCACCCCAAGGTCATCACCGTGTGGAAGGAACTGGAGCCACTCCCACGGATTCTGGAGAATCCGCTGATCATCCTCGGCGGGATGCTCGCGTTCGGGATCGGCTACGCCTTCGTCTACCGGTCCATCGCTCCTGCGTGGACGACGGGCCTGCACCGCAGGGCATGGCGGCTCGGCCTCATCGTGTGGCTGGGCACCGTGTTCGCCGAGTTCATGGGCCCATTCAACGTGCTACACCAGCCCCTGAAACTCAGCGTCCTGGCCTGGGCGATGTGGGCCGTATCCGCCTTCGCCGAGGCGTATGCGCTGATATTCGTCTTGGACCGCGGCCTGTCCAAGGGCCGTGAACAAGGCGAACGCGGCCCCGCGCATCGCGCCACCGCGGCCGAACACCATGCCTGACGCCAACCGGTGGAGACGCCAATGAACATCACTGTGTTCGACGCGACCGGCCGCACCGGCCGCCACGTCCTGAACCTCGAGCTTCCTCGAGAAACTGGCCAGGCCGTTTCCAGGGTGAGGAGGAGCATATGACACGTCCAGAAAGGGTGCTCGTCACTGGTGGTACCGGCGTGCTGGGTCGCGAGCTGGTACGTCGGCTACAGGATCGGACCGAGGTGCGGGTCTTGAGCCGTCGCGCATCTCAGGGACCTGGGTTCGTCCAGGGTGATCTCGAGACCGGCGAGGGCCTGGCCGCAGCGGTCGAGAATGTGGATGCGATCGCCCACTGCGCGAGTGCGGCCGACTACCGGCGACCGCAACGGGACGTGACCCAGCTCCGGCAGCTCCTCGACGCGACAAGTGGAGCGCGGCCGCACCTGGTGTACGTCTCGATCGTCGGAGTGGATCGGGTTCGGTTCAGGTTCTTCCAGGCCAAGCTAGACACCGAGCGGCTCGTCGAAGACTCCGGCCTGCCATGGACGATCCTGCGGGCCACCGAGTTCCATGATCTGATGCTGATGGCCTTGACGCGACTCTCCAAAGGTCCGGCCGCCGTGGTGCCGCGGAAGTCTCTGTTCCAGCCAGTCGACGCGGGCGACGTCGCCGAGCGAATGGCCGAACTCGTCATGGGGCCCGCGGCAGGCCGCGTTCGCGAGCTCGGCGGGCCGAAGGTCGAGTCGATGACGGACCTGATGCGCACCTATCTCGCCGACGCACAGCGCCGCCGCCCAGTCATCACTATCCCCCTATGGGGCAGGCTGGGCGCGGGGTTCGGCGTGGGCGGCCATCTGCTCACCGACGGTGACCGCGGCACCGTCACCTTCGCCGACTACCTGCAGGCGCGTAGTGACGCTGACGGCCTCCTCGACCATCCCTACCGCTAAGCGTCTCTGGTCAGCGTAGTGATCCTGAGTCGGATTGAGTTGCCGGGATCGTTTCCCACCGTGGTGGGGTAGCGTGGGCATTCAGGTGGAATCCTGCGCCCAGTGCTGCTCCGCGTGGCCGGTGGCCGGTGGTGGGTGTGCTGATCGTTGCCACGCCCTGGTGCCGGTGGGCTGCGCGGGGCAGCCGGGTCCGGTCCGTTGGTGCGTGTCCCTCCGGACGCTTGCCCGCCAGGCCCCGCTGGCCAGGGCGTCCAGGCCGGTATTGAACGCCTCCTTGGAACACTCCGGCCACCACGGCGCCACGTCCGCCTTGGCCGCGTTCCGCGACTTCCGCAGGCCGACGAGGAGCATGGACATCCGGTTACCCGGTCTCTTCGATGAGTACGCCGAGGGCGTAGCAGAGTGGTGAGCGCGACGCGCGGCGGGCCGATGCGGGGTGTCATTCTCGACCGTGTCAGCCGCCGTGCTCGTATGGGGCGCCGACGGTGTAGAGCAGGGTAGCGAGTGCGGCCAACGCGAGGACGATCCGTAGCTTCATGGCGGTCGATGCTATGAGTTGGTGGACATCAACTGATTCGGTGGTCTTGGCAATGATCTGGACCTGTCCGTACAGAAGGATGTCAGGCATTCAGGTGGTTGGATGCCCAGCTGTGCCCCGGTTCTCCGTCTAACCCGTGTGCAAAGTTGGTCCAGATCCTCCGAGCCGCAAGGCCCGCGTCGGTCGCTGAACCGTGTCGCCCCCGGCTGACGATCACGGCGGGACAGGGGGCCGGCACCGCGCTGTGCCGGCCCCCGACCGTCAGTTCTGCGGATTGCCGGGGGGAGTGGTGTTCCACTCCGGGTTGCCGAGCGATTCGACCAGCTGGCGAACCTTCACCGCGTCCCCGGGGGCGGTCGCCAGGCTCAGCATCAGCAGCAGCCGGGCCTTCTGCGGCAGCAGGTCGTCACCGTCGAAGATCGGGGCGGTGCTGCTGCCGCCATCGACCGAGCCGGAGCCGACCCGGCTGGTGCTGACGAAGAAGACACCCTTGGCGATCGCCCCGGACCGGGCGGCGGACTGGGCAGAGGAGATGCCGCCGGCTCCCGTACCCGCGGTCACGATGCCCTTGACCCCTGCGTTGGCGAACGCGGTGATCGCCTCACCGCCGGCCTGCTGGTAGTTGTAGACCACCTCGACCCGGGGCAGCGACTCCACCGTGATGTCGCTCAGTTTGAACGGGGTCAGCCAGCGGTTCTTCTGATCGCAGTCGGCGACCCGGGACGGCGCCCGGCCGACCTTGATCTCCGAGCCGTTGATCCAGCCGAGTACGCCCAGCTCACGGGTCTGGAAGGTGTCCATGCGGGTGGTGCTGGACTTGGTCACGTCCCGCGCCGTGTGGAACTCGTCGTTGAGCATCAGCACGGTGCCGTAGCAGTACGTGGACTGGCTGGCGGCCAGGACGATCGAGTTGTAGAGGTTCGCGGGACCGTCCGCGCCGATCACCTGCGGCCCGTCAACCGTGCCGGCCGCCCACGGGCGCATCGCCCCCGTCATCACCACCGGCTTGCGGCTCTGCACGGTCAGGTCCAGCCAGTACGCGAACTCCTCCATGGTGTCCGTCCCGCTGGTGACCACCACCGCGTCGGAGGTTTGCAGCGCCTCCTCCACGGCGAGGGTGAGGGCGTGGAGCTCGGCGATGGTGTAGCCGCCGGAACCTTTGTTGCCGAATTGCACGGTGGACACGTCGGCGACCTCGCCGATCTCGGGTTGGAGCTGGGCGACCATCCGGTCGATCGGAATCTGGCCGGCTCGGTAGTTGGTGAAGCTGCTCCGGGAGGTGGCGACGCCGGCGATCGTGCCGCCGGTGCCGATCACGGTCACCTTGGGCTTCTTCGTCTTGGCCTCGGCGACCGCTGTCTGGTAAGCGACGCTCTGGATTTCTGTGGCGGCGATGACACCGTGGGTGGCGGAGCCGGACGGCGGGCCGTCCGGCTCGTCGGCGCCGGTCGATGTGATGGCGAGTACGGCCGCTGCCGCCAGCGCGGCGGTGACGACCGGGGCGCTCAGGGTGGCAATCCGTCGGGCTGGCAGAAGCCGGCGTTGGTCGAGGGACAAGGCAACCTCCGTGAAGGTCGGGGGCGGGGGGAATTGCCTCGGATCTTGCGGGCCGCTGCTTTCGTCGGCGTTACACCAGCATTTCTCGATACTGTCGGATGCAGTGGTGAATGCCACTCTGAACTGTGTAAACGCCGTCGGAGATTGGCCCGAGCCGCCAAGAATTCGGGCAGCAGTGACATTCGGCGGCGAGGGGGCCGTGTCCGCCGGGACGCGACCCCCTCGGTGTCCGGAGCCTTGGTTCGACACCGCGGCTAGCCGCGGAGCGCCCCCGGCAGTGCCGCCCCGTCCACTGTGGTCGACGGGCCGTGGTAGATCGCGTTGAACAGCAGCTTGCTCGGGTCACGAGACCACGTACGGAACGTCGGCTCGCTACCGAACGTCACGATCAGACCCTCGCCCATCTGGTGCTTGACGATGTTGGCCTTGCCGTTGAGGTGCTCCCCGCCGATGAGCCAGCCGCTCTGCAACTGCTCACCGGACTTGGGGAACGAGGAGACCACGTCGCCGCCGGTGACGGTGTACGCCTGATCGCCCTCGCCGAACCACACCGGCGTGTCCGGGCGCATACCCCAGGCCACCGGGTCTGAGGTGTCGAACCGCTGGCTGAGGATGCTGCCGGGCGAGAAGAACTGGTGCTCGTCGGAGGGAAGCGCCGGGGTGATCGGCAGCGAGGCTAGCTGGCGCGCGGTCGCCACCGAGTCGCCGATCGCCAGCAGCGTCCCGCCGTCCTCGACGAACTTGCGCAGCTCGGCCCAGCCAGCCTCGCCAACCCCGTACGCCCAGGACCACTCGGCCGGGTAGCGATCCCGGTTCAGGCCCGAGACGATGTCAGTCCGGCTGATCCCCGCCGGCAGCACGATCGTGTCGAACTTCGCGTTGAGGTCGCCGGCGAAGTCGGCGGCGACGACCTCGTTGAAGCCGATGCCATACTGCTCGAAGAGCCACTTCATCCAGCCGCCCGGGATGTTGTTGATGCCCCGGAGGAGGCCGACCCGGGTGTTGTCCTTGAGCTGCTCCGCCGCCACCTGCGGCGCCTGCCCGACGCTGAAGACGGGGATGCCTGTCTTCCGGGAGACTTCCTGCAGGGCGGTCTGCGCCGCCTTGCTCGGCTCGACGATCAGTGTGCCCGGGGCGTAGGTACGTCCGCCGGCCGAGAACTCAGCGCTGGCACGGAAGGTTCCCGCACCGGCCTTCTGCAGCGCGGCGATCATCATCGCCGTGCCGTAGGACTCCGGGCTGACCAGGTAGGCGCCGTTGCCTCCCGGGTCGCCGGGGAACGCCGGGTTGGCCGGCTGTACCTTCGTGACCGGGGTGGTCGAGGCGGTGAAGGGCTTCGCGACGGTGTCGACATAGACGCCCAGGAGCATCGGCAGGGTCTGCGCCGTCACGTCGTACGGGCTCTGCGGCGGGCCGCCCGGGTACTCCCGCAGGTCCGGGTAGCGCTGCACCTCCAGCAAGGTCTTGGCGAACCGGCCGTAGGGCTGTGCGTAACGGATGACCCAGGAACCGGCCTCGTACCGCTTGCCGTTGGCCGTGAAGGCGGAGGTGGCCTGCTCGATCTCGACATCGCCGGTCTGCAGGGTGTTCAGCAGCTCGTACGTGGCGAATGGATCCCGCTGACCGGCCGGAACCACGTAGGCGAACGGCTTGTCGGCGCTCGGGTCCACCGCGTTGCGCTGGGTGCGGTAGAAGTTGTAGAGCCACTCAGTCTTGTACTTGGCGACGTTGCTCAGCGCGCCGAAGACCGCCGTGTCGAGGTAGTCCACGATTTGGGCCAGCGTCCAGGTGGACTGGTCGTACGGCTCGATGAAGTTGGTGTCCGGCTCTTGCGGACCGATCGGGCCACCGTTGCTGCTCTTGTAGGTGTAGGCAAGGTCCTGCGCGCTCGCCGCCTCGACGAGGATGCGCGGCGCGCCGTGGTAGGTCATGTACTGGCGCGACGGCGTCCAGTAGTCGTAGGTCGAGCCCCACTGCACGCCCTTCTTGCCCTCGGCGGTCAGGCTCCGCGAAATTTCCATGCCGAGGGAGTTGGTCTGCTGGACGGTGATGGGGTCGATGTTCGGGTCGTTCGGCGACAGGTACGGCGGGATGAAGATCCGGCCCCGGCTGTTGCCCATCTGGTGCAGGTTCTGGACGACCTGCGGCTTCCATTCGTTCTGCAGGGCGACGCTGATTTGCGTCTCGGGCTGCGTGATCATGAACCAGTCACGGTTGTCGTCGTGCCCGGTGTATTTCTGGTAGAGGTCGGGATAGGTGCGAGCGTAGTTCGTTCCCGCGGTTTTGTTGAAGTAGTCGCCCACCCATTTCGTGCCGTCCGGGCTCTGCGCCGGGATGATGAGCAGTACCACGTTGTCGAGAATCTCCGAAACCGTGGTCGACTTCTCGTCGGCGAGCCGGTGGAGAATGTTCGGAATGACCTGTGCGGTGCCCACCTCGGTTGAGTGGATCGCGGCTTCCAACAGGAAGACCGATTTGCTCTGCGCGGTGAGTTTCTTGGCCTCCGCCTCGGTCAGGCCGCGCGGATCGGCCAGTCGCAGGTTGCTCTCCTTGATCCGGTCGAGTTTCTTCAGGTTGTCCGGCGAACTGACCGTGAGGAGCGGGAAGGGCTGGCCTGTCGCCGTCTTGCCGATCTCCTGGTAAAGCACCTTCTGGGACTTGTCCGCGACGAGCTTGTAGTACTTGACCAGGTCGTCCCAGCGGGCGAGCTTGCCTTCGGTGCCGAGTGGGAAGCCGAAGAACTGCTCGGGTGTGGTGATGCGCGGGGCCGCGAGGGCGGTCGAATTCAGAACGAGACTACTGCTTAAGGGCAGGGCCAATGCAAGGAGAGCTGCTGCGGGTAGCAGACCTCTCCTCTTCCAGGTGCGCATAGACATTCTCCTTGTGCTCGTCGCCGTGCTGAACGAGTGCCGAATCCTGGACGAGGGTCAATTTCTCGGAGTTCCGACGAGTATCGAATTCCGGGCAGGGCTAATCACTGCGAGAACCGAATAGTTTCCACCCCCTTTCATGTATAGAAATATCAGAATGTGTAAGGTCGGGTCAACTTTTTGAGCATTACTTGAGGTTCGCCGTTCGGGCCGCCCGCTCGCCGGACGACCGGCGGTGTCTACCTGGCCACCCAGGCGGCGGTGCGGCGGATGGGCGACGGCGGCCGGGTCATCAGCATCGGTAGCTGCTTCGCCGAGCGTGTTCCGTACGCCGGGTCAGTCCGTACGCCATGAACAAGAGTGCGCTGATCGGCATGACCCGGGGTCTGGCCCGCGAGCTCGGCCCGCGTCGCATCACCGTCAACGCGGGCTCGACCGACACGGACATGAACCCGGCCAGCGGCGACGGCGCCGACCACGACGCAGCTTCATCGCCCTAGGGCACTACGCCGAGCCTGCGGACGTCGCGGCCACGGTGAGCCACCTCGCCGGCCCGGACGGCCGGTACATCACCGGCGCGTCGATCGCCGTAGACGGCGGATCTGCCGCCTGAGTCCGTCGTTCACGGCCGCCGACCACCGGTGCCGAACCGGCACTCGTGCGCGGCACCCGCCCACTCCGAAAGGGAACACCCCGTGGCCTGGATCATTCTCATCGCCGCCGGCGCCTGCTCGAGGTGGTGTGGGCGACCGCGCTCAAACACACCGAGGGGTTCACCCGCTTCTGGCCTTCGGCGCTGGCCGTCTCCACCGCCGCGCTGAGTTTCGTGCTGCTGTCGTGGGCCATGAAGAACCTGCCCGTCGGGACCGGGTACGCGGTGTGGGTGGGCATCGGTGCCGTCGGCGTGGTCGTCGCCGGTATCGTCGCCCTGGGCGAAAGCGCCTCACCGCAGCGGTTCGCTTTCCTCGCCCTGATCCTCGTCGGGATCATCGGCCTGAAGGTCATGGAGGGCTGAACCCTTCAGCGGGACCCCGGCTCCGCCGCCTGCCGGCCTTGATGGGCAGACTGCTCTGCGGCAGTTGGGCAAGACCGACCCGCGGTTCGCCGGATCGGGGGATCCTGTGTGGGATTGAAGCGGTTGCCCGAGTTCACCGGTGCACGGTTCGGCGGTTGCGAGCCAGGAAAGGACGCAGACATTGGGTATGCGAGGACGGCCACGTACCTTCGACCGAACCGCTGCCCTCGACCGGGCCATGCAGGTTTTCTGGGAGCGGGGCTACGAAGGCGCCTCCCTCACGGACTTGACCACGGCCATGGGCATCGCCTCCCCCAGTCTGTATGCCGCATTCGGAAACAAGGAGGCGCTGTTCCGGGAGGCGGTCGCCCATTACAACGCCACGCACGGCGCCGTGCCGCAACGGCCGCTGCCCGCGCCGGGCAGCCAATACGGCGGGAACGTCATCGCGCCAGACCCAGCCGGAAGTCGTCCGACGTCGGCCACACCGGTGGCCGGGTAACGTCCACCGAGTTCCAGGTGATCGACAGGTCATCGAACTTCTGGCGATTGACTTCCAGATGCTCCCCGGCGAGAGCGCGCCCCGCCTGCTCCTGGACCATCCGCACGATCCAGTCATTGACCGTCACACCCTCCGGGGCGGTGGTGGCCCAGCCCAGGCGCCGCAACGCCATCCACGCCTGCGACGGCAACTTCCGATCGCTCGCGTCCACCCCGGAAGCCAACACCGCCACATCCACGGCGTTCCACCGCTCAGCCAACAAGCCGGACCATCCCCGCCACCAGATCAGCACACCAACCGATCCGTCGCGCAAGCACCGCCCGGGACAACACGTCACCGGTCTTCTCGTCCACCCCTGAACGAAGCAAGACACGGGCAGAGGCGGTACGGGAGGCCTCGCCCCCGGCCGGCGGCAGCCTCCGGCTCACCGGTCGCTGGCCTGGCATTGCCCGGACTCGGCCAGCAGACGACGCCGGTTCTCCGCCGACCGCATCCCGTACAAGCGCCCCGCGAACGTCGTGACCAACGAAGCAAAGTCCTGCAGCAACTCCTCCCGTCCGCCGAGCTTGTTCGGATGGAGCACCTCGAGGGTGGCGCCGTGCACGGCCAGCAAGTGTTTGAGCCAGCCGACACCGAAGCGTGCAAGCCGGTCCTCATGCGTCACCCGCACCACGGTGACACTTCCGTCGGCGACGGCTCGCAGCAGCCGGTTCAGGCCAGGCCGGTCCTCTCGCAGGCCCGACGCCCGGTCACGGAACACCTTCACGACCTCGCCGGTGGACGTAGTCCGCAGCTCATGCTCCTGAGCCTCCAACGAGGACTCCTGCCCACTGGAGCCAGAGACCCGCACGTACAAGCCCTCCAACCGAAGGCGCGCACCGCCGCCAGTGGGAACCTTCATCGCCTCGACATCGATCGAGGAGAACCGACGCTCACGGCCCACCCACGTCACCGGAATCTTCCCCGAATCAGCCCACAGGCGAAGCGTCACCGGGTGAACACCAAGACGCTTCGCGGCCTTCGCAAGCCGAAGAAGTTCCACACGGTCATCCTATGATCAATGAGGATTCTTAATCAAATTGGTCAGCCTTGCTCGATCCGACATCGTCTGATTGTCATCATCACCTGTCAGCACGGCGAAGCATCGCGTCTGTTTCGGGATCGGGCATGAGCTCCCGAACCTCTTGCGCGCAGCGGCAAGCGCCGGCAATCTTGGCGGCCCACGTCACCGCCTCCTCGCGTGAGGCCACGTCGACGACCACGAACCCGCCAATGACCTCCTTGGTCTCCGGGTAAGGGCCATCGGTGACCATCCCGTCCGTGGCCACAACGCTCGCCCTCTGGCGTTCGAGTCCAGCGCCGAACACAAACACGCCGGCGTTCACGGCCTCCTGGACCACCGCGTGCGAGGCCTTGCCCACGTCGGGCCAATCCTCGTCGGGGATGTGGTCCATCGCGCCGTCATTGAACGAGATCAAGTACCGCGTCATCCCATAACTCCCTTGTCCCGGCGGCCTCGTCCAGCCGCCTCTCGCCTTTCTACGAACGACTCGCCCCAGATCCGACGCCATGCCAGAAGAATTCTCACGGGATCTCCGCCGCTCGGCGCCCACGGGCGTCAAGTCGCCCGTGTTCGCGGGGATCATTGCCGCCGCCACCGGCCACGAATAGTCCCACACACTCATGTGCCGCGGTCCGCGCGCTATGCGGCGTCACGAGATGCTGACTCGGCCGGCATACCCACATAACCGATGAGCGGATGCGAGCGTGGATCAACCAGCATAATGTGCTGGCCCGGCTAATTCTCCCACCTGAACAGCTCAGGATGCTTAGCCGCCTCCGCTTGGAGGCGGGGAAGGTCTGCCGCGTGGAGGGTTACGAGGCCACAACTGACGCAGGCCAAAGCGCGGACTGACGTCACGTCTCGAGTGCCCCATCCTCGCCGCGATGGCCGCCACAACCGGATGCTCTGCTGGTCTATGTCGGTACGTACGCCCGTAGCCACGCGGGTGCCTCCACACGTAGGGCAGGGCGAAGTCGGCGTTGGCAGATTCTCGGCCACGGCGGTATGTCTACCAGCCAGAGACAACGGCTGTCCCATCCGCACATAGCCGCGATCCGAGCATTACGGATCGTGACCACTTGCGCCCGGAGGGGACGTCCGGACATGGCCGATGAGCGGGGCGGCCATGACCGCCCGGGCCTGCCAATGCGAATTGCGCTGCTGTTTGGATGGTGGTAACCGAGGCGGTCCAGCCCGGCTGGACCAAGGCGGTGCCCCTTGGCGCGCCCGGCACCAGGACCATGGTGGCGTTGAAGCGTGCACCCTGCCGATGGTGGGCGGGTGCTGACGCGTCGCTCGGTGTAGAGGGCAGCCGGGCCGCCCTGACCCGGAGGACCGGGCGGTCCGTGGCGGACGCCCGGTCCCCGGAGGGCTCCCGGTATTCAGGGGAGCAGGTCCAGCGCTCGAAGTGTTGCCTGTTCTCGAACGCCATCGGGATGACCTTTTCCTGTTGTCAGGCGCTCCAGCGCCTCGTCGCGGCGAGGAGTCGTCTCCGGTACTACTTCATGAACGCCGGGGCGTACGTTTCGTAGCGGTCCTGGTCGTGGATCGTGAGCTGTGCCAGAGCAGGTCATCGCGGCATGTTGCCAGCCGGTGATCGTGCGCACCGTGGCACTGGTTTGTTGACGGTGCCGGTGCCGGTGCCGGTGCCGGCTGAACTCGCTACTGCGCCGTTGAGCTGATCGGCCGTCAGGCAGGTGTCGCCCCCAGCCGTACCGCTGAGGCGTACACGTCGACGAGGCCGGTTCCCTTGTCAACTGCGGTGGTGTAGGGCCCGACGGTCTGGTAGGCCGCGCCGTCCGTGAACTTGTACGCCGTGGCCTTGAGCGCGTCCTCGACCTGGGCCGGGGTCGCGTTCGGTGCGACCTGGAACAGTTGGGTGACGATGCCCACGACATGCGGGGTTGCCATCGAGGTACCGCTGATCGTGTTGAACGTGCCGAGATCCAGGAGCCCGGGGCCGTTGCGCGGGTCCAGACCGGTCGAGCAGATCAGCAGGTACGGCCGGCAGGCCGAGGTGATGTTCGATCCGGGTGCCGAGACGTCCGGGTAGGTCTCCGGGTGTCCCGCCGCCCCGCGGCTGGAGAACGTCGACACGCTACCGTCGCGGGTGCCGGTGCCATGATCGTCGTAGGAGGCGACCATGATGATGCCCGGAGTGGGGTCCTGACCCGGAGGGTTGGTGGCGCTGTTGTCCGGGCCGTCGTTGCCGGCCGCCCAGACGGTGACGACACCCTCGGCGGCCAGCGCCCGTTGCAACTTGGTGGTCGCCGAGTTCGGATCGAACGCCCCACCGCCAGTGGGGCCGTACGAGTTGTTGCTCACCTTGATCGGCGGGCAACCCGCGCACGGGTTCAGGTGATGCTCGAGCACCCAGTTCAGCGCGCTGTCCGCACCGAAGATGCTCAGTCCCGCGCCGACAGACAGGCTGATCAGCGTGGCGTCAGGGGCAGCGCCGTGCAGCCGGGTGCCGTCGGTGAGCGTCGTGTCCCGCCCGGCGACGATCCCCGCGACGTGTGTGCCGTGCCCGCCGGCCGACAGCGTGTCGGTGTCGTTGACCGCGGTCAGGTCGAGGAAACACGAGTCGTTGGGGAGCGGGAGCGGCAGACCCAGGTCGGTGAGCGGGCCGCAGATGTTCTTCAGATTGAGCTTCACTGCGCTGCTACCGTCCGCGTTGCGGAAGAACGGGTGCGTGTCGTCCACGCCCGTGTCGATGATCGCCGCCGACACGCCACGGCCGTTGACCGGCCGTCCCTGTCCGTCGCGCAGCTCAGCGCGCGCCTGCTCGCCTCGGGTAGCGACGTTCGAGGTCGACAGGTGCAGCTGCAGCGGCTGGTCACCTTCGACGTACGTGACACCGGCATGACCGCGAACGGCCGCGATCTGCTCGGCGGTGCCGCGCGCAACCGCGACACCGATCTTGTTCCAGGTGGTGACGAGTGTGAGGCCGGTGTCGGCGGCCGCCTGCCGGGCCGTGCCGATGCTCGTACCGTGCACAAACACCGGGATCGTGCCGGAGGCTGTCGTCAGCGTCCGCGCCAGGGAACTGGATATCGGGGCGAGTGGGTTGCTCGCCTGCGCCGGCGCGACCGGCGCGACCGGCGCGACGAGCGCGGCGGCAAGGACGCCGGCGATCAGGACGGGGGTGGTTCGAGGCATGTGGGGCCTCCTCTGGGAGCCTATGTGACGCTATCTATGGCCTACATCGGCGATCACCAAACTTATGCAACACGGCTACGTCCTAAGGGCGCGAATGCGTACGGAGCCACCCCCTCGCACTGCAGGCGTGAGGGGTACCGAGGCCTTACACGACCTGGAAGGTCCGACGTCCGGATCTGCCGCCGTCCGTGCGTGCTGGCCGATCAAGAGCGGTCACGGTCGGTAGCTGGCTGCTGAGTCGAGCGGGCATCCTGGCCCAGCGCACCGAAACCTTCCCGCCCTGGCCCCGGTCGACCACCAGGTCGACGCAACAAACAGCCCGCCCAACGCCACGACGTGCACATCAGCCCACGCGCGAGAAGGAAACCGAAGACCTCCACCGCTCCCCGCCCACGCCGCACGGGTTAAAGATCAAGTTAGATCAGCCGGGCGAGAACCCCGGACTCAATGATGATTACGGCACCGATCAGCATGAACACGCCCGGCACGATCCAGTGTCCGAACCGTTCAACGATGTCGACCACTTTGCGGTGGGAGCCGAGCCAGGACCCGGCCAGGCACCATACGGCGACGCCAACGGCGAACACGGCGACCGTGATCAGGCTGGCGGTGACGCCGATCGTTCGGAACATCGGGGTGTAGACGGAGATGTTGTCCGCGCCGTTGGCGATCGTGACCCCGATGACGGAAGCCAGGCCAGACGCCACGGCCGGAGTGGGCAGTTCCTCGTCATTCCGGCTACGGATCGCCCCGATGAGGCCCCGCACGCCGAGGCCGAACGGGACCAAGCCCAGCAGACCCACCCACTGGTCGGGAATGATCGTCAGGCCGAGGGCGGCCACTGCGGAGACGACGACCAGGGCTGCGACTCCGGTGTACTGGCCAACCCAGATCTGCCATGCACGGGGCTTGCCTGACGCCCGAGCGGACAGGAACAGCACAGTCAACACGATGATGTCGTCGATGTTCGTGCCGGCAAACACCCCGACCGCAGCGGCGAGGGTCCCGAAAAGGTCTCCCACGGCTAGGCACTGTACGGGCGCAAGCTGAGTGGAGAGGGCCGGCGGGAAGCGCTCTGCAAGGCTCTGCCAGACTGCAAAGCACCTCCAACCCAAGCCCGTGCTCTCTGGGTGTACGGTCCAGATGCGGTGAGTACATCCACGGAGCCCCGTGGTCGGTGGGCGACCAAGGTCAAAACAACGTCAGCAATGGGTGCACAAACCTGTCACCCGACACGCCGAATGGGTGTACGACAACTCACAGATCGGCGACCCGGTGACGGTCACTGGCACCGAGAAACGCCTGGATCCGAGCAATGGATGGACGGTCTGGGACATGAGTTGGGACGACTACGTCAGGAAATGACGCTGCTTGCATCGGCTCCCGGTGATGTCCGCCGGCGCGACGCTGGTGGCGCTGACGATGAAGTGGTCGCCCCGGTCCACCGCCCGGGTGAGCTGGGCGCACCGACCGGGTATCGACGACGTGGTGACCCAGATCCACGAGGTCGGCGCATGACCGGTCGGCGTTGCACGGCGATCCGTCGGCATGCCGGTGTAGTCCACCCGCTGTTCCGCTCGCCCCTCGGACCTGTCCGCCGTACCGGCGTCGAGCACGTCTGCGGAGGTGAGTGCAGCGGTGTGGCTACGGCACCTGGACCGGATCTGCCGAGCGAGGCGTGGGGGTTGGTCGGTGCCCGAGAGCGTCGCGGTGGGTGGTGATGAGGTGAGTGCGGTGCCGGATCCGCCGAAGTTGCTGCGGACCCTGATCTGTTCCAGGTTGGTGATCCAGCCGCGCTGACCGGTTCAGTCGTTGAAAGGCTGCACCGCCGGGGCCTACCACGACGCCGAGCCCTTGTGGCGCCGTGGGCTCAGCCGGCGGCGGTGACTGTGGTGGCGGTGACCGTGCCGTCCGTCGACCGGTCGCCCTGCACGCTTACGGTCTGCCCGGCCTTGAGCATTGCCAGTTCGCTCGGCCGGCTGGTCTGCACGGTGGTGCGGTCGTTGGTCCGCACGGTGATCACGGTGCCGTAGGAGGTCTCCAGGTACAGGACACCGGCGTCGACGAGTTTGACCTTCCCGGTGGTGACCGCCGCGGCGGAGGTCGGCGCCGACCCGCTGCCCGGCTCGCCGCGGCCCGGGCCGCCCCCGGGGAATGCGCTGGGCAGCGCACCCGGGAAGCCCCCGGTCCGTCCGGCCGGCGCCAGCGCCGGGGTGTTCCCCCAGCGCTGCTGCACCTGCGTCCCGGCCAGGAAGCCGACCAGCACCAGCAGCAACCCGGCCAGCACAAAGGTGCCCCGGTTCCACCAGCGGCGTGGCGCGGCGGCCGCGAGCGCGGCGGAGAGGTCCCGGTCGGGTTCCGCCGGCCGGGTCGGCGACCTCGGTGGCTCGTCGCCCACCCGTTCGAAGATGACGGTGTCGGCGGTGTCCATGTCCTCGTCTCTCCGGATGGGCTTACTCGTAGCGCAGGGCGTCGATGGGGCGCAGCCGGGCCGCTCGGGCCGCCGGCAGGCCGCCGAAGAAGAGCCCGATCGCGACCGACACGCCGAGGGCCAGCACGACGGAGCTGGGCACGATCACCGGCTGTACGCCGACGATGGCGAACCGGGACCCGACCAGCGCGGCGATTACCCCAGCGTCCCGCCGATCAGGCTGAGCAGGGTGGCCTCCGTCAGGAACTGGATCAGTACGGTCCGGCGGCGGGCGCCCAGCGCCTTGCGGATACCGATCTCCCGGGTCCGCTCGGTGACCGTGACGAGCATGATGTTGGTGATGCCGATGCCGCCGACGAGCAGGCTGATCGCGGCGACCGCGCCGAGCAGGACCGTGAAGGTTTCGGCGGTCTCGGTCTGCGTCTGGAGCAGCTGCGCGGCGTTCTGGATCCGGTACGGCGTGCTGCCGGTGCCGGTGCCGGTGCCGGTGCTCGGCAGGCGTTGGGCGAGCACGGTGGCGATCTGCGTCTGGACCGCTTCCACCTGCTCCGGGTTCTTTGCCTCGACCAGGATCGAGCTGAGCGGCCCGTAGCCGGTCAGCACCTCGCGTACCGCGCGCAACGGCGCGACCACGACGTCGTTGGCGTCCTGGAAACCTGTCGCGGATTTCGGTGCCAGCACGCCGACCACGGTGAACAGCGCGCCGCCGACGGTGACCTGCTGTCCGATCGGGTCGACGCCGGAGAACAGTTCGTCGACGACGGTCCGCCCGATGACCACTACCCGGCGGCTTTGCGCCTCGTCGTCGACGCTGAATGCCATGCCACTGGCGACCGGCGAGTTTGAGGCGTCGAACCAGCTTGGTCGGGTGCCGACGAACTGGCCGACCTCGTGCTCCGCACCCTGGTAGGTGATGGTGGCCGAGGTGGTGACCAGTGGGGACACCGATTGTACGTCGGGGGCGAGTACCGGGTCGACCAGCGCGTCGGCCACGTCCAGGGTGAGCCCAGTGCCTGCGCCCCGGTTGGTGCCGGTCACCGTGAGGGTGTTGGTGCCCAGCGCCTCGATCCGGCTCGTGATTGCCTGAGCTGACCCGTTGCCGACCGCGACCAGCAGGATCACCGCGGCGACGCCGATCAGGATGCCGAGCATTGTCAGCGCCGAGCGCAGCTTGTTGGCGGCTATCCCGCGTAGGGCGAAACGGAGGGTCTCGGCCAGCGTCACCGCGGCACCCCCGCCGCGTGTCGGCCCAGGGCGTCCTGCCGGTCGTCGACGCGGACCTGACCGTCGAAGAGCCGAACCAGACGACGCGTACGAGCGCCGACCTCCGCTTCGTGGGTGATCAGCACGATCGTCCGTCCGGCGGAGTTGAGCTGGTCGAAGATGGCCAGGATGTCGTCCGTGGAGCGGCTGTCGAGGTTGCCGGTGGGCTCGTCGGCCAGCAGCAGCGCCGGCTCGGTGACCAGTGCCCGGGCGACGGCGACCCGTTGCTGCTGCCCGCCGGAGAGTTGGTTGGGGTGGTGGTCGGCGCGCTCGGCGAGTCCGACTGCGTCCAGCGCGGCCATCGCCCGACGCCGGCGCTGCGTCGCCCGGATGCCGGCGTACGCCAGCGGAAGCTCCACGTTGGCCAGCGCGGTGGTGCGGGGAATGAGGTTGAACGCCTGGAACACGAAGCCGATCAGCCGGTTGCGGACCAGCGCGAGCTGCCGGTCGGCGAGGCTACTCACGTCGACCCCGTCGAGCAGGTATCGCCCGCTCGACGGCACGTCGAGACAGCCGAGGATGTTCATCAGGGTGGACTTGCCGGAACCCGACGAGCCCATGATCGCCACGTAGTCGCCCGCCTCGACCGAGAGGTCGACGCCGCGCAGCGCGTGCACCGCCGCGTCCCCTTCGCCGTACACCTTTGTCAGCCCGCGGACGTCCAGCACCGGGCGGCGCGGCGCGGCTCGGAGGTCCATCAGCCGCCTCCGTTTCCGGTCCGTCGCCCGCCCTGACCGGCGCCTGGGAAGCCGCCACCGCCAGGAACGCCACCGCCGCCGGGGAATCCCGCGCCACCGCGCAAGCCGCCGCCGTTGCTGCCGGTCCCGGTGCCGGTGTCCGGTAGGACGACCCGGTCACCCTCGGTCAGTCCGGAGGTGATCTCGTAGGCCTGGTTGCCGGCGAGTCCGACCTGCACCCGCCGGACCTCCTGGCCGGTCTCGGTGACCACGGTGACGTTGTGCCGGTCGCCGCTGCCGCTGACCGCGGCCGAGTTGACCATCAGTACGTCCCGGACGGTGCCGGTGACGACGCTGACCGTGACCGTCTGCCCCGGCTTGGCGCCGGTGGGCAGGCCGTCCAGACTGATCGTCACGCCGTAGGTGACCACGTTGTTGCTGGTGGTGGCCTGGGGATCGATCGCCACCACCTTTCCGGTCGCCCGGGCGTCGGACAACGCGTTCCAGGTGACGGTGGCCGCCAGCCCGCTCTTGAGCCGGGTGGCGTCCGCCTCCGCGACCGCCGCGCTGACCTGCAGGTGGGACAGGTCGGCGAGGTCCACGAAACCTGCGGTCGTGCCCGACCCGCCACCGTTCTGCTGGCCGCCGGAACTGCCGGACGGCCCGCTGCCGGACCCCCCGGACGAGCTGCCCACCGTGCCGTTGACGGCGACCACCGTGCCGGCCATCGGCGCGGTGAGCTTCGTCCCGGCCACCGCGGCCTTCGCCTCGTCAACCGCGAGTTCCGCCTGGGTCACCGCGTTCTCCGCGGACGAGGTGTCGCCGTCAGCGGCGCGATCCAGTGCGTCCTCGGCGGCGTCCAGGTTCGCCTGGGCCACCTTGAGCGCTCGCTCGGCAGCGGCCGGATCCGCCGTCGCCAGCAGCTGACCCTTCTTGACATACTGCCCGACCCGTACACGAATGTCGGTGACCGTGCCGGCGGTGGCGAAGCTGGCGCTCGCCGTGGTGGCGCTCTCGATCGAGCCGTCCGCCGTGACGGTTGCGGTCACCGTCCCCCGCGACACCAGGACCGTCCGGGTACCCCGAGCCGGCTCCGCCTGGGCGGCGGAGTCGCCGGCCACCGACGACCAAGCCCAGTAGCCGCCGCCGAGCAGCAGCAGAGCCAGTGCGGTGTTGACCGCCACGGGTGGTCGGTGCAGGACGGCCGGTAGGCGCACACGCATGACCGACAGCGTCCACCGGTCGGCTGGGAGGAGGTTCCGGGCAACCTCAGAGCTGGCTCGGAATTGCCCTCTGCAACTCGGCCGGCTCACCGTTGGCGTGGACCGGGGGGTCGGGCTCCCCGGCGGCCTGTTCGGGCGCGGCGGGCAGCAGCACCCGGAAGGTCGTGCCCGCACCCGGCGTGGTGTCCAGCTCAATGCAGCCGCCGTGGGCGTGCACGATCGAGGCGGCGATGGACAGCCCCAGGCCGGAGCCGCCGCCGTTGCCCCGCCCGCGGCTGGGATCCACCCGGTAGAGTCGCTCGAACACCCGGCCGGCGTGCTCCGCCGGTATCCCCGGCCCGTCGTCGTGCACCTCCATCACGGCGAGCCCGCCGCCGGTCGGCTCAGGCAGCGGGGCGGACCGGACCGCCGGGTGGGCCGGTGGCGCGGGCAGCCGCCCGACTCGGACGGTGACCTGGACGTTCGGCCCGGTGTGCTGGAGCGCGTTGCCGACCAGGTTCGCCGCGACCTGACGGAGCCGGTGCTCGTCGCCGAGCACGCTCGGCGGCTCAAACGAGTCGTCGTCGCGGTCGGCCAGGGTGGTCAGCCGGACGGGCCGCTCCGGCGTCCGGGCGTGCGCGTCGCGGATGGTGTCGGCGGCTATCTCCAGCAGGTCAATCGGCCGCAGCGCCGGGATCCGCTGCTGGTCCAGCCGGGCGAGCAGGAGCAGGTCCTCGACCAGCACACCCATCCGAGCCGCCTCGCCCTCGATGCGGCTCATCGTCTCGTGGAGCAGCGGCCCCGGCGGGGCGCCGCCGCGCCGGTACAACTCGGCGAAGCCCCGGATCGAGGTCAGCGGAGTACGCAGCTCGTGCGAGGCGTCAGCGACGAACTGACGCAACCGCCGGTCGGAGGCGGCACGGGCGGCCATTTCGGCGCCGATCCGGTCCAGCATCAGGTTCACCGCCGCGCCCAGCCGGCCCGGCTCGGTGTGCGGGTCGGCGCCGTCGACCCGGTGGGTGAGTTCGCCCCCGGTGATGCCCGCGACGATGCCCTCCATCCTGGTCAGCGGGCGCAGGCCCAGCCGGACCACCGAGGCCGCGAGCAAGCCCAGCCCGAGCAGCACGGTGCCGGTGACCGCCACATCGATGAGCAGCAACCGGTCGGCGGTTCGGTCCGCCTCGCTCAGCGACACGCCGAGGACCACGACGATTCCGTCCCGCTCGACCGGCACGGCCAGCAACCGCCACTCGGCTGCTCCGTCACCGCCCGCTACGGTGTACGGCCGTCCGGTCGCGGCCCGCGCTGTCACCTCGGCGAGACTGCCCGGATCCGGGGCGGCCGCCGTCGGCGTGCTGCTGCGTTCGGTGTCCCGGGTGCCGTCCGTGCGGTAGGCCAGGACCATCTGGTCCTGGCCCAGGCGGGCGAAGCGCCCGGGCACGCCACGGCCGGCGCCGGCCGCGGGTTCCGCCCCGGAGTACGGACCCGTGGATGGCGCGACGGCCTGCGGGGTGGCCGCCGGTGTGGAGCCGCCGGGCCTGGGGCCGGCGTGCAGCGGCCGGGCCTGGGCGGTCAACTGGTCGTCGATCCGTTCCAGCAGATAGCCGCGGAGCAGGAAGAACCCGGCCGTGTTCGCGCCGAGCAGGGCGAGCGCGGTGAGCACGCCGACCACGAGCACGAGCCGGGAGCGCAGGGTCCAGTGCGCCCAGGGGCGCACTCGCAGCAGGCGGTTCACTCTTCCCCGTGCGGTAGCCGCAGGGTGTACCCCACGCCGCGCACCGTGTGGATGAGTGGCGGGCCGAGCCGGTCGACCTTGCGGCGCAGGTAGTACACGTACGACTCGACGATCCGCCCGTCACCACCGAAGTCGTAGTTCCACACCCGGTCGAGGATCTGCGCCTTGCTCACCACCCGCCCGGCGTTGAGCAGGAGATAGCGCAGCAGCCGGAACTCGGTCGGCGACAGATCCACCGGCTGGCCCGCCCGGCGTACCTGGTGCGCGCCGTCGTCGAGCTCCAGATCGGAGTAGCGCAGCGTGGAGATCTCCGGCACCGTCGGCGACTCCGGTCGGCTGCGACGCAGGATGGCTCGGATCCTCAGCACCACCTCTTCGAGGCTGAACGGCTTGGCGACATAGTCGTCTGCGCCGACGACCAGCCCGGTCACCCGGTCCTGCACCGTGTCCCTTGCACTCAGGAAGAGCACCGGCACCGGCTGCCCGGCCGCGCGTAGCCGCCGGGCCACCTCGAACCCGTCCAGGTCCGGCAGCATCACATCGAGGACGACCAGGTGGGGGTCGAACTCCTCAACGCAGGCCAGTGCCGCTCGACCATTGGCGGCCACCCGGGTGTCATACGCGACTAGGCGCAGCGCGGCGGCCAGCAACGTGGAGATGTTCGGCTCGTCGTCGACCACCAGTACCCGGGCGGTGTCGGTCAGGCTACCGAGAGCTGGGGCTGGGCCCTCGCCCGGCGGCCGGAGGATGTCGGTTTGCACCGGCTCTGCCTACCGGGCCTGCCTCGGAGCGAACTGTGTGGAACCTGTGTCCCAGCTGTCACCAGGACCGCAGGACGGCATCGCCGGCCGCTAACCCGTCGGTGACCTCGGTGTACTGATCGCCACGCAGGCCCACGGTGACCGTGCGCAGCTCGCCGGCAGCACCGAACCGCACGCTGCCGCGGCCGTCCGTCACATCGTGCACCGCAGTGGACGGCACGCGCAGCGCGTCGGCAACCGACCCGGTACGCACAGTCACCGCCGCGGTCTGCCCGATCAGCAGGTTCCCCGGGGCGTCGGTGAACGAGAGCACCACGCCGTAGCGGATCATCTGACCGTCGGCGGTGCCGGCCGGGTCCACCTGCACGACGGTCGCCGGCAACGCCTGGGCGGCTCGGTCGGCGAGACCCACCGTGGCGGGCTGCCCGACGGCGATGGCCGCCGCGTCCGCCTCGGGGAACTTCGCCTCGACCTGCATGCTGAACGTGTCCGCCAGGGTGATGAAGGCGGCACCTCGGCCGACCGTGCTGCCGACCTTCCCGGCGACGGCCAGGACGGTGCCCCGGATCGGCGCGGTGATGGTGGCACCGGACCGCGCGATCTCCGCCTCCGCGACCGCCGCCTCGGCCTGGTTGACCCGGCGTTGCGCATCAAGGATTCGGTCGCCGCCGCCCTGGAATCCGCCGGAGCAGGCAGTATCGCCGGGTGCCCGCGTCGCGTCAGGCTGCGGGACCCCGGTCCGCGCGGGGGCGGGGCGGGTGGGTGAGGCGGGTGGCGCGCCGCTCGGGGAGGTGGTCTGTGCCGCGGAACCCGATGCCGTTGAGGGAGCCGGGTTCGCCGTTCCGGCGGGCCGCGACGACGTCCACGCAGCGGGCCGGACGGCGGCGGTCGCACAGCGCGATGCGGCATCGGTCGACTCGCGCGCCTTGGCCAGTGCCTCCTGGGCATCCGCCAGATCCTGCTCGGCGCGGCCAACCGCGTCGGCCGCCGCGGCGACGTCCTCGTCGGAGAGCGTGGCGAGCTGCTGCCCGGCCTGCACCACAGTGCCGGGCCGAACGGCGACGCGCGCCACCGTGCCAGAAACGGTGAAGCTCAGCGCCCGGGTGTTCGCCGGCTGGACCGTGCCGGTGGTGGCGACGTGGATCTCGACCGGGCCCCGGTCGACGGTGACGGTGACCGGCCGGGCCGGTACCTCGCGGGCGTCCGCGGTGAACACCAACGCCCCGGCGCCGAGCACGAGCGCGGCACCGATGCCGGCGGCCCCCCAGCGGACCCGTCGGGTACGCCACAGTCGGGTCTGGCCCTCTCTCATGACGGGTCAGTCTGCCGGCCGCTCCTCTCCAGCGGCTCGGTTCCACCTGGGAGTTGCCTCAAAAGCCGCGGCCCAACTGGCGGGTCGGCTCGGGTGCCCGCGGCAGAGCTCCGAGGCAACTCCCAGTCCGGTCCGAGGCGACCCGGAGCTGTAGCCGCTTACCTGAGCGGGTTCCGGAAACGGCTGAGGAGTCTCCGTGTCGAAGACTGGAAGGGGCCGCCTCCTGGCGGCCGTACTGACTGCCGCCGCGTCGGCCCTGCTGACCGCCTGCGGCGCGGACAGCACCCCCACCGCCGCGGCGACCGGTGCCGAAGGGAACAACGCCTTCGCCGCGTACCAGGAATGCCTGCGCGACAACGGCATCACCCTGCCTTCGGCCGACCCGTCCCGCCCTCCCAGGGACCGGCCGTCCGGCTTCCCAACTGCCCGGCCGTCCGGCTTCCCGACGGCTCGCCCATCGGACGGCGAGGGACGCCGGTTCCCGGGAATGGGTCGGCCAGATGGTGTCGACGAGGCCACCTGGCAGAAGGCACAGGAGGCCTGCTCGGCACTGCGGCCGACCGCACGGCCCGGAGGGTGGGGCGGGCCCGGCGGCTCGGCCGCGCCGGACGACGGGCGTGGTACGGCCTACCGCACCTGCCTGCGCGGGCGCGGCGTCGATCTGGACCGTCTCGACCCGTCCGACGCGAAGGCCAAGGAGGCGCTGACCGCCTGCGCGGCGGTCAGCCCGGCACCGACGAGCTGAAGCCCGTCGCCGGCACCGCCACTGCGGCCAGCGCCCGAACCAGCATGCTGCTGTCCGGCAGGAGGCCGGGGCCGCGGCGCGCGGTGGAAAGCGGCGCGGGGACGGTGGTCAGGGTGCGACGGAGCAGCCGCTGCGATGCAGACCGCCACGTGGAAGGACGGCGCGTCGACCACCCGGCCTATCGAGGATGAAAACGCTCACTGATCAGCGGCAACGCCGCCCGTCTCATCGCCTTGGCGTTATCCGGCATCGATGAACAGACCGGCGTAGCGGTCCAGGTACAGCGGCCAGCCCTGGTCGTGAGCGACGCCGTCACGAACCGACTCCCAGCCCGGACCGTGCCGGTCCAGGTTGCGGTGCTCCAACTCGACCCGGGTCCGCTGCGGTGTCTCGGCGACGAACCGGACCTCGACCTCGCTGGCGTTGTCCGGATCCTGTTCGACCTGCCATGCCGGGCTGATGTCCCAGCTGAACACGACCCGGTCCGGCGGCTCGAAGGCGAGGATTCGCGCCCAGGCGCACTCACTGCCGTCCTCGCCGCGGTCATAGATGTGCCCACCGACCTTCGGCTCGAACACAGTCTCCGCAATCGGCGACCCCAGCAGGTTGTGCTCCTTCGGCTTGAAGTCGCCAAACCGCTCCGTGAACACCGCGAACGCCCGTTCAACTGGCGCGTCGACCACGATCTGCCGCCGCACCACCGCATCCGTGCCACTCATGATTCCTCCTCGTCAGGACGCTCGGTAACGTCCCTGAAGCCGTCCAACGCCCGGCTCCAGTAGGTGTCGAGCTGATCTCGTAACGCGGCCACCCCGGCGGGATTGAGTCGGTAGACACGCCGTGTGCCCGCCGTACGGTCCGTCACCAGGCCAGCGTCCTTCAGCACCCGCAGATGCTGCGACACCGCTGGCCGGCTGACCGGCAGCACCGCGGCCAGCTCGCCGACCGCCCTTGGCTGCTCCGCGAGACACGCGATGATCGCCCGCCGCGTCGGGTCGCCCAGGGCGTCCCACCCATCCTCAATTCGGTAAGTGGCCACGAACGGTAAGCTACGACTTACCAGCAGGGTTCGTCAAGCTCCGCCATTTCTCAGAGCCTCCGAGGCGGCCAACGCCGGTAGCTCCGAGCGCCCGTGAGACGCAATCGTGGCTGGACAGCGGGATCATGACGGCGTAAGGCAGCACAGCCAGACTCCTGTTCGGCGCATCTGACCTTGGTCGACTGCTGTCACACCTGGAGCCTCATCATCATCGATCTCCGACCCGCGCGCACCCACCCTGACCTGCAAGATCAGGGTGGAAAAGCCTCATTGCACGAGGGCTGCGAGCTCCCGGTCGGGGCTGACATGGCGCCGGTAGAGCGGGCTGCAGGGTGTCGCGGCCAGCCGCACGGCGAGATCGAGAAGGTTCGGCTTGGCGGCGTCGCGCCAGGTGTCGGCGAGGAAGGCGAACTCGTTCATGATGCCGACGATGCTGCGATTGGCCGTCGGTGCGATCCGCCACTGGCGCATCTGGTCGACCTCGGCGCAGATCATCAGGTCGGGCACGCTGTGGGCGGCGAGTACCTCGCCGACCTGGTCGGCGACCCGGGCGGGCATGGTGGCGGCCGGCGCGAGGGGCATGAGCACCGGCAGCAGGGTGCGCTCGTTGACGAGCAGCGCGACCTGCGGTCGCCACGGCAACATGGTGGCGTACCAGTCGCCGAGCAACGTCGTGGACTCAGCCGTATGCGGGGCGGACAGGCCGATGCGTTGGCGCAGCTTCGCGGTTGCGCGCAGGATGAACATGCGCCCATCCTGCCTTCTGCGCGTCCGCTTTCGGTGCCGTCCGTGTCACCCGACGGCTTACGCGGCACGTCCGGCGTGAGTCGGTAATTGCGTCCTTCGTCGAGCTGGGCATGGAGTTGGAGGGCAAGACGCCAGTCGAGGGACGCTGGGTGGAGCGGGTCATCGGGATCGACGACGTCCGACAGGACATCGCGATGCTGCGGACCCCGGACGACCACGGCCGAATCGAGCTGGCGATGTTCCCCGCGCCGAAGGCGATCAGCGCCGAGCCGAAGGACGCACCGGCGAACACGCTGGGCATTCGTCGCATCATGTTCGCCGTTGACGACATCGAGGACGTCGTTGCCCGCCTGCGCACCCACGGCGCCGAACTCGTCGGCGAGCTGGCGCAGTACGAGGACATCTATCGGCTCTGCTACGTCCGCGGCCCCGAGGGCATCGTCGTCGGACTGGCCGAACAGCTCAGCTGAAGGCCGCCGAAGGGACCGCGTACCCAATTTGCCGCCCGACCGCCGATCGGCCAAGGCCACCACCTGAGAAGCCCTCGACGGCGGACTACCTTGGCGATGAGATCGAGCAGGCACTGCGGGCCGTGGGCTGGACCCCTCGCGGCGCCGATCCGGCTGTGCTCATGTCCGCAGTCAGGCAACAACGATCCGGGGTCGGCTGGCGCGCCATCATTGCCGAGCGCTGTCGGCGGCTACTTATGCGTGAACCTGATTCTGCCGCGACTTCCTGGCTGCCGCGCCGCAGGCGCTCGTAGGCGCAGTGCCCGATCGGGGCTTTGTGGCGGTCGTTGCGACCGACCACGAGGCCCCGAGTCACGCGTCGCGCAGCTGCAGCGAGAGCAGGCCCGCCAGCAGGGCGCCCGCGGCCCACAGGGCCAGGACGCCCAGGCCCTGCCACGGTCCGATTGTCGGCGAGTCCAGCGCCGTCGTCGCCTGGATCTTCAGGCCGGCGATCATCGGCGAGACCCGCTCGATCCGCGTCAGCCACCGAGGGTCCGTGACGACCGCCGTCAGGATCGGCGCGACGTACAGCAGGATGAGCATCGTGGCGACCGACCCGGCGGTGTCGCGCAGCATCGCGGCGACGCCGTAGCTCAGCAGCGCTACCAGGGCGAGGTAAAGCACTGTGCCGTACACCGCCCGCAGCGTCGGCTCGTCCCGGAGCGAAAGGCCCTGGTAACCGTTGGCGGCGCTGAACGCAGTGCCGGGTAGGACCTGCCGGGCGAACAGCAGCGAGCCGAGGACGCCGAGCGAGCCGATGACGACCACCACCCCGGTGAGGACGGCCGCCTTGCTCAGGTACAGCCGCCACCGGCGCGGTACCGCCATCAGGGACACGCCGATCGAGCGCGTGCCGTACTCCTCGCTCATCACGAGAACGGCGAGCACGACCACGAGGGCCTGGCCGTACTGGGCACCGGTAAGGCTGAGCTTCGGCAGGTCATCGAGGCAGGGCGACGGTACCGGGCAGGTGCGGTTGCTGGCCGCGTTCGTGACCATCGCGCTGATGCCGGCGGTGACGGCGACGGCGGTGAACAGCAGCCACGGCGTGCTCACCACCGTCCGTAGCTTCGTCCACTCCGCGCGGATCGCGTACACGGTGCTCACGCATCCCTCCGGCGCAGCAGCCAGAGCGCCACGGCCATCGTCACCAGCGCGTACCCGCAGACGACCGCGAACCCGGCCCACGGCTGGTCGTAGACGCAGCCGTTCTCGGGTATACAGATCCGCGGCACCTGTTCGTAGTGCGGGACCGTCTGCTGGACCGAGAACCCGGCAGGCGGGGTGAGCCGCATCAGCCACTGCCCGGCCGCCGTCGGCAGAGCACCGGCGAGGAGCTGCGGCAGGATGATGAGCACGATGACGATGGCGACCGCGCCCGCGGCGCGACGCAGCACCGTGCCGAGGGCCAGGCTGAACACCGCGATCGCGGCCAGCACGCCGGCGGTGCCGACGATCGCCCGCAGGACCGTGGGGTCGATCAGTGACCAGTCCGGGTAGACAGGGGGCAGGAAGCCGTTGTCGCGTGTGATCGGCAGGGTGATGAGCAGCGCGGCGACACCCGCCACCAGCCCGATGACAAACGTGACCGCGCCAACGACCATCGCCTTGGCCACCAGAACCCGCCCCCGTCTGGGGCTTGCCGTGAACGTCGTGCGGAGCATGCCGCGCCGGTACTCGGTGGTGACGAACAGGACCGCCACCGCGACGAGCGCCATCAGTCCGGCGTACGCGCCAGTGAGGCCCAGCTTGATGACGTCCTCCGACTTCGTTCGCGGCGCGATGTCGCCGACACCGACCAGCGTGAGCCGGTCCCCCGCCCATTCGGCGGCGGGCGGCCCGGCCTGCGGTGTCTTGTCCGGCCGCGCGCCAGCGGGCAGCGGCGGACCCGACTGACCAGCTTCGTCGTTGACCTCGTCGTCCCGCCAGCCGTCCTGCGGCTCGCCGGACGCGGCGCCCGTGGCTCTGGCCGGCTCCAGCGTGGGCCGTTCGAATACCGCTCGGGTCGTGGTCGGGTACCGCTCGAACTGGACGGTGCCGAACTGCCGTTCCCCCATCAGGATTCCGGCCGGCGAGGCGACGAACGGCCCGACCTCGACGGTCTGCGGCAGGTCCGGGACGGTGACGGTGCCGGCGGGTGTCCAGGAGACTCCGTCTGATGACTGGAAGGCGCTGATCGTCGAGCCGGCGCGAGTGAGCCTGAGCCAGGTCGGTGCGCCGACGGCTGGGCCGGCGATGTCGGTCGTGAAGTTCGACTGCAGCCGGACGCCGTGCCCGGGGGTGACCATCACTGCGGCGTAACGCGAGCCAGGCCGCAGGCCGTCCTTGACCATCAGCCCGGCCTTCGACCACACGGTGCGTTCGACGTCCTGCGTCCGTCCGTCGCCGCCATCCTGCTGCGGCACGCTCAACTCGAGCCTTGTTGAGGCGACCCGGGTCGTCACGCTGCCGTCGCCGGTGAGTGGGCGGTGGACGAAATGGAACCGGTCCTGCACCCAGGTGCCGTCCGGGCCGCTGACGGTCGAGTCGGGGTTGCCGGCTTGGCTGCTCGCGGCGGACAGGAGGCCGACGAGGATGATCAACACGGGCGCGGTGAGCAGGGCGACGGTCCAGCGGCTGACCGACCGCAGCTTCGTCCACTCCGACAGCAGAAGCCAACCGAAGCCGGGGCGGCCGGCGGCCGGCAGCGGACCGGCGGTTCTGGTGGTGCGGTGCGTGGTGGCAGTCACCGGGCCGTTCACCCCTCGCGCCCGGCAGCAGCGCCGAACTCGACCGCGTCGCGGGTCAGCTCCATGTACGCCTCCTCGAGGGAGGCCCGGTGCGCGGACACGCCGGTAAACGCCACCCCGTCTCGGGTGAGCAGCTCGATGACGTGCTCGACGGGCAGGCCGGAGACGGTCACCGTCTCGCCGTCGGTGATGGTGGCCAGCGCGCCCGCGTTGGCGAGGGTCGTCATCGCCTCGGTGCGCATGCCCGTACGGACGGCGACCCGGTCCCCGGACGCGGTGGTGACCAGCTCCCGGACGCTCGTGTCGGCTAGGAGCCGGCCGCGGCCGATGACCAGCAGGTGATCGGCGGTGTCCTCCAGTTCGCTCATCAGGTGGCTGGAGACCAGGACCGCTCGGCCCTCGCCGGCCAGGGACCGCAGCAGGCTGCGGATCCACTGGATGCCCTCGATGTCCAGGCCGTTGATCGGCTCGTCGAAGATGACCACCGCCGGGTCTCCCAGCAGTGCCGCGGCGATGCCGAGCCGCTGCCGCATGCCGAGGGAGAACCCGCCCACGTTGCGCTTCGCGACCGTCGCGAGCCCGGCGAGGTCGAGGACCTCGTCGACGCGACGGCGCGGGATCGCGTTGGACTGGGCGAGCCAGAGCAGGTGGTTGCGGGCGCTGCGACCCGGGTGCACGGCGGCGGCGTCAAGCAGCGCGCCGACCGTGCGCAGCGGCCGGTCCAGCACCCGGTACGGCCGGCCGCCGACCAGCGCGCTGCCCTCGTCGGCCGCGTCGAGCCCGAGGATGATCCGCATCGTGGTGGACTTGCCGGCGCCGTTCGGCCCGACGAACCCGGTCACCATGCCGGGCTCGACGGTGAACGACAGATCGTCGACGGCCACCGTCGAGCGGTACCGCTTGCGCAGCCCGCGTACCTCGATCGTCACGCCGCTGCGTGGGGGAGATTCGGTCATGGCAGCGACGCTAGGCGGCCGGCGACGCCCGGTCGTCCCGCTGCGGGGCCGTCTTTGGCGCAGGGCTCCGGGTTACGCCGCGTGCGTCAGGTCCCCAGCATGGGGGACGGTCACCGGGGGACGCGGCGGACCGGCCCTGGCGGGAGAATGGCGGCATGGAGGGGGATGCGCACGGCCGGTCGGCCGCCGCCGTTGGAGCGTTCGTCGGACGGGTCACCGACCTGCCCGAGCTGCCAGCGGTCGCCGCGGCGCTCCTCGGGTTCGCCGCGATGGTGGAGACCGTCCTGCTCGGCGTGGTCTCCGGTGCCCTGCTGCCGGCCGCGCTGTTCCTCGCCGTCTGCGCCGCCGCGCCGGTGGCGCAGCTGCGGACCCAGCCGGTGTGGGCCGCGGCGACCACGACAGCGGCGACGGCGCTTACGCTCGCGCTGTACCCCCGGCCGCCGATCGCGGTGCTCGTCGCCGAGCTCACCGCGCTCTGCCTGGTGGGGCGCCGCCGCCGGGCCACCGTGGCAGGCTGGTTCGTGCTGCCGTTCGTGGTCTACGCGATTCTCGGCCCGCCCGGTGGCGGCCTGGACGGGCGGATGTTCGCGCTCGCCGTCGCGGCGGCGACCGTCGGGGCGGCCGGCGTCGGTGTCGCGGTGCGGGCCCGCGCAGAGGCCGCAGCCCACGACGAGTCCCGCCAGACGATGGCGAAGACCCTGCTCGCGTACGCGGCGCGGGGCGAACGCGCCCGGATCGCCCGCGAGTTGCACGACGTCGTGGCCCACCACATCTCGATGATCGCGGTGCAGGCGGAGACGGCCCGGCTGACCACGCCCGGCCTACCACCGGACGGGGCGAAGCGCCTGCTCGCGATCGGCGACACGGCGCGGGCCGCGCTCACCGAGATGCGCCGGCTCCTTGGGGTCCTGCGCGAGGACGTCGAGGAGTCCGCCGGGACGAGACCGGCCCGTGCCCCACAGCCCGGCCTGCGGCAGCTCACCGAGCTGCTCGACGAGGTGCGCGACTCGACCGGGGCGGGCACGCGGCTGCTCGTGCGCGGCCAGATCGTCCCGCTCGATCCGGGCGTGCAGCTCACCACGTACCGGATCGTCCAGGAGGCGCTGACCAACGTCCGCCGGCACGCCCCAGGCGCCGCGGTCGACGTCGAGCTGACGTACGCGAGGGACGCCCTGCGCGTGCGCGTCCGCGACAACGGTCCCGGACCGGTCCCCGGGCAGCTCTCCGGCGCCGGACACGGGCTGCTCGGCATGTGCGAGCGGGTCGCCACCCTGGGCGGCGAGCTGTGGACCGGCCCCGCGCCGGGCGGCGGCTTCCTGGTCGACGCGGTGCTGCCCCTCCCCGAGGAGGCACCGTCGGCGACGCCGGTCCCGGCCGGACCCGATGGCCACCATTGTGCCGGAACCCTCGTCGGGACGAGCGAAACTATGGTGGAGCGATGAGCGAGCCGGTGCGGGTCGTCGTCGCCGACGATCAGGAGGTCGTCCGGGCCGGCTTCGCCGCGCTCCTCGACACGCAGCCGGACCTCACCGTGGTCGGCAGCGCCGCCGACGGTGCCGAGGCGGTGCGGGTCTGCCGCGAGCAGCGGCCCGACGTGGTTCTCATGGATGTGCGGATGCCGGTGATGGACGGCATCGAGGCGACCCGGCACCTCGTCGCCGACGGTGGCCCGCGGATCCTCATCCTCACCACGTTCGACCTGGACGAGCACGTCTACGACGCCCTCGGCGCCGGGGCGAGCGGCTTCCTCCTCAAGGACGTCACCGCCGAGCGGCTGTTCGACGCTGTCCGGGTCGTCGCGGCCGGCGAGGCGCTCCTCGCGCCGACGGTGACCCGGCGGCTGATCGGCGAGTTCGCGCGGCTGCGCCCGAGCCCGCCCCGGCATCCTTTCCCGCTCGGCGTGCTCACCCCGCGGGAGACCGAGGTGCTGCGGCTCGTCGCCGAGGGCCTGTCCAACCCGGAGATCGCCGAGCGGCTCGTGGTCAGTGACGAGACGGTGAAGACGCACGTGAGCCGGCTGCTGGGCAAGCTCGGCCTGCGGGACCGGACGCAGGCGGTCGTCGTCGCCTACGAGACCGGGCTGGTCGTCCCGCGTGGCAACCGGGGCAGACCATGAACGACGACGAGCTCGCCGCCTCGCTGGCGGCGTACCTGGGCCGGCTCACGTTCGTGGACCGGTCGACGGACGAGGTCACCGCGCTGCTTGTCGACGCGGTCGCCGCCTGGGGTGAGTCCCAGGGCTTCCGGGTGTATCGGCGCGCCACGAGCGTCGTCCCGCTGCCCGCCCCGTACCAGCACCGGCACTCGATCGTGGACGTCGCCTGCGCCCGCCCGGCCGGCCGGCCCATCGTGATCGAGGTGGACCGCACCGATCGCCGGCGCACTGTGGAGAAGCTGCTCGCCGAGGCCGGCGCCGGCCGGGTCGCGCTCTGGGTACGCTGGGGGCCGGGGCCGTTCGCCGCACCGCCCACGCCGATCCGCCTCGTCACCTGCGAGGTCGCCGTACGCAACCACCGGCACTCGCAACTGTCGGCCCCCCCGGCACCGCAGCACTCCGCGCCCGGCCGGCGCAGCGGCCAGCCGGTCGAGCTGCCGTTCACCGCAGACTGAGCTTCATGCCCTCGTGGCTCGCGACGAACTTGAGCCGCTCGTAGGAGCCGTGCGTGAGGTGGTGAACCGGCTGATCGCGGCGGGGCACTGGCGTCCCGGCGACCCGCCGATTCTGATCGTCACTGACACCGGCTACGACATCACCCGGCTGGCGTTCGTCCTGGCTGACCTGCCCGTGCAACTGCTCGGCCGGCTTCGCGCCGACCGGGTGCTACGGCTACCGAAGCCGCCCCGACACCCTGGCGCGACCGGCCGACCGCGTGGTCGCCGAGCCGGATCCGGCCGGATACAGCGACCTGCTGGCCAGAAGCGTCGGTCAGGTGGTTGAGCCGTCCGTGAGGCGGCGTAGCGCCTTCCCGGCGGTGGGGAATGCGAGTCGCAGTGTGTGTGCGGTGAGGCGGACGCCCCACCAGGTGAGGGCGACGAGGTAGCCGACGATGAGGGCGCCGTGGGTGTTGTTGGTGAAGACGATGGCGTAGCCGATGGCGAGGCCTGTGGCGGTGATGGTGCGGATGGTGCGGCTTCGGCTGGCGGTCAGGCCGGTGGCGGCGCCGACAAGCGCTGCTCCGATGCTGCCGATGAGGCCTTCCATGCCGGTCAGGTCGACGGGCGCAGTGATCGTGAGCGCTGCTCGCATGAGGTAGATGCCGGTGACGGCGATGGCGGCGTGGATGATCGCCGGTCGGGCGCGCGCGAGCCAGGCGGGCAGGGTGTGGGCCGGGATCCGGGGTGCGGCGGCGGCGATGACGGCGGCGCAGGCCGCGAGGGGTAGCGCGGAGCCGAGTGTCCAATTCAGGTATTGACCGTAGTCGAATTCGACGGAGGTGCCGGTGGCGAGGCCGTAGAGGGCGGCGGCGATCGCGCCGCCGGCGGCGGCGGCGAGGTATCCGCGCCGGATGAGGCTGCCGGCCGCAGCTGTTGCGGTGGTGGGTGTGCCGGCGAGCCAGGTGGTGGGGGCGAGGTGCGCGACGGCGAAGGCAGTGAGCATGGCGAGTGCGCCGGCGGTGCCCAACTCGGGTAGGGAGGTGCGGACGCCGACGACCCGGAGAGCGTAGGTGGTGGTGATGTCTGCGGTGAGGATCGCTTGGAGCAGCAGTGTGAGGGAGCAGGCGCCGAGAAGGAGGGCGCCGGTCAGGTCCCGGATGCGGAGTCGGACGCGTGGTAGCCGCGTGTTGGCGGCGGTGGGTGTGTGGTGGTGCGGCGCGGTGAGGGCCAGAGCGCCGTCGGCGAGGGCGTGGGAGTGGCCGGTAAGGGTGCTCGGGGTGAGGCCGGTGGCGGTGGCGAGGCGGTCTTGCAGGCCGGGTAACGCTTCGGCTTGCCGGAGGAGGACGCCGCTGAGGTGTTGGCTGTCGATGTCGGCGGCGTCGAGGATGTCTCGGACCGCGTCGTGGACGCTGTTGAGGAGGGGCTGCGCGGCGACGGCGACGTCGTCGTGGCTGATGACCGCGGGCTTGCGGGGTGCGGGGAGCAGCACCGGCGCGCGATCCTGGGCCGTCAACAGCTGTCTGGCATGTCGGATGGATTCCAGCAGCGCTCGATTGTTGTGGTCCTGTGTGGGCTGAGCGATCTCGGTTCGCAGGGGGTCGTCGTCCTCGGTGGCCGCGTCAACGATTCGCTGGGCGAGAATCTGGTTCACGTCGCGGGGCAGGTCGATCGATCGGGTCGCCAGCTCGCGGAACCCGTCGGGGCCGACCTGGAGGACGGTGACGGTGACCGGATGGCGGTCGGCCTGGCAGATCAGCAGGCAGGAGCCGTCAGGTGTCGTGACCCCGTGGGCCCTGGTGTAGGCGGCCAGCGCTGCCGGCGCGGTGACCATGGCGGGGGCGGGCAGGCTGGCGTGGGCTGCCGCGTCGGTGAGCTGTCCTCTTCGGCGTGGTCCCCAGCTTGCCGGGATGGTCACGGTGAGGGCGGTGATCGGCTCACCGACCTGGCGGGCGGCCTGGTCAGCGACATGCCACAGCTGTGCGGCGAGCAGTTGCACACCGTCGACCGGCTGGTCGGCCTCGGTTCTGCCGAGCAGCTCCAGCGGGTCACTGACGAACTGATGGTCCGCCGACGGCTGGGACGCTGCGGCCACTGCGACGTGAACGTGACCGGCAGGGTCGAGGGCGACGCCGTGCGGCATGACAAGGCCACCGTCGAGCATCACGGGGATCCGGGCGCCGTGCCGGTCGACGGTGGCGGCGATGGCCGACGAACTGAGATCGATGGATAGTCGGACACCCCCGCTTGGCATGTGCGGCAGTTTCTCCCGACAGGGGAGTGGATCGTCAACCACAGTCCCGCGCAGTGATCTTTTGTGCGCGTATGGTGAGAATCCTTCTCTCGGAGATGGCCATCGACCGCCATTGTCGTGTATGCGGGAGGAAGATCAGCATCGGCGCGGGTGGAGGGCAGAGTGCCGCAGCAGTCCCCGAACAGAGGCAATCGGCTGGCCGAATATGCGCGTCCCACGGTCTATGCCCCACACGAATCGTCATCGCCCCGGCCCCCAGGGCACCGGCCGGCGGTTCCCGTTCGAGTGATCCGCGCCGTCGTGGGCGCTCTGGCCTTCCTGGTCGGGGTGCCGGCTCTGCTGTGGATCGTCGGTGGTGCCCCGGTGCGACGGCTGCCGACGTGGCCGCAGGTTGTCACCTGGTTCGACGAGCCGAGCGGCCGATTCACCCCGGATGTTCTTACTGGCGCAGCCATCTGGATGCTGTGGCTGTTCTGGGCGGCGTGCGCGCTGCTCCTGACCGCCGAACTGTTCGCGGTGTTGACCCGATGGCGGATCCCCGCGCTGCGGCTTCCGGCACCGTTACACCGGCTCGTGTTCGGCCTTGCCGGCACCGCCGCAATCGCCGTCACCTCTGTCGGATCCCTCAACACGGGGGAGGACGGTGGCAGGTCGACGGCCGTCGTCGCCTCCGCTGACAGCACCGGCGTGATTCCTCGACAAGCCGTCGCGCGAGGACCCGCGCTGATCCACGTCGCCGACACCCGCTACGTCTACGCCGTCGAGCGGCACGACACCCTGTCCAAGATCGCCAAGGAGTGGCTCGGCGACGCCAAGAGGTGGCCGGAGATCTGCCGCCTGAACAAACACCGCCACTTCCCTCGAGTCGGCGGCACCCTGCGCGACTGCAGCCTCATCTACCCCGGCTGGGAACTGCGGCTCCCCGCCGACGCCCGCCCGCCGAAAGGTGCCACACCGGCGACGCCGCCCGCTGCGCCAACGCCACCGCCGGTGACCGCGACTTCTTCGGCATCGCCGAGTGCCGCCCCAGACTCGCCGAGTCCCACAGTGCCGCCCGCGACGACCGAGCAAGAAGCAGCAGCAATCCCCAACAGCACACCGACGGCCACCCCGAGCCCGCCAGAGTCCACCCCGCCGACCCCGCCGGCCACCCCCACCCCCACCGCGTCAGCGTCGCCAGGCAATAGCGACACACACGGTCCGACCGCGACGACCGACGGTGTGCAGCTATCACCGTCCAACTGGCTGCCCTGGTCACTCGCCGCCGCGATCAGCGCTGCCGCCCTGCTGGTCTGGGCACAACGCCGCCGCCGATACACCGGCGAGCCCGCAGCCGACCCACCCACAGAACTGCCACCGTCTGTGCGCCACCTGCGCCGCGCCGTGGCCCGCAACCCCGAACTGCCGAACCCGGACAGCCACGACACCGAGCCGCCCGCATTCGTGCCCGACCTCGCACCGCTGCCACCCGGCGGAACCGGCATCGTCGGCGACGGCGCGCACGCCGCCGCCCGCGCCACCCTCGTCGCCGTCCTGGCATCCGGCAGCCCGCACCACCCCGACGCCCGCGGCGAAGTCATCATCGACGCCGCCACCCTGGAAACATTGCTCGGCCCCAACGCCGTGGCCCTCAGCCCATGGCCACGGCTCCACGTCACCGACCGCGTCGAGGACGCGCTCACCATGATCGAAGCCAAACTCCTGCACCGCAGCCGCATCCTCGACGAGCACACCCTCACCGATCTGGACACCCTGCGCCAGCAGGCTCCCGACGAGGAAGCCCTGCCGCCGATCATGCTCATCACCGAAACCCCGCCCGCCAGCGCCCGGATGCGCACCAAGACCGCTCTCGCCCTCGGCAGCGACCTCCACGTGTCCGGCCTGCTGCTCGGCGAGTGGGCCCACGGCGCCACCGTCGAGGTCAGCCCGGACGGCCACACCAACCTCGTCTCGGGCCAGGCGGCCGAGCCGATGCCGCCGCGCCTGCCCGTACTCGAGCCCGACACGGCGATCCAGATCCTCACCACGCTGCGGGAGGCGCAGACCGGGGAACCACCCGCCGTCGCCTCACCCGCTCTACCGGTCACGGTCGTCCCACTGCACGCCAACCGAACCGACACCGACCCGCCCGACCAGCCTGCCCCCGTCACCACCCCATCCACCGACGCCAACAGCGGCAAAGCGCAGCTGCGGGTGCTCGGCCAGCCGCGCATCGACAACATCACCGAACCCGGCCGGCCGCTACGCGCCAAAGCCCTCGAACTCGCCGTATTCCTCGCCTGCCACCCCGACGGAGTCACCACCCGCGAGATCGGCGAATACCTCGAACCCGACGCCCGCATCAGCCAAGCCGACCAACGCGTACACACCAACGCGAGCAACCTGCGACACGTACTCAGCCGCGCCGGCACCGCCGAGACGAAGAACGCCTACCTCATCAAGACCACCGGACGCTACCGACTCGACCCAGCCACCATCGACGTCGACGTCTGGACGCTGCGCGACCTGCTGCGGGCCGCAGCCATCGCCACCGGCCCACGCCGCCACGAACTACTCACCGCCGCCTGCGACCTCTACACCGCACCCCTCGCAGAAGGCCAAGACTACGAATGGCTCCAGCCACACCGCGAGACCGTACGCCGCTGGGGCACCGAAGCCCACCTGCTACTCGCCGACGACCTGCTCGACACCGACCCGCAGGCCGCATCCGACCTACTCACCAAGGCCATCGACCTGGACCGCTACAACGAAACCCTCTACACCCGCGCCATGCACGCCCGCCACGCCCTCGGCGACCCCGACGGCATCCGCACCCTCCAGCGCGCCCTGACCAAAGCCCTCGCCGACCTCGACGCCGAACCCCAAGAAGCAACCATCACGCAGGCAGACCAGCTATGCAGAAGCCTGGCCACGTAGCGAGAGCACCACCGCACCGACGCACAGCCAGCCAGTATCCGGATCACCCGTTCAAGTGACGCATGACGAGGCACCAGCACGGTCACGCGCCCGCAAGGTTGGCCCGGACAGCGGCCAAGTAGCGCCGAGCCGTCCTCGGCGCACGGCCAATCTCGGCGGCCACGTCCTCGGCGGTCACGTCCGGCCGGTCCGCCACGATGGCGGCCACCTTCGCGGCTATGTCGTCGGCCAAGTCCGCCTGGCGAGGCCGCGGCGAGGCCGGCCGGACGTGGTGACGACGGGCGGCCGTGGCCGTGGCCGTGGTGGTCCGCCAGTCTCCCGCCCGGGTGGTCGTGTCCGCCGTGGCCGTAGCCTGCGGCCTGGTGGCCTCTGGCGCGTGGCCGTCCGTCCGGCCGTCCGTGGCCGGGGTGGTGACCGTGGCCGTTGGGCGGCCGGTTGTCAGGAGGGCCCCGGTCGCCATGAGCATCAGGCCGTCCACGGCCAATGGCCCGACCGCGACGGTGACCGTGACCGCGTCTTCGCCGTAGTGGTCGAGGAGGCCGGACAGGTGTCGGTGGGAGACGAGGGCGGCCGCGGCGGCCACTGGGAGGAGGCCACCGAATCGGAGGGTGGTCCATCGGTGGCCGGGTGGCCATGCGGTTCGGGTCAGGATCTCCACGGCCACGTACAGGGCGACCGGCCAGAAGACAGATCCGGCCACGGCCCCGGCCTGCGGGCGAGCAGTCGGTCGGGGCGTCGTCGGGCCGGACGTAGGAGTGGGCGATGTTCGCTGCAATGGACACGGCCCCGCCGAGGACGGCCCCGGCGTACGCCCAGTTACGGCCAGCGATTCGGACAGCGGCCATCGGGTGGGTCTCCTTCGCGATCGTGCGGACGGCGGCGGGACTGGGATCGCCGTTGCCGGCGGCGCGGATGATCGGGCCTGGCCTCCTCGGTGCCTGTCGACCAGGTGGCCAGCGGCGCCGATGGGGGGCGGGCATGACGGTGGGCCTGCCGAGGAGTACGGCGGTGATGGCGTCGGCGGCGGTCATCGGTCACGTGCGAGGGCTTCGGACCGGCACGGGCCACAGTTGCCGGCCGGGGAACCCCGGTGGTGCGGGCACTGCACGGCGGCGGGGTGAGAGGGGAGGGCGGCGCCGCGAAGCGAGCGCGGGCCCTGTTGGTTATTAACGGTTAAGGACGGTTCGGCGGAAGCAGGCTTCCGGCCGTTCGGTACCACACTTCCGGCCGTCTGGTACTGCACTTCCGCCCGGTCCCGGCCCGGCCGGAAGCCAGCTTCCGCCCGGTTATCCACAGGCTCCGGGGCCCCGGTCGGGCGGCCCGACTGCAGCTCGGCCAGCGGTTTCCAGGGCTGCCGGGAGCGGGCGTCGGCGTTGCATCGCGAGATCCCAGACAATCGGGCGACGGTCGGCGGGAAGGAGGCTCGCGTGACGCTGGTCGCCTCGGCGGATCAGGCCGACGCGCGCCAGTTCGGCGAGGTCATTGCGGACCGCGCGAACCGACTTGCGGGCGTAGAACGCCAGGCGCTCCTGCGACGGGAAGGCGCCGCGCCCGTCGGCGTGTGCGTGATTGGCGAGGCCGATCAGGACGGCGAGACAAGACGGCGGGACATCCGGGGCCTCACTGAGGGCCCAGGACACGGCCTCGATACTCATCCGGGCACCACCCGCCGCAAGACGTCGACCAGACGCAGCGCGGCAACGCCGTGAAGGTCGACGCGGGCGACCTCGAGAGTGTCTTCAGCGCCGGGGCGACAGGCCTCGACGGCGGCCAGGCCGTCGACGATCCGGGCGAGGAGGTCGCCAGCGGCCAGGGCCGAGGTGAAGTCCGTAGCAGCGACGGCGAAGCCGCGGGCGGCAAGCTCGGCGGCGCGTTTGATGACGTCGGCGTCGGTCGAGTGATCGGCGACGACTACGCAGGGGCGGGTACGGCGCATTGGGCGGACCTCCGGCATCCGTCAAGACCCTGAAGCGCTGCCCCGGGGTCGCTCCTTATCGGGGCCACGGCGGCCTCGCGTGGCACTGACACGTGACTCGCGTGTGGCGCATCGCGGTGCCGGGCGACGACGCCGGGGCATTCCGTGTATCGGGGAGGTATGGAAAATTTCATACGTCACTGCAACGGCCCTCCGTTTCTAATGGGGGCATGAAGCACCGTGCATCCCTGTCAGCAGAGCCCCGCCGTACGCGCCGAATCGGGCTCGTCAGCCTGGCGATCCTCGGCCTGGCGAGCGGGGCGTTCGTCGTGCGGCGGCCGCTCATGATGTCCGCTCCGAGGTGCATGGCCGGGCGGTGGCACGGCTGCTTCGACACGTTCAACGGGGTGCTGCTCATGATGCTGGTCGGCCTGCCGTTGGCCGCTCTGGTGGTGTGGGCTCTGACGCGCCGTCGGCGTGCTGCCGGCGTCCCGTCGGCGTGGCGGATGTCGCTGGCCGAGGTGGGCATGGTCTACGGGACGGTGCCGCTGGTATGGCTGACCATGATGCCGGGCCCGGGGGCCGGCATCGTCCCGGGCCGGGTGAGCCTGGTCCCGCTGCGGGACCTGGTCACGATGGGGCCGATCGGGATCGGCGGGAACCTGCTGATCTTCGCGGCGCTGGGGTTCTTCGCCCCGATACGGTTCGCGGCGCTGGCGACCGTGCCGCGGACCCTGGCGCTCGGGGCGGGCTGCGCGGTCCTGGTCGAGACCGCACAGTACGTCCTGCGGCTGGACCGGGTTTCCTCCGTGGATGACGTCCTGGTCAACGCCGCCGGCGCGGTGCTGGCCGGGCTGGCGTCACGCCACTGGTGGCGCACTACGGCGGAGGTGCCATCGGACAAGCCGCGCCCCGCGCCGGCGCCGGCAGGCTGAGTCGGTGTCCAGCGCTGTCGGCCGGCATCTTCTGAGCCATTGTCATCGTGACTATGGCCTGGACCCGGACGGCTACGAAATCATGTTCGAGCAGTTCCGCATGTAGACCCAGCCAGTTTCATCCCGCGTAGCGGTTCGCTTCGACGTGGCGCAGGACGAGGATGGCCTGCACGATCGCGGTGGCGCGGTGTGGGCAGCAGCGCAGCTTGGCCAGGATCTTCCAGGTCTTGAGCGTGGCGATGGCTCGTTCGCCACGAGCACGGATTCTCACGTGCGCCCGGTTGACCGCCTTCTGCCGGCGCGACAGCTTCGGCCGGAAGCGGCGCCGCTTGAACGGCGTGCGCACCCTGCCCCGAGCCCCCTTGGTAGCCCTTGCCGGCGAAGGTCATCACGTCCGCGCTGGTCAGCGCGTCGATGATGCCGTGGACGCGGGCGGCGGTGAGGTCGTGCGCCGAGCCCGGCAGTGCCGGTGAGGCCCAGGCCCACACGCGCCGGCCGGTGGCGTCGGCGATGACCGGCACGTTCACGCCATGCCTCTTGTGCTTGCCGGAGTAGTACGGCTCCTGGTCTGCCACGCGGTCGATCGGAATCAGCGTGCCAAGCGGTCGATCCGGCGCACGGTTCGGCGTGGCCCGAATTCGATTGGCAGGATGATCGAGCGGGTTCTATGGTCGCGCCGATGCGCCCTGGAGAGATCGTCGTCGCTGTCGGGCAGGTACGCGCCCTGATCGACGAGCAGTTCCCCGAATGGTCGGACCTGCCGATCGTTCCGCAGCCGTTGAACGGCACCGACAACGCGCTGTTCCGGCTGGGTGATTCTCTGACGGCACGGCTGCCGCGGGCGCAGTGGGCGGTCGACCAGGTGGCGACCGACGCGACCTGGCTGCCGCGGTTGGCGCCGCATCTTCCGGTGCCGGTGCCGGTGCCGGTCGCGGTCGGCGGGCCGGGCGGGGACTATCCGTGGCCGTGGACGGTCGTCCCGTGGCTGGACGGGCGCAATCCGGAAGCCGGGCAGGACCTCGTCGACCTCGCCGTCGACCTCGCCGGCTTCGTGCGCGCGATGATCGCGATCGACCCGATGGGCGGGCCGGTCAAGGAGGGGATTCAGCGCGGCGTACCTCTGGTGCAGAGGGACGAGCTGACCCGCCGGTCGATCGCGGCGCTGGGCGACCGGATCGACGGCCGGGCGGTGACCGCGGCGTGGGACGAGGCGATGGCGGCGGACGAGTGGCCCGGACCGCCGGTATGGCTGCACGGTGATCTCCTGGAAGGCAACCTGCTGGTCGACCGGGGCAGGCTCATCGGGGTGATCGACTTCGGCGGTCTCGGCCGCGGCGATCCGGCGGTCGAGGTGCGGCCGGGCTGGTGCCTGTTCGACGCCCGCGCGCGGGCCGCCTACCGGGAGGCGCTCGGGTTCGACGAGGCGACCTGGGTGCGCGGGTGGGCCTGGATGCTGTCGGGCTCGCTCTACTGGCTGGCGGACCTGTGGGACTCGATCAGGGAGGACGACCGCGAGGACACGATCCGATACATCGACTACATCGTGCGTCAGCGCCACGATTGACCTGCGGTGCCGCTGCGAGCAGCATCATCCTCTTTGGCGATGCGGCGAATCGCTGCGATCTGGTTGAGCCAGTTGCTCAGGTGGGTGATCTTGACGGTGTCGCCGGTTTTCGGGGCGTGGATGATGAGCCCTTCGCCGAGGTACATGCCGACGTGGCGCGGATTGGACATGCTGCCGTTGCTGCCGGGGATGAGGATGAGGTCGCCGGGCAACAGGAGCGCTGGGTCGGCCACGGGCTTGCCGGCGTTGACCTGGTCGCGGGTCACGCGCGGAATGGCGATGCCCGCCGCCCGGTACGCGGACTGCATGAGTGATGAGCAGTCGCACTGTTTGTCGGGGTCGCCGGAGCGGGGGTCGGTGCATGATCCGCCGAAGTGGTAGGGCGTGCCGAGCTGGTTGACCGTCCAGAAGATGGCGGTGATGACGGCGGGCGGGGTGTTGGCGGGTAACGCAAACCCGGCAGGGAGGACGGCGAGCGCGTCGGTGGCGCAGCCTGAGAGAGTGCTGGTCATCTGCTCCACCAGGTGGAGGGCGTCGTCGGTCCATTTCGCGTAGGCATCGGGGAAGGCCGAGGCTTGGACCGCCTGGGCGGCCTGGGTGAGCGGCATTGTCTCCCAGCCGGGGACGGTGAGGAGCTTGGCGAAGAATTTGCCCGCCTGATGGGTGGGCTCGGACAGTTGAGTGACGCTGCCCCAGCCCTGGCTGGGGCGTTGCTGGAACACGCCGATGGAGTCGTGGTCGTTTCGGTTGCCGAGGTGTGGCAGGTTGCGCAGGCCGGATTCCTGCATGGCGGTGGCGACGGCGATGACCCAGCCCCAGCGGGGTACGTCTCTGGCGACGCCGACATCGATGATGGTTGCGGCGATCTTCAACTGCTCGTTGTCCCAGGTACCGGTGGGCGGCTGCCCGGATGGGCGCACGACGGGCGGGGCGACGATGCCGCACCCGCCGGAGCCGCTGCCCATGACGCCCGACAGCAGCAGCAGGGGCAGTCCGAAGCAGGCGACGACAACAACGGTGACGACGCCGATGACGACCTTGATCATGTGGTGACTACCTTCCGCTGAAAACGAAAAGGGGCCGGTCCCGCGCGGGTGCGCGGCCGGCAGAGGTGGGATGGGGCTTCGGGTTGCAGGCGGTGGATGAGCAGCCCGGCGTGGGTGTCGGGGAGGAAATCGGCGATCAGTTCGGCGGTCTCGAACAGCGGGTGGCTGACGTCGACCCGGATGGCATAGCGGCAGTCCCAGTGGCCGGGCCCCAGGCTGGGCAGTTACCAGAGCTCCGTAGCAGTCCAGGCACATGATCTGTGGGGCGAGCAGGATCATCGGCTGGCTTGTACCCAGCCACCGTTTGAGATCCTTCTGCTGAACCAGGGCGGACGCGAGACGGCCACCGACCGTTTGTGCGATGTGGATACAACATCAGATCCTGCGGTGGCCGCGTTACCGTCCATGGCACGAAACCCCGGAGGAGCCGCGATGACAAACACACCCCCCATGCGGCGATGGCTGGTGCCGCTGATCGTGCTGTCAGTGGTCGTCGCCTGCGGGGCAGTGGTGTTATTCCCGGACTCGCTCGGCCGCTGGGTGCCGCTCCTCGAATACCAGGAGCCCGTCCAGCAGCTCATCGTGCGCAACGAGCGGACGGGCGAGCTTTCCATCCGCGTAGAATCGCCCAGCGGCATCTCAACCAGGACCGTGCCGGCCGGTGGCATGGAGTCTTTCGGCGAGGCGACCTGCCGGGCGACTCTGCTCATCGCATACGACGCGAACGGCTCGGAGATCTCCCGTCTCGACCTCGTTGGCTGCACGACGAAGACCTGGATATTCACTGCCGATGGACGGGTGCGGCTGGAAGATGATCGCGTCTTCAGGACTTCCTGATCTGGAGAGGCTGACGGTGCCGCGCGGCCGCGGTCGGCGCGATGTGAAGGGCCGGCTATGGAACGCCCGTCGGTCGAGCTGGCCGGTGCGGTGACAGGCCAGGCCGCGGCCGTCATCAGAGAGTCAGCGAAAGCCGCGCCGGCTGTTGCTAGATCCTTGGGTTCGAGAATCTGAACAACT
>NZ_LWLS01000092.1 GCF_001905095.1 Micromonospora sp. CB01531
ATCTTTCGACGTGTTGGGGTAGCCTTCACCCTGCAGGTGCCTTCCGTGACGGGATGATCAGGACTCTCGACAAGCCCTATTTTCCCAGATCAGAAGGCACTTCTGCGTTTCCAGCCCAGCCCATGGACAGCCGTTAACGAAGGGCTGAGGCTAGCGACCAAAGATCGTTAACCAGGTCCTCGTGAACCAGGGGGTGAGAGGACCCCCGGTTGAGGGTCTTGAAGACCTACGACTTGGCGCACGATTGATGCCTGGTCATGGCTGAACGACCGGGCCGCCGGCATCGCGGCCGGGCTCCGGGGTACAACGATCAGCACCGCACCAGTTTCGGGCCGATCGCCGTCGACCTGGCGCGGGTGGTGGTGGCAGCGCAGCGAGGTGACGCCACCGAGGCGGTGCAGCGGCACGCGGCGGTGATCCGGCGGAAGGTGTGGCGGCGGCTGCCGGCCGAGTATCGGGGCGCGTACCTGATTGATGCCGCGCGGGCGTACCTCTCGCTGGGTGACCTGCGCGGTGCCGCGCGGGCGCTGGTGGACGCCGACAGCATCGCGCCGGCGGAGGTCCGGTGCCGGCCGGTGGCGCGTACCGTGATCGCCGAGGTCGCCCGGGGGCACCCGGCGCCGGCCGGCGTGGCGCGCCTGGCCACGCTGGTCGGCCTCACCCGCTGACCGGCCGGCCTTCAACCCGACGCGCCACCGACCCCGACGTCGGCTCACCTTCACTGGCATCGAACAACGGCCGATCGCAGCGAAGCCGGATACGGCCATGCGTAAGCCCCGATCGTGCGGGTCGCGGCGCGCCCTCACATCGTCGCCAGAACCTGTCGGCTGTTGGCGAGTCGGGCGCTCTTGGCCTGCTCGTAGCGTTCGATGTCGGCGGAGCGGCTCGCGATCGTGCGCCGCTGGTGCTCCACCATCGCCGCCTGCCAGATCGTCACGAGACCCGTGCTGTCCTTGCAGGCGACGTCGGCCACCGCGGTCCGGCGCTCCACGTCGCTCGGACGGTCGGTGCTCCACCGCGGATCGTCGTTGGCCTGCCAGGGGTCGGCGTAGACGAACCCCTTGCCGGCCATGCACGTCGACCAGGCCCGGAACCCGGCCTGAACGCGCGGGTCCTGCTCTGCCTGATGGCCGGCCTGCAGCGCCATGTCGTACAGGAGCGTCTCGCCGACGGATGGCCCGCCCTCGGCCAGGCGCCGGTTCGCCTCGCCGAGACAGCCGCCCTCAGGGATCCGGCCGCCGGCCGGCACCGGTCCGTCGGCGTCGAACCGGGTGCCGGTAAGCGCCGCCGCCGTCTCCTTTGGAAGCGGTGGATCCTTGTCTTCAGCCGGGTCACCGCCGGATGCGGCGTGGTAGCCGAGGCGCTGTGCCTGGCCGTGCTTCACCAGTCCGTACAACCCGTCCCGCGCGGCAGCCGGGTCGGTGCGCTGCGGTTCCGGCGGCCGGTAGGAGATGCCGAGCCTGCGCATGCAGGCCACGACCAGCTTCGCCTCGGCCCACTGGAGAAGCAGGTCCTCGTCTCCAGACGGAAACAGGCGGTCCAACGGAAGGCTCATGGTCGCCACCGGCGATGGCTCGGCGGGCCGCTGCGCGGGCCCGCTCGGGTCACAGGCGGCACCGGCACCGAGGGCCAGGCAGGCCAGCACGAGGGCCGCGAATTGCCTGCGGATCATGGGCATGAAGACCTCGCTCAGGATGGAGGGGCCCGCGTTGCCGCCTACCTCACGGCCGACGCGAGCCCCTCGACGCGGTCCTATGGGCGGCAACGCGGTTGCGGTTGGCCGGCCCAGACGAAGCAGAACGAGCTGAATCGGTCGTTCCAGTTGTTCCCGTTCTCGTCCCGGTCCAGCGTGAGGTTCAGGGCCTCGTCCGACTGACCGCTGTTGGCCTTCTGACGCCAGAAGTAGAGGCCCTGGAAGTTCTCGTGCTCGAAGAGGCGGACGGGATTCACCGGATCGTAGTTGCGCAGCGAGCTGACGTTGTCGTGCAGCGAGCAGTCCGAAGTACAGGCAGCCACGAACGACCATTGCCGAAAGTCCGCGGTGGTCGCGGCGGTGTCGTAGCGACCGCCGCGCAGGTCGTTGTTCTGCCACATGCACAGTTCGCCGCTCTCGCACACGCCGTTGCGCGACGTCGACGCCTGGGCCGGGCCGGCCACGGCCAGGAGCCCGCTGGCCGCCAGCGCCAACGCACCGAAGAACGCCAGGATTTGTCGCTTCATGAGTCTCCTTAGCTGTGGGATCTTTGTGCCGGAGCTGAGTGATGAGGTGTTGGTGACACCGGTGTAGATGAAGTCAGTCAACCCTGGTGCAAAGGTTCAGCCGAAACTATTCGAACCAGTTCGAATCGGCCCCACATCATTGGATTTACGGCCCGGCGGTGTCTGCCAGCGTGGTGCCTCGCGTTGTGCGTTGGTACAAAACGTGGCGGCCGTCCCGATGCCTGCTGACGAGCCGGGCGCGGTGCAACGCACCGAGGTGGTAGGAGACCGTGCTGGCCGCCACGCCGTGCCGCGTCGCCAACTCCGCGGTCGAGCGGGCGACCTCGAGGTCCGTGAGCAGTGCGGCGCGCACGGCGCCGACCACCTCGGTGAGTCCCCCGGGACCACGGCAGCGGCGGTTCCCGACCCGGCTGGGCGGGTAGTAGATGATGGCGGGCATCGCATCGTCGATCTGCAACATGAGAGTTGGCCATGTCAGAACGGTGGCCGCGAGCACGAGGTCGTGGTCGGTGAGGTCGACCACGCGGTCATGAGGTGTGTCGATGATCAGCGAATCGCTGGTCCAGTTGACCCGTGGATGGAGCCGGCCGAGTACCTGGCCGATGCCGTTCCCGGCGATGGCCATGGATCGTGCCCCGATGTCGTTGTCAATGACTGTCTGAAGCGCTGGCCAGTCGTCGTGCAACGTCTCCCGCCAGAAGTGTGCGACACCGGCGGCGAGCCGCTGCTGCAGTCGCCCGGCTTCGGCGAGTCGTCGGATACGGTGTGGCGGCGGTCGGCCGCGATGTGACTCCGCGGTGGACAATACCTGGGTGTCAACGGCGTCCTGCGCGGCCGATTCGATCTCGGCGAGCTGGGCGTCCAGGATCTCGTGCCACGAACCGAGCCGCGGTTTCGGCGTCAGGAGATCGGGGATGTAGCCGGCTCCCTGAGGTGACAGCAGATCGGCGACCAACGACACGTCGGGATGCCGCAGAGCTCCTCGTGCGACCGGGCCCGGATCACCGAACACCGCGTGCCGGCGGGTGTTCGCGGCGAGGGCCAGCCACGCCATGGCCTCCATGGCCGGTGAAGCCGACCATCGGGTCCTGGCCAGCGTCCGCACGCCGAGTCGCAGAGTAATCATTCGACACTTCACCTGGTCCTCAGTGGATTCGAGCTCTCTCGAGTCGTTTCATCACAGCATGGAAGCGGCGCGGCATGGGGTCTGGTGGACGTGGACACTGTTCGCACCGGCGAAGGTCCGGTGACCCGTACCGTGATCGTCGAGGTCGCCCGGGGGCACCCGGCGCCGGCCGATGATCGGTCGGCGGGGCCGGTCCCGGCGAGGCGGTCCCCGCCGAGAACGGCCCGACCCGCGCGTTGTCAGCGCTCGAACCGGCTACAGATACGGGCGGGTGATGATCTCGATGGCGTGCCCCGCCGGGTCGAAGAAGTAGAACCCGCGCCCGCCGTGGTCGGTGTTGGTCTCCCCGGGGCGCTTCATCTGCGGGTCGGCCCAGTAGGTGATGCCTCGCTCCTCGATACGCGCCAGGCACCGCGCGAACAGCTCGTCGGCGACGAGGAACGCGTAGTGCTGCATCTGGATGTCCACCGGCGGCTCGGCGAACTGGAGCAGCACACCTTCGTCGAGCAGGACGTTGGCGAACGGCCCCCACGATGGTGCCTCCGGCAGCTCGAACAGCTCCCGGTAGAACGCGGCCGATGCGCTCTTGTCCTTCGTGGCGATGATCGTGTGGTTGAACGTGACTGCCATGCGTACCGTCTTGCCGGTAGATCCGAAGGCCCGACCAGATGCCCGCGGCGTCCACCAGCCGCACCGATGACAAAGCCCCGAAGGCACCGACGTGCCGGACTCCGCGCGAGACACACGTACGTCGTGTTGATCTCGGCGTGGCGGCTGAAGTAGCCACAACCTCCGGGGGGTAGGCCCATCTGGGGCGCGACGGAGTGCTAACTAACACGGTGGGTGTGCTCGTCGAGTTGATCACCGCCGCCACGCCGGTCAGCGCGCGCGTTCCGTGAAGCGCGGTCATTTGAAGAACCTGATGCCGAATCCGGTGTTCTTCGGCGGATCGCGACGAGTGGGTCGACCCAGGGCCAACGTTCGTGGTCGAGAATCTAGAGTCGGGGGGATGTGGATCCGGATCGACGGCACCGACCTTCCGGGGCGGCGCGCCGGTGTGGAGGCCGACGCACTGCGGCTCGGCAACGTGCACGTCGGGGTCCAGCGCAAGGCCGAGGTGGTCGATCAGGTAGCGGCCGACGCGGCTAAGGCGACGTGGAGCTTCGAGGTGTCCAGCCGGGAGATTGACGGGATGCTGGATGTCGGCGGACCGTGGGTGCATGGGCGCCCCGGAGCGCGGTTCCTGTATCTGAGCTGGGGCGCGGTGACCGATGACGGCTTCGCGATGTTCAGGCGGGCGAAGCTGATGTTCGCTGACGTTCCGACCGAGCTGCTCCGCGCCGCACACGAGGGCGGCGGGATCCTGGTCGGCCGGCTCGGTCTGACTGATGCCGCCGGCGGGCCGCTGTGCGCTCGGGTCCACCCTCCCGCCATCGCCTGGACGGTGGAGTGATCGCCGGAGAGTGACCCTGGCCCGGCGGCAGATCGAACGCATCTCCCGGTACGACTTCCCCGGTGCGGGAGCGGTGTGGTCTTTCGCCGGTCCACCGTGGCTGCGCGAACGCGCGTAGCACCGTGGTTGCCGATGACGCCAAGGTGTTGGGATCCGCCGTGATGATTGGCATTCGGCGACCCTGCCCTGGCAGTTCGCGGCCGACCTATCCCGGTCAGCCGGCAGGACCGGCAGCGCCGGGACTTCACCTTCGTGCCCAACACCGACGGACCGATCCTGCCGTGCGCACCGGTGTGGCGCAGCGCCGGCCACACCGCGCTGGTCCGCGCCTTTGTCCAAGCCGCCCGGGACGCCACATAAATAGCGGTCGAGGGCCGAACAGCCGTCGAACGGCATGGCATCCGCACCGGACTGCGGCATAACCGCCGGCTGGACATAAGGCGTGTAATGCCGAATTCGGCATTGCTTGCCCTTCTTCAGGTCACCGGTGTCATCGAGGATCAGCACCCCGGCCGGGTCGCCGAAGGCATTCACCACGTAGTCGCGTACGTCGTCACGGACCGCGTCGGCGTCCCACACCGCCTCGCCCAGCAGCCGCTGCATCGCGTGCGGCGACGCGTCCCCGGCCTGCTCCGCCAACTGCCAACACGACCGCGTGTCCACATCCGACAGCAAGCCGAGCAGGAACGAGCGGGCCTGCCGACGCGTCGCAGACGTGTCGCCGAGATCAATTTGGGGTTCGGCCGCGTCGGTCGGCGTGTCTACTCTCGTTCGATCTTGGCTAGGGGCCTGCTGGGTCGTAGACGCACTGCGCAGACCTCGGGGCGAGCAGTCGAGGCAGGAGAGCAGCTCCGGGCCGCTCCCGCGTTGAGGGTGACCACGGCCGGGTCGTCCCATTCGGCGAGGGTGGCGGCCAGGTCGTGCACCTGGTGTCGGTAGCCGGTGGTCACCTGCTCGGGTACCGGGTCGGTGTCCACCGCCCGGTATCCGGCGAGGGCTCGGGGCAAGGCGAACAGGAACCGGGCCGGGAGTCCTCGGGCCGGCGAGGTCGGCGTTGCCGCCGAACTTGCGTAGCACCGAGGGTTGCGCCATCACGCACATGGTCAACGCGGGTTTGTCGACCGAGGCACCCTCGCGGGTCTGCCGTTCGTTGCTCATCGGCTGTCCCGCATGCCCCTTCAGGTGCGGGGCCGGAGGCACGGCCAAGGCCCGGTTCCTGCCGGGAAACGCGGAACGGCCCCGAGGATTTCCCTCAGGGCCGTTCCGATGTGGTAGCGGGGACAGGATTTGAACCTGCGACCTCTGGGTTATGAGCCCAGCGAGCTACCGAGCTGCTCCACCCCGCGTCGGTTCGTACACCGTATCTCACCACCCCCGGCCGCCGCGGCACGACCCCTGACCGGGGCGGTCCGGGCCGCGCGCCGTGTCGCATCTGTGTCGCCGTAACCCTGTTCATCGGCGTTCGCGCTGGCCAGAGGCTTGGGCGTGGCGCTCTGTAAATCCGTCGCGAAAGCTACAGAGGTTCGCCCGCCACCAGGTGCGACAACGGCCCTTGACCAGCAGGAATGCTGATTGTCGTCGACGCGTGAAAACTGACCCCCTGGTGGCGGGTGAATGTTGACCCCCTGCGAATGATCAGGCGGGTGTTGAGCGTGGAGGACTGGGCGGAGATCCGCCGGCTGCACCGGTCGGAGCAGATGCCGATCAAGGCGATCGCTCGCCGGTTGGGTATCTCGAAGAACACGGTCCGTCGGGCGTTGGCGGCGTCGGAGCCGCCGAAGTACGTGCGCAAGCCTGCGGGCTCGGTCGTGGACGCGGTCGAGCCGCAGATCAGAGCGTTGTTGGCGTCGGGGATGCCCGCGACGGTGATCGCCGAACGCATCGGGTGGACTCGTGGGCTGACGGTGCTCAAGGACCGGGTGCGGGCGCTGCGCCCGCAGTACCAGCCCGTGGATCCGGTGTCGCGGACGACGTATCAGCCGGGTGAACTCGCGCAGTGCGACCTGTGGTTCCCGCCGGCGGACGTCCCGGTCGGCGGCGGGCAGGTGGCGCGACCGCCGGTGCTGGTGATGGTGTCCGGCTACTCGCGCTGGCTGATGGCTCGGATGATCCCCTCGCGGCAGGCTCACGACCTGATCGCCGGGCACTGGGCGCTGCTGTCCGGGCTCGGTGCGGTGCCCAGGGCGCTGGTCTGGGACAACGAACCCGCGGTCGGGTCATGGAAGGCGGGCAGGCCTGCGTTGAGCCGGGAGTTCGAGTCGTTCCGCGGCACTCTCGGCGTCAAGGTCGTGCAGTTGCGGCCACGGGATCCCGAGTCCAAGGGCCTGGTGGAACGCGCCAACGGCTACCTGGAGACCTCGTTCCTGCCCGGCCGGGTGTTCGCCTCGCCACGGGACTTCAACGACCAGCTCACCGACTGGCTGACCCTGGCCAACGGGCGTCATCACCGGCGCATCGAGTGCCGACCGGTCGACCGTCTCGGCGCCGACCAGGCCGCGATGGTTGCCCTGCCGCCGGTCGCTCCCGTGCTGGGCTGGCGGCATCAGGTCCGGCTCGGACGTGACCACTGGGTGCGGGTGGAGACGTGCGACTACTCGGTGCATCCTGCCGCGATCGGCCGGCTGGTTGACGTCGTCGCGGACCTGGACAACGTGACCGTCACCTGCGCCGGGCAGCCCGTCGCACGCCATGAGCGCAGCTGGGCGCCGCACCAGACCATCACCGACCCCGCCCATGCCGAGGAAGCCGCCCGGCTGCGCCGCGCGCATCTGGGCATCGTCCGGCAGCGCGGCGCGACCACCGAGGTCGAGCAGCGCAGCCTGGCCAACTACGACCGCATCTTCGGCGTCGACATCGAGGAGGTGGCCTGATGCCCAGCCGCGCCGATACCGACGCCAAGCCGCGCACCGGCCGTGACACCGCCGCGGAACTGGCCTACCTCACCCGCGCGATGAAGGCCCCGGCCCTGGCAGCCGCCGTCGACCGCCTCGCCGAACGCGCCCGGACGGAGAACTGGACGTTCGAGGAATACCTGGCCGCCTGCCTGGCCCGGGAGGTGTCCTCACGCGAGTCCTCCGGCGGTGAGCAGCGCATCCGCGCTGCCCGGTTCCCGGCCCGCAAGAGCCTGGAGGAGTTCGACTACGACCACCAGCGCTCCGCCGACCGCACCACCATCGCCCACCTCGGCACGCTGGACTTCATCGCCGCGAAGGAGAACGTGATCTTCCTCGGGCCGCCCGGGACCGGCAAGACCCACCTCGCCACCGGGCTCGGGATCCGCGCCTGCCAGGCCGGCCACCGCGTCGCATTCGCCACCGCCGCCGAATGGGTCGCCCGACTGGCCGAGGCCCACCAGACCGGCAAACTGCAGCAGGAACTCGTCAAACTCGCCCGCATCCCGCTGCTGATCATCGACGAGGTCGGCTACATCCCGTTCGAGGCCGAAGCCGCGAACCTGTTCTTCCAGCTCGTCTCCTCCCGCTACGAGCGGGCCTCGCTCATCGTCACCTCGAACATGCCCTTCGGCCGCTGGGGCGAGGTGTTCGGCGACGAAGTCGTCGCCGCCGCGATGATCGACCGGCTCGTGCACCACGCCGAGGTCATCAGCCTCAAGGGCGACAGCTACCGCATCCGCAACCGAGACCTCGGCCGGCCAGTACCGCCAGCCGACAAGCACGACCACCGATAGAACCGAACCAGCAGGGGGTCAATTTTCGACCGTCGCTAGGGGGTCACTTTTCGGCCGTCGTTGACACTGATCGGGGGCCGTTGCCGTTTGTCCGGCCAGGTCCGGCTGGATGGAAGCGGTAGGTCCATGCGGCAACAACACCGCGATCGGCGATGATGACATCTGCGGGTGTAGTCCTCGTCCGGAATCAGGTGGCGTCAGAAACCACCATGATCACCGATGGGGCCCACACCCGCCCCACGAGACCCCGCCCTAGCTAGCCAACACAGCCGAAAGCCCAAGTCAGCCATATATCAAACGACTACGCGATAGCTCCGAATGGCCTGGTCACATGCGGCGAGGACATGACCGGCGGCGGTGTCGGTGGTGCGGGCGGCTCGCAGCGTCTTGCCGTCCACCGCGACCGCCCGCCTGCCCGCTGATGTGACCGCGGTTCGCGCGGCGAGCCAGCCGCCGATGGCTGTGGTGAGCAGGTCCGGTCCAGGGCCTGCAACAGGCGGCGGATCATCGCCTCCGACGAGCGCCGGTCCGGGGCGATACCCAACGCCAACGCGGTGGTGTCCGGGATGTCGGTGACCCGCTCGGCGATCGCGGTGTATGAGCGGAGACCAGCCACCACAGCGCACACCGCCGCGGTCACCACGACGACCAACCCATGCCGCACGCCCCCGGCGGGCACGGGGATCCGACAGTTCGGCCAACGCGGCGGGCAGCCCCACAGCGGTTTCGGGCACCGTGACAGCCGGTGCGCCGGACAAGGACGAGATCAGCGATGATGGCAGGGCGGGCATGACTCACTTCGGACGATCGACAAGGCGTGGAGAACGTCGATGATCATCTGAACCGGTCATGCCCGCCGTGCTACCACCAGCAAGGGCGCGTGTACACCAAACCGGTCAACCGGACAGCCCACGACTTGGCCGGGGCCCTGGGGGGTGTGTGCCCCCTGGTTCGGCGCCGCGATCACCGCTCTATTGATGGCGGCTGGCCTTCCGATGACGGGGGTGAGCAAGCCCAACAGCGCGTGGCCGATGGTCGGGACGAGCTGAGCGACCTGCGTTTCGGTGCTGGCGACGTGGCGACGGCATCAGCCAGAAACTCACGCGCCAACGGCGAGCAAACATGATGTGATGAACGGCTGTGGATGAAGGGAAACAACTCCTCGGCGGTCGCTCAGACCTGATGATCGCAATGGAGCAGAACCTCGCCGAACATGCCTGTCACTTGCACCGGCATGTGGCGGGCTCGACCGTCATTGAAACCAACGACCTCCTGATCGCCGACAGTGGCCTGGACGACGACACCTTCAACATCGTTGCGGCGGCGCGTCTCACGCCGGACACCGCCCCGACCCGGATCACGCAGACCCTTCAGGCACTGGCCACCACCGGGCGTCCCTTCTCGTGGTGGGTGGGCCCGGCCTCCACGCCAGCGGATCTCGCCTCGCTCCTGGAAAGTGCCGGTCTCCAGGCATCCGAGACCGAGACCGGCATGTGGCAGGACCTACGTGGGGCCCCGCCTCAGCAACCTGCTGTGGATCTGGCCATCTGCCGGGTGAGGACCCCCGGGCAACTCGCCGATTACTCGACCGTTCTGGCTGCGAACTGGAACCCACCGGCCGCCACGGTGCGCCGCTTCTTTGCTGATGCCGCCGACTGGGCTCTCACCCCCGACTGCCCCGCTCGCTACCTGGTCGGCTACGTCGACGGCCGCCCCGTCTGCTCGGCTGAGGTCTTCCTGCACTCGGGAGTCGCTGGGATCTACAACATCGCTACCCTGGCGACCGACCGCCGGCGCGGCTACGGCAGCGCCATCACCCTGGCGGCCTTGCGCACCGCGTACGGCGCGGGCTACCGCACGGTGGTCCTGCAAGCATCCGTCGAGGGCGAACCCGTCTACCGCCGGCTTGGGTTCCAATCCTGCGGCCGCTTCACCGAGTACGCCATCACTCCCTGAGACCGGGTGCGGCCCCTCCCGCGCGGGGAGGGGCCGCACCTTTCTGCTGCGTGGTTGGTCAGGGCGTTGGCAGGCTGGTGAACACCAGCGGCCCGGACGGTGCCGGAGCGCCGCCGTTGGGGTAGCCCCACCCCGCGCGGTTGCCCGCCGAGGTGGTGAGCGTGAAGCCCACCGTGTACGTCCCCGGAGGCAGGTCGCGGAAGTGCACGGGCAGCGAGACGTGCCCGTCGGGCCCGACGTGGATGCCGCCGTTCGCGCCGCCCACGGAGTGGCCGAGGGAGTTGTAGATGGTGGTTGAGAAGCCGTCTACCGGAGCGAGCGTGACGTCGTCGATGGTGACGTCGACGCTGATGCCGTTGAACAGCTCGCCGGGAGCGGCCTCGGTGCGGCTCAGTGCCGCCGCGATCGCCACCGGCCGGGTCGTGTCGGGCACCCGGGTGGCCCGCAGGTCCAGCGCGGGTGCGCCGTAGTAGGCACCGTATACCGAGACTGAACCGGCCGCGTCGGTGAGCAGGATGCCATCGATGGTGCAAGAGCTGCTCAGCTGGCTCATCACCACCGGCAGTGAGTATGTGCCCGCCGGTCCCTCGGTCAGCACCTGGTTCCAAGTCGAGCAGCTCATGGTCTCGACCGTGGCGGTCAGCTCGCCCTGTACTCCGCTCGCGGTGAACGTCAGCGTGGTCGCCGCCGACTCGCGCCAGTTGTTCACCTGCGTCGGGTTCAGCGCGAACCCGGTGGCGCGTATCACCTCGTTGCGAGTGACCCGCACCGTCGGCGCGCCGAGGTCGGTGTAGCGCTTGGTGTTGCCAGCCTGGTCGGTCAGGCTGACCGCCTTCACCTTCCAGTCGCCCGTGGGGCTGTCAGCAGGCAGGGTCACCGGCAGGTTGCACTCCACGAACCAGATGTCGCCCCAGACCTGACTGTCGCCGCAGAGCTGGTATCCCTGACCGCTGTCTACCAGCGTGAACGGTGAGACGATCTCGGCGTTGCCGGGGCCGTCCAGCTCGATGTGGCCCTTCCAGAAGCCCGCGCCCGGCTCGTCCTGGACGTACAGGCCGTAGCGCAGGGTTGCGCCGGAGCCGTCGTCGTACACCTGAGTCTTGGTCGGCGAGGTGAGCCAGACCCGGTCAATCACCGGCGGCGCGGTGTCGGGGAGCTGGGTGGCGGCCAGCACGGCGGCCCGGCTGATCTTGTTGCCGGACAGGGTCTGCGTGGTGCCCTGGTCGTCGGTCGCGGTGATCTTCGTGACGCGATAGGTCACCGGCGCGGCCGGGCCGTACTCGGACACGAAGAAGTCGTAGGCGTATGACGAGCTGGCGATCCCGCCCGTGTACGGCCCGACGACGGGCCAGCCGCCGTCGAGACTGAACCGGATCTGCTCCTCAGGCCCGAGCGGGGTGGTGCCGCTGTAACGCTGCACGTAGATGCTGCCGCTGAGGTTGCGGGCGGTGGTCGACGTGTCGGTCACCGTCCAGTTCAGGGTGACGGTCGTGCCGCCGGTGGTGGTGTCGACCTGATCCGTCGCGAATGCGATGCCGGCGAAGGCGATCTTCGGTTTCGCCGCCGCGGCGGCCGGTACGGCCGCCGCCGTGAGCAGCGCCATGGCCGCAGTGGCGGTGGCCAGGATGCGTGAGACTGCGCGAAGGCGCGCAGCAGCCATGTGTCCTCCCCGTTGAAGTGCGACCGGACCGCGATGGTTCGGTCGGCCGTGCAGCGGACTGCGCGCGCAGCGTATTCGATGCGCACCAGAGCGGGAAGGCCTATTTGGCGTCTCCCTGGCGCTGAGGGGCGCGGTGCACCCGGGCCAGCTGACCGCGGGGCGGTCCACGATGGTGCTGGTGCCGCACGAGCCGATGACGGCCGTGCCCGCCTTAGGGTGATGTCGTAGTACGAGGCCGCGTGGATCTTGTCGCCGCCGTAGGCCGCCCGCACCTGGTGGGTGCCGGCGTTGGGCAGCATGCGGATGGTGTGGGAGGCAGCGCCCTTCTTGACCGGAGCCTCGCAGAGCGCGTCCTGACCGATCAGGAACTGCACCGGACCGGTCGCCTGGGTCGGCCCCCTTCGGTCGGGGTCAGGGTCCGGTCGAAGGGGGGCCGACCAAGGCAGGCAGGCGGGGCACCGCGTGGCCGCCTAACCGTGAGAAACAGCGGGGAAACCTGCTTCCAGCGGGTGGCCGGGCCCGGCGTGAGCAGGCCGCCGACCACCAAAAGACGATGAGTTACTGATCAGTCACCCATTGTTTAATCGTGCTATTTCCATGGATGATTGCGCCGATGGCCCGAACGCCGGTGCTCCGTCGTCCGGGTCAGCTCGCCCACCGGATGAAGGAGAGTGCCTGGTGTGTGACACCGATCATCTTGAGCCCTCCGGCATGAACCGTCGCGACCTGCTGGGACTTCTCGGCGCGGCCGGCGCCGGGTTGGCCGTCGCCCCCGTCCTGACCTCAGACCCGGCACTGGCCGCCGCGTCGGACCTCGCGCTCGACCCGAAGACAATGCCCGCCGACCCGGTCAACTACGAGCCACCGACCGCACTCGCCATCGATTCGCAGGCCAAGGACTCGGCCATCTCCTGGATCGACCGCAACGAACACCGCATCGTGGGGTTGAATGACCGGATCTGGGAGTACGCCGAGCCATCCCTGGCCGAGTGGAACTCGTCCTGGGCCGAGGCGGACTTCCTGCAGGCCAACGGCTTCACCATCAAGTGGGGCGCCGGCGGCATGCCCACCGCGTTCGTCGCCACCTTCAGCCATGGCACCGGTAAGCCGGTGATCGGATTCAGCGGGGAGTACGACGCGCTACCCGGGCTGTCGCAGGAGAAGGGCAACCCGCAGCATTCGCCCCTGGTTTACCACCACGACCCGTACGCTCCCACGTACGGCTTCGGGCATGGGTGCGGCCACTGCGCGCTCGGCGCGGCCGCGGCGGGTGCGGCTGTCGCGGCCGCCACGGCGATGCGCGCTCGTAACCTCGACGGCACGATCAAGTTCTTCGGCTCGACGGCGGAGGAGCAACTGGTCGGCAAGTCGGTGGCGGTGCGAGCCGGCGTCTACAAGGGCCTTGATGCCTTCGTCGACTGGCATCCGAGCAGCGGCAACAGCACGAGCTGGTCGTCGAGCAACGCGATGTACAGCATCGCCTTCCATTTCCTCGGCACGGACGGCCACGGCGGGTCACCGCTCGCGACCCGATCCAGCCAGGACGCGGTGACGGCGATGGCGATGCTGACCGAGTACTTGCGGGAGAGCGACCAGGCGCACACCTCCCGGATGCACTACGCGATCCGGCAGACCGGTCAGGCGCCGAACGTCTTCCCCACGCTGTCGAGCATCTGGTACTACGCCCGCGAGGGCAGCCCGGAACGCGCGAAGATCCTGATGGACAAGATCATCAAGTGCGGGGAGGCGGCGGCGATGGCCACCGGCACCCGGATGGAGTACCGCATCATGGGTGGCGTCTGGAACCAGCTCGGCAACAAGCGGGGCGCCGAGCTGATGTACGCCAACATGACGCAGATCGGTGCGCCGAAGTTCTCGGCCCAGGACCAGGCGTTCGGCAAGGCGCTGCAACGGTCCAACGGAACGGCGGAGACTGGCTTCTCCGAAACCATCACCGAGCTGCGACCGCCGGCCACGGTCTTCATGGGCGGAGGCTCGACCGACGTCGCCGACATCAGTTGGCAGGTGCCGACGATCGGAATGGGGACCGCGCATCAGCCCGGCGGCACGAAGAACCACTCGTGGCACCACACCGCGACCGCGGCCTCCCACGCCGGGCACCTCACCACCCTGATCGCCGCCAAGTACCTGGCGGCCACCACCATCGACCTGCTGACCCAACCGACGGTGCTGGGCGAGATGAAGGACGAGTTCGACCGGCGTACGGCCAAGATCAAGTGGAAGAGCCTGCTGCCTGGCGACTACGAGTTGCCGCTGTACGAGCCGCCGTCGTGGTTCCTGGAGCGGACCGGGCAGTCGTGGCCGCCGCCCGGCGTCAAGTGGCCGCCCCGGCGGGTCGTCTCGACCGAGACGGCCCCGGACCTCGGGCCCGCGCTGCCACCGTCGAACCTGCCCCCGCTGGACTGATCCGTACCGGTGCGCCCGGCCAGGCAGCCGATCGCCTGGCCGGGCGCCACCTCGGCCGCCCCTCTCGCCTGGCCGCTGCTGCGGCCCATTGCTGGTGGCGGTCAGTTGCCGCTGCGGTACGGGCCGTCCACGTAGACGAGCGCGTCGCCGACGGCCCGCTCGGTCGACCCGCTGGGTCGGTTGATCAGGGCGCCCTCGACGGACATGGCGGTGGAGCCGCCGCCGTCGAGGTTGACCGCGTCGGACATGCCGAGCGCCTGGGCGACGGCGGCGGTCTCGTCCATGGTGGTGCCGACGCTGGTGGTCTGGCGGCCGTCGATGGTCGCGAGGACGATCTTTCCGTCTCGGGTGGTGCCGGCGATGGTGCGCGGGTTGCGGTCGAAGAAGCTGCCGGAGCCGGCCGGTACGACGATCTGGCCGTCGGCCGTCAGCGGGTACCGCCCGGTCACTCCGAACAGGCCGGGCCGCACGGGCAGGTGCTCGCCGTTCTGGTCGGTCAGGGTCGAGGTGGTGCTCACGCACCCCTGCGCGGTCACGTTGAGCAGGGCGGCGGTGTCCCGCCCGGTGGCCTGCAGCGAGGTCTGGCCGGCCGCGAGGGTGGTGCCCCGGGTGGTGGAGGTGCGCACCACGCAGCCGAGCCGGTCGAGGACGACCTCCACGCCGGCGCCGGACGGGGTGGCCGCGGCGAACTCGGGGGTGAACTCGACGACGTCGCCGGGGAGGGTGCACTGCGTCTGGTCGGCGAGGGCGGCGCAGCCGGCGGGCACGACCGGCGGGTGGTTGATGAACTCCAGCGGCAGGGTGGCGTCGGTCTGCCGGTTCCGTACGCTGCCCGACCAGCTCAGCTTCCCGGTCAGGGCGCGGTTGCTGTTGGCGTCGACGACGAAGTTGACCTCGGCCGGGTCGGCGATCGGCTCGCTGAGCAGCTTCCCGCCGAACAGCCCCAGCCCGACCGGGTCGCCCGGGTAGAGCTGGCTGGCGGTGAAGGTGAAGAAGGAGGCGTTGACCCCGGCCAGGGCGCCGGAGGCGCGGACCAGGTCGGTGGTCTTCTCGACCTTGGCGAGGTCCGGGCCGTACGTCGCCTTCAGGTGCCCGCGGGCCTTGCTCGGGTCGATGGCGAGCACGTTGATCACCCACGGCCCCCGCGTGGTGGTGTTGATCTGGTCGGCGGGCGCCGGCGCGCTGCCCCGCTCGATCCGGGTAAGGGTGACGCCCTCGGCCAGGGCACGACTGGTGCGTACCTCCGTCAGGTCGGCGTCGCCGAGCGGGAGGGCGTCGGTGGCGGCCTCGGCCCGGGCCTGCGGGACGACACCGAGCGCCACCGCGGCGAGGGTGGCCGCCGCGAGCGCGCCGGCCCGGCGGAAGCGGGACAGGTCAGCAGTGGAAACAGTCATGGCCGTGATCTTGGCGGCGCCGAGGAACCACGGTCCCGACTCCACTTGACACCGAGCCGAATTGTGGTTGAGGAACAGCTGACCCGAAGGAGTCGACGTGAGCGGCACCAACAAGCCGATCGGCTACTGGCTCAAGCACCTGCACAACCTGATCGAGGAGCAGTTCGACGCGACGCTGGGCGACCTCGGCCTCGACCGCCGGCAGTGGCAGATCCTGAACGTGCTGGCTAGCGCGGCGCGGAGCCGCGGCGAGATCGAGCAGGCGCTGGCGCCGTTCTGGCCGGACGGCGTACCCCACTTCGGCGCGATCCTCGACGGTCCCGACGGCCTGGTCACGTGGGGATGGGTGGCGGACGACGGCGACGCGCTCACCCTGACCGAGCAGGGGCGCGCGGCGCACCGTTGGGCGGCCGAGCGCGTCGGCGAGACTCGGCGGCTGCTGCTGCACGGACTCAGCCCCGAGCAGTACGCCGAGACCGTTCGGATCCTGTCGGTCATGGCCGACAACGTCGAAACAGCGTTGGCCAGCCGCGCCGGCGAGCAGGACTGAATGGTCTGCGGGTGGTTCAGCGTCCTGGCATCGCCGATCCCAGGACCGGTCGACGCAACCGGGCCCGTCAGGCCCACCGCAGAGTAGCGGGGTCAAACATTGTGGGCAGTTTGGATGTGTTGTGGGCGGGGACGGTGACCACGGCGATACCGTGCTCGGCGGCGAGGTGCCGGATCCGGTCGGTGATCTTTCCGCGGACCTGCTGGGACAGGCGCGTGTTCAGCGTGGGGCCCATGCCTCGCGCTTCCATCGACCGTAGGTCTTCCAGGTAGATGACGGTCGCCCGGGCGGCGATGGCCTGGTCGACGGTCCAGCGGGCGGCGGCCCACGCGAGCGCGTCATTGAGGTTGGAGCGGCGGGTGGATACGTGGCGGATCTTGCCGGCCAGCACCTCGTGTTTCGCTCTCAGCTGCTCGTCGGGGCGGCCGCCGAGCAGCCGCGCGTACTGGTCGGCCTTCGCGTGCAGCCGCTCCCTGTGGCGGCGCAGGCGGTGCTGCTTGGCCAGGACCCCGGCGGCGCGGAACTGTCCACCAGTCCCCAACGCTGTGATCCGGCCATCCTTTCCCAGTCGTAGGGCTCCGGCGCTGAGGAGGGTGTTGAGGCCCCAGTCCACACCGACCGCCACGGTGTGGCCGGTGCGGGCGGCTTTCGGCACCGGGTGCGTGTGTGCCATGTCGGCGCGGACCTTGCCGTCGGTGAGGCGGAGGGTGGGCAGGTGCAGCACCGCCGAGGCGGGAACCGTGGACGGCAGGCTGATCGGAGCCTCGACCCACGTCCAGTCCCGATACGATTGCGGATCCGGTCGTAAAGGAAGCTGCAGCCGCAGCCCGGCCCGGGTGTGGTGTCAGATATTGATGGGCTCCTCATCGGGCCTCCCGTGCCGTGCGTGGTATGTGCGCCTCCGTCGCCACCACCAGCGCAGCAACCAGAACAATCCCTTCACTGACTCCGGCAGCAGGAACGGTCCGACAGCAGTCACGACAACGAGCTGCCAGACGTGTGCATCGCCCGGATCGGCCACATGGTCGAAGACGATCAGCGCGGCCATCACTGACCAAGCGGCATCTGCCACCCAGCCGCGCACCTTGACCAGGGTGCGACGCCAACCCTTCTGTACGGGAGGATCGGGAACCTCGCCCCTGGTCACCAAGGCCATCAAGCCGCGCCAGGAACCGGCCAGCGTGTAGGCGAGCATCATCGGCAGCCTCACCAGCGCGATCCACGCAGCGAACCTCGCAGGGCTGGCGGCCACCTCACCCAGCACGCTCGGAGCGATCGAGGCCAGCACCACATACGTGACAAGGAGGAGGACGAAGTCGACGGCACACCCGAACAACGGGAGGCCCAGCATGAACAGCCAGCCCAGCCGTCTAACCTTACGCGGGCTCATCTCTGCCATGCCGATCATTGTCCGAGCGGGTGGCAAGAATCGGTAGGGAACCTCCTGCCATCGCGTTCGCCGTCGACCCGCCGCTGGGGAGAGCGAGCTGCCACCCGGCCGCTACGTCCAGCTGACCTTGACGCACGTACGGACGCTGCCGGGACAGACTGAGTCGCATCTCGTGTCACGGACCGCGACCCCGGCGGACACCGCCACAGTGGCGCAGTTGACCCAACCTCGCCCGGCACGGACCCGGCCCCCCGGGTCGGCGCCGGCCACCGGCGGCCGCCCCCTCCCTCTCCCAGGTGAGCGGTTGACCTGACCCTGAACGGCTGTGGAGCCGGCTCCTGGATGACTCGTCCGGTCTCGGGACCTGCGTGACACTCCCCGATGGGGCGCGGGCGCCGGCGCGGCCGGCCAACTGACGCACCACTGCACCGACGCACCAGAGAGGCTCCGCCTCGGACCGCCGAGCAGGCTACTTGAGCTGGACAAACAGCCTGTGGCCCAACCTCGGGCCAAGCTCACGCAGGGATCCGCGGCCCGATCTTGGCCGGCCGCCACCCGCTGCACCGATGTCCGACCGCCGTGGCGGCCGGCTGTGCCACCCAAAGTGGCTGGTCAGAACCCATGTCTGCAAAATGTGGAGCGGGCAACCCAACGTTACGCCGCTCAAAAAACTTGATGACACAAACGTCGAGAATCTGGCGGCCAAGGATCTATTCCGGCCAGGCGTAATGGCCCGCTAATGGCCCAACCCGGTGGGCGGTGGACATCTCCTAAGGTCGTTTGCCGATAGGGTCTTACCCGCGTGACCAGTCGATCTGCTCGGCGGCCAGGTCTATCCGCGCCATGCCGTCACCCCCCAGGTGCGCCGGGCGCTGGGCTTCAGCCGGTCTGGCCGGCCTTGTCGACAAACTTCGCCGCCACCCGGGTGATGGTGAACTGGACCTCGCCCCGCTTGATCCGAATGGGCCCGGTGGGCGACGTGAACGTGTGATCCTTGGCCGCCACGGAGCGGTACCCGACGAACTCGTGTGTGCCGGCATCCAGCAAAAGTTGCTCGAAGCGCCAACCCTCCTGAACCCGGCCGACCGCCACCACCGGCCGCCCGTTGACCATGACCGTCCCCGGTTCCTGAGTAGCCCCAGGAACCATGCCGATCCCCCGCCACAGCGCCGCCGCAACCGGCGGCGGGAGCACGTTGCTCTCCAGAATCATCGCGAGGCGGCCGAACAGAAGGCTGTCCATGTCATCCGACGGTTTGATGTGCGCTGGTACGCCGCCAGCCTCATGCTGCAGTTGCCCGCGGACGGCATCGAGCAGCTTGCCCGGGTCGGTGGGCAGCGCGACCGCCTCGGGGTAGCCGTTGTCCTGCGTCCACGTGTCGAACTTGCCGGTGTCGGGGTTCCATTCGGCCATCTTCAAGCCGTCGACGCTGCGCCACACCTCGGTGATCTCGTCCTGCCGCTGGCCCTTGTCCTTGGCGATCGAGCTCGGGTTGCTCTTGTGGTCCTTGACGTAGACCCACTGGTCCGGGCGGGGCGGCGTGTACGGTTGCGCGGCTGCGTACTGGGCGGCCAGCTCGAACGCGGGGGCCGGGGCGTGGTTCGACGGTGGGTTTTGCGCCGTATGTTGCGGTGTGGTGTCAGTGGGCAGGCTGCCAGCGGGCACGGTGCCGGTGTGCAGGGCCCCGGTACCGACCGCCACGGCGGCGACAGCGGCGGCCGCCAAGCCCGCGGTGGCGAAAAGGAGCCGCTGCTGCACCCGGCGGGCCGCCCCGGACTCGCGTTGGTCCCGCTGGATCTCGCTCATCAGAAACTCCTGAAGTTGGCGCTGGCGGCCGCCAGGTAGATCAACCTCCGCCAGTTCCGGCAGCAGCCGGGCCACCTCGTCACGGTCATCGCCGGCGGGCTGGTTCGGGGTCATGTCCATCAGATCTCCTGAACGAACCGGACCGCGTTGTCGCGGTCGACTGTTACCTGTCCGGGGCGGGCCGGCGGTTCCCGCCGTATCCGCTGAGGCTCCACAACACCCCCGGCGACGAGTGTGGTGAGCTTCCTGCGGGCCCGGGAGAGCCGGGAGCGGACCGTGCCCACCGGTACGTCCAGTGCTGCCGCAGCCTGCGCGTAGTCCAGGCCCGACCAAACGCACAACGCCAGCACCTCACGCTCGGCGCGCCGTAACGACCGCAGCGCCGCCACCACCCGGGCCAGCCGCTCGCGGTCGGCCAGCCGGGCGGTGACGCCCTCGGCGAAGTCCGGTTCCGGTTCGGCATCGGGTAATCGCGCCAGCGCACCCTCGTGGCGGCGCGCGGTCCGACGCACGTTGCGCGCCACGTTGGTGGCGATGCCCAGCAGCCAGGGCCGCAGCGACCCGGCCGCATCATCGATGTCGACCCGTTCGCGCAGCCGCCACGCCTCCAGGAACGTCAGCGACACCACGTCCTCCGCCGCCGACCAGTCACCGATCAGCCGGAAGGCATGGTTGTAGACGGCGCGCGCGTGCGCGTGGAACAGTTCACGGAACGCCTCAGGATCCCCCTGGCGAACCCGTTGGCGCACATTCATCTCCACACGTGATAACTGTCCGCGGCCCACGTCCCGGTTCCCGTCAGGCGCAGTGAAGGGCGCCAGCAGCCCTCGGACGAAGTCACGCGCCGGGGCGACGCGGCTCAGGCCTGCGGAAACCCTGCCCGACCGTCAACATCAGGTCGTCGAACAACACCCGCCACCGCTGCGCGTCTACCCGTCCTCCGAAGCAGTAGCACCTGCAACTTCGGCCCCCCGCACGGCCTCGCGAAATCGAGCCTATGGGTCGTTGCAGGAGAAGTGAGTTCCCGCAAATCAACAAGCTCCGCGCAGTGCTGTCCGGTCCGCCCGAACTGGCCGGAGCGCTTCTTTGAACTGGCCGGAAGATCGCTGAGGACAGCACCTCTGCACATACCGCTCCTCTGCCTCAAGCCCATCTCCGCCGTGAGTCCGCACACCGTGGAACGGGCCTGCTGCCCGACGTCAACACAACGATCCACCGTGTTGACGTCGGGCAGCAGGCCCGTTCGGCTTCGCCCGGACTCACGGTGGAGGTGGGCGGCCCCATCTCTGTCGAAGATCCCCGCCGGAGGCAACGTTCCGGGTACTGGGGCAGTCCGCAATCGGCCGGCGCGCCGGCCGATGCCGGCGCTTGCGCCGCCAGCAGGCCGAGCGCGGCCGGCGCGGCCCGCTTGCGGGCCGCCTTGACTGGACGGCCGGCACGCTGCTGGTGTCGCACAGCGTCAAGCGGATCAAGGAGCGCAATGCAGCAGCTGGCCGGGGCGCATGAAGCGGTCCGACAGGACACGTTTCCCAGAATCCCGGACCTGATGACCGCCGCACCTGTCCCCAGAGGGTGGGCGGCGAATACGGTTCCGCCGGTGGACAGCTACCTCGAGCTCGCATCCTGCCAGGGCTGGCCGGGCAATGCGCTCCGATCGCATCAACGCTCGCTGACGGATCGCCCGGCTTCGCGTGGCGTCTTGTCAACACCCACGCGCTCTACGCCGTGCGAGAAGCCCGCGTTGAGTCGCACCAAGGCGCACAGGGCGGCCTACGAGCGGTGCCGCTGTGCACCTGCCTTGATCACGTCAACGGGTAATTCATGAAGGGGTCCTGGGGATGGATGGCTATTTCGCTACCGCCCGCCACGAACGGCTGCGGGAGGAAGTCAGAGCGTTCGCGGAGGCCGAGGTGCGGCCCCGGGTACCGGAGATGGAAGCTTCCCGTGCTGTGGCGCACGAGCTTTCTCGGCTGATCGCCCGTCAGGGCTGGATCGGTGTCACGATCAGCCCCGAATACGGTGGCATGGGCCTGGGGCACATGGCGAAGACCATCGTCATCGAGGAGTTGGCGCGGGTCAGCGGTGCGATGGGCGCGATGGTGCAGGCCTCGCAGCTCGGCGTGGCCAAAATCGTCCACTTCGGCAGTGATACCCAGAAGAAGACGTGGCTGCCGGCCATATCGAGCGGTGACTGCCTGCCCACCATCGCGGTCACCGAGCCGGAGTCAGGTGGACATGTCCTCGGCATGACGGCCAGAGCGGTGCGTGACGGCGACGACTACATCCTCACGGGCCGGAAGGTTTTCGTCGGCAACAGCCACGTGGGCGACCTGCACGGCGTCGTGGTGCGGACAGGGCCGGCCTCCAAGGGGTTGTCGGCGTTCCTGGTGGAGTCGGACCGTCCGGGCTTTTCGCTGGGTCCGCACCGGCCTGCCATGGGTTTGCACGGCTTTAGCTTCGGCGAGCTGAACTTTGACGACTGCCGGGTTCCTGCGGCCAACATGCTCGGCGAGGAGGGAGACGGGCTGGCGGTGGCCTACTCGTCCAGCGTTCTTTACGGCCGTCCCAACCTGACGGCCGTCTCGCTGGGCATCCACCAGGCCGTCATGGACGAGACGGTGGCGTACGCCGCGGAACGGCACCGCTACGGCAAGCCGCTGCACGAGATACCGTCGATCAAATTGAAGATCGGGCAGATGCAGTCGCGGCTGATGACCGCGCGTCTGGCCGCGTACCACGCGGTGCACCTACTCGATCAGGGGCAGCCCTGCGACGCGGAGCTGATGAACGCCAAACTCGTCAACGTCGAATACGCGCTGGACTCGGCGCGTAACGCGATGGAGATGCAGGCGGCCAGCGGTCTGTGTACCGATCGGCCGCTGGAACGGTACGTGCGCGACGCGTACCACATCTTCGCTCCGGCCGGAACATCCGACGTGCAGATGCTCCGGCTGGGCGAGATGGCGCTGGGGCACTCGAAGGGTCAGTGGTCGCAGCGGCTTGCCGCAGCCGTGACGGCGGCTGCGGGTGCCCGCTGACTACTGCGTACGCCGGTCACGCTGGTTGATCCGCTCCACCAACTCTTGGGCGAGGGCCTTGACGGTCTCCAGTCCCGGTCGTCCCCAGGGGCGCGGTTCGGTGTCCACCACACAGATGGTGCCGAGCGTCGCACCGGTGTGGTCGATCAGTGGCGCCCCTGGGCAGGAGCGGATACCGATCCGGATTGCCGGCGAATCTCGGGTAGTCGGCGGCGGGACTGTCCATCGATCGACTGACACCGGATTCCGTCTTGTCGCCGTCCCGCGCGGCACCCCGGCCGGCGCACGATCGACACATCGACCGGCGGCCTGCCGAGCTGCGGGCAGCCTTCTCCGCAATCAAGGGTTTGGAGACAACGATGCGACCCGTCTTCCGGTTTGGCGTACATCTTGTTGAGATGGTCGTGGCGATGCTGGTCGGCATGTTCGCGCTGCGGCCGCTGTGGGCGTTGGCGTTGCCCGGCGCGATCGAGCGGACCGACGTGCGTACGCTCGCGATGGCCACCGGCATGGCCATCGGCATGGCGGTCTGGATGCGTGTACGCGGCCACGGTTGGGCCGGCATCGGCGAGATGGCCGCCGCGATGTACGCGCCGTTCATCGTGCTGCTCGTGCCGTACTGGTTCGGCGCCGTCTCCGCCGGTGTCGTCATGACCGGAGGCCACGTGCTGATGGTGATCGCGATGGTCGCGGTCATGCTGCGGCGGCGGTCGGAGTACACCCGCGGCGGGCACCGACTGCCGCGCGCCGTGGTACGCCTCGGCGCGGTGGTGCTGGCGCTGGCGGTACTGCCGGTGTCGGTCGGTGCGACGGTCGCCACAATGAACCAACGAAGCGTGTACGCGCCGCCGGCGCTTTCGCCGGGCGCCCCGGCACCGGCATCACGGCCCTTCGACCCGACGCTGCCGACCGCCGTCGTCGTGCTCGGCGCCGAGGGGGCCCACGCCGGGGACACGCTCGGACCATTCGAGGTGCTGGCCGTCACGGGACGCTTCAACGTCCTCACCGCCGCCCCGACCCCGGCACCGGTCGCCCTGACCGGCGGCCTGGACCTGGTACCCGATGTCACGTTCGAGTCCCTGACCACCCGGCTCGGCGGCCGCGCCGCAGACGTGGTCGTGGTACCCGCCATGCCGCGCACCGACGAGCCGGCGGTGCTCGACTTCCTCCGGCGGCAGGCCGACGACGGCGCGCTGATCCTCAGCGTGTGCGTGGGCGGCGAGGTCGCCGCAGCCGCCGGGGTGCTCGACGGGCACACCGCCACATCGCACTGGTACTACCTGGACGGCCTGGAAAAGGACTTCCCTGACGTGCGGTGGCAGCGCGGCGTCCGCTACGTCGACGACGGCCAGGTGATCAGCACCGCCGGCGTGCTCTCCGGCATCGACGGCACGCTACGCGTGATCGAACGCCTGACCGACACGCAGGTCGCCGCCGCTGCGGCACAGGCCGTGGGCTGGCGCCACTACTCCCCCGGAACGCCGCTGCCGATTCCCGTGCAGCGCTTCGGTCCCGGCGACGCGATCGCCGCACTGAACCAGTCCTACCGCTGGGACGCGCCAACGGCCGGGGTCCTGCTCTCGGACGGCGTCGGTGAACTCGAACTCGCCTCGCCGTTCACCACCTACACCGAGGCCGTCTACGCCGCCCGCACGCTCGCCGTGTCGCCAGGAGCCACGACCATCCGCTCCCGGCACGGGCTGACATTCGTGCCCCGCGCGACGCTCGCGGACGCACCACAACTGGACCGACTGCTGGTGCCCGGCGCGGCAGCCGCCGCCCGGCACGACGCGCCCACGACCCACGACCTCCAGCCGACGTACCTGCACGCGACACCCGGCTTCGCCTTCGACGGACCACTACGCGACATCGCCACCAACGTCGACGTCCCCTCCGCGGCGTGGCGAGCCAAACTCCTGGAGTACCCGACCGGAGACATCACCCTCACCGGCCGCGGCTGGCCCTGGGAGCGCACCCTCCGCCCGGTCGTCCTCGCGCTAGCCGGCCTGGCCCTACTCGCCGGTGGGCTGGCCGTACACCGGCGCCGGACACGCCGACCGGTGCAGCAGGACGACCACCGCGCTCCGGCAGCCGCGTAATGAGCAGTTCGAGCGGTCGGCGCATCGGGCCGCCCGACGTCATGGTGCCGCCGGAGATCCACCGCTCCCCCGCGGACGCCGTCACGTTCGGGTTGCTCGGCCCGTTCGTCATGCTGGTCCAGGGCCGACCCGTGCCCGTCCGCTCGCCCAAGCACCGGACGCTGCTCGCCGCGCTCCTACTGGGAGGCGGCCGCGTCCTTCCGGTCCGGCACCTCGTCGACGCCCTGTGGGACGGCCGCGAGCCGGACAGTCCGCGACGTGCGGTCCAGCTCACGGTGGTGCGGCTTCGCGCGCTCCTCGACGCGGCCGGCTGCGCCGGCGTGATCACCACCAGCGCCGACGGTTACCGGATCGAGCTGCCAACGGAGTCCCTCGACCTCAACCGGTTCCGACGATGCCTCGACGACGCCGATCGGGCGGCGAACCGGCCGGACCTCGTCGCGGAGGCCGCGGCGCTGCGGCGAGCGCTGTCCCTGTGGCGCGGCGAACCGCTGGCCGACGTCCCCTCCGAGACGCTGCACCGACTGCACACGCCGGGTCTGCGTGCGCAACGGCTACGCGTACTCGAACGGTGCTTCGACACCGAACTGCGCCTCGGACGCCATCGTGAGGTGGTGGAGGAACTGTTCGAGGCGACGACCGCGCACCCGTTGCGCGAGCGGCTGCGGGCGCAGCTCATGACCGCGCTGCACTGCGACGGTCGACGCGCGGACGCGCTCGCCGCGTATCACACCGGACGCCGGCACATGGCCGAGCAACTGGGCATCGATCCCGGCGAGGAACTGCAGCGCCTGCACGCGTCAATCCTCGACGGTCTCCGGTCCCGCACCAGCGGCGCGATTCTGCCGCCTGCGGTCCCGCGTCAGCTACCGGCCGACGTATCCGGGTTCACCGGACGGATGGCGGAGCTCGCCGAACTGGATGCCATGGTCGCCGGGCACGACCCACGCGAGCCGCAACCGGCGCCCGTCGTGGTGGTCACCGGCGCGGCGGCCGTCGGCAAGACAGCGCTGGTGCAGCGCTGGGCGCGACTTTCGGCCGACCGGTTTCCGGACGGCCAGCTCTGGGTCGACATGCGCGGCCACCAGAAGAACCCGATATCGCCGGGCAACGCACTCGGCCGGTTCCTTCGGGCGCTCGGTGCACCGGACGAGGTGATTCCACCCGATCCAGACAGCCGGGCTGGGCTGTACCGAACCTTGATGGACGGCCGACGGGCCTTGGTCGTGGTCGACCACGCTCGCAACGCCGAGGATGTCCGGCCGCTGCTTCCCGGCGGGCCCGGCAGCGCCGTCCTTGTCACGAGCCGTGACCGGTTGGCCGGTCTGGTCGCGGCGAACGGCGCTCGCGTCCTGCCCCTGAACAAGCTCGACGGCGGGGAGGACCCATGAACCGCGGCGACCTGAGCTTCGGTCTGCTGGGACCGCTGGCCGTGCGCTCCACCACACACGGTCAGCTGCACATCCGCTCGCCGAAGCACCGGATCCTCCTCGCCGCGCTCCTGCTCGCGCCCGGGCAGGCCGTGCCGGTCGCCAATCTCGCCGAGGCCGTCTGGGGCACGCGTCCGCCGGCGAACGCGAGACGTGCACTGCAATTGCACGTGTTGCGGGTGCGCGCCTTGTTCATGGAGGCCGGGCTCGCTCCGGTGATCGCAAGAGACGCCGGCGGGTACCGCATCGACATCGACGCGAACGCGGTCGACGCGTGGTCGATCACGCGGCTGGTGGACGAGGCGGACGCGGCAGCCCGTCGCACGGATCCGCAAAACGAACTCGCCGCGCTCAGCCGGGCGCTGGACCTGTGGCGCGGTGAACCGCTGTGCGACGTGCCGTCGGACCTGCTGCACGGCAGGTATGTCCCAGTCCTCGACGAGCAGCAACTACGCATCGTCGAGCGGTACCACGACGTCGGCCTCCAGCTGGGCCGCTTCGACGAGACGGCCGAGTCCGCTTTGCGCCATCTAGCGCGGTACCCGCTTGCCGAGCCGTTGTGGCACCAGCTCATCACGGCGTTGCACAGCAGTGGCAGGCGGGCGGACGCGCTGCAGGCATACCACCAGGCTCGGCAACAGCTGGCCGCGGACCTCGGCGTCGGCCCCGGGCGCGCGTTGCAGCGGCTCTACGCGAGCGTGCTGTCCGGCCACAGCGCGACCGCTGACCTGGCCGGCCCGCCGGACGTGCCGCGGCAACTGCCGAATGCGATCGCAGGGTTCGTCGGGCGCTCACCAGAACTGCGGCAGCTCGAGGCACTGATCGACAGGAGTGACCGGCAGCCGGCAGTAGCGGCGCTGACCGGCATGGGAGGCATCGGCAAGACCGCACTGGCGGCCCACTTCGCCCGCCGCGCCGCGGACGCCTTCCCGGACGGCCAGCTCTGGATCGACCTGCGCGGGTACGACGCTCGGCCAGCCCTCACACCCACGCAGGCGTTGACGATCCTCCTGCGGTCGCTCGGTGAGCAGAGCTCGCAGATGCCCACCGACTTGGACGGCCTCACCGAGCGGTACCGGTCGGTCATGGCCGACCGGCGTGCGCTGATCGTGCTGGACAACGCCCGAGACGCCGGCCAGGTGCGTGCGCTGTTGCCCGGCGGATCGCCGAGCCTCTTGCTCATCACAAGCCGTCACATGCTCAGCGACGTGGTGGTCCGCGCCCGAGGGCAAGCGCTCCGCTTGGAACCCCTCGATCGGCAGGAGGCGCGTGCACTGCTCACCGCCCGGCTCGGCGCCGACCGGGTGGACGGCGAGCCCGAGGCGGTCAACGGCATCGTCGACGTGTGCGGGGGCCTGCCGTTGGCGCTGGCCATCGTCGCTGCCCACGGGGTGGCCTGTCCCACCGCACCGCTGGCGGATCTACCCAGGCAGTTGCAGGCAGCCGACGCCGACCTCGACCGGTTCTCCAGCACCGACGTGCGGGCCGATGTCCGCACAGTGCTGTCCTGGTCCTACCAGGCCCTTGGACCCCAGGCGGCGCAACTGTTTCGTCTCCTCGGGCTCCATCCGAGCCCGGCCATCCGCGAGGCGGCAGCCGCGGGCTTGGTCGAGGCAGGGCCGGCCGGGGTGCGACCGCTGCTTGACGAGCTGGTCGCGGAGCACCTGATCGCCGAGCCGCAGCCGGGCAGTTTTGTAATGAACCGGCTGGTCCATGCGTACGCGGTCGAGCTGGCACGGGCCTTCGACAGCGCCCGACGGCGCGTCCTGGCGCGGTACGGCCTCCTCGACCGCCTCGCCCGGCACGGGCGAGCTTCCCTCGCCCCCGACGACGGGCGACGATGGTCGGTATGGGAGTGAGTGTGGACGCGCGGCCCAGCCTTCAGGGCGCGGGCGAGGGTGCTGGCCGACTCTGGGACGCCTATTTCGCGGCGGTCTTCGCCCTGACACTGGCAGCCGTGGCGTTGTCCGAGGCGTCCGCCGCCCGGCGTTGGCTCGCCGCCATCACGCTGGGTGCGATCGCGACGCTGTACCTGGCGTACGGGCGCGGCCTGGCGCGCCGGGGCACCACAGACAGCCGCGCCGGTGGCTTCCTCGCGGCAGTGCTGGTGCTGTTCCTCGTGGCGCTCACCGGAGCGGCGCCGAGCTCGTTCCTGCTGTTCGCGATCTGCCCGCTCGTCTTCCGCATGTTGCCGATGTGGCCGGCCGCCGCCGTCACCACACTCGCCAACGCCCTGCCGGCGATCGTCGCGATCCAGCGTGAGGGCTTCGCCGGGCAACTGCACACCCACCTGCTGCCGATGGCGGTCGGTGGCGCGATCCTGTCGCTGGGGCTCGGCCTGTGGATCCGGGAGGTGGTGCGCCGCAGCCGCGAACGGGCGGACCTCATCGTGCAGCTGGAGCAGTCCCGGGCCGAGGTGGCCAGACTCTCGCACCAGGCCGGTGTCGCCGCCGAACGGGCCCGCCTCGCCGGGGAAATCCACGACACGCTCGCGCAGGGCTTCACCAGCATCATCGCGCTGCTGCAGGCCGCCGGCTCCGATCTTGACGACCTGGAAAGCAACCCGGACGGTGACCGGGCCCGGCACCGGATAGACGTCGCCGTGCGCACGGCTCGGGAGAGCCTCGCCGAATCCCGGGCGCTCGTGGCCGCGCTCGCGCCGGTCGCCTTGGACGCCGGCCCGCTCGACGAGGCGGTCCGAGACCTCGTCGCCCGGCTGGGTGAGCAGACGCTGATCCGCGCGTCCTACCGGCTGTCCGGCACGGTACGGCCGCTGCCGACCGCGGTCGAGGTCGTCCTGCTGCGCGCGGCTCAGGAGGCGTTGGCGAACGTCCGCCGGCACTCGTTCGCGTCCGAGGTTTCCGTAACGCTCGGGTACAAACCGGACGCCATACGGCTGGTCGTGTCGGACGACGGGCGCGGCTTCGACCCCGCCTCCGCCAGTGGCGGGTTCGGGCTCCGCAGCATCCGCACCCGGACCGACGAGGTGGGCGGGACGCTGACCGTGCAGAGTGGCCGGGACGCCGACCAGGGTACGACGCTCACACTGGAGGTGCCGCAGTGATCAGGGTGCTGCTCGTCGACGACCACCCGGTGGTCCGTGAAGGCCTGCGCGGAATGCTCGAGGCCGAACCCGACCTCACCGTGGTGGGTGAGGCCTCCTCCGGTACCGAGGCGGTGCGGCTCGCCACCGACCTGGCGCCGGACATCGTCCTGATGGACCTGCGTATGCCGGGCATGGACGGCGTCGCCGCCACGGCGGAGATCGTGGCCGGGCCCGCGCCGCCGCGGGTGATGGTGCTGACCACCTACGAGTCCGACGCCGACATCCTGCGCGCGGTCGCCGCCGGCGCCACCGGCTACCTGCTGAAGGACGCAACGCGGACGGACCTGGCCGGCGCGGTGCGCGCCGCCGCCCGCGGCGAGACCGTGCTGGCCCCCTCGGTGGCCACAAAACTCGTCCAGCAGGTGCGTTCCCCGGCCCAGCCGCCACTGTCGGCACGCGAGATCGACGTGCTCCGGCTGGTCGCGCGGGGCCTGACCAACGCGGAGATCGGCACGGCCCTGTTCATCTCGGAGGCCACCGTCAAGACCCACATGTACCGCGTCTTCACCAAGCTCGACGTCACCGACCGCACGGCGGCCGTGACCACCGCCATGGCCCGCGGCCTCCTCCAGTAGGCACCGAGAAGACCATCATGGCCACTATTCGTTCCAGTTCGGCGAGGGGGAGTTTGCTGCTCACCGGCGGGTTGCACGGCTTGGTCAGGACGCTCGGTCCGCGGGTGCGCGCCGACGCCGACGGGCAGCGTTCGACCTGCAGTTCACCTGCGGACGACACTCGGGTCGGCCGTCGCGGACGAGGGCGACGTGGTCAGGGGCGGCCGTTGAGCGAGTCGAGGAACCGCTGCTCGAACGCCTCGGTGTTGACGTCGAAAGCCGCATGGACCCGGCTGCCGGCCGGGGAGACCATCGTCCGGCCCGACTGCACGCCGTCCTGGACCACGTCCACGCGCGCGTCGCGGAACGGCGCGAGTTCCTCGTGGACCAGGGCAACCGCCGCCGCGGCGTCCCACCAGTACATGATGCCCAGGTCGATCAGCGCGAGCAGGTCCGGCTGACTGGCAATACGGTACGCCAGGCGGGCACCAGGTGCGTCCTGATTCGCGGCAAGCCGGGCGATAAACGTCCGCGTGATGGGTACGGACGCGGTGGCGTCCAGCGGGACCAGATACACGCTGCTGGAAAGAGCCTTGCGGAGCACGGTGCGGGCCGAGACGGGATCGAGCCACATATTGAATTCCTGCGAGTTGTCGAACCCGGGAAGTGCCGAGCCGTACAGGTTGCCCGGGACCTCCAGGGCACCGCCCATGATCTGTATGCGGCCGATCCGCGCCGCGACACGCGGAACGCAAAGCGCGGCGGCCAGATTGGTCAGCGGGCCGGTGGCCACGACGGTGACGGGCCGCGCGGAATCCAACACAGTGCGGCAGATCAGGTCGGGCGCCGACATGGGCGCTCGGTACCGGGGCAGTGACGCATCGCCCAACGCCCCGGTCAACACGTTCTCGATCGTCGCCACCAGCTCGGGAGGGGCGGGATGGACACCGGCATCGGTCGCTCCTTCGGCGACCGGTACCTGCGGGAGACCGCACTGCTCCAGCACGCTGCGCGCATGCCGGAGGGTCCGCTCGGGATGGCCGAATCCGTTGTTGGCCACGGTGACGGCGCGGAGATCGATCCGTCCGAGCTTGTGCTCCTCGCAGAGGTAAGCCAATGTCGAGGCGTCATCGAAGTCCATGTCGCTGTCGTAGATCACCGGAACCGGCTGGTCATCGGGAATCGACGCGGGTGCGGCCTCCGACGCCGCCGCATGGCCCAGACTTCCGCCGAGGACCGCCGACCCCAGGACACCCAGCGCCGATCGCCGTGTCAGCCTCATCGTTGCTCCTCGTATCAGTCGGCTGGTTGGACCCGGAAGGAGTGTCCCGTACGGCTGCTTCAGATGGCCTTCAGCGGGCCTGGCCTGTACCTCCGGTGGGGCTACTGCTGCTGGGGCCCGGACCTCGCGGGAAGGCCGCGCAGCGCGGGGCGGCGGTCCTTGCGACCATCTGCTTGTTTTCCTGATCAGGAAACGCCGAGCGGACCGATGGCGCCGGCATCACCCGAAGGCCCGGGACCCTGCTGGAAGGCAATCTGAAGCGGCCGGATGGCACGGTGTATCGCGGGCCTCAAAGCGCCGGCAGCGTTCACTGGGCGCACGACTGAAGAAAGGAAAAGGACGCAATGGACACTACCGCGCTCCGGCACGCCTACCGTGCGCTGCTGGATGCTGCGGCCGCAGTGGCGGACTCCGGCCACCGGAGCCCGCCGGCCGGCGAGTGGAACGCGGACCAGATTCTGGCGCACGTCACCCTCATCAATGCCGCCACCATCACCGCTGCTTCCGCTGTCGCTGGGGGAGCGAACACGACCTACGACAACCGCATAGCTCTCGACACCTGGACCATCGAACGCGTCATCGCGCTCGCCGGCGGCAACGTAGGGCTCCGGGGGCGCATCCGCCTCCAAGGAGACGCCCTCTGCGCACTCGGCGGACCGGCGTTGAGTGAGGCCGAACTCGACACACTGGTGCCCGCCCGGCTCCTTTCCAGGGACACACTCCTGGTCGATCAGCCGCTGCCGCTGAGGGACAGCATCACCGGCCTCGCAGAAGTGGAACTGCCCGGACCCACGAAACAACTCCTAGCCCTTCTGCGGGACGGCCGCGGCGCCGAAATCACAGCGTGATCCTTCAGCCTGCAACGACGGGCAGGCAGTGGTGCCCGGGTGTGGGCGTGACTGTCGCCCGACGCCAGGTCAAGGGCAGCTGGTCCTAGCCCGGAGCGCATCTCGTGCGCCGCCCCTGGGGATCCGCACGTGGATGGCAACAACGACCGTGGCTCCGTTGGCCGAAGAAAGGGAGATCTTGATGAATCAGCGCAAACGGTTCGGGGATTGGCCGCTACGGCTGCTAACCGCAGCTGTAGCCGCCGTTGTGGTGCTCCCGGTCGGGCTCGCTGCGCACGCTCAGATTCGGGGTCGGGCGCAGCCAGTGCCCGAGCAGCCGGTGACCGGCTGGGTCAGGCACAACGCCGCGACGCTGAGCAGCATCGACCCCGCTGCTGCGCTCGACGACCTGGCGCCCGTTGGGCGGTCGGTCGGCGATGCGGAGATCGTCGGGTTGGGCGAGTCGATGCACGGGACGGCAGAGGAGACCAGACTCAAGCATCGGGCCTTGCGTTTCCTGGTCGAGCGGATGGGTTTCCGCTCGATTGCCTGGGAGGAACAGTGGACGACCGGGCCCGTCGTCAACGAGTACATCCGTTTCGGCCAAGGTGATCTGGACACGGTGATGGCCCGGCTGGGCCCCCAGTGGCAGACGCGTGAGGTCGCGGATGTGCTGCGGTGGCTGCGTGACTTCAACGCCGGCCGTTCCGACAAGGTGCATTTCGTCGGTGTCGAGTACTACTGGACGTGGCTCGAGGCATACGACGCGGTCGACGCCTATGTCGCCCGTGCCGCTGCCCAGCGGCTGCCGGAGCTGCGCAGCCACCTGGGCAAGATCCATCCCGCTCCCGGCTCGACTGTTTTGGAGCACTTCCAGAAGTACCAGGCGGAGCCGGACAAGGAGCCGTACATCCGCCAAGCCCACGAGGTGTACGACCTGGTCGCTCGCCTGCCGCACCAGCCGGGGGACCGTGCTCACGCGCTGGCGCTGCACAACGCCAGGCAGATCGTCTCGTTCTACGAGCACTACAACCTGTCAGCCGATGATGCCCTCGTTTACCGGGACGCTCACGCGGCCGAGAACCTGAGGTGGTGGCGCGAGTTCAGCGGTGACAAGATCGCCTACTGGGCGGCGAGCCCGCACACCGCCAACGCCCCGCAGCTACGCATGGGCGCACCAGGCCAGACGGACAAGCGCTTCCCGAGCGCGGGTTCGCACCTGCGACGCTGGTACGGCCAAAAGTACCGGTCAATTGGCTTCACCTTCGACCACGGCACCGTGAATGCCTTCGGCACCATGGCTCCCATGCCACCACCCGCGGCGGGCTGGTTCGAGCAACCCCTCGGCAGGGTCGGCGTCGGCCAGTTCACGCTGGACCTGCACACGGCCGCCCCGCCGCCGGTCCGTAACTGGCTGGACGCCCCCATCAAGACCCGTGGCCTACCCGACGGCGGCCCGGATGCGTTCATGGACGGTGGCACCCTGCGCCAGTGGTTCGACGTGATCGTCCACCGCCAGGAGGTGACTCCCGCACAACCAGCCTGACCACCACGGCAAGGTGCCGCCGCCGGTCACCGGCGGCGGCACCTCAAGGGCCCCGCACGGCCTCGCGAAAGCGAGCCTATGGGTCGAGGCAGGAGAAGTGAGTTCCCGCAAATCAACAAGCTCCGCGCAGTGCTGTCCGGTCCGCCCGAACTGGCCGGTCAGATCGCGCTGCTTTGAACTGGCCGGAAGATCGCTGAGGACAACACCTCTGCACATACCGCTCTGCCTCAAGCCCATCTCTGTCGAAGATCCCCGCCGGAGGCAACGTTCCGGGTACTGGGGCAGTCTGCAATCGGCCGGCGCGCCGGCCGATGCCGGCGCTTGCGCCGCCAGCAGGCCGAGCGCGGCCGGCGCGGCCCGCTTGCGGGCCGCCTTGACTGGACGGCCGGCACGCTGCTGGTGTCGCACAGCGTCAAGCGGATCAAGGAGCGCAATGCAGCAGCTGGCCCGCGAACCTGCTTGGTGGTCAGCGAACTCAAGACGCGGCGCTCCCGGCGAACCCTGTACCTCACGCCCCAGCTGGTGGAGCTGCTGCGCCGGCAGGGCTCGGCACGCGGTGCTCGACCGGCTCCACGAGCAGGACAACAAGCGCGGCCGGCGGGTGGAGTACTCCCTCGGCTGGTCGATCGGCGAGGCCGAACGCGTCGCCATCACCGCCCTGCCCGCCCAGGCGTGGTCGCCGGCGATCGACGCCGACGGCGGTGTGCGCGACGGCGCCGCCGTCGCCGAACTGACCGGCCTGCTGCCCCTGCCCGGCTGGCCGGCCGGAATGCGGTCATCGTCCGGCGGGAACGCCCCCACCCGGGCGCCCAACTGACCCTGTTCGAAGACCGGGACGGTTGGCGCTACACCGCGTTCGTCACCAACACCGCGGTAGGTGTCTTGCAGTGGTTGGAGGCCCGCCACCGGGCCCACGCCCGGGTCGAGGACCGGATCCGCTGCGCCAAGGACACCGGCCTGCGCCGGCTACCCTCCCGCGAGTTCGCCATCAACGCCGCCTGGTGCACCGCCGCCGCGATCGCCGTCGACCTGATCGCCTGGCTGCAGCTCATCGGCCTCGACGGCGACCTGGCCAAAGCCGAACCGAAACGACTGCGCGACCGGATCCTGCACACCGCCGCCCGCCTCGTGCACGGCCAACGCCGCCGCTGGCTACGCATCCCCGCCACCTGGCCCTGGGCCGAACAGATCACCACCGCGTTCAACCAGATCACGACCATCCCCGCCCCCGGCTGACCAACACAGCCGCTGCCCCAACAACCCGGAGGACCCCAGGAGACCACGCCCACCGCCGCGACAGACGGCCCACCACCATGCCCGGAACCACACAATATCGATCAACAGCGATCAGGAGTGCCGGGCCGAAGGAGCCGGCGTCAGGCGCGAATCATCGAGGTTAGCTGTTTGCCTTAATGATTGTGCCCCGGGCACAGGACCGGGGCACAATCATCACTGACGCGAAATATTACTCAACGCAGACGGTATTATTGCCGTTCGCAAGGAACCTCAAGGCGCTGCAAGAACTGGAAAACGAGTTTCAACCAACTCCAGAGAGTCGATGATCGAAGGCAGGTTCGTCTGATCGAGTCCGTCGATGACAAAGCACAACCTATTGCGGCCGCCAGGGCGATCGCAAGCCTGGCCCGATATATCGATTCGCCCTCCAGCCTTCATACGGAAGACCAAGGAAAGCCATCCTTCCATCGACTCCAGTACAGCCTCTCCTTCGAGGTCATGATTCAGCCGTTCCAGTCCCTCTCGTAAACCCCTTAGCTCCTCCGCACGAATGGACGCACCAACCTCTCCCGTAAAGCTGTCAACGCTAATGGTTACTGGAGTAATGAGCCAGTTCCCATCCCAATAGTCGCTCGCACCGGGGTGAAGGCGACCCAGGGCTCGGATCAGGAGGTAGGAGCTGTCCCGATCTCCAATCAGCACCTCGGCCCTTTGTTCAGGCTGGCGCATCAGCAATCACCTCGGATATACGGTGACAACATCGCCCTTATCATTAGTGATGACCCTAATTCCCGTGGAACCCGGATTGGCAATTTCAGCCTCCACCACGCTGGGCGGGATATTCCGAGGCGAAGGACCATTCTTACCCCACCACACGCCGAACTCCGCGGTCCCCGGTCGAAGCCCTGCTGCTTTAGCGCGAGCCATGGCACGTTGCTCAAGCAAGGCCATGACCTCCGGCGTATTCGGCGCCATTCTCTCTAGGGCGTGCTCGGTGTACCAACGCCCAGAGATCTTTGCACCTCCACCTGCAGCCGGCAAGACCCAGCCGGTCGCTGCATCCGCGGCCGCAACTCCACCAGCGGCCCTACCTGTCGTACCTGCGGCGCCAGCGGGTGCGCCGCCGACTCCCCCGCCTCCATATCCATAGAAGCTGACTGTTCCCTCGGCTATCGCTGTACCGCAGGCTACCGCAACAGCGAGACACTCCGGAGCGACCGCGATTATGAGGAGGGCTATGGCGCCTTCGGCAACGTGTCCCCAGTTGACTCCGGGTGCCCTGTTGTCGAGCCCTTCGCATCCTTCACCGACCTTCTCGCACATGTCGGTAAAGACCGCGTGATCCTGCTGGGCGTTGGTGATGTGTGTGCCGTAGAAGAACTCGGAGAAGTACTCGGGCGTCCAGTGCTCGCCCTTGGACGTGTCCGGGTACGGACGACCGTCTTCGGTTCGGCCCGTGTATTGCTGCGCGGCCGGGGAGGAGTCTCCGCTACAGGAGTAGGCCCCTTCGCAAGGGATGTGGCCGTCGTGCTCGATCATGCTAATGGGGTTGCCGCCACCGAAGGCGTAGCGGTTGCCCGTGAAGGGGTTGAGGCCGAGGTTCATGTCGGCCAGTGCGCCGTTGTAGGTGTCCCGAGAGAGGAACCGGTTCAGGCCGGGGCTGTAGTCACGGAATCCCATGTCGTAGGACTGGGAATTCTGGTCCCACCGCTTGGCATTGAACCGGTAGACGTTGTAGGGCTCCTTGGTGAGGTCGGCCGCATCCGGCTTGTCGATGCCAGTGAACAGGGCCTCGTCGTTCTTGCCGTACGCGGTGTAGCCGTAGGTGGCCTTGGTGTCGCCCGTGTCGTCGGTCAGCTGCTCGACGTCGGTGTGCTTGTCATACCCGTAGTACGCCTTCTCCTCGGTGCCGTCGTCCTTGTGCGTCACCTGGGACAGGCGCTGGCCCCACGGCGAGTACTGGTACGACTTGGTGATCTTGCCGGCAACCTCCTCGTCTAGCACCTCGCTCGACAGGCCCAGGTAGTTGAAGGTGGTGGTTCTCTCCTTCGCGCCACCGTCGTCGGTCGTCTTGGTGGCGGTCCGGTCCAGCGGGTCGTACGTGTACTTAGTCGTGGTGGTGCTGGTGCCGTTGTTCTTGCGGTTTTCGATGATGTGGTCGAAGCCGTCGTAGACGTTCCGCTCGATCACGGTGCCGGCTGCGGTCACGGTGTCGAGGCGCCCGAACGGGTCGTAGTTGTACGAGGAGGTCGCACCCGCCGTGCTGGCGGTGAGGAGCCGGTTCCGGTCGTAGTTAAAGGTCGTCCTGACGCTCTTGATGGTCTGGTCGATGACGTTGTTGTTCGCGTCGTGGATGTAGGTTTCGGTGCCCGCGCCATCCCCGGTCTTGGTCAGGGTGGCCAGGCGATCCCGCGGGTCGTAGGTGTAGTCACTGGTGGTGTTGAGGTACGCCGAGTGGTTGTCGGCGTTCATCTTCTTGGCGTCGTCACGGGTGCGGTTGCCGTTCAGGTCGTAGGCGTAGGTGTGTTCCGACACCAACGTCCCGTTCGACTTCTTCTCGATCTGGGTGTTCAGCAGCCCGTCGAGGTAGTAGGTGTAGTCGACGGTGTTGCTGTTGCCCTTGGTCTCCTTCAGCTTCTCGCTACGGTCTGTGTAGGTGAAGGTGGTGGTCTTCTTGTCCGGGTCGGTGGCGGATTTGCCGTTGACCACCGTCGACACCAGGTCACGCTCGTCGTAGCCGTAGCTGGCGTACTGCTTGTCGTGGGTGGTGGTCAGCGGCGCGCTGTTCTCGTTGTAGGTGAAGGTGGTGGTGGTGTTCTTCTCGGTCCCCGACTTGCTCTCGGTGACTGTCTGTACCTGGTTCAGGTCGGTGTAGTCGATGCTGAAGGTGTCGGCTCGGGCGTGGGGTGACGAGTCGGTGATGGTCTTGAGGTTGCCGTTCGGGTCGTATCGGTAGGTGTAGTCGGCCTTTTCGTTGTCGGCCTCGCCGGTGTTGTCCCGGACCAGCTTCACTGCGTCCGCGATAACCGTCCCGGTGGCCTGGTCGGACAGTGACACCTTGTGGGTGTTGCCTTCGGTGAAGCTGTACGAGCCGAGGCTGACCCAGGTGCCGGTGTTGGTGCTCTGGTTGACCGTCTTCACCGTGTCTCCGCCGCCGTGGTTGACCGTGTACTTCGCGTCGGTCGCGGCGCCGGAGATGGTCGGGTAGCGGGCAAACACCTCGTATGTGCCGCCCTGCGGCACGTTCAGCTGCCAGGTGAAGGTGTTCGCACCAGTCCCGGCTGGCCGGGTGGCGTAGGTGTGGCCGTACTTGTCCTCTGCGGCAGTGGCAGTGGCCCAGGTGCCGGTGGCGGCGGTGTTGTTGAAATCGGAGTTGTCGACCAACACCACCTGCCGGCCGACGGGCACGCCGCTGTCGGAGCGGGTCGCCAGCTTGCCGTCGAGGAAGTACGACCAGGTCATGGTCCGGTTGGACAACCCCTCTTCGGGGTCCTCGCCGGCCGGGGTGAGCGTCCGCTTCGTCTGGGCGCCCAGTTTGTTGTAGTCGTACGTGGTGAGGATGTCCCACGGGTCGCGGCTGGTCTTCGTCCATCCGTTGTCGAAGTAGCTGTAGACGGTGTCGTTGCGGACGGACTCACCGGCCGACGGCGGCATGCTGACGGTGGCCAGCCTTCCGACGTCGTCGTACTCGTAGGTGGTGACGTCCGCGGTGTTGTAGCGGGCGTCGTTGCCGTCGTACGCGGTGCGGGTCTCCTTCACCCGGTCCAGCTCGTCGTAGACGGTTTCGGTGGTGAAGTCGTCCGGGTCGGGGGTGACGGTGCCGCGGGGGCTGATCACCTTGGTCTGGTTGCCAACCTCGTCGTACTTGTACTCCGTAGTGCGGTAGCTGATGGTGCCGTTGTCGTTCTTGTGCGGCACCTTGACCTGCTTCGGCCTGCCCAGCGGGTCCGGGATGATCTCGGTGGTGTTGCCAAGCTGATCGGTCGTGGCAGTCACCACGCTGTCGCGGTCATACGTAGTGGTGGTGAACTTGCCGAGAGCGTCGGTGACCTTGGTGACCCGGTGGGCCTTGTCGTACTCGTACAGGGTGGTGTAGTCGCCGGTGTCGGCGGTGGCGTTCTTGCGCGGGTCGATGACCTTCCGGAGGTTGCCGACGTTGTCGTACTCGTACGAGATCTTGTGTCCCTTGGCGTTCGTGGCACTGGTCAGCTGGTAGATCTCGTCATACTCGTTCGTGGTGACGTAGTCACCGTCCACCTCCGGCGTCAGGTTGCCCTTCGGCTCCGTGGTGGTCTTCAGGTTGCCGACCTTGTCGTAGGTGAAGGATGTCTTCCGCTGCGGGTCGCCCTCCTCGTCGACCGGTGCGAGCGTGTACTCCAGCTGGTCGGCCGCGTCGTACTGGGCGATGGTGATAGCGCCGTTCGGCGCGTACGACTCTAGGACGTTGTCGTTCTCGTCGTACTTCGGCGCTGGCGTGACGATAAAGTCGCCGCCGTCCTGGTCCTTCGGGACCCGGTTCTCACGTGGGCGGCCGAACGTGTCGTACTCCTGCGACGTCACCTTTTCGTAGGCGTCGGTGACCGTCTTCACCTGGCCACGCTCGTCGTAGGTGAATATGGTCGACTTCTGCTTGGCGTCGCTGATGACCTTCGGGTAGCCGTTGGCGTCGAATTCGTCGTAGTGGGTGGTGAAGCCTCTGGCGTTCTTCGCCGTCCGCATCTGCCCGAACTCGTCGTACGTGTAGACGGTTTTGTAGTCGTCCTGCTCGGGCGTGCTGTTGCCGACCGGGTCGACCACCCACTGCAGGTCGCCTTCGCTGGTGTAGCCGAAGGTCCACTTCCGGTTCTCCGAGCTGATCTTCTCCGTCAGTTCGGCGACGTATCCGTTGAGCTGGTACTGGTAGGTCAGCCGGGTACCGAGCCAGCCGTTGGCGACCGCTTCGGCGTCCTTGATCACGGTCGGGTAGCCGGTCTTGGGGTCGTACTTCCAGGTGGATGTCGCCTTGTTCGCTTCGGTGCCTTCCTCGAGCAGGGTGACGTTGTGATCGTCGTCCCACTCCAACCTGGTCTTCTGGTTCTTGGCGTTGGTGGTCTCGGTGGGCCGTCCGTAGCCGTCCATCAGGTACGTGGTGGCGTGGTTCTCAGCATCGGTGACCGTGGTCTCGATGTCATCCGTGGCGTCAGGGTCCCGGTACGCGAACTGCGTCAGGTTTAGCTTCCGGTCCTTGTACGACTTGGTGGTCCAGTGCCACTTCGGGTCGTCGCCGGCCTGCGGGTAGTTGTACTCCACCTCCGTGGAGTGGTTCCGCGGGTCGGTGACCTTGACCAGCTTGACGTTCTTGTTTCCCTGGGTCATGTCGTAGGCGAACTTGAACACCTTCGGCGCGCCCATGGTGCCGCTGGAGCCGTACCCGTCGACCAGTTCACCGAGCAGGCCCTTGTCTGTGTAGGTGAAGGTGAGCTTGCGGCCCGAGATGTCGGTGACCTGCTTGACGTGGTCGATGATCTTCGGGTTGGTCAGGTTCGTGGCACTGGTCACCCGGTTCCAGGTGGTGTCGTTGATGTAGTCGTAGGTCTGGCCCTTGGTGTAGTAGTCGATGGTCAGGGTGCGCCGGCCGGTCGGGTCGGTGATGTACTTGAGGAACTTGGTCGGCTTGTTGTTGGACTTGCGCTCCTCGTAGGTGAACACCATCTCGTTGCCGTTGTTGTCCACCGTGCTGGTGAGGAAGCCTTCGCAGTCGTACCAGAACTGTGTGCGGTCCGGCTTGGTGAGCCGCCAGGCCTTGGGCGCCTGGGTGTTGGGCTTGCAGTCCGAGGTGGTGATCTTTTCCAGGTAGAGGTGCACGCCCTTGGGGCTCTTCCACGTCGAGGTGGCCGTGTCCCAGGTGAACCAGTGGCTGGTGCCGTCGCCGTCGGTGAGGGTGATCTTGGTGGGGTTCGGGTTGGGGTGGAAGTCGAGGGGGCTGCCCAGGCGCATCAGCGAAGAGGCCTGCAGCGACCATCCGTAGCCGGCGACGGTGTCACTCGTGTCGAGGGAGTTGTAGGCCAGCCGGACGAAGGTGGATAGGCCGCGGGATGGGTTGCTGAAGGCGTTGTACGACCAGACGGTGTTGCCGGAGTACAGGTTGTTCATCAACGTGCCGCCGGCACCGGTGTTCTTCCCCGCGTACGAGTAGAACTTCTCCAGGCCTAGCTGGTCGGAGGTCGGCTCCACCACCGCCACGTTCTGCGCGAGCGGTCCGATCGGCGCGGTCTTGGACAGCCCCTGGCCGGTCAGCTTGTTGCGTAGCTCCCAGTTGAGCACGTAGTCGGTGCGTTTGTTGCCCTCGGTGGTGCTGGCCGGCGTTTTGACCCGCGCGGTCAGGTCAACCGTGCCGCCGGCCGGAATGTCGGCCGGCAGCGGCGTGGCCACCACCGCGCCGGGCTCGTCGACCGGCTCGCCGTTGGCCCGGGTCCACTGGTAGGCCAGCTCCCAGTCGGTGGTCTTCCAGGCCGCCTGAGTTGGGTTCGACACTGACACCGGGGTGGTGTAGGTGGCCGCCGGGGCCAGGTTGGTCGGGGTCTTCGCGGCGTAGTAGGTCGATTCGGGGGTCTGTTCCAGGTAGGTGACCTCGAGTGTCGGCTCGAACATCGAGTCTTCGGCCTCGGAGGCGAGCATCATCGCTCGGGCGTTCTGGTTGACCTCGTCGCGCATGCGCAGCAGCAGGCCGTGATTGCTGCTGGGGGTGGTGACCCAGCTCTTGACCGGGGTGGTGACGTCCCAGGTTTCCCACTCGGGGTCGTTGGTGAAGCCGTTGAAGCCGGCTTTCCACGAGGTGTCGTAGTCACCGCCCGGCGTGGTCCACGCGTTCGTGCCGTTGTAGGTGTTCCAGGTCGCCGTTGTCTCGGTGAAGCCGCGGGTGAGCTTGTAGACGTCGACGTACTGGCTCATGTCCGTGCCTGGCTGTAGGGACACGGCCCACATGCGCAGCTGCGCGTCGGTGATCTGGACGCCGGCCGGGAATGCTCCGGCCAGGCTGGACCACTTCACCACCCCGCGGGTGACGCCGTAGGTGCCGGAGTTGTTGCCGACACCGATGTACGGGTCTCCGTCGTAGACGTTGAGGTTGGTGGTCTTCAACGTCCCCGACAGGGTGGTGTCGGTGACGCCGGTTCGGAAGATTTTGGTGATCTGGCCGGCCTTGGGCAGCATGGCGGGGACCGTCGGGCCGGCGATGAGCTGCCCGTCGGCGGTCTTGACCGCCACCATGTAGTAGTAGAACTGCCGGTCCATCGGGTTGGTCTTGTCGGCAGGTGTCGGCGTCGCGGTGGTGTCCTGGAACGAGCGGGTGCTCGACGAGACCGGTGCGATCAGCGTCGCGGCGCTCGGCGTGTAGAGCTGGTGCGGGCTGCGGTGCACCTGGTACTCGACGATGTCGTCGCCGGTCCCGGCGGTCTTGTCCGGGTCCGCGTATGCCGGCCAGTCCAGCACGGCGCCGGTCGAGGTGATCGTGGTCGGCGGGTTCACTGTCACGCCCGGCCGGCCGTAGGTGACCACGAGCTTCGGCAGGTTGTAGTCGCGCCGGTCGTTCATGTACGCGTACTCGGAGGCCTCGAAGATCGGGCCGCCGCGGTTGAGGGTGGCCTCGTCCTTGGCCTTGAGCATCACGCCGTAGTTGGGTGTGCCGTTGACCCACTGCTGCACCAGGTTTCGCACGGGGAAGGACATCCAGGTGCTGGAGCGGGCGGCGTCCTTGGTGGCGCCGTACTTGCTGAACCGCACGGCGTCGGCGATGACCGGCTTGTTCGCCACATCGCCGAGGACGACCTTGCCGGTGGTGCCGGCGTCGAACGGGAACGTGCCGAGGGTGACCCACCTGCCCTTGCTGCTCGGGGTGCGCTGGTCCACCAGGATCGGCTGGCTGACCCCGCCCTTGTAGTGCACGGTGTACGGGGCGTTGCTCGCGCGGTCGGAGTAGCCGACGTAGTGCACCTCGACCTTGTAGTCGCCAGCCTCGGTCAGGGTCGGGGTCCAGGTGTAGGTGTCGCCGGTGGTGGGGTCGCTGTTCACCTGGTAGTTGCCGTTGACGGCGTATTGGGTGAGGGTGCTGGTGGAGGCGGTCCAGGTGCCCTTGGCCGCGGTGCCGGCGAGGCCGTTGTCGAGGGTCACGAAGTTGCCGCCGACCGCGGTGTCGATGTTGCCGGCCGTGTTGTTCCAGGTGGCGGTGTCCTCGTTCCAGTTCGCCGTGATCCGCCGTGCCTCGATCGGCACGTCGTACTCGTACTTGTGGAAGGTCTGGTCGTAGTACATCTGCAGCTGGGCGTCGTCGATCGTGGTGTTGCCTGGGATCGAGCCGACGTTGAACTTGACCAGCGAGCGCCACGGGTTCGTGGAGTCGGTGCCGACCCGCAGCTGGTAGTGGGAGTCGTCGTTCTGGTAGATGTGGGTCGGGTTGCCCTTGTAGATCTGGGTGTCCTGCGCGTCGGCGGGCACCGGCTGGATCTTGATGGTGGGGTCGATCACTACCGGGTAGACGCGGGCCGGGTCGGCCAGCCACGCCGTGTCGGCGGAGACGGTGATCGTGGTCTGCCCGTACATCTGCTGCACCCGTTGGGTGACCTGGTCACTCCAGACGTAGCCCAGCGGGGAGGACTTGTCGGCCTTGGCGTCGTACATGAACGGCGCCGGCATGGTAAAGACCGGGTCGCCGCCGTCCGGGCGGACGAACGCGATCGACCCGTCGCCCCGCTGCCGCGCGACCAAGCCCTGGCTGTCGAGGGTGAAGGTGTACGACACCGGCCCCGACGGGGCCCGGTGCAGCACGATCTTCTCCTTCAGCGCGGTCGAGGTGACGTCGTACACCAGGTCCGCGCCGCCGGCCAGTCCGGCGTACGTCACGGTCGAACCGTCGACCTTCGGGGTGGCGGTCTTTCCGCCGCCGGTGAGGCCCAGCTGGACGGCGCGGCCGTCCTGCTCGAAGCGCACCAGGTTGTCGCTACGCCCGCCGAAGAGGCTGGTGAAACTGTTGGTGGAGCTCTCCTGCACATAGCCGTCACGGCCCGACGGCCGCACCCGCGTGTCGATCGGCTGCCAGCGGCCCTCGGCGTCCCGGTAGTGCACCGGCACCGCCGAGATCTCCGCCTGCAGCCGCCCGTCGGACAGCTCATACACCCTGCCGTTGGCGGTTCGCTTGCCGGGCACCTCCCGGACCCGTTTTTGCGCCGGCCACTTCCTCGCCGCCGGTGGCTTCTCACTCTGCGCCAGCCCGGCGCTGATCACCTCCGGCTTCGCCCGGCCCGGACCGCCATCGACCAGCGCGCGGGCTGCGTCGCCGAGGCGGGCGATCAGTCCGCTGTCCGCGTTGCTGGTGTCCGCAGCTCGGTCAGTACGGTCGGGGCTGCGGTCCGGTAGGACCTCCATCCCGCCCAGCGTGGCCACCATGACCACTGCCAGCCCCCCGATCAGGAGGCCTCGCGATCGTCTCTTCACCATCACCCTCCGGTCCCATAGAGACACGACGAGTGAACGTTAACGATGATCGATATACGTACCGACATAGACCGGCAACATTTCCTGCTGAGGGCGCGGCGAGGCATACGGTTTGGTCAGGGTGCACGTCCGTCCAGCGAACCTCGAGCGTCTGGCGATCCGCGGTTCACGTTCGGCCCCGCAAAGCTCCCGCACATACGTTGCGGGCTAGGTCACAGCAGAGCGTTGACCGGCGCCACCGCGACCAGGGAAACAAGTTCCTGCCAGCCGAGATCCCGCCACGCAGACCGCGACCGGGTCGATTCGATCGCCCGCAAGACAGCCATTGGCGCGGACGGCACAGCGGCCAGCTCGGTGACGTACTCACGAACCAGCGCCGGCAGTTGATAGCCAGCGGGCCCGTCCGGGAGAAGCAGGTGGGCGTCGACGAGGCTGTCCAACGCCCGCCGGATTCGTTGATTGCTGACCCCGAGCTGGGCGGCGGCCCGGTCCACCAGCCCTGACGCATCCGGGTGAACGCCAAGCAGTTCCAGAGGCTGCCCGGTCATCTCGTCCTCGCCACGGACAGCGGCGACGGTGCTGGCCAGGCTGGCCCGCACCGACAGATCCCCGTCATCGAGCAGATCAAGCCGGTGGCGGTCGTCGCCCAGTTCGGCGACCAGAGCGGCCACCGACATGGCGGGCCAGCCCGCCAGACGGGCGCCGGCGATCCGCAATGCCAGCACCGAGCCGGCGCACAGTCGGACCAGCTCCGCCGTGGCCGCTTCATCGGCCGTCAACCCTGGGGCAGCACCCAGCGCCCGCAGTGCTACCCGCCGGATGCCATCCAGGTTGCGTAGGTTCCGCGAACCGATGGAGATCAGGGCGGGTCCTGGACCGGCGGGAATCAACGGTCGCACCTGGGCCGCCCTCGTGACGCCGTCAACAACAACCAGCAGCCGGCGCCCGGCGACCAGGGAACGGAACCAGCCAGCCCGCTCGTCGCCGTCCTCGGGCACGTCGGTGCGGGCGACGCCCAATGCGCGCAGCACCCGGGCCAGCACCTCACCCGGAGTCACCGCGGTGCGGTGGCCGAGGTCAACGAAGACCTGCCCGTCCGGAAAGTCGGAGGCTATCTGGTGGGCGGCGCGGACTGCCAGGGTGCTCTTGCCGCTGCCCGCCGGGCCGGTGACGATCACCGCAGCGGGTGCCGGACCGCGCAGGGCGGCGACGACATCGGCGGTCTCACCGCCACGGGCGGCGAAGGTGACCAGGCTTGCCGGAAGCTCCTGCGGCACGGCCCAGCCGAGCGCGGGCCGCGCCTGGACGGCCGGCATCGCCGGCACGACAACAGGTCCAGATGGTGCCGCATACGACAGCTCGGGCACCCGATCGAGCATCGCTTGGTCGATAAGGTTCGGGCTTGACGGCGTTGCGCCAGGTGTTGGCGAGGAAGGCGAACTCGTTCATGATGCCGACGGGCCCAGGGCCGACAGCGCGGGCTCGCAATGCATCGCCGTGAACGGCGGACTCGCCGGCGGCGGGCGAGACCGATGCCGCAGTCAGGTTCCCGTTCAAACGGCAAAGCCCCGGCATCAGCCGAGGTCTCGCGACGTGCACGACAAACATGAGCGCAACGACAGAAGGCGCCCTCATGCCCCAAACATCAGCTGAGGGTTACACGTTCGCCATCGAACTCGGCAACGAACTCAGCCTTGCCACCAAGGGCAGCGATGTACCGGGCAACCGTGCCGACCTCAGCCTTCGGCAGTTCGCCACTCTCGATGGCGGCGACACGCGGTTGCGAAACGTTCATGCGGTCGGCAACCTGCTGCTGAGTCAGGCCGCGCTTCTCGCGCATCTCACGCAGTCGCGCTGCGCGTACCTCGCCGCGCATGCGCTCCTTGTGCTGCTCAACCTTGGCCTCGTCGAGGTTCATGCGAGAGCGGACATCCCGCCAGCTACGCGCCATCAGTGCTGTCCCTTCAGCTCTCGCAGATGGTCGGCGAACTTCTTGTCGGCTTCGAGAATGCTGGTTTCGTACCAGCCCTTCCAGTTGCCGCTTTTGTCACCCGCCACCAGCAGGATGGCTTCCCGCTGGGGGTCGAAGGCGAACAGGATGCGGATCTCGGTTCCCCTGCCGATCCTGGCCGCAACTCCTTCATGTTCTTGTAGTTCGAGCCCTTGACTTGGTCGACGAACGGTCGACCAAGCGCCGGGCCCTCGGCGGCGAGCAGATCTATGGCCGCAGCGACCTGGTTGGCGGAGTCGGGGTCAGACTTGGCCAGGTTGAGCAGCCAGTCCTCGACGTCTTCGGTGAGGCTGACCTCCCACTCGCTCACACACCCACTATAGCCCACGAATAACGCCAGCGTTATAGGGACGTGGAGCACGAACGGAGGGCGAAAAGCGGAAGCCAGGGGCAAGGTACAGCGGGCGGCGCCTGCGGCCGGGGGTGCTCCAGGGGCGCTCCGATGTTCCGATGCCGGACGGACTCACGGCGCGACTCCTGGATTCGCGCCCCTGCCGGCCACTCATCGCCGTGCCACCCAACGTAGGCGCCGCGCGGACCAGCACCAACGCGGCTGGACGACGCGCCCGGAACCCGGACCGCGGTGAATGATTGCACTCTGTCCCCTTCTGGCTACTTCTGATCCGTAGACCAATGCTTGCCTGCCCTCCCACCAACAGTTCGTTGGAGTGTCAGGCATCAAGTGGAGACACCGAATGTTCGGCGGGCTTGTGGATTGGGACGTTCTCGCGGAGCTTGGCCCGCCAGCGGCGAGGAACCAGAGCCGTGACGACGAGGAGCCCGGAGATGACTGCGAGAAGGAGCAGCAGTAGCCAGGGGAGGGCCCAGGCGTGCGTCGTGGCCTCGACGGTGGCGAGCGGCGCGATCGAGCCCGACGCGTCGGTGAGCAGTGGGACGAGGGTGACGGTCCCCGTCAGCTTCACCGCGGGAGCCACTCCTGGTACCGGCACGGAGACCTTCCAGATGTCACCTGGGAGCAGCGGGGGCGAGTCCTCGATCTGCGCCGCGCGGACGTTCAGGCCCCCGAATGGGCCGGAGATGGACACTGCCTGCCGAGCGGTGACGATGGCGTTGCCCGTGTTGCGGATCGTGTACGTGACGGTGGCGTCACCCTTTCCGAACGGATTGGGCGTGCCCGAGTAGCGCACCTGCAGATCCTCCACTGACAGGCTCGGCTTGAGCGCTCCACCCACCCGCAGGCGGATCCGTATGCCCACCCGCCGGGCCACATTCGTCCCATCCGCTTTGCTGGCCTGCGTCAGCGAGGTGACGACGCCGCCCAGGTAGTCGCCGGGCGCGGCGTTGTCTGGAAGGGTGAGCTGGAAGGGCACCTCAACCGACTGGCCGGGCCCGACCGTCACGTCGGGGCGATCGGTGTGGACCCACGCACCGATCCCTGTCGACTTCGCGTCCGGGGTGACCAGGTCGAGCTGGCCCTCCTTGGTGGTGAACCCGTCGGCGGCGTACAGGGCCAGGTTGAGCGGCGTGGCACCGTGGTTGACGACGACGAGACCGTCCTTGAGCTGTCCGCCGGGGTTGAGGGTGTAGGTGTAGTTCTGCCGGCCGGACCCGAAGTTGTTGGAGGGCGTCCTGACCGCCCAGGAGACGTCGCCGTCCGCCGCGGCGGCGGGTCCGGTCCCCACCGTGAGGAGGCCGAACGCGGCGAGCAGCATCACGGCAGTGGCCTGGGCGAGGACTGCTGCGGTCGTACGGGGTTTGGGCAGGTGCATCTGATGATCCTCGGACGGTCTGGGAGCGGCGGGATGGGACACGTGCGGTGGGGTGGGCACCCGACGGTGCCCACCCCACCGGGTGGAGCGGACCGGATCAGCTCAGCGCGGTGAGCGTGGTCCCGGTGCCACCCGCGGTCGTCTGCTCAACCCACGCGGCCGGGGTCGTCTGGGCCATGTCGGCCCGCTTGTCCCAGCCCTTGCCGCGGTACGGGTGGATGACCACCTTGTCGGCGGTGGATCCGACCGGCTGAGCGGGGCTGGTGCCGTTGTTCGGGCCGCACCACTTCACCTTGCCCAGCTCCACGGCGGCGTTGGGCCCGTCGCAGGTGCTGCTGCGGATGTTCTCGACGACGAGCTTGTTGTCGCGCACCTGGACCTTCACGTAGGTGCGGACGTGCTCCTGGTTCTCCACCGAGTTGGCGTAGTGGCTGGCGGGGTTCAGCGGGTCGGGGCCGAAGTCTGAGCCCGGGACGGGAGCGGTGAGGTCGTAGTACTTCGAACCTGACGCGGAGTTCGCCGTCACGTAGATGACGCCCCCCGGGCCCTGGGCCACCTGCTCGGCGCCGGGCTGCTCATCCGGGTGCGACTTCTGACCGTTCTTGAGCGCGTAGCTACGGGAGTAGCTGTGGTCGTGACCCTGCAGGACCAGGTCGACGCCGAGCTTGGAGAAGGCGGTCGGGAAGTCCTGACGGCGCTTCTTGTTGTCGCTGTCGTTCGCGTGGGCGGCCGGCGAGTAGATCGCGTGGTGGTAGACGAGCACCGTGTACTTGGCGTCGGCGCCGTGCGCCTTGATCACGTCGGTGATGTAGCCGATGTGCGCCTCGTCCGAGCCGTTGGCGTAGGCGTTGCTGTTGAGGTCGATGAACAGGACGCCCTTGTAGATGTACCAGTAGTCACCGCCGGACCGGGTCGTCGCGCTGCCGTTGTAGAACGGCGTGGAACGGTCGGTGTTCGGGGTCCAGAAGTGCTGCTCGTAGGCCTTGCCGCCGACGTCGTGGTTGCCGATGGTGGCGGCCCACGGGTACTGACGCAGCTCGTCGGGCGCGAGGAAGGCGTTCCACTGCGTCTCGGTGTTGGCGGTCTCGACCTGGTCACCACCGGAGACCAGCAGCTCGGCGTTCGGGTTGGCAGCGGCGGCGACCTTCAGCGTGTCCTGCCACCCCTCACCGTCCTTGGCCACGTTGCCGGACGAGCCGATTTGCGGGTCGCCGAAGAACAGGAAGTCGAAGTCGCCCTTGAAGGCCTGGGTCTTGAAGGAGTACGTCGGGGACCAGCCGCCCGCCGCGCCGACCCGGTAGGAGTACGTGGTGTTCTCCTGCAGGCTGTCGATCGTGGCGTGGCCGTTGTAGCCGCCGTTGACGCTGTTCGCGGCGACGCTGGCCGAGAAGGTGACGGCGTTCGCGGGGAACTCGCCGTTGACGAGCTGGGAAGCCGGCGCGACCTCGACCGTCTGCGGGGTGCCGGTCGAGGAGTACCACGACACGACGCGCTGCGATTCGCTGGCGCCTACGCCGAGGACGATGCCGGTGGGTGCCGCGACATCGGCCGCGTGGGCCGCCGTCGTCAGGCCGCTGCCGAGCACCGCGGCGACGCCGAGGACCGCCGCGCTGGCGCCCCCGGCCATCCGGCGGCGCGCAACCCCGCGGCCTTGTGTCCAATCGAGCCTCATCAGATTCCATCCGTTCTGATTCGAGGGAGTGTTGAAAAGCCTTTGGTCAAGCTCGCGGAAACCGGTGTCTACCAGGTGAACCTCGGGCAGGCGGACTGTTGCGCCCGGTGGAAGTTGTCCCGGGCAATCAGATTCCGACGACCCGCTGCACGAACCACACCAGGCCCATTACGGCCACCGCCGCAGCGATCGCCCCGGTCGTCCACACCCCTGCGGTCGGGGTGTGGCGGCGCAGTAGGGCGAGCAGCGGGAAGACGACCACGATGATCGTCAGCTGGACGACCTCGATGCCCACGTTGAAGACGAGCAGCGACCACAGCAGCGTCCACGAGAAGGCCTGGTCGATCCCGAGTGCCGCGGCGAAGCCGAGTCCGTGTACGAGGCCGAAACCGAACACCACCGCGAGCCGGGCCCAGCCCGCACGGTCCAGACTGAGGTGGCTGTGACCGGCCGCCTCGAGATCCGTGGCGTGCGACCGGCGCCGCCAGATCCGCCACAGATGCCAACCGGCGACGGCCGCGATCGACAGGGCGATGACGGGCTCGACGAACGACGCGGGCAGCTGAACGAGGCCGAGGGCGGCCAGGATGAAGGTCACCGAGTGGGCCAGCGTAAAGGACGTCGCCGCCAGCACGATCTCACGCAGGCGGCGGGACCCCACGATGAGCGCCAGCAGGAACAGAATGTGGTCGAGCCCGGTGAGCAGGTGCTCGGCTCCGAGCCGGAAGAACTCCCAGAACCGCTCGGACCAGGACTGTTGCGTGGAGAACGACCGATGCTTCGCGTCGAGGGCGGTGCTTCCCGACTTCAGGTCGAGGTCGTAGGTGACGATCGTCTTGGTGTCGCGCACATAGCCCTCGGAGTCCGGGAACAGCCCGCTGCGGACCTCGTGCGCTCCCGCTGACTCCGGACACCGGTAGTCCAGAACCAGCAACGCGTACGGGACAGCCTCGCGTTTCTCGACGGTGAAGTCGCCGTCGCGGACCGGGGTGCACGCCGTGCCGTCGGTCGTGACGCCGAAACGCTCGGTCACGTACGCGACCACCGTGTCGGCGTGGGCGTCGAGCGCGGCGGCCTGTTCCGCCGCATCGCCGTCCTCGAACGCCGTGGTGCCCGCCCGGAAGAGCTGATCATCCTTCTCGTAGTCGGCGGCGGAGACGACGAGCAGGTCGTACTCCAGCCCGAGCTCGGCGCGGACGTGCCCGGTCTCGGGCGAGGTGAGGTTGACGTACGCGGTCGAGCTGAAGCCGTGGGCAAGGGCGGGTGCGGCACTGAGCAGGACGCCGACGGCTAGGGCCGCAACGACGACACCAGCGCGCCATCGAGCGGCGTGGGGCATGTGACTCCTCTTCGGGTTGGCGACCGAAATCTGCTCGGCTCAGATGAACGAACGGCAGCCTGCGCGCAAACCAGCGACGAAACCCGCCCGACCTAGCTGGCCTGCGCATTCGCAAACGGCCGACCATGGGGTAGGAAGTAGGGCGCACCTACGCCACCTCGAGGACGGTCTCCATGCGCTCCCGCCTTCTGCCCGCCGGCACGCTGGCCGCGGCAGTAGCGACCGCCGTACTGATCACCGGATGCAGCTCCGGCGATGACTGGTCCCGGCCGCACCCGAAGCCCACCGCCGTCGGCACTCTCGGCCCGGGGTTCTTCGACCCGGCCGCACCGCCCGCCCCGGAGGCGACCATCACGCCGCGGCCCGGCTCCTGGGACGGGGTCCGTCCGTCGAAGGGCTACCGGGTGGTGCTGCTCACCGCAGGGGAAGACCCGCAGACCAGGACGCTGGTGAACGCCGTGACGCAGTGGGCCGAGGACGAGCAGGCCAGCCTCAAAACCATCACCGCCACTGAGCCCGATCAGTTCATTCCGCAGATCAGTAAAGCGATCGACCTGGCGCCCGATCTCATCATCAGCGCTGGCAACGACCTTGTCGACCCGATGGCCCTCGTCACACCCCACCACCTCGACCAGCAGTTCCTCGTGGTCGGCGCCGAACTGGCCGAACCCACCGCGAACGTCACGGCCGCCGACTGGACGGGTGCGTCGTTCCGCGGCGAGGGACTCGGCATGTCTTCAACGTATGACCCCGCCACCTTCACCCCCGAGCGCGCCGGCCGCGCTGTCCGGGCCGGCGTCGCGGCCGTACTCAACCGCCTGACCGGCATCGTCATCTGGCTGGACTAGACGCTAGGAGCTGCCAGCCCCTGGGTCGGGTCGCCCGGGGGAATTGCACCCCCGGGCTCCCACAGAACCGTGCGTAACGGGCTCCCGTTACACGGCTGTTGGCATCCTGATCAGCAGAAGCGCGGACAGGGTCGTCGTGGTCCGGCGGGTGCTCGTTCATCTGGATGCCGGCTCCGCGCCGCCGCAGGCCGTGTGCTGACACTCTCAAACCCACGTTTGTGTGCTCTGGCGAACGCCCGCCCCGCTCTCCGCCACTCACAGATGCTCACGGCGACTCACAAAGCTGCTCGTTCGGGTCTCATCCCTGGAGGGCAGGCCGGCACCCGGCACTGGACCGTTCGTGTCGGTGCAGCGGTGGCGACGATTGCGGCCACTGTGATGCCTGTCGACTCGATGATGGTGCGATGTCATGCTTCGTGTCAGAGGTGCCGTGACCACGGACATGCGACCGCGCCGAGAATATTCCACTCGGCCCGTGACCAGTGGCGGCGTGCGCGTGACACTCCCCGTCGATGGATCGGCACCATGGCAGCACCGTGGGACACGTCCACGGCGGAGTGGACACGGTCGTGGCCACCGGGCGTTGACGTGCGTGCCGGGTGACCGACGCTTGGTGCGGCGCTGGTGGTGGCCATTGCCAGCGCGGGGGTGTGTCCACGTGACCGCCGGTACGCCATTGGACCGTGAGGCACGTCGGTGAGGATGCCACAACCCTGCTCAGCAGCGATGCCGGACGCTCATGTCAACGATCGGCATCGATGACATTCGGCACCTCGAACATCGGCCAGACCATGTCGACGGCCGTCGCGGACACCGGCCCGTCGCGGCGTGGGCATTAGCGGCGTGGCCACCTTGGCCACGTCCAGGCACCTCGATGTCAATTTGACACTCTCCGCTGGACCTCGATTGCGACCATGGGCGTGTCCGGACACGCGGCCGGTGACCTCGTCCAGGCGGCGTCGTGGCCTGTGGCCGGCGCCGGCATGTCATCACCCCGATGTCCATTGACACGCGTCGTTGCCATTCTCGCCGTGACATGACGGGTCCCGGGCTATGCCCGCAGCGGGCGTGTTCTGGGCTCCGCCATGGGATGACGCCTGACGACAGGCGTGGCTGCCGACACGATGCCACGGCGAGCGGAGTTGTGCCGGCGAGCGCGCCGAGGTCGTCGCAGTAGCTGTCGCCTGTCGCTGCCCAGGAGCCGCTGCCATGTCCGCGTCGCCGCCGCCGGACAGGCTAGTGGGCGTGTGAGCCGCTGTAAGTCTCTGTGAGCCGCTGTGGGTGGCTGTGAGCGCCGCGATGCGACCGGTGAGTTCGTGTCAGCCCCGTGCGAGATGCCTCTCCTTGCGTGGCCCGGTACGGCGTCCGCTCGTACTCACAGCCCTGATTGGACCGCCGATGGGAGATCCAACTGGGCGTTGGTCCGCACGGTGCTGCGGCCGCTGTGAGTGCTTGTGAGTTCGGCAGGCGTTCGCCAGAGCACACAAACGGCGGTTTGTAGATGGGAGCGCGGTAGGGGATGCGGTGGCGTTGGTCCCTGGTGGCGGCGGCCCCAGGGCGTGTGGCCGCGACGGCCGGGCGCGTCGCCCGGGCGCAGGCGCGAGCCCTCGAACCCGCAGCAGTGGGGCGTATGCCAGCAAGGAGGCTGGGATCAGCCGCCGCACCGTAGCCGGGAGACGCGGTGTCGGCAGCGCGTCGGTGCGCTCCCGGAGCCCGGATGCCATTGCGCGCCTGGGGCGTCGGTCTGTCCCGGGGCCGGCCACGCGCGTTGGCTCTCCCGGCCGGTGGCGGGTCGAGCGGTCCGGTGACCCGTGCCGGGGTCCGTGTTGGCGTCGGTGCTGGCCTCCGTTGCTGGGTCGCCCTTGAACCTGACCCGGGAATGGACCCCGCCCACCCGTGTCACCGCAGCACACGCCGCCGCTGACCGAACCTGCCTCAGCTCAGAGAGACCTTCCCGGTCTCCCCCTCACCCCAGTAGGAGACACAGACCATGTCCGATCAGGTGCTTCGTGCCCAATCCACACTGACCGTCCGCGACCACGTCCTGCTCGGTTGGCTGGCCGACCACGGCGTGCTGACCACGCCGCAGATCGCCCACGCCCTGTTCCCGTCGTTGGACTTCGCCCAACGCCGGCTGCGCCGGCTGCTCGAGGTCGGCGTCGTCGACCGGTTTCGCCCCCTCAAGACCGATGGCGGCTCCTACCCGTACCACTACGTCCTCGATCAGCTCGGCGCTGAGATCACCGCCGTGCACCGCGACCAGCCGCCACCACGGCCTAGCCAAACGAAGGCCCGACGCCGCCGTTGGACCGTCGCTCGCGTGCTGCAACATCGGATAGGCGTCAACCAGTTCTTCACCGACCTCGCCGGCTACGCCCGCACCCACCCCGACCATGACCTGCGACGGTGGTGGTCGGAATCGCGGTGCGGGGACGTCGGTGTCTTCGCCGGCCCCGACTCCAGCGTCGAGCTACAGACCGGCCCTGCTCCGATACGCCCGGACGGCCACGGCATCTGGCACGCCGCGGACCTGCAGGTGCCGTTCTTCCTCGAGTACGACACCGGCACCGAACCACTGACCGAACTCGTCCGCAAACTCGACGGCTACCACCGGATGGTCCGCTACGGCGGCCCCCGCTGGCCGGTGCTCTTCTGGCTGCACTCCGCCGACCGAGCCCACCACCTGCACCAGCGTCTGGCCGAGCAGACCCAGTGGGCGCCCGTGGCCACCGCGAGCCGCGATCACGCCACGCGGGCTGCCGTCGGCCCCGCGGGGCCGCTGTGGTGGCTCCACGGCCACCACGGCCTCCTTACCCTGGCCGACCTCGCTGTCGCGCTGCCATACCTGCAACACGCCGACCACATGCCCGACGCGTTCGGCCGCCCCTTCGCCGCATACCGCCGGTCCGAGCCACCGAAAGGTTAAGCCAGCTGCTCGCCCGCTCGTCCCGGCATGCGCGGGCCCGGGTGCCCAGCTCCATCCCACCCTTCGGGTCGAGACCCCAGAGTTGGACGAGGCTGGAGGTGGTGCCGGCGGCGAGGGAGCGGACCACGGACCAGATGACCGAGCCCTTCCCGGAGCCGGTGGCGCCCACGACCAGGACCTGGGTGCCGAACAGCCGCAGCCCGTACCCGTCGCCGTCCTCCTGCCGCCCGACCGGCAGGGCGGTGAACTCCGGCACTGCGGGCACCGGCAGGGGCCGGACGACGCGGGCGAGGGGGTCACCGCGGAACAGGGTCAGCAGCACCAGATCGGTGCGCTTGCCAGGCGATGCTTTGATCTGCCGGACGCCGAAGGTGTGCGCCAACCTCTCGGAGACACGGGCGAAGTCGTCGGGGATCTGGCCGCTGACCATCCGCACCGCCACCACGTCCACGCCGGCACCGCAGCGGACACCCTTGAGGATCGGCAGGACGGTGTGCCCGTCGAAGGAGATCGCCAGCTTCGCGGTGACCATCGCCGCCAACCACTTACGGCGGTAGACCCAGCGCCGGTAGCAGGACAGGACCGGCCACCACCCGAACCGCAGGAACGACGGCCGGTGACCGAAGCCCCAGCCGGCGGCGACGGCGGCCACCGAGGCGACGAGCCCGACCGGACCAGCCCAGCCGAACCGCAGATACAGCCAGCCGAAGACCACCGCCGGGGTGGTGACGTACCAGAAGCGCAGCAGCAGCCAGACGAGCCGGCAGAAGCCCTTGACGGTCCACCAGGTCAGCGCCAGCCACATCGGGATGCGGATGATCGGAGTCCGGATGTTGATCGGGGCGGGATCGATCCGGTCACCCCGGATCACGTTGACCAGCGGCATGGCTCAGCCCTCCCCCACGGCGGCGGCGAACAGCGAGCCCTGACCCGGAGCGCCGGGACGACGGCGCACGACGCGGCGGCGGACCGCCGGGCGGACCGGCATCAACGCGGCCAGGTCGACCGGCCCCGACTCCGGGGCGGGGACGTGGCGGGCCATGGTCGGCAGCCACCGGCCACGACCCAGCACCGCCCGAAGGTCGGTCCGGTCGGAGACGTGCGGGGCTGGCGAGGCAGAGCTAGCGTGGATCGCCGCTGACCGAGGACTCGCCGCGGCGCGGCAGACCGGAGATCCCGTCGTAACGGGCTCGCTGTTCCGCTCGGTCACACACGCGCTGCTGTCAACCGGCCGGTTCGTCGAAGCGGTCCAGCTCACCGACCAGGCCGCCGGTCATCTGGAAAGCGCGCTGAGCCGTCCCACTCCCGAGCTGCTGTCCACCTACGGAACCTTGTTCCTCGCTGGATCAATGGCGGCAGCACGGGCCAACGACGCGGGCACCACCCGCACCTTCCTCACGGCGGCCGATGATGCCGCTCGGCGACTCGGACGAGACGCCAACCACGTCTGGACCGCATTCGGACCCACCAACGTTGCCATCCATCGCGTAGCTACCGCCGCCGAGCTGGGTGATGTGCAGGTCGCTATTGACCTCGGCCCCCGCGTCGACACCTCAGCACTCCCGACCGAGCGACGGGTGAGGCACGCCCTGGAAGTCGCCCGCGCCTTGAGCACCTGGAATCGCACCGACGACGCCTTAACCATGCTGCTTGAGGCAGAACAGATCGCTCCCGAGCAGGTGCGCTACCACTTCCTCAGCCGACAACTCGTCCTGACCTGGATCCGCCAACAGCGCACCAAGCCATCCACCAGCCTGGTAGACCTCGCCAAGCGACTCAAGGTGCTCGACTAACGAGACCCGGCATACGCTGCCGAGGTGACCGAGGCGCAGACAACACCCCCGATGGCTCGGCCCCGCGTGGCTGCCGGCGCCCTGTTCAGCGATGCGGCCGGGCGAGTGATGCTCGTCCGGCCGACGTACAAGGACCACTGGGACATCCCCGGCGGATACGTCGAGCCCGGCGAGTCCCCACGGGCAGCTGCGATACGCGAAGTGAAGGAAGAACTCGGCATCACCCCGCCTCTCGGGCGACACCTCGTCATCGACTGGGCACCCGCCAGCGGCGAAGGTGACAAGATGCTCTTCGTCTTTGACGGCGGGGTGCTGGCTGAGGCCACGCTCGCCGAGATCACCCTTCAAGCCGACGAACTTGCCGAATGGCGGTTCGTTGCCGAAACCGAACTCCAAACTCACGTTCCTGCCCGGCTTGTACGACGGCTCTGCACCGCGATAAGGGCTAGCCTCGGCCCTTCGTTAAGGGCTGTCCAA
>NZ_LWLS01000093.1 GCF_001905095.1 Micromonospora sp. CB01531
ACCCCCGACGAATTAACGCCGAGCAGCACTAAGTTAAGTTCCAGCAGCATCCTGGAAGGTGGATCGACTCGAACCGGACCCATCGGCGTCCTGGCCTCGATCGCGCTGTGCATCGCCTATCGAAGTTTCACACTGCTTGCGGCGGTCAGTTGCACTTAGGACGCACTAGTTGATCAAGGTTGAGCCGCTGCGCCTAGAGCTGCGGCATCGCATCCGCCGAGCGACAGAGTTCGCACGTGTGCCGCTGGTCCGCATACTCGGTGACGTAGTACTCGGTCGATCGGGCTGTTCCGATCACGTGAGACTGCCCCGTGTTTCGATCTACGAGGATCAGGGCGTTACCCGCGAGAGCCTCCGGATAAAGGTGGCGACCTCCCTACGCGCGGTGTTCGCCGCTGAACTTCCTACGGTCACCGGCTGGATGCCGGCGTGGGAAGACCTCAGGGACGTCCTCGTCGCAGCCCGCCCTGCACCGACCCCTTCCGGTACGGCCGATCGATTTCCGCCCAGCGGGCCGCGCCGCTGGCCGCCGCGGAGCGAGGCGGGCCACCGACCGGGTGAGCGACCACACGTCACCGCGGTGGCGAGCGGGTACCCCCGGGGGTATGTTGGGAGCCGGGAGGTAACGCGATGAAGCTTCGACCGGAGATGACCAGCGACGCCCTGGCCCGACTCAAGCGGGCCCGGGGCCAACTCAACGCCGTCATCGAGATGATGGAGAACGGCGAGGACTGTCGGGCGGCATTGACCCAGCTCGCCGCCGTGTCGAAAGCGATCGACCGGGCCGGCTTTAAGATCATCGCCTCCGGGATGCGGCACTGCGGCACCGCCCGCGACCGGGGCGAGCAGCCGGAGATGACCGAGGAGGAGCTGGAGAAGCTCTTCCTCGCCCTGGCCTGACAAGAGAATTCGACGCCCACGGCGCCTGAGCGCGGCGCGGGCGGGTAATCGCGCCCGTAACCCGGGCCGAAGTCTGTCTCTCATATACCCCCCGGGGTATCCGGGAGGATGGGGAAGGAGAACGGCAACATGGCAGTCGAGGTGTCCGTCGTGGCGACGTCCTCGCTCGGCGACCGCAGCTACCTGGCCTCCGACGGACGGGTCGCGATCGTGGTCGACCCGCAACGGGACATCGACCGGGTCCTGTACCTGGCCGGGGCGAACGGGGTGCGGATCACCCACGTGATCGAGACGCACATCCACAACGACTACGTCTCCGGCGGGCTCGAACTGGCCCGGTTGACCGGCGCCCGCTATCTGGTGGCCGCGGCCGACGAGGTTGGCTTCGACCGGGTGCCGGTCTCCGACGGCGACGTGGTGCCCATCTCGGACGCCCTGCGCCTCCGGGTGGTGGCCACCCCGGGTCACACCTTCCACCACCTGTCGTACGTCCTCGACGAGGTCACCGACGGCGGTTGGCAGCCGGCGGGGGTCTTCACCGGTGGTTCCCTGCTGTTCGGCACGACCGGGCGCACCGACCTGCTCGGCCCGGAGCACGCCCACGAGCTGGCCCACCACCAGCACGCCTCGGCGAAGCGGCTGGCCGACCTGCTGCCCGACGGCGCCCAGGTGTGGCCCACGCACGGCTTCGGCAGCTTCTGCTCGGCCGCCCAGGCCGACGCGCCCGACTCGACCATCGGCCGGGAGAAGCAGGCGAACCCCGTGCTGCGGCTCGCCGCGGACCAGTTCGTGACCGAGACCCTGGCCGGGCTCGACGCCTACCCGGCCTACTACGCCCACATGGGGGTGGCCAACCTCGCCGGGCCGGCCCCGGTGGACCTCACCCCGGTGACCCGGGCCGACGCGGCGCAGTTGCGCGAGCGGATCGCCGCCGGCCAGTGGGTGGTGGACCTGCGGCACCGCAAGGCGTACGCCGCCTCGCACCTGGCCGGCACGGTCAGCCTCGGGCTGGACGGGCCGATGTCGACCTGGCTCGGCTGGCTGATCGACTGGGGCGTACCAGTCACCCTGCTCGCGGAGACGCCGGAGCAGGTCGCCGACGCCCAGCGCGAGTTGGTCCGGATCGGCATCGACCGACCCACCGCCCAGGCCACCGGCACGGCCGAGCAGTGGGCGGCCACGCCCGACCAGCTCCGGGAGCTGCGGATGGCCGACTTCTCGGCGTTGGCCGCGGCCCACGCGGGCAACACCCCCGCCGGCCTGCCCGCGCCGGACGTGGTCCTCGACGTGCGGATGACCTACGAGTGGCGCGCCGGCCACGTCGACGGCGGGGTGCACATCCCGCTGCCCGACCTGCCCCGGCGGCTCACCGACGTACCGGCCGGCGTCGTCTGGGTGCACTGCGGCTCCGGCTACCGCGCCACCGCCGCGGCGTCGTTGCTGGCGAACGCCGGCCGCGAGGTCGTCGTGATCGACGACAGGTTCGACCGGGCCGCCACGGCCGGCGTGGCCATGGCTGGCAACGCCTGACCCGGACCCCGAATCCGGCCGGCGCGTCCTGGCGCCGGCCGGCGCCCCACCCTGCCGCCAACCATGGCGGTTTGCCCCAGAACGAGGAGAGATGAGCGCTTCCGAGCCCACCCGCCCGGCCACCCTGGACGCCGCCGCGCTGCGCGAGCTGATCGACTCCGGGCGGTCCCCCCGCCTGCTCGACGTACGCACCCCGGCCGAGTTCGATACGGCCCACATTCCCGGCGCCTACAACGTCCCGCTGAACCTGCTCCGGGAGCACCGGGACGAGCTGCGCCACCACCTCGACGAGGATGTGGTGCTGATCTGCCACTCCGGAGCCCGCGCCGGTCAGGCGGAACAGGCCCTCGCCGGGGTCGGTCTGCCGAACCTGCGGGTCCTGGCCGGGGGCATGCTCGCCTGGCAGGCGACGAACGCGCCGATCACGCGGGGTCGGCAGCGCTGGGACCTGGAGCGGCAGGTCCGCCTGGTGGCCGGCTCGATCGTGCTGGCCAGCGTCCTGGGCTCGGTGTTCGCGCCGGGCCTGAAGTGGGTCGCCGGGCTCATCGGGGCGGGCCTGACCTTCGCCGCGCTGAGCAACACCTGCGCGATGGGGATGCTGCTCAGCAAGCTGCCGTACAACCGGGGCGCCAGCTGCGACCTGGACACCATCGTCGGCCAACTGCGGGCCACCCGGTCATGACCGCCACCGTCCTTACTGTCGGCCTGGCCGTGCTGATCGGGGTCAGCCTCGGCCTGCTCGGCGGCGGCGGGTCGATCCTCGCCGTGCCGCTGCTGGTCTACGTCGCCGACCTGCCGGCCAAGGAGGCGATCGCCACCTCGCTGCTCGTGGTCGGCGCCACCAGCGCCGTGGCCCTGCTGCCGCACGCCCGGGCGGGACGGGTCCGCTGGCGGACCGGGCTGGTCTTCGGTGTCGCCGGGATGGCCGGCGCCTACGCGGGCGGCCGGCTGGCCGCGTTCGTCCCGTCGGCGTTCCTGCTCACCGGGTTCGCGCTGATGATGCTGGCCACCGCGGTCGCGATGATCCGGGGCCGGCGCGCCACCGCAGGGCGGCCGGTGCCGCACGAGCTGCCGGTGCTGCGGGTAGTCCTCGACGGGATCGTGGTCGGGCTGGTCACCGGACTGGTCGGCGCCGGCGGCGGCTTCCTGGTGGTGCCCGCCCTCACGCTGCTCGGCGGGCTGCCGATGCCGGCGGCGGTCGGCACCTCGCTGGTGGTGATCGCCATGAAGTCCTTCGCCGGCCTGGCCGGGTACCTGTCCAGCGTGCGCATCAACTGGGGGCTGGCGGTCGCGCTGACCGTCGCCGCCGTGCTCGGCAGCGTCCTCGGCGGCCGGCTCGCCGGACGCGTCCCGGCCGACCTGCTGCGCCGGGCCTTCGGCTGGTTCGTCGTGGTGATGGGCGTCTTCGTGCTCGCCCAGCAGTTCCCGGGCAAGCTGGGACCGGCGGTGGCCGCGATCGGAGCGCTCGCGCTGGCCGGTACGGTCACGGTGGCGGTGGGGCGACACCGCCGAAGGAGCTACTACTGATGGTTGCTTTGCTTTCTAGATCTGTCCATAATTGACTGTCGTGGGGAGTGTCTATCGGATCGGCGAGTTTGCCAAGCGGGTGGGCCGTTCGGTGAGCACGGTGCGCCGGTGGGAGGCGGAGGGTCGGATCACGGCCCGTCGTCTGCCGTCGGGGCAGCGGTATTTCGACGATTCGGATGTGCGCCGGGTGCTGCAGCCGGGTTTCGACGCCGCCCGGCGGAAGGTGGTGGTGTACTGCCGGGTGTCGTCGCCGGGTCAGAAGCCGGATTTGGCCTCGCAGGTGGCGGCGATGCAGCAGTTCTGCCTCGCTCGCGGTCTGGCCGTGGACGAGTGGATCAGCGAGGTTGGCGGCGGGTTGGACCTTCGCCGCAAGGAATTCCTGGCGTTGATGGATGCCGTCGACCGGGGTGAGGTCGCCACGCTGGTGGTGGCCCACAAGGACAGGTTGGCCCGGTTCGGGTTCGATTTCCTGGAGCATGTGGCGGCGCGCGGCGGCTGCGAGATCGTCGTCGCCAACCAGGAGTCCCTGTCCCCGCAGCAGGAACTGGTCGATGACCTCCTGGCCATCGTGGGCTCCTTCTCTGGCCGGCTGGACGGGCTGCGCCGCTACGAGAAGGAACTCAAGGGAGCGGATCTGACCTTGGAGGGTGACCGGTGAAGGTCACCCGGATCGCCTACTCGGCCCGACTGAATCCGGGCAAGTACGCCGCCCTGGTGGAGCAGGCCCGTCGGTTGGGTCGGGTTCGTAGTGAGGTGTGGCAGCGTTACGGGTCGATTCTCGGTGTCGGGTCTGGGTTGCGGGACCGGCAGGTGCGGGACCGGTGGCTGGCCGACGGCACGTATGCGTCGTTTGGTGTGTTGGCGAATGCGTGGAAGGAAACCGTCCGCGACGCGATGGCCGACATCGCCGCGAACATGGAGGCGGCCAAGGTCGACGTCCGTCGGGCGATCTGTCGACGCACGAAGGATCCGGCCGAGCGTAAGCGGATGTTCACCGCGCTGAAGGCCGACCGGTGGGCCAGTGACCCGTTCCTGGCTCGGCAGATGCGCAAGCATTGGAAGCGGGGCCGTAACCGCACGCATGATCAGATCGTGGTGCGCGCCGACAACTACAACACCGCCGCCGATGGGCGGGGCCGCTTGTGGCTGGCGGTTCCCGGTCTCGAATCCCGGCGGATGGTCCGGATCCCGCTGTCGACGACGGTCGCGCCGGCGGGGACGCTGCGGTTGATCCTGCGTGCCGGCCGGGTCGAGGTGCACTACCAAATCGACGCCTCCCAGATGCAGTCGTCGCAGCGGCCGTGCGGCGAGGCGACGGTCGGTGTGGACAAGGGCTACACCGAAGCCCTCACCGACTCCGACGGCCAGCCCCACGGTGAACAACTCGGCGACCTGCTGACCCGCCAGTCGGACCGGTTGAAGGAACGCAACCGACGGCGGGCGAAGCTACGCTCGATCGCGAACACCGCCGCCGCGCGCGGTGACCACGCGAAAGCGCACCGGATCAAGGCCAACAACCTCGGCACCGTGAAGCGGGAGCGGCAGGCGGCCCGGCATCGGGCGCGGGTGCGGACGGAGATCTTCACCGCCGTGCACGAGGTCGTCGACAAGGCGAACACGGTGATCGCCGAGGACCTCACCAAACGCTTCACCGGACGTAAGAAGCTGCCCAAGGACATCAACCGGCGTCTAGCCGCGTGGACCAAAGGGGTCACCGCCGAGGCGTTGAAAAGTGTGTCGGAGCGTAGAGGTTCTGCGCTCGTTCCCGTCAACGCCGCCTACACCTCACAAACCTGCCACCGCTGCGGCGACTTCGGCCGCCGCAGCGGGGACAGGTTTCACTGCACCCGGTGCGGGGTGGTGTGGCAGGCAGACGTGAACGCCGCGATCAACATCCTGCACCGAGCCGGCGACCCCGACATCGCCCTGCACACCCCACACCACAGGGTGAAGCAGATCCTGCAGGACCGGACCGATCGCCACCGGACCAGACTGCCGGTCCAGGACTCCAGCCCAGCCACCGCTGGGCGGAGAGCGAAACATCCGAACCACTCAGCTATGAGCAACGAGTAGGAAGCAGGGGACTCAGTGGACAGCAGCGCGTGGGACGCGCGGTACGCCGGCACGCCGGATCTGGTGTGGGGCGTTGAGCCCAACCGGTTCGTCGTGGAGGCGGTCGACGGGCTCAGCCCGGGCAGCGCGCTCGACCTGGCGGCCGGCGAGGGACGCAATGCGGCCTGGTTGGCTGAGCGCGGCTGGCGGGTCACCGCGGTGGACTTCTCCCCGATGGGCGTCGAGCGGGGTCGCGAGCTGGCCGCTCGCCGCGGAGTATCGGTCGAGTGGCGGGTTGCGGACGTGACCACGTACCGGCCGGTGCCCGGCAGTTACGACCTGGTCCTGATCAGCTACCTGCACCTGCCCGCCGCGGACCTGGCGCGGGTGCTCGACACGGCGCGGCAGGCACTGCGCCCCGGCGGCACCCTGGTCGTCGTCGGGCACGATCGGGCCAACCTCACCGGCGGCACCGGCGGCCCGCAGGACCCGGCCATCCTGCTCACCCCGGAGGCGGTGGTCGACGGGCTGGCCGGGCTGCGGATCCAGCGGGCCGAGACCGCCCGCCGTCCGGTGCCCACCGGCGACGGCGGCAGCGTCGACGCCCTCGACACGGTCGTCGTGGCGACCCGACCCGACGCCTGATCCGCACCGCCGGCCCAGTGGCTAGTGTCGGGCCCATGGACGCCGACCGGCCGCCGATCCGGCCCGCCCTACCCGATCAGGTCTGCCCGGCGGGCGGCGGCCCGGCCGGGGCTGGGGCGACCGTCGGCCCCGTGCCGGGCGGCCCGGCGCTGACGGAAGCCGGCACGACCGGTGCCCCCTCGGAGGCCCGGCCGGCGTCCTGGCGGCGACCACGTCTCGTCGTGGACGCGGTGGCGCTGTTGGCGGCCGTGTTCGCCGTGCTGGGCTTGATCGGGGTCGCTTGCGGTGGCTGGATGGCCGCGGGCGCGCGGAACAGCCCCGAGGGCATGGCCGGGCTGGCCGCGTACGTCATGCTTCTGCTCTCCGGCATGGTGGCCGTGGGGGCCACCACCGTCACGGCGGTCGCCCTGTACGCGCGCGGGTCGAACCGTGTCGCGGCCGCCCTCGGCGCGCTCGCGGTCGCCGGCGTGGTCGGGCTCTTCCTCCTGCGGTTGACGGCGTGAGGGCGGCGTCTCCGGGTTCACGGGCGCAGGATCAGGCGGATCGGGTTGCCCTGCTTCTCCTGGACCCGGCGGACCGCCTCCGGCGCGTCGGCTAGCGGCAGCACGTCGCTGACCGACGCGGACAGGTCGAGCCGGCCCAGCCCGGTGAGTGTCACCAACTGCCCGACGTGCTCGGCCTCGGAGCCGTAGTGGCCGAGCACCGCCTGCCGGTTGTAGGTGAACCGGCTGTCCGACGGGATGCTGATCGGCTGGTTGGCGATGCCGGCGAGGACGAGCCGGCCGTGCCGGCCGAGCACGGTCAGGGCCTGTTCGCGGACCGCGGGGACACCGGCGAAGTCGAAGGCGACGTCGAGTCCTCGGGTGCCGACCAGTTCCAGCATGGCGTCCTTGAAGCCGCCGTCCTTCGGGTCGAGGGCCAGGTCCGCGCCGAGGGCGAGCGCCCGGTCCCGGGCCGCCGGCAGCGGGTCCACGGCGATCACCGGGGCCGCGCCGACCAGCAGCAGTAGTTGCACCGCGTGCGCGCCGAGGCCACCGACGCCCCACACCGCGGTCGCCTCCGCCGGTCGGACCCGCCCGGTGTCGGTCACCGCGGCCCAGGGCGTGGAGACCGCGTCCGGGATGATGCATGCCTGCTCGAACGGGAGCAGGTCCGGGACGGGGACCAGGGTGTCCTCGCGGGCCAGGGTGTACTCGGCCCAGCCGCCGTCGTAGTCCACGCCGCGGGTGAGCACCAGGCCGAAGCGGTCCCGCTCCCCCGCCTGGAGCAGCACCCGCTGGCCCGGCTCCCAGCCCCGCACCCCCTCACCGAGCGCGTCCACGGTGCCCGCGACCTCGTGGCCGAGGGTCACCACGTCGCCGGGCAGATACAGCGGGGTGAGGGTGCCGTCGATCAGGTGCACGTCCGACAGGCACACTCCGGCGGCGGCGACCCGGATTCGAACCTCGCCGCGTCCCGGCTCGGGCACCGGGACCTGCTCCATCCGCAGCGCCCGCTCGGTCAGGTGCAGCCGTCCGGCCAGCATGTCCGCCACGCTCGGCTCCTTCCTTCGCCGTCCTCGATCCCGACGGCTCCAGGTCGCTGCGCGGCGTCAGACCGGTACATCTGGTCCGGAGCGCCGTCTGGCGGCGCGGAGGCCGCGTCCTGGCCGCCAGCCGAGCTGGAGTCGTCGTGGGCGTACCCGGGGTGGCCCGGGCGATGCCCCCGGCGGCGGAAAAAGGGGGCCCGCGCCCGGCGGACGGCCGGGCCGGGCCCGGACGGACCGGTAACATCCGCCTCACTGAACCGGCGGAGAGGACCACCCGGTGGGCGCGCGATTCGAAGAACTGGCCTGGCGGGAGACGCCGATCGGTGAGTTGAGCCTGCGCCGGCGCCGCGAGCCCTCGCTCGACGTCGACGTGTACGAGGTGAAGCTCGACGACGAGTACCTGATGTCCAGCCTGTTCCCGGTCGCGGAGATCGAACTCGCCCGGCTCGGGTTGGCCACGCTGGCCGGGGACGCCCTGGACGTGGTGGTGGGCGGCCTCGGGCTCGGCTACACCGCGCGGACCGCGCTGGAGGACCCGCGGGTCCGGTCGCTGCTGGTGGTCGAGGCGATCGAGGACGTGATCGACTGGCACCGGCAGGACCTGCTGCCGTTCGCCGCCGGGCTGGCCGCCGACCCGCGTACCCGGTTCGTCCGGGCGGACTTCTTCGCGGCGGTGTCCAGCGGGGCCGGCTTCGACCCGGAGTCGCCGGGCCGGCGGTTCCACGCGGTGCTGCTCGACGTGGACCACTCGCCGCGCCAGGTGCTGCACCCCAGCCACGCCGGCTTCTACACGGTGGACGGGCTGCGCCGGCTCGCCGCGCTGCTGCACCGCGACGGGGTTTTCGCGCTGTGGTCGAACGACCCGCCCGACCCGGCGTTCCAGCGGGTGCTCACCGCGGTGTTTCCGACCTCGGTGGCGCACGTCGTCCGTTTCGCCAACCCGCTGCAGCGCCGGGAGTCCGCGAACACCGTGTACGTGGCCCGGCACTGACCGGTCCCGGTCGTGCGGGCGGCGCCCGGCATGCCGGGCGCCGCCCGCGGTGGGAGATCTCAGCCGAGCACCAACGCGGGGTTCGCCCGCAGCGTGGCGACCACGGGGGCCGGCGCGGTCCTCGGCGACCCGGCGGCGTACGGGGGCTGCGGATCGTACTCGATGCCGAGTTGGAGGGCCTGGGCGACCCCGTCCCCGGCGATCCGGCCGGCCAGGGTGAGCGCCATGTCGACGCCGGCCGAGACACCGGCCGCGGTGACGTACTTGCCGTCGACGACCACCCGCTCGGCGGTCGGCTCGGCGCCGAACGCGGGCAGCTGGTCCAGTGCCAGCCAGTGCGAGGTGGCCCGGCGGCCGGTGAGCAGCCCAGCCGCGGCCAGCAGCAGCGAGCCGGTGCACACCGAGGTGGTCCAGGTGGTGGTGGCGTCGACCGTGCGGAGCCAGTCGAGCAGCCGGGCGTCGGTCATCCGGGCGATCTGCCCGGGGCCGCCGGGGACCACCAGCACGTCCGGGCGGGTCACCTCGTCCAGGGTGGCGGCGGCCGCCAGGGCGAGACTGCCCACGTCGGTGGTGACCAGACCGGCCGGCGACGGCTCCAGGTCGGTGCGCGGCGCCGGACGTGCTGAGCTGGCGTCGTCGGAGGCGACGAAGACGGTACGGGCGCCGGGCAGCCGGCCGAGCACCTCGTACGGGCCGACGGCGTCCAGGGCGGTGAACCGGTCAAAGAGCAGGATGGCGATCTGCATGGGAGGTTTCCTTTCGGGCGGGACGGACGGTCAGCGGGCGTCGACGGTGAACGGGACGGTGATCACCTGTCCGTCGGCGCGGCGGAACTGGCCCCAGAGCCGGTACCGGCCCGGGCGGGGGAAGTCGACGTGCAGGTCGAGGTCCGGCCCGTAGGTCTGCCCGGGCAGGGCGAACACCGGCCGGCCGTCGGCGTCCTCGGTCTCGGCGTGCTCGTGGGCGAAGCTGTCGCCCGCCGCCGACATGATCACGACGTGCCCGGCGGCGGCGAGGTACGGCCGCAGCCCGGTCAGCGGCCGGCCGGTGGCCGCGTCGGCGAAGCGGTAGGTGAAGCGGCTGCCGCCGACCTTCGCGGTCCCGTCCAGCGTCACCTGCACGCCGTCGACGACCTGCTGCCGCCCGGACACCCTCGCCGGCTCGTGGATGACCTCGGCCGGGTCGCCGACGGCCACGTCGTGCCGCTGCACCACGTCGGTCAGCTCGCCCTTGCGGCGGAACTCGGTGTGCACGATGTACCGGCCGGGGGTGGGGAAGGTGAGCGTGACGTCGAACTCGCCCGGCCGGCCCGCCGGCTGCGGGTGGACGTGCGCGAAGCTGGCCAGGTCGTCGCGGACGGCGATCAGGTGCATCCACGCCTCGTGGCTGCGCCCCACGTCGCGGATCGGCCGGCCGGTCCCGGCGTCGGTGACCCGGACCCGCACGGTGGTGGGTCGGCCGGGCGCCACGTCGGCGGGCAGCCGGAGGTCGACCCGGAGCCCGGCGTCCGCGGCGGGCACCGGTTCGGTCTCGGCGGTCATCATGGTGCTCATCGCCGGCCGCATCGGCATGCCGGTGCCCTGTGTCCAGGCCAGCACCCCGTTCATGCCACGCGCGGCGGCGTCGGTACGGCTCAGCGCGGTGAAGCCGGCGCCGACGGCGAGCGCGAGCGCGGCCACCCCGGCCAGGTACGCCCACTCGCCGAGCCGGGCACCGAGCCGAGGCCGCAGCACGGCGGCGGTGTCCGGCCGGCGGAAGCGGCGCAGCCGCAGCGCGTTGGTGACCACGCTGACCGAGCTCATCGCCATCGCGGCGGCGGCGAGGGACGGGTCCAGCAGGATCCCCCAGGCCGGGTAGAGCACTCCGGCGGCGACCGGGATGAGCAGCACGTTGTAGCCGAACGCCCAGCCCAGCGCCTGCTTGATCGTGGTGACCGTACGCCGGGACAGGGCGATGGCCGAGACGATGCCGCGCAGGTCCCCGCCGACCAGGGTGATGTCGGAGGCGGCGATGGCCACGTCGGTGCCGGTGCCGATGGCGATGCCCAGGTCGGCGCGGGCCAGCGCCGGCGCGTCGTTGATGCCGTCGCCGACCATCGCCACCACCGCGCCGCGCTCCTGCAGGGCGGCGACCCGGGCGGCCTTCTCCTCGTGCCGGACGTCGGCGATCACCTGCGCGATGCCGACCTCGCGGGCGACCACCTCGGCGGTGACCCGGTTGTCGCCGGTCAGCATCCACACCTCCAGGCCCAGCGCCCGCAGCTGGTCGACCGCGTCGCGGGCCTCGGGGCGCAGGGTGTCGGCCACCCCGATGACGCCGGCGAGCCGACCGTCGAGGGCCACGAGCACCGGGGTGCCGCCGCGCGCCGCCACCGCGGCGGCCGCGCCGGACAGCGGGGCGACGTCGACGTCGTGGCGCCGCATCAGGGCCGGGTTGCCGATGAGCACGCGCCGGCCGTCGACCCGCGCCTCGACGCCGTGCCCGGGCACCGCCTCGAAGGAGTCCGCCGCCGGTACGGCGAGGTCGCGGGCAAGGGCGTGCCGGACGATCGCCTCCCCGAGCGGGTGCTCGGAGCCGGTCTCGGCCGCGGCCGCGTACGCCAGCAGCTGGTCGGCGTCGACGCCGTGGGCGGCGTGCACGGCGGTGACGTCGGGACGGCCGCGGGTGAGCGTGCCGGTCTTGTCCAGTACCACCGTGGTGATCCGCCGGGCCTGCTCGAGCGCGTCGCCTCCGGAGATGAGGATGCCCAGTTCGGCGGCCTTGCCGGTGCCGACCATGATCGCGGTCGGGGTGGCCAGGCCAAGGGCGCAGGGGCAGGCGATGATGAGCACCGCGATTGCGGTGCCGATGCCGAAGGTCATCCGCCCGTCGTCGGGTCCGGCGACCGCCCAGACGCCGAAGGTGAGCAGGGCCAGCCCGATCACCGCCGGGACGAACCAGCCGGAGACCGTGTCGACCAGCCGCTGCATCGGCGCCTTGGCGCCCTGGGCCTCCTGGACCAGCCGGACGATCTGGGCGAGGGTGGTGTCCTGGCCCACCGCGGTGGCCCGCAGCACCACCGAGCCGGTCCGGTTGACGGTCGAGCCGATGACCACGTCCCCGACCGTCTTCGACACCGGCATGCTCTCGCCGGTCAGCATGCTCTCGTCCACCGTGGAGGCGCCCTCGGTGACCGTGCCGTCCACCGGCACCTTCTCGCCGGGGCGGACCCGGACCAGGTCGCCGACCACGACCTCGTCCACCGGCACCTCGGTCTCGACGCCGTCGCGCAGCACCCGGGCGGTGCGGGGGCGCAGCCCGAGCAGCGCGCCGATCGCCGCACCGGTCTGCCGCCGCGCCCGGGCCTCCATCCAGCGGCCGGTCAGCACCAGCGCGATGACCACCACGGAGATCTCGAAGTAGACGTGCAGCGGCAGGCCGAGCCGTTCGGCCGCCGCCGGCCAGAGCGTGACGAAGGCGCTGTAGGCGTACGCGACGGTGGTGCCGAGGGCGACCAGGGTGTGCATGTTGACCCCGCCGTGCCGGGCCGCCGCCCAGGCCGCCCGGTAGAACGGCCGGCCCGCCCCGAACTGCACCACGGTCGCGACGACCAGCAGCGCCGGCATCAGCCAGTCCATCGCGTCGATGGACAGCGGCAGGTACATCAGCACCATCATGGTCAGGCCGGTGGCCAGGGTGAGCTGCCAGATCCGCTTGAGGCGGGTGACCTCCCGCTCCTCGGCCCGCTCGGCGTCCTCCTCGGCCGCGTCGGGCAGCCCCGGCGCGCCGCCCGTTGAGCGGGGCTCGTCGGCGGGGACGGTGGCCGTGTAGCCGGCCCGCTCCACCGCCGCGGTCAGCGCCGGCGGGCTCACCCGGGCCGGGTCGTAGGCCACGGTCGCCGTTTCGGTCGCCAGGTTGACCTCGGCCCGCGCCACGCCCTCGACCCGGCTGAGCGCCCGCTCCACCCGCCGGACGCAGGACGCACAGGTCATCCCGCCGATGTCCAGCGTGCCGGAGACGACCGTCGGTGTCGTCATCGCACTGCTCCTCTCGTACCGGGCGTCGCAGGCGCCCTGGCTGGTTGCCGCCCGTCGTGCGGTCGGTGTCGCCACGCTCCCGGCCGCCGCTGTCCGCCCGCTGTCCGCGACCCGTCGGCCGGTCCAGGCGTACGCGACAGGGCGCGGACAGCGCCCACCGGCACGGTTCGAGCTGCCGGGCCGCCACGGGGCGGCCCACCGAACGAAGGAGCGAACCCGTGCACCAGCTCGTGCTCTCCGTGCCGAAGATCAGCTGCGGCCGCTGCGTCGAGGCCATCCGGGAGGAGGCCGGCCTGGTCGCCGGCGTCCACGCCGTGGCGGTCGACCTGGCCACCCGCACCGTCCGGGTCGACGGCGACGCCGACCGGGCCGCCGTGGTGGCCGCCATCGGCGAAGCCGGCCACCAGGTCGCCTGACCGCAGGGGAGACGGACCGATGGACCTGGACACCGTGATCGTCGGCGGCGGGCAGGCCGGGCTGGCGCTCGGCCACCACCTGCGCCGCGCCGGCGTGCCCTTCGCGATCCTCGACGCGCACGCCCGGGTGGGCGACGCCTGGCGGCAGCGCTGGGACTCGCTGACCCTGTTCACCCCGCGCCGGTTCTCCGCCCTGCCGGGCCTGCCGTTCCCCGGCGACCCGGACGGGCACCCCGGCAAGGACGAGGTCGCCGACTACCTCGCCGGCTACGCCGCGCAGTTCGACCTGCCGGTCCGGCTCGGCTGCCGGGTCACCTCGGTCCGCCCCGGTACGGCGGGCGGCTTCACCGTCGACAGGTCGACCGGGACCCTGCACGCCCAGCGCGTGGTGGTCGCCGCCGGGGCGTTCCACACGCCCTGGGTGCCGGAGGTGGCCGGCCGGCTCGCGGCCGGCGTCACCCAGCTGCACAGCAGCGCGTACCGCAACCCGGCGCAGCTGCCCGGCCAGGTCGTGGCGGTGGTGGGCGGCGGGAACACCGGGGTGCAGATCGCCGCCGAGCTCGCCGACCACGGCCGGCGGGTGGTGCTCGCCGCACCGGCCATCGGCCCGGTGCTGCCGCAGCGCTGGCTCGGCCGGGACATCTTCTGGTGGTTCTCCCGGCTGGGCACCATGCGGCTGAGCGCCGAGAGCCGGCTCGGCGGGCGGATCGCGGCCCAGAACCCGATCATCGGCACCGACGTGGCCGGGCTGCTGCGGCGGGTCGACCGGGTCGACCGGGTGGTGGACGCCGAGGGAGACAGCCTGCTGCTGGCCGACGGCGGGCGCCGGCGGGTGGACGCCGTGGTCTGGGCCACCGGCTTCCGCCCCCGCTACCCGTGGCTGGCGGTGCCGGTGACCGACCCGTCCGGCGCTCCCGTACAGCGGCAGGGCGTGACCGACTGGCCGGGCCTGTACTTCCTCGGCCTGCCCTGGCAACGCGCCCGCGGCTCGGCCGTGCTCGGCTGGGTGGGCCGGGACGCCGAGGTGCTGGCCGCCCGGCTGGTGGCGGACCGGCGGCTGGCGACGGCGCCCCGACCGGCGCCGGCCGTCCCGGCCTGACCGCGCAACAGCCCCGACCGTCCCGCCTCACCGCGCCGCAACCGGCTGTCCCGGGCCGACCGGCCGGCCAGCCGGCCGGCCAGCCGGCCGGGCCAACCCGACTGGCTTCCGGCCGTCCGGCCGGGTCGGCAGGCGGCTCCCCCACCCGGCGAGCACGCCCGGCGGGAGGCAGCGCACCGCCTTTCGGACGATCGGCCGAGGGCCGGCCGGGACGTAGCATGGGGCCCGCCCGGGGCAGCCACCCGGCGATCGGGGCGGGCCCCAGGGCCGACGCCCGCAGCGGACGGGAGTGCGATGAGCGGGGACAGCGGGCCCACGGTGAGCTTCGGGGTGCTCGGCACCGTGGAGCTCCGGGTGGCCGGCCACCCCGCCACGCCGCTCGCCCCGGCGGTCCGGGCCCTGCTGGCCCGGCTGGTGCTCGCCGCGGGTCGGGTGGTCTCCGCCGACGCGCTGGCCGACGCGCTCTGGGGAGACCAGCTCCCGGCCGACGCCACGAACGCGCTGCATCTGCGGGTGTCCAAGCTGCGCCGGGCCCTGGTCGCTGCCGGGGCGGGCGGGGACCTGCTGGTCACCCGCGCCCCCGGCTATCAGCTCGCCGTCGCCCCCGACGCGGTCGACGCGTACCGCTTCGAACGGCTGCTGGAGCGGGCCCGCACCGCGACCACCGGCGACGGACCCGCCGCCGCCCTGGCCTGCTACGACGAGGCGCTGGGGCTGTGGCGCGGGGCGGCCCTGGCCGACGTCGGCGACGCCGACTGGGCGCTGGCCGAGACCGCCCGCCTGGCCGAACTGCGCCTCGGCGCGGTGGAGGACCGGCTGGAACTGCTGCTGGCGGCCGGGCGGCAGGCCGAGGCGGTCGCCGACCTGGAACGCCTGGTCATCGCCCACCCGCTGCGCGAGCGGCTGCACCGGCTGCTGATGCTGGCGCTCTACCGGGGCGGGCGGCAGGCGGAGGCGATCACCACGTACCACGCGCTGCGGCACCGCCTCGCCGACGAGCTGGGCATCGACCCGGCGCCCGAACTGCAGGCCCTCGCCGGGGCGATCCTGCGGCAGCAGGTGCCCGCCCCGGCCCCGGCGGCCGCGCCGCCCCTCGCCCCTACGACTGACCCGGCCGCCACACCCCAGGCCGCGGCCACGCCCGCCACGCCGCAGACCACGGCCCCGGCCGCGCGGATCCCCGCCCCCCGCGCAGCCGACCTGCCCCGCCGGCTCTCCTCGGTCATCGGTCGCCAGGACGACGTGCAGCGCGTGCAGGACCGGCTGCGCGAGGCGCGGGTGGTGACCCTGACCGGCCCGGGCGGCGTCGGCAAGACCACCCTGGCGCTGGAGGCGGCACGCCACGTCGACGCCAGCCTGGCCGACCGGCTGCACCTGGTCCGCCTGTCCGCCGTGTCCAGCGGGACCGATCTTCCCGAGGCGGTCGCCGGCCAGCTCGGCGTGGCCGCCGGCGGTCCGGGACCGGCCGCCACCGCGGCGCTCGTCGCCTGGCTCGGCGCCGACCGGGCGCTGCTGGTCGTCGACAACTGCGAGCACGTCATCGACGAGGTGGCCGAGCTGGTCGAGCACCTGGTCGCCGCCTGCCCGGCGCTGACCGTGCTGACCACCAGCCGGGAGGCACTGGCCGTACCCGGGGAGACCCAGCTCGCGGTGGCGCCGCTGGGCGTACCGGACGGGCCGGCCGATCTCGCGCGACTCGGCGACAGCCCCGCCGTGGCCCTGTTCGTCGACCGGGCGCGGGCGGTCCGCCCCGGCTTCGTCCTCGACGAGGCGACCGCGCCGGTGATCGCGGACATCTGCCGCCAGCTCGACGGCATGCCGCTGGCCATCGAGCTGGCCGCCGCGCGGGTGAAGGCGCTGCCGCCGGCGGAAATCGCGGCCCGGCTGCACGACCGCTTCGCGCTGCTCACGGCGGGGGCGCGGACCAGCGAGGCCCGGCACCGGACCCTGCGGGCCACCCTCGACTGGAGCCACGACCTGCTGACCGAGGCCGAGCGGCGGCTGCTGCGCCGGCTGGCGGTGTTCCGGGGCGGCTGGGACCTGACCGCCGCCGAGCGGGTCTGCGCGTTCGACGGACTGGCCGCCGACGAGGTGCTCGACCTGCTCTTCCGGCTGGTCGACCGCTCCCTCGTGGTGCCGGACCCGGCCACCGGGCGGTTCCGGCTGCTGGTCACCATCCGGGAGTACGCCGCCGCCCGGCTCGCCGAGGCGGGCGAGACCGCGGCGGCCCGCGACCGGCACCTCACCCACTTCACCGAGCTGGCCGAACGGTACGGGCCGCACGCCCGGACCAACGCCGACGCCTGGGCGCGCCTGACCGAGGAGCACGACAACTTCCGGGCCGCGGTCGACCGCTGCCTCGACCGGTCGGACGGGGTCGACGCCGGCCTGCGGCTGGCCGACGCGCTTTTCCTGTTCTGGAACTACGGACCCCGGTACGAGGGGATCCGCGCCCTGACCGCGCTGCTGGCCGCCGGCGGGGCCGCCCCGGCCGCCCGGGCCACCGCCCTGCAGCGGATCGGCCTGCTGGGCGTCTACTACCCCACGGCACAGACCCGGGCCGCCGCGCGGGCGAGCCTGGCGGAGTTCGAGCAGCTGGGCGACCAGGTCAACACGGCGGTCTCCCGGCTCGTGGTGGCCTGGGAGGGCCAGTACGACGGCGACCCGGACGAATACCGGGCGATGGTCGCGCAGGCCCGCGGCGAGCGGGGCGACACCGACGACCCCTGGTGGCACGGGACGGTCTGCTACGTCGAGGCCCTGCTGGACCTGCGCACGGGCAACTTCGCGCGGTCCGCCGAGCAGTGGCGGCGCACCCTCGACCTCACCCGGCAGGCCGGGGACCGCCTGCTGCCCGCCGGGATCCTGGCGCACCTCGGCATTGCGCTGCGCGAGGCCGGCCGGCCCGACGAGGCGATCGCCGTGCTCGAGGAGGCGGCGACGGAGGCCCGGGTCAACCCGTCCCCGCACGCGCTGGCCTTCACCCTCGTGCAGTTGGCGCACACCCGGCTGGATCGCCGCGAGGTTGCGGGAGTGCCGGCGATGCTCGCCGAGGCGGCCGACACCGCCCGCCGCAGCGGCAACCCGCGCTGCCAGGCCTGGGCGGCCTGGGGTCGGGCCCGAATTGCGTACGCCGACGGCGACGCGGCCACCGCGGCGGACGAGTGCCGCCGGGCCGTGGAGCTGCTCGAGGAGCGGGAGTTCCCGTGGGCCCGGCTCCGGCTCTGGTCGTTGACCGCCGAGGCGGCGTCCGCCAGCGGGCGGGGGCAGGAGGCCGACACGGCCCGGCGGGCGGCGGCGGCCCTGGCGCCGGCGGCCCGCTGACCGAGGCGCCGCCCTGGTGGCGGGCCGTTGCGCACGGACGCCGGCTCGGGCGGTGACGGGGCGCTGACCACGCCGGCGGGCCGCTAGCCGGGACGGCGGCACTGCGGGCCGGCGGGGCAGACCGCCAGGCCGGCCCGCTGCAGGGCGGTCGGATCGACCTCGCCGCCCACGCGCAGCAGGCCGGCGTCACCGTCGAACTCCAGCGACACCACGCCGGGCAGGTCACTCACCCGCCGGCTGACCGCCCGTACGCAGCGCCGGCAGATCCCCGACGGCAGGGCCACCGTCACCACCCGCGTCGGGTCCGCGGCGGACGTCGCCGGGTCGTTCCATTCCACCATGCCCGCCAGCCTGGCCGTGGCCGCTGGCGGCGACCTGTCCATCCGCTGTCCGCCCCGGCGGAATCGACAGCCAGCATCCGGACAGCGCGGCCGGCAAATCTCCTCCTGTCACCAATGCCGCACCTGACCGAGGAGTCGCCATGAACCACCTGCTCGCCGCCGACCTGATCGAGCTGGAGCGCGCCGAGCTGGTCCGCCGGCTGCGCCGCGACCGGCACGTCGCCACCGTCCGCGCCATACGCACCGAGGCGCGCCGCCGGGCCGCCCGCTGAACCACCCACCCCCACGAACAGGAGATCCACCATGACCACGAGCACTGTGCTGTCACCCCGCCCCACCTCGACCGCCGTCGCCGTGCAGGCCCGGCACGTCGTACGCACCTACGGCCGCGGCGCCGCCGCCGTCCGCGCCCTCGACGGCGCCACCGTGTCCATCCCGGCCGCCCGGTTCACCGCGATCATGGGCCCATCCGGGTCCGGCAAGTCCACGCTCATGCACGCGCTGGCCGGCCTGGACACCATCGACGCCGGGCAGATCCTGCTCGGCGGGACGGACCTCGGCCTGCTCAGCGAACGGCAGCGCACCCTGCTGCGCCGGGACCGGGTCGGCTTCGTCTTCCAGTCCTTCAACCTGGTGCCGACCCTGACCGCACGGGAGAACATCCTCCTGCCGCTCACCCTGGCCGGCCGCCGGCCCGACCCGGAGCGCCTGGCCCACCTGGTCGCCACGCTCGGTCTGACCGACCGGCTACGACACCGGCCCGGGGAACTGTCCGGCGGGCAGCAGCAGCGGGTCGCGGTCGCCCGCGCGCTGATCACCCGTCCCGAGATCGTGTTCGCCGACGAGCCGACCGGCAACCTGGACTCGTCGGCGGCCGAGGCGCTGCTCGGCTTCCTGCGGCAGGCCGTCGACGACCTCGGGCAAAGCATCGTGATGGTCACCCACGACCCGCACGCCGCCGCGTACGCCGACCGGGTGGTGTTCCTCGCCGACGGCCGCATCGACGGCGAACTCGACGCACCGACCGTGCCGGCCATCCTGTCCCGCATGGCGCGCCTGGCCGCGCCCGCCACCACGGGAGCGAACTGACATGTGGCGCCTGACTCTGCGTTCCACCCTGGCCCGCCGGGCCCGGCTGGCCCTGACCCTGCTCGCGGTCGTCCTCGGCGTCACCTTCGCCACCGGCGGCCTGATCCTCACCGACACCTCCACCCGGCTGCTCGACGACCAGTTCCGCACCGCGACCGCCGGCGTCGACCTGACCGTGCGGGACGCGGTCGCCTTCGACTCCGCGATGGGCGTCGAGGTCGCCCGGGACCCGCTCCCGGCCGACCTGCCGGCGCGGATCGCCGGGATGTCCGGGGTGGCCACCGCCCAGCCGCTGGTCCGCGGCCAGGGCCTGCTGGAGGTGGCCGGCACGCCGGTCGTGCCGTCCGGGGCGTCCGTGCTGGCCTCCTGGGCGGCGGCCCCGGCGGGCTCGTTCACCATCCGCAGCGGCCGGCCCCCGGCCGCCGACGACGAGGTGGTCCTCGACGAGGACACCGCGCGCGGTCACCGCGTCCGGCTCGGCGACACCGTCACCGTCCGGGCAACCGACACCGCGCGGTTGCGGGTGGTCGGGCTGGCCGGGTTCGGTGACCGGGCCGGCCTGCCGAACAGCACGGTCGCCCTGGTCACCCTCCCGTCAGCGCAGCGGCTGCTCCGGCTCGGCGCCAACGTCTCCGAGGTGGCGGTCGTGGCCGCGCCCGGCGTCACCCCCGACGAGCTGCACAGCCGGATCACCGCCACGCTCGGCGCCGACTACGAGGTCACCGCGAGCCGGGACATCGCGGCAGCCGGCGCCGCTGCCGCCCGGGACCAGCTGAGCTGGCTCCAGCTGGTGCTGCTCGCCCTGGCCGGCGCCGCCCTGCTGGTCGGCGCGTTCCTGATCGCCAACACGTTCTCCATCGTGGTCACCCAGCGAACCCGGGAACTCGCCCTGCTCCGCGCCGCCGGCGCGACGGGCGGACAGGTGCTGCGCTCGGTGCTCGGCGAGGCGCTGCTGGTCGGGCTCACCGCCTCGGCGACCGGGCTCGCCCTCGGTGTCGCCGCCGCCACCGGCATCCGAGGGCTGGCCCGGGCGTTCGGCGTACCGCTGCCGGACGGTGGGCTGCTGCTGACCGGCCGTACCGTGCTGGTGGCCTTCGCGGTCGGCGTCCTCGTCACGGTCGGCTCGGCGATCGGGCCGGCGCGGCGCGCCGCGGCGGTGGCGCCGGTGGCGGCGCTACGCGAGGCGACCGCCGCCCGCACCGGACGGGTCCGGGTCGTGGCCGGTGCCCTGGCCGCCGCCGCGGGCCTGGCCGCCACGGCGGCGGTGCTCGCCGCGGACGCGCCGGTCCCGCTGCTCGGCGTGGCCGCGCTGGGCGCCGTCGGCGGGCTCGCACTGCTCGGCCCGGCGCTCACCCCCGCCCTGGTACGCCTCGTCGGCCGGCCGCTGGCCGCCGCCGGCGTGACCGGCCGGCTCGCCACCGACTCGGCGGCCCGCACCCCGCGGCGGACCGCGGCGACCGCCCTGGCGCTGGCCCTCGGGCTCGCGCTGATCAGCTTCATGGCCGTCCTCGGCACCTCGGTCAACAGCTCGGTCCGGCAGTCCTACGCCGAGGTGATCACCGCCGACCATGTGGTGGAGAGCGCCCGCAACGAGATGCTCGGTGGCCTCTCCCCCGCCGTGTACGACCGGGTCAGCCGGCTGCCCGAGGTCGCTGTCGCGTCCCGGCTGCGCTACGGCCACTGGCGGGACGGGGACGCCACCAACGCGCTCACCGCCGTGGACCCGGCGACCCTGCCCCGGGTGGCGAAGCTGCGCTTCACCGCCGGCAACCTGGCGGCGCTGGACGGCGGCGGGATCGTGCTGGCCGCGCACGTGGCCCGGGACCGGGGCCTGGCCGTCGGGGACGACCTGCCGATGACGTTCTCCCGCACCGGCACCCGCACCCTGCCCGTGGTCGGCCTGTTGCGCGACGGGGATGCCCGGGCGCTGTCCACCGACTACCTCATCTCGCTGAACACCTTCGCCCGGTTCTACAGCGAGGAGATGGACGCCAGCGTCCTCATCCGCACCGCCGACGGGACGGACCGGGCCGCCGCCGAGCGGGCGATCAAGGCCGCGCTGGCCGACACCCCGACCGCGCAGCTACGCGACCAGGCCGCCGCGGTCGCCGGCCGCACCCAGATGATCGACCAGGTGCTCGGCCTGGTGACGGTGCTGCTCATGCTGGCCGTGCTGATCGCCCTGCTGGGCATCACCAACACCCTCGCCCTGTCCATCACCGAGCGCACCGCCGAGATCGGGCTGCTCCGCGCGGTGGGGATGACCCGCCGGCAGCTGGGCTGGATGATCCGCGCCGAGGCGGTGCTGGTCGCCGCGCTGGCCAGCGTCCTGGGGATCGTGCTGGGGGCCGGCTTCGCCGCCGCCACGGTCCGCGCGCTGGGCCGGGACGCCCCGACCGTGCTGGCCGTGCCGGCCGGCCGGCTGCTGCTCGTGCTGGCCGTCGCCCTCATCGCCGGCCTGCTGGCCGGTCTGCTGCCTGCCCGCCGCGCCGCCCGGCTGGACGTCCTCGCCGCCGTCGGCACGCCCTGACCCGTCGCCCCCCGGGTGGTGCCGGCCTCCCGCCGGCACCTCCCGTCAGGTAAGGAGTAGACCAGGACCGGAATCGTTACCATCCGTCCGGCCGGCCCGGCCGACGCCAGCACCGTGGATGTCGGTTGCCAGCTCGTTCTGTGCTCTGTCAATGACCGATCGCTCCTGAATCGACGATCCGGTCGTCGCAAACGCGAATCGGGTCGGCTCGCGGTCCAGCGCCGGCGGCGACCGCGCGACAGGCGTAGGAGCCGACGGCGGCCATCTTCCACAGGTGTCCGATGACCTGCCGCACGTCGGTCCGTAGGTTCGGTTCGACCGTTGGGGCGGCTGACCCGTGTTTATGCCGACGAGGGACCTCGAGCCGCTGGTCGACGGGTGGTGTGGGGAGGAGGAGCACGCAGATGCGAAGAGAGAAGCTTGCCTGGCGCGGCTCGGTACTGGCCTTGGCGGTCGTGGCCGCCGGCCTGCCGGCGACCGGCGCCCTGGCCGGGCTGGGGGCCGACGAACGCCCGGCCAGCGCGCAGTGGTCGTACCCGGAAGACTGCGCGCAGTGGTCGTACCCGGAAGACCCCGGCTTTGTCGCCACGAGTCCAGGGGAACTAGATGCCGCTAAAGCCAGTTGGGAAACGCCGGAATATGGTTATTATACCGGCCATAATCCTTCTACTCCTGGCACAGCGGTCAATTCCCCATGGCAGCTCACCGCGGTAAACGCGTCCACCGCCTACGCCCTGGGGTACTGCGGGCAGGGCGTCAAGCTGGGCATGATGGATTCGGGCTACAGGCCTACACACGAAGCATTTCAGACTGAGCTGATCGATCCGGTGAGAGGGGAGGGTGTCTACGGCACGTCCGGCTACGGGTATCGTGGCGCGACCCCGACGAACCCTTTTACTGCGGGCGAGTGGTTCACTGTGGCCGGTGATCAGGCGAGAACAAGTGACTACTCGCACGGGACCGGCATGCTTGGGGTTACCTCCGGGATGCGCGATGGTATAGACCAGCACGGCATCGCCTTTGGATCGAAGATGTATGTGGCCAAGACCGGCGGTTCCGATAGCCAGTCCCACGGCCCCTTCCACGATTACGTGTACTGGTATACAGCCAATAAGGCCCTGGTCGACGCAGGTGCCCAGGTCATCAACAGCAGTTGGGGCTCTTATGTCCAGACTCTTGACAGAGCCCGCTATGACGGCTTAGGAAAAGACCTTGGAGTCAACGGCAACCGCGCCAACGCTTACCAACTACCTGGCAAAGACAGCGCCAGCGCCACGGCAATGGCGACCATTATCCCCAACGAGCACCTGAAGGATCTGGAGTACCAGTATTTCTTCTTCAAGAAAAGCTATTCGGAAGGCGGCATTCAGTACAATCCGAACTACCCCGGACGTTCCTTTATGGACGCTATCTGGGACGCCATCAAGGACAGCGGTACCGTCAACGCTAGGTCGGCCGGCAACAACGACTGGAGCAACCCGTATTTTCGCCCGGCGTATCCCCTCTTCAATCCCTTGGCGGAAAAGCAGTGGGTAGCCGTCGGCGGGGTGCAACCGCCCACTTCGACCAATCCCGAATACACAAAGCATTTCGGGTATAACGAGGCGGGGCTCGCCAAATGGTGGAACGTGTCTACCCCTTCAAGCAACGTTCGGACCACGAGCAGCGGTGGTGACACTAACTATTCAAACTCAAGCGGCACGTCACCGGCAACGCCCGTTGCGACAGCGGTGATGGGGGTTCTGCTCTCCCGCTATCCGAACATGGACGCCAAGCAGGTGCGCGAGCTGATGTTCACCACGGCGAACAACAAGATGTCCGACGGCGTGAGATTCCTCGGCACCGGGCAAACCTCCCCCTCCGGGGCATCCATCGCCTGGACCGCTCCCGACGGTCTTCCGGACGAACGCTGGGGCTGGGGTATTCCTGATCTGGCCAAGGGCATGTACGGCCCCGGCCAGTTCCTGAGCCCCATGACCTACAACATGGATAAAGCGCCCCTGGACGTCTGGTCGAACGACATCAGCCAGATCGCGATCAAGGAGAGGGAAAGGGAAGATCTGGAGTGGCTGGCGGGCTACAAGGAGCAAGGCATTGCCTACGCCGGTGAATTCAGCCCCAACGTGCTGAACCCGGACGGCACGCTTGACGAACAGGCCTTCATGCTTCAGGGCATTTTGGGTGATCCCTCCATCCAAGCTATCACTAACGGCCATCCCGAGTTGTACGACAAGATCACCCATGAGGACGCCGTCAAGTGGCGCAAGGAATGGATGGACGAGCGCGCGGCCTACATTCAGAACAACATCGACAACAACCTCTACACGGCTTCTCTGACCAAGCAAGGCCCCGGGACGCTGATCATGACGGGCGACGAAACCTACGAGGGCGGCACGACGGTTGAAGGCGGTAAGCTTTCGATCACCGGCTCGCACGCAAGCTCGATCGACGTCAAGGGCGGCACGCTCGGCGGCAGCGGCAGCGTGGGTGACAGCGTGACCGTCACCAGCGGCGTGCTGCGGCCCGGGCTCGCGTCCGAGGAGGCCGCGCAGCTCACCGGCACCTCCGCGGGCAACGTCCTGAACGTCGGCGGGAACGTGACCGTCGGCAGGCAGGGTCGCGTCGCCGTCACGATCTCCGGCGACCGGGACTACACGAGCGTGCGGGCGGCGGGGAACCTGGTGCTGGACGGCGAGCTGGACCTGGACGTGCGGGGCAAGCTGACCCCGGGCACCGTGTTCACGATCATGAGCGGTAGCTCGATCAATGGCGGCTTCCACGCGCTGCCCGAGAACCGGGCCCTGAACGTGGGCGGTTACCTGTTCCGGGTGTCCTACAAGAACAACAGCATGACGCTGACCGTCATGCAGCCGGTGCCGAACAACGGGAAGTAGGCCGTGATCTGCGGCTTGACCATGGTCGAGCCGTGGTGAAGGGGACCGTGAGGAAAGGTGGGCCGCGACGCCGAGATCGGCGTCGCGGCCCACCAATTCGTCCGGCCCGCCGTGCCCCTGATTCCGTGACGGCCGGCGGAGCAGGCGCCTACTGGGCGGGAGCCGGGCGCTGATGCTCGCGCTGGCGCGTATCGCAGCGGACGACGGGCTCGTCATCTGCTGGGAGGTCCAGCCGGAGAACGCCGGGGCGCAGCGGTTCTACCGGCGGCTCGGCGCGGGGCTCTTCACCAAGGTGATCGCCGGTTGGCGTCCGGAGAGCTACCTGGGGCTGCTGCTGCCGGAGACCGGCGAGGCAGCTACGGCGGCGTAGGACGCCGGCGGGTCGGTGGTGGCCGGCGCGCGCCCGGCTACGACCGATGACGAGGAGACGGCGAATCGCCGCGACCGCCCGCGGTAGCGCGACGCTCTCATTGCTTTCCGTAATGCTCGGCGATGGTGGTGAACGCGGCTTTGGGTTCCCACGGCAGGTCGGGGTAGGTGTCTCCGTGGCGGTCGTCGAAGACCTTGACGATGCCGTAGCTGGCCAGGTCGAGGTCGTCGCGGGGATCGCCGTCGGGGCGGTGCGGGTGGTCGTAGAGCGCGAAGAGGAAAACGAAGGCGGTGTCGACGCCCTCGGCGTCGAAGACCTCCAGCAGCTCGCGTAGGTAGGCCGCCTGGCCGGCCTCGTCGCGGAGGTACTTCCCGTTGAGTCGGACCGGCCCGGTGTCCGGGTCGTACTCGACGATCTCCAGTCCTTGCGCGCCCCGGTCGCCCGCGCCCTGGTAGGTGGCCGAGCCGAACTCGGTGATCGCGACCGGCTTTCCTTGAAGTACTGGGCTGCGCATGCCCTCGGCGAACGTCGCGGCGAACGTCTCGGCGGTCGCGGCCGACCGGTAGACGTCCATGGACACGATGTCGAAGGGCGTCCAGTCGACGCGGTCGATTGGCACCGAGGCGTAGGTGAGTTTGCCACCGAACCGCTCGCGGACCAGGGCTACGGCTTTGCCGAGGAAGTCGTTGACCCGGGCGCCGGCCTCGGCGATCAGTTCGCGCACGCGGTGCGGCTGGCTCAGCAGCCCGATCCGTTCCTCGGTGGTGTCGCCGGGCAGGAATCCCGGGTTCATCAGGCTCAGCTCGGCGCCGGTGACGAACACGACCTCGGCGCCGCGCCGCCGCAGCCGCTCCGCCCGCTCGGCGCAGTCGGCGAACAGCGACAGCATCTCGTCGGCAGTCATCTCCAGTGGATACGGCGAGAACCAGACCTCCAGGCCCAGGTCGGCGGCGAACGTCGCGGCGATCTCGATCCGCTCGGGATCGCCGCCGGTCACGCGGACGGCAGTGCAGTGCAGATCGTGCCGGATGATGCGTAGTTCGCGTTCGACCAGCTCCGGCTCGAAGCGCCGGCGGGAGTTCACGCCGTGGCGGACGAATCCGGTGTCGTAGGTGATGCCTCTGGCACGCACGTATGGGTCCCTTCCGCGTCTTCGATAAGGTACTGGCAGTACCGTATTTTGACGGAGGTCGCACGTCAAGTGGATCCTTGGAAGGAACGAGCAGTACCGATCGCGAGGAAGAGCATGCCGGACGACCCGATGACGCAGGCCCGTGCTGGACAGACCCGACGACGGGGCGCGGCACTGGAGGAGGCGATCCTGCGCGCCGCGGCCGATGAACTCACCGAGTCCGGGTACGCGGGGCTGTCCATGGACCGGGTCGCCAAGCGGGCAGGCACCAACAAGAACGCGATCTACCGCCGCTGGCCAGACCGCCTCACTCTCGGCGTCGCCGCCTACAAGCAGTTGGCCACGACGATCCAAGCCCCCGACACCGGCAACCTGCGCGAGGATGCCCTGGAACTGCTGCGCCGAGCCAATCGGCACTGGAGCTCACCGCTCGGCGCCATCCTGCGGGAACTGCTGACGGCGGCCGGCAGCGCGAAGAACCTCGCGGCGCAGCTACCGGAGCAATCGACCGACGCCATGACCGCCATGTGGCTGGCGATCCTGGGACGCGCCGTCGCTCGCGGGGAAGCCTCCCCTGAATCCCTCCACCCTCGGGTCGCCACCGTGGCGATCGTCCTGCTCCGGAACGAGTTCGTCACGCGAGGCGTGCCCACCGCACCCGACGAGGTCCTCATCGACATCGTCGACGAGGTATACCTTCCGCTCGTGCGGAATCGCGCCAGGGCATAGTCCGCGCAGTCAAGGCGGACCGGCGGTTTGGTGTCAGCCGAAGGCGGGTGCCCACGCGATGGCTGCCACCTCACTGGGAGCCGCCCCTACTCGAGTGACGGCGGGCGCCAGTCGGTGTAGCGGGCCATCGAGCGGAGAGCCAACCGCGGCGGGGTCACCCGCATGATGATGTTGCGGGTGGCCACGGCGACCGGGTTGTGCAGTTGCTGGCCGAGGCGGCCCATCACGCGGGACGCCTTCGCCACCTGCTGGCTCCGTGGGCGGCGTTGCCGGTCGTAGGCGACCAGGCCGTCCGGGCGATCGGCGACGGCGGCGAGAACGACGGCGTCCTCGAGCGCCTGGTTGGCACCCTGGCCGAGGTTAGGTGTCATGGCGTGAGCGGCGTCGCCGAGCAGGACGACCCGGCCCTTGACGTAGCTGGGAAGCGGCTCGTCGAGACAGGCAAGTTCGTCGCGCAGGACGGTGTCGGTCGCGCCGATGAGGGCGGGGATCGGGTCGTGCCAACTGCCGAACCGGGCGTGCACCTGGGTCAACTCGTCGACGTCCGGGTGGGTGGGCGCGGTGTTGACCGCGGCGAACCAGTACACCCGTCCGTCGACAAGCGGCACCATCCCGAACTCGGCGCCACGGTCCCAAGTGATCGCGACGACGAGGTCCTTGCCCCAGCTCGGCGTCACTCCACGCCATGCGGTCACGCCGACGCGCACCGGACCGGCGGCATCCGGCCACAGCAGTCTCCGCACGGTGCTGTGAATCCCGTCCGCCCCGACCACCAGATCGGCCCGTATCCGGACGAGTCCGTCCCGGCTTCGATACGTGACGTCCCCGTCGGCGGTGACGGCACTGACCTCGGCGCCCGTCACGACGGCGCCTTCCGGCAAGGCGCCGAGCAGGATCTCGTGCAAGGTGGCGCGGTGGACACCGACCGCTGCGATGCCGAGCAGGTGCTCCATCTCGCCAGCCCCGATGCGGGCAAGCCACCGGCCGTCGGGCCGGCGGGTGCCACCGGACATGTCTGCACGCCCCAGGTCCCGGACGGCCGCGCCGAGACCGAGGGTGTCGAGACAGCGCAGCCCGTTCGCCTGGAGCACCAGGCCGGCCCCGACCGGCCTGAAGGTGGCGACACGCTCGAGCACAGTCACGTGCCAGCCCTTGCGAAGCAGGCCCACGGCCACGCTCAGCCCGCCGATACCTGCACCGATCACCACGGCCGTCCGGTCCATCCGCACACCGTCCTTCTACAGGTGTAGAAGGCCATACTACAGCCGTAGAAGGGAGTGGCAACACCATGACGACCGACCGGTTCGCGGTCCTGACCGATGCCGCGATCGACGTGCTCGCCGAACTCGGCATGCGCGGCCTCACCCACCGCGCCGTCGATGCTCGGGCCGGGCTGCCGCAGGGCACCACGTCCGCCTACTTCCGCACCCGCAAGGCGCTCATCGAAGCGGTCGTACGCCGGCTGGCCGACCTCGACCGGGCGGACCTGGATGCCCGCGAGCTGCCGGCCGGGGCCGACTCGGCGACGGTCGCGTTGACCGACATCGACCGGACAGCCGCCGGCATCGCCGCCCTCCTCGACCAATGGATGAGCACTGCGCGCCATCGCACGCTGGCCCGCTACGCCTGCCTGCTCGAAGCCACGCACCATCCCGAGCTACGGACCATCCTGGAATACGGCGACGCCTCACGCGCGCAATCGAGGGCGATGCTGGCGGCCGCCGGCGCCCGGAATCCAGCGCAGGCCGGCGACCACCTCGTCGCCTGCATCGACGGCCTGCTGTTCGACCGTCTGATCGGTGCGGGTGCCCGCACCGCCCCACCACCTGGAACAGCCGCGAACCGAGCGGACCTGGCCATCGCGATCGCGACATTGCTCCGGGCGTTCGCCGGCCAGCACCCCGAGGCGCAGCGATCCGGCGCGTAACCAGTCAGTGCGCGGGCCCGGGTGCCGGGACGGCCTGCTCTGCGGCCCGGCTGACCTGCTCCCAGCCCGCCCAGGTGTCCATTCGTCGGCGTGAGATGTCGAACGCCAGGTCGTAGACCATGCTGCCGAGCAGGAGCCGCAGCGGCGGGTCGTCGCTGTCGACCAGCTTCAGCAGTGCCTCGGCGGCCAGCCGGGGCTCACTGTCGATCGAGCCGTCCGCCCACTGCCGCTCCAGCTCGGCGCGGAGCGGGCCGTACGCCGCCAGAGGCTGGGTGGACGTCATGCTGGTGTACAGGTCGGTCCAATAGCCGCCGGGCTGCACGATGCTGACGGTGACGCCGAAGGCCGCCGCCTCCAGCGCCAAGGCCTCGCTCATGCCTTCCAGCGCGAATTTGCTCGCGCTGTACATCCCGGTGCTCGGGAAGCCGCCGAGCGCGGCGATGCTGGAGATCTGCACGATGTGGCCGGCCCGTTGGGCGCGTAGGTGCGGCAGCACGGCCTGGCAGACCCACAACGCGCCGAAGAAGTTGACCTCGAACTGGGCCCGCGCCTCGGCCTCGGTGAACTCTTCGACCATGCCCATGGACATGATGCCGGCGTTGTTGATGACGATGTCGAGCCGCCCGAAGTGCTCCACCGCGGTGGCCACGGCGGCGAAGACCGCCGCCCGGTCGGTCACGTCGAGCGCCAGGGCCAGCAGTCGGTCTGCGTGGCGCTCATCGAAGTCGTCCCGGGCGATGGTCCGGGCCGCGGCGACCACCCGGTCACCACGTTCGAGCGCGGCCACGGTGAAGGCGCGGCCCAGACCGCGGCTGGCACCGCTGATGAACCAGGTACGCGGAGCAGGGCTGGATGAGGTGCACATGGACGAGGCCTCCCCGGTTCGCACGAGACGAGACGGTCCGTCTCGTCCTTGCCTTGAACCGTAAGCGATCCGAATCCTCAGATCAAGACGAGACGGTCCGTCTCACCTCCGGTACGTTGGCCGCATGACGACGCAGCCCAAAGCCCCCGCCAACGCGGCCCGCCGGAAGGAGACCTCTCGGCGGGCCATCCTCACCGCGGCGTTCGACCTCGTACAGGAGGTCGGATACGCCAAACTCAGCATCGAGGGCATCGCCGCGCGGGCCAGCGTCGGCAAACAGACCATCTACCGCTGGTGGCCGTCCAAGGGCACGATCCTCTTCGACGCCTTCCTCATGCTCAGTGAGGGCAACGACGGCAAACCCGCGGCGCTGCCCGACACCGGCGACCTGGAGGCCGACCTGACAGCGGTGCTGCGCGCCACGGTCGCGGAGATGACCGACCCCCGGTACGACCAACCGATGCGCGCGCTGGCCGCCGAGATCGCGCACGACCCCGAACTGGCCGCCGCCTACGCCGAACGGCTGGACGGGCCGTTGAAGGAACTCAAGCGACAACGGCTGCGCAGCGCCCAACAGGCCGGACAGCTCGCCGAAGACCTCGACCTCGACGTGGCCGTGGAGATGATCTGGGGGCCGGTGCTCAACCGATGGTTGCAGCGCAGCGGCCCGCTCACCGCCGAATACGCCAACCGCGTCGTCGCCACCGCCCTCAACGGCCTGCGCCCGCGCCAGCCCGGCCACTGAACCGACGCCCGCAACGACCCGCCCGGCCGATCCGCTCGGCCGATCCGCTACACCAGGCCGGACAGGTACTCCCTACGTCGCGGCGGTTCGAACTTTTCGATCGCGTACCGCAGCATGACCCGTGGCATGGCCCGGTAACGGCGGGCCAGGAACTCCTCCTCCGCCGCCCGGTCCCGGTTGCCCACCTCGCGCAGCATCCAACCCACCGCCTTCTGGACGAGGTCGTGTGGGTCGCGCAGGAGCCGGTCGCTGAGCCGGAAGGTCCAGTGGAAGTCCCCGGCTTTGATGAAAGCAAGAGTTGCCATGATGGCGATCCGCCGATCCCACACCAGGCTCGACTCGGCCAGCCGATCCAGCACACTCCGGTCCTTGTCGATCAGCCAGAGACCGACGATGTACGGCGCGGACGAGTCCACCAGGTCCCAGTTGTTGATGCGGCCGGTGTTGGCCAGGACGATGTTGAAGATCTCGCCCCGTTCGGCCTCGCCCCCCTTGGCGAACTTGCGCACCAGGATGAGGAGCGACGTCAGCCGCTCCTCATGCACGCCGCTCGTCAGCAGCACCGCCGTCTCGGCCACGGACAGCTCCCGCCAATAGCGGCCAGCCACCCTGCGCTGTTCCGGCACGGAGACGCCGATGGCCCGGTCACCCTCGCCATAGCCACCCGGAACCATCTGCAGATACCGGCCCACGCCCTCGGCCCGATCCGGGTCGGCGAGGCTGGCGAGTTCGTGACGGACGTCGTCGATCGTGGCCATCACTGTGCAACCTATCGCGACCACCGCGTCCGGCCCCATCCCTGAGCAGGGGACGGCCCATGGCGCGACCGGCGGGCGGCGCTGGGCCCGCGACCAGCCGATCGCGGGCTAGGCCGGGTCGGCTTCGGGTTCGCCGGGCAGACTGTCCATGAACGAGCTGACCGAGAAGACCGCTCGCCCGGGGCCGGCCGGGCCGTAACCCGGCGGGCTTGACAGGCCGTTGGCCTCCATCACCGCCCGGTACACCTCCAGCAACCGGACGTGGTACTCCAGCGGCGCGCCCTGCGGATTGGTCCGGCCGAGCGGCGTCGTCGGCTCCGGGCACCAGGTGGTGAACCGCGGCGTGATGCCGCGGGACATAAAGTACTGCAAGCCTTCGGCGGTGGAGTCGATCGCCTCGTCCACGGTCGTGAAGCCGTGCGGGGCAGCCATCTCGACGCCCGCCACGAAGTTCGGGATGACGTTGCGCGGGCCGAAGACCTCGGCGGAGTCGAGGATGCGGCGATGCCACTCCTCGCGGCCGACGTAGCGCTCCTTGCCGGGGCAGTAGAGCTCGAACAGCCGCTTGTCCCACACCTCGTAGTTGGGGTGGTAGATCTGGATCCCGTAGTCGCGGAAGCGCTGCACGTCGGCGCGGGGCAGGGCCTGGGCGACGACCTTGCCGATCCACCGGCCCGGAAAGCGTTCCTCGATCGCCTGGGCGTACCGGCCGTAGAAGTCCGCTTCGGCCAGCCCCCCGACGTGGGAGGTGATGCTGCCGCCGGTGAGGGTGTACGCCTGGGAGGCCTTCTCAGTGTCGTGCTTGTCGATGATCGCCAGGGCCTCGAGGACCTCGTCGACCGGCTTGACCCCGGTGTACGGGCGGCCGGCCGCCTTGTGCTGGCGCCAGTTGTGGTTGATGTCGCAGTACTGGCACTCCTCCTTGGCGCCGAAGTACTGGCAGACCCGGAAGGCGGTCAGATAGATCAGGTAGCCCCACTGGATGGTCGGGGCGACCTCCATGACCGATTTGCCGTTGGCGAGGGTGTGCCGGTAGTAGTCCGGCATCGGCGGGAGCCCGACCTCGGCGATCGGCCGGTCGTCGAGGAACAGGCGCAGCCGTCCCTCGTCGTCGCTCTTGACCCGGTACGGCGAGCCGGGGTTGGTGCGGACCGACACCACGGTGCGGCGCAGCCCATACGGCCCGCCGGTGAGCACGATCTCCTCCGGCGGCCGCCGCAGTGCGGCAGTGCCCAGCTCAGGCAGCGTGCGGTGGTCGAAGGAGAAGATGAAGTACGACTTCGGCTTGACGTCGCCGTGCTCGTTGTCGGTCAGGGCCGAGTCGTCGAAGGCCAGACCGCCGCGCAGCAGGTCCTCCTTGATGACCGCCTCGCGCGGCACGTGCGGGAAACGGCTCATCAGATCTTCGACGAGATCGGTACGCGATGCCATGCACTCTCCTGAGCAGGGTTTTCGAACGGCCCCAACGGTCACAGCACCCTTCAAGGTATCTCCCCCGCCCCCGCCGGGTCCGCCGATGGTGACGTGACGAACGTCCTGCTGATCTTGCGTTGACCTGAAGTGGGGTGGAGGTTTTAGCGTTCAGCGGTACCACTCGGAGAAAGGGAGCCCCATGCGACTGTCACGCTTGTTCACTCCGCGCACCGTGGTGAGCGCTCACTGCGACCTGCCGTGCGGGGTCTACGACCCGGCGCAGGCGCGCATCGAGGCCGAGTCGATCAAGGCCATCGCCGAGAAGTACCAGGCGAACGAGGACCCGGAGTTCCGTACCCGGGCTCTGATCATCAAGGAGCAGCGGGCCGAGCTGGTCAAGCACCACCTGTGGGTGCTGTGGACCGACTACTTCAAGGCGCCGCACTTCGAGAAGTACCCGCAGCTGCACAGCCTGTTCAACGAGGCGACCAAGCTGGCCGGCGCCGGCGGCGCGAAGGGTTCCCCGGACCCGGCCGTGGCCGAGCAGCTGCTCGCGAAGATCGAGGAGATCTCGAAGATCTTCTGGGAGACCAAGCAGGCCTGACCGCCGCTGACCCGCCCGGCGTCACGACAGCAGAACGCGTGCACGCGGGCCGCCGGGCTGGTCAGCACGGTGCGGGACGGTGTGGGCGGTCGGCGAACCGGTGTTGCGGGTCAGCCGATGCGGCGGGAGCGGGCCAGAGTCAGCCCACCGAGGCCCACGCCGATCAGCCCCACCAACAGGGCCACGACACCCCCGCCGAGCCCGTTGCCGGTGCCGAGACCACCGTCGGCGGTGGCCACGACCAGCCCACCGATGACCATGCCGACAAGCCCCAACGCCAGGGCCCCGATGGCCCCGCGTCGCCCGCTGCCGCCGCCGATCCGACCGGCAGAGCGGGCCATGGCCAGCCCACCGAGGACCACGCCGGTCAACGCCAGCACGGCGGCCACGATGGCCCCGATCCGCCCGGGGCTCAGGGTGTAAGCACTGACGGCGGCCGGTTGGACCGCACCATGCGCGGCCGCCGGTTCGGCGAGCCCAGCTGCCCCGAGCATGGCGGTGTTGGCGGCGGCAAGCAGATGGCGGACGGACATCGGGGATCCCTTCGCTCGCATGACGGGTACAGACGGCAGCGCATGTACCGGCAAGGCCACGAGTCGTCGTGCCAGAGTTGCGATGACCTACCACCCGGGACGTACGCCGCTCGCGGTCTCCTACGCCCGTTGTCTCGCCCGGCCGCCCACGTCAGCGCGATCCCTCCGCCGCAATGGGAAGTGCTTGGGCCCATGGCTTCGACGAGGGCTGGAAGGATCGCAGGCATGATCTCCGACGATCTGGCGTCCCTGTTCCTACGCACCGGCCCGCACGACGACGCGGCCCGGACGGTCCGGTGAATCCCCACCAGCCGGCCCCTCGGGTGGTGGCGGAAGAGGATCTGGCCGGCTTCACCGCCGGCCAGCTTCTGGAGGTCCTGAAAACCCTCACGGTGATCCTGGCCCTGCCCCAGTCAGCCGCCAACCACGTGGACGCGCTCGTGGTAGCCACCGGTCAGGGCGAAGAATGGCGTCTCACTCATGCGATCCGCAGCTGGGAGGCGAACCCGACGCTCCGCCACCTCTTGGTGGCGAACGGGAACCCGGATGAGGAGACCTACGTCGAGATCACGCTCGACTACCTGCGGAGCCTCGGCCTTCGTCGCACCAATGGCGTCCACCTCCAAGCCGAGCCGGCACCCAACACCGGCTTGCAGGCCACGTGGATCGTCAACCAGGTCCGAGCCCGCGGCATCACCAGCCTCGCGCTCGTTGTCTCCCCGTACCACCTGACCCGCGTCTACCTCACGATTCTCAAGGCCTTCACCACGGCTGGATCTCGCATCCCCATGATCCCGCTCCCCGCGGCCGTCTCCCCTGACAAACCCGTCCCGGAAACCGGAGCGACCGCCTACGACCTCGTACCCGGCGAGATCAAACGCATCCTCAACTACATGGACAACGGATGGGTCGCCACACCCGAGGAAGTGCAGCAGTACCTACAGTGGCTTTGGAGCCACCACAGCGCCCTGCTCGTCACGAGCCCGACCTGAGGCAGTCGTAGACCGTCCGGCAGCGCGGCCATCACACGAGCCGCTGCAGGCGTACCTTCGGACGCTCATGTCTCCTGCTTGTGCTGGCGGACCTGCTCGTCCCAGACCTCCTGGTCGTACTCGGGGCCGGGCGGGATCCACCGGTGGGAGCCGCCGCTGTAGTGGAACCTCTCGTCGCCCGGCCGCGGGATGCTCACCGCAGCCAGCCGAGGAAGCGCCGATGCAACGTGCCGGCGGGCGCCCAGCTCAGATCCGCGGTGGCCCGGACGAGCTGCGCCCCCATGTAGAGCGCCAGCGACACCGGGGCATCCGCAAACTCCGCCCGCAACTCCCGCCGCCGGGTCACGCACGGCCATGGCGCCCCGCAGCCACCGCAGCTCCAGATCGGCAGCACCGGCCCGTGGGTGGTCACGCGCGAACCCGCAGGAAACGCGCGGTGACGGCCCAAGCCTGCCGGCTGGTCGCCCACGCCACCTGCCAGCACGGGTACGGAGTAAACCGCGACCACCACGCCCGGCACCCGACACACATCCCGTCGAGCCCACGCACGTGCACGGCAAGGATCACCTGCTCCTGCTCGTCGTTCACTCGGCGTCTCCCTGCGGCCAGTGACCCCGGTTGATCGGAATCCGGTGACGGGCACGGCAGGGCAGGTCAACGCCGCAGCGACAGACCCGCCGCCACCTCCGCCAGGACCAGACCGGCCGATGGCGCCGAACGAGGGTCAGCGCCACCGCGAGCAGGTACTCCTCGTACGCGACGCGTTGTCTGCGTGGTGCCGAGAGGTCATCACACGTGGAGCGACGCCACCGCCGCTCCGGCACCGCCCGGGTGATCTCCTCGACCGGCATCCGATCCGCCTCGGCGAGGGCAAGGAGCCGCCGCTTCGCCGCCTCCCGCTGGGCCGCCTGGATTTGCTCGCCCCTGCTCTGCCTGGCGGCGTCGTCCCGGCCACCCATCCCCACCTCCACTGGTAGCGGCGCGAGGTCAGCCCGTGAGAAGACGTGACTGCGTCGCACCCGGCCAAGGGAGGCGACTGCCTCACCCGAACCGGACACTAGAGAGGATTGGTGATGGCGTAATTACCGGCGGTTATGGCGCCAGGTTGATGCCCAACCGGCCGGCCAGCAACCGAAGTTCGTTCGGGACGGCCCGCCGCTTCGCCCGCTGCGCCATCGCCACGACGGCGTCCTGGGCAAGGGGATTCAGCGCGAACGGCACCGGCGCGGCCTGCTCCGCCCGCACGAACGCCCCCAGCGCCTCAGCGTCCCGGCGGCCGGACTCAGCCAAGGCACGACCGAGGTCGAGCCAGTACGACATCTGGCGATTCGACACCGCGAGGACCTGCGGCCGAACCGTCCCGGACAGCTCGATCACCCGGCCGGGCTCACCCAGCTCCGCCGCGATGGACATCTCCCACAGCCCCACGTTCGTCGGCCCGAACCCGCAGCCGTTGAAGCCGGCACCGTCCGGCGGATCCCCGAGGGTCGCCGCCTCACGGGCCGCCTCGGAGAGATGATCGCGGGCGACGTCAGGCCGCCCGCTCACCGTCGAGGCCAGCGCGGCCGAGAGGTGCAGCTGACCGAGCATCTGCCGGACCCGCCCATCGGCGGCGGCGTCCTGAAGCTCAGCCAGCGACCGGTCGGCGGCCCTGGCGGCCAGTGGCGCGGACTCGATCGGCAGGCTCTGCGCGTACGCGAACCGGGACGCCCCCAGCCACGCCGGCTCCTCGACGTCCTCGGCGGCGGCCACCGCGACCCGCGCGGCGTTGAGCGCCAGGTGCCGGTAGCCGAGGTGCCGCAGGCATGTCGAAGCCTGGTACGCCACCTGCGCGAGCACGGTCCCCCCGACCGCAGCGGCGTCCAACAGCAGGTCCGGAAGCAGCCGGGCCATCGCCGGATAGTTGGAGCGGTTGCGAAGCTGGTCGCTGCGGGCGATGTCGGCAGCCAGCTCATCCCTCGTCCGGGTCAACGGCCTGCGCTCGCCATCCTCGATCTCGATGAGAGCAGACCAGATCGCCGGAACGCACTCGGCGGCGCGCTCCCTCGCCGGGTCGCCCGGTTCGGTGCCCTGACCAAGCAGGTCAGCCACCGTGACCTGCAGCGCGGCGGCAATGGCCACCAGGGTAGAGCGGCGGTCGATGGTCTTGCGGCCGGACTCGACCTGCGAGATGTACGACTGGCTGACGCCGGCGAGCCCAGCGAGGACGGCTTGACTCATCCCGCTACGGCGCATCCTCCAGTACCGAATGCGGGCACCGATCGTGTCGGTCTTCCTAGCCATAGCTTCGCCTGCTTCCCAGGTGGACGACTGGGACTGCGGCGCCAGGCCACGCCCTGGCAAGCCGCCACTCGGACGGTACACCGCCTGGGCCGCATCACGGTCTACGCGAGTACTGCCCGCAGGTGCTCCCGGATCTCGTCATGGGCAACGGTCAGCTCGAGGCCGAGACGCTCGGCGCACTCGCGCTCAAGTCGTTCAAACATGTCGGCAGTCGCCCACAGGGCGCGGGCGACGTCGATGGCGTCGTAGCCGGCAAAAGTGCTGCGGAGATCCAGGAGCGTTTGCTTGTCAGCCCACCGCTCCAGGAAGCGCCCTTCATGCCACACGTCGACCTGCGGATGCGATGCCTGCGTATGCCACGCGAGCAGCCTGACCAGCAACGCCTTGAGATAGCAGTCGCAGCTCTGCTTTGCGACCCAAACCTCGCCGCGTTGTAGCTTCTTGGCGGTCCACAGCGCGTGATACCAGAAGTCGTGTGTCAGGTGCCCGAACGCAGCGGCATCCGGCTGAGCCGACGGCATCGACGCACCGCTTGACGGGAGCGTCTCACCAAGGTTGAGCTTGTCGACCAGCACCCGGAACCCCCGGCCGAGCACATGGGCGACCTCAGGGCGGGTAACGATCTGCTGCGCCGGGCCTGCCGGCAACAGCGCGAAATCGACGTCCTGCCCAGTGTCGAAGAGCACCCGGCGCTCGACGAATCCGCCGACCGCAGTGGGTTCGGTAAAAGTCAGCAACGGTCGACCGAAAGCTGCCAACCAACTGCCGTCGGCCGCGTAGGCCATGGGATTGTCGACCATCAGGACGATGTCGATGTCGGACCACTGGTCCGCGGAAACCTCGACGCGGGCGTGAGACCCGACCACCAGCGCGGCATGGATGTCGTGTCGCTGCCGAGCCCACGCTGCGACAGCGGCCAGTAACCTCTCGATGTGCTCCACCACAGCAGCGTTCACGATCGCGGCCGCTAGTCACAACTGCTGTCCGTCAGCATCCTTCGCCGAAGGTCAGAACCAGCCCTCCCGCGTGTCCAACGTGGTCCGGTCCAGGCTGTCCAGCAGGTCGAACTGCGGCTCGGTCCGCGGCAGCTCGTACCGGAAGAAGTACCGCGCCGCCTGCCGCTTCCCCGCGAGAAAGTCGCCCTCCGCCCCCTCCTGGCTCCCCAGCGCTTCCACAGCGAGTAACTGCTCCAGCCACATCCAAGCGATCACCACGTGCCCAACGGCCTCGAGGTAGAGCGAAGCATTGGCCAGCGCCAACTCCGGATCGCCGGTCCCCCACAACCGGCGGGTCACCCTTGCGATCCGGTCGACCGCCGCACCGAGCTCAGCGGCGAGCACGGCCGCCTCCCCGTCGGCCTTCCAGGCCCGGCTCACCGTGGTCCGCACGGTCTCCAAAAGCAGGTTCAGCCCGGCACCGCCGCTCATGGCGACCTTCCGGCCGAGCAGGTCCAGTGCCTGGATGCCGTGCGTACCCTCGTGGATCGCGTTGAGCCGGTTGTCCCGCCAGTGCTGCTCGGCGTCATAGTCGCGGGTGTAGCCGTAGCCGCCGTGCACCTGGATGGCCAGGTCGTTGGCGGCCAGGCACCACTGCGACGGCCAGCTCTTGGCGATCGGGGTGAGCAGCTCCAGCAGCAGGTGGGCCCGGATCCGGTCGGCCTCGGTGTGGCCGGTCTTCTCCTCGTCGAGCAGCCGGCTGCAGTAGAGGATCAGCGCGAGCGCGCCCTCCACGTAGCTCTTCTGCGCCAGCAGCATCCGTCGGACGTCGGCGTGCGCCACGATCGGCACCTGCGGCGCGGTCGGGTCCTTGTCTGCGGCCGGCCGGCCCTGGGGGCGCTGGCGGGCGTACTGGACGGACTTGAGGTAGCCGGTGTAACCGAGGGCGGTGGCGCCGGCGCCGACGCCGATCCGCGCCTCGTTCATCATGTGGAACATCTGGGCGAGCCCCTGGTGCGGCTCGCCGATCAGGTAGCCGACCGCTCCGGGCCGCCCGTACGGCCGGTGCACCCCCTCGCCGAAGTTGAGCAGCGTGTTCGTGGTGCCCCGGTAGCCCAGCTTGTGGTTGAGCCCGACCAGCACCACGTCGTTGCGCGGGCCGAGCGCCCCGTCGGCGTCGAGCAGCACCTTCGGCACGATGAACAGCGAGAGTCCCTTCACCCCGGGCGGCCCGCCGGGGATCCGCGCGAGGACCAGATGGACAATGTTTTCGGCCAGCTCGTGGTCCCCGCCGGAGATCCACATCTTGGTCCCGACCAGCCGGTACGTCCCGTCGTCCTGCGGCTCCGCACGGGTGGTGATGTCCGCGAGGGAGCTGCCGGCCTGCGGCTCGGACAGGCACATGGTGCCGAAGAACCGGCCATCGACCATGGGCCGGACCCAGGTGTCGATCTGCTCGGCGCTGCCGTGGGTGAGCAGCAGGTTGGCGTTGCCGAGGGTGAGGAACGGGTACGCGGCGGTGCTGATGTTGGCGGCCTGGAACCAGGCGAAGCAGGCGGCGGCGACCGCGTGCGGCAGCTGCATGCCGCCGACGGAGGTGTCCATGGTGGCGGCCAGCAGCCCGGTCCGGGCGAAGACGTCCAGGGCGGCCTTGACCTGCGGGATGGTGTGCACGCGGCGCCCGTCGAAGGTGGGTTCGGCGGCGTCGGCGGCCTTGTTGTGGGTGGCGAACTGCTCGGCGGCGACCCGGGCGGAGAGGTCCAGCGCCGCGTCGAAGGTGTCCCTGGTGTGCTCGGCGTAGCGGGGCCGCTCGGTCAGCCGGGTCACGTCCAGCCAGTCGTAGAGCAGGAACGCCAGGTCGCGACGGGACAGCAGGGTGGACGGCGACATGGGGCTCCTTCCGTCGTACCGTCGCGGCGCAGCCCGGCGACGGTCTCTCGGAGGTCATCCTGGCTGATCGGGGCGGCCGGTGCACGCTCTGTCGCCGCCGGGTGTGCCGCGGCCGGGCCAGGCGATGTCGTCGGGTAGCTGGCGGCGTACGCCACTGCCCGGCACCCGCACAGGCGGGTGCCGGGCAGCCGCTTGGTCAGCCCTGCTTCGAGACGTTGAGCGGGAAGGTGGGAGTGCCGACGTTGGTGAGCGTGGTGGTGTTCGCCCTCACGTACGTGTCCAGGTAGGGCGAGCGGTCACCCTGAGTCGGCGAGTCGAACCGCGGGTCCTGCACCTCGACGACGAGCCGCGCGTCGGTGACGGTGATCGTCTCACCCGAGGGTACGGGCCGCCAGCCCCTTGAGGCGATGGTCCCGATCTGGACCCCCAGCTGGTGCCCCGGCTCGAAGGTCCAGTCAGTCGCCTTCAGTTCGAACGAGGTCGATCCACTGTGGTCCAGCACCGCGACGTTCTCGTTGAACATCGTCGCCTTGCCGTCCGGAGCGACGTCCCACAGCCGCACCCAGACGTTGCCCTGACCCCTGGTCTTCAGCGTGACCTCCGGCGAGCCTGTGATCCGCACCTGCTCCGAGGCGGGCGTGGACCAGGACCAGTAGCTGCTGCCGGGTGCGTCAGCGCTGAGCAGAGCCGTCTGGTCAGTCGTCAACGAGCCGGCCTCCGGCGTGTACTCGATGTCCCAGCCCGGAGCCTCTGGCGCCGCCATCGACCGGGCGGCCACCTGCGCGTTGCTGCCGTTGTCGATGTACTGCCCCGGCGACAGCCGCACCTGGTACGCGTCGTTGGTCACTGGCCAGGTCGGCTGGGCGCGCCAGTTGCCGAGGCTGTCCTCGATGGAGAACGCCGGGTCGGTCACCGACGGTTCGATGCCGCGCAGGTGCTCGTCGTAGAACCGCATCACCTCGTCGAACCAGCCCGCGCGTCCCATCTTGAGCTGGCCCTTGGCGTTGGTCTCGTTACCGCGCACGTGTTCCCACTGGCCGATCCAACCGCGTTCCGGGCCCTGGTGGTTGGCGAGGTACTTCTGCATCTCCTCGGGCTTGGTGTTGTCCTCGATGAAGCCCGACGTGACGAACAGCGGCGTCTGGGACCCGGCGGCGCGGGAGGCGAAATCACGGGCCCGCCAGAACGACGACTTCGGGTCGGGGTTCTGGGTGTTGGTGAGGTTGTCGCTCTCGCACTCGGGGTGAGTCTTCTCGTACTCGGCGTTCGCCTTGTAGTGGTCGCTCTCGTCGGCCAGCGGACGCATGGTCGCGATCGAGTAGTAGCTCCGCGGGGTGCTGGTCGCGTTGGAACGGGGCACCCCGTTGCTGTACAGGTAGTTGTACCTGTTCCACGTCGGTTCCTGGGAGACGATCGCCTGCAGTGGCTTGAGCTTGAGGGTGTTGGCTGCCAGCCCGGTGTTGGCGTCGTACGACTTGCCGTACATGCCCACCTTGCCGGTCGACCACGGCTGGCTCGCCGCCCACTCGACGGCCGCCTTGATGTCGGCCTGCTCCCCCGGGCCGAGGAAGTCCAGGCACCCGGTGCTGCCACCGAAGCCGCGCAGGTCGACCATCACGAAGGTGTATCCACGCTCCATGAGCCGCGCGCCGTCGATGAGGTCCTGAAAGCGCGCCGACGGCCCGACCCGGTCCCATCCCGCGGGGGCAGTCTCCCCCGCGTGCGAGAAGTACGGACCCACCGACAGGATCACCGGGGTCTTCGCATCCGCCGGCAGGTTTGCCGGGCGCAGGACGTCGGCGTGCAGCTCGACGTCACTGCCGTCCGAGGACGGGAAGTACGCCTCCGTCCACGCCGCCCCCACGGGAACCCGTGGGTTCTCCTCATGGGTGATCGGGGCATCAGCTGTCGCAGCCGCCGGAGCGGCCTGTGCCGCCGTGGGTAAACCGCCCGCGGTGAGGCTCGTGATGATGGCCAGCGCACCGGCCGCCGCGACGGGCGACACCACCTTCCTCCGAAGGTTCATCCTCCACCACCTAACTCCAGACGACGTCGTCCGGTCAGCCATCGAGGCTAACGATCTTCGCCCGACTTGAACCCCGAGTTATCTTCCCGTGTCCTTTTGTTCGGGTCAGGTCAGCCGGTCTCGGTGAGCAGGCCGTCGACCAGCTCGCGGGGCAGCCCGTGGGTGTCGTGCAGCCAGTGGTAGTCGCGCTCGCTCAGCGGCCCGCGCCCGCGGAGCCGGTCGACCAGCGGGCGGCCCCGGCGCAGCAGCCCGCGGAAGCGCCGCTCCTCGTCGAGGAGCACCGCGCGCAGCGGCGCCACCTCCGCCCGCTGCCGGAACCGGCGCAGCGTGTCCGCGTACGCCTCGACGGGCAGTTCGGTCAGGCCGCGGCCCGCGTCGTCCCGCCACAGCACGGTGAGCGCCCGCCGGATGAGCCGGCGCAGCACGTAGCCGCGCCCGGTGTTGCCGGGGCGTACGCCGTCGCCCAGCACGACCACGGCGGAGCGCAGGTGGTCGGTGACGACCCGCAGGTCCGGCCCGTCCAGCGGCCACCGGTCGCGGACCGCGTCGACCCAGGGGCGCAGACCGTCGCCCTCGAAGACCGACCGGCCGCCGCGCAGCACCATCTCCAGGCGTTCCAGCCCCATCCCCGTGTCGATGCTGGACATCGGCAACGGGGTCAGCCGGCCGTCGTCGTGCCGGTGGTAGCGCATCTGGACGTGATTCCAGACCTCCAGCCACCGGTCGTCGGTGCTCGGCGTGCCGGTGGGTGGCCCGTCGCCGGTCCACACGAAGATCTCCGAGTCGGGCCCGCACGGGCCGGTCGGCCCGTTGTCCCACCAGTTGTCCACACCGGTTGCCTCGACCGGTACGCCCAGCTCCGTCCAGGTCGCCCAGGCCGTCTCGTCCGGGCCGGCCTGCTCGTCGCCGCCGAAAACGGTCGCGTGTAGCCGTCCCGGATCGATGCCGAAGCCCGCGGTGAGCAGCTCGTGCCCCCATTGGAGGCTGGTCGCGATGTCGTAGTCGCCGAGCGACCAGGAGCCGAGCATGTCGAAGACGGTGAGGTGGGTGCGGTCGCCGACCTCGTCCAGGTCGGTGGTGCGCAGGCAGCGCTGCACGTCGACCAGCCGCCGGCCGCCGGGGTGGGGTCGGCCCAGCAGGTACGGGGTGAGCGGGTGCATGCCGGAGGTGGTGAACAGCACCGGGTCGCCCGGCGGCGGGATCAGGGAACTCTCCGGCGCGTCCCGGTGACCTCGGCGGTGGTAGTGGTCGAGGAAGATGTGGACGATCTCGTCGGGTGTCATGGCGTGGGCCTTCCGGGTCGGAGCGACCGGAAGGGTCCGCCGCGCGGTGGCGTGACACGACGACGCCGGCGGACCGTTTCCGGTCGCCGGCGAGGGAGTGAATCGGTCAGGCGGCGGCAACCGGCGAGCGGGAAGCTCGCGCGGCCGCGGCGGTGGTGCGCCTGATCTGCATGCTCCGACGGTAGCTTGTCCCAGCTGCCGCCGCCCACCCGATATTGCGGTTGGGCGACGGCGCTGTCCGGTCGGAAGGTCAGCCGGACCACCTGGGGTTCGTGGTCGGATACGACTTCGTCTACCCGCGACACCGGCTGATAGCGCTCGCCGGTCCAGACGGGCGCTACCGGATCGGGCGCAGGGTCCGGCGTAGCTGCGCGGCCACCCGGGCGGCGGTCACCGGCACCACCGAGATCATCAGCCGGCCGGACGCGTCGAGCACCGGCGTGACCACGTACAGCCGGGCGCCGCGCCGCCGTACCAGCGGCACCGTCGCGCGTACCCGGGGAGCGCGCACGGCGGCCGAGCCGGCCGCACCGGTGGCCGTCGCCGCGCCCGCCGCCCGGCCCGGGTCGAAGTCGCCGACCTGGGCGGAGACCGCCCGCCGCTGCCCGGTCGACCCGGTGCCGGCGAGCAGGTCGGTGGCGCGGAACCGGATCCGCAGCGTGGTGCCCCGCGCGCCCTGGTCGACGGTGGTGACCTCGCCCGGGATCTCTTCGGCGCTGACCGTCACCGGTTCCCCGCCTGCCGCGGCCAGGTCCGGCACCGGGCTGACCGCGGTGACGGTCAGCACCTTCTCGCCGCGCTCGTCGGTCTCCCAGGCCAGCGCCGTCGCGTCGAGCTTGGCGTACCAGTCGGGGACGGTGGTCACGTCGAAGCAGGCGTCCGGCAGGCCGCGGGCCGGGTCGCGGAAGCCGGGATAGGCGGCGTACCGCCGGTCACCCTCGACAACGGTCGCCGGCACGCCGGCACGCGCGTCCTGCCGGATCACCGCGAGCAGGTCGTCGAGCGCCCCGTCGCGGGTCAGCGCCAGCCGGATCCGGGTCTCGGCGTTGAGCTGGGCGGCGATCCCCTCGGTGAGGTGGGCGCGGACCAGGCGGCCGATGCCGTCGTGGACGAGCTGCTGGGTCTCCCGGTCGAGGCCGAGGAGGTCGTCCTCCAGCAGCTTGGCGATCTCGTGGTCGAAGCGGCGGGCGAGGACGGCGTCGCGCTGCCGGCCGGCCGGGATCAGCTCGGCGACGAAGGCGGTGGTCGCCTCGACCGTGCGCAGCCGGTCGGCGTGCCGGCTCAGGTAGGTGATGTTGGTGGCGCTGTGCCGGCGGACGGCGTAGTAGAAGTCGTAGTCGGCCAGCACCGAGATGCGCCGGGCCCGGTAGCAGGCCTCCAGCGTGAACGGCAGGTCGCTGCCGAGCGGCAGGTCCTCCCGGTAGCGGATGCCGTACTTCTCCAGCAGTTCCCGCCGGAACAGCTTCGTGTTGGCCAGCGAGCGCGGCAGCGGCGAGTCGAACAGGTCCACGTCGACCTGGGTACGGGCGAAGATGTCCTGGTAGATGTGGCGGCTGTTGACCCCCACCACCCGGCCCAGCACGACGTCGGACTCCCACGCGTCGGCCGCCTCGACCAGCCGGCGCAGGGCGTCGGGGCCGAGGTGGTCGTCGGCGCCGACGAAGAAGACGTACCGGCCGGTGGCCGCGTCCAGGCCCCGGTTGAACGGGGCGGCGGGGCCGCCGGAGTTGGCCTGGTGGATGACGGTGAACCGGCCGGGGTGGCGGGCGGCGTACCGGTCCAGTTCGGTGCCGCTGGCGTCGGTCGACCCGTCGTCCACGGCGACGATCTGGAGCCGGTCCGGGCCGATCGTCTGTGCCACCAGCGAGTCCAGGCAGCGGGTCAGGTACGGCATGGTGTTGTAGACCGCCACCACCACGCTCACGTCGGGGGCGTTCACCGCGCCTGCGCCTGCACGGTCGACTCCTCGGGGGACAGCAGCCGCCGGTAGAGGGCGTCCAACTTTTGCGCCTGCGCCTCCCAGGTCCAGCCGGGCAGCGGCGAGTCCGGCCCCGCGTAGGCGGCCCGGTAGCGGTCCGGGTCGGCGAGCACGGCACGGACGGCGCGGACCAGGTCGGCGGCGTCGCGGGCCCGGAACACCTCGCCCTGGCCGGTGGCCCGGACCGTGTCCGCCATCGTCCGCACGTCGCTGACCACGATCGGCAGCCGAGCGTGCGAGTACTCGAAGAACTTGGTGATCAGGGCGATCTCGTGGTTTGGCCAGTGGTGCAGCGGGATCAGCCCCACGTCGGCGTCGCTCAGGAACGCCACCAGCTGCCGGTGCGGCACGTACGGCACCGGGTGCACCCGGTCGGCCACGCCGAGCCGGGCGGCCCGGGCGGCGAGCTGTCGCACGTACGCCGCTGTGGGATCGCCCACGACCAGCGCCAGGTGCACGCCGGGCAGCCGGGGCAGCGCGTCGACCACGGTGTCCAGGCCGCGCTGCACGGCCATCGCGCCGCTGTAGACGAACAGCGGGGTGTCCCGGTCGACGCCGCAGAGCCGCCGCAGGTCAGGGGCGGGCTCGGTGTCGCCGGCCGGCTCGTCGGCGGTCGCCGGGGCGTTGAGCAGCACGGTTGGGCGCTCGGTCAGACGGTGGTCGCGCTGCAGCAGTTCGGCGAGCGCGTCCGAGACGGTGACCACCGCGTCGGCGTGCCCGACATACTCCCGCACGTACGCCAGGTGGGCGGGGAGCCAGCGGGCGTTGTCCCGCCGGGGCTTTGCGCCGGGGAGCCACTCGTGGGCGTCCCAGACCAGCTTCACCGGGCGGTCGGCGGCCCGGGCGCGCAGCACGGCGCGGGCGGCCACCCCGAGCATCCGGAAGTCGTGCGCGTGGATGAGGTCGGGCCGCAGCTCGTCGATGACCGGGCCGAAGAGCCGCTCGTACCCCCAGAGGCCGGGCTCCAGCCGCCGCCAGGCCCGATCGCCCTGCAGTGTCCGCCAGAGCAGGACCTGGCCGTGCTCGACCGGCCGGCGGGCCAGCCGGGCGGCGCGCAGGGGGAGCCCGCCGCGGCTGACCAGCCGCTGGCGCAGTCCGCGGGGGCCGGCCGGGCCGCCGGTCGGTCCGCCCATCGGCAAGACTCGGACGTGCGCCCGGCCGAGCCGCCAGTCCCGCTCGTCGTCGGTCCGGGCGCAGCCGAGCAGGGTCACGTCCCAGCCCGCGTCGGCCGCCGACCGGGCGGCCTTCTGCACCCGGGAGTCTCCCTCGACGGCGTTGTCGACGAGCATGACCACCCGGCCCCGGGGGACGGACGGCGCCGCGGCGTCGAGCTGCATGAACGATCGCTCCCATTTTCCGTCCGGCCGGTGCCCGGCGAGTGTACGGCAGGTTCGCCGCGCGGCAAGGCGACGGGCCGGGGCTGGTCGAATTGCGATGCAACTGCCGCCGTACCGGCCAATCCGTAGGGCTCTTACCTGGGAAGACACCAAAGATAGTCCGTTTCGGAAGCCGATTGGCACTCGTTGTTAACCCGGTGCACAGGTAGCGCCAATTAGCGTGCTCAGGACCATTCGGGGCGCACCTGTCCCGCGAATTCACCGACCCCGCCTGGTTCGACGGCGGCGAATACATCTCGAAGTCACGTACGAGTGGGCAGGTATTCATGACCCGTACACCTGACGTCAGCGTGGTCATTCCCACCTGCGACCGGCCGGACCTGGTGCTCCGCGCCGTCCGCAGCGCACTGGCCCAGACCGTGGACACCATCGAGGTCATCGTCGTGGTCGACGGCGCCGACGAGGCGACTCTGAAGGCCCTCGCCGCGGTGCCGGACGACCGGCTGCGGGTGGTGCCGCTGGCCGAGCGCGGCGGCGCCCCGAACGCCCGCAACGTCGGGGTCCGGGAGGCCCGGGCGGAGTGGACCGCCTTCCTGGACGACGACGACGAGTGGCTGCCGGAGAAGCTGGCGGTGCAGCTGGCGGCGGCCCGCAGCGCCGAGGCGCCGCTGCCGGTCGTGGCCAGCCGGCTGCTCAACCGGACCCCGCGGGCCGAGTTCGTGCTGCCCCGCCGGCTGCCCGAACCGGGCGAGCCGATCAGCGAGTACCTCACCGTGCGGCGCGGGCTGTTCCACGGCGACGGGTTCATCCAGACTTCGACCATCATGGCGCCGACCGAGCTGCTGCGCCGGGTCCCGTTCACCGTGGGCCTGCGCCGGCAGCAGGAGCTGGACTGGACCCTGCGGGCGGTCAGCCACCCGGACGTCGACCTCGTCATGACCGAGGAGGCGCTGGTCGTCTGGCACCAGGACGAGGATCGGCCGCGGATCAGCCTGCAGTCGCCGTGGGCGGCCCAGTTCGAGTGGCTCCAGGAGATCCGCCCGCTGCTCACCCCGCGGGCGTACGCGGCCCTGGCGATGAGCGTGATCAGCTCGATGGCGGCGACCACCCGCAGCTTCCGGGTGTTCCGGCTGCTGCTCGCCGAGGCCCGCCGGCACGGCCGCCCGAGCCTCATCGACTACGTGACCTACCTGCAGATCTGGCTGATCCCGCCGGACCTGCGGCACCAGCTGCGCGACCGGGTGCTCAACCGTCGCCGCACGGCGCAGCCGGCGCCGCAGGGCCCGGACAGCGGGGTGCCCGGCCCTCGCGCCGGCCACGCCGAGCCGACACCGTCGGTGGTCGGCGAACCGGAGCCGGTGGCCGGGTCCGGTGGCGGCGGACGGCAGTAGGGTCGCTCTCATGTCCCAGTCCAGGGCGGTGATCTGGCGCAGCCACCTGCTGCCCGGGTCGGAGACCTTCGTCCGCAACCAGGGTGACGCGCTTGCCCGCTGGGCGCCCCACTACCTGGGCGCGGTCAAGGTGGCATCCCCGCTGGCCCGGGACAGCGACGCCATCGCGTTTCCGGACGACCCGCGCGGCCGGGCCGAACTGCTGCGGCTCAAGCTCACCGGCCGGTCGGCCCGGCTCGACGCGGCCCTGGCGCGACTCGCGCCGGATCTGGTGCACGCCCACTTCGGCGGCGACGGCTGGCTGGTCAGCGGCAGCACGCGGCGGCTCGGCGTACCCCTGGTGGTGACCCTGCACGGGCAGGACGTGACCCGGCAGCCCGCGCTGCCCGGGGCGCGCGGCGCCCGCAACCGGCGCCACCTGCGCCAGGCGTTCGACCGGGCGGCGCTGGTCATCGCGGTGTCGGAGTTCATCCGCGACCGGGCGATCGCCCTCGGCGCCGACCCGGCGAAGGTCCGGGTGCACCACATCGGCGTGCCGATCCCGCCCCCGCCGGCGGCGACGCCGAAGCGGTGGGACGTCATCTTCGTCGGCCGGTTCGTGGCCAAGAAGGGCGTCGACGACCTGGTGGAGGCGGTGGGGATGCTGCCCGCCGCGCGCCGGCCCCGGCTGCTCCTCGTGGGCAGCGGACCGCTCGAGGCGCCGGTCCGGCGCCGCGCCGCCGAACTCGACCTGGACGCCACCTTCCTCGGCGCGCAGAGCCCCGAGGTGGTCCGCCGTCACCTCGCCGAGTCGCGGATCCTGGCGGCGCCGTCACGGACCGCCCCGGACGGCGACTGCGAGGGGCTGCCCACCACCATCCTGGAGGCGGGCAGCGCCGGCCTGCCGGCGGTGGCGACCTACCACAGCGGCATCCCGGAGGCGGTGCGGCACGGCGAGACCGGGCTGCTCAGCGCCGAACGGGACCGGACCGCGCTCGCCGCGCACCTCGACACGCTGCTCGGCGACGAGGCGCTGCGGTCCCGCCTCGGCACCGCCGCCCGCGCGCACGTCGAGACACACTTCGACCTGCACCGGCAGACCCGGCTGCTGGAGGAGCTGTACGACGAGGCGCGCTCCGGCCGTCCCGCCGGCGCTACGCGGATCGGGTCGTGACGCCGTCAGAACTCGTGGCCACCCGGTCACGGCGCGTCGGCGTACCGCTGGCCGCCCCGGTCGAGCGGGTGACCGGCCGGCCGCCGCGCACCGTCCGCCCGTGGGCCCTGGCCCACGCCGTCTGACTCGTCAGGCGCGGGCGGAGACGAGCGGCGCGGGCGCCACGGGCTCCAGACTCTTGCGGCGCCGGTTGGGGAACGACAGCCGGATGACCTTCCACCAGGCGGAGGCGACCTGCTTGGGCAGTGACCCGGTGGTGTAGCGCAGCCCGTAGCGGTCGAAGAGCGCCCGGACCTCGGGGGCGATCTCCCCGTAGCGGTTGCTGGGCAGGTCGGGGAAGAGGTGGTGCTCGATCTGGTGCGACAGGTTGCCGGCCATGATGTGCAGCAGCCGGCTGCCGCTGATGTTGGCCGAGCCGAGCATCTGCCGCAGGTACCACTCGCCCTTGGTCTCGCCCTCGATGGAGGTCTTCTCGAAGGTCTCCACCCCGCTGGGGAAATGCCCGCACATGATCACCGAGTGGCTCCACAGGTTGCGGATCAGGTTCGCGGTGAAGTTGGCGGCCAGAGTGGTGAGGAACGACGGGCCGGACAGCAGCGGGTACGCGATGTAGTCCTTGAGCACCTGGCGGCGAATCTTGCGGCCGACCGCCCGGGCGCGGGCCCGGAACTCGGGGCTCCGGTGCCCGCCGTCCTTCAGGTTCTTCCCCAGCTCCAGGTCGTACGCGGCGATGCCGTACTCGAAGAAGCAGGCGTTGAGGAGGTTGTAGAACGGCTGGCCGAGGTGGCCCTTGCTCCAGGGCTGGTCCTCGTCGACCCGCATGATGCCGTACCCGAGGTCGTTGTCCTTGCCGAGCACGTTGGTGTACCGGTGGTGCAGTTCGTTGTGCGAGTGCTTCCACTGCTCGGCCGGGGAGACGTGGTCCCAGTCCCAGGTGGTGGAGTGGATCTTCGGATCGCGCATCCAGTCCCACTGCCCGTGCAGGACGTTGTGGCCGATCTCCATGTTGTCCAGGATCTTGGCCACGGCGAGGCCGGCGGTGCCGAGGATCCAGGCCGGCGGGAACAGCGAGAAGAGCAGCACCGCCCGGCTGCTGAGTTCCAACGTCCGCTGGGTCTTGATGACCTTCCGGATGTACCGCGCGTCCCGCTCGCCCCGGTCGGCGATGACCCGGTCCCGGATCGCGTCCAGCTCCTTGCCGATGATCTCGATGTCCTCGGCGGTCAGGTGGGCGATCGGGTTGCGGGCCTTGTTCTGGATCGCGGTCATGTCGGTGGCCTCCAGTCAGAGTTCGATGTCGCAGGTACCGGCGGCCGCCGACACGCAGGTCTGGATGAGCACGCCGTCTCCGGGGACGGCGGTGGTGAGGTCGCCGTTGCGCAGGTCGCGCACGGCGCCCTGGCGCAGCGGGACGACGCAGCCGAAGCAGATCCCCATCCGGCAGCCCGACGGCATGAGCACCCCGGCGTTCTCTCCGGCGTCAAGGATGGGGGTGGCACCGTCGGCCTCGACGGTCACGCCGGCACCGGTGAAGGTCACCGCCCCGCCCTCCCCAGGGGAGATCACCGTCGGCCGGAACCGCTCGGTGTGCAGCCGGTCGGCCACGCCGCGGTCGGCCCAGTGCCGCTCGACGGCGTCAAGCAGGCCGACCGGGCCGCAGGCCCAGGTCTGCCGCTCGGCGTGGTCGGGCACGAGCTCGTCCAGCTCGGGTACGCCGAGCAGCCCGCCGGTGTCGGTGTGCCGCTCGATAAGCCGCAGCGCGCCCGTGGCGGCGAGCGCCCGCAGTTCGGCGCCGAAGATGGCGTCGTCCCGGCGGGGCGCCGAGTGCACCAGCACGACGTCGGCCCGGGCCGGCAGGCCGGCGCGGAGCATCGCCATGACCGGAGTGATGCCACTACCCGCGGTGAGGAAGAGGACTCGCTCGGGGGTCGCCGCGGGCAGCACGAAGTCGCCCTGTGCCTGGTCGAGCTGGACGATCGTGCCGGGCCGGACCCGGCGGACGAGATGGTTGCTGACCTTGCCGTCCGGGATCGCCTTCACGGTGATCGTGATCAAGCGGTCCCCGCCGCCCGGCACCGAGGTGAGCGAGTAGGCCCGCCACTGGCGCACCCCGTCGACGTCCACCCCGAGGCGCACGTACTGTCCGGGCAGGTGGCCACGCCAGCCGCGGCCCGGCTGGATGACCACGGTCGCCGCGTCCGGGGTCTCGGGACGCACCTCGACGATCCGGCCGCGCAGGGCGGCGCCGGCCCGCAGCGGCGCGACCAGGTCGAGGTAGTCCGCCGGCAGCAGCGGGGTGGTGACCGTCTCGGCCAGCCGCAGCAGCCGGCGCCGGAAGCTGACCTTCGGGCGGGCGGTTGTGGTCATGTGACCAGGGTGGCTACCCGATCGCATAACATCTTGTCCGACAAAGGTGAATTGACCACGGGTTTTTGTGCGGGGTGAACAAGATGTCGGACGAGGCGCGCCACGCCACCCACCTCGAACTGGACGAACGGGTCGCCTCCCGACTCCGCGACCGTCTGCCCGTGGTGGCTGAGCGGACGGTCAGCGCGATCACCGCTGAGGTGACCGCCTATTCCGGTGCCCTCACCGGCACGATGCGGGCGAAGATCGAGAATGCGGTACGCATCGCGCTGGGCACGTTCCTGCAGCTCATCGAGGGGGCGCAGGCCGCCGACCCGAGCACCCCGCTCGCCCCCGCGCTGGAAGCCGCGTACGCGCTGGGCAGCGGCGAGGCCCGCTCCGGGCGGAGCATGGACGCGCTGCTGGCCGCGTACCGGGTGGGCGCCCGGGTGGCCTGGCGGGAGGTGTCCGCCACCACCGTGCGCAGCGGGCTGGCCGCCGAGACGGTGGCCGAGTTCGCCGAGCTTATGTTCGCGTACATCGACGAGCTGTCGGCGGCCAGCGTGGCCGGGCACGCTGACGAGCTGGCCAGTGCCGGCCGGGCCCGCCGCCGCAACCTGGAACGCCTCACCCAGCAACTCCTGGCAGGGGAGCCGGAGGAGATCCTGCGCCGCAGCGCCGAGCGGGCCGACTGGCCGCTGCCGCAGACCCTCACCGTCGTACTGCTGCCCCGCCGCGACCTGCGCGCGGTGCTCGCCCTGCTCAGCCCGCACACCCTGGAGAGCGGCGAGGACCTGCCCGGGATGGACCCGGCCGAGGAGCTGGCCGTGCTGCTGGTGCCGGACATGCACGGCGGCCGGCGCCGCCAGCTCGCCCGGCTGCTGCCCGGCCACCGGGCGGTGCTCGGGCCGGCCCGGCCCTGGCACCGGGTCGCCGCCTCCTACCAGCGGGCCACGCGGGCGCTCGCCCTCGGCCTCGGCGAGCCGGACGCCGGCCCGGTCGACACCGAGCAGCACCTGGCCGAACTGCTGCTCAGCATGGACCCGGAGGGGCTGGCGGACCTGCGGGCCCAGGCGCTGCGCCCGCTGGCGGCGCTGCCCCCGGCCACCGCGCACCGGCTCGCCGAGACGCTGCGCTCCTGGCTGCTGCACCAGGGCCGGCGCGACGACGTGGCAGCCGACCTGTTCGTGCATCCGCAGACCGTCCGCTACCGGATGGGCAAGCTGCGCGAGCTGTACGGCGAGCGACTCCACCACCCGGCCACCGTCCTCGACCTCACGCTGGCCCTGGCCGTGCCGCCGACCCCGCCCGGAGCCGACTGAGGGGGCCGACCCGGCACCCTCGGCCGTCGGACCGCCTACCCTCGGTCCTGATGAGCACCGCGCCCCGTCGGGCCCCGGCCGACCTGCTGGTCCACCTGCGCCGGGCGCGCGATCACATGGACCGGCACTACGCCGAGCCGCTGGACCTGGCGGCGGTCGCCGCGGTGGCCGGGGTCAGCAAGTACCACTTCCACCGGCTCTTCACCGTCACGTACGGTCTGTCCCCCGCCGCGCACCTGTCCCGGCGGCGGATCGAACGGGCCCAGGACCTGCTGCGCAGCACCAACCTCACGGTCACCGAGGTGTGCCACGCCGTCGGCTTCACCAGCCTCGGCTCGTTCAGCAGCCGGTTCCGTGATCTCGTCGGGGAGGCGCCGAGCGAGTTCCAGCGCCGGTGGGCGGCGACCGGGGCACCGCACATCCCGGGATGCTTCCTGCTGATGTGGGGGCTCACCGAGCGACACCGCTCCGCAAGCGAGGAGAAGGCCGGCTGACCAGCCAGTTTTTAACCTGGTCGCATGATTACCAACATCTCGATCATCAGTGTGCTGGTCAAGGACATCGACGTGGCCAAGGCGTTCTACCTCGACGTGCTCGGGTTCGTCGAGCACACCGACATCACCGTCGGTGACGGCTCCTACCGCTGGTGCACGATCACGCACCCGAACCAGCCGGAGTTGCAGGTGCAACTGACCCTGCCCGGGCCGCCGTACTCGCCGGAGGTGGCGGCCACCCTGCGGCGCGCTCAGGACGAGGGCAGCCTGTTCGGCCTCGGGCTAGACGTGGACGACTGCCGCAAGACCCACGAGGAGCTGCGCGCCAAGGGCGTCGAGTTCATCCAGGAGCCGGCCGAGCGACCGTACGGGGTGGAGGCGGTCGCCCGCGACAACTCCGGCAACTGGCTGGTCCTGGTGGAACGCCACCGCTTCGACCCCGCCGCCCTGACGTGACCCAGGTGGCTTGCCGACCGCTACGAACTTGATGACGTGAACGATTCACCTTGATCGCACCGCCCTGGCGACGGCATCCGCGATCCATCCACGTCATCAAGTTCGTAGGCGCGTGCAGGGTACGGTTCCACCACATGCCGGTGCCCACACGCCACCACGCAGAAAGGGCTGGAATGGCGAGAGTGTTGCTGGATGTCACCATGTCGCTGGACGGCTTCATGGCCGGCCCTGACGTCAGCGTTGCCCACCCGATGGGCGTGGGTGGGCTCCGCCTACACGAGTGGATCTTTAACGCCTCGTCCGACGAGGTAGACGCGGAGATTCTCCGCGGGGTGCAGGCGGGCACGGGCGCGGTGGTGCTCGGCCGGCGGACGTTCGATGTCGGCATCGACATCTGGAACGACACCCCGTTCCCGGCACCCTGCTTCGTGCTGACCCACGACGCCGTCGCCGAGCGGATCGAGAAGAGCGGCACCTTCACCTTCGTCACCGGCGTCCAGGACGCCTTCGCCCGGGCCACCACCGCGGCCGGCGACCGCGACGTACGCCTGATGGGCGCGGAGGTCGGCCAGCAGTTCCTGGCCGCAGGCCTGGTCGACGAGATCCGCGTCCAGCTCGCCCCCGTGCTGCTCGGCGCGGGCCGCCGCCTGTTCGAGCACCTCGGCGACGCGCCCATCGAGCTGGAGCGGCTCGCCACGGTGGACTCGCCGTACGTCACCCACCTGCGCTACCGGGTCCGGCGCGACGCCGCCCCGCAGCCCTGACGAGCCGTTCCCGCCCCGGTGAGGGTCATGTAAGGACTCCGGTGCTTGATCAGCCCGGTGGTCCTAGGGTTGCATGAGCATCCCGGCTGGTTCGGTGGGTGGCGTTGAATGAGGGTCTGAGGGTTTCGCCTCGTCCGACTGATTGCCACTGCTGGCCTGGCCACGGATGCCCCGGATGAGGGAAGTGGGCCGGCCCTGTCGAGGTCGGGTCCGGTTGCAGCACATGAGTGGGAGCCGTCGTCAGGACGCTTTGCCTCCTTGGGACCGTGGCTGTAGGGATGCCCCTTGCTCGGGCCGCCGGAGTCGCGGTGACCGGCGAGCAGGAGGGCAGGGATGGTGCAGCGGCGGCTGGTGGGCATCGATCTGGGGATTGCTTCGGCGCACACGGTGCGGGTGCTGGACGAGGCTGGCCGGCAGGTGTGCCGCCGGCGGTGCGAACCTAGCGTGGAGAGCCTGTCCGCGATTGAGCAGGCAGCGTTGGCTGGCACCGTGGCCGGGACCCGCCTGGAGGTGGTGATCGAGCCCACCGGGCCGGCGTGGCTGCCGATCGCGGTGTTCTTCACCGCCCGGGGCCACACGGTGTTTCGGGTGTCCTCGGCCAAGGCGGCGGACCTGCGTCGCTTCCTGTCCCGGCACGCGAAGTCCAACAGCGTCGACGCCGAGACCCTCGCCCGGTTACCGCTGGTCGACCCCGACGGGATCCGGCCGCTGCAGCTGCCTACAGCTGAGCAGGCGGCGTTGGACCGGCGGGTGCGGGCCTGTGACCGGCTGACGATGGCCGCCTCAGAACACAAGGTGCGAATCAAGGACCTGGTCCGGCAGTTGATGCCGCTGACCCCGTTGACCGGGGACCTGGGCAAGGCCGACCTGGCGGTGCTGGCCCGGTGGGCTGACCCGCGGGTCCTGCTCAAAGTGGGACAGGCCCGGCTGACCTCGGTGATCGTGAAAGCATCACGCAATCACCAGGGCTCCGCCCGCGCACAGGAGTGGATCACCGCGGCCCGCGCCGCGGTCGACCTCTACGGCGACCATCCCGCGATCGCGTTTACCGACCTGGCCGCCGAAGTCGCCACCGAAGTGCGCCTACTCGCCGCCATCGACGAGGAACTAGCCGCCCACGCCGCAGCGCGCGAGGACGCCTACAGGTGGACCGACCCAGGTCAGCTGGCCCGCAGCCTGCCCGGCCTAGCCACCGTCGGCGGCCCGGTCCTGGCCACGGTCATCGGCGACGCCGCCAGGTTTCCCTCCGGCGCGCACTTCAAGTCCTACCTCGGCCTAGCGCCCCGCGCGTCAGAGACCGGCAACACCGACCGCAAAGGCCAACCCATGTCCAAGGCAGGATCCCGACTGGCCCGCGCCGCGTTGATCCGCGCCGCCGACCACGCCCGCAAACAAGACCCCCAATGAGTTCCCCCCGCTTTGATGGAGCGGTGGTTACCTGCTGCCAGCTGGTGCAGGGGTAGCGATTGTTGGTTCGGCCAGGTCGTGCTGGCGGGTGTGCCAGGCAGTTTCGTACTCGTCGGGGCTGAGGTAGCCCAGTTCCTTCTGGATGCGGCGGGTGTTGTACCAGCCGTCGATGTAGGCGAAGATCGCGTTCTCGGCCTCGTCGCGGGTCCGCCAGCTCGTGCGGTAGACGAGTTCGATCTTCAGCGTCGACCAGAAGTTCTCCATGAGCGCGTTGAGCGAACGAGTCGCCGACGGAGCCCATCGACGGCAGGATCCCGTTGTCCTGCAAGCGTTCCGCGAAGCGGAAGGACGTGTAGTTCTTAGGTTCAGGGGGTCGTTGCAACACCGGCTCGTTGGATCGATTCTAGGTGTTCGTCCAGGGCTTCTGCTGGCGTTCTCCACCCCAGAGACTTGCGCGGCCGGCTGTTTAGTGCGGCGGCGATGGCGCTGAGGTCGGTGATGCTGTGTCGTGATAGGTCGGTGCCTAATGAGTTCTGGGAGTGAGCCATCCGGCA
>NZ_LWLS01000094.1:0-256348 GCF_001905095.1 Micromonospora sp. CB01531
CCGGCGGCTCCCGCCGTACCCAGGCCGGCCGGTCCGCCAACGCCGCCGCAGCCCACGGCGGGTGCGGCCGGCGGCGCGCCGGCGAGCAGCGCGATCGCAGCGGCCCGGGCGGCCGCGGCGGCCGCGGCGGCGGGTGGGCCGGGGAAGGGACCGCGTGCGGCACAGGCGGCCCCGAAGACCGCGGACGCCGACTGGGCGGGGGAGCCGCCCTACGACCCGGACTACGACGGGCCGGCGGGTGTACGCGCATCGACCGCCGCCCCCGTCTATGAGGGCTTCGATCCCGGCGACGAGCCGCTGGACGACGTGATCGACGAGCGGACCGCCCGGCAGTCCAGCGAGGAGCAGGCGGTGCAGCTGCTCCGGGAGGCGTTCGGCGCCGAGAAGATCGACGAGGTGGACGCGCGCTGAGCGCGGGTCGACCGCCGAGGAGCAGTGCCGCCGCCCGACTAGGCTGGGCGCGGCCGAACAGTCGAGTGCGAGAAGGAGCCATCCGTGCGCCCAGGTGGACAGCCGAACATGCAGCAGATGCTGAAGCAGGCGCAGAAGATGCAGCAGCAGATCGCCAAGGCTCAGGCCGAGCTGGCCGAGGCGGAGCTGACCGGCACCGCGGGCGGTGGCCTGGTCACCGCCACCGTCGCCGGCACCGGTGAGCTGAAGGCGATCAAGATTGATCCCAAGGCGGTCGACCCGGAGGACGTGGAGACGCTGGAGGACCTGGTCGTCGCCGCGGTGCACAACGCCGCCGAGGCGGCCCGGGAGCTGACCGAGCAGAAGATGGGCCCGGTCGCGGGCGGGATGGGCGGCCTCGGCCTGCCCGGGTTCTGAGCCGGCAGATGTACGAGGGTGCCATCCAGGACCTGATCGACGAGCTGGGCCGGCTGCCGGGCGTGGGCCCGAAGAGCGCCCAGCGGATCGCGTTCCACGTCCTGTCGGCGGATCCGGCCGACGTGAACCGGCTGGCCGGTGCGCTGCGCAAGGTCAAGGACCTGGTGCGGTTCTGCACCACCTGCTTCAACGTGGCCGAGTCGGAGCAGTGCCGGATCTGCCGGGACCCGCGGCGTACCGACGAGGTGCTCTGCGTGGTGGAGGAGCCGAAGGACGTGGTGGCGATCGAGCGGACCGGCGAGTTCCGGGGCCGCTACCACGTGCTGGGCGGGGCGATCAACCCGCTGGAGGGGATCGGCCCGGACAACCTGCGGATCCGCGAGCTGATGACCCGGCTGGGCGGGGGCGGGGTCCGCGAGCTGATCCTCGCCACCGACCCGAACACCGAGGGCGAGGCGACCGCGACGTACCTGGCGCTGATGGTCAAGCCGATGGGCATCGCGGTGACCCGGCTGGCGAGCGGCCTGCCGGTCGGTGGCGACCTGGAGTACGCCGACGAGATCACCCTCGGCCGGGCGTTCGAGGGGCGTCGGGCGATCTGAGCGCCTGCTCCGGGCACGGAGGTGGTGGCGGCGGGCCGCTTGCCCGGCCGGCGCCACGCCTCCGGCCCCGCCCTACTCGGGCCCTCACCCGCGTTACGGCACCGATGGTGCCGTAACCGGAATGTGGGATGAGTGCCGTTCGACGCACTGCCGGCCGACCAGGGCGATTTGCGGGGATACGCCCGATCCCGCCATCTGCTCACGGCTGTGACAGTCCTGTTTGTCGCGAGATAGGTCCCTGTCAGACCGGCGGCTTGGTGTCGGCTTGATAGAGATTGCCTAACGGGCGTTCCGCTTCTGTGTGTCGTGTCATAGCCTCCCGCACACGGACTGAGCCACAACTTCGGCGTGGACAGGCGCATGACAGAGGTGAGAGATGCAGGCGAGCAGGCGTAAAGCGGCCGTGGCCCTCGCGGCCGCAGCCGCTCTGGCGGTCGGGGCGTCCGGCTGCGCCAAGAGCGAGCGCGACGGTGAGAGCGGTGGGGCCAAGACCGGCGGCACCTTCGTGTTCGCGGGTGCCGGTGACCCGAAGAACTTCGACCCGATCTTCAACGACGACGGCGAGTCCTTCCGCCCCATCCGGCAGATGTTCGACACCCTGGTCACGCACAAGCCGGGCACGGCGGACCTGGTGGGCGGCCTGGCGGAGAGCTGGGAGCACGACGCCGAGGGTAAGGTCTGGACCTTCAACCTCCGCAAGGGCGTGAAGTTCCACGACGGCACCGCGTTCAACGCCGCGGCGGTCTGCTTCAACTTCGACCGCTGGTACAACATGAAGGGCGCCGCGGCCCAGGCGAACATGATCTACTACATGGACGTCTTCGGCGGTTTCGCCAACAACGAGGTTGAGGGTGCCGGCAAGGCGCTCTACAACAAGTGCGAGGCCAAGGACGACAACACCGCCGTCCTCACCCTCAACCAGTACAAGGGCGCTTTCCCCGGCGCCTTCGCGCTGACCTCGCTGTCGATCGCCAGCCCGGACGCGCTGAAGAAGTACGACGCCGACACGGTCAAGCAGAACGGCGACTCCTTCGAGTACGGCGCCTTCGCCAACGAGCACCCGGTCGGCACCGGCCCGTTCACCTTCGGCGGCTGGGACAAGGCCAAGGGCGAGATCACCCTGAACCGGAACGCCGACTACTTCGGCGACAAGGCCAAGGTCGACAAGCTGATCATCAAGGTCATCAAGGATGAGAACACCCGCAAGCAGGAGCTGCGGGCCGGCACCGTCCAGGGCATCGACTTCCCGGCCCCGGCCGACCGCAAGGCGCTGGAGGGTGAGGGCTTCAACGTCATCAACCGCCCGGCGTTCAACATCCTCTACCTGGGCATCAACCAGAAGAACCCGAAGCTGAAGGACCTGCGGGTGCGTCAGGCGATCGCCTACGCCCTCAACCGTCAGCAGCTCGTCCAGACCAAGGGCCCGGGTGGCACCAAGGTCGCCGACGAGTTCATGCCGGACACCGTGCTCGGCTACGCGCCGGACGTGCAGAAGTACGACTACAACCCGGACAAGGCCAAGCAGCTCCTCAAGGAGGCGGGCGCCGAGGGTCTGACGCTCAACTTCTTCTACCCGACCGACGTCTCCCGGCCGTACATGCCGAACCCGCAGGAGATCTTCACCGTCCTCGCCAACGACCTGCAGGCCGTCGGCATCAAGGTCAACGGTGTGCCGCGCCCGTGGAACGGTGGCTTCAAGGACGACGTGCAGACCTTCGGCAAGCAGGACCTGCACATCCTCGGCTGGACCGGTGACTACAACGACCCGGGCAACTTCGTCGGGACCTTCTTCGGCCGCGGCAAGATCGAGTTCGGCGACCAGGCGATGACCGAGATGTTTGACGCCATCACCAAGGCCGACGGCACGGTCGACGAGGCCGGCAAGAAGGCCGCCTGGGAGCAGGTCAACCGGGACATCGCCGCCAAGTGGCTGCCGGCCGTGCCGGTCTGGCACGCCCCGCCGGCCATCGTGGTCACCAAGGATGTCAAGGGCATGGTGGCCAGCCCGTTGACCGACGAGCGGTTCAACAGCGTCAGCGTCGGCTGACACCGCCACTGACGCCGTACGCGGAATCGGCCCGGGCCGGGCTTCCCCGGCCCGGGCCGACCCGCTGTTATCGAGAATCTGGTGTGAGAGATGTTGCGAGTCATAGTCCGCCGCCTGCTCCAGCTGGTGGTGACCCTGATAGCGCTGTCGGCGCTCATCTTCATCTGGCTGCGGAACCTGCCCGGCGGTCCGGTCGACGCGCTGCTCGGCGAGCGGGCCACCCCCGAGACGCGCGCCCTGCTGACCAAGGCGCTCGGCTATGACCAGCCGATCATGGTGCAGTACGCCAAGTTCATGCAGCGGGTGCTGACCGGCGACTTCGGCAACTCGATCCGGACCGGCGACGCGGTCACGGAGGTGATGGGGCGGGCCTTCCCGGCCACCATCGAGCTGGCCCTGGCCGCCATGATCATCGCGATCGGGTTGGGCGTACCGCTCGGTTACCTCGCCGCCCGCTTCCGGGGCCGGCTGCTGGACAACCTGAGCATCGCCGGCACCCTGCTCGGCATCTCGATCCCGATCTTCTTCCTGGGCTACCTGCTCAAGGACGTCTTCACCCAGAACATCCACTGGTTCCCGCCCTCTGGGCGGATCAGCACCGGCGTGGACAACACCAACATCACCGGGTTCTTCCTCCTCGACAGCCTGCTCACCCGGGAGTTCGACGTCACCGCCGACGCGCTGTGGCACCTGATTCTGCCCGCGTTCACCCTGGCCACCATCCCGCTGGCGGTGATCGTCCGAATGACCCGGGCCAGCGTGCTGGACGTGCTCAACGAGGACTACGTCCGCACCGCGGAGGCGAAGGGCCTGCGGCACAAGACCATCCGGGGCCGGCACGTCCTGCGCAACGCCCTGCTGCCCGTGGTCACCACCATCGGCCTGCAGACCGGGGCGCTGCTCTCCGGCGCGGTGCTCACCGAGAAGGTCTACAACTGGGGCGGCCTGGGCACGTTGATCACCGACTCGATCAGCGGCGGCCGCGACTACCCCGTGCTGCAGGCGCTGATCCTGCTGGCCGCGCTGGTCTTCGTGGTGGTCAACCTCCTCGTCGACCTCTCCTACGCCGTCATCGACCCGAGGGTGCGTGTGCGATGAGCGACCCGATCACCCGGCCCGGGGTGGCCGCCCCCCGCGACGGCGCCGACCCAACCGGCACCAGCGAACGGCCGGCGAGCGCGACCGAGCGCGGCATCGGCCGGCTCGGCGACCGGAAGAAGGCGCGGCTGGACGAGCTGGCTCGCGCCAGCGCCGACAAGGGTGGCGTGAGCCTCGTCCGGGACGCCTTCCGCCGGCTGCGGCGCAACCCGGTCGCCATGTTCGGCGCGGCCATCGTCGCGGTGTTCGTCCTGGTGGCGATCTTCGCGCCGCTGCTCGCGCCGCACGACCCGGCGCAGCGTTTCGACGAGCTCACCAAGAACCTCACCGTCGACAGCATTCCCGGGGCCAGCAGCGATTTTCCCCTCGGGTCGGATCCGCTCGGCCGGGACTTCCTGTCCCGCCTGATCTACGGCAGCCGGCAGACCCTCTTCGTCGGCGTGTTCGCCACGCTGATCGGGCTGGCGCTCGGGGCGCTGATCGGCGCCGTCGCCGGCGCCTTCGGCGGCTGGGTCGACAACATCCTGATGCGGCTCACCGACGTGATGCTGGCCCTGCCGGCTCTGCTGCTGGCGATCAGCCTGGTCGCCATGGCCAGCCGGTCGAGCCAGTGGACGGTGATCCTCGCGGTGGCCATCGTCAACGTGCCGATCTTCGCCCGGCTGCTGCGCGGCTCGATGCTGGCCCAGCGGGAGAGCGACCACGTGCTGGCCGCCCGGGCGCTCGGCGTGAAGCAACGGTCCATCGTGCTCCGGCACATGCTGCCCAACGCGATGACCGCGGTGATCGTGCAGGCCACGCTGACCCTCTCCACCGCGATCCTGGAGGCCGCGTCGCTCTCCTTCCTCGGGCTCGGCGACCCGGACATCAACCGGGCCGAGTGGGGCCTGATGCTCGGTGTGGACGGCGTCCGCTACTTCGAGGTACGGCCCGAGCTGGCCTACTACCCGGCGTTGGCGATCATCGTGGTCGCGCTCGGCTTCACCCTGCTGGGTGAGGGCATGCGCGATGCGATCGACCCGAAGAACCGGCGGTGACGGCGATGCGTGGGACCAGCACGACCGCCGCCGATCGGCGAGAGGAAGTGACCCGATGAGCCTGCTCGACGTACGCGATCTGAGCGTGGTGTTCCAGCGTCGCGGTGAGCAGTCGTTCACCGCGGTCGACAAGGTCAGCTTCAGCGTGGAGCCCGGGCAGACCGTGGGCCTGGTCGGCGAGTCCGGCTGCGGCAAGAGCGTGACCAGCCTGGCGATCATGGGCCTGCTGCCCCGGCGCGGCAACAAGGTCACCGGCGGGGTGCTCTTCGACGGCACCGACCTGCTCCAGCTCCGCCCGAACGACATGCGGGACCGGCGCGGCCGGGACATCGGCATGATCTTCCAGGACCCGCTCTCCTCGCTGAACCCGGTCGTGCCGATCGGCGTCCAGGTCGCCGAGGTGCTGGAGCGGCACCGCGGCATGGACCGCAAGGCGGCGCTGAAGGAGGCCCGGGAGCTGCTCGACGCGGTCGGCATCCCCGACCCGAACCGGCGGCTCAAGGAATATCCGCACCAGATCTCCGGCGGCATGCGGCAGCGCGCCCTGATCGCCATCGCGCTGGCCTGCAAGCCGCGGCTGCTGATCGCCGACGAGCCGACCACCGCGCTGGACGTGACCATCCAGGCGCAGATCCTCACCCTGCTCAAGCAGCTCGTCGACGAGACCGGCACCGCGCTCATCATGATCACGCACGACCTGGGCGTGGTGGCCGGCCTCTGCGACACGGTCAACGTGCTCTACGGCGGCAAGGTGGTCGAGCGGGCCGCCCGGCACGAGCTGTTCGCCCGGCCGCGGCACCCGTACACGCACGGGCTGCTCAACTCGGTGCCGCGGCTGGACTCGCCCCGGGGTGAGCCCCTGCACGCCATCCGCGGCTCCGTCGCCGACAACATCCCGTGGGCCGAGGGGTGCGCCTTCGCCCCCCGCTGCAACAACGTGGTGGACGCCTGCCTGGAGGGCACGCCTCCGCTCGAATCCACCGCCACCGGCGGCGACCTGCGCTGCAACAACCCCGTTTCCGAGGAGGTGGCGGTGCCGTGACCGAGCGGACCGGACCACTGGTCGAACTGCGCGACGTCAAGGTCCACTTCCCGATCAAGAGCGGCGTGTTCATCGACCGCACCGTCGGCTACGTGTACGCCGTCGACGGCGTCTCGCTGTCGATCAACAAGGGTGAGACGTACGGCCTGGTGGGCGAGTCGGGATGTGGCAAGTCCACCCTCGGGCGGGGCCTGCTGCGGCTGGTCGAGCCCACCGCCGGCGAGATCGTCTTCGACGGCACCGACATCCGCTCGCTCAAGGGCGAGTCGATGCGCCGGGCCCGCCGCCGGATGCAGATGATCTTCCAGGACCCGCTGTCCAGCCTCGACCCCCGCCAGTCGGTGGAGTCGCTGCTGGTCGAGGGGCTCAAGGCGCACGGCCTGGCCGGCGACAAGGCCGCCACCACCAAGAAGCTCCGGGAGGCGCTGGCCGCGGTCGGCCTGCCCGCCTCCGCACTGAGCAAGTACCCGCACGAGTTCTCCGGCGGCCAGCGGCAGCGGATCGGCATCGCCCGGGCGCTGGTGCTCGACCCCGACCTGATCGTCGCCGACGAGCCGGTGTCGGCGCTGGACGTGTCGATCCAGGCCCAGGTGCTCAACCTGCTGGAGGACCTGCAGAACGAGCGTGGCCTGACGTACCTGATCATCGCCCACGACCTGGCGGTGGTCCGGCACATCGCCGACACGGTGGGGGTGATGTACCTCGGTGGCCTGGTGGAGGAGGCGTCCAGCGACGACCTCTACCGCGAGCCGATGCACCCGTACACCAAGGCGCTGATGTCGGCGGTGCCGGTGCCGGACCCGGTGGTGGAGGACCGCCGGGAGCGGATCCTGCTCGCCGGTGACCTGCCCTCGCCGACGAACCCGCCGGCCGGCTGCCGGTTCCACACCCGCTGCCCGTGGGCCCAGCCGACCCGCTGCGCCGAGGAGCGGCCGGCGCTGCGCGAGGTGCTCAGCGGACACCGGGTGGCCTGCCACTACGCCGAGGACATCGCCGCCGGCCGGATCCGGCCGCACGAGGTGGAGCCGGAGCTGGTCCGGCCGGACGAGGGCGCGGCGCCGGGCGACCCCGGCGAGCTGATCCCCACACTCTGACAACTTGTCATCCGGCCCGGACGGGGCGCCCACCGGGTCGGCCACCGGCCACATTGCGAACCGGCGGGTGGGCCCGGACTGGACGTCCGGGCCCACCCGCCGATCGCGTCATTCGGGGGGTACGGCCAACTGGATCCGCAACGGCGACCCGAGATGGCGGATCGCCGTGACGGCCAGCCTGGTCAGCGCCAGTGCGTTGTCGTCCCCAGCGGCCCGGTTCGAGCCAAGGTCGCCGCAGCCGACGCAGCGGTGGATGATTACCCACTCGCCGTCGCCGCGAACGGCGATCGAGATGGGTTCCATCCGGGCACGGCAGGTCGAGGCGCGGTCGCCGGGGCAGGACCGGTCGACGTGCTTGCTGCTCAGACAGTTCGGGCAGTGATTACGGTGTGCCGTGCCCGGGGCGGACATCGACACGTCGAGGCGACAGTGCAGGCACCGAAACGACTCGCCGTACTCGTCGCGGTTCCTGCCGTGCATCCGTTTCTGGCGTTGCGCTCGGCCGTGCGGCTGTCGCCGCCCCGGTCGCTGATGGTTCCGGCGTGGCATGGCGGAACCCCTGATCAACCCGCCGCCCAGAGGGCGCCGAGATGCTCCAGCGGGAACGGTGGCTGGGCGAGTGGCCGGACCGCGAGGCGGATGAGGAGCAACTGGTTGTCATCCGGTTCGATGTGGTCATCGGCGAGCTCGGAGCAGCCGGTGCAGCGGTGGATGAGCGTCCAGTCGCCACCAAGCAGGACCGCGACCGAGATCGGTCGCATGCGGGCGCCGCACCTATCGTCGGTCCCGCGCGGTTCGCGCATCGTGGTGTGTCTGCTGGTCAGGCAGTTGGGGCAGTGGTTTCGGATGCGGCTCGAAGGGGTGTTCGTGGAAACGCTGATCCCGCACCGCATGCAGCTGAAAACGGCAGGGAGCGGGGAGCCGTTCTTATCGGAGGACAAGTGGTATCTCCTGGCGAGAGCTTCCGAACGGGTCAGGAAACGCGCCGAGCGATGATGCTCGGCCTCGCGGGGAGACTCACTGCCGGTGAACGCCGGTAGTGGAGATGGGTCAGCGGCAGGAGCCTTCGCCGAGGCGACAACATGCACTCGGCGCTGACCAGGGCGTACACCATGCTCCAGCGGGTTGGGCGGTACTTGGGCTCACCACGCGAACGATGTTCGTGGAGTTGGCGCGAACACGCAATCCATTTGTCGCGTACGCCGGCCGGCCGCACCCGCACCCGCCCCGACCAGCCAGCTCGCAGCCACGACGAGATCGGGTCAGCCCTCGGGCCGGTTGAGCAGGGCCACCGCGATGGTGTGCACGGCGTCCAGCCCGGCCGGGTCGGTCAGCGGTGCCCGGCCGCCGGTCACCGCGTACCACTCGTCGGCGTCCTTGTACTGCACGGACAGGGTGACCTGGCCGCCGGCGAGTTCGGTACGCAGGGTCAGCTCGCCGGTCACCACACCGACCTCGTCCGTCATCACCCCGCCCGGGCCGGCCGTGATGTCGGTGATCCGCTGCTGTGGCCCGGCCGGCGCGCCCCCGGTGGGCGCTCCCGAAAGGGCGTCCGCGGACATGCCCGCCCCGGACACGTCGGCGGGGGCGGGCGGAGTGCCGTCCGCGGACATCCCGGCCGTGGCCGGCCCCGTCGGCGTCCCGCCGGCCGCCGCGTCCGCGCCGGTGGCGTCCGCCTCACGCTCGCTCATTTGCAGCCCTCCAACATGTCGGTGAGGGTGGCCTTCTCGGCACTGGTCACCGTCAGCCGCCAGTAGTGCTTGACCGTCACCCAGTCCGCAGCGTATTGGCACCAGTACGACCGGTTCGCCGGCTTCCATTGGGACGGGTCCTGATCACCCTTTGCCCGGTTGGAGCGCGCGGAAACCGCCACGAGCTGCGGCCGCGTCAGGTCGTTGGCGAAGTCGCCGCGCTTCGAGTCGTCCCACTCGTCCGCGCCCGAGCGCCAGGCGTTGGCCAGCGGCACCACGTGGTCGATGTCCACGTCGGCCGGGTCGGTCAGGACCAGTCCGTCGTACCGGCTCTCCCAGTGGCCGCCGACCACGTTGCACCCGGAGAGCTTGATGCTCGCCCCGTCCCGTTGCAGCACGCTGTCCCGCACGTCGCAGTTCTTGCCGGTGCCCCGCCAATGCGGGAAACGGGTCCGGCTGTAGCCCTTCATCGAGCCGGCGGCGGCGACGGTCAGCTCGTCGAGCTGCTGGATGGCGTTGCCGGCGCCGCTCGGCGCCGCGTCCGGCTCGTCGACGACCGGCACGCAACCGGCCGAGACGAGGGCGAGCGCCGCGGCGAGCGCGGCCGCCAACCCGGTACGGACCAATGCTCTCCTACGCACAGACGACACCTCTCCAGCTTGCGGGCTCCCGGCGAGTCCGCACAGTACCCCGGCCCCGGTTTCTGTGATTCGTGGCGTCGCGTGGGGGTGCCGGGCAGAGTGGATACCCATGACGGCACCTGCTCCCGCGCTCCGGACCAGCAACGCCGCCGGGCGGGGCACCCTGTTCGCCACGATCCTGGCCTCCGGCATGGTCTTTCTGGACAGCACGGTGGTCAATGTGGCGCTGCCCCACCTCGGCTCCGCGCTGCACGCGACCGTCGCCGATCTGCAGTGGACCGTCAACGGCTATCTGCTGATGCTGGCCTCGTTCGTCCTGCTCGGCGGTGCGCTCGGCGATCGGTTCGGCCGCCGGCGGCTGTTCCTGCTCGGGGTGGCGTGGTTCGCCGCGGCCTCCGTGCTCTGCGGCCTGGCCCAGGGGACTGGCTGGCTGATCGTGGCCCGGGTCCTCCAGGGCGCGGGCGGGGCGCTGCTGACCCCGGGCTCGCTCTCCGTGCTCCAGGCCAGCTTCCACGCGGACGATCGGGGCCGGGCGATCGGCATCTGGTCCGGGCTCTCCGGGGTCTCCACCACGCTCGGCCCGCTGCTCGGCGGCTGGCTGATCGATGCGCTCTCCTGGCGGTGGATCTTCTTCATCAACCTGCCGCTGGCGGTCGGTGTCGTGCTCGCCGCGCTGCGCTGGGTGCCGGAGAGCCGGGACGAGACCGCCTCGCGTACCGGCGGCGGGCGGCGGTTCGACATGACCGGCGCGTTGCTCGGCGCGCTCGCCCTGGGCGGGGTCACGTACGCCCTGATCGATGCCCCGGCGCGCGGCGCCGGCTCGCCGGCGGTGGTCGCGGCGGCGCTGGTCGGGGTGGTCGCGGCGGTGCTCTTTGTGCTGGTCGAACGACGGCGCGGGGACAGTGCGATGCTCCCCACCGGCCTCTTCTCCAGCCGGCTCTTCTCGGTGCTGAACGTCTTCACCGTGGTGGTCTACGCGGCTCTCGGCGGTTTCACGTTCTTCCTCGCCGTGTATCTGCAAAACGTCGTCGGGTGGTCGGCGCTGCTCACCGGCCTGGCCACCGTGCCGATGACGCTGCTGCTGCTGGTGGGCTCGCCCCGGGCCGGCGCGCTCTCCGCCCGGATCGGTCCCCGGCTGCCGCTCACCGTCGGCCCGTTGGTGGCGGCGGTCGGCCTGCTGCTGTTGCGCCGGGTCGGCCCGGGCGCGTCGTACTGGACCGATGTGCTGCCCGGGGTCGGCCTGTTCGGGGCGGGGCTGACCCTGGTGGTGGCCCCGCTCACCGCCTCGGTGCTGGCCTCGGTGGCCGACCGGTTCGCCGGGGTGGCGAGCGGGCTCAGCAACGCCGCCTCCCGGGCGGGAAACCTGCTGGCGGTGGCCGCACTGCCCCTGTTGGTCGGACTCTCGGGCACCGGCTACGAGCAGAAGGCGGCGCTGACCGGGGCCTTCCGGGCGGCGATGTTCTGGTGTGCCGGCCTGCTGGTGGTCGGCGCCGCGATGGCCGGGATGCTGATCCACCGGCCGCCCAGGAAGGCGCCCGGCGGCCAGCCGTGCCCGTCGCTGCCCGCTTCCACCCCGCCCGACAAGCGGTAAGGACGGACCGTTTCTCGACGTCTTCAGTGGCGGAAGGGGCTGTCAACGGCCGGTCGGGCCGGCGTGCGGGAAGGGTCCCCGCTGGTGCCCGAGGCACCAACCGGGGACCCTTCGCGCCACTCAGTTGCGGGCGCGGTTGACCGCGCTGGTGACCGCCTTCACCGAGGCGGTCACGATGTTCGGGTCCACCCCGACGCCCCAGACCGTGCGCCCGTCCACCTCGCACTCCACGTACGCGGCGGCCTGCGCGTCCCCACCCGAGGAGAGGGCGTGCTCGTGGTAGTCGAGCACGCGCACCGCCACGCCCAGGGACTGCAGCGCGTTGACGTACGCGTCGATCGGGCCATTGCCGACCGCGGTGAGCGGGCGGACCTCGCCGCCGAAGCCGACCTGGGCCTCGATCTCGACCTTGCCGTCGGCGGTGCCGATGGCGTAGCTGGTCAGGGTGACCGCCGGGTCGACCTGGTGGTCGACCAGGTAGTTACGGGCGAAGATCTCCCACATGGTGGCCGGCTCGACCTCACCGCCGTCGTGGTCGGTGACCTGCTGGACCACGCCGGAGAACTCGATCTGGAGGCGGCGCGGCAGGTCCAGCTGGTGCTCGCTCTTCATGATGTACGCGACGCCGCCCTTGCCGGACTGCGAGTTGACCCGGATCACCGCCTCGTAGGTGCGGCCCAGGTCCTTCGGGTCGATCGGCAGGTAGGGCACGGCCCAGGTGAACCCGTCGACGGGCACGCCGGCCGCGGCGGCGTCGGCGTGCAGCGCGTCGAAGCCCTTCTTAATCGCGTCCTGGTGCGAACCGGAGAAGGCGGTGTAGACCAGGTCGCCGGCGTACGGGTGCCGCTCGTGCACGGGCAGCTGGTTGCAGTATTCAACCGCCCGCTTGACCTCGTCGATGTTCGAGAAGTCGATCATCGGGTCGATGCCCTGCGAGAACAGGTTCAACCCGAGCGTCACCAGGTCGACGTTGCCGGTGCGCTCGCCGTTGCCGAACAGGCAGCCCTCGATCCGGTCCGCGCCGGCCAGCAGGCCCAGCTCCGCGGCGGCCACGCCGGTGCCCCGGTCGTTGTGCGGGTGCAGGCTCAGCACCAGGCTGTCCCGCCGGGGCAGATGCCGGTGCATCCACTCGATCGAGTCGGCGTACACGTTCGGCATGGCCATCTCGACGGTGGCCGGCAGGTTGACGATCAGCTTCCGGTCCGGGGTCGGGTCGACCACCTCGATGACCTTGGCGCAGACCTCCAGCGCGTACTCCAGCTCGGTGCCGGTGTACGACTCCGGCGAGTACTCGTAGTGGATATCGGTGTCCGGGGTGTGGATCTCCGCGTACTTCTGGCAGAGCCGGGCGCCGGTGGTGGCGATGTCGGTGATGCCGTCCCGGTCCAGGCCGAAGACCACCCGCCGCTGCAGCGTCGAGGTGGAGTTGTAGAAGTGCACGATGGCCCGGCGGGCGCCGCGCAGCGACTCGAAGGTCCGGTCGATCAGGTGCTCCCGGCACTGGGTGAGCACCTGGATGGTGACGTCCTCCGGGATCAGGTCCTGCTCGATCAGCTGCCGGACGAAGTCGTAGTCGGTCTGGCTGGCCGAGGGGAAGCCGACCTCGATCTCCTTGTAACCCATCTGCACGAGCAGCTGGAACATCCGGCGCTTGCGCTCCGGCGACATCGGGTCGATCAGCGCCTGGTTGCCGTCGCGGAGGTCCACCGCGCACCAGCGCGGCGCGGCCTCGACCCGGCGGGTCGGCCAGGTGCGGTCCGGCAGGTCGAGGCGGAACTGCTGGTGGTACGGCAGGTAACGGTGGAACGGCATCCGGCTGGGGCGCTGCCGGGCGATCGGGTCGGTCTCAGCTTCGGTGGCGGTTTCAGCCATCTCAGAGTGCTCCCTGGGGCATGTGGCGTCAGCAGATCGGAAGGTGTCGGCGAGATGCCGGGCGACGTTGCCGGGCGGTGCCGAGAGAAAGTTCGGATGTGCTGGACGGCGCGGTTCAACTCCGCGACGAGGTGCCGGCCGGTCAGGCCTCGTCGCGGCAGCCAAGGAGAAGGTGCGCCTGCCACATGACAAGGTGACCCTACGTGATCACAAGGCCCGGTGGTAGGTGGGTCCGTCATGTGAGACGTGGATCCCAGCCACCGCCGTGCCACGGGACAGCGTCCGCGCCCGGGCTCGGGGACGGATCCAGGATCGCTCGACGACCCCAGGCGCGCTGCCCGGCCCCTGATCAACCCGGTACCTGGGTGGGCGTGTCGGCCTCTGGTCCACTCACCGCCCGGGCGCCCGGCCCGACCGGCGCGGTCTCGCCGAGACGGGGGCGGCGGGCCGCCCAGCCGACCAGTGGCACCGCCGCGACCGCGGCGCCGGCGAAGAGCGCGGCCATCGGGAACCAGCCCCAGCCGCCGGTGGTGACCCCGAGCGCGGTCAGCCCGGCCGGGCCGGCCAGGTACTGGAGCTGCCCGCCGAGCCGGAACGCGCCGACGTAGGCGCCCCGGTGCGCGGCCGGCGGAAGGGTGCTGGTGATCCCCCAGGCACCCGCCGACTGGACCAGCTCGGCGAGGGTGAGCACCACCGCCGCCACCACCAGCACCACGATCGTCAGCACCCCACCGGTCACCGCCGAGATCGGCAGGACCAGGCAGAACAGGGCGATCAACAGGCCGCCGACGCGCAGCGCCCGGCCGGCGCCGGCCACCGTGTCGGCGCCCCGGCTGGCGCGTACCTGGAGCAGCACCGCGAGGATCGTGTTGAGCAGCACCAGCGCCGCGATCAGGACGCGCGGTGCGTCGGTGTGGCTGAGCACCCAGAGCGGCAGCACCACCAGGTAGAGCGTTCCGTGCGCGCCGAGCAGCCCGGCCAGCAGGGACACCGCCATGAACGGCCGGTCGCGCAGCACGGCGAAGCGACTGGGCCCGTCAGCCGGTGCGGCTGCGACCGGCACCCGCGGCAGCCGGTGCACGAAGATCGCGGTGACCAGCAGCATCGCCCCGTTGAACCAGACCATCCCCCGGTACGCGGCCAGCGTGTCCACGGCCAGCACCACGCCGCTGATCACCGCGCCCAGCCCGAAGCCGACATTGAGCGCCGAGCGCTGGTAGGCCAGCGCGGTCACCCGGTCCTCCGGGGGGAGCACGTTGATCGAGTAGACCTGCCGGGCCACCCCCGTGGTCGCGTCCACCACGGCCAGCGCGACCACCACGGCCAGGAACCCGGCGAAGCCGCCCACGAACGGGTACGCCCCGAAGAGCGCCGCCTCCGCCAGCATGCCGACCAGCCACACCCGCTGCGCGCCGTACCGGTCGGTGACCGCGCCGAGCGGGACCGTGCCGAGCAGCGATACCCCGGCGGCCAGCGAGAGGCCGAGTCCGACCTGGGTCGGGCTGAGCCCGAGCGCCCGGGTGAAGAAGACCGCGCTGCCGGCCTGGAAGAGGCCGTGGCCGACGGCGTACACCATGGCCTGCACGGCCAGGGCGCGGGTCAGGCCGGCGGGCGGTACGACGTGCCGGACGGCGATGCGGATGGTGTCCCTGGCCCCCATGAGCGTCGAGCAAACCGTGCCCCCCGCGGCCCGGTCGAGCCTTTTAGGCTGAGCCGAATCCTCGACGGGGGTGGTGATGTCACAGCTGCGGTTCGGTGCGGCCGACGTAGCGGGGGTACGCCTCGCCATCTCCCCGGTCGGGGAGACCGTCTCCAGCATGTGGGCGCTGGACGACCCGGTCCGGCACGCGGTGCACCTGCCCTGGATCGACCCGGCCCGGGCGACGCTGCGCCGCCCGGACATCGCGGTCCGGGTCCGGCCACTGGTCGAGCTGACCCGGCCGCGCCGCTGGCTGCCCGACTTCCTCACCCCACCGGCGGCCCGCCCCGACGTCGAGCTGGCGGAGCAACTCGAACAGATCGCCGCCACCCCGCCGGATGTGGTGGTCCGGGACCTGCTGGCCACCGCGCCGAGGCGCCCGCTGAGTCCGTTCGGGTGGGCTCTGCTCAACGACCCCCGTGGCCTGCTGCCGCAGCTCGTCACCGCCCTGCGGGTCTGGTACGACGAGGCGATCGCCCCGGACTGGCCGCGGATCCGCGCGCTGCTGGAGGCGGACATAGCCCACCGGGCCGCCCTGCTCGCCGACGCCGGCGCGGGCCAGTTCTTCGGCCAGCTCCACCCGACTCTGCGCTGGCTCGGCGACTGCGTAATCAGCGATGATCCGTGGCGGCTCGACTTCGACCTGGGCGGGCGAGGGCTGGTGCTCAACCCGGGGATCTTCACCGACCGCCGGGTGCTATGGAACCTGTTGGAGGACTCGCCGCCCGCCGGGACGTACCCGGTCCGGGCGGTGGGGACGCTCTGGGAGGTGTCCCCCGTGCCACCCGGCGACCCGCTGGCCCGGGTGGTCGGGGCGGGCCGGGCCGCGCTGCTCAGCCTCCTCGACACCGCGGCCACCACCACCGACCTGGCCCGCCGGGTGGGGATGTCCTGCGGCAATGTCTCCCAGCACCTCTCCGCGCTGCTCGCCGCCGGGCTGATCACCCGGACCCGGCAGGGCCGGCACGTCCTCTACCGGAACACCGAGGCCGGCATGGCCCTGCTCCGCGCCAGCCGCGGTGGCTGACCCGCCCCCCGCCCGGCCCGGTTTTGCAAGATCGTGCTCGATCCTGGATCGAGTGGCATCCCGGTCACTCCGAGGGCACTACTTCCTGGTTCGAGCACGATCGCGGCGCGGCGCGGCTCACCGGAGGAGGAGCGCGGCGAGGGGGCGGCGGCGGCGCAGCGCGGTCTCCCGGGCGCGCAGCTCCGCGGGGAGCGCGTACGGGTCGCCGAGGCGGCCGACGGCCGCCACCACCAGTGGCCGGATCCCGGGTGCCAGATCCAGTTCGGTGGCGAGGCCGGCCCGGTCGAAGCGGGTGAGCTGGTGCACGTGCAGGTCGAGCGCGCTGGCCTGCACGGTCAGGTGGGCGACCGCCTGGCCCAGGTCGTACGCGGCGCGTTCCGGGTCGCCGCCGGTGTGTGCGCCGACCACCAGCGCGGCGGCGTGCCGGGCCCAGGTCTGGTCGTGCTCGGGGAGGTTGACGAGGATCCGCTTCCAGGTCTCGTCCTCCCGGTGCCCCAGGGCGAACCGCCACGGCTGCGCGTTCCCGGCCGACGGCGCCCAGCGGGCGGCTTCCAGCAGCGAGGCGGCATCGTCGCCGGTGAGCTCCACCTCCGGGTCGAAGGCGCGGGGACTCCAGCGGAAGGCGAGCAGCGGTGTGAGGTCGGCCATGGGGTAGAGCGTCCCGGATGGGCGTTGGATGCCCCCGACCGGGCCGGTCAGATGTGGCTAAGAGCACCTGTAACGGACAATAGGGTCAAGGCGTTTCCGGGCTCGGGCCGACGGTGGGCGAGTCGGTGCCGATCGGCTCGCCCTCGGTGACCGGGCCGGCCAGCCGCACGGTGGCCGGGGCCGGGCCGGGCTCGCCGGCCAGCTTCAGGGTGCCGAAGGCAGCGTGGACGGCGGTCGGGGTGCCGTCCGGCCGGTAGCAGTAGATGCCCACGTCCAGCGGAGCGTTCAGCGACGCGGAGGTCGACTCGACCGAGTAGCACTGGCCGCTGATCCCGGCCGGCGGCGTGGCCGGTGACACCGCGAGCGGGGCCCGCCGGTCGGTGAGCACCTCCAGCGAGTCGGTGAACGGGTGTTGCACCCTGATGTCCTGCTTCCGGGGCACGGCGTCGTCCGGCTCGCCGAGACGTACGCAGCTCGTCGGCTCCGGGCGGCCGGCCGAGGGCAGCGCGCACTGGAACAGCCCCTCGGCGGTGGCGGCGAGCGACACGTCGACCGTGCCGCCAAGCCCCCAACCGGGCACGTCCACCCGCCAGGTGCCGTCGTTCGCGCTGGTCACCGAGACCGTCCGGGCCGAGCCGTCCGGGCCGGTCAACGTGTAGGTGGCGGTGAGGTGCCGGTCCTGGGCGGCGGCCGCCAGGGCGGCCAGCTCGTCGCGGGCCGCGTCCACCTCCGCGGGCGCCGGGTCGGTGGCGCCGGGTGGGACCGGCTCCGGCGGGCTGGCGGTGCAGGCGGCCAGCAGTGCCGGCAGGACGATCGCCGGGACGCCGGTCAGTCGCCGGGCCGTGCGGAGGTGAGCGTGCACCGGGACATTCTGCGGTGCCGGACGGGCTGGCGGAGCCCGCCGTACGTCTGTTCCGCCGGCGTGTCGCGGGCCCGCCGGCGGGGTGTCCGGCGCTGGTGAGCCGCCCCACGCCGGGCCGGATGGTGGGATCACCCGGCCCGGTGACGCGCGCCGCCCGATACCCTGAGGAGGTCTGACAAACGCCGCCGGACCGGAATCCGGCGGCGTCGGCACGCTCAGGGTCGTCGCTGGGAGGGAGTGCGCCGTCGTGGCACTCGTGGTGCAGAAGTACGGCGGGTCCTCCGTCGCCAACGCCGAGCGGATCAAGCGCGTGGCCGAGCGCATCGTGGCCGCCCGCAAGGCCGGCGACGACGTGGTCGTGGTGGTCTCCGCGATGGGGGACACCACCGACGAGCTGCTCGACCTGGCCAACCAGGTCAGCCCGCTGCCGCCCGGCCGCGAGCTGGACATGCTGCTCACCGCCGGGGAGCGGATCTCCATGGCGCTGCTCGCCATGGCCATCCACAACCTCGGGTACGAGGCCCGCTCGTTCACCGGATCGCAGGCGGGCGTGCTCACCACCTCGGTGCACGGCAAGGCGCGGATCATCGACGTCACCCCGGGCCGCCTCAAGGGCGCGCTGGACGAGGGCGCAGTGGTCATCGTGGCCGGCTTCCAGGGCGTCTCGCAGGACACCAAGGACGTCACCACGCTGGGCCGGGGCGGATCGGACACCACCGCCGTGGCGCTCGCCGCCGCGCTCGACGCGGACGTCTGCGAGATCTACACCGACGTGGACGGCGTCTTCAGCGCCGACCCGCGGATCGTGCCGAACGCCCGGCACATCAAGCACATCACCTACGAGGAGATGCTGGAGCTGGCCGCCTGCGGCGCCAAGGTGCTGCACCTGCGCAGCGTCGAGTACGCCCGGCGCGCGGGGTTGCCGATCCACGTCCGTTCGTCATACTCGACCAACACCGGCACGATGGTCACCGGATCGATGGAGGACCTTCCTGTGGAACAGGCACTGATCACCGGGGTCGCCCACGACCGCAGCGAAGCGAAGATCACCATTGTCGGGGTGCCCGACGAGCCGGGTGCCGCCGCGCGGATCTTCGACACCGTGGCCGGCGCCGAGATCAACATCGACATGATCGTGCAGAACGTGTCCACCGAGGGCACCGGTCGCACCGACATCTCGTTCACCCTGCCCAAGACCGACGGCCCGACCGCGATGGCCGCGCTCAGCAAGATCCAGGACGTGGTCAAGTTCAAGGGCCTGCTCTACGACGACCATGTCGGCAAGGTCTCCCTGATCGGCGCCGGCATGCGCTCGCACCCGGGCGTCGCGGCCGGCTTCTTCGCGGCCCTCGGCGCGGCCGGCGTGAACATCGAGATGATCTCCACCTCGGAGATCCGGGTGTCCGTGGTGTGCCGGGACACCGACCTCGACAAGGCGGTCCGGGCCATCCACGACGCCTTCGATCTGGGCGGCGAGTCCGAGGCCGTGGTCTACGCGGGCACCGGGCGGTAGCCGGCCATGCCGTCGCTGCCCACCCTCGCCGTGGTCGGGGCGACCGGTGCCGTCGGCACGGTGATGTGCCAGCTGCTCTCCGCCCGGCGCAACGTCTGGGGCGAGATCCGGCTTCTCGCCTCCGAGCGTTCGGCCGGCCGGCAGGTGCAGTGCCGGGGTGAGCTGCTCACCGTCCAGGCGCTCAGTCCCGAGGCGTTCGACGGTGTGGACGTGGCGATGTTCGACGTCCCGGACGAGGTCTCGGCCGAATGGGCGCCGATCGCGGTCAGCCGGGGTGCGGTCGCGGTGGACAACTCCGGCGCGTTCCGGATGGACCGGGACGTCCCGCTGGTGGTGCCGGAGATCAACCCCGAGCAGGTCCGTAACCGGCCCAAGGGGATCATCGCCAACGCCAACTGCACTACCCTGGCGATGATCGTGGCGGTCGCCCCGCTGCACCGCGAGTACGGGCTGCGGGAACTGGTGCTCGCGTCGTACCAGGCGGTGTCCGGGGCGGGGCAGGCCGGCGTGGACACGCTGCACGCCCAGCTCGGCAAGATCGCCGGGGACCGGGTGCTCGGCTCCCGTCCGGGCGACGTGCGGCAGGCGGTCGGCGACGAGCTGGGTCCGTTCCCGGCCCCGCTCGCGCTCAACGTGGTGCCGTGGGCCGGCTCGCTGGCCGACGGCGGCTGGTCGTCCGAGGAGCTGAAGATGCGCAACGAGTCGCGCAAGATCCTCGGGCTGCCCGACCTCAAGGTCTCCGCCACCTGCGTACGGGTGCCGGTGGTGACCGGCCACTCGATCGCCGTGCACGCGGTCTTCGCCACCGAGGTGGATGCCGAGGGTGCCCGGGAGGCGCTGCGCAACGCGCCCGGCGTGATCCTGGTCGACGACCCGGCCGCCGGCGAGTTCCCGATGCCGATCGACGCCGTCGGTACCGACCCGTCCTGGGTCGGCCGGATCCGCCGCGCCGTGGACGACCCGCGGGCTCTCGACCTCTTCGTCACCGGCGACAACCTGCGCAAGGGCGCCGCCCTCAACACCGCCCAGATCGCCGAACTCCTCGCCGCCGAACTCACCCGCTCCTGACCCGGCCCGGGGCGCCGTCAGCGTCGGCACTGGCGGGCGACGACCGGCCGGCAGCGGACGCTGGCGACCTCGCCGAAGTGGGGTGGATCAGGGGGCGGGGGATGCCGCCACTGCGCCGAGGTGGAGCGGATCGCGCCAAGGCGCGCCGGGCATGAGCGGTCAGGCGGCGGCGAGGCGGACGCCGTCGCGGCCGTGCCGCTTGACCGCGTAGAGGGCCTGGTCGGCGCGGCGGAGGGTCAGGTCGGGAGACTCGCCGGGCTGGGGCAGGGCGACGCCGACGCTGATCGTACGGCCGGTCCGCCTGGCCGCCTCGGTGAGCCGCTCGGCGATCCGGACCGCCTCCTCGGGGCGGCTCACCTCGATCACCGCGACGAACTCGTCGCCGCCGGTCCGGTACAGCTCGTCGCCCTGCCGCAACGCCCCCTCCAGCGCCCGGGCCAGCCCGACCAGCAGCCGGTCCCCGGCCTGGTGGCCGTATGTGTCGTTGACGTCCTTGAAGCCGTCCACGTCGATCGCCAGCAGGGCGGTACGCCCGGGAGTGGCGCTCGCGATCCGCCGGCCGAACGGCCCGGTGTGGCGCAGCCCGGTGAGCGGGTCGGAGTTGGCCTGCTCGCGCAGCCGGGCGAGCGTACGCAGCCGGTCGAGGCAGGTCCACGCCTGCCCTGCCAGCAGCTCCATCAGGTTGACCGTGGTCGGGTCGGGGCGCAGCAGCCGCTCGTCGGCGACCAGCAGCACGCCGCCGGTGTCCGGCGGCCCGACGGGCACCGTCACCAGGGTGCGCGCCCCGGCCCGGGCCAGCGGCAGGTGGTCCTCGGTCGGCGGGTGCCCCGCCTCGCCCAGCGTGTACGCCGAGCCCTGCCGGTGCGCCCGGGCGATCAGCCGGCCGAGCACGGCGGGGTCGGCGTCGGTCAGCTCGGCCCGGAGCCGGGACTCCAGCTCGCCGGGCGTGCCGGTCGGCGCGCTCAGCCGCGGCTCCTGCTGGTCGCCGAGGACCAGCACGGCGGCGGAGAGGCCGGAGACGTCCCGGGCCGCGGCGATCGCGGCGGTCACCAGGTCCCACTCGGTGGGCGCGGCGGTCATCGCGGCAGCGTGCCGGAGCAGCTTCTCGCTGCGGCTCTCGGCCGGCGGGCCGTCCAGCGCCACGATCCGGGCGCCCAGCCGGGCGGCCAGCCGCTCGGCGGTCTCCCGCCACCGGTCCAGCTCGACCGGGCCGCTCCACTGCAGGTCGAGCACACCGATCGGCCGGCCCGTCGGGCCGCGCAGCGGCACGCAGATCTCGGCGGTGACGTCGGGGCGTACCGGGAGGTGGTCGGGGTCGGTGGTGACGTCGGCGACGATGGCGGGCTCGCCGGAGGCGTACACCCGGCCGACGATCCCGGTCTTCGGCGGCACGGTGGAGAAGACCTGCCAGGCGCCGGTCGCGGCGACGCAACGGAGCCGGTCGTGGACCTGGAGCAGGATCGAGATGGCCGCCGGGGTGTGCCGGGCCAGCGCGGTGACCGTCCACCGGCACGCCTCCAGGGCGGTCGACGCCATCGGGAGGCGGACCGTGACGTCTCGGAGGACTCGCTCGTGATCCACGTCGTTCCTGGTCAGGGGCCGGGGTGCGATCAAGGGTACTCAGCGGACGGTCCACCGACCTTCGTACACATGTGCTATCCACAGGGTGTGGACGCCGCCTGTGGGTAAGGCGGGGCCGCGCGGTGGGGCCCGCGACGATAGCGTGAGGGTCCCGGGCCCGAGGAGGCGTCGATGCTCATCGCCCAGCTCAGCGACCCGCACGTGACCACCGGCCCGCTCGCCGCCGAACAGGCGTCCGGGCTGCACCGCGCCCTCGGCCGGGTCCTGGCAGTGCGACCCCGGCCGGACTGCGTGGTGATCACCGGTGATCTGGTCAGCAACGGCCGCCCGGACGAGTACGTCGCGCTGCGCGACATCATCGGGCGCTTCCCGTTGCCGGTGCACCTCGCCACCGGCAACCACGATGATCGGGAGTCCCTGCTCGACACCTTCGGCGGCACCCCCTGCCTGGGCGGTGGCTTCTCGGCGTACTACCACGTCGACCACCCGGACGCGACGCTGGTGGTGCTCGACTCGCTCGCTCCCGGCGGCAGCGGTGGGCGGCTCGGCGAGGAGCAGCTCGGCTGGCTCGACGGGGTGCTCGCCGGCCGGCCGGACGCGCCCGCCGTCGTGTGTCTGCACCATCCGCCGGTCGCCGTCGGCGTCCCGGCCGCCGACGCCATCCGGCTCGCCGACGCCGACGCGCTCGCCGCGGTGATCGGGCGGCACCCCCATGTCGTCCGGGTCACCGCCGGTCACCTGCACCGGGCGGTGACCAGCGCGTTCGCCGGGACGGTGTTGACCACCGCGCCGAGCACCTGGGTGCAGGCCAGCCTGACCATGAGCGAGGACGAGGAGATTGGGCTGGTCGCCGAGCCGACCGCCTTCCTGCTGCACCGGGTGGCCGACGGCGGCTGTGTCACGCACACCGTCCAGGTCAGCCACGCCGCCGGGCAGACCTGCTGGTTCTGAAGCCGGGGCCGGCTCTGGTCCGTCGCGTACGAGCCGACCGGCTCAGTGCAGCAGGGCGGCGCGCAGCGCCGGGGCCAGCGTCTCCGGCGGCACCTCGTGGAAACCGCCCGCCAGGCTGAGGTGGGTGGCGGCGGGGATCGCCCCGGCCGTCGCGGCGGCCGCGTCCCGCAGCCACCCCGGGCTGCCCGTGCTGTCCACCACGACCGTCGGTACGGCGATCGTGGCGAGCCGGGCGGCCGGCAGTTCGCCGCCGCCGGTCACTGTGGTGTCGTACGCCAGGGTGTGCGCCAGCCCTTCCATCCAGGCCCACTCCGGCGTGCCGCGCATGCCGGAGACCGCCTCGGCCGGCACCCCGACCGCCTCGATCAGGAACAGCCCGACCGCGTCGTCGCGTTGACCCGCCGACACCAGTTCGGCCAGGCGTACGGCCAGCCCCGGCTTGGGGCCGCCGTGCGGCCCGGCCTGGAACGGGGGCTCGAAGAGCGCCAGCGCGATGACCGGCAGCCCCTCGGCGGCCGCGTACGCGGCGAGGATCGCTCCCGAGGAGAGGCCGTAGAGGTGGGACCGGCCGCCCGTCCGGTTGATCAGGGCCGCCAGGTCCTCGATCTCCCGCTGCACCGCGTACGGCCCGGTGTCGCCGCTGGCGCCGCGTCCCCGCCGGTCGTAGCCGTACACCGTGAAGTCGGACGCCAGCGCGGCGGCCAGCGGACGGGTGGTGCCGCGGTCGTTGAAGGCCCCGCCGACCAGGATGATCGGCGGCCCCTCCCCGGCGGTCTCGTACGCGATCATGGTGCCATCGGCGGACCGCACCGTATCCACCGTCCAGGTGGTCCCGTTCGACGTCATGGCTACTTTCTACTGCCGGCCCGGGACCGTGGGGGGCCGTGAAGGAATTCATCTGCCCGTCATGTCGGACTCTTCGGGCAGACCGGTGCACGTCGCCGCCCCCGTCCAGCATCCAGGAGTGCCGTCCCGGTCGACCGATCGCCCGGCGGATGAGAAGCTTGCCCCCGGCGGGGCGGCGTTTCCCCGATTCACGCCGTCCGCCGACCGACCCCTGTCACGGCACACAGCAGGGTCGCCGGGCGAACCATCGTCCGGACCCGCCACGCGCCGGTATCTCACGAGGAGTCCCATGTCCGTCCCCGGCATGCGCCGGGCCGCTGTCGGCCTGGCCGCACTCGCCGCGACCGCGTTCACCGCGGTCGCTGTCCACCCAAATCAGGCTGAAGCCGATCCGAAGCCGGTTGATGTCAAGCTGCTCGCCGTCAACGACCTCCACGGCAACCTCGAGCCGCCGACCGGCTCCAGCGGCACCATCGACGGGAAAACCGCGGGTGGCGCCGAATACCTGGCCACCCAGCTGAAGAAGCTGCGCGGCACCACCGAGGAGGAGCGGGAGCGCACCATCACGGTCGGCGCCGGTGACCTGATCGGCGCCTCGCCGCTGCTCTCCGCGGCCTTCCACGACGAGCCGACCATCGAGGCGATGAACCTGGCCGGCCTCGACTTCACCAGCGTCGGCAACCACGAGTTCGACGAGGGCGCCACCGAACTGCTGCGCATGCAGAACGGCGGCTGCCACCCGGTCGACGGCTGCGCCGACGGCACTCCGTTCAACGGCGCCAAGTTCCAGTACCTCTCGGCGAATGCCTTCAAGACCGCCACCGGCCAGCCGCTGCTGCCGCCGTACGGCATCAAGAACGTCGACGGCATCAAGGTCGGCTTCATCGGGATGACCCTGGAGGGCACCCCGCAGATCGTCAGCCAGCAGGGTGTCGCCGGCCTGACCTTCGCCGACGAGGCCGACACCGCCAACAAGTACGCCCGCATCCTGCAGGCCCAGGGTGTGCAGGCCATCGTCGTGCTGCTGCACGAGGGCGGCGTGCAGAACGGCGGCGGCATCAACGACTGCACCGGGTTCAGCGGCCCGATCGTCGACATCGCCAACCGGATGGACCCGGCCATCGACGTGATCGTCAGCGGGCACACCCACGCCGCGTACAACTGCAACGTCAACGGCAAGCTGGTCACCAGTGCCAGCTCGTTCGGTCGCCTGGTCACCGACATCGACCTGAAGATCGACCGGCGTACCAAGGACGTCATCAGCGCCAAGGCGAACAACGTCGTGGTCACCCGGGACGTCCCGAAGGACACCGCCACCACCGACCTGATCACCCACTACAAGACCGCGCTCGGCCCGGTGGCCGACAAGGTGGTCGGCGAGACCACCGCCGCGATCACCAAGACCCAGGAGAACCTGTACCAGACCGGGGTCGACGCCAACGGCAAGCCGACGTACCAGACCGGTGAGTCGCCGCTCGGCAACCTGATCGCCGACGCCCAACTCGCCGCCACCGACAACGAGCAGAACGCGGTGGCCGCGTTCATGAACCCCGGTGGCGTCCGCGCCGACGTCGATGCCGGCCCGGTCACCTACGCCGAGGCGTTCACGGTCCAGCCGTTCGCCAACAACCTCGTGACGCTGGACCTGACCGGCGCGCAGCTCTACTGCATGCTGGAGCAGCAGTTCACCGTCGCCCGGGTGCTGTACGCGTCCTCGACGGTGCACTACGTCGTCGACGTCAACGGCACCACCGCGCCCGCCACCTCGCCGTGCAGCGGCACCCGGGTGGTCCGGGGCAGCCTCACCATCAACGGCGCCCCGGTCGTTGACACGGCGACCTACCGGGTCACGGTGAACAACTTCCTCTCCGGTGGCGGCGACGGCTTCAGCGTCCTCCCGGGTGGGAAGAACCAGGTCACCGGCATGATCGACCTGGACGCCTTCACCGCGTACCTGACCGCGAAGTCGCCGGTCTCGCCGCCGGCGCTGGACCGGATCCAGACCACCGCGGAGGTTCCCGCCGCCTGACGGCGACCCGCACCACGACGGGCCCCGGAGCCAGCCGCTCCGGGGCCCGTTCGCGTTCCGGTACTCCGCTCGCCCGCAGAGGCCACCAGCAGGGCGCTCAGGCGACGACGGGCTGCGGCTGGGTCGCCGGGGCCGGGGCGGTGCGGCCGTCCTGGGCGGCGGTCAGCAGCGGGCGCAGCGACAGGGCCAGCGCCGACGCGGCCAGGCAGCCGCCCACCACGACGGCCACCCAGAGCCGCCCGTGCGCCGCCCCGAGCAGCGGGCCGGCCGTGACCGGGCCGATGATCCCGCTGATTCCGAAGATCATCGAGCTCATTGCGTTGTACCGGCCGCGGAGCTCGTCGGTGGCGAGCGCGTTGGTCAGCGCCGGCATCACCGGCGAGAGCATGGTCTCGCCGAACCCGAAGATCGCCGCGCAGGCCACCACGCCGAGCGCCGCGACCAGCGCGTTGCCCGTGCCGACCAGGCCGGCCGCGCCGAGGACCAGCCAGGCCGCCGCGAAGACCGCGCCCACCGCGGCGAGCGCCCGGGTCCGGCTGCGCCCCTCCATCCGGCGGATCACCAACAGCTGGGCGAGCACGATCATCACCGTGTTGCAGGCGAGGGCCCAGGCCACCACCCGCGGCGTCACCTCCACCACCCGGACCGAGTACGCGGTGAAGCCCACTTCGATCTGCGCATAGCCGCAGGTGGTGAGCACCAGACCGAAGATGACCAGGCGCCGGAACGGCCGGTCCCGCAGCACGGTGAGGTAGCCCCCGGCCGACCGTGCGGCCGCCGTCGGGGCCTGCACCAGCCGGTGCCCGACGTGCGGCAGGGTCAGCAGGATCAGGCCCGGCGTCAGGTAGCTCAGCGCGTCCAGCAGGTAGATGGCTTGGAAGGTGACCGGGCGGGCGATGTCGACGACCGCGCCGGAGATCAGGCCACCCACCCCGATGCCGAGGTTGAGCAGGGCGAACTGGAGCCCGAACACCCGCTGCCGCTCACCGTCGCCGGTCAACGAGGCGAGGATGGTGGTCTGCCCGGCCCAGAGTGCCGAGCCGCCGATCGCGATCAGGGTGCTGACCGCGAAGGCCGTGCCGATCGAGTCGACCAGCGCGAGCGAGCCGGTGCCGACGGCTTCGATCGCCAGGCAGGGCAGCACCACCCGGCGGGCGCCGAACCGGTCGATCAGCGTCCCGCCCAGCGGCGACAGGGCGAGCGTCACCGCCCCGAACCAACCGATGACCAGGCCGGCCTGGTTGTCGGTCAGCCCGCGTACGTCGGTGAGGTAGATGAAGAGGAACGGCAGGGTCAGGCCGCGCCCGATGGCCGACAACAGGGTGCCGAGCAGGATCCGACGGGCTTCCGGGCGAGCGGGTAGGGCGCGGCGCAGCATGCCTGGATTCTGTTGCCCGGGTGTGACAGGCGGCGAGCGGATTTCGGCCGGTTCCGCGTTCGGCAGAGCCGGTCCGTGAGCAAGAACACGCTGTCTGACATGCTGGCCCGGTGACCGTGACCTGGCGCCACCTGCCCGCACCGGCCCGCGAGATCGCCGCGGCCGCCACCGAGGCGGTGGCCACCGCCCGCGAGCGGGACACCGAGGCGTACCGGCCGGCGGTGGAACGGCTGGCCGCCGCCGACCGGGCCGGCCTGGTGCTCGGCGGGGTGGTCCGGCTGCTGCTGGAGCAGACCCACCCGGACGGGCTGGACGGGGACGACGTGCGCCAGGTGCTGGAGCGCTGCGTCCGGTCCACCACGCCGTGGTGGACCGACGTCGACCCGCACGTGCTGCTGGTCCTGCTGGCGAGCGCCCTCGGCGTGTACGAACCCGGCGACGACGACGGGCCACCCGACCCGGCCGCGATCGCCCGGCACGCGCCGTTGCTCGTCGCCGACCTGCTGGCCGCCACCGACCGGCCGCTGGCGGACTACCTGGCCGCCGCCTTCACCGAGGTCGCGCGCACCGAGCTGCACGACTGACGGCGGCGGGACGGACCGGACCGCTCAGGGGCTGGCCGCCAGGAAGACGAACGCGGCGAGCAGCACCAGGTGCACCCCGCCCTGGAGCACGGTCGCCCGGCCCGGCACCACGGTGAGAACGCCGGTCACGGCGGTGAGCGCGAGCAGCGTCAACTGCGTGCCGCCGAGGCCCAGCAGCAGCGGCCCCTCCAACCAGATCGAGGCCAGCGCTATGGCCGGGATGGTCAGTCCGATGCTGGCCATCGCCGAGCCGAGGGCCAGATTGAGGCTGATCTGGACCCGGTCCCGCCGGGCGGCCCGGGCCGCGGCGAGGGTCTCCGGCAGCAGCACCAGCAGGGCGATCACCACCCCGACGAACGCCTGCGGCAGGTTGGCCGCCGAGACACCCGCCTCGATCGCCGGAGAGATTATCTTCGCGTTGCCGACCACTGCTACCAGCGCCACCAGCAGCAGTATCAGGCTGGCCAGCGCGGTCCGGGCCGACGGCGGGTCCGCGTGCCCGTCGCCGTCGGCATCGACGGCCACGACGCTGCCCTCGTGGGTGACCGGGAGGAAGTAGTCGCGGTGCCGGCCGGTCTGCACCATCACGAAGAGGCCGTAGAGGGCGAGCGACGCCACCGCCGCGAAGGTGAGCTGCGCGGGGGAGAACTGCGGGCCCGGCCGGCTGGTGGTGAAGGTGGGCACCACCAGGCTGAGCGTGGCGAGCGTGGCCACGGTGGCGAGAGCCCCACCGGTGCCCTCTGGGTTGAAGACCGCGACCCGGTGACGCAGCGCGCCGATCAGCAGCGACAGGCCGAGGATCCCGTTGCAGGTGATCATGACGGCGGCGAAGACGGTGTCGCGGGCCAGCGCCTGCGTCTTTTCCCCGCCGCTGATCATGAGGGTGACGATCAGTCCGACTTCGATCACCGTGACCGCCACGGCAAGGAGCAGCGAGCCCAACGGCTCCCCCACCTTGTGCGCCACGACCTCCGCGTGGTGCACGGCGGCCAGGACCGCACCGGCCAGCAGCGCGGCCACCACCGCGATCAACGGGCCGGGCAGCTGGCGCCCCCAGGCGGCCGCGAGCACCAGGACCGCGATCAGGGGTACGAGGGTGGTCCAGTCGGTCAGGCGGGAGCGGATGAGGCCGGGCATGCCACCAACCTTGCCAGGAAAATTGATCATCTGCCCGTGGGCAGGATCGCGTCCTCGGCCACCGGGGCCGATGACAGATACGGATCAGGGCCCCTCCGTGGAGGGGCCCTGATGCATTTACCTCTGGTCGGGGTGGCCGGATTCGAACCGACGACCTCTTCGTCCCGAACGAAGCGCGCTACCAAGCTGCGCCACACCCCGAGGCGTGCCGACAAATAGTAGCCCACCCGCTCCGATGGTCAAACTCGGTACCCCACCCGGGCGCGGGCCGGTCAGCGGGAGATCAGCGTGAGCACGCTCGCCTCGGGCGGGCAGGCGAACCGCACCGGCGCGGTGGGGTGCGTACCGAGGCCCGCGGAGACGTGCAGCCAGGAGTCCGAGCCGGGCCAGCGGTGCAGCCCGCGGGCCATCGAGCGGGGCAGGCCGCAGTTGGTCACCAGCGCGCCGTAGCCGGGCACGCAGACCTGGCCGCCGTGGGTGTGGCCGGCCAGCAGCAGCCCGAAGCCGTCGGCGGCCATCCGGTCGAGCACGGCCGGCTCGGGGGAGTGGCTGAGGGCGATGGAGAGCGTCGTCCCGGAGCTGACCGGGCCGGCCACCGCGTCGTAGTCGTCCCGCTCGACGTGCGGGTCGTCCACGCCGGCCAGCTCGATCTCCCGGCCGCCCGCCTTCAGGGTGGTCCGCGCGTTGTTGAGGTCCACCCAGCCGGCGCCGGTGAACACGTCGCGCAGTTCCTCGTACGGCAGCGGCACGCCCTCGGTGTACTCGCGGTCGGGCAGGAAGTAGGTGAACGGGTTCTTCCAGACCGGCCCGGTGTAGTCGTTGGAGCCGAAGACGAAGGCGCCGGGCAGGTCGAGCAGCGGTTGCAGGGCCCGCAGCACGCCGGGGACGGCGTCGGGGTGCGCCATGTTGTCCCCGGTGACCACCACCAGGTCGGGGTCGAGGGCGGCCAGCGAGGCCACCCAGTCCTGCTTGCGCCGCTGGTTGGGCATCATGTGGAGGTCCGACAGGTGCAGCACGCGCAACGGCTCGGCGTCGGTCGGAAGCACCGGCACGTCGTACCGCCGCAGGGTGAACAGGTTGCGCTCGACGAGGGACGCGTACGCCAGGGTGGCCGCGCCGGCGGCGACGGTCCCGGCGGCGAGCCGGAATAGTGTGCGCTTTCGCATGCCGTTCAGGGTAGTTTGACCGTCCATGAGCACGCTGAAGGATCGCCTCACCGCCGACATGCGCGCCGCCCTGAAGGCGCGCGACGAGCTGACCACCTCTACGCTGCGGATGGCCCTCGCGGCCGTGGGCAACGCCGAGGTCGCCGGCAAGGAAAAGCGCGAGCTCAGCGATGACGAGGTCCTCGCGGTGCTGACCAAGGAGGCGAAGAAGCGGCGCGAGGCGGCCACGGCCTTCGCCGACGCGGGCCGTACCGAGCAGGCCGGCAAGGAGACCGCCGAGGGTGAGGTGCTGGAGCGCTACCTGCCGAAGCAGCTCTCCGACGCCGAGCTGACCGAGCTGGTCACGGGGGCGCTGGCTGCGGGCGGCTTCACTGGCAAGGCGCAGATGGGCCCGGCCATGAAGGCGGCCCAGGCGGCCGTGGCCGGCCGGGCCGAGGGCGGCCGGGTCGCCGCCGAGGTACGCCGACAGCTCGGTCTCTGACCAACGACGAAGCGGGCGGGCACCCCACCAGGGTGCCCGCCCGCTTCGTCCTTGGCCGGTCAGCCGCGCGGTCGCGGCCCCCGGCCGTTGCCGTTGCCGGGCGGGACCGTCGGGCCGCCGGGGCCCGTGCTGGTGCCGGGCTTGGGCTGGCCGGAGCTGACCTCGATCATCACCACGCCGCCCTTGATGGTGCGCCCGTCCGGGCTGGTGCCGGCGGCGGTGCCCGCCGGGCACTCCGACGGGCTCGGGTTGTTGGAGACCACCGGGTCGAAGCCGGCGCCGCGCAGCCGCGACTTGGCGGCGTCGATCGACTGGCACTTCACGTTGGGGATGGAGCGCTGGTCACCCTTGATGATCTTGCCGCTCGGCGGGGTGAACTCCTTCCGCTCCTTGCCCTTCATGGCGTCCCGCAGCGTCTCGGTTACCGCGGGGTTGATGCCGGTGAGCTCCTTGTGGCCCATCTTCTGGTTGGTCTGCGGCCAGTCCGGGTCGGCCATGATGCCGGCCACCGCGTACTGCTTGGTCATCGCGACCAGGGCCGAGGTCTTGTCCGAGTCGGTGGTGCCGGACTTGCCGGCCACCGGCGCGTTGACGATGCGGTGGACCTCGCCGGCGGTGGCGGTCTTGCACTCGGAGGTCGAGGAGCGGTCACCCACCGGGCAGCGGGCGGCGTCCACGGCGGCCCGGGCCACCTGGGTGTCGATCCGCTGCTCGCAGCGCGGGTTGGCGACGTCCAGCTTGTCGCCGTCCGGGCTGCGGATTTCCTCGACCGGGATCGGCTCGCAGTACTTGCCGTCGGCGGCCAGGGTGGCGTACGCGTTGGCCAGTTCCAGCGGCGTGGTCTGCGAGACACCCAGGCTGAACGCACCCCACTGGTGCGCGTCCGCGGCGAGCTTGGCGTCGTCGGAGGAGCGGAAGGTGATGCCGAGCTTCTCCGCGGCCTTCACCACGTTCTCCGCGCCGACCTGCTGCTGGAGCGGGATGAAGTAGGTATTGACCGAGAAGCCGAACCCGCTCCACATGTTGTGCACGCCGGCCATCGACTTCGAGGCGTTCTGCGGGCAGTAGAAGTGCGTGCCGGGGCAGGCCGCCGGCGAGCCCTGCTTGATGATGTAGTCGGACTTGAAGACCGGCTGCGCGTTGATGGTGTAGCTGAGCGGGATGCCCTTCTCCAGGGCCGCCACCAGGGTAAAGATCTTGAAGGTCGAGCCGGCCTGGTAGCCGTTGGCGCCACCGCCGCCGGTGACCAGCGGGTTGACCGTGTTCGGGTAGGTGCCCCGGATGCCCTTCTTGCGCTTCTTCGGGTCGCTGCTGAGCTGGTTCTGCGGATGGTTCGGATCGTCGAGCTTGTAGTTCCGGTTGACCGCGATGGCGCGGACCTTGCCGGTGCCCGGCTCAATGACCGCCACCATCCGGGCGGCCTTGTTGTTGGCGCTCAGGTGGTTACGGACCGCCTTGTCGGCACCCGTCTGCGCCTGCACGTCCAGGCTGGTCTTGATGGTGTAGCCACCGCTCTTCAGCCGGCGCTCACGCTCGTACGAGTTGGCGCCGAAGGTCTCCTGCTGCATCCACCAGCGGTAGAAGTAGTCGCAGAAGAAGCCCCAGCTCTGCGTGTTGGCCTGGACACAGCCGTTCGGGGCGCGCTTGCTGTTGACCTTCAGCGTGATCTTCTTGGCCTGCTCGGCCTCATCCTTGGTGATCGCCCCGATCTGCACCATGTTGTCGATGACGTAGTTACGTCGCCCGACCGCCTCCGTGTAGCCGGACTTGGTGGTGGGGTCGAACGCGGTCGGCGCCTTCACCAGGCCGGCCAGCAGCGCCGACTCCTGGATGTCGAGCTTGCTCGGCGGCTTGCCGAAGTAGGTCTGGCTCGCGGCGAAGATGCCGTACGCGCCGTTGCCGAAGGCGGCGATGTTCAGGTAGCGCTCCAGGATCTCGTCCTTGGAGAACTCCTTGTCGACCTGCATGGCTAGCGACATCTCGCGCAGCTTGCGGGCGCTGGTGTCCTCGGTCGCGGCGACCACGTCGGCCGGGTGCGTGGCCGAGTACGAGATGGCCAGCCGGACGTACTGCATGGTCAGGGTGGACGCACCCTGCCGGGAGTTGACCCCGGAGCTGTTGTTGACGAACGCGCGGGCGACGCCGTTGAAGTCGACACCGTTGTGCTTGTAGAAGTTGTGGTCCTCGGCCGCGATGATGGCCTTCTGCATGTAGGGCGAGACGTCCTTGAGCTTGACCTCCTTGCGGTACTCGTCATACATCGCGGCCAACGGGGTCTTGCCGTCCGCGGCGACCAGAACGCTGGCCTGCGGGGACCGGGCCACGGTCAGTTCCTTGGGCAGCGCGCCAAAGGTCTCGGCCCCCGCCTTGGCGGCCAGTCCGGACATCGCCACTGCGGGGAAGGCCGCCGCCGCGACCACCACGCCGGCCAACAGGCCACAGATGAGTAGCGATGCGGCGTTGGTCAGCACATTGTGGTCACGTTTCCGCATCCAGGTCACCTCGACAGGGTACGCGAGTAGGGAATGAGGGGCGCGCGGGGAACTTTCCCCATTTCCAGCACGCGCCGGCCTCGTTGTGCTAAACGCACGAACCCAGGCGGATGGTTGCGTGGACCCGCAGAAGTCTCCCCCGAAAGGGGGAGCTGCGCAGCGTTTTCACGTACTCGGGTGGGGTAGACGGCGGGCGAGAGCCCGGGAAGCCGGGAGTGTCCGGAATGATGGATTTCGCCGACAACGTTGCGTAATCAGGTGACTACACAGCATGATGGTTGGCGGCGACAGAGCCGCATGTCGTCCGTGCCGCCCTGGGGAGGCAGGCCGGACGACCGGGGGGAGTTCGACGGCTGGTCGCGTGACGTCGGTAGGTACTGCAAGGGGGGACGTTTACACATGGGCATGATCACTGACTGGCCGTCACTGGCGGCGTGTCAGAACGGTGACCCGGATGCGTTGTTCGTACAGGGCGCTGAACAGAACGTGGCGAAGCGGATCTGCCGGAGCTGCCCCGTGCGGTACGAGTGCCTGGCCGACGCGCTCGACAACCGGATCGAGTTCGGGGTGTGGGGTGGCATGACCGAACGCGAACGCCGGGCGTTGCTGCGCCGTCACCCGCAGGTGACCAGCTGGCGGAAGATGTTCGAGGCGGCCATGAAGAAGAACGCCAAGGACAAGACCGGCAAGGACAAGGTCCTGGTGACCACCGCGAACTGACCGCCGGCCTGTCGGTCACCGCGGCTCACCGTTGGCTGATCGCCTCGCCGATCGTCCGCAGCCCGTCGACGTCGTGCACGTCGGCGGGCTGCGCCGTCACCGACACCGTCGGCACGGCCGGGAACGCCTCGGTGAACCGGGCCGCCACCCGCTGCTCGCGTACCGCCTGCTGGGCCAGCGCCGCGTGGGCCCGCAACACCTCGACGGTGCCCTCGTGCCCGCCGGCGTCCTCCAGCCGGGCCGCGGCGGCCCGGCTGTCGGCCGCGCTCAGCTCCGGCACCGCCGGCCGGTGCACCCGGTTGAGCACCAGGCCGGCCAGCGGCATGTGCTCCTCGCGTAGCCGGCCCGCGAAGTAGGCGGCCTCCCGCACCGCGTCCGGCTCCGGCGCCGCGACCAGCAGGAACGCCGTCTCCCGCGCCTGCAGGATCCGGTACGTCTGCTCGGCCCGCTGCCGGAAACCGCCGAACATCGAGTCCAGCGCGGCGACGAAGCCGGAGAGGTCGGTGAGCAGCTGCGCCCCGAGCACCTTCTGCACGGCCTTGGAGAACATCCCGAAGCCGGCCGTCACGAAGCTGAACATGCTCCGCCCACCGCTCCGGGCCGGGGCGAGCAGCAGCCGCAGCATCCGGCCGTCGAGGAACCGGGACAGCCGGGCCGGCGCGTCCAGGAAGTCCAGCGCCGAACGGGACGGCGGGGTGTCCACCACGATCAGGTCCCACTCGCCCCGGGCGTGTAGCTGACCCAGCTTCTCCATCGCCATGTACTCCTGCGTACCGGCGAAGGTGGAGCTCATGGCCTGGTAGAAGGGGTTGGCGAAGATCTCCGCCGCCTTCGCCGGATCGGTGTGCTGGAGCACCACGTCGTCGAAGGTGCGCTTCATGTCGAGCATCATGGCGTGCAGCTCGCCGCCGCTGGCCTCGACGTCGATGCCCTTGACCTGGCGCGGGGTGTTGTCCAGTTCGGTCAGGCCGAGCGACTGGGCCAGCCGGCGGGCCGGGTCGATGGTGAGCACCACCGTCCGCCGGCCGTGCCGCTCGGCGGCCCGCAGCGCCAACGCGGCCGCCGTGGTGGTCTTGCCCACTCCGCCCGCCCCGCAGCACACCACGATCCGTACGCCGGGGTCGGCGAGGATCTGGTCGACGTCCAGCGGTGGCGCCGCGTCTTCGGAAGGCACCAATCGAGCGTATCGGTCTTCCGGGTGTCTCTGCTCCGTGCCGGCCGCAGGTGTGAGTCAATCCGCCCGGACGAGCGCCTCGGCCAGCGTCTCCAGTCCGGCCCGGTCGACCCCGTCGGGGAGCAGCGGCAGCTCGGTCAGAGGCAGCCCCAGCTCCACCAGGTCGCCTCGGAGCGAGTCCTCCAGCTCCCGCCGTACCTGCTGGTCGCGCGCCTCGCCGGCGAGGGCCGCGACGGTGCGCGCGTCGGCCGGCAGGCCGGCGGCCGCCAGCCCCCGCTTCAGCTCGGCGGAGCTCACCGCGCGGCCGGTGGGCACCGGCGGCCGGGCGCCGTTGACGATCACCCGGCCGACCGGGAAGCCCAGCTGGGTCAGCTCGGCGATCGCGTCGACCGTCTCCTGGACCGGCATCTCCTCCAGCAGGGTCACCACGTGCACCGCCGCCATGGGCGAGCGAAGCAGCACGGCGACCCCCTCGCTCTGGGTCTTGATCGGGCCGACCTTGGCCAGCCGGGCGGTCTCCGCGGTGACGTTGAGGAAGCGGCCGATCCGCCCGGTCGGCGGCGCGTCCAGCACCACCGCGTCGTACGCCCGGCGCTGGCCGTTGGTGCGGGTGGTCGCCTCCTTCACCTTGCCGGTGAGCAGCACGTCCCGCAGGCCCGGGGCGATGGTGGTGGCGAAGTCGATGGCGCCGAACTTGCGCAGCGCCCGGCCGGCCGCGCCGAGCTTGTAGAACATGTCCAGGTACTCGAGGAGCGCCTCCTCGGCGTCCACCGCCAGGGCCCGCACCTCGCCGCCGTCCCGGGCGTCGGTCAGGTGCCGCTCCTCGTAGGGCAGCGGGTCGGTGCCGAAGAGCTGGGCGATGCCCTGCCGCCCCTCCACCTCGACCAGCAGGGTGCGCCGGCCGCCGGCGGCCAGCCCGAGGGCCAGCGCCGCGGCCACGCTGGTCTTGCCCGTACCGCCCTTCCCGGTCACCACGTGCAGGCGGGCCGGCCATGCGGTGCCGGCCGGTTCGGCCGGGTGCTCAGCTGCTGCCACCCGTTGAGCTTAGAGCGCGCGCCGGCCGCCCGGCTCAGCCGACCTCGCAGACCCACCAACCCGTCTTCTGCACCACGGTGAAGCGCAACTCCTGGTCGGCCACCTTCTCGTCGGAGGTGGCCATGGTGACCTTGGTGGTCACCGTCGCCCGCTCCCCGGTCTGGTTGTCCACCTTCGGCGTGGTCCAGCGGAACCGGGGGTTCTGGTACTGCGTCGCGTACTTCTGCACCTCGGCGACCTTGGCGGCGATCTTCTTGTCGTCCCGTGCCGCGGAGCAGACGAAGGTGGCCGCCTTCCGGGCATCCTGGTCCTTGTAGACGGCGGTGAGGAAGCCGTCCACGGCGACTGCCGGCTCCTTCGCGCCCTGCCCCTCCTCGGCTTTGCGCAGAGTCAGGAACGCGGCGGTGCCGCCACCGCCACAGAGCAGGATCGCCGCGGCCAGCACGATCGAGGTGATCAGCAGCCCGCGCCGCTTCTTCGGAGCCGCCGGCGTCGGCGGTGGCGGGTAGCCGGGCGCCGGCCCGGGGAACGACCCCGGCGCCGGCGGGGGGTACGCCCCGGAAGCGGGCGGGGGGTACGCCGCGGGGGGCGGCGCGGGGAATGCCCCGGGGGCCGGCGGGGGGTACGCCGCCCCGGGAGGTGGCGCGGCGCCGGCGGGTGGCTCGTGGTGGGACGGACCGCCGGGAGAACCGGCGGCGCCACCGATGGGCGGTTGGGTCATGTCATCCCCCGGGGTGCGGCGCGTCGCCGCCCCAGGCGACGGACACGTGGACCAGCGTGGCGGGCGAGCGCTGGCGCCCGTCCAGATCGGAAGGGTAGCGGTCGATGGGCGCCTTGCCTGCCCCGCGTACCGGCCGGTCGCCTGCACGAGCGGGTCGAGGCGGTCCTGCCGTCGCATTCCCGTCGAGAGATGTGTCGCATATGTGACTGAACGTGATCGTGCCTGCGCGTCCCGTTGCTGGGACTGCCATCAGGTCCTACGTTCGTCGCGACGCGGGGACCGGAGCGGCGGTGGGTCCGAGCCGGATGGTGCTGACGGTGAGCAGGTACGACGCCCGGAGGATCGCTTGCGCGACGCGGAGAACACCCCTCGAGCCCAGTTCGTCCCCGCTGACCGGGTGCGGCGGCCCGGTGATGCCGACGGGATCGGTCTGGCACTGCCGTTCAACGAGCGGTCGTACCGCCATCCGGCCGAGGCGCTCCGCACGCTGGTCCGGTCAGGCGACCGCGTTCGGGACGAGGAGGAGCCCGGGTACGTCATCCACCTGCCGGTCCGGGTCGCCGACCTGGCGGCGGCCACCGCGCTCGCCGGCACCGTGGCCACCTCGCTCGGCTTCCTCAGCGAACTGGACGCCGGTGAGACGACGGTCTCCACGGCGGACGACCAGAACAACCGGCACCGCGTCTTCTGCGACCTGCCGCTGCCCGACCGGTCCCGTTGCCCCCAGCCCTACGAGCACGAGGGTCCCTGTGGCGAGCCGCCCTCGCCGCCGGGGCAGCGTCCGGCGTCCCGCTGACACCGGCGGCCCGTAGGCTGTGCCTGACCGAATCCACGCCAGGCAAGGAGGCCTTAACCTGATGCAGAAGTGGGAATACGCCACGGTCCCGCTGCTGGTCCATGCGACCAAGCAGATCCTCGACAACTGGGGCGAGGATGGCTGGGAGCTGGTCTCCGTGGTTCCCGGCCCGAACCCGGAGCAGCTCGTCGCCTACCTCAAGCGGCCGAAGGCGTGAGCGGCATGAGCAGCGGACCGCACGCGAAGCTCGCCGAGCTGGGCCTGGCCCTGCCCGAGGTGGTGCCGCCGGTGGCCAGCTACGTGCCGGCCGTCCAATCCGGGCAGCACGTCTATGTCTCCGGCCAGTTGCCGATGGCGGAGGGCAAGCTGCTCGCCACCGGCAAGGTCGGCAACGGCGTCTCCGCCGACCAGGCGAAGGACCTGGCGCAGCGGTGCGCGCTGAACGCCATCGCCGCGATCGACTCGCTGGTCGGCCTGGAGAACGTGGTCAAGATCGTGAAGCTGACCGGCTTCGTGGCCAGCGCGCCGGGCTTCACCGGCCAGCCGGGCGTGATCAACGGCGCCTCCGACCTGTTCCTCGCGGTCTTCGGCGAGGCCGGCCGGCACGCCCGCAGCGCGGTCGGCGTCGCCGAGTTGCCGCTCGACGCCCCCGTCGAGGTCGAGGTCATCGTCGAGGTCGGCTGAGCCGCCGCTCACGCTCCGTCCCCGCGATCTTGCGGATTCCGCCCTGGCGAAAGCCGTGAACGACCACAAATCACGGGCCAGAACTGCAAGATCGCGGGGAGCGGCGAGCGGGGTCGTACGATCGCTGCCATGGGCGGGCATGTGACCGGGGCGGCAGGGGCGCTCGCGGACGAGCTGCCGGGTTGGGTGACGCTGCTGCGCGCGCCGAACCCGGGGCCGATGACGCTCGACGGCACCAACACCTGGGTGCTGCGCGCCCCCGGCGCCGAGCACGCGGTCGTCGTTGATCCGGGCCCGGCCGACGAGGAGCACCTGGCCGCCATCGCGGCGCACGGGCCGGTCGGGTCCGTGCTGATCACCCACGGGCACCCGGACCACACCGAGGGCTCGGCCCGGCTGCACGAGCTGCTCGGCGGCGCGCCCGTCCGCGCCGCCGACCCGGCGCACACCATCGGCGGTGGGCCGCTGACCGGGCCCGTCGACGGCTCGGGCCTGGAGATCCGCCTGCTGGCCACCCCGGGACACACCGCCGACTCGGTCTGCTTCCTGGTCGAGCACGGCGACGAGCGGGTGGTCCTCACCGGCGACACCATCCTGGGTCGGGGCACCACCGTGGTCGCCCACCCTGACGGGCACCTCGGGGACTACCTGGCCAGTCTGGAGCTGCTGTCGACGTACCGGGGGGTGCCGGCGCTACCGGGGCACGGCCCGGCGCTGGCCGACTGCGGCGCGGCGGCCGACTTCTACCTCGCCCACCGCCGGGCCCGGCTCGACCAGGTCCGCGCGGCGGTCGCCGCGGGCGCCACCACCGCGCCCGAGGTGGTCGCCAAGGTGTACGCCGACGTCGACCGGTCGCTCTGGTGGGCCGCCGAGTGGTCGGTCCGCGCGCAGCTCGAGTACCTCGGAGTGGAGCAGCCGTGACCTGCCCGGTGTGCGGAACCGTCGCCGTACCCGGCGCGCGGTTCTGCCACAACTGCGGGGCTGCGCTGCCGGCCGCCGCGACGCTGCCCGCCGCCGAACGGCGGGTGGTCACCGTGCTCTTCGGCGACCTCTCCGACTTCACCTCCTGGTCCGAGGACCTCGACCCGGAACGGGTCGGCGCGGTGACGGACCGGGTGCTCGCCGCCCTCGCCGGTGCGGTCAAGACCTTCGGCGGCCACGTCGACAAGCTCACCGGCGACGGGATCATGGCGGTCTTCGGTGCGCCCGTCGCGCACGAGGACGACGCGGAGCGCGCCGTCCGGGCGGCGCTCTCCATGCAGCGGGCCGTCCGCCGGGTGCTCGACGACGAGCGGGGCGGCGGTGCGCCGCTCGGCCTGCGGGTCGGGCTGAACACCGGCGACGTGATCGCCGGCATCCAGGCGGCGATCGAATACACCGTCATCGGCGACACGGTGAACACCGCGGCCCGGCTCGCTGACGCCGCCGCGGTCGGGGCGGTCTACGCCGGTGCGCGGACCGCCGCCGCCACCCGGCACGTCGCCTCCTGGCGGGCGCTGCGCCCGCTGCGGCTCAAGGGCAAGCGCGAGCCGGTCGAGGCGTACGAGCTGCTGGGTCTCCTGGACGCGCCGGGCACCCGGTCCGGTCTCGGCGACGAGGCGCCCTTCGTGGGCCGGGAGACCGAGATCGGGCGGGTCGCCGGCCGGCTCGCCGAGGTGATCGACCGGGGCGAGCCCCGGGTGCTGCTGATGACCGCCGAGGCGGGGATCGGCAAGTCCCGGTTCGCCGCCGAGGTGGAACGCCTCGCCGCCGGCTACGACGTGGGCACCGGCCGGTATGCCGCGCACACCGGTGCCCGGGTGCTCTCCGTACGGTGCGCCGCGTTCGGCGAGCGGCGTCGGCTCGCCCCGCTGGCCGATCTGGTCCGGGCCGCGGTCGGTCTGCCCAACGACGCCGCCACCGCGCTCACCCGTCCGGCCGTGGAGGAGCGGCTGCGCCGGCTCGGCCAGCGACTCGGCCGGCTCCCCGGCGAACTGCCCCCGCTCGCCGTCGACCAGCTCCTCGCGCTGCTCGGGTACGCCGAACTCCCGCCTGCCACCGGCAACGGCGAGTGGAACCCGGCCGCTCCGCCGGCGGACGCCGAGGCGGTGCCGAACGCGGTCACCGGCCTGCTCAGCGCGCTCGCGGTCGAGGCGCCACTGGTGATCGTGGTGGACGACCTGCACGACGCCACAGCCGAGACCGTCAACGCACTCGGCGTGACCCTCAACCGACTCACCGGCCCGGTGCTGGTGCTGCTGCTCGGCCGCCCGGAACTGGTGCGTACCGCCGGCGCGCTGACCCGGGTCGCGGACGCCGAGGTGCACGCGCTGCCGCCGCTGCGCGGTGCCGACGCGGCCCGGCTGCTCACCAGCTACCTGGGGGGCGGGAAGCTGCCCCAGGCCGACGCCGACCGGCTGCTGGCCACCGCCCAGGGCAACCCGTTCTACCTGGCCGAGCTGGTTACCCTGCTGATGGAGCGGGGCGCGCTGACCGCGGGCGCGGACCGGGACATTCCCGGTGGCTGGCGGCTGGCGCCCGGCTCGCTGGGCAGCCGGCTGCTCTCCCGGGACCTGGCCGCCGTGCTCGCGGCGCGGATCGACGCGCTGCCGGTGGACGCCCGCTCGGTGCTGCGCGACGCGGCTGTGGTCGGCGACACCGTGCCGGCCGGCACCCTGGAGGCGCTCCGCGAGCAGCGCACCGGCCGGGACGGCCGCCCGGCGGCGGTGGTCGCGGTCGAGCTGGAGCGGGCCGTGGAGGAGTTGCTGCAGCGCCGCATGCTGCACCGCACCCGCACCGGCTTCGCCTTCGCCACCCCGCTGATGCGCGAGGCCGCGTACGCCGGGGTGAGCAAGGCGGAGCTGGCCGAGCGGCACGCGGCGCTGGCCCGCTGGGCCGCTCCGGAGAGCGCCGACGGCGCCGCCCTGCCCGGTGGGTTCAGCGAGGCGGCCCGGGACGACTTCGTGGCCGAACACGTGGCGCGGGCCGCTGCGCTCGCCGACGCGGTGAAGCTGCGCCCCGACGCGCCGGCCCGCGCGGTGACCCCGCTGGGCGTCGCCGCGCTCGGCCGGGCCGCCCGCCGCGCGCTGCGCTCCGGCGAGCCGGCCCTGGCCGTCGAGTACGCCGAGCGCGCCGCCGAGCTGGCCCGCGACGGCGTGCCGCTGGCCGACCAGGTGGTGCACGCCCGGGCGTTGCTCCAGGTCGGCCGCCCCCACGACGCGCTCGCCTTCGCGGAGAAGATCGCGGCCAACACCGGCGACGCGGCCACCCGGGCCGGTGCCCTGCTGCTCGCCGGGCAGGCCCACCAGACCCTCGGCGACCAGGCCCGGACGGAACGCTGCTGGCAGGAGGCTCTTCAGGTGGCCACGGCCGCCGAGCTGCCGACGATGCGGGCCTCGGCGATGCGCCGGCTCGGCATGGCCGACTTCATCGCCGGCCGGCTCGGCCAGGCGAGCAGCCGGCTGGCCGCCTCCTACCAGGTCAGCCTCGCCGCAAAGGACCCACGCGGGCAGGCCTGGTCGTTGCAGAACCTGGCCTGGGTGACAACCACCCGGGGCGACTTCGCCGGCACCGACGCGGTCCTCGGCCGGGCCGCCCGGCTCTTCGCCGAGCTGAAGGACCCGTACGGCCGGGCCTGGCTGCGCGGCACCACCGCGTTCGCCCGGCTGCTCGCCGGCCGGCTCCGGGAGGCCTGCCGGATGGCGCAGGTCTTCCTCCCCTTCGGCGAGCGGGTCGGCGAGGCGTGGGCGGTCGGCACGCTGCGCGCGGTCGAGGCGTACGCCACCGCGGAGCTGGGTGAGCTGGCCGAGGCGGACCGGGCGGCGCGGCGCGCGTACCGGGACTTCGCCGAGGTCGGCGACGACTGGGGGCAGGGCTTCGCCCTGGTGGTACGCGGGGTGGTGGCACGCGGGCTGGGCGAGCCGGAGCACGCCGCCGACCTGCTCACCGACGCCCTCGCGTACGCCGGTCGGACGTCGCACCCGCTGCTCACCGGGATGGCCGGCACGCTGCGCGGGTTCGTGGCGCTGGACCTGGGCGACTGGGAGACCGCCGAGCAGGCGGCCCGGTCGGTGCTCACCACGGTGGAGCCGCACAACCCGCAGGCCCCCGCCCAGGTGGCGCCCCGGGTGCTGCTCGCCCTGGCCCGGCTCGCCGACGACGACCCGGCGACCGCGGTGGGCCTGCTCGCCCCGGTCGCCACCGCCGCCGCCCACACCCCCTCGCTGCTCTTCTCCCGCCGCCAGACCATGGCCCGGTACGCCTCCGCGCTGCTCGCCCACGGACAGCCGGTGCAGGCGCTGGACTGGGCGCAGCGGGCGGTCGCCGCCCCGGCCGAGGACGTTCGCAGCCAGGTGATCGGGGCCTGCGTGCTGGCCGAGACGCTGGCCGCGTGCGACCGCCCGACCGAGGCGCTGGCCAGCGCGGAAGAGGCGGTACGCCTGGCGTACGCCACCGAGCAGCGCAGCGAGCGGGCGATCGCCGACGCCCTCCACACCCGCCTGATCCCCTGACCCACGCCTACGCTGAGGTCCGCGCAGATTCACGGAAAACGCGCCACGCCCTCCGTGAGGCTGCCGCCACGTGCGGGGCGGAGCGGGCAGTTTTGGCGGTTTCGGGGATGTGGGCGGCGGGGGTGGCGGCTAGCCTCGGTGGCCGAGGAGGCCGCACACGTCGGCGGTCGTGGGTGGGGAGGACTCATGAGGCTGCCGCGCTCGGGCGCCGGCTGGACGATGGCGGTCTTCGGCGTGCTGGCGCTGCTCCTCGGCGCGCTCGGGCTGATCTGGCCGGAGGCGCAACTGCGCATGCTCGGCTTCGAGGTGCCGGCCGAGCGGGCCCCGGGTGACTACACCGGCACGTTCCTCACCGCGTCCTCGATGGCCTCGTTCAACATGGGGGTCTACTACCTGCTCGCCGTCGCCACCGAGTGGCGGCCGTTCTACCGGTTCACGGTCTGGTTCCGGCTGGTCACCTTCACCGTCTTCAGCATCGCCGTGCTCTCCGACATCGCTCCGGACCGGTTCTTCGGGGTGGCCGCCTGGGAGGGGCTGGGTGCGGTCGCGACCGCGGTCGGCCTCCGGTGGGACGCCCGCCGGGTGGCTGCAGCGGGTGGCCCGGACGACGACGCTGCCGGCTCCGGCCCCGTGCCGGCGGCCGACGCGGTGCGCTGAGCGCCCCGACTGGTTGGGTATTTTCGAGTCGTGACCGAGACCCCGCCCGGTGCCCTGCGGCTGCCCATCGTGCCCGGTCTGACCGACTTGGGGGTCTTTGCCCGGGGCGGCTACGCCACCGTCTACCGGGCCACCCAGATCTCGGTGGGGCGCGAGGTCGCGGTCAAGGTGGAGAACCGCACACTGGACAGCGAGCGGGACCAGGCACGCTTTCTGCGTGAGGCGCGGGCGGCCGGCAAGATGTCGTCGCATCCGCACGTGGTCGACCTCTTCGACGTCGGGGTCACCGTCGACCAGCACCCGTATCTGATCATGGAACTGTGCGACGGGTCGTACGCGGAGCGGATGCGCACCTCGCCCCTGGGCGCGGTCGAGGCGCGGGACCTGGGCGTCAAGATCGCCGACGCGCTCGCCCACTCGCACGCGGCCGGGGTGCTGCACCGGGACGTCAAGCCGGCCAACATCCTCTACTCCCACTTCAATCCGGCGGTGCTGGCCGATTTCGGGCTGGCGGTGCTGGCCGAGGTGCGGGACGCCTCGGTCACCCTGGAGGTGCTCACCCCGGCGTACGCGCCGCCGGAGATGTTCAACCACAGCCCGCCGACGCCCGCGGTCGACGTGTACGCGCTCTGCGCCACCCTCTACGCGGTGATGCACGGCCGGCCGCCGCGCTGGCAGTCCGAGCGCAACCCGAGCCTGGTCACCGTGCTGGAGATGTTCCACCAGCCGATCCCCGGCCTGCCCGGGATTCCCGACGAGCTGATCGACGTGCTGCGGCTCGGCATGTCCAACGACCCGGCCGAGCGCCCGTCCGCCGTGGAGTTGGGCGGGATGCTCGCCGCGCTCCCGCTCGACCCGGGCACCGCCCCGGTCAGCGGTGGCCCGATCTCCGCGTTTCCGGTCAGCGGTCCCGGCACCGGCCGGCCGTACACGGTGGGGCGGAGCGGCGGGCCGAGCCCGCGCCCGCCGGCGGACGACGCCCACCCGACCGTGCCCACGCCGGGCCGCCGGTGGCGGCGCCGCTGGTTCCTCGGCGGCGCGGGGGTCCTCGCGCTGGCCGCCTCGGCCGGCGCCGGGGCGTGGCTGGCCAGCGGCCCGCCCGTCCCGCTGGCATCGCCCACGCCGGTGGTCAGCGGGGTCGTCGACGCGGGCAAGGTGCTGCCGGGCTGCGCGGCCGGCGGGGTAAGGCTGCCGGCGGGCGCTCGCTGCGCGTCCGAACTGGAGTGTTTCGGACCGGTACGGCTGCGCCGCGACCGGGCCGAGGCGGACCGGGTGTCGTGCGACGGCCAGCACACCTGGGAGACGTACGCCGAGGGTGATCTGCCGGCGAACCTGGCGGGGACGGGCCACGACGCGGTCGCCGCCGACCCCGCCGTCCGGCAGGTCTGCAATGTCAGCACCTTCCGCCTGGTCAGCGGCATCAACCAAGCGGCCGGGTGGAACCTGGAGGTGCTGCCGCCGTCCGACCAGGACGGGGACCGCACCTACCGTTGCCTGGCCGGGCAGGGCGTGAACGCGCTCGCCGTGCCGACCCTCACCGGTCGCTGAGCCCGTTCACCGTCCGATGTTCCCGGACCTCCCGGGGATCGAGCGCCTCCAGCGTGTCGGCGTCCACTGCGTACCCACCGGGTGCCGGCAGGTCATCGGTCGGGGCGCCGTCGCCGCGGGCCTGCCGCGGGGCCTGCCGGGCGGCGGCCACCGCCACGCCGGCGATCATCCCGAGCACCACGCAGAGCAGGGCCAGGATCACCGACCTGATGCCCGGGGGGCGCCACACCACCAGCGTCACCAACGCCGCCACCGCCGCCAGGGACGCGATGAGGGCCTTCACCCGCGCATCGGGCTTCGGAAACGAACTCACCCGACAAGCATGACCCAAGACCATCCTCGCAAGAGGACGGCGGAGGTAATAAAAGCGTCGATCGAGAAAAGTTCGTTACATCAATCGGCAATTTGCCGGTTTGGTCCGCGTTTGACGGGCGGCCTGCATTGGCGGTGATCCCTAGAGTGACGGGGGTCGAGGTCACCTTGACAGATCCCGTTCCCCACCGGAAGGCAGCCACATGCCACGTGCAATCCGGTCCCTGACCGCAACAGGGATCGCCGGCATCGTCCTCGCCGGATCGGCGGTCACGCCCGCCGCGGCCGCCACGGCGCAGCCGGCTGCGTCCGACCGGACCAGCGCCGTCGAGGCCCGCCGGGTCGACCGCGTGCCGGTGCCGAAGCTCGACTGGTACGCCTGCTACGGCTACGCCGAGTGCGCCACCGTCCGCCTGCCGCTGGACTACGACAACCCGAAGGGCGCCAGCACCCAGATCGCGGTGCTGCGGGTCAAGGCCCGCGACCAGAAGCACAAGATCGGCAGCCTCTTCCTCAACCCGGGTGGCCCGGGCGGCTCTGGCACCAGCATCGCGCTCGCCGCGCCGTACTTCCTCGGCGACACCCTGCTCGACCGCTTCGACATCGTCGGCGTCGACCCGCGCGGCGTCGCCGCCAGCGACAACGTCAGATGCTTCCGCTCGGTCAAGGACCAGACGAAGGCGGGTGCCGGGCTGAACGTCGCCTTCCCATGGACGAAGGCCGAGGAGAAGGCGTACATCGCCTCGTCCAAGGCGGTCGGCAAGGCCTGCTCGACCACCGGCAAGCCGCTCACCGGCGCGGCGTCCACCGCCGAGGTGGCCCGCGACATGGACGTGCTGCGCCGCGCGGTCGGCGACAAGAAGCTGACCTACCTGGGCTTCAGCTACGGCACGGCGCTGGGCCAGTACTACGCCAACATGTTCCCGGACCGGGTCCGCGCCCTCGTCATCGACGGGGTGCTCAACCCGAACGCCTGGGTCGGCCAGGGCAAGGCCCGCGACCAACTGCAGGAGAGCCGGCTGCGCAGCGCCGACGGCGCCTACCGGGCGCTGCACGAGATCCTGGTCCGCTGCGCCAAGGCCGGCGCGGACAAGTGTGAGCTGGCGTCCTCCGGCGACCCGGTCGCCGCGTACGAGACGGTGGCGAAGCGGCTGCGCAAAAAGCCGGTGGTGATCGACGACCCGGACCAAGGCACGTTCACCATCAGCTACGCCGACTTCGTCGGCGCCAGCCTCAGCGCGCTCTACAGCCCGTTCGGTTGGGCGGACATCGACGGACTCACCAGCGAGCTGCTGGTGCTGACCGATCCCGCGTCCGCGTCGGCGGCCCGCCGGTCGCAGGCGCAGACCGCGGTGGCCGAGCGCGCCACGCAGGCCCGGAAGCAGCGCGGGTACGACTTCCCGTACGACAACGGGCTGGAGACGTTCCTGACGGTGGACTGCACCGACGCGTACCACCCGAAGAGCGCCGACGCCTGGCCGGCGCTGGCCGCCAAGGAGGACAAGCGGGCCCCGTACTTCGGGCGGACCTGGGCGTGGGCCACGTCGCCCTGCGCCCGCAACACCTGGACCGTGCGGGACGAGGACGCCTACGCCGGCCCGTTCAACCGGCGCACCAGCGCCCCGGTGCTGGTGGTCGGCAACTACTGGGACCCGGCGACCAACTACCAGGGTGCGGTCAGCTCGGCGGCGCTGCTGCCGAACAGCCGCCTGCTCAGCAGCGACAGCTGGGGCCACACCGCGTACGGCACCTCGGCCTGCGTGACCGGCGCCGTCGACGCGTACCTGCTGAACGGGACGCTGCCGGCGAAGGGCACCGTCTGCACCGGTGACGACCAGCCGTTCGTGGCCGCGCCGGACACGCCGGACGCGCGGGCGACCGCGTCGAAGAGCGACCTCGCCCGGGCGGGCGCGCCGGGCCGGGGCGAGCCGAAGCGGCTCCCGCCGGTGGTCGCGCCGCTGCCGGCGGTCGGCACGCTGACCGTCCGCTGACGGACCCCCGGGGTACGGCGGGCGATCGGGCGCCCGCCGTACCCCGGGCCGTGGGCATCTGCGCGTCCGGCTGAAAGGATGACGTGATGTCGTCGCTCGCGATACCCCAGGTGACCTGTCTCGGCGGGCATCCGCGGGGGGCGGGCGAGACACCGGGGCTCACCGTGGTCCTCGACCGCTCCGGCATCCGGCTCCGCCGGCGGATCCGTCAGTTCCTGACCGTCGCCTGGCCCACATTGCGTGGGCTGGACGTCCGGGCCCCCGGCCACATCATGGCGTTGACTCACCTCCGCCTGGTGGCCGGCGGTGGTTCGCTGCTGGACCTGTCCCTGGACCACGGGGTGTGCCGGTTGTACGTCGACGGCGTCCCCGCCGGGGAACTGCGGGCGCGGCTCGCGACGTGGGTGGCGGACGAGGCAGGGCCGCCCGAGCCACTGCCCGCCATGCCCCCGCCGCCCCCGCGCGCGGCGGGCGGTCCGCTCGACGTGGTCCGGGCGTCCCTCGACGTCTGGCGTGCGGCCGGACTGGGCCGGGAGGCGGTCCGCGACCGTGCCACGCTGGCGTACCGGCTGAGCCTCGCCGAGAACCATCGCCGATGGGGACGGTTCACCGAGGCCATCGCCCTGCTCGAGCCCCTCGCCGCTGGGGCGGCGCAGGCGTTCGGCCCGGTCGACGAGGGCACCCTGAAGGTCCGCAACGCGCTCGGTCAGGCGTACTTCGAAGCCGGGCAGGTCGACGACGGGCTGGACGTGTTGCGGGAGGTCGTGGCCGCCGCTGAGCAGCTGCACGGCAGCGACGGCGAACTGACCCTCGTCGTCCGGAACAACCTGGCGGTGGGTTACCAGCACGCCGGCCAGTACGCGCAGGCCATCGAGCTGCACACGGAGAACATCCGGCACAGCGAGCGGAGCCTCGGGCGGGACAGCCTCGACACCATCGGCCGGCGCAACAACCTGGCCGCCACCCTCGCGCTGGCCGGGTACCGGAAACGGGCGATCGACCTGTACTGGACGGTGCTCGACTCGGTGCAGGAGATCGCCGGCGACCACAGCCTGGCGGTCAACGCCCGGCAGAACCTCGCCATCCTGCACAATCCGTCCTGGCAACCGTGACGGCCCGAGGGCCGAAGGTCAGGTGCGGGGCGGCGACGGCTCGGCGGATCTGGCCCGGCGGGCGTGTGGAACGACGCCGTCCTTGCGGACGATCGCGGTGAGCTGTTCGCCGACCTCCCGGGTGAGCCGGTCCGGACACGACAGTCCGAGCTGGACCGCCAACTCTCGGGCGTACAGGTCGACGGCGGCTTCGACCAGGTCGGCGTACACGCTCACGGCGAGGCGGGCGCGGTACCGGGCAATGAGCAGGGTCGCCAGGCCGATGACCAGGGCCGGCCACCAGAACGCCCCGAGGACCGCGTACAGGACGCCCCAGCCGGCCAGCCGGGCCGCCGACGCGCACCGGTCCTGCACCGCCGTCAGTTCGCCGCGCGCCTCGGCGGGGAGGAGCAGCCACAGTCTCGGCCACACGGCCGCGAGGTCGATCCCGTAGCTTCGGTGGACCCGTATGTCGGCCGCGTGCAGCCGGTCACCGACCCAGGTGGGTCGCGCCGGCTCCACGAGGCAGACCGCCGTGCGGCGGGCGATGGCCCGGCGGGCCCGGTCCCGCGCCGTTGGGTCGGCGGTGTCCGCGAGGAGCGCCCGCTCGGCCGCCACCACCTCGGCGTCCGCCCGTTCCCAGCGGCGGCGGCGCCGGTCGGCGAGCCGGCGCAGCACCGGCACGGATCCGGTCAGGCTCCACGTCCACGAGACGAACACGCCCACCGACTGCGCGGTGAGGCCGGCCGCCGCCGCACCGAGCAGGAACGCGGCCGCGGTGATCAGCAGGGGCCCGCCGCGTCCACCGGCCAGCCCGGCAAACCAGACCGGCAGGGTCCGGAGATTCACGGCGTGCTGGTGGCCGAGGACGTGGGCCAGGACCACCGCGGCGGCGAACAGCGCCCCCGGCAGCATCAGCGCCACCGTCCACCGGGTCACCAGCTGCTTGCCCAACTCGGCCAGGAACGCGTTCACAACGTGGTCCGGCTCTCCACGAACTGCGTGCCGGTCAGCCCGCACACCGGTCGGTCGCCGTCGTCGATCGGGGCCTTCCTAGGGCACGGCCGGGGGCTCGGACAGCCCCAGGCGAGGACCGCCGGATGGCCGCCTCCGCCGAGCCACGGCTCGAACATGCGTACGCCGATGGTGAGCCCGTCGATGCCGTTGCGGGCGAATGCCCCGTCGAGCCGGTCGAGGTCCTCCTCCAGCTGCCGGTCCAGGCGTCCCTGGCCGACCGCGTCGACGATCCGGTCGAGCACGTCGGCGACGCCGTACCGCTCGGCATGCTCACGCAACTGCCCGCCGGCCTGTCGGCACAGTCGATTGATGCGCTCCGGAACGAGTTCCAAGGCCGCTCCCCGTACCCCGGTTGGGTGCTTCCGCTGTCACAGTAACGATCGCGGGAAGCCAGCACACCATTCGCGGACCGGAGTCGTGTTTCCACTTCCGTCGACCGGTCCGGAGCGGGCAGGATCGTTGCGGGACGAGGAGATCGCCGGCCGACGCCAGCCACGGGGAATCGAGCAGCGATGTCGAGATGGACCACCGGCAGTGCCGCGCACCGGGTCACGGCGGTCATCGCGGAGTACGAACGCACCGGCGACCCGGGCGTCCTGTTCGGAGCGGACCTCTCCCACGAACAGCAGGCCCTCGCCGACGCAGCCGGTGACCGTGGTACCGGACGCCAGGCGGCGCGGGCACTGGCCGGGCTCCACTGGAACCGCTACCTCAACCTGCCCGGCCTGGACGGTCTGCGGGAGCGCGGAATGGCGGTCGAGCAGTTCCGGCACGGGTGCCGCCGGGACCTGGACCTGGTGCCCGAGCTGATCCGGGACGAATGCCGGGAGACCGATCGGCCGGTTTCACCGCGACTGTTCGATGTCCTGCTCAGCCAGCAGCAGGCCGACCGGGTCGCAGGGCTCTGGCATCGGTACCGGGCCGGTTCGGAGAAGGCCCTCCGAATGCTCGTCACGCTGTACCGGGAATGGCTTCGGCCCCTGGCACGGGAGCGCGACGCGTCGGCCGTTCTGATCCGTGCCGCGCTGCTGACCGATCTCTCCGAAGCATTGGTCACGTTGGCCGAGGCGACCGGGGACGGGCCGACGTACGACGAGGCGCTGGATGCCGCCACGGAGGCATTGGCGGCCACCTCCGCCCAGGACCCGCACCGGATGCACCGGCTCGCCCGCCGCGGTCGCCTGCTGGAGCTCTACTTCGACCGGGGCGCCGGCACCAAGGCGCTGCAGCTGGCCGCCGGGGAATACCGCCGGGCGGCGCAGCTCAGCTGGCAGCGGCATCCGACCGACCCGCAGGTGGTGGCACAGCTCGGCGTGGCATTGTGCCGGCTGCACGAGGTTCCGGAGAAGGCATCGGCCCTGCTCCTGCTGGAGGCGACCGCCGCCTGGCGGGACGCGGTCCACGCCGCCGCGCCGGACCGGCCCGAGGCGGCCTCGGCTCTTGAGCGGCTGAACACGGTCGTCAACCTGCTGGCCCGGGAGATCGGCCCCGAACCGGCCCTCACTGTCGCCACCGCGGCCAACCAACCCGAGGTGATCGACCGGCTCCTGCAGCAGGTCGAGGAGACGGCCGCGCGGATCGCGGTGGACGCCTCAGCACGGGCACTGGCCGAGCGGCACGAGTCGGCCGCACTGCTGTTCGCCACGGTGCCCGGCTTCCATCCGGCCCGGCCGCAGGCCCTGCTGTCGCTCGGGTGGGCCGAGCTCGATCGCTGGCAACACGGCGGTGAGCTGGACGGCGCCGCGTGGGCGGCAACCTGGGCGCAGGTGGCCCTGGACGCCACCGGGCCGTCGCATCCGCTATGGCGGGACGCGCTGAACCTGCTGGCCGGTGCCGCCGGCCACGCAGGAGTGCACGGGCGGGACGAGAAAATGGTCGCGGCCGCCGTGTCGGCCGCCCGCGCGGCACTGGAACTGACCGACGCGCAGCCGGACCTGCGCCCGTTCCAGCTCGTGGTCCTCGCCGACACGCTGGCCGACGCCGGCTGGCTGGCCGACGACCCGGACCTCCTCGACGAGGCGCTGCGGTGCCAGCGGGAGGCCCTCAGCGAAACGTCCGCCCGGCACGGGTTGTACCCGCTGCGGCTCATGAAGCTCGCCAACCTGCTGTCCCACCGGGACGTACTGGCACCCGACGACACGCTCCTCACCGAAGCCGTGGAGACCAGCCGGCGCGCCGTCGAGGCCCTGCCGGGTCACGATTCCCGCCGGATCGGTTTCCTGTTCAACCACGCGAGCAGCCTGTCCCGGCAGGCCGTCCGCCGGAACGACGAGGCCGGCCTGGCGATGGCCGAAGGCGCCTACCGCGAGGCGCTCGCCCTGCTGCCGCCGGACCACCCCGACCAGCCCCGGATCCTCAGCTCAGTCGCCGAGACGCGGTACCAGCGCTACCTGGTCGGCGGCGACCTCATGGTCCTGGCCGACGCCGTGGAGCTGGCCAGGCAGGCGGTCGAGGAGACGCCGACCGAGCACCACTGGTGGTCGCTGCGGGCCGGGCTGCTGGCTCGGGCAGCCGCCGAGCTGTCGAGATCGAAAGAGCCGGACGCCAACTGGGCGAGGGCCGAGGCCATCGCCACGTACGCCGCGATCGCCGCGTCGCCCAGGGCGGACGCGCAGACCCGGATCGACGCCGAACGCCAGCAGGCCGCGCTGGCCCGTGAGGCCGGCGACCCGGCCGCCCGACTGGCCGCCCTGGAGCGGGCGGTGCGGCGCATGCCGACCTCGGTCAGCCGGTCGTCAAGCGCCCGCCGTCGGCTCGGAGCCGTCGCCGCACTGGGCGGGCTGGCGGCCGAGGCCGCCGCGGTCGCGATCACGGCTGGGGACGCCGACGGAGCAGTCGAGCTCCTGGAACGCGGCCGTGGCCTGCTGTTCCACGAGGCCCTGGGCATCCGCAGCGGGCGGGCGGCGCTGCGCACGGTCAGCCCTCAACTCGCCACGGAACTCGACCGGGTCGACCGGGAGCTGGCGGAGGCGGACGCCTACACCCACGTCCGGAAGTTCACCATCGAGGTGGAACGCCGGTCGGCGGCCGGCGACGTGTTGGGCAGCTCGACGACGGAATGGGACCCCCGACCGGTCTGGCAGGCCCGTACCCGGCAGCTCGCCGTCGAACGGGACCGGCTGATCGAGCGGATCCGCGGGCTCCCCGGATTCGCCGACTTCCTGCGTCCACCGTCGGTGGCGGGCCTGCGCCAGCGGCTCGCGGGAATGCCGGTCGTCGTGGTCAACACGCACGGCGACCAGGGCGACGCTCTCGTCGTGCCGGCGGACCCAGGGCGGCCCGTGCAGGTGATCCGCCTGCCCGAGCTGTCGGAGGCCGCCGTCCAGCGGCACGTCGTCCGGTGGTACGCGGCGGTGTCCGAGGCGACCGACCCGACGGTGCCGTTCGCCCGGCGCGCGTCCGCGCAGGAGCAGCTGCACGGCATCCTGGCCTGGCTCTGGGACGCCGTCACCGGGCCGGTGCTCGACCGGGTGGCCCCCGTGGATGATCCGGCACCCCGGATCTGGTGGTCCCCGGTCGGCGCGCTGGCCCGCCTCCCGCTCCACGCCGCCGGTCACCACCGCGACCGGGGCCGCAGGCGCACCGTCCTCGACCGCACCGTGTCGTCCTACACGCCGACCCTCACCGCCCTGGCGCACGCCGCCGCGGACCGCCCACGGCCACCGGCGACCGCCACGGCCGCCGTCGTCGGCGTACCGACCGCGCGGGACCTGCCGGCGCTGTCCCAGGTACGCGCCGAGGTCGAGCACGTCGCCCGCCTGGTCCCCGGCTCGACCGTGCTCACCGGGACCGAGGTGGCGGCGCGCGCAGTCGAGGAAGCGCTGCGGGCACACCCGATCGCGCACTTCGCCTGCCACGGCGAGGCGGACGCCGGCCTGAGCGCGATGCTGACCGGCGGCCTGCGCCTCGGCGGAGGTGGCACGCTCAGCCCGCACCGGGTCGGCTCATCTCACCTCGAGCGGGCCGAACTGGCCTTTCTCTCCGCGTGCAGCACCGCCGAGACGCACCCGACGTTCACCGACGAACCGCTGCACCTGGCCGCGGCGTTCCAGCTCGCGGGCTTCCGCAGCGTGATCGGTACGACCTGGCGTACCACGGACAGCGCCCGGATCGCCGAGGCCTTCTACGCCGGACTGACGAACGGCGGCACACGACGCCCGGACACGGCCGCGGCGGCCCGGGTGCTCACCGACACGGTTCGGTCCGTCCGCGACGAATTCCCGGCGACGCCGACCCGATGGGCCAGCCATCTCCACGTCGGACTGAACCGACCACTGTGAACCGTCGCGCCGCTCGCCTGTGCCGCTACCCTGGGTACCCCGCCGTGTCCGTGATCGAGGTCGCCCATGAACGAGGTTCCGCCCCGTCACCGGCTCCGGTCCGTCGCCACCACCGTCGCGGTGGCGCTGACCCTGACCCTGGCCGCCGCAGCCGGCTGTGACAACCGCCGGGAACCGCCGCTGCCGTCGGTGCTCGACAAGCTGCGCGAGTCGCACATCGACGGCCAACCCCGGATCAAGATCGGGGTGGCCACCACCGAGCCGTTGATGGGCGAGCTGCGCAACGGCACGCACACCGGCTTCGACGTCGAGATCGGCCGCTACATCGCCTCGTCCCTCGGCTTCGAGGGCGACCAGCGGATCGAGTGGGTGGCGCTGTCGACCGAGGACCGCATCCCCGCCCTGCAGGCCGGCACGGTGGACCTGGTGGTGTCCAGCTTTTCCATCACCGAGGAGCGCAAGAAGCTGGTCAGCTTCGCCGGGCCGTACTTCGTCACCACCCAGGAGGTGATGGTGCCGACGCGGCTCAAGGACCGCATCCGCACCATCGAGGACCTTCGCGAGCCGGGCTACCGGATCTGCACCAGCGGCGGCTCCACCACCGAGGCTGAACTGGAGAAGCACGCGGTCAAGGCGTACGTGGTGAAGGACGTGGGCGACTGCGTCGAGGGCATCCGAAAGGGGCGCTACGACGCGGTCAGCTCCGACGAGACCATCCTCGCCGGCTTCCTCTCCCGTTATCCCACCGAGTTCGAGATCGTCGACATGCCCTTCGGCACCAGCGAACAGCTCGGCATCGGGGTGCCGATCGGCGACCCGGCGCTGCGGGACCTGGTCGCGTTCTTCCTGCACAAGAGCTATCTGGAGGGGCGGAGCGGGATCAGCAGCCCGTGGCTCACCGCGTACAACCGGACGCTGGGGCCGTGGCTGAAGGGCGGCCGGTCGCAGCCGCAGCCGCTGGATGTGCCCAAGCTTGTCGATTTCGATGACAAGGCACCCCGGCGATGAGCGCCCCAGCGGCGACCGTCCCGGCCAAGGCAGATCCGCTCCCGCCCGTCCCGGCCGCCCACGACCAGGCCGAACGGCGGGCCCGGGCCAGCCAGTCGTTCTGGACGGCCGTGGTCGGTGTCCCGGCGGTGTTCTCCGTGCTCCGGCTGGGCGTCGAGGCCGGCGGGGAACTGCAGACCACCCTGCTGCTCGTCGCCAACGTCGGCACGGTCAACCTGCTCGCCGGCTTCCTCACCACAGCCGCCCGGCTGCTCTCCGCGGGGCTGGTCGCGGTCTTCGCGCTCGGCGCGGTGCTTCGGGTCAGCGTGGACCGGATGCCGCCCGGCGTCCGCCGTCCGCTCTTCGTCCGCTGGGTGGACGTCACCCCGGCCTGGTTCGCGGTGGCCAGCTTCCTGCTGGCCCTGGTCACCTGGCCGCTGCTCTACCTGCCGCTGCTCGTCCCGGCGTTCGCGGCGGCGTTCCAGCTCAGCCCGGAGCGGCTGCACGAGCAGGTGGTGCCCCGGGTGCTGCTGCTCTGCGCCGGCTTCACCGGCTGTCTGTGGCTGCTCGCGCCGACCCTGCTGGACGCCTGGCAGCAGCGGGAGCTGCTCGCCCTGGTGCTGCTCGTCGTACCGCCGGTGCTGGCCCTCTTCGTCACCGGGCCGCTGCCGGCGGCGGTGATCCGGCCACTGGCCTCGGTGACCGAGGCGGCGGTGCTGGCCACGCTGGTGTGGGCCGCGCTCCCGGTGATCAGCACCCCGGTGCTGCCGCTCACCGTCACCACGATCGAGTCGGCCCCAGGTGTGAGCGAGGACATCCGCGGCCACGTGGTGACGGTGGACGACGTCAACGTCGTGCTGCTCCAGGAGCGCGGCGGCGTCCGCTACCTGCCGGTCGACCAGGTACGGGCCCAGGTGCTCTGCCCGAGCGAGGAGGAACTACCCCGCCGCCAGTTGCGCATCCGCGACTTCCACGTCGAGGACTCGCTGCTGGAGGGGTTGGGCCGGCGGGTCCGCCCGGTGAACCGCATCGACGCCGCCTGCCGGACGGTAGACCGAGGGCCGGTGTAACCTCGCCGGCCCTCGGCCGCCGGGTCAGTAGGACTTCTCCTGGCCGAGCACGCGCTGGGCGACGAAGTTGAGGATCATCTCCCGACTGACCGGGGCGATCCGGCCGGCCCGCACCGCGCCGAGCAGGGTGGCCACCCCGTACTCGGTGGTCATGCCGGCCCCGCCGAGCGCCTGGACGGCGGTGTCCACGGCGAGCGCGGCGGCCTCGCCGGCCGCGTACTTGGCCATGTTGCCGGAGACGCCCGCCTCCAGGTCACGGCCGGCGTCGTACAGGGTGGCCGCCTTGTAGATCATCAGGCGCGCCAGCTCCACCTGCACGGCGGCGTGCGCGAGCGGGTGGGCGACGCCCTGGTGCGAGCCGATGCTCCGGCCGCCCCACACCTTCCGGGTGGTGGTGTATCCGCTGGCCCGCTCGATCGCGTACCGGCCGGTGCCGGCACCCATCGCGGCCACCGTGATCCGCTCCGGGTTGAGCCCGGAGAAGAGCGCCGGCAGCCCGGCGTCCAGGGATTCGCCGACCAGCGCGTCGGCGGGAAGCCGAACGTCGTCCAGGTAGAGCAGGAACTGGTTCTCCGGGGAGACGATCTCCATGTCCAGCTTGGACCAGGTCAGTCCGGGGGCATCGGTGGGGACGAGGAACAGCGCGGGCTTCAGCTTGCCGGTCGTGGCGTCCTCGGTACGGGCGACGACGAGCACATGTCCCGCCTCGTCGACGCCGGAGATGTAGCACTTGCGGCCGGCGAGCAGCCAGTCGTCGCCGTCCCGGCGGGCCACCGTGCCGAGGCGGTGGAAGTTCGACCCGGCCTCCGGTTCGGTGATCGCGAAGACGATCTTCTGGGAGCCGTCGGCGAGCCCGGGCAGGTGCCGCTTGCGCTGCGCCTCGGTGCCGTGCCTGGCGATCACGGTGGCGGCGATGGCGGGGGAGACCACGAGCAGCAGCAGCGGGCAGCCGGCCGCGGCCAGCTCCTCGCAGACGATGGCCAGCTCGGTGATGCCGCCGCCCCCGCCGCCGTACTCGGTGGGGATGTTGACCCCGAGGTAGCCGAGCCGGCCGGCCTCGTGCCACAGCTCGGTGGTGTGCGCGCCGCCCTTGGCCTTCTCGACGAAGTAGCTGTGGCCGTACCGGCGGCCCAGCGTCCGCACGGCGTCGCGGAGCTGCTCCTGCTCGGAGGTGAGGTCGAAGTTCATCGCGCGTCCTCCTCGGGATTGACCACCGCCAGCACGGCCCCGGTGTCGACCTGGCCGCCTGGCGGCACCGGCAGTTCGCCGACGACGCCGTCGGCCGGGGCGAGCACCGGGTGTTCGAGCTTCATCGCCTCCAGGGTCAGCAGCAGGTCACCGGCGGCGACCCGCTGGCCGACCTCGACGTGCACCCGGGTCACCGTGCCGGGCAGCGGCGCGAGCAGCGACCCCGCCGCCAGCTCCGCCGCGGGCAGCGGGAGACGCGGCAGCTCGGTGAGGCTCGCCGCCCCGTCCGGGCCGTCCACGAAGACCGCCGACCCGACCCGGTGTACACGGAACACCCGCCGTACCCCGCCGACGTCGAGCAGCACCCGGTCCGAAGCGGCCTCGACCAGGGTCACGGCCGGCGGCAGGCCACGGGCCGCGTCGCCGCCCGACGTGGCGTCCCGGCCCACCGCTGCCGGTTCCAGTGGGGTAGGCGCGGCGCTCGGCGAGGTTGACCACTCGGCGAGCATCCCGTTGCGGTCCAGCCGGTACCGCACCTCGATCTCGCCGCCGTCCGTCCCTGCATACCGGGTGACCTGCGGGAACGCCGGCACGTTGCGCCAGCCCGAGGGCAGCCCGGCGAGCACGGTCGCCGCCGCGCGCCGACCGGCGGCGGAGGCGAGCGTGGCGGCCAGCGCGGCGAGCGGGAGGTGGTCGGCCGGGAGCAGCGGGGCGAGGACCTCCGGGTGCCGCTCCAGGAAGCCGGCGTCGATCTCCACGGCGCCGAACTCCCGGCTGCGCAGCACCCGGACCAGCAGGTCGCGGTTGGTGGCGACGCCGTGCAGCTCGGCCCGGGCCAGCGAGCCGGCCAGGGCCCGGGCGGCCTCGGTGCGGGTGGGCGCCCAGGCCACCAGCTTGGCCAGCATCGAGTCGTAGTGCACGCTCACCGTCGAGGCATCCGTCACGCCGGAGTCCAGCCGCAACCCCTTCGTCGGGGTGAACTCGCCGGCCACCCCGGGAATCGCGAACCGATGCAGGGTGCCGGTGGCCGGGCGGAAGCCCTGGCCCGGTTCCTCGGCGCAGAGGCGTACCTCGATCGCGTGGCCGTCGGCCGGCGAGGTCGCCGCCAGTGGCAGCGGCTCGCCCTCGGCGACCAGCAGTTGCAGCCGGACCAGGTCCAGGCCGGTGACCGCCTCGGTGACCGGGTGCTCCACCTGGAGGCGGGTGTTCATCTCCAGGAAGAAGAACTCGCCGGTCGGGGCGAGCAGGAACTCGACCGTGCCCGCGCCGACGTAGTCGACCGCCCGGCCGGCGGCCACCGCCGCCGCGTGCAGTCTTTCGCGCAGCTCGGACGGCACGACGGCGGGCGCCTCCTCGACGATCTTCTGGTGCCGGCGCTGGATCGAGCAGTCCCGTTCGCCGAGGGCCACCACGGTGCCGTGGGTGTCGCCGAAGATCTGCACCTCCACGTGCCGGCCGCGTTCGACGTACCGCTCGATGAAGATCGTGCCGTCGCCGAACGCCGCGGCCGCCTCGCGCCGCGCCGAGGCGACGGCCTCGGCCAGCCCGGCGGCGTCGCGGACCACCCGCATGCCCCGCCCGCCGCCGCCCGCGGCGGCCTTGACCAGCACCGGGAAGCCGGTGACCTGGTCGCCGTCGGTCCAGCTCGGCAGCATCGGCACGCCCGCGTCGGCGAGCAGCGCCTTCGCCGCCAGCTTGTCGCCCATCGCGGCGATCGCCTTGGCCGGCGGCCCGACCCAGGTGAGCCCCGCGTCGATCACCGCGGCGGCGAACTCGGCGTTCTCGGCGAGGAAACCGTAGCCCGGGTGGACGGCGTCCGCGCCGGCCCGGCGGGCCGCGTCGAGGATCACCTCGATCCGCAGGTACGTCTCGGCCGGCGCGTGCCCGGGCAGGCGTACGGCCCGGTCGGCCTCGGCGACGAAGGGAGCCCCGGCGTCCGCGTCCGAGTACACGGCGACCGTCTCGACGCCGAGCGCCCGGCAGGTGGCGAAGATCCGGCGAGCGATCTCGCCCCGGTTGGCCACGAGCAGTCTCCGAATCATCTCCGCCTCACATTCGGAAGACGCCGAAGCCGTCGGCGCCCCGGACCGGCCCGTTGTGGATCGCCGACAGGCAGAGCCCGAGGACGGTACGGGTGTCCCGGGGGTCGATCACCCCGTCGTCGTAGAGCCGGCCGGAGAGGAAGAGCGCCCCGGACTGGGATTCGATCTGCTGCTCCACCATCGCCCGCATCGCGGCGTCGGAGTCCTCGTCGTACTCCCGGCCCCGGGCGGCGGCGGCCTGCCGGGCCACGATGGAGAGCACCCCGGCGAGCTGTGCCGGGCCCATCACCGCCGACTTGGCGTTCGGCCAGGTGAACAGGAACCTCGGCTCGTACGCCCGCCCGCACATGCCGTAGTTGCCGGCACCGTACGAGGCGCCCAGGTTGACGGTCAGGTGCGGCACGGTCGAGTTGGCCACCGCGTTGATCATCAAGGCGCCGTGCTTGATGATGCCGCGCTGCTCGTACTCGGTGCCGACCATGTAGCCGGTGGTGTTCTGCAGGAAGACCAGCGGGGTGTCGGTGGCGTTGGCGAGCTGGATGAACTGGGCCGCCTTCTGCGCCTCCTCGCTGAACAGCACGCCCCGGACGTTGGCGAGCACCCCGACCGGCCACCCGTGCAGCTCGCCCCAGCCGGTGACCAGCGCGCTGCCGTAGCTGGGCTTGAACTCGTCGAACTCGCTGCCGTCGAGCACCCGGGCGAGCACCTCGCGGGGATCGAAGGGCACCTTGAGGTCGGCGCTGGCGAGGCCGAGCAGCTCCTCCGGGTCGTACCTCGGCGGCTGGGGGTGCGCGGTGCGCGGCGGCGGGCCCTGCTTGCGCCAGTTGAGCCGGCGTACGCACCGCCGGGCCAGCCGGATGCCGTCCCGCTCGTCCTCGGCGAGGAAGTCGGCCAGGCCCGACCGCGTGGCGTGCATGACCGCCCCGCCCAACGACTCGTCGTCGGTCACCTCGCCGGTGGCCATCTTCACGAGCGGCGGCCCGGCCAGGTACACCTGGGACCGGTCCCGGATCATGATCGTGTAGTCGGACATCCCCGGCATGTACGCGCCGCCGGCGGTGGCGTTGCCGAACACCACGCTGACCGTGGGGATCTTCGCCGCGGAGAGCCGGGTCAGGTCGCGGAACACCCGGCCGCCCGGGATGAAGATCTCCGCCTGGGTGGGCAGGTCCGCGCCGGCCGACTCGACCAGGTTGACCATCAGCAGCCGGTTGGCCAGGGCTATCTCGCCGGCCCGCCGGGTCTTGGCCAGCGACCACGGGTTAACCGCGCCGCCGCGTACGGTCGGGTCGTTGGCGACGACCAGGCACTCCACGCCCTCGACCACCCCGAGGCCGGTCACCACGCTGGCGCCGACCGGGAAGTCGGTGCCGTACCCGGCCACCGGCGACAGCTCCAGGAACGGGCTGTCCGGGTCGAGCAGCAGCTCGATCCGCTCCCGGGGCAGCAGCTTGCCGCGTTTGTGGTGCCGGGTCACGTACTTCTCGCCGCCGCCGGCCCGAGCCTGGTCGAGCGCGGCGTCCAGCTCGGCGAGGCGGGCCAGCAGGGCCGCCTGGTTGGCCTGATAGGCCGGCGAGGATGGATCGAGCGAGCTGTCCAGTGTGGTCACAGCCCCATGCCCTTCGCGATGATCTCGTTCATGATCTCGGTGGTGCCGCCGCCGAGGCCGAGGATCCGGGCGTCCCGGTAGTGCCGTTCCACCTCGGCGTCGCGCAGATAGCCGAAGCCGCCGTGCAGTTGCAGCGCCTGGTCGACGACCTGGTCGCACGCCGCGACGGCGACGTTCTTGGCCATCGCCACCTCGGTCACCACCGGCTGCCCGGCGGCGACCCGCTCGGCCACGTCGTGCACGTAAGCCCGGGCGGCCTCGGCCCGGGTGTGCATCTCGGCCAGCCGGTGCCGGATCAGTTGCCGGCTGGCCAGCGGCCGGCCGAAGGTGGATCGGTCCCGGCACCAGCGGACGGCCAGTTCGACGCAGCGCTGCGCGATCGCGTACGCCTGGGTGGCCAGGGACAGCCGCTCGGTGGCGAAGTGCTGCATGATCGCAATGAAGCCGGTGTCCTCCGGGCCGACCCGGTTCGCCACCGGCACCCGGACGTCGGTGAAGGACAGCTCGGCGGTGTCCGAGCAGTGCCAGCCCAGTTTCTCCAGCGGCCGGCCGACCGTGAAGCCGGGCGTGCCCTTCTCGATCAGCAGGAGGCTGAGCTCGCCGCTGCCTGGAAAATCGGCGCACACCGCCGTGGTCACGAAGTCCGCCCGGGTGCCGCTGGTGATGTAGGCCTTCGACCCGTTCACCACGTAGTGTTCGCCGTCCCGGCGGGCGGTGGTGCGGATGCCCGCCACGTCGGAGCCGCCGTCCGGTTCGGTGATCGCCAGGGCGCCGATCATCGTCCCCGCGAGGGTGGGCCGGACGTACCGATCGATCAGGTCCGCGTCCCCGGCGGCGACCATGTGCGGCAGGGCGATGCCGTGCGTGAACAGGGCGGCGACCAGCCCGGACGAGCCGCCCGAACGGATGATCTCCTCGGTGACCACGATCGAGTCGAGCAGGTCGCCGCCGCTGCCCCCGACCTTCTCGGGGAAGCCGATGCCGAGCAGCCCGACCTTCGCAGCGGTTTCGTGCAGCGACCGGGGCACCTCGCCGGCCCGTTCCCAGTCGTCCAGGTACGGCAGCACCTCCCTGGTCACGAAGGCGCGGGCCAGCTCGCGGAGCTGCCGGCGTTCCGGGGTGTCCACGATGGTCACGACCGTCCCTCCTCCATAGCCGGCCCAGCGGGCAGGTCCGCCGGCAGATCCACGATCCGGGAGCGGAGCAGTTCGCCGAGCGCCTTGGCCTGCGGGTCGAACCGGGTGGAGGCGGCCACCCCCGGCCCGAGCAGCCCCCGGATCACGAAGTTGACCGCGCGCAGGTTCGGCAGCTCGTACCGCTCGACGGTCAGCGGGGCGGTCTCCGGCAGCAGTTCGGCCAGCCGCTCGACGGTGAGCCAGCCGCGCAGCCAGGTCCAGGTCGCGCCGGTCCGGGCCCAGACGCCCAGGTTGGCGTCTCCACCCTTGTCCCCGGACCGGGCACCCACCAGTTCGCCGAGGGCCGCCCGCCGGGTCGGGCCCGCCGGGCGCCCGTACCCGAGGGCCGGCCCGGTGGCGGGCGCCGCCGTGGTCCCGTGCGGCGGCGCGGCCTCCGGCGCGGTCGTCGTCCGCGCCGGCGCGGCGATCGGCACGCGTAACCCGTCGGGCAGCACCGCCACGTGCGCGACAGCGTCCTGCGGAATGGTGTCGGCGGTGAACACGCCGTAGGGCGTCGCGTCGCCGGGCACGGTGGTCAGGGTGCAGCCCGGGTAGGAGGCCAACGCCAGTTCCACCGCCGCCGCCGAGAAGTCCCGTCCGGCCCGCGCCCGGTCGCCGTCCCGCAGGTGTACGTGCAGCAGCGCGCTCGCCGCCTCGGTGTCGGTGGCGTCCGAATGATCGGTACGGGCCAGCACGAACTCCAGCCCCTCCGTGCCGACCGCCTCCTCCACCTGTCCCCGGACCAGGGCCGCCTTGGCCGGGATGTCCAGCCCACAGAGCACGAACGTCATCGAGTTGCGGAATCCGCCCAGGTTGTTGACGCCCACCTTGAGGGTGTCCGGCGGGGGCGTGCCCCGGACGCCGTGGACTCGTACCCGGTCCGGGCCGTCCGGGCTGAGCCGCACCGTGTCCAGCCGGCTCACCACGTCCGGCCCGAGGTACGCCGGCCCGCCCACCTCGTACAACAGTTGGGCGGTGACCGTCTCGACGGCGACCGCGCCCCCGGTGCCGGGATGCTTGGTGAGCACCGCGGAGCCGTCCGCGTGGATCTCCGCGATCGGGAAGCCCGGCCGGTGACCGCCGTCCGGCAGCTCGGTGAAGAAGCTGAAGTTGCCGCCGGTGACCTGCGCCCCGCACTCGATCAGGTGCCCGGCGACGGTGGCCCCGGCCAGCGCGTCCAGGTCGTCCCGGGTCCAGCCGAAGCGGGCGATGGCCGGGCCGACCGCCAGCGAGGCGTCGGTGACCCGGCCGGTGACCACGACGTCCGACCCCGCGTCGAGGCAGGCCGCGATCCCGAACGCCCCCAGGTACGCGTTGGCGGTCAGCGCGTCCGGCCGGGCGAGCGCGTCGCCCTCGACGTACCCGATCCGGACGCGGAGGCCGAGCCGGTCGGCGAGCGCGGCGAGCGCGGCGGCCAAGCCGGCCGGGTTGAGCCCGCCGGCGTTGGTCACCAGCCGCACCCCGCGGTCGAGCGCGGTGCCGAGGCAGCCCTCCAACTGCAGGAGGAAGGTCTTCGCGTAGCCGAGGGCGGGGTCGCGCATCCGGTCCCGGCCGAGGATCAGCATGGTCAGCTCGGCCAGGTAGTCGCCGGTCAGCACGTCCAGCTCGCCGCCGTCGAGCATCTCCCGCCAGGCGGTGAGCCGGTCGCCGTAGAAGCCGGAGGCGTTGCCGACCCGCAGCACCGGGGTCATGCCGTCTCCTTGGTGCGCCCGCTGCCGGCCGCGGCCCGCTTGGCGCCGGGTGGGCCGGCGAACGCCTGCGCCACGTCCAGCCATTCGTCCGCGACCGGCCCGGTGGCGACCAGGGCCAGGTCGGTGCGGTGCCGGCGCTGGGTGACCAGCAGGCAGAAGTCGAGCGCCGGCCCGGTGACCAGGTCGGCCGCGTCCACCGGCCCGAACGTCCAGAGCGCGCCGTCGGGCGCCGCCAGCTCCACCCGCACCGGCGCCGCCGGCATCGGGCGGCCGTGCGCGGCGAAGCCGTGCCCGAGGGTACGGAAGCCGAGATGCGCGACGTGCCGCAGGCGAGCGGTTGGCGCCCGACCGACGCCGAGCGCCTCGGCCACGTCCTCGCCGTGCGCCCAGGTCTCCATGATCCGGGCGGTCACCATTGAGGCGGGTGACATCCCGGTGCCGTACCAGGGCAGTCTCTCGCCGGGCGGGGCGGCGGCCAGGGCCGCCGCGAGCGCGGCCCGGCCGTCCCGCCAGCGGGCGAGCAGCTCGGCCGGCGGGGCGAGGAACGCCGCCGCGCCGTCGTCGACCAGGCGGGCCGGGTCCGGCGCGTCCGTGACCGAGGCGAAGAACGCGGCGGCGTCGGTCGCGGCGAGGTGGGCCACGTGGTCGGTCCAGGCCAGGTGGGCGATCTGGTGGGCGACCGTCCAGCCCGGGGCCGGCGTCGGCCGGTCCCACTCCACCAAGGGCAGCGGGGCGACGAGGGCGTCGAGCTGCGCGGACTCGGCGGCCAGGTCCGCGAGCAGTGCGGTCAGGTCGACCATGGTGCCTCCGGGTGGGGTGGGCGGGTCAGGGGTCAGGGCCGCGCGCTCCCGGAGGCTCCGCCGGCGTCCGGCGGGCCGTCGTCGGGCGTGAGCAGGGCGGTCAGCTGGCGCTTCCAGCTCTGCAGCAGGGCGGTACGGCGGGCCGAGTCGTCGCTCAGCAGGTTGGCCACGCCGAGGCCGCGGAGCAGGTCGAGGGTGCTCTGCACCGCTTCCCGTACGCCGGGCCGGCGCTCGTCCACCCCGAGCAGCTCCACGGTGAGCCGGTGCATCTCCCGGCCGACTCGGGCTTCGAGGGGCACCAGGGCGTCCCGCAGTTCGGCGTCGGTGCGGGCGGCCACCCACAGCTCCAGGGCGGCGACGAAGAGCGGCCCGGTGAAGGCGGCGGCGAGCAGGTCGACCACCCGGTCCAGCCGGCGTGGGCCGGCCGGCAGGGCGTCGGCCTCGGTGCGAAGCTCCGCCGCCCGGCGCTCGGTGAGGTGGCTTACGGCGGCGGTGACCAGGGCGGCCTTGGTCGGGTAGTGGTGCAGCTGGGCGCCCCGGGAGACGCCCGCCCGGGCCGCCACGACGGTCGTGGTGGTGCCGGACCAGCCGCGCTCGACCAGGCACTCGACGGTCGCCTCCAGCAGCCGGGCCTGGGTGGCGCGGCTGCGTTCCTGTTGAGGGACGCGGGTCGATGCGATGAACACGGGGACAGGGTGCCGCCCCCGAAACAAACAGTCAAGACTGACTTTTTCAGGCGTCGGCGCGGCCGTCGCGGGGGCCGAAGACGGCGAGGGCCTCGGCGTCGCTGTGCCGCGCGCGGAGGTACTCGTCGGCCCACTCGGCGGCGTCCGGGAAGCCGGACTCGGCCACCACCCGGGCGCAGGCGGCGTCCACGTCGTACCCGGTCCGGCGCAACTGCACGCCTGGGCCGAGCAACGCCCACCAGGCGCCCGCCCCGCCGTACGGCATGCCGACGCTGCCCGGGTTGACCACCAGCCGGCGGTCGACCAGCCGGGTGAACGGCATGTGGGTGTGCCCGCAGACCACCGTGGCCACCTCGGCCGGTACGCCGGCGAAGACCTCCGCCCAGCGTTCCATCCGCGAGTCCACCAGCACGACCTCCTCGTCGTCCCGGGGCGTCGCGTGGCAGAAGAGCACGTCGCCGAGGCCGACGACCGGCAAGGTGACGGTCAGCGGCAGCGCGGCCAGCCGGGCCAGCTGGTCCTCCCGGAGCTGCTCGGCCGCCCAGTTCGCGACCTCGAACGGCGACTTCCTGCCGGCCCGCGCCTCGACCAGCTCCCGCTCGCCGTTGCCGCTCACCCAGCAGGCCCGGTCCCCGAGCGCGGCGAGCCGGTCCAGCACCTCGACCGGCTGCGGGCCGCTGGCGATGTCACCGGTGAGCACGATCAGGTCCGCCGCGGCGACGTCCGGTTCGGCGAGGACGGCCTCCAGCGCCGGCAGCGCGCCGTGGATGTCGGACAGGACTGCGACACGTTCGAGCATCGCCCCAGCGTTCCCGCCCCGCCGGGTCGCGGTCCAGCGATTCTGCGCCGGGCAGACGGATCGGCATCGGCCCGTGCTGCCCGGGCATGGTTCGGGGCTGGGAACGGCACGGCCCGGACCGCTCGGGGCGGGCCGGGCCGGGAACGAGCCGATGGCCGGGTCGGACCGGCCGGGCGGGGCGTCAGACCCGCGCGCGGCGGGCGAGGCGCTCCGGGTCGAGGATGATGATGCTCTTGCCGTCCAGCCGCAGCCAGCCGCGCGAGGCGAAGTCGGCGAGGGCCTTGTTGACGGTCTCCCGGGAGGCGCCGACGAGCTGGGCGATCTCCTCCTGGGTCAGGTCGTGGGTCACCCGCAGCACGCCGCCGTCCCGGGTGCCGAACCGGCCGGCCATCTGGAGCAGGTTCTTGGCGACCCGGCCCGGCACGTCGGTGAAGATCAGGTCGGCCAGCGAGTCGTTGGTCCGGCGCAGCCGGCGGGCCAGCACCCGCAACAGCTGCTCGGCGATCTCCGGCCGGTTGTTCAGCCAGGGCCGGAGCGCCTGCTTGCGCAGCCGGACCAGCCGGGTGTCGGTCACCGCGGTGGCCGTCGCCGTACGCGGGCCGGGGTCGAAGAGCGACAGTTCGCCGACCATGTCCGAAGGGCCCATCACGGCGATCAGGTTCTGCCGGCCGTCGGCGGCGCGGCGGCCCACCTTGATCTTGCCGGAAAGGAGGATGTAGAGACTGTCGCCGGGCTCACCCTCGTTGAAGACGACCTCGCCCTTACGGACCTCGATCGTCTCCATCTCCTTGGCGAGCGCCTCGGCAGCCTCCGGGTCGACACCCTGGAAGATCCCGCTGCGGGCCAGTACCTCGTCCATCGCGCACCTCCGCCTGCGCGTGCCGTCCGTCGGCCGGGTCCGCCGTCCGCTGATCCCTCGCGCGCCGCCAGTCTAGGCCCACTTGAGCGGGAATCAGAGGTGCACCCCCTCGGATCATAGGCTCTGGGGCGTGCTGAGCGAGCCGTTCCTGACCACCCGTGCCGAGGACGGGTGGAACATCCCATTGCTGGTCTGGCGGGCCGCGGAGCCGCTGCTGGCGGTCGGCAGCGCCCCGCTGGGCGGTGGCATCGGTGTACGCCGGTGGGTGGTCAACGCGACCGTGCCGATGTCGTACGCCCGGGACGACCCGGCCGCCCACCTGGCCGAGCTGGCCGACGGCCTCGACCTGGCCGGACCCGGGGTGGGGCTGCTGACCGGGGTCGACGTGGCCGAGGTGGTGGCCCGGGCCGACACCGGCGTACGGGCCTGGGCGACCGTCGGGCTGGGCACCCCCGTCTGGGCCGCCGCGCCCGCGCCCGCAACCCCCGCCCAGCGCGTCGGCACGGTCAACATCGTCGTGTACGTCCCGGCCCGGCTCAGCGAGGCGGCTCTGGTCAACGCGGTGGCCACGGCCACCGAGGCGAAGGCGCAGGCGATCTGGGAACTGGGGTTGCCGGCCACCGGCACCCCCACCGACGCGGTCACCGTGCTCTGCCCGGCCGACGGCGAGGTCGCCCCGTACGGCGGCCCCCGGTCGGCCTGGGGTGCCCCGCTGGCCCGGGCCGTGCACGCGGCCGTGCGGGCCGGCGGCACCGGCGCGGTTGTGCCCTGGTCCGACCGTCAGGCAGGCTGAGCCGGATGGGTTCCCGCTCGACCAGACGGGTTTTCCGACCGATCGGCCATCGTCGGTGCGCTTTCCGGACGGTAGCGTCGCGGTCGATGTACGCTTCCGCTACTCTCGCCTACCGTCTCCCGCGTCGCCGCACCGCCGTCCTCGGCGTCCTGCTCGTCGCCCTGCTCGCCGCCGGCTGCGGCAAGTCCGGCGGGGACGGCTCGACCTGGCACTCGGGCGCGGCCGACGGGTCGGCCGGCAGCACTGTCCCGAACGAGGCGGACCAGCCGGCCAAGTCGGCGGACGAGTCGGGCAGGACGATCTCGCTGGCCGCGACCGGTGACGTGATCATGGGCAACGCCCCGTCCCGGCTGCCGGCCAACGGCGGGAAGGGCTTCTTCGACGACGTCAAGGCGGCGCTCAAGGCCGACCTGGTGATGGGCAACCTGGAGGAGCCGCTCACCGACGACACCGGCACCGGCAAGTGTGGGGCCAACGCGACGAACTGCTTCCAGTTCCGGGCGCCCCCCGGCTACGCCGCGCACCTGCGCGACGCCGGGTTCGAGCTGCTCAACCAGGCCAACAACCATGGCTACGACTACGGCAAGCAGGGCTACGAGAACACCCAGGCCGCGCTGGAGGCGCAGGGGCTCAAGCACACCGGCGCGCCGGACCAGATCACCGTGGTCGAGGTGCAGGGCGTGAAGGTCGCAGTGCTCGGCTTCTCGTCGTACCCGTGGTCGAACAGCCTGGTCGACCTCGACGCGGCGAAGAAGGTGGTCAAGACGGCCACCGACATGGCCGACGTGGTCGTGGTGCAGGTGCACATGGGCGCCGAGGGCGCCGACAAGACCCGGGTCAAGCCGGGCACCGAGATGTTCTACGGGGAGAACCGGGGCGACCCGATCCGGTTCTCGCACGCCGTGATCGACGCCGGTGCCGACCTGGTCATCGGGCACGGCCCGCACGTGCTGCGCGGGATGGAGGTCTACCGGGGGCGGCTGATCGCGTACAGCCTGGGCAACTTCGCCGGCGGTGGGAGGTCGCTGAACCCCTCCGGCCGGTTGGGCTGGGGCGGGGTGCTGAAGGTGTCGCTCAAGGCGGACGGCAGCTTCGTCGAGGGCCAGTTCACCTCGACCGCGATGAACAGCGTGGGGCGGCCGGCAGTCGACCGGCAGCACCGTGGCCTCGGGCTGGTCCGCCAGGTGAGCGGGGCCGACTTCCCGAAGACGGGCCCCGAGATCGACGAGTCGGGCCGGATCAGTCCCCCGGCGGGCGCGTAGCGCCGGCCCCCGCGTGGGCCCGCCAGGAGGTCAGCCGCGCGACGTAGGCTGGCCGGCGTGACCACGCGCTCCCCCGAGACCGACCTCGGCCGTACCCGCCGCGCCCGGCGGATCGGCCGGGTGCTGACCGATACGCACCCCGACGCGCACTGTGAACTCGACCACTCCAACGCGTTGGAGCTGGCGGTCGCCACGATCCTGTCGGCCCAGTGCACGGACAAGAAGGTCAACGAGGTCACCCCGAAGCTCTTCGCCCGCTACCGCACCGCCGCCGACTATGCGGGGGCGGACCGCACGGAGCTGGAGGAGCTGATCCGGCCGACCGGCTTCTACCGCAACAAGACCAGTTCGCTGATCAACCTCGGCCGCGCCCTCTGCGAGCGGTACGACGGCGAGGTCCCCGGCCGGCTGGCCGACCTGGTCACCCTCCCCGGGATCGGCCGCAAGACCGCCAACGTGATCCTCGGCAACGCCTTCGACGTCCCCGGCATCACCGTGGACACCCACTTCCAGCGGCTGGTGCAGCGGTGGCGGCTGACCGCCGAGACCGACCCGGTGAAGATCGAACACGCCATCGGCGCGCTGTACCCGAAGCGCGACTGGACGATGCTGTCGCACCGGATCATCTTCCACGGGCGGCGGGTCTGCCACGCCCGCAAGCCGGCCTGCGGCGCCTGCACGCTGGCGAAGCTCTGCCCGGCGTACGGCACCGGGCCGACCGATCCGGTGGCCGCCGCCAAGCTGCTCAAGGGGCCCCGCGCCCGGGATCTCGCGGCGGCTGTCGGCCTCGACCCGGACCTGGTGCCGCAGCAGGCGGCCGCGGCGGACGTGCCGTGACCGGTCGCCTCGCGTACCTGCTCGTCCCGCTGCTGCTCGCGGTGGCCGGCTGCACCGGCACCACCGCCCAGCAGGAGAGCCCGGTGCCGGCGGCCCGGCCGGAGCGCCCCTCGCCGTTCGCCGACTGCGCCCCGCTGACCGTCGCGCCGCCCTCGGCCGCCCCGGCCCCGGCCGGCAGCCCGGGTGACCCGCTGCCCGAGCTGACCCTCTCCTGCTTCACCGGGGGCGCCCCGGTGTCGCTGCGTGCCGTCAAGGGGCCGGCGGTGATCAACGTCTGGGCGTCCTGGTGCCCGCCCTGCCGCAAGGAGCTGCCCGCCTTCCAGCGGCTCAGCGAGCGGGCCGAGGGCCGGTTCCAGGTGATCGGGGTGAACAGCCGGGACAGCCGCGGCGGGGCGCAGTCGATCGGCGAGGACTTCGACGTCCGTTTCCCCATGCTGGTCGACCAGGGGGACGCGTTCGAGCGGGCGCTGCACCGGAACGCCTTCCCGCTGACCGTCTTCGTCGACGCGGACGGCCGGATCCGGCACACCGACTCGACCGGCGCGCTGGACGATGCCCGCCTCGCCGAGCTGGTCCGCATGCACCTGGGCGCGGAGGTCACGTGAGCGAGCGGAGCGAGGCGGCGGCGTGAGCGAGCGGAGCGAGACCCGGCAGCCGCCGGGGTGGCTGGACCCCCTGCTCGACCGCCTCGGCACCGCCCGGGCCGAGGACTTCACCCGGCTCACCACTCCAGAGAGCGGCGGCCGGGAGAGCGCGGTGCTGGTGCTGCTCGGTGAGGAGCCGGGGGCCGGCCCGGACGTGCTGCTCCTCCAGCGCGCCGCAACGCTGCGCAACCACGCCGGGCAGCCGGCCTTCCCCGGCGGCGCGGCCGACCCGGAGGACGCCGACGCCAGAGCCACCGCGCTGCGCGAGGCGAACGAGGAGGTCGGGCTCGACCCGGGCAGCGTCACCGTGCTGGCCGAGCTGCCCCGGCTCTGGATCCCGGTCAGCGACTTCGTGGTCACCCCGGTGCTCGCCTGGTGGCACGCCCCGCACCCGGTGCACCCCCGCGAGCCGGCCGAGGTGGCGCACGTCGCCCGGCTGCCGGTCGCCGAGCTGGTCGACCCGGAGAACCGGATGCGGGTACGCCATCCGAGCGGCTGGATCGGACCGGCCTTCTCGGTACGCGGGATGCTGGTCTGGGGCTTCACCGCCGGGGTGCTGAACACGCTGCTGGAGATGGGCGGCTGGGCCCGTCCGTGGCCGCGTTCCCGGGTGGTGGAGCTGCCCCCGACCGGGGCCGCCCCGGCGCCCTCGGCCGGCACCGACGAGGTCGACGAGAGCCCGGTCCGCTGAGCCGTCGCGGTGACCTCCACCGACCGGACGGTCACGTTCCGCGAGCGCTGAGCCCCGGGCGGGCCGGCTGCCCGTACCCTTGACGGGTGTCGGCCGTGGATCTGGTCCTGCTTCTGCTCATGCTCGTGTTCGCGATCAGCGGATACCGCCAGGGCTTCGTCATCGGGGCGCTGTCCTTCTCCGGCTTCTTCCTCGGCGCGTTGCTGGGGCTCCAGGTCGGCCCGCTGGCGGCCCGGCAGTTCACCGACAGCGGCGCCCGGGTGCTGATCTCCCTGGTGGCGATCTTCGGGCTCGCCGTGATCGGCCAGGCGCTCGCCGGCTGGCTCGGCGCCAACCTGCGGGCCGCGATCACCGGCCGCGCCGGGCGGAAGATCGACGACATCGGCGGGGCGCTCATCTCGGTCTTCGCGGTCATGCTGGTGGCCTGGCTGGTGGCGGTGCCGCTGGGCTCCTCGTCTCTGCCCTGGCTGGCCTCCTCGGTCCGCAACAGCGCCCTGCTCACCGTGGTCGACCGGGTCTTGCCCGACAAGGCGCAGCAGCTCTCCACGGCGCTGCGCGACACGGTCGACACCAATGGCTTCCCGGACGTCTTCGGTGACCTGGCACCGACCCGCGCCCGCCAGGTCGCCCCGCCGGACCCGGCGCTGGCCGGCTCCGAGGTGGTGGCGAACAGCCAGCGGTCGGTGGTGAAGGTGCTGGGCTCCGCGCCGGGCTGCGCCCGCCGCATCGAGGGCTCCGGCTTCGTGTACGCGGACGACCGGGTGATGACCAACGCGCACGTGGTGGCGGGCACCCGCTCGGTGGCGGTGGAGCTGCGCGGCGAGCGGTACGACGGCGAGGTGGTCGTCTACGACCCGGCCCGGGACCTGGCCGTGCTGCACGTGCCGGGGCTGCCCGGTCCGTCGCTGCGCTTCGCCGCCGGGTCGGCCGGCAGCGGGGCGGACGCCATCGTGCTGGGCTTCCCCCTCGACGGCCCGTACGACGCCCGCCCGGCCCGGATCCGGGACGTCGACCGGATCACCGGGCCGGACATCTACTCCTCCGGGGACGTGACCCGGGAGATCTACACGATCCGGGCGCTGGTGCGCAGCGGCAACTCGGGCGGACCGCTGGTCTCCTCGAACGGGCTGGTGCTCGGGGTGATCTTCGCGGCGGCGGCCGACGACCCGAACACCGGCTTCGCGGTGACCGCCGCCGAGGCCCGGCCGGTGGCGCTGGCCGGCGCGGAGCGTAACCGGGCGGTCGGCACCGGCGACTGCACCTGAGCCGACCGGCGGCGCCCGACCGGCGCCGGCAGCCCACCTCCGGCGCGGCCGGATCGACCTACAGTTGCGTGCCGTTCCGGCGGGGATCGGCGAGTTCCGGCTCGACACCCTCGCGGACGGTCCGCGCCCGGCGGTGACCGGTCCGGGCCCGCCACGTGCTGAAGGCGGCCGTGGTGGCGGCGAGCACCGCCAGGCCGAGCAGCCACCCGCCCACCACGTCGCTGGTCCAGTGCACCCCGAGCGCGATCCGGCTGAGGCCGGTCACCACGGCGATCAGCACCGCCGCGGTCCAGAGCGACCAGCGCAGCAGCCGCCGGCCCCGGGTGAACGGTAGGAAGACCAGCAGCAGCACCCCGGCGGCCAGGGTCGCGTTCAACGCGTGCCCGGACGGGAAGGCGAACCCGGCCACCCGGGCCACCGGGTCGAGCAGGTCCGGCCGCTGCCGGCCGACCAGCACCTTGAGCAGGGCGCCGAGCAGTCCGCCGACGGTCATCGTGGTGACCACCCAGAGGGCCAGTCGCCGGGCCCGGCGGAGCAGCAGCCAGGCCACCACGACCGCCGTGGCGGCGCGCAGCGGGTTGGGCGCGAAGACGTCCGTCCAGACGCTCATCAGCCGCACCCATGCCGGGTGGTGGAGGGCGTACCGGTGCAGCGCGTCGGTGACCGTGACATCCAGCCGGAACAGGGGCGGCCAGGCGGCCAGCACCAGGAGCGACAGCAGGGCGAACGGCACCAGCACCAGGAACGCCGCGGCGGCGGCCAGGGTGAGCCGGAGCCCCAGCGAATCGTCCGGGTCCAATCGGCGGGTCCGCCAAGACCGCTGGCCGCCCGCAGCCGACGCTTTCATGTGCTGACCACTACCCACGGCAGCTCCCGGCCAGACCGCGGGCCGGGTCAGCGGCGCGACTGGCGGAACCGGCGGACCACCAGCGCGGCACCGGTGACCAGGGCGACGAACAGGGCGAGCCCGGTCCAGAGCCGCTCCGGCGCCGGGTCGTCGGTCTGGCCGGCCGGGTGGGCCGCCCACGGGGGCTGCTTCTTCGGCGCGGCGAAGCCGAACGGATTGGCGCCCTGCCCGGCGGCGGCCCGGGTGTCCGGCCCGGTGCCGGGTGCCGGGCCGAAGCCCACCACCCCGGGGGAGTCGTTGTCGTCGAGCGGGTTGCGCCCCACCGACGGCACGTCGGTGGTCAGCGCGGCCACCGGGTCCACCATGCCGTAGCCGAACCGGTCGTCGCGGCCGGTCGGGCCCAGGTCCCGCGCGGTCCTGATGATCCGGTTGACGACGTCCCCGGCGGACATCTGCGGGTACCGGGCACGGATCAGGGCGGCGGTCGCCGCGACCAGCGGGGAAGCGAAGCTGGTGCCCTGGACCCGCCAGTAGCCGTTGTCGGGGCGGGCTCCGTAGAGCGCGGTCGCGGGCGCGGTGACCACGGTCTCGTGGCCGGTGATCGAGCCGGACCACAGGTTCTTGGTGTTGCGTTCCAGGCCGGCCACGGCGATCACGCCCGGCTCCCGGGCTGGGTACCAGACCTTGGGGCTGTTCGAGGTGGCCAGGTTGCCGGTGCAGGCGACCACCACGACGTCGCGGGCGAAGGCGTAGTCGAGGGCGGCGGCCAGGGCGGGGCTGTCGCTGCTGCCGCCGAGGGACAGGTTGATCACGCGGGCGCCGTTGTCGACCGCCCAGCGCACCCCCTTGGCGACGATCATCGCGTCGTCGTACCGGTTCTCGTCGTCGAGCACCCGGACCGGGAGGATCTTGGCATCGGGCGCGAGGCCGACCACGCCCCGGTCGTCGTCGGCGCGTCCGGCGATCAGCCCGGCGACCGTGGTGCCATGACCCACCGGGTCCGGGCCGTCGGCCCCGTCGGGCGAGACCAGGTCGATGCCGGGGAGCACCTGGCCGGCCAGGTCCGGATGGGAACCGTCCACTCCGGAGTCGATGACCGCGACCACCACACCGCGTCCGGTCGACCCACGCCAGGCCGTCTTCGCCCGCAGCTCGTCGAGCTGCCATTGCTCCTCGCGGACCTGGTCCACCTGGCTGGGCGCCGGCGACAGCCAGGCCGGCCCCGGGGCGGCGGTGGCCGGGGCGGCGTGCGCGGGCGGGGCCAGCGGGCCGGCCACGGTGGCGAGCGCACCCGCCGCACCGAGCAGCGCGCGCCCGACGAGCCGTCGGGCCGCCCTCGCTGACTGCCGATCCCCGGTCACTTTCCCCAGCCGTTCATCGCCACCGAAACATGCTGCTCGGAGATTACCGGTTTTCCCGTACGGCACGGTGCCGGTCACGGACACCGTCACCCGGCCGGCAGGTGGGCCAGCTGCACCAGGCGTACGCCTCCCGGCGGGTGACCAGGCGGCCCCGGCCGGGCGGCAGCGGACCGGCCTTCACCTGATCGACGAGCGGGCCCTCCTCCGGGGCGCCCGACATCACCAGACCGGCGGTGGAGAGTTCCCGCAGCCGCTGGATGATCGGCTCGTACGAGGTCCGGCCGGCACCGCCGGAGCGGCGGGCCAGCACCAGGTGCAGGCCGACATCCCGGGCGTGCGGCAGGTGCTCCTCCAAAGCCCACAACGGGTTGCTGGGGCCACCGGCCACCAGGTCGTAGTCGTCCACCAGCACGAACAGCTCGGGCCCGGTCCACCAGGACCGGCTGCGCAGCTCGGCCGGGGTGACCTCCGGCCCGGGGAGGCGCCCCTGCAGGTAGCCGGCCGCCGACTCGATCAGCTCGGTGGTGTGCGGCGCGGCCGTGCCGTACCCGATCAGGTGCGCCGTCTCGATCGTGCCGATCAGGCTGCGCCGGTAGTCCACCAGGATTACCCGGGCCTGCTCCGGGGAGAACCGGTTGACGATCGAGGTGGCTAGCGCGCGCAGGAACGACGACTTGCCGCACTCGGCGTCGCCGAAGACCACGAAGTTCGGCTCGGTGGCGAAGTCCAGCACCACCGGGCGCAGGTCCGCCTCGGCCACCCCGATCGGGAAGGCCAGCCCGCTGGTCGCCTGCTGGTCCAGCTCGGCGTACGGCAGCACCGGCGGGAGCAGCCGGACCCGGGGCGCGGAGGGCCCGGCCCAGGCCCCGGCGACCGCCTTGACCAGGTCGGTGGTCTCCGCGCCCAGGCCGGCCACGCGCGGCTCGGCGGCGAGGAAGTGCAGGCCGCTCGCGGTGATCCCGCATCCCGGCTGCTCCTCCGGCACGGTCGCGGCGACCGGTCGCTTCACCACCACCGAGTCGGCCGGGTCGCCGAGGCGCAGTTCCAGCCGCGAGCCGAAGAGGTCGCGGATCGCCGGCCGGAAGTCCGACCAGCGCAGGGCGGTGGCCACCACGTGCACCCCGTAGGCCAGGCCCCGGGTGGCCAACTCGGTGACCAGCGGCTCCAGGTCCTCGTGGTCGTTGCGCAGGCTGTTCCAGCCGTCCACGAACCAGGAAGACGTCGCCGAACGGGTCGATGCCCGGCTGCCCGCCGGCCAGCGCCGCCGCCCGCCGCCGGCGCCAGGCCGCCATCGACTCCACGCCCGCCTCGGCGAAGCGCCGCTCCCGCTCGGCCAGCAGGGCGGCGATCTCGCCCACGGTCCGGCGTACGGCGGTGGCGTCGGCGCGCCCGCTGACCCCGCCCACGTGCGGCAGGTCGCGCAGCGCGGCGAGCGCCCCCGCCGAGGTCCAGGCAGTAGACCTGTGCCTCGGCCGGGGTGTGGGTGAGCGCCAGCGCGCAGATCAGCGTCCGCAGCAGGGTGGACCGGCCGCTGCGGGTGGTGCCGACCACGGCGACGTGCCCGGCCGCCCCGTCCAGGGCCAGCCAGTACAGGTCCCGCCGCTGCTCGAGCGGTTTGTCCACCACGGCCACCGGCACCTGGAGGGCGCCGTGCAGCTCGGGGTTGCCCACGGCCAGCCCGCGAACCGAGTCGGGACCCACCGGACCGAACAGCTCGTCCAGGGCGGGGGACTCGTCCAGCGGCGGCAGCCACACCTGGTGCGCCGGCGGGCCCTGCCCGGCCAGCCGCCCGACCAGCAGGTCGAGCAGGGACTCGGTCACCTCCTCCGCGGCGGGGAGCGCGGCCGGGGCGGCCGGTTCGGGCAACGGCACGGGATGGGTGGAGAAGGTGTGCAGCCGGGGCGGGCCGGCGCCGGGCGTACCCGCCGCGTCGGACCGGCGGCGCACCGGGCCGGAGACGTACGCGGCCTTGAACCGGACCAGCGGGTCGGTGCCCGAGCGCAGGTAGCCGTGCCCGGGGGAGCGGGGCAACTCGTGCGCGTCCGGCACCCCGAGCACCGTCCGGGACTCCAGCGCCGAGAAGGTCCGCAAGCCGATCCGGTACGACAGGTGCGTGTCCAGCCCGCGCAGCCGCCCCTCCTCCAACCGCTGCGAGGCCAGCAGCAGGTGTCCGCCGCGCGACCGGCCGACCCGGCCGATCTGGACGAAGAGGTCGATGAAGTCCGACTTGGCCGAGAGCAGTTCGGAGAACTCGTCGCAGATGAGCAGCAGCGACGGCAGCGGGGCGAGTGGGCTGCCGGCCGCCCGGGCCCGCTCGTAGTCGCGCAGGCTGGCGAAGTTGCCGGCCCGGCGAAGCAGCTCCTGTCGGCGCGTCAGCTCACCGTTGATCGCGTCGACCATGCGGTCGACCAGGGGCAGCGCGTCGGCCAGGTTGGTGATCACCACGGAGGTGTGCGGCAGCCGCTCGAAGGGCGCGAAGGTGGCCCCGCCCTTGAAGTCGACCAGGACGAAGTTGAGCTGCTCCGAGCTGTGCGTGGCGGCCAGCCCGAGCACCAGCGTCCGGAGCAGCTCCGATTTTCCGGAGCCGGTCGCGCCGATGAGCAGGCCGTGCGGGCCCATGCCGTCCTGCGCGGACTCCTTGAGGTCCAGCTCTATCGCGCCGCCGTCGGCGCCCACCCCGATCGGCACCCGCAGCCGGTCCCGGGCGGCTCGGGGGGCCCAGCCCTGCTCGGCCGTGAAGTTCTCCGGGTCACCGGTGCCGAGCAGCTCGGGCAGGCCGGGTTCGGCGCCGGGCGGGGCGTCGGGTCCGCGTACCGTGCCGGCGAGCCGCAGCGGCGCGAGCCGGCGGGCGACGGCCTCGGCGTCGGCGAGGGCCAGCCCGTCCGCGGTGCCGACCTCGGCGTGCCCCTCGGCGGAGTGCGAATGCAGCCGGCCGTCGGCCAGGTCGAGCAGGAGGGCGTACCGGTCGAGCAGGCGGGGCGGCGGGGGTCCAGATCGAGCACGGTGACCGCGTCAATGCCGGTGGTGTCCCTGGTGCCGGTGGCCTGCGCGGTGCTCGACCTCTACGACCGGGCCCGCGGGCTGCTCGGCTGACCACCGGCCCCAACGCGCGGGCCCGGGTCGCTCGGCTGAGCGGCCCGGGCCCGTCGACGTCGAAGATCAGTGCTCGCCGCGCTCGGCGGCCTCCTTGGCGCGCTGGTACGAGGCCTGGATCTCGGCCTCGGCCTCGGTACGGCCCACCCAGGTCGCGCCCTCGACCGACTTGCCCGGTTCGAGGTCCTTGTACACCTCGAAGAAGTGCTGGATCTCCAGCCGGTCGAACTCGCCCAGGTGGTGGATGTCCCGCAGGTGCTCCTGGCGCGGGTCCTCGTAGGGGACGCAGAGGACCTTGTCGTCGCCGCCCTTCTCGTCCGTCATCCGGAACATGCCGATGGTGCGGCAGCGGATCAGGCAGCCCGGGAAGGTGGGCTCGGGGACCAGCACCAGCGCGTCCAGCGGGTCGCCGTCCTCGCCCAGGGTGCCCTCGATGAAGCCGTAGTCAGCCGGGTACTGCGTGGAGGTGAAGAGGGTGCGGTCCAGCCGGATCCGGCCGGTCGCGTGGTCCACCTCGTACTTGTTGCGGTGACCCTTGGGGATCTCAACCGTGACGTCGAAATCCATCTCGCACGCTCCCTCGTTTGCCCACGCTGGCTAACGGAAACCAGTGGCGCCGCTCCCGGGGAAGGGTGAATGACCCCCGCCGGCTCCGGCCGCCGCATAGTGTTCGGACCGAAGTAGTGTCACCCAGGGTGCTTTTGAGCGGGGGAGGAGGGGGTCGTGGGGAGGGAAGATTCACACTACCGCCCGGAAGGGGTTGACGGGCGGAACTTCGGCGGTTCCGGCTCCGGCGGCGCCACCGGCCGGGTACCGATCCCCGACGCGCATCTTCCGCGTACCCCGGGACGAGCGACCGGGTCCGCCTCCGTCGGCCGCGACCCGCAGGGGTACGGCGCCAACCCGGTGGGCCGGGCCGACCCGGGGCAGTACGGCCCGGGCCCGACCGCCCCGCTGAACTGGCCCACGCACGACACACCGGGCGGGGTGCCGGTGAGCCCGCCGGCCGGTGGGATGCCGGTGAGCCCGCCCGCCCCGCCGTACGGTCCCGCCCCGGTTCCGCCCCCGCCCCCGCGCCGGAACCGGGTCCGGCTGCTGACGGTGCTGGCTGCCGTGCTGGTGATCGCCCTGGCCGCTGTCGGGCTGGTCGTGGTCCGCCCCGGCCCGCTCGCCGGCTGGCTGGGCGGCGAGGCCGGCGCGCCCCGGGCGAGCGCCCAACCACCCGAGCCCGACCCGCCGGCCGTGCTGGCCGGCCTCGACGCCAACGCGCCGCTGCCGACCCCCGACGGGGTACGCGCCGCGCTCGAACCGTTGGTCGGCGCCGCGGCGCTCGGTGACCGGGTGAACCTGTCGGTGGCCGACGTGACCACCGGCCAGCAGCTCTACGGTCGCGGCCAGGACAGCCCCACCGTTCCCGCCTCGGTGACCAAGCTGGCGACGGCCGTCGCGGTGCTGGTCGCCCGGGGGCCGGCGTACCGGATCCCCACCCTCGCGGTGGCCGGCGCGGCCCCCGGCGAGGTGGTCCTGGTGGGCGGCGGCGACCCGACGCTCGCGGTCGACAAGAACGGTTTCTACCCGAACGCGGCGCGGCTGGACGACCTTGCCGCCCAGGTCCGCAAGGCGCTCGGCGGCACCGCTCCGACGAAGGTCACGGTCGACTCGTCGCTGTTCAGCGGCCCGGTTTACGAGCCCGGCTGGGACGACGACATCCCCACCGGCGGGTTCGGCGCGGCGATCAGCGCGCTGACGACGGACGCCGCCCGGAAGGACCCGGAGGGGGCCCGGAAGAATTTCGACGACACCCACGGCGCGGCCGAGCGGGTGCCCCAGCCGGACCTGACCGCCGGCCGGCAGTTCGCGAAGCTGCTCGGGCTCTCCGGCGCCGCCGCCGAGGTCAAGCGGGGCAGCGCCCCCGCCGCCTCCGGCGCCTCGGCCGGGGCGGCGCCCGCGCCCGGCGCCGAGCTGGGCAAGGTCGAGTCGTTGCCGCTGGTCCGGCTGGTCGACATCATGATCAGCGACAGCGACAACGTGATCGCCGAGTACCTGGCCCGGCAGGTGGCCCTCGCCAAGGGCAAGCCGGCGTCGTTCGTCGGGGGTGCGGCCGCCACCGACCAGGTGATCGGCGAGCTGGGCCTGCCGGCCGACGAGATCAGCCTGGCGGACGGCAGCGGCCTGTCCCGGACCAACCGGATCAGCCCGTCGCTGCTCACCGACCTGATCACCCTCGCCGGCAACGGCAGCCACCCCGAGCTGGCGGCGATCTTCGGCGGCCTGCCGGTCGGTGCCTGGTCCGGCACCCTCGGCGACCGCTACCAGGCGTCGGTGACCAAGGCCGGGGCCGGCGTGGTCCGGGCCAAGACCGGCACGCTGACCGGGGTCAACGCGATCGCCGGCCTGGTCACGACCGCCGACAACCGGCTGCTCACCTTCGCCGTGCTCACCGACCGGACCACCGGCAGCCTCGACGAGACCCGGGAGGCCCTCGACCGGATCAGCTCCGCGCTGGCCCGCTGCGGCTGCCGCTGACCGGCGCGACCGGCGTCGATCGGCGGGCGCGAGCGCAGGTCGGGGTGTCGCGGCGCGGGTACGGTGGGTTCATGGCGCAGTTCGTGGACTGGGATCTGGCCGCCGCCACCGCGGGGGCACTGGGCAAGTCGGGCCCCCGGGTGTCGTACGCCGAGGCCACCGACGTGGTCAGCGAGCTGCGACGGCTGACCGAGGAGGCGGCCGGGCACGTCGCCGACTACACCGGCCTGCGGGCCCAGGTCACCCACCCGCCCGTACGGGTGGTCGATCGCCGGGACTGGGCGGCCGCGAACATCGCCGGCCTGCGCGAGGTGATCAGCCCGCTGGTGAACCGCCTCTCCGGGGACAAGCGCCCCGGGCCGCTGACCGAGGCGATCGGCTCCCGCCTCACCGGGGTGCAGGCCGGGACCGTGCTGGCGTACCTCTCCGGCCGGGTGCTCGGCCAGTACGAGGTCTTCGCCGGCGACCCCGGCCAGCTCCTGCTGGTGGCGCCGAACATCGTCGAGGTGGAGCGGAAGCTGGCGGCCGACTCTCGGGACTTCCGGCTCTGGGTCTGCCTGCACGAGGTGACCCACCGGACCCAGTTCACCGCCGTGCCGTGGATGCGCGCGTACTTCCTGAGCGAGGTGCAGGCGTTCGTGGACGCCGCCCAGGCGGGCGAACACCTGCTGGAACGGCTGCGCCGGGGGATCGCCACGCTCTCCGACGCGGTGAAGGACCCGGACAGCCGGGCGAGCGTGCTGGACATCGTGCAGACCCCGGCGCAGCGGGCCGTGCTCGACCGGCTCACCGCGCTGATGACTCTGCTGGAGGGGCACGCCGAGTTCGTCATGGACGGCGTCGGCCCGCAGGTCATCCCGAGCGTGGAGTCGATCCGCGCGGCGTTCAACCGGCGCCGGGAGTCGGGCAACCCGCTGGAGAAGGCGATCCGCCGGCTGCTCGGCATCGAGGTCAAGATGCGTCAGTACGCCGAGGGCCGCAAGTTCGTGCACGGCGTGGTCGACCGGGTCGGCATGGCCGGCTTCAACAAGATCTTCGATTCGCCGCTGACTCTGCCCCGGCTGGACGAGCTGGGTGACCCGGACGCGTGGGTGGCCCGGGTGCACGGGCCGACCGGCGCCACTCCGGCCGCCTCCTGAGCCCGTGGCCGCGCTCGCCCCGCCGGTCGCCGCCGTCCGGGTCGCCGTCCGCCGGGCGTTGACCGGGCTGTCCGGGGACGGGCCGGTGCTGGTGGCCTGCTCCGGTGGTGCCGACTCGCTAGCGCTGGCTGCGGCCACCGCCTTCGTGGCGCCCCGCCTCGGCCGGCGCGCCGGCCTGGTGACCGTCGACCACGGCCTGCAACCGGGCTCCGTGGAGCGGGCCGAGGCGGTGGCCGGCTGGGCCCGCGAGCGGGGCCTGGATCCGGTGGAGGCAGTGCCGGTGCGGGTCGACGGGCGTACCGGCGGCCCGGAGGCGGCCGCCCGCGAGGCCCGGTACGAGGCGCTGGTCGCCGCCGGCCGGCGGCACGGGGCCGTCGCGGTGCTGCTCGGGCACACCCGCGACGACCAGGCCGAGACGGTGCTGCTCGCGCTGGCCCGGGGCGCCGGCCCGCGCGGCCTGGCCGGCATGCCGGAGCGCCGCGAGCTGGCGGGGGTGCCGCTGCTGCGTCCGCTGCTCGACGTCCCCCGGGAGGACACCCGCAAGGCGTGCGCGGCGCTCGGGCTCACCCCGTGGGACGACCCGCACAACACCGACCCGGCGTACGCCCGGTCCCGGGTCCGGGCCGAGGTGCTGCCGGCGCTGGTCCGCGCGCTTGGCCCGGGAGTGGTGGACAACCTGGCCCGGACCGCCCGCCTGGTGGCGGCCGACGCCGCCGCCCTCGACGCCCGCGCCGCGGCCGCGCTCGCCGACGTACGGGCGGCCGGGGGCGGGCTCGCGGTCGAGGCGCTGGCCGCGCTGCCGCCGGCGGTCCGCACCCGGGTGCTGCACGCCTGGGCCCGGGAACTGGGCGCCGTTCCGGCCGCCCTGTCGCACCGGCACGTCGCCGCGCTGGACGCCCTGGTCACCGACTGGCACGGACAGGGCGCCGTGCACCTGCCCGGCGGGCTGCCGGTGCTCCGCCGCGACGGCCGCCTGACCATCTGACCCCGTGGCCGCCGGCAACTGATGCCCCCACCTCGCCGAGGTGGCGGTGATCAGTGGGCCGGGGTCTCGCCGGGAGCCGCCGGAGGCGGTAGACAGGGCGGATGGCGTACCCCCGACAGCCGCTCCTCGCCCCCAACGGTGCCGTCGCGACCAGCCAGCCGCTCGCGGCGGCCGCGGGCCTGGCCGTGCTGCGGCGCGGCGGCAACGCCGTCGACGCCGCGCTGGCCGCCGCGATCACCCTGACCGTGGTGCAGCCACCGTCGAACGACATCGGCGGCGACCTGTTCGCCATCGTCTGGGACGGCGAGCGGCTGTACGGGCTGAATGCCTCCGGCCGGTCGCCCGCGGCGCTGACCCGGGAGCTGGTGCTGGCCGCGACCGACCGGCGGGGCGCGCCACCGGTCGACGCGCTCGGCGGCGCGCAGGCCGCCGGGCCGACCATGCCGGCTCGGGGCTGGCTGCCGGTGACCGTGCCGGGCGCGCCAGCCGGCTGGCGGGACCTGCACGACCGGTTCGGGTCGCTGCCCTTCGCCGACCTCTTCGCCGACGCGATCGGCTACGCCGAGCACGGCTACCCGGTCGCCGCCGGCACCGCCGCCACCTGGACGCGCGGCGTCGCCGCCAACGACGGACTGGTGGGCGCGGAGTACGCCGAGTTCCGCCGGGTGTTCACCGTGGGCGACCGGGCGCCGCGACCGGGGGAGCGGTGGCGAAACCCGGACGCGGCCGGGACGCTCCGGCGGATCGCCGGCAGCGGTGCGGAGGACTTCTACCGGGGGCGGATCGCAGCCGCGCTCGACGGGTACGCGGCCCGGACCGGTGGGTTCGTCACCGGCGACGACCTGGCCCGGCACCGGTCCACCTGGGTGGATCCGGTGTGCGTCCGCTACCGGGGGCACGAGGTGTGGGAGCTGCCGCCGAACGGGCAGGGGATCGCGGCGCTGCTGGCGCTGGACATCCTGGACGGGGTGGACCTGGCCGCGCTGAGCCCGGAGGAATGGCTGCACTGGCAGATCGAGGCGGTGAAGCTCGGCTTCGCCGACGCGCACGCGTACGTCGCCGACCCGGAACGGGCGGAGGTGCCCACGGCGGCCCTGCTCGACCCGGCGTACGCGGCGGCCCGCCGGGCGCTGGTCACCGGGCGCGCGGGCGAGCCGGTGGCCGGCGAGCCGGAGCGCGGCGGCACCGTCTACCTCTGCACGGCGGACGCCGGCGGCATGATGGTCAGCCTGATCCAGTCCACCTACCTGGCCTTCGGCTCGCACGTGGTGCTGCCCGGGCACGGCTTCGCGCTGCAGAACCGGGGCCTCGGCTTCCGGCTCGACCCCGACCACCCGAACGTGGTGGGTCCGGCGAAGCGCCCGTTCCACACCATCATCCCGGGCTTCCTGACCCGGGACGGCGCCCCGGTCGGGCCGTTCGGCGTGATGGGCGGGCACATGCAGCCGCAGGGGCACGTGCAGTTGGTCTCCGCGACCCTGGACGACGGGCGCGACCCGCAGGCCGCCCTGGACGCCCCGCGCTGGTACTGGCACGCCGGGCGGACCCTGCTGGTCGAGCCGGCGCTCGACCCGGAGCTGGTCGCCGGCCTGCGGGCCCACGGGCACGAGGTCATCATCGCGGCGGAGCCGTCGGTCTTCGGGTACGGCCAGGCGATCTGGCGCTCGCCGTCCGGCGGGTACGTGGCCGGGTCCGAGTCCCGGGTCGACGGCGCGATGCTGGGCTGGTGATCAGGCCTCGACCCGTTCCCGGAACGTGGTCCGGTAGGCGTGCGGGGTGGTGCCCACCCGGCGGGTGAAGTGGTGCCGCAGCGCCGCCGCGTCGCCGAAGCCGGCCTGGTCGGCGACGCTGTCCACGCTCAGCCGGGTCTCCTCGAGCAGCCGCCGGGCGAGTAGCACCCGCTGGTTGGTGAGCCAGTCGTGCGGGGTGGTGCCGGTCTCGGCGCGGAACCGGCGGGCGAAGGTACGCGGCGCCATGCCGGCCCGGGCGGCCAGCTCGTCCACGGTCACCGACCGGTCGAGGTGCCCCATCAGCCACTCCAGCACCGGTTCCAGGGTGGGTGCCTCCGGCGCCTTCGGGATCGGTGCCTCGACGTACTGGGACTGGCCGCCGTCGCGGTGCGGGGGGACGACCATCCGCCGGGCCAGCCGGGTGGCGGTGGCCGACCCGTGTTCCTGGCGGACCAGGTGCAGGCAGGCGTCGATCCCGGCGGCGGTGCCGGCGCTGGTCAGCAGCCGCCCGTCCTGGACGTAGAGGGAGTTGCACCGCACCCGGGCCGCCGGGAACCGGCGTTGCAGGTCGTCCACGTGCCGCCAGTGGGTGGTGCAGTCCCGCCCGTCGAGCAGCCCCGCCTCGCCCAGCACGTACGCGCCGGAGCAGACGCTGAGCAGCCAGGCGCCGCGGTGGGCGGCCCGGCGCAGCGCGGCCAGGACCGGCTCCGGGACGGGTGCCCCCTCGGCGTGCGCCGGCACGGCCACCAGATCCGCCTCGTCCACCGGGCTCAGATCGGCGTGCGGGGTGAGCAGGAAGCCGGAGCGGCTGCGGACCGGCCGGCCGTCGACGGTGCAGACGTCGAAGCGGTAGCCGGGGAAGCCGTCGGCCGTGCGGTCGGTGCCGAAAACCTCGGCGAGGACGCCGAGTTCGAACGCGGCGACCTGGTCGAGCGCGATGACGGCCACGGATCGGAGCATGTGACGAGGGTAACCCGACAGGTGGCAGGAAATCGATGCCCAGTGGCATTCCTGCCGCTGTCCGGGCCGGGACTCCGGGCGCAGACTGGATTACATCCGGTGCGCACCGGCGGCGAAACCGACAGCAACCATATGAAAGTGAGCGCCGCCATGACCGTCCTGCTGCTCCTGCTCCTGCTGCTCTCACTCGTCGTCGCGAGTGCCGCCGGGCTGACCGCGGACTCGCGGGACTCGGCCGACTGGAAGCCCACCGACGACGGCCGCCGGTGGAACTCCCGTACCTGCTGAGGTGATTTGCCCATCCCGTACCGAAAATCCCCCGGCGGGACCGCGCCAAAAGGGGCGGCCCCGCCGACGGAGGAGATCCGGCGTACGGCAGGCTAGGAGCATGGCTGACGGCTCCTGGTACGACGCCGACATCGACCACGTGATCATCTCCGAGGCGCAGATCCGCGAGAAGACCGCGGAACTCGCCAAGCAGGTCTCGGCGGACTACGCGCACGTCGACGACGGTCTCCTGCTCGTCTGCGTGCTCAAGGGCGCGGTCATGTTCATGGCCGACTTCGCCCGCGCGCTGGGTCGCCAGGGCCCGCCCGCCGAGCTGGACTTCATGGCCATCTCCTCGTACGGCCAGGGCACCACCTCCTCGGGCGTGGTCCGGATCCTCAAGGACCTGGACCGGGACATCGCTGGCCGGCACGTGGTGGTGGTCGAGGACATCGTCGACAGCGGCCTGACCCTCTCCTGGCTGCTTCGCTACCTGGAGTCCCGCTCCGCGGCCAGCGTCGAGGTGGTCGCCCTGTTCCGCAAGCCGGACGCGGTCAAGGTGCCCGTTCCGGTCAAGTACGTCGGCTTCGACATCCCGACCGAGTTCGTCGTCGGCTACGGCCTGGACTTCGGCGAGCGGTACCGGGAGTTGCCCTACGTCGGCGTCCTGAAGCCCGAGGTGTATGCCCGGGCCTGAACTCCCCGCCGGCCGGACCCCGTACGGGGAGACTCTGGTTACGTCAAGCGGACGTTCAGCGGGCTTTCAGCCTTCCGGTCTACGGTAGATGCCGGTGACGTGGAGGCACCCTCCATGCCCGACCCCTCGAACCGCGTGACCGTGCGGTCGGGCGGGCCGGGTGGGGAGCTCCCCGCCACGCCGGCTCAAACCCGGGTTCGCCGTACGCGTAAGTGCCGGGCTCGCGAGCTCACATCTGGCACGAACGGTGTACCGTCGAATGACCGCGGCGCGGCAGTAGGCGCGCCTCGGGGTCGGGGCCGGCCCGCACGGCGGCTGCGGCCGCCGCCCGAGGCGGCGACACCATTCAGACGGTCAGGACGTCGATCAGGAGGATGCGGGCGTCTCGATGCCCGACGACAGTATGGAACGTACGCGTTTCTTCCGCCGACCGGTGGTCTGGATCATCCTGGTCATCCTCGGCGCCGTTGTACTCAGTCAGCTGTTCACCGCTGGCCCCAGCTACCACCGGGTGGACACGTCGGTCGCGCTCGAGCAGCTCAACAAGGGCGGCATCGAGAAGGTCGTCTTCCAGGACAAGGAGCAGACGCTCCAGCTCGACCTGAAGGACAAGGCCAAGTTCGACGACACCACCACCGACAAGATCCAGGCTCAGTTCCCGTACGAGGTGGGCAACCAGGTCTGGAACGAGGTTCTCAAGGCCAAGTCCGAAAACAAGATCACCGGTCCGGCCGACACCAAGGTGTCGTCGGACAGCATCTGGGTGAGCCTGCTGGTCAACCTGCTACCGATCGCCCTGCTGGTGCTCCTGCTGCTGTTCTTCATGTCGCAGATGCAGGGCGGCGGCTCGCGGGTGCTCAACTTCGGCAAGTCCAAGGCCAAGATGATCACCAAGGACACGCCGAAGACCACCTTCGCGGACGTGGCCGGGGCGGACGAGGCCGTCGAGGAACTGCACGAGATCAAGGACTTCCTGCAGAACCCGGCGAAGTACCAGGCCCTGGGCGCCAAGATCCCCAAGGGCGTGCTGCTCTTCGGCCCGCCCGGTACCGGTAAGACCCTGCTCGCCCGGGCGGTGGCCGGTGAGGCCGGGGTGCCGTTCTACTCCATCTCCGGCTCGGACTTCGTGGAGATGTTCGTCGGTGTCGGCGCCAGCCGGGTCCGCGACCTCTTCGAGCAGGCCAAGTCGAACGCGCCGGCGATCGTCTTCGTCGACGAGATCGACGCCGTCGGCCGGCACCGTGGCGCCGGCATGGGCGGCGGCCACGACGAGCGGGAGCAGACCCTCAACCAGCTCCTGGTCGAGATGGACGGCTTCGACACCAAGGGCGGCGTCATCCTGATCGCCGCCACCAACCGGCCGGACATCCTCGACCCGGCGCTGCTGCGCCCCGGCCGCTTCGACCGGCAGATCCCGGTCGACGCCCCCGACATGGAGGGCCGCAAGGCCATCCTGCGGGTGCACGCCAAGGGCAAGCCGTTCACGCCCGACGTCGACCTCGACTCGGTCGCCCGGCGTACCCCCGGCTTCAGCGGGGCCGACCTGGCCAACGTGATCAACGAGGCCGCCCTGCTCACCGCCCGCAAGAACCAGCGGGCGATCACCAACGACTCCCTGGAGGAGTCGATCGACCGGGTGATCGCCGGTCCGCAGCGCCGGACCCGGGTGATGAGCGACCAGGAGAAGAAGATCACCGCGTACCACGAGGGTGGGCACGCGCTGGTCGCCTGGGCGCTGCCGCACGCCGCACCGGTGCACAAGGTGACGATCCTGTCCCGGGGTCGGTCGCTGGGCCACACCCTGGTCCTGCCGACCGAGGACAAGTACACCCAGACCCGGGCCGAAATGGTCGACACCCTGGCGTACGCGCTGGGCGGGCGGGCCGCCGAGGAGCTGGTCTTCCACGAGCCGACCACCGGTGCCGGCAACGACATCGAGAAGGCCACCCAGCTGGCCCGCGCGATGATCACCCAGTACGGCATGAGCTCCAAGCTCGGTGCGATCAAGTACGGCACCAGCGGCGACGAGCCGTTCCTCGGCCGCAGCATGGGCCACGAGCGGGACTACTCGGACGCGGTGGCCGCCGAGATCGACGGCGAGATGCGGGCGCTGATCGAGCTGGCCCACGACGAGGCCTGGGAGATCCTGGTGGAATACCGGGACGTCCTGGACAACATCGTGCTCGAGCTGATGGAGAAGGAGACCCTCTCCACAGCCGACATGGCCCGGATCTGCGCCCGGGTGGCGAAGCGCCCGCCGATGGCCCCGTACCACGGCTTCGGCAAGCGCCAGCCCTCCACCGAGCCGCCCGTGCTCACCCCCGCCGAGAAGGAGGCCCTGAAGGCGCAGGCCCAGGCCGACGGCGCCTCGGTCGGCGGATCCGCGAACAACTCGGACGGTACCCACTGAGCACCGACTCGACGGCCAGCTCCCCTAACCGGGAGCTGGCCGTCTCCGCGACCGAACCCGATGGCGAGGACGGCCTGGACTACGTCGCCGCGCGCCTGATCAGCGGCAAGCTGACCGGGCGCCCGGTGGAGGAGACCATCGACCTCGCGCGGATCGAGAAGGCGGTCCGGGAGATCCTCATCGCCGTCGGTGAGGACCCGGACCGGGACGGCCTCCAGCAGACGCCCGCCCGGGTCGCCCGCGCGTACGCCGAGCTCTTCGCCGGCCTGCGGGTCGATCCGGCGCAGGTGCTCAGCACCACCTTCGAGGCCAACCACGAAGAGTTGGTGCTCGTCCGGGACATCGACGTGATGAGCCTCTGCGAGCACCACCTGCTCCCGTTCCGGGGCAGCGCGCACATCGGCTACATCCCCGGGCCGGACGGCCGGATCACCGGCCTGTCCAAGCTGGCCCGGCTGGTCGAGGTCTTCGCCCGCCGACCGCAGGTGCAGGAGCGGCTCACCTCGCAGATCGCCGACCTGCTGATGAGCCGGTTGGCCCCGCGCGGCGTCGTCGTGGTGCTCGAGTGCGAGCACATGTGCATGGCGATGCGCGGCATCCAGAAGTCCGGTGCCAAAACGATCACCTCGGCGGTGCGGGGCACCCTCCAGCACGACGCCAAGTCCCGGGCCGAGGCGATGTCCCTGATCATCCCCCGCTGACCGCTCGACATCCCGACGGCCGCGCGCTCCCGCCCCGGAGCGCGCGGCCGCCGTCGTAGGACGACTGCCCGGAGCATGCGCCCTCCAGCCGGCGGAGCGCCCGTCGCCGTCCGGCGTCAGGCCGCGCTCAGGCGGCCAGCATGGCCAGGACGATCCCGGCGCTGGCCAGCACCGCCGGGACCAGGCATACCAACGCGCCGAACCGGGGGGTGCGGTCCACCCGGTCCGTCGGGCGGGGCCGGAACAGCCGCCCGACCGCCAGCCAGCCCACCATGAACGCGACCGCCGGCATCGGCAGCCCGACCACCAGCGCCAGCACGCTAGCCGGGCCGGTGCCGGTGGCGAGGAAGAGCACCACCTGGATCAGCGGGACGATCAGCGCCAGCGGCCCGTACACCAGCAGGTTGCGGGGGCGCGCCGGCCACCGCGCCAGCCGGGGCAGGCCGCGCGCGGCAAGCGTGTCGTCGGCGGCGTCCGCCCACCCACTGGCGGTCCGCAGGCCGGCCAGCACCGCCGCTGGACCGGCCGCCATCGACCGGGCCGCCTCGGTCACCTCCGGCGGCGTCGGCACCAGCGAGATCGCCGGTACGCCCAGCTCCCGCAGCCGCGACTGCTGCGGGGCCAGCCGCTCCCGGACGGCAGTCAGCTCCTCCCGGGCCGCCGCCACCGACCGGGCCTGCTCGCTGGCGGCGGTCGCCGCCGCCCGGCGTACCCCGTCGAGCAGTCGGGCGGCGGCGATGTAGCCCGCCCAGGCCGCCTCGGCCGGGTCGACGTCGGCCGTCGGTCCGCCGGACCGGGGCGTGGGCACGGGCGTGCCGGTCTCGCTCACGCCGTCGCCTCGCTTCGCTCCCCGGCGGCGCGCGGCGCCACGCCGCCGAGCCGAACGTCCGCGCTCACGGCACCGGCCCCTCCCCGAACGGCACCAGCACCGTCCCCTGCTCACCCGGTCCGTCCCAGAGCATCGCCCGCCCTGGCCGGGGCCGCCACAGCACCGGGCGGTCGAAGAGCTGCTCCAGCCGGCTGCCCGGCACGTCGGTCACCACCACGGCGGTGAGCTTGTCCACCTCGCCCTCCGGGCCCAGCACCCCGACCAGCGGCCCCACCGAGCGCCACCAGCCGAGCAGGTGCCGCCCGGCCGGCGGCCCCTCCAGCAGCAGCGACCGCAGCCGATCGGGCGGCAGCTCGGCCGCGTCCGGCACGTCCAACCCGAACACCACGAGGTAGCCGGGCTCGTCCGCCTCGATCGCCGCCCGCAGGCCCGCCACGTCGACGGTGTCGACCTCGTGCCGCTCCGCCAGCTCGGCGGCGAGCGCCGCAGCCGGCTCGGCCGACCCGTGCGCCAGTGGTGCCAGCACGAACCGGGCTGCGCCGTGGTGTGCCGCCACGCTCCTCGCGGCGGTCACCAGCAGTCGTTCCGCCTCCTCGTCCCGGCCCAGCACGGCGAGGTTCCGGCCGGCCGCCGGCCCGAGCGGTACGGCCACCGTCGAGCGGCGCACATCCACCGCCCGGCCCGGCAACGCGGCCGGCGTGTGCGCCCGACCGGCCAGCGCGGCCCGGTAGCGCGGGTCGTTGGCGAGCAGCGGGCGCGCGTACCCGGCGAAGACCACCGGCGGGGCGGCGTTCTCGGGTCGGGCCGACCAGAGCCGGTGCCGCAGCTCGGCGAGGACCTCAAGGTCCGCGTGCGGGTCCGGGAACCGGATCATCCGCTCGTGCCCCCGGGTCGCCCCGCGCGGCCCGCCCAGCCCGCCGGCCGTGTTCACCACCGCGCTGCCCACCGGCAGGCCGGCGGCCGCGTCGTTCGTCGGCTCCAGCACCGCCGAGCCGCCGGCCAGCGCTACCCGGACCGGGAACTGGCCGAGCAACGGGTCGCGCGGGCCGCCGATGCCGAGGTCGCCCTCGCCGGCCAGGACCAGATGGATCCCGTACGCCCGGGCGGCGCGGGCCAGCGCGTCCAGCCGGGCCAGGGTGTCGGTGGCCAACCGGTCCCGCTCGTGTAGCAGCAACGGGAAGTTGTCGATCACGCAGACGATCCGCGGCAGCTCCTGGTGCTGGCGCAGCTCCGGGTAGCGTTGCCCGCCGGCCCGCCGGCCGGCCTCCTCCCGGCGACGCAGCTCCGCCGTCAGTTCGTCGAGCAGGTCCGCCACGTACTCCCGGTCGGCGGCCATCCCGGCGGCCCGGACCTGCGGCACCCAGGAGCGGTCCCGCTCGGTCTGGAGGAACTCCACGAAGGACTCGCCGTCGCCCAGGTCGGCCAGGTAGAGGGCCAGTTCGTCGGGGCCGTAGCGGGCGGACAAGCCGAACAGCACGTTGGTGAGGAACGTCGACCGCCCCGCCCCGGAACGGCCGCTGACCAGCCAGTGCGGGGTCAGCTCGGTGAAGCCGAGGCTGACCGGTCGCCCGGCGGCGTCACCGACCATGGTGGACAGCCCGTCGACCGCGCGGTCGGCCCACAGTTCGCCCGCCGGTAGCAGGTCGGTCAGGGCGAGCCGGCTGCCGTCCTCGATCTGCCGGGCCAGCCGCAGGCAGACCCCGACGACCAGTTCCTCCGGCGGGTCCTCCGCCACGAAGACCGGGCAGTTGAGCCCGCCGGGCGGGTCCGCGCCCGGGCTGCTGAAGCCCGCGGCCGGCGGATCGCCGAGCAATGCGTATGCGGTGCGCACCGCCAGCGGGGTGGCCTGTGGCAGTGGGTCCTCCGCCGGCCAGCCGGCCACCACCAGGTGCAGCCCGGCCCGGTGCCCCTGGGCGGCCAGCTCCCCGATCCGGGCGAGGTCGGCGGGGGCCGTGCCGTCGGGCAGCGCGGCCACCACCAGCAGCAACGTACGGTCGTGCCCGCGCTGCCGGGCCGTGCCCGCGGCCACCCACTGCTCGGCCTCGGTGAGGACCGCCCGGAGTCCTGCCACGTCGGTCGCCGGCGGGGGCAGCAGCCCGGCATCGGCGAGCGCCGCGAACCCGGCGAAGGTCGCGCCGGCACCGGTGCCGTCGACCGCGCGGGCCAGCAGGGCACTGGCCGGCGTCGCGGCGAACAGCCGGAGCAGGAGGGCCCGGAGCAGGCCGGCCACCCGCGGATCGTCGGCGCCGGCGTCGATGCTCAGATGTCCACTGCCGAACAGCGGCACCAGCGCGGGGAACCGGGCGTCGTCCAGTGGCGCGGCGGTGCCGACCCGGACGACGGGCGGCGGGCCGTCCCCGGGCGGGGTGGCCACGGCCAGGGTCTCCAGCGGATCGCCGGCCCAGCCGGGTGCGGCGAGGGCCGAGGCTGCCCGGAGCCGCTCCGCCAGCTCGTACTGCCGGTGGTGGTCCGCGGGCGCCGGACGGATCTCGTCGAGGATGCCGGCGGCGGCGGTCGCGGCGGCCTCGGCCCGCCGGTGCAGCGCGGCGGCCCGACCGGCTCGCGCCTTCGGACTCGCCACCGCGTCCACCTCTCTTCCCGAGGCCGACATCTCCTCCCCGAGGTGTGACGGTATCCCAGCCGAGGTCCGTCCTCCGGGATGTCGGTCGGCGCTGCGCCGGTCTTTGCCGTGGTGGTGAGTCGGCTCACCCGATGCCGTTCGGCCGGGCCGCCGGGGCGCCCACGCCGGGCGGTGGCCGTCCCGGCGGTTCGCCACGATCCGGGGATCTGGGGCATTGGGTACGCGGCGCGCAGCCGATAGCCTCAGGAGGTGGAATCAGTGCAGCCCCCCGCCGGTTCCCAGGTCTCCCGCGTACCGGCGCAGCGGACCCCGCCCGAGCAGTTGGCGCCACCCGCGCCGGCCCCGGCGCCGGAACGTCCGCGCCGGCCGCTGCGTACCGTCCTCACGGTCGTCGCCGGGGTGCTGGCGCTGCTCTGTGCCGGCGGCGCCGTCGTCGGTTTCGTGCTCTACGACCGCGCCACCGCGCCCGACCGCAGCGCCCCCGACGTGGTGGTGGACAACTACCTTCGTGCGTTCCTGATGGACCGCAACGACACGAAGGCGCAGGAGTTCAGGTGCGAGGGCAGGACGAATTTCGACGGCCTGCGGGCGCTCCGCGATGATCTCGTGGCGCGGGAGAAGAAGTTCGGCACGACGATCTCGGTGAGCTGGGGCGCACTGAGCGTTCAACAGTCGGGAGACGTCGCCGTGGTCGAGGTTGATCTCATCATCTCGGCCCTTGTCGACGGCGTTTCGCAGAGCGATCGGCAGGGCTGGCGGTTCGAGACGAGGCGGGGCGACGGCTGGGGTGTCTGCACGGCCGAGCGCGCCGGGTGAGGGTGGTTTACTCGAGCCAGAGCAGGTGGACCGGGACCTCCAACGTGATCGGTGCCTGGCCGCGCCACGCCCACCGGTACCACTCCAGCTCCGGTGCCACCCGGACGCAGATGTCCCCGTCCGCGCCGGCGTAGGTCTCGGTCACCGCGCGGAGGTCGCGCTGCTCGGTCGCTCCCGTCACGTGCACCACGCGCCGGCCGGCCACCGAGTCCGCCTCGACGACCGGGGTGGGCGGGCGACGGGTGGGCGCGTCGAGGGAGACCAGGCGGAGACCCGACCCGGCCGGTCGGGCCGCCGGCTCCCGCCCGCCCACCGTCTCCACCCAGACCCGTTCCACGGGCACCAGCGGCGCGAAGACCTCCACCTGCTCCGCCTCGGCGCGGTACCACTCGTGCTCCGGGATGACCGGCACGTACGTCCGGCTGCCCTGCACCACCTGCTCGTCGGCGCGGAGGTCGCCGCGCCAGCCGAGGCCGGGCAGGCCGACCAGCACCCGCCGGCCCCGCAGGTCGACGCGGCCGGCGGCGGGGACGATCTCGACCGGTCGGGGCGGCCGCGGCGCCCAGTCGGGCTGGTCCGCGAAGGGGTCGGGCAGGGGATTGCTCATGTGCCGGCGAGCCTCACGCGGTGCCGACCAGCGGTGCGCCGCGCTCCCGCATGAACGGCACGGGATTGATGGCGCCCCGGCTGGACCGGTCGCCGTCGGTGTGCACCTCGAAGTGCAGATGCGGCCCGGAGGAGTTTCCGCTGCTGCCGGAGTAGCCGATCACCTGGCCCGCGGCCACGGCCTGCCCGGGCGCCACCGCGGGCCGTTGGATCAGATGGCAGTAGCGGGTGACGTAACCGCCGGCGTGCAGGATGTCCACGAACCAGCCGCAGCCGCCCTTGCCCGGCCAGCCGTCACGGTCGCAGTCCCGCCGTCCTGAGTGGTCGGGGTCGCAGCGGGCCACCAGCACCCGGCCGGTGGCCGCGGCGTGGATCGGCGTCCTCTTGTCCGCATCCAGGTCGACCCCGTTGTGGCTGGGGCGTTCGGCGGTGCGGAAGCCGGAGACGATGCCGCCCGGGAGCGGAGCGGTCCAGCCGGAGGCGGCGATCCGGGCGCCGGCGGCGGCGTCGCAGACCGCCTTTCCGGCGATCTCCACCGTGCGGGCGGCACCCCCGGCGAGCGCGTCGACGATCCGGCCGGCGAGGTCCTCGTGCTTGGCGTACGCGTCCGGGAAGGCGCTGACCTGCACCCGCTGCGCCACCACGGTCAGCTGGCGCCGTTGCCAGTCCGGCACCTTCAGCAGCTTCTCGTAGAACTTGCCGGCGGCGTAGGACGGCGTCATCCGCTGCTGGACGCTGCCCCAACCGGGCCGCTGCTGGAACAGGCCCAGCGAGTCGTGGTCGGAGCCGACGCCCTCGTGCGGCAGCGTGAGCGACGCCGGCACCGTGCTGTTGGCGAGGTTGCGCAGGGCGGACTCCTGCATGGCGGTGGCCAGCGCGATGACCCAGCCCCGGGCGGGCACCTTCATGTCCTGGCCGACCTTGATGATGACGGCTGCGTTGCGCAGCTGCCCCTCGCCGTACTCGGTGAAACGCGGCATGTCCCCGGTGACGTCGACCTGGTAGGCGACGTCGCAGCCCAGGCCGGCGGTTCGGCCGTCCTTTTCGTCGCCGCCCAGTTCGGTGAGGAAGAACGCGCCGGCGCCACCGACGCAGCAGAGCAGGGCGAGCACCGTGGTCAGCGCGGTGACCAGCACGCCGAGCCGCAACCGCCCGCGGCGCGGGACCGTCTCGTCCGCCGCGGGGCTCATTGCCGCTCCCAGTCGACCACGTCCACCAGCCACCGCCCGTCCGAGACCACCAGTTCCAGCCGGAGCCGGCCGTTGTCGAGCGGGACCAGCGCCTCCACGAACGACTCCGTCCGGGGCCGGAGGGTCACCTGGCCGGCCACCCGCCGGGCCGGCACGCTCTCCGGGTCCGCGCCGGTCAGCTTCTCGGTCAGCGCGCTCGTGGACAGCGGCCGCAGGCGGCTCTGCCAGTCCTCCCCGCTGCTGCCGGGGCCGGTCAGCCAGGCGGTGGTGAAGCGACCGGCGGTCTGCTCGGGGGTCAACTCGCCCGGCCGGGTCTTCGGTGAGGGCGGCGGCGCCGAACTCGCCAGCACGCCGTCGTCACCGGCCTCCGGGTCGACCGTGCTGATCGGCTCGCGTGGCCGGTTGCTCAGGCCGGCGGTCGGGTCGATCGGACCGGAGAACAGCCGGGCCGCGCCGATCACGCCGAAGACCAGGGCGGCGATCACGAGCGCGACGCCGAGCCGGGACCGCAGGACCCGGGTGACTAGGAATTCCAGTGCCCGACCCATCGGCCTCACCGCGCCTCGGAGCGCACCCGGGGGGCCGGGTCGGCCGGCGCGCGGTCGGTCGAGCCCGGCCGGTAGACGGCGAAGGAGGGAGCCTCCTCGGGCACGTCGGGCTCCGTCCAACTCGCCGGCTGCCGGCGGGGGCGTGGCGCGGTGCTGCGGCGTTCGCCCTGCGGCTCGGGCGCCGGTGTCTCCTCGGCTCGCTCCCGCCCGTCCGGCCGCTGGCGTTCGGCGACCCCGGCGTGCGACGGGTCCTCGTGCCGGGCCTCCGGCCGGAGGCTGCTCTGCTCGAGCGCGACGCCGCGCCGCCGGCCGATCGCCGGCTCGGCGGTGCCGCCGGGCTCGGCCACGTCCAGCCGCGCCGCCACCCGCATGTCGCGGAAGAACCGGCGGTGCCAGGAGCCGGCCGAGCTGATCGCCTCGCTGCTGTCCTTGCCGCCGAGCTGGGTGATCCGCCGGTATGGGCGGAGCAGCAGCCAACCCACCACGCCGCAGAGCCAGACCAGGACAACCTGGAGCCAGCCGGGCAGCGCGGGCGTGTTCATGATGAGGTCGACCGCGAACAGGTAGATGGCCGCGCCGGTGCCGAAGATGGCGATGTTGAAGACCGCCGCGACCACCGCGTTCGCCAGCCGGCGGAGGCCGGCGCTCGCCGGACGCAGCAGACCGACCGTGCCGAGGATCGGCGCGGCGATCACCGCCCAGCGGAAGATCAGGAAGCCGAGCAGCACCAGCAGCGAGGCGGTCAGATCGAACATCGCGAAGAGGAGCGAGGCCAGCACCGCGATGAACCCGGCCCCGATCCGGTCCATGTCGCGGACGCCCTGGAGGTACTCGTACGCCTCGGGGTCCTCCGACTTGATCTGCTCGGCGACTCGGGCCCACTGCTGCTGCTTGGCCTTGATGGTGGCCTGCCGTGTCGCCGGGTTCTGGCGGAGCTTCTCCGCTTCCTCCCAGGTGAGCGACTTGGCGTCGTAGAGCGCCGGACCGTACTTCTTGGCGGTCTCGCTGTCGGCCGAGCCGAGCACGCCCCGCAGCCAGTTCCGGTAGAGCATCGTCTCGGTGGCGGTGTCGCTGGCCCGTACGGCGGGCGGCCGCTTGTCGACGCAGGCGTCCGGATTCGGCAGCGCACACTTGCCCGCCGGGATGTCCTTGGACCCCGGCCCGACGGCGTCGTGCACCACGCCTAGCGTGGTGATCAGGGTGCTGTCGGCGACGTTCGCCGACTTCACCGGCCAGGCCGCCAGGGCGGTCACCGCCACCATCACCAGCAACGCCCAGCCGGCCGTGGTCATGGCGTTGCTCATGTCCGACTGGCGTGACCGCCAGAGCAGGTAGAGGCCGACCACGCAGAGCGTGATGATGCCGAAGACGCTGAACACCTTCTGGTAGACGGCCTTCGTGGCCTGCTCCACCAACGGGTCCGCCCAGGCCCACATGGAGCGCGGATCCCAGGCCCGTTCACGCAACGCGTTGGACGCGCCGATGACCGCGTTGGCGAACATGAACTCGCCGTTCGCGACCATGGTGGTGAAGCGGTAGTCGGGATGGAGCACGGCCGAGGCGCAGCCGCCGTCGACGTCGTACGTCGTGTAGCTGTACCCGGCGTAGCCGTAGTCGCTGTAGAGCCCCTTGGGGCCGGGGAGCTTGGCGGAGTCGGGGCGGGAGGCGAACCAGCCGGCCAGGCCCGAGTCGGGCGCGCCGGGTACGGGTGCGTTGCGGCAGGCCGCCGCATCCTCGGTGACTGCGTTCAGCTTGGCTACGCAGGCGCGGAAGTCGACCTGCCACTGTTTGGTGGTACACAGTTCGGCCGGTGCCGGGGTGGGTTCAGTGGCGTACGCGGGTGTCGCCCCGACCACCGGCCAGGCGATGGTGGCCACGGCGAGTACGCCGAGCGCGAGGAGGAGCGCCGCGATCCGTGCCCGGGCCCTCGCCATGTCACGCCTCCAGATCAGCCAGGACGGTCGGCAGCTGCCCGGCTGCCTGGGCGGCGGCGGGGGTCGTGTCCAGGTGGTCCAGCAGCCCGTCCACGTACGACACGTCGACCCGGACCTTCTGCACCCGCCCGTCGACGTCGCGCATCACGAATTCGCGGAAGCCGAGCCGGGCGGCCGATCCGGAGTCCGCCTGGGAGAGCGAGGCCAGGGTGGCTTCGTAGCCGTCGTTGACCGGCACCCGCAGGAGCCGCAGCGCCTCGGAGGCGATCTCGGTGTCCTCGGCGATCCGGCCGACGAAGACGGTGGAGACCAGGTTCTGCACGTCGAGGCCGAGGATGTCCTTCGGGTTCTGCGAGGCGACCAGGGCGGCGAGGTTCCACTTGCGGGAGTCGCGGGCGAGGCGGACCAGGAACGACCGCCCGGAACGCCACCCCTCCATGAAGTGCGCCTCGTCCAGGCCGACCAGCTTCCGGGAGGACATCGAGCCGCCGTAGCAGCGGCGGACGGCCAGCCGGTGCGCGGTGTGCAGCATGGGCAGGGCGAGGGCCTCCTCGGCCGACCAGTACTCCCGCTCGATCTTCAGGTCGGGCAGCCGCAGCCCGGCCATGGTGATCACGGTGAGCGCGGCGTCCGCGCCGAGCAGCCCCTCCGGCGGCCGGCCGAAGAAGAGCATGGCCAGCGGCATCTCGGCGGTGTCCAGCAGCAGGTTGGCCAGTTCCCGGCCGGCGTCGTCGTCCAGCCCCTGGAGGCAGGCGACCACGTCGTCCAGCGTGGCGGTCTCCTCGGCCGGCACCTGGCGTACGGCGTGCCGGAACAGGGTGGCGGTGGACGCCTCCCGGGCCACCTGCGGGGGCACCAGCATCATGCAGATGTCCTGTACCAGCATCCGGCGCTCGGCGCGGGCGTTGGAGACTGCGATCTCGAACTCCCGATCACCCGCCGAGCCGGCGGCGAACTCGCTGCGCAGCGGCGTCGGGATCAACGCGTACGGGGCGAGGGTGCCCTGGTCGGAGCCGGTCAGGTTGAGCACCCGCGCGTACGGCGCCAGCTCCGGCATCGCGCAGAGCCGGGCCAGCGGGCCGGACGGGTCGAGGAGGGTCACCTGGACGCCGCGTCGGGCGGCCAGATAGCCGAGCGCGCCGAGCAGGGTTGACTTGCCGCCGCCGGGTTCGGCGACGAAGACGGCGAGCCCGGACCGTTCCCGTACCTCCATGGGGAAGTGCAGATCGAGGAAGACCGGGCGGCGGCAGGTGCCGGCGGTGCGGCCGATCAGGTCGCCGCGCCGGTCGCCGACCGTGGACGCGGCCTGCGGCAACGCCGCGGCGAGCAGGTTGACCGGCATCCGCCGGACGTAGCCGGTGTTGGCGATCGGCTCGCCGGGGATGAACTCGCGGGCCAGCCAGTCCTGGTTCTTCGGATGCTGGAGCGAGATCCGCAGCTCGCGGGAGTAGAGCTGGATGAGCCGCCGGGCCCGCTCCAGGCACTCCTCGCGGGTCCGGCCGCCGACCGCGATCCGGTGCCAGCCGTGCGCGCGGGCCGAGTCGACCGGCAGGCCGGTGGTCATCTCGTCGCCGATCACCAGCGCCCGCTTGGCGAGCCGTTCCAGCTCCGGCGGGGCGTCGATGCCGTGCTCGGCGTAGTCGAGCTGCTGGGAGCGGATCATCCGGAGCCGGTGCTCGAGGTTCCGGAAGGAGTCGCCGGGGCCGAGGATGTCCACCCGGGTGGAGAGTTCCATCGGCCACGGCAGCCGCTCGTGGAAGTGCAGCCAGGGCTCGTGCCGCTCGGGGATCTCCAGTGGCTCCATCCGGCCGACCGCGAGCACGGCCACGTGCCGCTCCTCGCCGGTCATCCGGTTCACCAGCTTCACCGTCGAGCCGTACGGGGTGCGGTAGCGCTCGACCTGCTCGGTGAGGGCGAGCAGGTCGCCGCGTTCCCACCGGCCGTTGGTCACCGGGGAGAGCGCGCCGGGTGGCGCCATGCAGAGCGCGACGGAGCGGTAGAGCAGCCACTCCAGCTCCTGCGCGGTGACCCGGCGGCCCCGCATGCCGAACGCCCCGAGCACCTCGTCGAACTGCTCGACCGTGCGGCCCAGCCGGCGGCGTTCGCTGTCGGCGGTGCCCCGGCCGAAGGTGCGCAGCAGCCGCTCGGTGAGGGAGTCGCCCAGCGACCGGCGGGCGAAGGTGACCCCGAGGTAGGTCTGCCCCTCGGCGTGGTTGACCGCCATCAGGTGCCGCTGGGCGGCGACCAGGTGGTCGGCCCAGCCGGGCGTACCGGGCACGTCGGGCAGCGGCGCGGCGGTGTGCGCGTCGATGGTGCGGGCCCACTCGTCGGCCGGGAACGGCCGGGTGGTGCGGCGCAGGTGCAGCCGGAAGCCGGCCAGGCCGGCGTACTGCTCGGAGATCGCCGAGAGCAGCGCCTCGCGCTCGGCGTCGGGGCGGAACGCCCAGCGCACCTCGGGCAGCCAGTACCAGGCGGTGACCGTGTTCGGGGTGAAGGTGAGGTGGCCGGCGATCTCGGTGACAGCCAGCTCGACCGACGGGTCCCGGTCGCCGAACTTGATCTTCGGTGGGCGGACCCGAACCGGCTTGACGGGCTTCCCGCTCAGCTCGGCGGACCGCTGCCGCGGCGGGGTCACCTCCCGGCCGGGCGCGGTGGCCACCTCGCGACCGTTCGACCGGGTGGCCGGTTCCACCCGCCGGTCGGTGCGGCGGGCCGGGCGGTCGACCGGGGGCGTCGGGTCGGCCAGCTCCGGCTCGGCGGTCGGCCGGAGCGCGGGGAGCCGGTCGCCGGCCTGGTGCGGTACCCGGGTACGGGCGGGTGCCGGGTCGAGGGCGGCCGGCCGTTCCACCGGCGAGGCGCCGTGCGACGGCGCGGCCTCGGGGGCCTCCCGGGGTCGGCCCACCGGCCGTACGCCGGGGGCGCTCTCCCGGCGCCGGGCGCTGGGCGGCTCGTCCTCCGGTGCGCCACCGTGCTCGCCCTGCGACGGCGGGAGCGGCTCGGCCGGGGCGGCGGGCTGGTGCGGGATGGGCAGCGCCTCCCGCCCGACGCCCCGGCGGGGCGGCGCCACCACCGGCGTCGGCTCCGTCGCGGTGGGTGGGCCGGCCGGAGGGCTGGCGGGCCGGGCCGGGCGCCGTACGCCGGGCTGCGCGCCGCCGAACAGGTCGAGGAACGGCGAGTCGATGTCGCCGCTGTCGCCAGCCGCCGGCATCCGCTGCTCCGAGCCGGGCGGGCGGGGCGACACCGGGCGGGGCGGTTGGAAGACCCCGACCCGACCGTGCCCGGGGCTGGTGGCCAGGGCCGGGTCGAGCGCGACCTCGTCGAACTCCTCGTCCTGCGGGTAATCGAACGATCGCGCTCGGTTACCGTGCGGCCCGGCCGGACGTCCGGCCGGGGAACCCGGCGTGGAAGAGCGACTCATGCGACCGCCTCACCCGCGTCGTTCGTCCGCGCCGGCGGCGTACGCCCGGTCATGCCAGTTCCTCCCGGATCCTGATCCGGCTCGCCACCAGCCGCGGGTCGCGCAGCTCGGCGGCCGGCTCCCGGGTGCGTCGCCAGTCCGTCAGCGCGGTCCGGATGACCATGCGCGCCGGTCGGTCCGGGTCGACGTGCCGGAAGATGAACGAGGTGGTCACGATGGCCAGCGAGATCTCCCAGGCGGGGAAGAGCTCCACCTGCAACGTGAACAGCCAGTGGATGAACATGTAGAGGGGTACGAGCAGCATGAACAGGCCGTACTGGGCGTACGGCAGGTGGACGGGCAGGGTGTACCCGGGCGGCCCGAGGTAGACGAGACGAGCCCGGTAGATGTCGTCGTCGGTGCGCAGCCGCATGGTCGCCCGCGCCTATTCGAAGATCAGGTTGATCAGGTAGTCGCCGACGAAGAAGAGTGTGGCGGCGCCGGCGATGAAGGCCAGGCCGACGATGGCGATCGCGGAGCTGGTCAGCACCTTGGAGATCTCGCCCCGGCTGGCCCGCCCGATGAAGATGACGCCGAGCACCGCGAGCAGGATCGGCGCGATCTTGCTGGCGAAGAAGCTGACGATGTTCGCGGTGGCGATGCCCTTGGGTGCCGGCTCGGCGAGTGGAGTCGACGCCAGGGTGTGGAGCGCGTGGTCGACGGCTGCCGTCGCCGCCCCCATGAGCTCGGTGGCGATCACTGGAAACCTCCCCATGTCGCGGCCGGCGGCGCCGCGGCGGTGCAGTAGGCAAGCCTGGCGGGATGGTGCTCATTGGGCACAGCGTGTGCGACGCTGTGTTTGTCACCCACCACGGAGAGTGGCGAGCTTTGGGGGGATTCTTCCCGCTTCGGCCCTCCCTCCAGGCTTCGCCATCTCGATGCTGGGCAATTCCAAAGCGTACGGCCCGGCCCCCTTTGCGACAACCCGCGAAGAGTCGACCCGGAGCGACCCGGACGACCGATCGTACACCTGTTCCAATCCGCATGTCAGGGCCATCGTGGCCGGTTGCCGCCCGGGCCGCCGGAAGCCCTGCTGGCGACCGGTACTGTCGGGTCGTGACCGAGCTGGTACGGGCGCAGGCCCCGGTGGTGATGGGCGTCCTCAACGTCACGCCCGACTCCTTCTCCGACGGCGGCAGGTACGCCGATCTCGACGCGGCCGTCGGACACGGAGTGCGACTGCGTGCGGCCGGCGCGGACCTGGTCGACGTGGGTGGCGAGTCCACCCGGCCGGGCGCCGACCGGGTCGACGCGGAGACCGAGACGGCCCGGGTGCTGCCGGTCATCCGTGAGCTGAGCGCCGCTGGCATCCCGGTCAGCATCGACACCAGCCGGGCCCGGGTGGCCGAGGCGGCCCTCGCCGCCGGCGCGGACGTGGTCAACGATGTCTCCGGGGGCCTCGCCGACCCGGACATGGCCCGGGTGGTCCGGGACGCCGGCTGCCCCTGGGTGCTCATGCACTGGCGGGGGCACTCACGCGAGATGCGCGACCTGGCCAGCTACGGCGACGTGGTGGCCGACGTCCGGACCGAGCTGAGCCAGCGGGTCGACGAGGCGCTCACCGCCGGGATCGCCGCCGAGAAGATCATCGTCGATCCCGGACTGGGCTTCGCGAAGACCGCCGTGCACAACTGGGAGCTCAGCGCCCGCCTGCCCGAGCTGGTGGACCTCGGCTTTCCGCTGCTGTTCGGGTCGAGCCGGAAGTCGTACCTGGGCCGGCTGCTCGCCGACGCCGACGGCACCCCCCGGCCCACCTCCGGCCGCGAGGCGGCCACCATCGCCACCAGCGTGCTCGCCGTGGCGGCCGGGGCCTGGGGGGTACGGGTGCACGACGTCCGCGGCACCGCCGACGCGCTCGCCGTCTGGCGGGCCACCGGCCGCCCGTGCCTGGCGACCACCGTGCGGGAGGGGGACCGGTGAGCGCGAGGAGTGAGCCGGTTTTGCGAGCCCCGCAGTCGCGAACGAAGGGGGACCGGTGACCGACCGGATCGAGCTGACCGGCCTGCGCGCCCACGGCCGGCACGGGGTGTACGACTTCGAGCGTGCCCAGGGGCAGGAGTTCGTGGTCGACGCGGTGCTCGAACTCGACCTCGCCCCGGCCGCGCGCTCCGACGAGGTGACCGACACCGTGCACTACGGCGAGTTGGCCGAGCGGCTGGTCGCCGTGATCACCGGCGAGCCGGTCAACCTGATCGAGACACTCGCCGACCGGCTGCTCGCGGTCTGCCTGGCCGAACCGCTGGTCGCCGCCGCCACGGTCACCGTCCACAAGCCCGAGGCACCGATCCCGCACACCTTCCGGGACGTGGCCGTGACGATGCGGCGTACCCGGTGACCCGGGCCGTGCTGTCGATCGGCAGCAACCTCGGTGACCGGCTGGCCCACCTCCGCGCGGCGGTGGCCGCGTTCGGCGACGCGGTGCTGGTCGTCTCCGGCATCTACGAGACTCCACCGTGGGGGGACGCCGAGCAGCCCGCGTACCTGAACGCGGCGGTGCTGGTCGGGGACCCGGCGGCGACCCCCGGCGACTGGCTGGCCCGGGCCCGGGCCGCGGAGCGGGCGGCCGGGCGGACCAGGGACCCGGAGCGCCGGTACGGGCCGCGCACCCTCGACGTCGACGTCATCGCGGTCTGGGACGACGCCGGGGCGCCGGTGCTGAGCGACGACCCGGAGCTGACCCTGCCGCACCCCCGCGCCCACCTGCGGGCCTTCGTGCTGCGACCGTGGATCGACATCGAACCGCACGGCCGGCTGCCCGGGCACGGCTGGCTGACCGACCTGCTCAACGCCGAGCCGCTGGCCGGGGACGCCCTGGAACTCAGCCCTCGACCGGATCTGGCGTTACAGTCGGACCCATGACCCAGTGGAGCCGGACGGCATGAGCGAGCGCCGCGAGCGAATCATCCGGCACTGTGCCGCACAGCCTCAGGCGGGTGCCGAGCGGAGCGAGGCGACCGCATGAGTCAGGCGCAGTTCCCGCGCGACCCCGAACGATGGCGGATGGGTCCCACCCGGATCTCCACACTGGTGGTGGCCGGGCTGGCCGCCGCCGCGTTGGCCTGGCTGCTGATCAGCAGCTTCTACTACCCCAGCGCGCCGAACCTGCCCTGGCTGCCGGTGGTCACGCTGGCCGGCCTCGCCGTGCTCGAGGGGTACGCGGCGGTCAACACCCGCGGCCGGATCGAACGCCGACCCGGACGGGACCCGGTGAATCCGCTGCTGGTCGCCCGGTTCGTGGTGCTGGCCAAGGCGTCATCGCTGGCCGGGGCGATCTTCGCCGGCTTCTACGCCGGGTTGACCGGGTGGCTCTTCGTCGAGCGGACCAACGCCGCCGTGGGCGACCGACCGGCCGCCGTGGCCGGGCTGGTCGCCTCGCTCGCCCTGGTCGCGGCGGCGCTCTGGCTGGAGCGGTCCTGCCGGGTGCCGGAGCAGGAGGACGACGAGGACCGCGATCCCGGCGACCGGGAGACTCCGCGCGGCCGCCTCTGATCAGGGGTTCCCACCACCCGCGCCCGCAGGTACCGTGCCTGGCGACCGGAGAGCAACGGCCGCCGCCGGTCCGCCCGAGCGTCGGACGGCACGGCCGGGCGACGTGGGAGGCGCGGGTCATGGGGTACGACGAAACGGGCCGGGCCGAGTCGTCCGGGGTGCCCGCCGCCGTGCTGGAGAACGTCTTCGACGACCCCGCGCACGGCGAACCCGGCCGCGACCGGATCGCCGTACACGTGGTCTGGGAGTTCCTGCTGCTGGCCGGGCTGGCCGCGCTGACCTGGCTGCTCTGGCGCGCGGACGCGGACGCGCTGCGCGGCAGTGGCCTGAAGGCCCTCCTGGTGGCCGTGGCCGGGCTCGGGCTGCTCGCCCTCGCCGCCGGGCTGAGCCTGCGCGCCGCCGTGGTGAATCTGGCCGTCGGCCCGGTCGCGGTGGCCGCCGCCCTGCACTACGCCGAGCAGGGCGATCGGGGCGTCCGGGAGGCGTTGCTCCCCGCGCTGGCGGTGGCGGTGCTCGGCGGGCTGGCGCTGGCCCTGGCGGTGGTGGTGCTGCACGTGCCGGCCTGGGCGGCGAGCCTGGCCGGTGCGGCCGGTGTGATCGTCTACATCGAGCGGCGTACCGGCCCGGTCGTGGTCCAGGGCGGGTACGACCCCCGGCCCACCGCCCTGTACCTCGTCATCGGCTTCGCCGCGGTGGCCGTGCTCGGCGGGCTCTTCGGCGCGATACGGCCGATCCGGCGGCTGGTCGGGCGGTTCCGGCCGGTCGCCGACCCGGCCCGGCGCCGGGGCGCGGTCGCCGCCACGGTGGCGGCGTTCGCCATGATCGGCTCCACCGTGCTGGCGATGCTCGGCGGCATGCTGATCGCGGCGAACGGCAGCGGCCCGGTCGCGCCGGCCACCGGGCTGGACTGGTCGGTGCTGGCGGTCGGCACCGCGATGCTGGGCGGCACCAGCGCGTACGGCCGGCGCGGCGGGATCTTCGGCACGCTGTTCGCGGTGAGTCTGGTGGAGGTCTTCCTGGTCTGGGCGGCGGCGCAGGGCTGGACGATCAGCCGGTGGGCCGTCGGCGGGGCGACGCTCGGCACCGGGCTGCTGGTCACCCGGCTGGTCGAGGCGTTCGGCCGGCCGCGGCCGGCCCTCGTCCCGGCCGGGTTGGGGCCGCCCGGAGACCCCACGATCAGCTCCGGCTGGGCGCTGGCCCGGCCGCCGGAGCCGGCCGACGACTGGCCCTCGGTGCTGCCGGTGGGCACTGACCCGACCGTCGACACGTGGGACGCCCCGCGCTGGGAGAGCGAGCCGCGCCGCTGGGACACCGACGACCGCTGACGGCGCCGGACGGGTCGATCGAGGTCGCCGCCGGCGATGACGGGCCGAACCTGATCTCGCCGGTTAGGCTCGGCGGCATGAGCGAGCGCCAGCGAGCGAATCATCAGCACAGCCCGGTCGTGCCTCATGCCGTCGCCGAGCGACGCGGGGCGGCGGCATGAGCGAGACTCCTGCCACCGGCGCCGGCGGCCGTAGCTTCGACGAGCTCGACAGGCTCCCCACCGAGGAGCTGCGCGAGCAGGCGTTCGCCCGGGCCCGGGAGCGCCGCGACGTCGGGTTCTTCTGGTCGGTGCTGCGGCACCTGCCCAACTCGGACGAGGCCGCCGCCCTGGACGGCGCCCCCAACTCGGTCGGGCCGACCATCGACGAGGCCAACGCGCTGTGGCGGGAGCTGACCGGCCACGGCTACGAGGAGTCCGCCCCGCTGCTGCGGGCCGCGTTCATCGACTACCTGCTGAAGCACTGACGGATGGCCGTCCGCCGGCCCAGGGCGGTCGCACGCAGGTTTGCCCGGCGGGGTGCGTCGGGCACTGACCGTCCCATGGCACTCAGCAACCGCCCCCGGACCGTCAGCAGGTACGGCACGGCCGCCGGCACCGGCGCCGTCGCCGCGCTCCTCCTCGTCGGCGTGTGCGGCAGCCCGATGTACGTGGGCTGGGTGCAGGATCACACCGACCCGAACGGGGCCGGCGGCTGGTTTCTGCGGCTGCTCGCCTGGCCGGCCTGGCGGCTGCACGCCGACGACCCGTCCCAGGGGGTGCTCGCCGCCGACCTGCGGGCGATCCTGCTGGTGATCCTGGCCGCCGCCCTCCTCTACCTGCTGCCCGCCGCACAGGTGGCCAGGGTGCAGGGCTCGGCCAGCCAGTTCCTCTCCGGCTGGGCGGCGTACGCCCTGGCCGGCGGGTTCACCGGGCTGCTGGCCACCCTCCTCGGGCCGGGCGGATCGCTCCTCGCCGCCTTCCAGACCGCCAGCGCCGGGGTCGGCTACGGGTTCTTCGCGGGCTGGATCATCGGCCTGGCCAGCCTCGGCGGCCGCGCCTGAGGCGACTCACGCCGCGGTGGCGGCGAGTGAACCGACTCACGTCGCGGTGGTCGCGCCTGAACCGGCTCACGCGGCGGCGGCCGAGCCCGTTCTCGGCCGCGGCGCCCCGCGCCCGCCGCCCGCTCACGGCGTTCCGCCCCCGCCGCCGCTCAGTCCGCCACGGCGCCCAGTTCCAGCAGCCGGGATCGGCTGAGCAGCCCGACCGGCCGCCCCTCCTTGGTGACCACGGCGTGCTCGGCGGCCGAGCTGAGCAGCGCGCCCAGCGCGTCGTACGCCGAGCCGCCCAGCGGCACCGCCGGCAGGTCCGGCTCGTCACCGGCCGGGAGCGGCTCCAGCACCTCGTGGGTGACCGGGGTGACCGCCAGCCGGCGGATGCCCCGGTCGGCGCCGACGAACTCGCGCACGAACGGCGAGGCGGGCGACCCGAGCAGGGCGGCCGGGGTGTCGTACTGCTCCAGCCGGCCGCCCTGGGAGAGCACCGCGATCCGGTCGCCCAGTCGTACCGCCTCGTCGAGGTCGTGGGTCACCAGCACGATGGTCTTGCGGACCTCGGCCTGGAGCCGCAGGAACTCCTCCTGCAGCCGGGTCCGGACGATCGGGTCGACCGCCGAGAAGGGCTCGTCCATCAGCAGCACCACCGGGTCGGCGGCGAGCGCGCGGGCCACCCCCACTCGCTGCCGCTGGCCGCCGGAGAGCTCGTGCGGGTAGCGGCGGCCGAACTGTGCCGGGTCGAGGCCGACCAGCTCCAGCAGCTCGTTCACCCGGTCCCGGGTCCGCCCGCGCGGCCAGCCGAGCAGCCCGGGCACGGTCGCCACGTTGGCGGCGACCGTCTGGTGCGGGAAGAGGCCGACGTTCTGGATGACGTACCCGATGCGGCGGCGCAGCGCCACCGGGTCGACCCGGGTGACGTCGTCGTCGCCGAGCAGGATCCGGCCGTCGGTCGGCTCGATCAGCCGGTTGATCATGCGAAGCACGGTGGACTTGCCGCAGCCGGACGGGCCGATCAGCACCACCAGCTCGCCGGCCTTCACCTCCAGGCTCAGCTCCCGCACCGCCTCCGTGCCGTCGGGGTAGCGCTTGCGGATGCGCTCGAGAGTGATCGATGCCGCGCTGTGTCCGCCGGCGGATCCCGGGGTAACGTCCACGTGTGTCCCTCCACCTCAGCTACCGGGCCGCGCCGGGTAACCCGTGGTTCTCCTGGCAGTACGTGCGGGACAACTCTGACACGATCCTCGCCGCGCTGCGCGAGCACGCCTGGCTGACCGGCCGGGCGGTGCTGATCGCCGCGCTGGTGGCGCTGCCGCTGGCGGTGGCCGCGTACTGGTTCCGGTCGCTGTCCGGGCCGATCCTGGCGCTGGCCGGGGCGCTGTACACGATCCCGTCGCTGGCCCTGTTCGCCTTCCTCGCGCCGTATTTGGGCATCGGCGCGGTCACCGTGCTCAGCGTGGTGGCGCTGTACGCGCTGCTGGTCATCGTGCGCAACGCGTTGGCCGGGCTCAACCAGGTGCCGCCCGAGGTCCGGGAGGCCGCCGAGGGGATGGGGTACGGCCGCTGGGGCCGCCTGTTCCGGATCGAGTTGCCGCTGGCCCTGCCCGGCATCCTCACCGGCCTACGGCTGGCCACCGTCTCCACGGTGGCGTTGGTCACGGTCGGGGTGGTGGTCGGCCGGGGCGGCCTCGGGCAGCTCATCTTCGCCGGCTTCCAGAACAACTTCTACAAGGCGGAGATCATGACCGGCACGGTGCTCTGCGTCCTGCTGGCGCTGGTGCTGGACCTGGTCCTCGCCGGCGTCGGCCGGCTGCTCACCCCCTGGCTTCGCCGGCGGGCTGCATGAACCCCGTCGAGCAGGCCGTGGTCTGGCTGAACGACCCGCTGAACTGGACGAACCCGGGCGGCATCCTGGACCGGCTCGGCGAGCACCTGAGCATCTCCGCGCTGGCCGTCCTGCTGGGCTGCCTGGTGGCCTGGCCGGTCGGGCTCTGGCTCGGGCACACCGGCCGGGGCGGTGGTGCCGTGCTGCTGGTGTCCAACGTCACGTTGGCCGTCCCTACCCTGGCGCTGCTGACCATCCTGCCGCTCACCTTCCTCGGCTTCGGCCGTCCGGCCGTGGTGGTCGCGCTCGCGGTGTTCGCGGTGCCGCCGCTGCTGGCCAACGCGTACACCGGGGTGCGGCAGGCCGACCCGGAGGCCCGGGACGCGGCGCGCGGCATGGGGCTGTCCGGCGGGCAGTTGCTGCGCCGGGTGGAGCTGCCGCTCGCGGTGCCGTACCTGGCCGCCGGGTTCCGTACCGCCGCGGTGCAGGTGGTGGCCACCGCGGCGCTGGCCTCCTTCGTCAACGGCGGCGGGCTCGGGCAGATCATCCGGGCCGGCTTCGGGTTGGACATCGCGGCCGGCGGTGGCCAGATCATCGCCGGCGGCGTGTTGGTCGCCGGGCTGGCGCTGCTGGTCGAGGGGGTGCTGGCGCTGGTGGAGCGGGCCGTGACGCCGCGCCCGCTGCGGCGGGCCCGAGGGGCGGCGAACCGGCGCGTGACGGACGCCACTGCGGGTGCCTGAACCGGGCGAAACCACGTGCCGGGTGACGATCCGGTGACGAAATTGGCTCGGAGTTTGTCGGTCCGGCCCGGAGGATATTGGCTGGAATCGCGGGCGGCCGACCGGATCGCCCGTCGGACACGCGGCCGGCCCCGAAACGGGTCGCGCCGGGACACGGAAGGCGGGCAATCGATGCGCGCACGTACACGCCTGGCCGTCGGGGCGCTCGGCGCCCTCACCGCGGCGGGCCTGCTCACCGGCTGCGGTGACGCCGGTTCCTCGGGCACCGACGCACCCCAGCAGGGTGCCTCCGGGGCCGGCTGCGCCCCGGTCGCGGGCGACCAGCTGGTCGTCCTCACCGACGACAAGAAGCTGCAGAACACCGACAACGTCCTTCCCGCGATCAACAAGAAGGCCGCCACCCCGCAGCTGGTGGCCGCGCTGGACAAGGTCTCTGCGGCGCTCGACACCCCCAAGCTGATCGAGCTGAACCGGGCGGTCGACGTCGACCGGAAGACCCCGCAGGTCGCGGCGAAGGCGTTCGCCGACGCCAACGGCGTCACCCAGGGCGTGGAGCAGGGCCCGGGTGGTCAGGTCACGGTCGGCGCGGGCAACTTCAGCGAGAGCCAGACCATCGCCGAGCTCTACAAGATCGCGCTCACCGCGGCCGGCTACCAGGTCAAGGTGCAGACGATCGGCAACCGTGAGCTCTACGAGCCGGCCCTGGAGAAGGGCGAGATCCAGGTCGTCCCCGAGTACGCGGCGACCATGGCCGAGTTCCTCAACACCAAGGCCAACGGCAAGGACGCCGAGCCGATCTCCTCCCCGGAGCTGGACAAGACGGTCAGCGCGTTGGCGGCGGCGGGTGACAAGGTCGGCATCAGCTTCGGCCAGCCGTCCCAGGCCCAGGACCAGAACGCCTTCGCGGTCACCAAGGCCTTCGCCGACAAGTACCAGCTCGCCACGCTGTCCGACCTGGCGAGCAAGTGCTCCGGCCAGGCCACCGTGCTGGCCGGCCCGCCGGAATGCCCGCAGCGGCCGAAGTGCCAGGCCGGCCTGGTCCAGGTCTACGACTTCAAGGCCGGCTCGTTCAGCTCGTTGGACGCGGGTGGCCCGCAGACCAAGAACGCGCTGAAGACCGGGGCGGCCAGCGTCGGCCTGGTCTTCTCCTCCGACGCCGCGCTCGCTGCGAGCTGACCTCCCGCGACCGGCTCGGCGCGTCTGACGCCGTGCCGCCGACCCGGAAAGCCGCCGGTCGCCGACGGACCGAACCCGGTCCGTCGGCGACCGGACCCGGCCGGGACGCCCGCCACCGAACGCCTGGTCGCCGTCGTTACATCGGTGCTTTCGGCCCGTTCCCTACCGGGGCAACTCTCGGTAGTCTGCTCAGCCATGCCCGCCCCGGTCGCCCCCGCCGAAAAGCGCACGCCATCGCTACTGAACGTGCTGTTCTGGATCGGGGTGGCGTTCGCGCCCCTGGCGGCGCTTCTCCTGCTGGTCGCCGACGGCGGCGGGCCGCTGCGGTTCGGTGCCGTGCTGGCGATCCTCGCCGTGGTGCTGATCGGTCTCTCCATCGCGCTGCGCGCCGAGGGCAGCGGCGCGGCCGGCGTCGACGAGGTGCGCGAGGAGATCGAGCAGCTTCGCCACGAGCTGCGCAGCGAGATCGTAGCGGCCGCGCAGCGTGGCAACCAGGCGCTCGACCAGGCGCACCGGACCCAGGAGACGGTCACCGGGTTGCGCCGCCGGCTGGACGCCGCGGCGGCCGCCGCCGCCGGGACCGGCATGCCCGCCGCCGCGGAACCCGCCGGTGGCCGCGCCCGGGTGCCGTCCGCCGAGACCCACGACGACGGCCGGGCCAGCTACGCCGCCACGGAGCAGCCGGGCTGGGGGCAGCCCGCCGGCCGGGACGAGGACGAGCCGGCCCGCCGCCCGGAGTCCGGCACCCGTTACGGCACGGAACGGCCCGCCCCGCCCGCCGACCGTTCGCAGCCCGGCGTCTACGGCGCCCCGCGTACGCCGGAGCCGGACGGGCGGCCGGAACCCTGGCAGGTCGGGGTGGTGCATCGCACCGAGACCGTGCACGTCACCACCCGGCACACCATCGTGGACGGTGCCGCGGACCCGGCCACGGGTGGCCACTACGGCGGCTACGCCGGCCGCTGGTCCCCGGTGCCGGAGGAGCGGCCGTGGAGCGGCGCGGAGCCGGAGGAACGCCCGTGGTCCGGATACCGGGAGGCGGAGGACGACCACGCCTGGCCATCCGGCGACCGCCGGACCGGCCACGGCGGCGGCACCTGGTCCGGCCAGGGTGGGGCGCGGCACGGCGGCGCCTGGTCCGGCCAGGGCGGTGAGCGGGACCGGTTTACGGAACCGGCCGGACCGGCGGACCAGCGGTCCTGGTCGGCGGACCGCGACGGCGACCAGCAGTGGTCGACGAGCCGGGACGCAGCCCGTGCCGAGCAGTCCTGGTCGGCGACGCAGGACGAGCGCTCCTGGGCCGGCCCGCGGGCGGGCTGGACGTCGCCGGACGGCGCCGAGGTTTCGCCCGCGCCGTCTGGCCGGGCCGCCGTTGAGGATCCGGACGGCGAGTACTGGTCCGAGTTGCGCGCGGGGAACCGCTGGGCGTCGGTCCGCGACGACGAGAATGGCCGGCAGCTCCGGGTCGGGGAGCGGCACGCCGCGGTGCACGCCGACGGCGCCGGCACCGAGTACCGGGTCGAGAATCGCTGGGCGTCCGTCCGCGAGCCCCACCGGGGCCACGGGGCGCCCGCCGACACGGGATCCGGCTGGGCGGGGGAAAATCGGCCGGCCCTGCCGGTCGGTGGGGTGCCGGTGCCCGACGAGTGGCGTCCCCCGACGCAGCGCAGCGGGCAGGCCGAGTGGCGCCAGGTGGAGCCCGAATGGCACCAGGCCGAGCCGGAACCGGCGCGGTACGGCGACGACCGGCACGGCTACCCGCCGCGCGGCGAGGCGGCCCGGGCTGCCAGCCCCCGCTCCGCCGACCGCTGGCGCTGACGCCGCCGCCCCCTGAAGCCGAGGGCTACTTGTCGATGTCGCCGACCACGAAGAACATCGAGCCGAGGATGGCGATCAGGTCCGGCACCAGGCAGCCGGGGAGCAGGGTCGCCAACGCCTGCACGTTCGCGTACGAGGCGGTGCGCAGCTTGAGCCGCCACGGCGTCTTCTCGCCCCGGGACACCAGGTAGTAACCGTTGATGCCGAGCGGGTTCTCGGTCCACGCGTAGGTGTGCCCCTCGGGCGCCTTGACCACCTTGGGCAGCCGGGTGTTCACCGGCCCGGTGAGCCGGTCCACCCGGTCCAGGCACTGCTCGGCGAGGTCGAGCGAGGCGTACACCTGGTCGAGCAGCACCTCGAAGCGGGCGTGGCAGTCCCCGGCGGTCTTCGTCACCACCGGCACGTCGAGCTGGTCGTACGCCAGGTAGGGGTCGTCCCGGCGGAGGTCCAGGTCCAGGCCGGAGGCCCGGGCGACCGGCCCGGACGCGCCGAACGCGGCGGCGTCCGTCGCTGACAGCACGCCCACCCCGACCGTCCGGGCCAGGAAGATCTCGTTCCGTCGGATCAGCTGGTCCAGGTCCGGCATCCGCCGGCGGACCTCGGCGATGGCCGCCCGGGCCCGGCCCGTCCAGCCGGCCGGCACCTCCTCTTTCAGACCGCCGACCCGGTTGAACATGTAGTGGATCCGGCCGCCGGAGACCTCCTCCATCACCGCCTGCAGGGTCTCCCGCTCGCGGAACGCGTAGAACATCGGGGTGATCGCGCCGATCTCCAGCGGGTACGAGCCGAGGAACATCAGGTGGTTGAGCACCCGGTTCAACTCGGCCAGCGCCATCCGCAGCCAGGTCGCGCGTTCGGGCACCTCCATGCCCATCAGCCGCTCCACGGCCAGCACCACGCCCAGCTCGTTCGCGAAGGCCGAGAGCCAGTCGTGCCGGTTGGCCAGCACGATGATCTGCCGGTAGTCGCGTACCTCGAAGAGCTTCTCCGCGCCCCGGTGCATGTAGCCGACGATCGGCTCGGCGGAGGCCACCCGCTCGCCGTCGAGCACCAGCCGCAGCCGTAGCACGCCGTGGGTGGAGGGGTGCTGCGGGCCGATGTTGAGCACCATGTCGGTGCCGAGCTGCTCCCCGCCGGCGCCCGTGCCGACGGTCAGTTCGCGGAGGTCGCCGGCGTCCGTGGTCATGCCCGTCATCGTGCCATGACGCGATCGAGGGTGATGCCGACTGGTTGCAGCAGCCACCAGTGCCCGCCGAGGCCGGCCGGGTCGGTCAGCTCGGCCACCGCCGACGCGGCGGCGAGCGCCCGGACGTACCCGGCGGGATCCTGGGCGGCCAGGCTCAGCGGCGGTCGCCCGCCGTCGGCCCCGAGCGCCCGCAGCCCCTCCCGCTGTGTGATCAGGGTGTACGCGCACCCGGCGACCCGCGCACCGGCGGCAGCGACGGAGTCCATGGCGACGTGCGCGGTGACGTCACACGACCCGTCCGGCACCGGCGGCACCTGCCGCCCACCCCGATACCCGGTTAACGTTCCGTCCACCGGCCGACCGTCCCTCAGGTGCCCGTAGTCCACGGCCAGCGCGCAGCCCTTCTCGATTCGCTGGACGGCGTCGGCCCAGGCTTCGTCTCGACTCCTGCCGATCTCGGCTCTCGCGCTGGTGGGGGGTTCCGGGCGGCCCGACCGGCTCCGGGCGGTCAGGCTTGATCCCTCCGCCGGTCGGGCCGCCCGGAACCCCGACTCGGTCCGGCTGGTCTCGTCGCTCACCGGCGTCGGCCACCACCAGTCCAGCCAGCCGGCATCCTCGGCGTCGACCAGGTCACCCACCGACTCCTCACCCGTCGGGTCCACCAGCAGATGCCGCCAGCCCTCGGGAGTGGCCACGGCCAGGTCCAGCGGGACGTTGTCCAGCCACTCTGTGGCCAGCAGCAGTCCGGTGATCCGGTCGGGGATCTCTTCGGTCCAGTTGATCTCAGTCGGCAGGTCGACTGGGCGGGGTGCCTTCTCGACGGCCGTGAGGCGTACCCGGTCGGCGAGCGGGACCGGCGCGGCGGGCGACGGACCGGCGGAGAGCGAACCGAGCCCGGAGGGTGACGGGCGGGTGGCGGCCGTGGTGGGCAGGGTTTCCGGGGGGCCCGCCCGCGGAGGGATCAAGCCTGACCGCCCGGAGCGGGCGGGCTCCCCGGAAACCCCCACGAGCAGCGCCCGAAGCAACTCACCCCGCCCAGCGCCGACGTCCACCACGTCCAGCTGAGGGGGATGACCCAGCGCACGATCAAGGGAGTCGAGGAGACGCAGGATGGCAGCGGAGAACACCGGGGAGGCGTGCACGCTGGTGCGGAAGTGGGCGGCCGGCCCCGCCCCGGAGACGAAGAAGCCGCCCGGCCCGTAGAGCGCCCGCTCCATCGCCTCCCGCCACGGCAGCGGCTGCTCGGGGAACGTCATTCGCTGACGGTACGACCGGGCGCTGGCCCGTGCGGGAGCCGGCCCGCCCGGTGCCCAGAATTCCTCGTTCCACACGCTCCGTGAAGGTTTTCACACATGCTTGTTCCGGGTCCGTGACCCCGGCGCATACTTGCGATCGACCGGTACCCCCATCGAGGACTGGATCGATTGTCATGAGCGCACCGCTGCGCCCGCGTGCGGCCGCCCCGCGTGGGCTCGCCGTACCGCCGGGTGGCGCCCCCTCCGGCGCCCCGCTCGTCTTTCCGCGCGCCCTCACCGTCGGCGTGCTCGGCGCCGGCCGGGTCGGCGCCGTGCTCGGCGCGGCCCTCGCCGCAGCCGGCCACCGGGTGGCCGCAGTCTCCGGCGTCTCGGGTGCCGCGAAGGCCCGGCTGGCGCTGCTGCTGCCGCAGACCCCGAACCGGTCCGTGACCGCGGTCGCCCGCGCCGCCACGGACCTGCTGATCGTGGCGGTCCCCGACGACGCCCTGGCCGGCGTGATCGCCGGCCTGGCCGAGGCCGGCGCGCTGCGCCCCGGCCAGGTGGTCGCGCACACGTCCGGCGCGCACGGGCTGGCCGTCCTCGCCCCGGCCGCCGCGGTCGGTGCCCGGCCGCTCGCGCTGCACCCGGCGATGACCTTCACCGGTACGCCGGACGACCTGACCCGCCTGCCCGGCATCTCGTACGGGGTGACCGCTCCGCCGGAGCTGCGTCCGCTCGCCGCCCGGCTGGTCGCCGACCTGGGTGGGGTGCCGGAGTGGGTGGCGGAGGCCGACCGCCCGCTCTACCACGCGGCGCTGGCGCACGGCGCCAACCACCTGGTGACCCTGGTCAACGAGGCGGCCGACCGGCTGCGCGACGCCGGGGTGGACCGGCCGGAGAAGGTGCTCGCCCCGCTGCTGCGGGCCGCCCTGGAGAACGCCCTGCGGCTCGGTGACGACGCGCTCACCGGCCCGGTCTCCCGGGGCGATGCCGGCACCGTACGCCGGCACCTGGAGCGGCTGGCGGCGACCGCGCCGGAATCCGTGGCCCCCTACCTGGCGTTGGCCCGACGGACGGCAGACCGCGCCATCGCGGCCGGCCGGCTGCGCCCGGCGGACGCGGAGTCGCTGCTGGACGTGCTGACCGGGATCTACGGGGAGGTGGCCGCATGACCGAGCTGGTGCACACGCGCAAGGAACTGGCGGCGGCGCGGGACGGGCTGACCGGCACGGTCGGCGTGGTGATGACCATGGGCGCGCTGCACTCCGGGCACGAGACGCTGCTCCGGGCCGCCCGCGAGCAGGCCGACCATGTGCTCGTCACGATCTTCGTGAACCCGCTCCAGTTCGGCCCGAACGAGGACTTCGACCGCTACCCGCGCACCCTCGACGCCGACCTGGAGATCTGCCGGCGGGCCGGCGCGGACGTGGTCTTCGCCCCGGCGGTTGCCGACATGTACCCGAACGGCCAGCCGACGGTCCGGTTGGATCCGGGCCCGCTCGGCGAGGACCTGGAGGGGCTGAGCCGCCCCGGCTTCTTCCACGGCGTGCTTACCGTGGTGCTGAAGCTGCTCCAGCTCACCCGCCCCGACCTGGCCTTCTTCGGCGAGAAGGACTACCAGCAGCTCACCCTGGTCCGGCGGATGGTCCGCGACCTGGACGTGCCGACCGAGATCGTCGGCGTGCCGACCGTACGGGAGCCGGACGGCCTGGCCCTGTCCAGCCGCAACCGTTACCTCTCGCCGGAGGAGCGGGCTTCGGCACTGAGCCTGTCGGCCGCGCTGCGGGCCGGCGTCGAGGCCGCCGAGCAGGGTGCGGACGCGGGCGGGGTGCTGGCCGCCGCCCATCGCGCCTTCGACGCCGGTACGCCCGGCGCCCGCCTCGACTACCTGGTGCTCACCGACGCCGAACTGGAGCCGGGGCCGGTGGCTGGTCCGGCGCGGCTGCTGATCGCCGCCTGGGTGGGCGCCACCCGTCTGATCGACAACACGGCGATCCGGCTCGCGCCGCGCTCCTGAACCGCACCACCACACCCCGGGAAAGGGACCCGATGCTCCGGACCATGCTCAAGTCGAAGATCCACCGGGCCACGGTGACCCAGGCCGACCTGCACTACGTCGGCTCGGTGACCGTGGACGAGGAGCTGCTCGACGCCGCCGACCTGCTCCCCGGCGAGCAGGTGGCGATCGTCGACATCACCAACGGGGCCCGGCTGGAGACCTATGTGATCCCGGGGCGGCGGGGCAGCGGCGTGATCGGCATCAACGGCGCCGCGGCGCACCTGGTGCACCCCGGTGACCTGGTGATCCTCATCTCGTACGGGCAGATGGACGACGCCGAGGCGCGGACGTACCAGCCGCGGGTGGTGCACGTCGACGCCGACAACAAGGTGGTCGACCTGACCGCCGATCCGACCACCGCCGCCGCCGGCACCGCCGGCGACCCGGTGGCCAACCCCCTCGCCGCCGCCCTGAACTGACCCGGACAGCACGGTCTGTCACCGGAAGGTCATTTCCGGCTACCCTGGGCGGACCGTCGGGTTGACGGTCGTCGCTGGGGGAGGCCGCGATGCGCCGTGCGATGACGATCCTGGTCGCCGCCTTGGTCGCGGGGGCCGCGCTGGTCGGTTGCGCCCGGGCCGGCGGGCTGGACGGAGACCTCACCGACGACTGGGCCGCGCTGCCGGCGGCCGGGGCGTTCACCCCGGCGGCCGGGGTCTGCCAGGTCGCCGACTTCACCGCCACGGTCGGCCTGGCCGGCTACGACCCGGTGGGCTGCGACCTGCCGCACCGGGTGGAGACGGTGCACGTGGGCACCTTCCCGGCCGACCGCACCGCCCCACCGGCCCCCGCCTCGCCGGAGCTGCGGACGGCGTTCGCCGACTGCGACGCCCGGGCCAGCGGGTACGTCGGCGACAACTGGCGGGCCGGGCGGCTGCGGCTGGCGGTGGCCCTGCCCACCGGGTCCGGCTGGGCGGCCGGCTCCCGGTGGTACCGCTGCGACCTGACCGAGCTGACCACGGTCGAGGCGGCGGCGCAGGTAGTGACCCGGACGGGCAGCCTGCGGGACGCGCTGAAGGGGCCGTCCGCGCTACGGCTGGGCTGCCAGCGCACCGGCAGCGACGCCCGGCGGGTGCGGACGCTGACCCCGGTGGACTGCGGCACCGCGCACGACGCCGAGTTCGTCGGGGTGTGGCCGGCGCCGGACCGCCCGTACCCGACGAGAGACGCCGACTGGGTCCCGCTCTACGCCGGCTGCAACAAGGTTCTCGCCCGGTACGTCGGCGTGCCCGACGACGCGACCCTGCGCTTCCGCAGCGGAGTGGTGGTACGCCCGCCCGGCGCCGGCCGGTGGGCCGTCGGTGACCGGGGCGTCCGCTGCTACCTGTGGCTCAGCGACCGGACGGTCACCGCCTCCCTGAAGGGTGCCGGGCCAGCCGGCCTGCCGGTGCGGACGAGGTAGCCGAAACCACTCGTCCCGCCCCCGCCGCCCGGGGCGAGGGACGTTCGGGTTGACTGTGCTCATGGACGTTCCGACCGTCGACCTGCCGGCCCTGCCCAGGCTGCTGGCCGCGCCGGCACCGGGCTGGGTGGAGACCACGGACGTGATCGTGGTGGGCTCCGGGGTCGCCGGGCTGACCGCCGCGCTGCACCTGCGCGAGGCGGGGCTGCATGTCACGGTGGTCACCAAGGTCAACATGGACGAGGGCTCGACCCGCTGGGCGCAGGGCGGCATCGCCGCCGTGCTCGACCCGACCGACACCCCGGCGGCGCACGCGTACGACACCGAGGTGGCCGGGGTCGGCCTGTGCGACCCGGCGGCGGTCCGGGTGTTGGTGGAGGAGGGCCCGACGCGGCTGCGCGAGCTGATGCGGATCGGGGCCGAGTTCGACCGGAACCCGGACGGTTCGCTGATGCTCACCCGCGAGGGCGGCCACCGGGCGGACCGGATCGTGCACGCCGGCGGCGACGCCACCGGGGCCGAGGTGCAGCGGGCGCTGCACGCGGCGGTCCACCGCGACCCGTGGATCCGGCTGGTCGAGCACGCCCTCGTGCTGGACCTGCTGCGCGCCCCCGGGGACGGACCGGACGGGCTTGGCCCGGCCTGTGGGATCACCCTGCACGTGCTGGGCGAGGGCAGCGAGGACGGCGTCGGGGCGCTCCTGGCCCGGGCGGTGGTGCTGGCCACCGGCGGCATGGGCCAGATCTTCGCGGCCACCACCAACCCGGCGGTCTCCACCGGAGACGGCGTGGCGCTCGCCATAAGGGCCGGCGCGGCGGTCACCGACGTGGAGTTCGTCCAGTTCCACCCGACCGCGCTGATCGTGCCGGACGGCGCGCCCGGCGCCGCCCGGGCCCAGCAGCCGCTGGTCTCCGAGGCGCTGCGCGGCGAGGGCGCCCACCTGGTCGACGGCGACGGCAAGCGGTTCATGGTCGGCCAGCACGAGCTGGCCGAGCTGGCCCCGCGGGACGTGGTCGCCAAGGGCATCCACCGGGTGCTGCTGGCCACCGGCGCGGACCACGTCTTCCTGGACGCCCGGCACCTCGGCGGGGACTTCCTGGCCCGGCGCTTCCCGACCATCGTGGCGTCCTGCCTGGCGATCGGGGTGGATCCGGCGACCGACCTGATCCCGGTCGCCCCGGCCGCCCACTACGCCTCCGGCGGCGTCCGTACCGACCTGCACGGCCGCACCTCGATCCCCGGCCTGTACGCCTGCGGCGAGGTGGCCTGCACCGGGGTGCACGGTGCCAACCGGCTGGCCAGCAACTCGCTGCTGGAGGGGCTGGTCTTCTCCCGCCGGATCGCCGAGGACGTCGCCGCCGGGCTGCCCGAGCAGGCGAAGCCGGCCGAGACCGGCGCCTGGGTGGGTGGCCAGGGCTGGGTGCTGCCGGCCGCGACCACCGCCACCCTGCAGCGGGCGATGACCCGGGGGGCGGGGGTGCTCCGCTCGGCGCAGAGCCTGGCCGCGACCGCCGGCACGCTCACCGAGTTGGGTCAGGGCCGGGGGGTTCCGCGTACCGCCGACTGGGAGGCGACGAACCTGATCACCGTGGCGTCGGCGCTGGTCGCCGCCGCGTACACCCGTCGGGAGACCCGGGGCTGCCACTGGCGGGAGGACTTCCCGACGGCCGACGACCGGTGGCTGGGCCATCTCGTCGCCGGGGTCGGGACCGAGGGACGGTTGACCGAGCGCTGGGAGGCACTGTGAGCGCGAGGAGTGAGCCGGTTTTGCGAGCCCCGCAGTCGCGAACGAAGGAGGCACGGTGAGGGAGTCGACGGAGCGGGCCCTGCGGGCCGGTGGCCTGGACCCGGAGCGGGTACGGCGGGTGATCGTCAACGCGCTCGCCGAGGATCTGGGTCCCGACTTCCTCGACGTGACCAGCGTCGCCACCATCCCGGCCGCTCAGCACGACACCGGTGACCTGGTCGCCCGGGCCGACGGCGTGGTGGCCGGGCTGGCCGTGGCCGCGGCCGTGTTCGAGCTGGTGGGCGAGGTGACCGGCGCCGGCCGTACGGTGGAGGTGTCGCTGGTGGCCCAGGATGGGCAGCGGGTGGCCCGCGGCGATGTGCTGGCCACGGCGGCCGGCCCGACCCGGCTGCTGCTCACCGCCGAGCGGACGGCGCTCAACCTGCTGTGCCGGATGTCCGGGGTGGCCACCCACACCCGGGCCTGGGCCGACGCCCTGGCCGGCAGCAAGGCGATGGTGCTCGACACCCGCAAGACCACCCCCGGCCTGCGCGCCCTGGAGAAGTACGCGGTCCGCGCCGGCGGCGGCACCAACAAGCGGATGGGCCTGCACGACGTCGCCATGATCAAGGACAACCACAAGGTCGCCGCGGGCGGGATCGCCGCCGCCTACCGCCGGGTCCGGGAGGCGTTCCCGGACGTGCCGGTGCAGGTGGAGGTGGACACCCTGGCCGAGGCGGTGGAGGCGGTCGAGGCGGGCGCCGACTTCCTGCTGCTGGACAACATGACCCCGGCGCAGCTGCGCGAGGTGGTCGCGGCGGTGGGCGACCGGGCCGAGCTGGAGGCGACCGGTGGGCTGACCCTGCCGGTGGCGGCCGAGTACGGCGCGACCGGGGTGGACTTCCTCTCGGTGGGCGCCCTGACCCACTCCTCGCCGATCCTGGACATCGCCCTGGATCTGCGCACGGAGTGAGCTGTGCTGGTCTTCGTTCGCGACTGCGGGGCTCGCAAACCCGGCTCACTCCTCGCGCTCACCCGCGGCGCGAGCGCCGTCTAGGCTGCCAGCGTGCTGCTCTGCATCGACATCGGAAACACCAACACCGTGCTGGCGACCTTCGACGGCGACAAGCTGGTGCACTCCTGGCGGATCAAGACCGACGCCCGCTCGACCGCCGACGAGCTGGGTCTGATGTTCCGGGGACTGCTGGCCGGTGACGCCGTGGAGATCACCGGGGTGGCCGCCTGCTCCACTGTGCCGGCCGCGCTGCGCTCGCTGCGCACCATGCTGGCCCGCTACTACGCGGACCTGCCGAGCGTGATCGTCGAGCCCGGGGTACGCACCGGAGTGCAGCTCGCCATCGACAACCCCAAGGAGGTCGGCGCGGACCGGGTGGTCAACACCCTGGCCGCGTACACCCTCTACGGCGGGCCGTCGATCGTGGTGGACTTCGGCACGACCACCAACTTCGACGTGATCAGCGGCCGGGGTGAGTTCCTCGGCGGCGCCTTCGCGCCGGGCATCGAGATCTCCTTCGACGCGCTGGCCGCCCGCGCCGCCCAGCTGCGCAAGGTGGAGGCCACCATGCCCCGGTCGGTGATCGGCAAGAACACCGTCGAGTGCCTCCAGGCCGGCCTCTACTTCGGCTTCGCCGGCCAGGTGGACCGGATCGTCGAGCGGATGACCGAGGAGCTGGGCGAGGTGAAGGCGGTGATCGCCACCGGTGGCCTGGCCGCCCTGGTGCTCAACGAGTGTCGCACGATCACCCACCACGAGCCGATGATCACGCTCATCGGCCTGCGGATGGTGTACGAGCGCAACGTCTGACCCGGAAACCTTCGGTGGTTCAGCGCCGCCGGGAGCGGAAGACGAACGTGCGGTAGGGGAGTTCGACAGTCTCTCGTCCGACGAGGTCGGGGTGGGTGGCGAAGAGGTCCCGGAGTTCCCGGTCGATCTTTTCCCGCTCCGCCGCCGGGGCTGTGAGCCAGTACGAGCGGGTGTGCAGCATGCCCACCACCTCGTCGGGCGTGAGTGTGGTGGTGTGGGCGAACTCGCCCAGCTCGACCGGCTCGAAGGCGGGGCCGAAGTCGCCGTACTTCGCGGTGACGTCGCCGGCGTTGTCGCCGAGGAGGGCGATCCGGCCCAGCTCCGCCACCCAGGCCACGCGCTCGTCGCGGGTGTTCCAGATCGGGGCGAAGGTGCCACAGGGGCGGAGCACCCGGGCGATCTCGGCGTGTGCCGGCTCCTTGTCGAACCAGTGGTAGGCCTGCCCGACCAGGACGGCGTCCGCCGATCCGTCCGGCAGCGGCACCGCCTCGGCGCTGCCGGCCAGCGGCGTCGTACCCGGGGTGGCGACCGCCAGTTGCGCCCGCATTCCCGGATCCGGTTCCACCGGTACGACCTCGTGCCCGAGCGCGAGCACGCCCCGGCTGAGGATGCCGGTGCCCGCGCCCAGGTCCACCACCGTGGCCGGCACCGCGAGCCCGTCGAGCGCCCAGCGCAGGGCTGCCTCGGGATAGCGGGGGCGGAAGCGGTCGTATTCGGCGGCGGCAGCGCCGAAGGAGAGCGCCTGAGTGGGGTCCGTCATGAGCGGCAGGTTATCCCGTAACGGCCGGCGGGCCGCTTGAGTACGCTCATGGGCTGACCCGCCGATTTTCCCAAGGCTTGAGGAAGCGTGCCGTGACCGAGCAGAACGCCGTGCCAGTCGACCCCGCCGACGACCTTCCGGAGCAGATGAAGGTCCGCCGGGAGAAGCGGGACCGGATGCTCGCCGAGGGCGTCGAGCCGTACCCGGTCGGATACCCCCGGACCAGCACGCTGGCCCGGATCCGGGCGCAGTACGCCGACCTGCCCACCGACACCGCCACCGGCGACCGGGTCTCGGTCACCGGCCGGGTGATCTTCGTACGCAACACCGGCAAGCTCTGCTTCGCCACCCTGCGGGACGGTGACGGCACCGAGCTGCAGGCGATGCTCTCGCTGGACCGGGTCGGCCCGGAGCGGCTGGAGGACTGGAAGCGCCTGGTCGACCTCGGCGACCACGTCGGGGTCACCGGTGAGGTGATCACCAGCCGGCGCGGCGAACTGTCGGTGCTGGTCGAGGAATGGGCGGTCACCGCCAAGGCGCTACGCCCGCTGCCGGTGGCGCACAAGCCGCTGAGCGAGGAGGCCCGGGTCCGCCAGCGCTACGTGGACCTGGTCGTCCGGCCGCAGGCGCGGCAGATGGTACGCACCCGCGCCGCCGCCGTGCGCAGCCTCCGCGACACCCTGCACGCGCAGGACTTCGTCGAGGTGGAGACCCCGATGCTCCAGTTGCTGCACGGTGGCGCGGCGGCCCGCCCATTCGTGACCCACAGCAATGCGCTCAGCACCGATCTGTATCTGCGAATCGCGCCGGAACTGTTTCTCAAGCGCGCCGTGGTCGGCGGTGTGGACCGGGTCTTCGAGATCAACCGCAACTTCCGTAATGAGGGCATCGACTCCTCGCACTCGCCCGAGTTCGCGATGCTCGAGGCCTACCAGGCGTACGGCGACTACGACACGATGGCCGAGCTGACCCGTAATCTCGTGCAGCAGGCCGCGATCGCGGTCGGTGGCTCGACGGTGGTGACCCACGGCGACGGTCGCGAGTTCGATCTCGGCGGCGAGTGGCGGTCGGTGACGCTGTTCGGTGTTCTTTCCGAAGCGCTCGGTGAGGAGGTCACCGTGCGAACTGAGAGGTCTCGCCTGGTCGAGTACGCGGACAAGGTCGGGCTCGGCGTCGACCCCAAGTGGGGTCCGGGCAAGCTGGCCGAGGAGCTGTTCGAGGAACTGGTCGTTCCGTCGCTGCAGGCGCCCACCTTCGTGCGCGACTACCCGGAGGAGACCAGCCCGCTGACCCGGGCGCACCGCACGGAGCCGGGCCTGGCCGAGAAGTGGGACCTCTACGTGCTCGGCTTCGAGCTGGGCACCGCGTATTCCGAGCTGGTCGACCCGGTGGTGCAGCGGGAGCGGCTGGTGGCCCAGGCGCAGCTCGCCGCCCGCGGCGACGACGAGGCCATGCGACTGGACGAGGACTTTCTCCGGGCGATGGAGTACGGAATGCCGCCGGCCGGCGGCATGGGAATGGGAATCGACCGGCTCTTGATGGCGCTGACCGGCCTGGGAATTCGGGAAACCATCCTGTTCCCGTTGGTCCGCCCCGAGTAGCCGCGAAGCATCGCCGGGTCGTTACCGAGTCCTATTGACGCGGCAAGTGTCGGGGGGGTTATCGTGCTCCTGTATTAACGGGAGCACCACCCTGCTCGAAAGGAATGTAGGACGTGGCCAAGCAGATCATTCACAAGCTGGTCGATGACCTGGACGGCGGGGACGCTGACGAGACCGTCAAGTTCGCGCTCGACGGCGTGCAGTACGAGATCGACCTGTCGGCTCCCAATGCCGAGAAATTGCGCGACGTATTCGCTCCGTACGTCGCGCACGGCACCAAGGTCGGGCGCGGTGGGGTGGTCGTCGGTGGCCGGGCCGCGCGTGGTCGGGGCGGCGCGACCGCCGACCGCGAGCAGAACAAGGCCATCCGGGCCTGGGCCAAGAAGGCCGGCAAGGACATCTCGGACCGGGGCCGCATCCCGCAGGAGATCGTCGACGAGTACCACGCGAAGGCGGGCCACTGAGCCGACGCGCCGTAGCGGGCGACACCGACGCCGGACCGGAGTGCCACTCCGGGCCGGCGTCGCCGTTTCCGCCCCGCCGCGCCGTCTGTCCGGTACATCCCCAGGCCGCCGGGAGCGGCGGTCGAGTGCCGGGAAACCTGGGCCGGGACCGGGAAGAAAACCGCCGTGGGGCAAGTTGTCCACAGGCAGTGGAGAACTTGTCCACAGGTTGTGGATGGCCGGCGGTCGGCACCGACGCCGCCCGCCCCGGCCCGGAGACGTCCGGGGAGCCCCCGACCGGGCTTTTCCACCTGCGGTCGAATTTCGCTCTGCGCGTACAGGCAGGGGTACCGGAACACCTCCTGAGCGTGGACGGTTGTCAGAAACGACGCGTGAACGGCCATTCGCGGGGTCGCACGACCTCAGCGGAGTCGGTCCGCGGCGATAGAGTAAGGAGGCACGGACGCCCGTCCCGGACGTCCGCGCACCGGCCCCGCCAAGATTTTGACCATCAAGGCGCACGGCACGTGAGGAGCACGAGGGCATGTTCGAGCGGTTCACCGACCGAGCGCGACGGGTTGTCGTCCTGGCCCAGGAAGAGGCCCGGATGCTCAACCACAACTACATCGGTACGGAGCACATCCTGCTGGGCCTGATCCACGAGGGTGAGGGTGTCGCGGCAAAGGCCCTGGAGAGCCTCGGCATCTCCCTCGAGGGCGTCCGTCAGCAGGTCGAGGAGATCATCGGCCAGGGCCAGCAGGCGCCGAGCGGGCACATCCCGTTCACGCCGCGGGCCAAGAAGGTGCTGGAGCTGTCGCTGCGTGAGGCGCTGCAGCTCGGCCACAACTACATCGGCACGGAGCACATCCTGCTCGGCCTGATCCGCGAGGGTGAGGGCGTCGCCGCCCAGGTGCTGGTCAAGCTCGGCGCGGACCTCAACCGGGTCCGCCAGCAGGTGATCCAGCTGCTCTCCGGCTACCAGGGCAAGGAGCCGGCCGCGGCGGGTGCCGCGCCGGGTGAGGCCGCGCCGTCGACCAGCCTCGTGCTGGACCAGTTCGGCCGCAACCTGACCCAGGCCGCCCGCGAGGGCAAGCTCGACCCGGTCATCGGGCGCGAGAAGGAAATCGAGCGGGTCATGCAGGTGCTCTCCCGCCGTACCAAGAACAACCCGGTCCTGATCGGTGAGCCCGGCGTCGGCAAGACCGCCGTGGTGGAGGGGTTGTCCCAGAAGATCATCAAGGGCGAGGTGCCCGAGACGCTGAAGGACAAGCAGCTCTACACGCTGGACCTCGGCGCCCTGGTGGCGGGCTCGCGCTACCGCGGTGACTTCGAGGAGCGCCTGAAGAAGGTGCTCAAGGAGATCCGCACCCGCGGGGACATCATCCTGTTCATCGACGAGATCCACACCCTGGTGGGTGCGGGTGCCGCCGAGGGCGCGATCGACGCCGCCAGCATCCTCAAGCCGATGCTGGCCCGTGGCGAGCTGCAGACCATCGGCGCCACCACGCTCGACGAATACCGCAAGCACCTGGAGAAGGACGCCGCTCTCGAGCGCCGCTTCCAGCCGATCCAAGTGGGTGAGCCCTCGCTGGCGCACACCATCGAGATCCTCAAGGGCCTGCGGGACCGTTACGAGGCGCACCACCGGGTGAGCATCACGGACGCCGCCCTGGTGGCCGCCGCCACCCTGGCTGACCGGTACATCTCCGACCGCTTCCTGCCGGACAAGGCGATCGACCTGATCGACGAGGCCGGTGCCCGGATGCGCATCCGCCGGATGACCGCGCCGCCAGATCTGCGTGACTTCGACGAGCGCATCGCCCAGGTGCGCCGCGACAAGGAGTCCGCGATCGACGCGCAGGACTTCGAGCGGGCCGCTCAGCTCCGCGACAAGGAGAAGCAGCTGCTCGGCCAGAAGGCCCAGCGGGAGAAGGAGTGGAAGGCCGGTGACCTGGACGTCGTCAGCGAGGTCGACGACGAGCAGATCGCCGAGGTGCTCGGCAACTGGACCGGCATCCCGGTCTACAAGCTGACCGAGGAGGAGACCTCGCGCCTGCTGCGCATGGAGGACGAGCTGCACAAGCGCGTCATCGGCCAGGAGGACGCGGTCAAGGCGGTCTCGAAGGCGATCCGGCGTACCCGGGCCGGCCTGAAGGACCCGAAGCGCCCGTCCGGCTCGTTCATCTTCGCCGGCCCGTCCGGTGTGGGTAAGACCGAGCTGTCCAAGGCGCTCGCCGAGTTCCTGTTCGGCAGCGAGGACGCCCTCATCCAGCTGGACATGTCCGAGTTCCATGACCGGTACACGGTGTCCCGGCTGGTGGGTGCCCCTCCCGGCTACGTCGGCTACGACGAGGGCGGGCAGCTGACCGAGAAGGTGCGCCGTCGGCCGTTCTCGGTGGTCCTGTTCGACGAGATCGAGAAGGCCCACCCGGACGTGTTCAACACGCTCCTCCAGATCCTGGAGGACGGGCGGCTCACCGACGGCCAGGGTCGGATCGTGGACTTCAAGAACACGGTCATCATCCTGACCACCAACCTCGGTACGCGGGACGTCGCCAAGGCGGTCTCGCTGGGCTTCCAGGCCTCTGAGGACTCCGAGTCGAACTACGACCGGATGAAGCAGAAGGTCAACGACGAGCTCAAGCAGCACTTCCGGCCCGAGTTCCTGAACCGGATCGACGACACCATCGTCTTCCACCAGCTGCGGGAGAACGAGATCCTGTCGATCGTGGACATCATGATCCAGCGGATCGAGACCCAGCTGAAGAACAAGGACATGGGCCTGGAGCTGACCGACAACGCCAAGAAGTACCTGGCGAAGAAGGGCTTCGACCCGGTGCTGGGCGCGCGGCCGCTGCGTCGCACGATCCAGCGCGACATCGAGGACAACCTCTCCGAGCGGATCCTCTTCAACGAGCTGACCCCGGGTCAGATCGTGGTGGTGGACTGCGAGGGCGACCCGAGCAACATCGACAAGTCCAAGCTCGTCTTCCGGGGCGCCGACCGGCCGGTGGCCGTTCCGGACGCCGTCCCGGCGGACCTCGGTGGCGCCGCCACCGCAGGTGCGGACGAGTAAGTCACATCGAACAGGGCGACGGCCCCGGTCGGCGAAAGCCACCGGGGCCGTCGCCTTTTCGTTCCCCGTCCCGCCTCGCCGCGTCCCGCCGCCCGGCCCGCCTTGCCGGCTCGGCGCAAATCCGGCCGCATCGCCGTCGCGCTTGATCGACGCGAGGTCGGCGATGTGGTGGTGTCCGCGGCGGCATAATGCCGTCAGATCGGCGATCCGGCGCCCGACGGCGATGCGTATTGCCGCCAGGTCGGCGATCCGGCGCCCGACGGCGATGCGTATTGCCGCCAGGTCGGCGATCCGGCGCCCGACGGCGACGCGTAATGCCGCTAGATGGGCCATCCGGTGCCCTCGCGGCGGCGCGTAATGCCGCCAGCTCGGCGATTCGGCGCCCTCGCGGGGGCGCGCAATGCCGCCAGCTCGGCGATCGGGTGCCGCCACGGCGGCCCGGGGTGGGGATCAGGGGTGGGGGAGGGGGATCGGGGGGCCGTCGCCGAGCAGGCGGAAGGACTCCTCGCCGACGGGTTCGACCAGCCCGTCGGTGACCAGCCCGGCCAGGGCCCGGGCCCGCTGCACGTCGTCGGGCCATACCTGGTCCAGCCGTTGGTGCGGCACCGGGCCGGTCGCCTCGCGGAGCACCGCGAGCAGCAGGCCGCGTACCTGGCGGTCGGTGCCGGCGTAGCGCTGGGGGCGGCGGGTCGGGCCGGCCGGGGCCTCCTGCCCGGACGCCCGCCAGGCGCAGACGGACTCGACCGGGCAGATCGCGCAGCGGGGGGCGCGGGCGGTGCAGATCATGGCACCGAGTTCCATGAACGCCGCGCTGGCCAGGGCCGCCGCAGCGGGCTCCGCCGGCAGCAGTTCCTCGGTGGCCACCAGGTCGGCGGGGCGGGTGGCCGGTCCGGCGTCCGGCTCCCCGGCGACCGCCCGGCAGACCACCCGGCGCACGTTGGTGTCGACCACCGGGTGCCGCTGCCCGTACGCGAACGCCGCCACCGCCCGGGCCGTGTAGGTCCCGACGCCTGGCAGGGCCAGCAACTGGTCCAGCCGGTCCGGCACCGCACCGCCGTGCCGCTCCACGATCGCCACCGCGCAGTCCCGCAGCCGGACGGCCCGGCGGGGATAGCCGAGCCGGCCCCACATCCGGATCGCCTCGGCCGGGGTGTCCTCGGCGAGCGCGGCCGGGACGGGCCAGCGGGCCAGCCACGCCTCCCAGGCGGGCAGCACCCGGACCACCGGCGTCTGCTGGAGCATGACCTCGCTGACCAGGATGGCCCAGGCGTCGACGCCCGGCTCGCGCCACGGCAGGTCGCGGGCGTTCCGCTCGTACCACCGGCTGACCAGGGTGGCGAAGGTGGGCTTAGACATCGCGCTGCCGATCATGTCACGGGCGGCTTTCCCGCTGGATGGGCGGGCGGGCCGGGCCCCCGCGGCGGACCAGGGCCGACGGGGCAGAATGTCCGGATGAACGAGCTCGCGATCACCGTCATCGGCCGGGACCGGCCGGCCATCGTGGCCGACGTCGCCGAGGCCCTCGCGCGGCTCGGCGCGAACCTCACCGACTCCACGATGACCCGGCTGCGAGGACACTTCGCGATGACCCTGATCTGCGTGGGCCCGGCCGCCGCCGAGGTCGAGGCCGCGCTGGCCCCGCTCGCCGCGGACGGCCAACTGCTGGCCACCGTACGCGCGGTCACCCCCGACGGGCGGACCGCGCCGGCCGGCGAGCCGTACGTGATGGCGGTGCACGGCGCGGACCGGATGGGTATCGTCGCGGCGATGACCCGGGTGCTGGCCGACGAGGGCGGCAACGTCACCGACCTGAGCACCCGGCTGACCGGGTCCCTCTACGTGGTGGTCGCCGAGGTGGAACTGCCGCCGGGCAGCTCCGACGAGGTGGCCGGCCGGCTGGCCCGTACCGCTGCCGAGCTGGGCGTGGGCGTCAGCCTCCGGCCGGCGGACCCGGACCTGCTGTGACCGCCGAGTACGTGGGCCTGGGTGGCTGGACCCCGGAGGCGCTCGGCGTGCCGGGTGAGGTGCTTCCGGTGGTCGCCGCGCCCGACCCGGTGCTCAGCCGTCCCGGGCCGGAGGTCGACCCGACCTCGACCGAGGTGATCCGCCTCGCCGCCGACCTGGTCGCCACCATGCGGGTCTCGCCGGGCTGTGTCGGCCTCGCCGCGCCGCAGGTCGGGGTGGGCGCGCAGGTGTTCGCGGTGGACGTCACCGGCCACCCGAAGGCGGTCACGGTGCACGGCACCTTCGTGCTCTGCAACGCCAAGGTGGTGGAGGCGAGCCGCTGGAAGGCCGGCCGGGAGGGCTGCATGTCGGTGCCCGACCTGACCGGCGACGTGAAGCGGGCCGGCCGGCTCGTGGTCGAGGGGGTGCTGCCGGGCAGCGGCGCGCCAGTGCGGCTGGTGACGGATGGGTTCGAAGCGAGGGCGCTCCAGCATGAGATCGACCACTGCGCCGGACTGCTCTTTCTCGATCGGGTCGCCGGGGCGCACGCCGTCTACCAGCGCAAGGTCTATCTCTGAGCCGTATTGGTCATGGCGCTGCGCGCCCGCCCGGAGCCGTTCGGTGACGACCTGCCGTCGAGTGTGGAGGGCCGGCTCGGCCGGGTTCGTCCGTACCGGCGCGTCGTGCCCCGCGTCGTGCGGTACGCCGCTACGGTGAACGCATCATGCGTCTGACGGTCGGCCCCCTGCCACCCGCCGTGTACTGGCGGCGTCGCGCCGTCGTGCTCGGAGCGGGGCTTCTCTTCCTGATTGTCCTGCTCTATTCCTGCACTGGTACGGAGCGCAACAACACCGGCGCGACGGGTGCCGATCCCTCGGCGAAGGCGTCCGGCCCGGCGCCGCAGCCGACCGGGTCGGTGCTGACGCCGACCTCCGGCAGCCCGTCCCCGACGCCGGGCGACGCAGGCGGCGGCTCGGGCGACTCGGGCGGCTCGGACAGCGGGCAGAGCGGCGGCGGGTCCAACGACGTGCCGGCCGCCCCGGTGGTCGACGACGGCACCTGCGCCGACTCCGAGATCCGGGTGACCCCGGTGGCCCTGCCGGCCACCGCCCGGCAGGGCACGGTGGTCACCCTCCGGCTCAAGGTCAAGAACGTGTCGAACCGTACCTGCAGCCGGGACGTGGGCGCCGACCTCCAGGAACTGTTCGTCAAGGCCGGCGCCGAGAAGGTCTGGTCCTCGGACACCTGCGGCACCGGCAAGGGCTCGGATGTGCAGTCGTTCACGCCGAACTTCGAGCGCTCCTACGAGCTGGGCTGGAACAGCCGGTACAGCACGAAGTGCGCGAACGGCCTGGCCGACGGCCCGTACGCGCAGCCCGGCGCGTACCAGGTCTTCGCCCGGGTGGGCACCAAGCTCAGCGAGCCGGTGAAGCTGACCATCTCCGGCTGACCGGACGCCGGCTGGCCGGCGGCCGGGGCGGACCCGGGCTCAGACGTAGCGCTCCAGGATGGACGCTTCGGCGAGCCGGGACAGGCCCTCGCGGACCCCCCGGGCGCGGGCGTCGCCCACTCCCTCGACCGCCTGCAGGTCCTCCACGGTGGCGCCGAGCAGCCGTTGGAGGCTGCCGAAGTGCACCACCAGCCGGTCGACCACGGCCGTGGGGAGCCGGGGCACCTTGGCCAGCAGGCGGAAGCCGCGCGGGCTCACCGCCGCGTCGAGGGCGTCGGAGGCGGCCGGGTAGCCGATTGCCTTGGCCACCGCCACCAGGTCGATCAGCTCGGTGGCGCTGAGCAGGTCCAGCTCGACGAGCGCCTCGTCGAGGGTGCGGGACTTGCGGCCGACCGGGAGGTAGTCCCGGATGACCAGGGTGCGGTCGGCGTCCACGCCGGCCATCAGCTCGTCGAGCTGGAGGGCGAGCAGCCGGCCGTCGGTGCCCAGCTCCACCACGTACCCGGCGATCTCGTCGGCGATCCGGCGGACCATCTCCAGCCGCTGCACCACGGCCACCGCGTCGCGTACGGTCACCAGATCCTCGATCTCCAGGGCGGAGAGGGTGCCGGAGACCTCGTCCAGGCGGAGCTTGTAGCGCTCCAGGGTGGCCAGAGCCTGGTTGGCGCGGGACAGGATGGCCGCCGAGTCGTCCAGCACGTGCCGCTGGCCGTTGACGTAGAGGCTGATGATCCGCATGGACTGGCTCACCGAGATGACCGGGTAGCCGGTCTGCCGGGCCACCCGCTCGGCCGTGCGGTGCCGGGTGCCGGACTCCTCGGTGGGGATGGACGGGTCGGGCATCAGGTGCACCGCGGCCCGGACGATCCGCGTGCCGTCGCTGGAGAGCACCACGGCGCCGTCCATCTTGCACAGCTCACGGACCCGGGTGGCGGAGAACTCCACGTCCAGCGGGAAGCCGCCGGTGCAGATCTGCTCGACCACCTTGTCGTAGCCGAGCACGATGAGCGCGCCGGTGCGGCCGCGCAGGATGCGCTCGAGCCCGTCGCGCAGCGCGGTGCCCGGCGCCATCAGGGCGAGGTTGGCGCGCAGCGGATCTCCGCCGGCGCCGGCGCCTCCGGTGACGGTCACGTTGATCGGACGGGCGGGGGAGCCCACCGCGCCGGTGCGGGCGTGCGGCGTCGCCGCGGCGGGCTTGGTGGCATCGCGGTCGATCGGCACGGGCACAGTCTACGGACTGCCGTGCGGTGGGTGCTCTCGTGGTTACTGTGATGTGTCACGATGTCCTACTTCGGTGATCAACAACCGGGTGCGCTCGGTGCCCGAAATCGCCCAGCCGGTCCGCCCCCGCCGTCCCACGCGTCACTCCGCGGACGCGCGGGCGGCCGCCTGAAGTGCCGCACGGACGTCGGTGACTTCGATCACCCGCATGTTGTCCTGAGTCACCCCGCTGCTGGTCGGACCACAGCCCGGCGGCACCAGGGCCAACCGGAAACCGAGCCGGGCCGCCTCGGCCAGCCGGCGGGGGACCGCACCGACCCGGCGCACCTCGCCGGTGAGCCCGACCTCGCCGATCGCCACCAGATGCGGGGCGATGGCCAGGTTGAGGCCGCCGGACGCGACCGCGAGCGCCACGGCCAGGTCGGCCGCCGGCTCCACCACCCGGATGCCGCCCACGGTGGCGGCGAACACCTCGCGGTCGTGCAGGGTCAGCCGTTCGGTCCGCCGCTGGAGCACCGCCAGCACCATGGCCAGCCGGGCCCCGTCCAGCCCGGAGACCGTACGCCGCGGCGAGCCGGCCACGGTGGCTCCGATCAGCGCCTGCACCTCGGTCACCAGGGCCCGCCGGCCCTCCATCGCCACCGTGACGCAGGTGCCCGGCACCGGCTCGGCGTAGCGGGTCAGGAAGAGCCCGGACGGGTCGGCCAGGCTGCTGATGCCCCCCTCGTGCATCTCGAAGCAGCCCACCTCGTCCGCCGCGCCGAACCGGTTCTTCACCCCCCGGACCATCCGCAGCGACGAGTGCTTGTCGCCCTCGAAGTGCAGCACCACGTCGACCAGGTGCTCCAGCACCCGGGGGCCGGCGACCTGACCGTCCTTCGTCACGTGGCCGACCAGCACCGTGGCGATGCCCCGCTCCTTCGCGACCGCCACCAGGGCCGCGGTGACCGCCCGGACCTGGGTCACCCCGCCCGGCACGCCCTCCATACCGGTGGTCGAGATCGTCTGCACCGAGTCGAGCACCAGCAGCCCCGGCTTGACCGCGTCGAGGTGGCCGAGCACCGCCGACAGGTCGCTCTCGGCGGCCAGATAGAGCTGCTCGTGCAGGGTGCCCATCCGCTCGGCCCGCAGCCGCACCTGGCTGACCGACTCCTCGCCGCTGACTACCAGGGACGGGCTGCCGGCGTTGGCCGCCCACTGCTGGGCGACGTCGAGCAGCAGCGTCGACTTGCCGACCCCCGGCTCGCCGGCGAGCAGCACCACCGCACCGGGCACGAGGCCACCGCCGAGCACCCGGTCGAGCTCGCTGACCCCGGTCGGCCGGGCCCGGGCCGGTGCGGCGCTGATGGTGGCGATCGGGCGGGCCGGCTCGGCAGGCATCCGGGAGCTGACCACCCGGCCGGAGACCAGCGGCCCGGTGACGGTGCACTCGACCACCGAGCCCCATTCGCCGCACTCCGGGCAGCGCCCGACCCACTTGGGTGGCTGGTGGCCGCAGGCGTCGCACTCGTACGCCGGGCGCGGCTCGCGGGCGGCGCCCCGGCTCCGGCCGGTGGCGGCGGTGGTGCGGGGGGACGTCGATCGAGAGGTGCTCACCCCAGGACGCTAACCGGGCGGTACGACGAAAGCCCACCTGGAAACGACGACACCGCCGGCGTGGCGCTGGCCACACCGGCGGTGCCGTCGAGGAACGGGTCGGTCAGCTGTGGCCGCCACCCTCCACCAGGCCGCCGGGGTGGCCGGCGCCACCCTCCTCCTCCCGGGGCTGTACGACCGGCGAGGGGCGCGCGGCCGGGGTCAGCGGGACGCCGATCGGGGCCGCGGTCTTGATGGTCTTGCCGTTGCCGAAGTCGAAGATCAGGTTGACCTGCTGGCCGGAGAGCAGCTTGTCGTTCAGGCCGACGAGCTCGAGGAACCGGCCGCTGTTGCTGTTGAGCTGGGCGTAGCCGAGCGCCGGGATCTCGATCCGGGCCGGCTGGGTCGGCGCCGACTCGCTCGGCGAGGCCGACGGGCTGGCGGACTCGGGGGCGCTGGCGGAGGCCGACGGCTCGGTCGGGCTGGGCGACGCGGACGCGGGCTCGGTGGCCGACTCGCTCGGGCTAGCCTGGGCGCCGCTCGGCGTGGCACCGGCCAGCACCACGTCCCGGGCGCTGTCGGTGGTGACCGTCACGGTGACCGGGGACTCGCCGTCGTTGTAGATCACCATGTTGAGCGGGGCGTTGGCGCCCGCCTGGTAGCCCTCGACGCCGGGGAACTGTACGTACAGGCCGCGCACCGCGTAGACGTTGTCGGGGGTCTGGACGTTGACGCCCTGCACCGACGGGATCTTCTTGGCGGTCTCGGCCACCTGGCCGGCGCCACACCCGGACAGCAGCAGGCTCGTCGCCGCCGCCGTACCGGCCAGCAACAGGGCCGCCCGCCGGGAACCCCTGATCGAGCGCGTCACGTCGGTCCTCCTCGTCACGATCCCCACCCGGCCGTACGCCGGGCACGGGGTGGTCATACCCGCGCAGACCGCGCTCCAGGGTAGTTGGGGCTGATCGAGGCCCGCACGCCGACCCGGTGATGCCACCTTCCGGGGACCCGTCACACCACCCGTCCGTTCGCCACCAGCAGGACCACATCGATGAGCGCCACCAGCATCACCGCCCGGAAGGCGGCCACCGGCCGGCCACCGGCCCGGGCCGCGGCCCGTCCGGCGTACCAGCCGAGGGCCGGCACCAGGATGGCGGCGGCGACCGCCGCCAGGCCCGCCCACGACGGCGGCCCGGGCGGCCCGACGACCAGGATGACGGTGGCCGCGAGGAGCAGCCCGCCGGCGGCCGCCCGGCTGCCGGCCGCGCCGAGCCGGTGCGGCAGCCCGCGCACCCCGGTCCGGGCGTCGTCGGCCAGGTCGGGCAGGACGTTGGCGAAGTGGGCCCCGGCGCCCAGGCAGGCGGCGGCGGCCACCAGCCAGACCGGGGGTGCGGGCGCGCCGGGCAGGGCCAGCACCACGAACGCGGGCAGCGTGCCGAAGGAGAACGCGTACGGCAGCACGGACACCGGGGTCGACTTCAGCGGCCAGTTGTAGAGCAGCGCCGACACCAGCCCGAGCGTCACGCAGAGCGCCGCCGTGCCGCCCGTGAGCAGCGCCGCCAGCGGGGTGGCGACGGCGGCCGCGACCGCGGCTCGGGCGAGGGGACGCCGTCCGATCAGGCCGCTGGCCACCGGCTTGTCGGTACGTCCCACCGCGGCGTCCCGGTCGGCGTCGATGAGGTCGTTGCTCCAGCCGACGGCGAGCTGGCTGGCCAGCACGGTGAGCACCACGACGGCGATCCCGACGGGTCGGTGCCCGACACCCCAGGCCAGCAGCCCGGCCACCACGGTGACCGCGGCGGCCGGCTCCGGATGGCTCGCCCTGACCAGCCCTAACACCGACGACGACATAAGAGAAGTCTGGTCGTTACCGGGGAGCCGTGTCACGCTCTGTCCATGCGCGACGCGGCCCCCGTGTCCACCCCGCTCCGGGTGCTGCCACCCAACGACCCCCGCCAGTACGACGACCTGGCCGGCGAGTGGTGGCGGCCCGACGGCGCGTTCGCGATGCTGCACTGGCTGGCCCGGGCCCGGGCCGACCTGGTGCCCCCGGCGTCCGGGCCGGACGCCGTCCTGGTCGACCTCGGCTGCGGTGCCGGGCTGCTCGCCCCGCACCTGGCCGGCAAGGGCTACCGGCACATCGGGGTGGACCTCACCCGTTCCGCCCTCGTCCAGGCCGCCGCGCACGGGGTGACCGCGCTCCGCGCCGACGCCACCGCCGTCCCGCTCGCGGCTGGCTGCGCCGACGTGGTCTCGGCCGGCGAGCTGCTGGAACATGTGCCGGACTGGCGCCGCGCGGTGGCCGAGGCGTGCCGCCTGCTGCGTCCGGGCGGCCTGCTGGTGCTGGACACCCTCAACGACACCGTGCTGGCCCGGCTGATCGCGGTGGAGATCGGCGAACGGCTGCCCACCGTGCCGCGCGGCATCCACGATCCACGGTTGTTCGTGGACGCCCGAGCCCTGGTCGCCGAGTGCGCCCGGCACGGCGTCGCGCTGCGGCTGCGCGGGATCCGGCCGGAGCTGGGCGGGACGCTGGCCTGGCTGCTGCGCCGGTTGCGGAGTGGCGCCGCCGATCGTCCGGTGGGGCGGACGCCACGGATCGTGCCGACCTGGTCCCGAGCCGTGCTTTATCAGGGCCACGGGGTCCGGAACCGGTAGCCCGGGCCGGGCCGGGGTAGCGGGGACGTCGAGAAGGGGGCTCTACATGACTGTGCACGCGCTGGAAGCGGCCCGCCGGTTGGCGCCGCGACTGGCTGCCCGCGCGGCGGGCCACGACCGGGACGGCTCCTTTCCGGTCGACGACTTCGCCGACCTGCGGGAGGCCGGGCTTTTCGGGCTGATGGTGCCCCGGGAGCTGGGCGGCGCGGGGGCCAGCTTCGCCGAGTACGCCGCCGTCGCCACGGAGCTGGCCCGGGGCAACGGCGCCACCGCGCTGGTGTTCAACATGCACGCCTCGGTCACCGGGGCGCTCGGCGCGGTCACCGAGGAACTGGCCGAGGCGCTCGGCGTACCGGACGAGGCGCTGGCCGCCCGGGACCGGCTGCTCCGCGCCGCGGCCGACGGCGCCTGGTATGCGGTGGCGATGAGCGAACGCGGCGCCGGCGCCCGGCTGTCGCAGCTCAGCACGGTGTACAAGCCGGTTGACGGGGGCTGGCACATCAAGGGCAGCAAGACCTTCTGCTCGGGTGCCGGGCATCCGGACGGCTATTTGGTCGCCGCCCGCAGCGCCGCCGACCAGTCGGTGGTCTCCCAGTTCCTCGTGCCGGCCGGCGAGGGCATCACCGTCGAGGCCACCTGGGACTCGCTGGGCATGCGCGCCACCTCCTCGCACGACCTGCATCTGGACGTCACCGTGCCCGCCGACCGGCTGCTCGGCGGGGTGGAGGGACTGGCCCTGGTGGTCGCCCAGCTCATGCCGCACTGGTTGGTGGCCAGCTACGCCGCGGTGTACGCCGGGGTGGCCCGGGCGGCGATCGAGGCTGCGGCCGAGCACCTGAACGCCCGTAACCTCGCCGGCCTGCCCGCGGTCCGGGCCCGACTGGGCCGGGCGGACGCGGCGGCCGCGGCGGCCGAGCTGGTGGTGGCCGAGGCGGCCCGCCGGGTCGACGAGGCGCCCGGCGACCCGGAGACCAACCGCTGGGTGTGGCGGGCCAAGCTGCTGGCCGGCACCACCGCTGCCGACGTGGCGGCGTCCATGCTGGAGGCCGCTGGCACCTCGGCCACCCGCCGCGGCCACCCGCTGGAGCGGCTCTACCGGGACGCCCGGTGCGGCTCGCTGCACCCGGCGACCTCCGACGTCTGCGCCGACTGGCTCGGCATCGCCGCGCTCGGCGGCGACCCGGACCGCGATGGCGCGACGCCCCGCTGGTGAGCGTGGCGGGCCTGCACCGGCGACGGGAGCCGGCCGTTGGTGAGCGCGGCGGGCGGACCCCGCAGTCGCGACCGGGAGATGGTCGTTGGTGAGCGCGAGGAGTGAGCCGGGTTTGCGAATCCCGCAGTCGCGAACGGGAGATGGTCGTTGGTGAAGCGTGGGATCGGGAACGAGAGGTGGGCGACATGGCCGTGCCGGTGATCGCGGGTGTGGGTACGGCCTTGCCGCCGGCCACGACGCAGGACGAGCTCTGGGACGGCTTCTTCGCGAAGCATTTCTCCGGGACCACGTACGCCCTAGCCGAGCGCATCTTCGCCAACTCCGGGGTGTCCCGGCGACAGGCGGCGGTGAACCCGCTGCTGGAGGACGTCTCCGAGTGGCCGACCGAGCGCCGGATGCGGCGCTACCAGGTCGAGGCGTTGCCGCTCGGCAAGGAGGCGGTGGGCCGTGCGCTCACCGCCGCCGGACTGGACGCCGGTGACGTCGGGCTGTTCGTGGTCTGTTCCTGCACCGGGTACGCCACCCCGGGGCTGGACATCCTGCTCGCCCGGGACCTGGGCATGGCCCCGGACACCCAGCGCATGTTCGTCGGCCACATGGGCTGCTACGCGGCCCTGCCCGGGCTCGGCGCGGCCAGCGACTTCGTCAGCGCCCGCGGCCGCCCGGCGCTGCTGCTCTGCGCCGAGCTGACCAGCCTGCACATCCAACCCGCCGGCGTCCGGGTGGACACCCAGCAGATCGTCTCGCACGCGCTCTTCTCGGACGCCGCGGTCGCCGCCGTGCTCGTCCCTGGCGGCCGGGGGTACGCGCTGCGCGAGGTCACCTCGGTCACCGACACCTCGACCGCCGACCACATGACCTGGGACGTCACCGACACCGGTTTCCGGATGGGGCTGTCGCCGAAGGTCCCGCAGGTGCTCTCGCGCCACGTCCGGGGGCTGGTCGACGAGCTGCTGGCCCGGCACGGGCGGACGGTCTCCGAGGTGGACGGCTGGGCCGTGCACCCGGGCGGCCCGCGCATCCTCAACGTGGTGGACGGGGAACTGGCCCTGCCGCCGGACGCACTCGCGGCGTCCCGGGCCACGCTGGACGAGCACGGCAACTGTTCGTCTCCGACCGTGTTGCTGATCCTGGATCGGCTGCGCCGGGCCCAGACGCCGCCGGAGCGGATCGTGATGCTCGCGTTCGGACCGGGCCTGACCCTGTACGCCGCCCTGCTCGACCGCACCGGGTGACGGTGGCACGGGTCGGTGCCGGCCGGGCCGCGCGGCTACCCTGACCGCATGGGCGCCGACGACCGGGTACGGGGTGCGCTGCTGGCCGGGCTGACGGTGGCCGGGCTGGCCGCGGGTGGCTGGTGGTGGCGGCAGGCCGCACCGGTGCTCGGCCCGACGGGCGCCGCACCCAGCCCGTCGGCGGATGCCTTCCTCGAGCCCGGGGTGCGGCTGGCCGACCCGGACACCAGCCGGGTGTTCGTCAACCTGGACACCGGGCAGGTGATCGCGGGGCCGGAGGCCGACCCGGACGAGGGACTGGTCGTCCATCAGGAGCCGGGCGCCCCCGGCGAGACGCTGAGTTCGCACGCCGTCTGGACGGAGCGGTCCCATCTCGACGCGGGAAACGAGCGGATGGTCCGGCAGACCAACCCCACGGCCGGCGAGCGCCACTTCCTCACCGTGTCCTGCACCGGTTCGGGGACGCTGACCGTGGCCCTCTCCGGCTCGGACGAGGACGATCCGCCACACATGACGACCTGCACGAGGACGCTCGCCCTTCACTTCACCGCCAGCGGCGGCCCGTTGCTGGTGCGGTTCACGGTTGCCGACGGCGAGCTCGACCTGGATGCCCGGCTGGTGACCCTGTTCTGACCGTCAGCCGGCGATCCGCGCCAGATCGTCGCGATACTGCTCGACCGGGCCCAGCTCGGGTACGACCCGCACCAGGGTGCCCTCCCGGTCCACGAGCAGCGCGGGGGCCGTGCCGGGGCGGGCCGCGAGGTGTGAGTAGGCGCGCAGACCGCCGGCCGGGTCGGCGAGGGTGCGTACGCCGGGGGCGGTGGCGGGCTCGGCCTGGCGGCCCTCGGTGACGGTGACCACGGTGACGCCCGGGGGTGCGGCGGCCGCCGCCTGGGTGACCTGTTCGGCGCAGGCGCAGGCGTCCACCAGGACGATCATCGCCGGCAGCAGGCTGCGCAGCGGCACCGGGGAATCGTCGGCGCCGACCAGGTCCAGCGCGGGGAGCGGCCCGACCGCCACCCAGTTGCTCGGGTAGGGGACGACCGTGGGACTGCCGCCGGAGCGCGAGGAGCGGGGCCAGGTGACCGCGGCCAGCCCGGTGAGGGTGATCAACACGGACACCAGCAGGACCAGCAGCGGCAGCCCCAGCGGCGGGCGGCCGCCCGGTCGGGCGGTGCGGCCGGTCCGGCGGCGCAGCTCGCGACGGACCTGTCGGGCCTCCTCGGCGAGGGCCGAGGCGTCGTCGGGGACGACCACCCGACCCCACTCCGGGGGCAGGTCGGGCAGCCCGTCCGGCGGCCCTTGGCCTTCAGCGTCAGGCATGCCCATCGGACCCCCAGGAACCGTCTCGGTGAGCGGACGTCGCGTCCACCTCCCAGGGTCCCGCACCGGTCGGCGTACCGCCACACCTGGGCGCACTCGGGATTCCGGGGCTACCATGGGAGGAGCGCATCGCCCTAGACATCCACGCTCCGTCACCCGCATCGGGTTGTCATCCGTTGGTCACGGAGCGTGTGGAAACCATCGGTTTGACCGCCTGTCAAGCTGAAGAAATACCTCTCACAGGGCCCCTGAGCTGCGCCAACGGTCAGGACAGCGGTGAGACATCGGTGCCTGAGCGTGTTACCCTAGACACAGCGAAAGGGGTTTCGAACCTATGGTTTTCAGTGTCGGCGAGACCGTTGTTTACCCCCACCACGGGGCCGCACTCATCGAGGCAATCGAGACTCGGGTCATCAAGGGCGAGCCCAAGCAGTACCTCGTCCTGAGGGTCGCGCAGGGTGACCTGACGGTCCGGGTGCCCGCTGAGAACGCCGAGATCGTGGGTGTGCGTGAGGTGGTCGGCGAAGAGGGCCTCGGCAAGGTCTTCGACGTGCTCCGCGCACCGCACACCGAGGAGCCGACCAACTGGTCGCGGCGTTACAAGGCGAATCTGGAGAAGCTGGCCTCCGGCAACCCGCTGAAGGTCGCCGAGGTCGTCCGCGACCTGTGGCGCCGGGAGCGGGAGCGGGGTCTGTCCGCGGGTGAGAAGCGCATGCTCGCCAAGGCCCGCGACATTCTCGTCGGCGAGGTCGCGCTGGCCGAGAAGAGCACCAAGGACGAGGCGGAGACGCTGCTCGACAAGGTGCTGACCGAGGCCTGAGTTCCACAGCATCGTCGTACCCACCCCGTAGCAAAGAAATCCGAGGACCGCGACGTGACCGCGCAGCTCAATCCGCGCGGTGACGTCGCGGTCCTTGTTCCTGCGGCCGGTGCCGGCGTACGCCTCGGCCCCGGCGCCCCCAAGGCGCTCCGGCCACTCGCCGGCGAGCCGCTGCTGGTGCACGCGGTACGCCGGATCGCGGCGGCGCCCTCCGTGCACACCGTCGTGGTGGCCGCCCCGGCCGCCGACGTCGATTCGGTCCAGGCGATGCTCGCGCCGGTCGCCCCGGTGATCGTGGTGCCCGGCGGCGCGGAGCGCCAAGCGTCGGTGGCCGCCGCGCTGGCCGCCGTCCCCGCCGGCCCGGAGATCGTCCTGGTGCACGACGCGGCCCGCGCGCTGACCCCGCCGGCGCTGATCGAGTCGGTGGCCGCGGCCGTCCGCTCCGGGCACGATGCGGTTATCCCGGTGCTCCCCGTCGTCGACACGATCAAGGAGGTCGGCGCGGGCGAGCTGGTCCTCGCCACGGCGGACCGGTCCGCCCTGCGGGCCGTGCAGACCCCGCAGGGCTTCCGTCGGGCGGTGCTGACCGCCGCGCACGCGACGGCCGGCGACCCGCTGACCGACGACGCCGGCCTGGTGGAGAAGCAGGGCGTGCCGGTGGTCTGCGTGCCCGGCTCGGAGTACGCCCTCAAGGTCACCCGGCCGTTCGACCTGGCACTCGCCGAGCACCTACTCTCAGCCGGCCAGGCGGGTTAGCGCCAGCTTCGCGATGTCCACGGCGAGACCCTTCAGGTCACCGCCGCGTAGTTTGACGCTGGACACCCCGAGCATCACCTCCAGCGCGTCGCCGTCCCCGACGGCCACGTGCAGACCGGCCTGGCCGTCGAACCACTCCGCCGGGGTGCCGAGCCCGGACACCTTCTCGGTGCCCTTGAAGAGCGGATTGTTGATCATTGCCGCGCCGCCCCGGTGGTACTGGAGCAGGATGGCCGGCCCGTCCGCCGAGTGGAAGTGGTAGGCGCAGACCGCCACCTCCTTGCTGGACTCGTCGGTGTCGGTGGCGACGATCTCCACCCCGGCCATTCGTGACATCTCGGTCTTGGTCAGCAGGCACGGGTCCGGTGGCCCGGGGGCGTCCACTCCGGAAGCGGCCGGGGCGGTCGTCGCCGGCTCGGCGGCGTCGGTGTCCGTACCAGCCGCCGGGTCCGCAGGGCCGGTGTCCGTGCTGGTCGCGGTGGCCGCCGCATCGTTGGTGGCCGAGCTCGGCTGGTCGCCGCAGCCCGCGAGGAGGACGAGGGCGGCCAGGGCCGTGGCCAGGTGTCGGGTACGCATGCTGGGTCCTTTCTGGTACGGGCGGGTCAGGCGGCCGGGCAGGTGACGGAAGCGACGACGTGTGCCGTTTTCCCGGCGTACGCGTCGACGCCGGGCAGGTCCAGGTCGAGCCGGAGCGCGGAGCCGTCGACCGCCCCGGCGGGCAGCGGTGCGACGAACGCGGTGTCGAGGTTCACCTCGACGATCACCTGGGGGTCGCCCTGGAGTTCGCCCGCCTCGGCCTGTCGGGGCGTCCAGACCTTCAGCGCCACTGCGGGGTCGCCGCCGCTGGCGACCTTCGCCTTGACGACGTCCGCGCCCCGCCCACCGACGAACGGCGGGGTACGGCCCAGCCGGCAGTGCTCCCCGTAGGTGTCGGTGATCGACCCGCGCAGCTCGGTGCGGGGCAGGTCGCCCGTGATCATCAGGTCGATCGTGCCCGCCCCGGTGGGCCGTACGTCCGGCTCGACGCCGGCCGACGCGGCCGCGTCCACCGCTTCCCGGGCGCCCGGGTCGACGTCCTCCGGCCCGCATGCGGTCAGCAGTACGGCGACCGCGACGACCGCCACGCCGGCTCGCAGTGCCCTGCCTCGTCTCATCCTTCTCCTCCATAGATCGGTCGGGTCGGACCAATGGTGAGGTTGGTGGACCCGACGATCCAGGTCACTAGCTGCAGCTTCAGCAAGCTGCAGGGTCAGGAATCCGACGTGGACGGCCGGCGGTAGCGTGCCGCCGTGGACCTCGACGAGGAACTGTGCGGGCTCTACGCCCTGACCCTGCGGATGCCCGGTGCCGGTCGGGACGAGTTGGCATTCGCGCTCGGCGGAGATCAGGCGCAGGTGGCCGACGGCCTGCGCCGGCTGACCGCGCTGGGCCTGGTCGGTGAGGTGGACGGGCGGGTCGAGGCCGTGCCGCCCGGCGCAGGCCTGGGCCGGTTGCTCCGCGATGGACTGGACGGGGTGTCCCGCCGGCTCGCCGACGTCGAGCGGCTGGTCGCCGAGTTGGAGCCGCTCAGCCGGGAGCATGCCGCCGGCCAGCGGGTCGTCGCAGACGCGTCGGTCAGCCTGGTCTCCGGGGTCGGCGAGGCCCGGGACGTGCCGCTCGCGGTCGCGCTGACCAACCCGCCGGTCCGGTCGTACTGCTGCCAGAAGGACCCGCGCTCGTTCGACGGGGCGGTGGTGCCGTGGATGGAGGACCTGCTGCACGCCGCCCGGGAGCGGTTACTGGTCATGTCGTTGCTGGTCGAAGCCGACGTGCTGGAGTCCCCGGCGGCGTCGGGGACGCTGAGCCGGTTCGCCGCGGCCGGCATCGAGGTACGCGTCCGTGGCCGGCTGCCCAGCGGCTACTACGTGATGGGCGAGCACGCCGCTCTGCCGCTGAAGTGGGGCGACGACCTGGCCGGCTCGGCGTACCAGTTCCACCTGGTCCGCTCGGCTGTGCTGGTGGCGGCGCTGACCAGCCTTTTCGAGGAGCTGTGGCGGACCGCGGTGCCGCTGGGCGCGGCGACCGATCCGCACCGGCGGGTGGTGGCGCTGCTGGCCCAGGGACTCACCGACGACGCCATCGCCCGCCGGCTCGGTCTCTCCGTACGGACCGTCCGGGCCCGGGTCGCGCGGGTGATGGCCGAGCTGGGCGTGCGTACCCGGTTCCAGGCCGGTGTCGTGGCGGCCCGGTCCGGCTGGCTGGACTGATCCGGGCGTACCCTCGGATCATGATCGTTCCTCGGGTGGCCATCGGCACCGACGTGCACGCCTTCGCACCGGGGCGGCCGTGCTGGGTGGCCGGCCTGCACTGGCCGGACCAGGACGGCCTGGCCGGCCACTCGGACGCCGACGTGGCGGCGCACGCCGCCTGCAACGCGCTGCTCTCCGCCGCCGGCCTCGGCGACCTAGGCGCGAACTTCGGCGTCGACCAGCCGGAGTGGGCGGGTGCCTCCGGGGTGGCCCTGCTCACCGAGAGCGCCCGGCGGGTCCGGGCGGCCGGGTTCCGGATCGGCAACGTGTCGGTCCAGGTGATCGGCAACCGGCCGAAGATCGGGCCGCGCCGGGAGGAGGCGCAGCGGGTGCTCTCCGCAGCGGTGGGTGCTCCGGTCACCGTTTCCGCCGCCACCACCGACGGCCTCGGCTTCACCGGCCGTGGCGAAGGGCTGACCGGCATCGCGGTCGCCCTGGTGTACGAGGCCCCGACGGAGTAGGTCGGCGGGGCGGGGCGCGGGCGGCTACGCTCGCCGGGATGCCGAGTGACGCCGCCCCCGACCAGTCCGCCGCCGACGGCTACCTCCAGCGCGCGCAGCTCCTCGCCGAGCTGGGCCGGTACGACGAGGCCGCCGGGGAGCTCAGCTCGGCGCTCGCGACCGAACCCGGTAACGCCGAGGCGTTGACCATGCTGGCCCAGGTGCATCTCGCCGCCGACCGGGCGGCCGAGGCGCTGGACGCCGCCGAGGCGGCCGTGGCCGCGGCGCCAGGGGCTGTACCGCCGCTGGTGGCGCGTGGGACGGCCCTGGTCGACCTGGAGCGGTGGAAGGCCGCCGCGAGCACCGCGGACGAGATCCTGGCGCTCGGCCCGACCGACCCGTACGCCCAGCGCAGTGCCGCCGCCATCCTGGCCGGCTCGCGGAACGGGCAGCAGGCGCTCGACGCCGCCTGGCGGGGGGTGGAGCTGGCGCCCGAGGCACCGCAGGCGCACCTGGTGCTCGGCCTGGTCTCTGCCCGGCTGGAGCTGTACGACCTGGCCGAGCGGGCCTACCGGGAGGCGCTGCGGCTCGACCCGCAGCTCGCCGAGGCGCGGCACGACATGGGCGTGATCCGGCTGGAGCAACGCCGCTACGCGGAGGCGCTGGAGCACCTGACGCAGGCGGCGGCGATGGACCCGGCGCGCCTCGACGCCGGCCGGACGATCTCCGCGGGCCTGCGCCGGCTGGTGCTCTACGGCGCCGGCTGGTCGCTGGTCGCCACCGTGGTGGTGGCCTTTCTGGCCCCGGGCGCACCGGGTCTCTCCCGGGTCCTCGCCGTGCTGGCCGCGCTCGGCGGGGCGCTGGTGGTCTGGCGGTACGCGGCCCGGGTGCCAGCTCTGCTGAACACGATCCTGCCCGGGCTGCTGCACGCCGATCGCAGCCTCGCCCTGGCGGTCTACGCGGTCGCCGCCGCGCCCCTGCTGCTGGTCCTCTATGCGCTGGTCGGCGGCCCCTGGCCCCTGGTGGCCACCATCACGGTGACCTTGATCGCCGAATTCGCCGTCCTCACCCGCCCGGTCAGCTGACCCGCCGCGCCCAGGTCCAGGCGTACCCGTCGTCCTCGCAGGCCGACGCGGCGTCGCAGAGGTCCAGCGGGCGGAAGGTGTCCACCATGACCGCCAGCTCGTCGAAGAAGTCCACCCCGATGGAGCGCTCGGCCGCCCCCGGCTGCGGGCCGTGGGTGAAGCCGGACGGGTGCAGCGAGATCGAGCCCTGTTCGATGCCGGAGCCGCGCCGGGCCTCGTAGTTGCCGCCGGTGTAGAAGAGCATCTCGTCGGAGTCGACGTTGTGGTGGTTGTACGGCACCGGGATGGCGTCCGGGTGGTAGTCCACTTTGCGCGGCACGAACGAGCAGATCACGAAGTTCGGGCCCTGGAAGGTCTGGTGCACGGGCGGCGGCTGGTGCACCCGGCCGGTGATCGGCTCGAAGTCGTGGATGGAGAACGCCCACGGGTAGAGGTGCCCGTCCCAGCCGACCACGTCGAACGGGTGGTGGGCGTAGCTGTACTTTGTCCAGCCCCGACGGTGCCGGACCAGCACCTCGACGTCCTCGTCGTCCACCAGCAGCGGCGCGTCCGGCCCCCGGACGTCCCGCTCGCAGTAGGGCGAGTGCTCCAGGAACTGCCCGCGTACGGAGAGGTAGCGCTTGGGCGGGCCGATGTGCCCGGCCGCCTCGATGGCGAGCAGCCGGGCCGGCCCGTCGCCGGTGGGGACGAGCCGGTGGATGGTCGAGGTGGGGATGATGACGTAGTCGCCGGCCACCGCGTCCAGCACGCCGAACGGCGACTCCACCCGCAGCGAGCCCGCTTCCAGATAGAGGCAGTGGTCACCGGTGGCGTCCCGGAACAGCGGGGACGGCCGGTCGGCCAGCACGTACGCGATCCGCACGTCGTCGTTGGCGAGCAGGTACTGGCGGCCGAGCACCGGGTCGGCACCGGCCCCGTCGAGTTTGTGGGTACGCAGATGGCGCGGCTTGAGCGGGAGGTTCGGCACCCGGGCGACGGTGGGCGGGGTGAACTCCTCGGCGGCGACGATCGCGGTCGGCGCGTGCCGGTGATAGAGCAGGGACGAGTCGGAGGAGAAGCCCTCCTGGCCGACCAGTTCCTCCGCGTAGAGGGTGCCGTCGGGCTGGCGGAACTGGGTGTGGCGCTTGCGGGGCACCTCGCCGACCCTGCGGTAGTACGGCATCTCGCCTCCCGATATGTCCCGTTCTCCGGCCAGCAGCGTCCGATAATCGGACGCGGTTGTCCGTTCCTCGTAGCGTCCCGTACATTCTTGTCTCGTGTCAACGCAGGTGCCCCGACTCTTCGCCGGCCTGGTAGACGACGCCGCGGTCTTCCCGCCCGGCAGTGCCGCGCTGCCGGAGGCGGTGGTCGCCCACCGGGGGCATCGCACCGCCTGGTACGCCGACCTCGTCGGCCCGCTCCTGCTGCCCGCCTCCGCCGTCGCCGCCGGTGAACTCAGCGGGCTGGTCGATCCGGCGGAGGGATTCGTCACCGGCCTGATCGGCGACACCGGCGTCGCGGGCGTGCCCGTCGCGCTGTCATTCCTCGCGCCGGACGGGGTCACGGTCCGGCAGGTCGAGGTGCCGGTCGCCAAGCGTGGTGAGGACCCGCAGCCCGGACTGACCGAGTTGCTGAACCTCACCGAGCGGCTCGACGGCACCCGGATCTACGCGGAGATCCCGCTGACCTTCGGCCTGCTGGGTGCCCTGGACACGCTCGCCGAGGCGCGGGCCGGCGGGCTGCCGGTCGCGGCCAAGTTCCGCACCGGCGGGCTGGCCGCCGAACTCTTCCCCACCCCGGTCGAGCTGGCCGCGGTGATCTGCGCCTGCCGGGACCGGCAGCTGCCGTTCAAGCTGACCGCCGGGCTGCACCACGCGATCCGCCACCGGGACCCGGAGACCGGCTTCACCCACCACGGCTTCGTCAACGTGCTCGCCGCGGCCCTCGCCGCCGCCGCCGGCCGTGAGGTGGACGCGGCCGCCGAGCTGCTCGCCGCCACCGACCCGGTACGCGTGGTAGAGCTGGTCCGGGCGCACCGGGACACCGAGCGCCCGCTCTGGGTCGGGTACGGCTCGTGCAGCATCGAGGAACCACTGACCGATCTGATCCGGCTGGGGCTGGTGAACGGGGGCTTCGAGGAGTGAGCGAATGAGCTGGGTGACGGGTACCGAGGGTTCCCCGTACGGGGTGACGAACCTGCCGTACGGGGTGTTCCGGCACGGCGACCGCGAGCCGCGGATCGGCGTACGCATCGGCGACTTCGTGCTGGACCTGGCCGGCGCGGAGGCCGCCGGCCTGGTGCTGGCGGCCGGGGCGCTGGGCCGGCCCACGCTGAACGAGTTCATGGCGCTCGGCCGTCCGCAGTGGACCGCCGTCCGGCAGCGGATCACCGAACTGCTCACCGACGCCGGACACCGGCCGGCGGTGGAGCCGCTGCTGGTGCCACTGCGCGAGGTGGAGCTGCTGCTTCCGTTCGAGGTGGCCGACTACGTCGACTTCTACTCGTCCGAGCACCACGCGGCCAACGTCGGGCAGATCTTCCGGCCGGGCCAGCCGCCGCTGCTGCCGAACTGGAAGCACGTGCCGATCGGCTACCACGGCCGGGCCGGCACCGTGGTGGTCTCCGGCACCCCGGTGGTCCGGCCCACCGGGCAGCGGGCCACCCCGCAGGGCCCGACCACCGGCGCCTCCGTACGCCTGGACATCGAGGCCGAGGTCGGCTTCGTGATCGGCCTGCCGAGCCGGCTCGGCGACCGGGTGTCCGTCGCGGACTTCGCCGACCACGTCTTCGGCGTGGTGCTGGTCAACGACTGGTCCGCCCGCGACATCCAGGCCTGGGAGTACCAGCCGCTCGGCCCGTTCCTGGGCAAGTCCTTCGCCACCTCGGTCTCGGCGTGGGTGACCCCGCTGGACGCGCTGACGGACGCCTTCGTCCCCGCCCCCGACCAAGACCCGCCGGTGCAGGGCTATCTGCAGGACAGCCCGCACCTCGGGCTGGACCTGGCCCTGGCGGTGGAGTGGAACGGCGAGCGCGTCAGCGAGCCGCCCTTCGCCACCATGTACTGGACGCCGGCCCAGCAGCTCGCCCACCTCACGGTCAACGGGGCTTCGCTGCGTACCGGCGATCTCTACGCCTCCGGCACGGTGTCCGGCCCGGAGCGCGGCCAGGTCGGTTCGTTCCTGGAGCTGGCCTGGGGCGGGACCGAGCCGGTCAAGTTCGCCGACGGCACCACCCGCACCTTCCTGGAGGACGGCGACACCGTCACCGTCACCGCCACCGCCCCCGGCCCGGACGGCACCACCATCGCCCTCGGCGAGGTCACCGGCACCATCCTTCCGCCCCGCTGAGCAGCGTCTTCACCCTCCGGCCCCGGTCGCACCGGCTGTGCGACCGGGGCCGTTGCGTCCCGCGTTGATCGTCCGGGATCCGGTACGCCCCGGCGGTGCGGGCCGGGGCGCACCCGAGCGGAACAGGAGGGAACGAGGATGACCGAGCTGACCGGCGCCGTCTGGCGCACCAGCAGCCGCTCCAACGACCAGGGTCTCTGTGTCGAGGTGGCGACCAACGTGGTCGCCGCGTACGGCGTGGTGGGGGTGCGCGACTCGAAGGATCGGAGCGGGCCGACGCTGGCGGTCCGCCCGCCGGGCTGGACGGCGTTCGTCGCCGCGATCCGGGCCGACGCGTTCCGTCGCTGACCCCCGGCCGCCGCACGCCCGGTGTCCCGCCCCGGGGGGCACCGGTGGTGGAAATGTCACCCCAGGCTCCCCGTTTCCCGTTCACGCGCCGTACCGTGGACGACACGGGAGGTGCCATGTCGACGGTCACGGTTTCCGCATTCATCGAAGCGCAGGATGTCGAGGTCTGGCGGCTCCTCACCGATCTGCCCGCGCGAGCCCGGTGGCTCTCCGCCGTCGGCGCGGTCGACGTCCTCACCCCCGGCGACTTCCGGCCCGGCACCGCCTGGCGGGAGACCCGGGTCCGGCCGGACGGCGCCGAGGCGCCGGAGGAGTTCGTGGTGGTCGAGGCGGTCGCCCCAGGGCGGCTGGTGCTCAGCTCGCGGGGTGCCGGCGCGGACTACCGGATCACCTGGACGCTGCGGAGGGTCGAGCGCCGGCGGCGCGGCTGCACCGAGGTCACCGTCGAGCAGGAGGCCGTGCCGACCGCCCGGTACGGCCGGATGCTGGCCCTGATCCTCGGCGGCCTGGCCGCCCGTGCCGTGGAGGGGGCGCTCCGGCGGGACCTCGCCGACCTGGCGCAGGCCGTCGGCCCCACCCGCTCGGCGGAGGCCGCCTGACCCGCCCCACCTCGCTGGGACCTGGCACCGCCGGTGGGTAGGGTGCCGGGCGGAGGTGCGGCATGAGGTGGCCCAAGCGGCGGCGGTGGATCACGATGGCGCTCGCGGCGGTGCTGGCCGTCGGCGCGGCGGCCGTCGTGGCCTACCGGGTGCTCGCGCCCGCCGAGGTCGACACGGTCGCCCGGGGCGCATACCCGCCGGCGCCGAGCCCGCAGACCGGGGTGATCGGCCGCCTGCCGGTGGCGCCGCTGGTCGTGGACGGCCGGCTCCGCGTCTACGCCGGCAACCGCCAGGTGTACGCCGACCAGCCGGTCGACGGACAGCACCGGGTGACCCCCTTCTGGTCGTACCGCCGCTGGCCGGCGCAGCTCGTCGGGGTGCTCGCCGACGGCACCACCGTGGTCAGCCGCTGGTCGGACGGGCTCCTCGTGGCGCTCGACGCGCGTACCGGACGGGTCGCCTGGCGGGCCGACGGGCCGGTGCCGGGACCGGTGCCGAAGCCCCGCCGGACCTACGCCTCGACCGTCTGGGACCCGGCCGACCTGTACGTCACCCGTACCGCCGACGGCCGGCGGGTGCTGGTCGCGGCCGGCCCGGGCCGGGCCGGCGGGTACGACCTGGCCGACGGCCGGCGGCTCTGGCGGGCCGACGTCGGCGGCGACTGCCGTACCGAGGTGGGGACCACGGTGGCCGGCGAGCTGCTCGCGGTGGACGCCTGCGACGGCCCGGCGCGGGTCGAGTTCCGGAACGCCGCCACCGGCGCGGTACGTACCCGCTGGCAGCCGCCCGGCGGCCCGGAGGATCTGATGGTGGTCCCCGTGGGCTGCCCGGACGGGCACTCGAACTGCCGGGGGCTGCGGGTCTCCGGCCCCGGCGACGACACCGGCCGGGGCTGGCTGGTCGGCCCGGGCGACCCGGTCCCCGCGCCCGCCCTCGACGGCACGGACACCGAACTCGACGGCGAGTGGGCGGTCGGCACGTCGGCCGGGCTGATCACGGGCCGCTCCGCGCGCACCGGCAAGGAGCTGTGGCGGCGGGCGGACCTGGGGCCGGTACGGATCATCGCGGTCGAGCCGGGCCGGGTGCACCTGCTGACCGAGCGGAACGAGCTGGTCACCCTCGATCCGGCGACCGGTGCGCAACGGTCCCGCTTCGTCCTGGACCTCGGCCACGACGGGGTCGGCTGGATGCCCGGCCGGGCATACGCGGCTGACGGCTACGTCGCCGTGGAGCGGGTCCGGCAGCGGGCGACCCCGGACGACGACGACCAGGCGTACTACCTGATGGCGGAGACGGTGCTGCTGGCGGCGACGGGAACGTCCCCCTGACCGCCGGCTCTGCCGACCGCTGCGGGGCGGCCGAGCCGGCGGTGTGGTCGGCGGGGGCCCCGCAACGCCGGGGGCCCTCCTTCCGTCAGGCCAGCGCCGCCTCGGCGGCGGCCAGGAAGGCGTCGTTCTCGGCCGGGGTGCCGATGGTGACGCGGACCCCGTCGCCCGGGAACGGCCGGACGATCACGCCCCGCGCCTCGCAGGCCCGGCCGAACTCGACGGCCCGCTCGCCGAGCGGCAGCCAGACGAAGTTGGCCTGGCTGGTCGGCACGTCCGGGACGAGCTTGCGCACCGCCTCGGTGACCCGGTCCCGCTCCGCGACGACCCGCGCGCAGCGGCGCTCGACCTCGTCGGCCTGGGCCAGCGCGGCGAGCGCACCGGCCTGGGCGGCCAGGCTGGTGGAGAACGGCGTGACGACCTTGCGGACGGCGGCGGCCACGCTCGGCTCGGCGACCAGCCAGCCGATCCGCAGGCCGGCCAGCCCCCACGCCTTGGACAGGGTGCGCAGCACGGCCACGTTCGGGCGGTCCAGGTAGCTCAGGCCGTCCGGCACCTCCGGGTCCGTGACGAACTCCCGGTACGCCTCGTCGATCACCACGAGCACGTCATCCGGCACCGCGTCGAGGAACCGGTCCAGCTCCGCCTTGCGGACCGCCGTGCCGGTCGGGTTGTTCGGGTTGCAGACCAGGATCATCCGGGTCCGGTCGGTCACCGCCGCCGCCATCGAGGCCAGGTCGTGGCCGTGGCCGGCGTCGTTCGGCACCCGCACGCTGGTCGCGCCGCTGGTCGCCGCGATGATCGGGTACGCCTCGAACGACCGCCACGAGTAGAGCAGCTCGTCACCGGGGAGGCAGGTGGCCCGGACCAGGTGCTCGGCCAGCGCCACCGAGCCGCAGCCGGTGGCGATCCGGTCGGGGTCCACGCCGTACCGCTCGGCGAGAGCCTGGCGCAGCGCCACCACGCCCATGTCCGGGTACCGGTGCGAACCTGCCATCGCCTCGGCCACCGCCTCCACCACGCCCGGCAGCGGGCCGTAGGGAACCTCGTTGCTGGCCAGCTTGATCGCCTCGGGCAGGCCCAGCTCGCGGGCCAGGTCGGCCGGGCTGCGCCCGGGCACGTAGCTGGGCAGCGCGTCCAGGTCGGCGCGGGTCAGCCGCAGCGGAGGCTGGTGACGTCCGGTGTCGGTCATGGGGTGTCTCCCGGGGGATTGGCGCTGTCGCGCGAGGTGGTACGGGTTTCGGGCCTGGTGCGGGGGAGTTGGACCACCACGGTCTGCGCCCGCTTGTCGTGCAGCGCCTGGCGCAGCGGCTGGTCGAAGAGCGGGGAGACCGCGTCGACGAACTGCAGCAGCAGGCCGAAGCCGCAGCAGTACCAGAGCAGCGTCGGCAGGCCTAGGGTGCTCCACCGCCGGGTGGCCCGGCCGAAGCCGAGCGGCTGGTCGGCCTCGATCGGCAGCGCCCGGACGCCCATCACCCGCTTGCCGAAGGTCTGTCCCCGGGCGGCCATCGAGGGCACCTCGTACGCGTACCAGAGCGCGGTGGCGATCAGCAGGATGACGATCTGCAGCGCGGCGGCCTGTTCGCCCGGCTGGGGCAGCCCGTCGGTGGAGGTCTCCCCGGCCAGCGACCGGCGCACCGACTCGCGCAGGTACGGCGAGATCTCCTCGAAGTAGCGCCAGACGAACCAGCCGTTCACCACGACGTTGAGCAGGAACACCACGCCGAGGTCGATCAGCCGGGCGACCAGCCGCGCGCCGTACGACGCGAGCGGCAGCCCGTGCGGCTGCGGCGCGGGCGGGCGTACCGGCCAGGTCGGGTACGGCCAGCCCGGCGGCGGTCCCGCCGGCTGGCCCGGTCCGCTCGGCTGCCCCGGCCACTGGGCCGGCCCGCCGACCGGCTGCCCGGGGTAGGGCCCGCCGACCGGCTGCCCGGGGTAGGGCCCGCCGGCCGGCTGCCCGGGGTAGGGCCCGCCGGCCGGCTGCCCGGGGTACGGCCCGCTGACCGGCTGCTCTGGATGCGGCGCGGCGGGGGGCTGGCCCGGGTACGGGGCCGGGGCGGTGGGGGCCGGCGCGGCGGCGGGGGCCGGTTCGGGCGGCGGCGGGCCCTCGGGCGGGGTGGCGTCGACGGGGATCGGCGCGCCGATCCATCCCTCGCCGTCCCAGTACCGTCGGGTCTCGGGGTCGGCGGGGTCCACGTGCCAGCCGGGTTCCACGCTCACGGTCGTGCCTCGTTGCGCTCGCTCACGCAGCAACCTTAACGACGACGGTTCCGGCGAACTTGTCGTGCAGGCACTGCTGCCAGGGCTTGTCCCAGAGCTGCCAGAAACCGTCGAGGTAGCTGGCGAAGGGCACCAGCGAGCCGGCGACGAACTCCACCAGGTACCGCTTGCCCAGCGCGCCCCGGGTCAGGGTGGCGCCCGGCTCGACCGGGACGATGCGGATCTTCATCACCTTCTTGCCGAGCGTCTGGCCGGTCCGGCGGGCGTACTCCACGTGGTACAGCCAGTAGAAGACGAGCAGGAGCGCGAAGATCCCCAGCTCGGCGAGGAGCACCGGCAGGAAGACGTCGGTGATGAGCATCGACGGGTCGGGCTCGGCCAGCGTCCCGTCCGGGCCGGGCGGTGGCATCTGGTCCACCATCCGGACAACCAGCCAGACGAAGACTGGCAGGAAGAGCACCATGGCGAGGGCGCTCGCCACAGCGGTGTCGATCAGCCAGGCGAGCAGCCGGTCGGTGAAGCTGGCGAGCGGCTGACCGTTCGGCGCCAGCGCCAGCGGCACGAATCCCGGGTACGGCGAATGCGCGGGCGGGGGGTACCCCGGCAGCCCGGCGTACGTCGGCGGGGCGTACTGCGTGGGGGGCGCGTACGACGGTCCGGAAGGGGGCGCGAAGCCGCCGCCCGGGGGCGGGGACCCGGCGGGCGGCGGAGACGCGTTCGGGGGAGGCTGGGTCACGCGGACAGTGTTACAGGTTGCCGCGCTTCTCCTGCTCCCGCTCGATCGCCTCGAACAGGGCCTTGAAGTTGCCCTTGCCGAAGCCGAGCGAGCCGTGCCGCTCGATCAGCTCGAAGAAGACGGTCGGGCGGTCCTGCACCGGCTTGGTGAAGATCTGCAGCAGGTAGCCGTCCTCGTCCCGGTCGACCAGGATCTTGCGGGCCTTCAGCTCCTCGATCGGCACCCGCACCTGGCCGATCCGGGCGCGCAGCTCCGGGTCGTCGTAGTAGGAGTCCGGGGTGTCCAAGAAATCGACGCCGGCGGCCCGCATGGCGTCAACGCTGGCCAGGATGTCGTTGGTGGCCACGGCGATGTGCTGGGCACCCGGCCCCTGGTAGAACTCCAGGTACTCGTCGATCTGCGACTTCTTGCGGGCGACGGCCGGCTCGTTGAGCGGGAACTTCACCTTGCGGGTACCGCTCGCGACCACCTTGCTCATCAGCGCGGAGTAGTCGGTTGCGATGTCGTCACCGATGAACTCGGCCATGTTGCTGAAGCCCATGACCCGCTTGTAGAACTCGACCCACTCGTCCATCCGGCCCAGCTCCACGTTGCCGACCACGTGGTCGACGGCCTGGAAGAAACGCTTCGGCTGGATGCCCGCGTCGATCATCGGCTGCCGGTCCACGATCGGCCCGCGGGCCACGAAGCCGGGCAGGAACGGCCCGGTGTACCGGGACCGGTCGACCAGGGTGTGCCGGGTGTCCCCGTACGTGGCGATGGCCGCCAGCCGGACGGTGCCGTGTTCGTCGGTGACGTCGTGCGGCTCGACCAGGCCGGTCGCGCCCTGCGCGATGGCGTGGGCGTACGCGGCGTCCACGTCCGGCACCTCCAGCGCGATGTCGGAGACGCCGTCGCTGTGCTTCGCCACGTGCTCGGCGCCCTCGGCGTCCGGGCGGACCACGCCGGTCAGCACGAACCGGGCCGAGCCGCTGGTCAGGACGTACTGGGCGTGGTCCCGGTAGCCCTGCTCCGGGCCCCGGTACGCCACGCAGGTCATGCCGAACGCGGTGGAGTAGTAGTGGGCGGCCTGCTTGGCGTTGCCCACCAGGAAGTGCACGTGGTCGAGCCCCTTGACCGGGAACGGGTCCCGGCTGATGTCGTGGTCGACCGCGCCGACGAGGGCGTCGACGTCGACCTCCTCGGTCGACTGGGGTCGGTCGATCGCCTGGGTCATGGTGGCCTCCCTTGCGTACCGGCCGGCCTCGTGGGCCGCCGTTGACTGCTGTTGTGGCGAGGATTGCTTTCCCGCCACCGGTTGGGCAACAGTTGCCAGAATTGCTGGTCAGCTTGTGCATTCCGTAAAGTGAAACCCCATGAACGCTGGTCAGGATGTACAGCTCGACGAACTGGATGCGCGGTTGATCGAACTGCTCGCCGAGGAGCCGCGGATCGGGGTGCTGGAGTGCTCCCGCCGGCTCGGCGTGGCCCGGGGCACCGTCCAGGCCCGGCTCGACAAGCTGGTCGACCGGGGGGTGATCACCGGCTTCGGCCCGGACATCACCCCGGCCGCGATCGGCTTCGGGGTGACCAGCTTCGTGACCCTGGAGATCAGCCAGCGGCACGGCCACGATCCGGTCACCGCGCACCTGGCCGCCATCCCCGAGGTGCTGGAGGCGCACACCATCACCGGCTCCAGCGACCTGCTCTGCCGGATCGTGGCCCGGTCGAACACCGACCTGCAGCGGGTGATCGACCAGATCGTCTCGTCGGAGGGGATCCGGCGCGCCTCCACGATCATCGCGCTCGCCGAGCAGATCCCCTACCGCACGCTTCCCCTGGTCCGCTCCGCCGCCCGCCGGGCCCCGGCCTGACGCCTCACGCGGCCCGGCGCCCCTCTTAACACGCTGGCCGGCGCAGAAACCGGCGCGACACGCAGCCGCGCGGGCTCGGCGGCGCAGTGATCGTCGCTACCGTGTGCGGTGTGAAGGGCCTTGGCGTACGCGGCTGGTTGCTGCTGGGGCTCATCACCGTGATCGTGCTCGCCGCCACCGGCGTGTGGAACCCGTTCCCGACCTTGTGGGACTGGGTCGACCGGAGCGAGCCGATCGCCGAGCCGGACGTGGTCTGGCAGCAGCGGGTCGGCGGCACGCCGAAGAGCGTCACCATCGCCGGCGACACCGTCGTCGTCGAGCAACGCACCCGGGTCGAGGCGCGCAGCCTGGCCACCGGCACCCAGCTCTGGGAGCGCAAGGCGGACTGGGCGGCGGTCGCCGGCGGCGACCGGGACCCGGTCGTCGCCGTGGGCAAGCTCCTCGTGAAGGGGTACGAGCTGCTCGACCCGACCAGCGGTGCGGTGCGCCGGAGCGACGACCGGGCGGTGGCGGTCTGGACGTACCGGAACCTGTTGCTCGACGCGCGCTGCGCGGACGCCACCGACTGCACGCTGAGCGCCTGGGAACCGCGCGGCACCAAGCCGTTGTGGACCGCGTTCCTGCCCGGCGTGCACAGCGGGCTGCTCGCCGACAACCCGGACCTGCTCGGCACCCGGCGGCTGAGCGCCCCCCGGATCGACGGCGGCGTGGCCGGGCCGGAGGACGTCCCGCCGTTGCTCGGCTTCCCCGTCGACGGGCGGGTGCACGTGGTGGACACGGCCACCGGCCGGGTGCTGCAGAACGTCCAGCCCGGCCGGGAGGAGCGGCTGGCCGTGATCGGCGGCCGGCTGCTCCGGATCAACGCCACCTCCCGGGACGGCAGCTGCTACTTCGCCGTCTCCGCCGTCGACCCGGCGACCAGCCGGCAGGTGTGGCAGCGGAACGGGGTGAACCTGCGGACCGCCGACTACGCCGGCTGCGTGCAGCGGGAGGACCCGCAGGGCGCCCGGAACGTGCTGATCGGGGTCGCCCCGGACGGCCGCGAGGCGGTGCTCGACGGGTACGACGGCCGGCTGCTCCACGTCGGCGCGGACGGCGAGAAGCTGCTCGCCGTCGACGACCGGTACGCGCTGGTGCGCAGCGCGGACAAGCGCTCGATCCTCGGCCGGGAGCTGTCGGTCGACCGGAACCAGTGGACCCGGGCCGCCGGATCGAAGAGCGGGGCGGCCCTCACCCCGTACGCGGCGGTGATCGCCGAGGAGAAGCCGTCCCGGCTGGTCGCGGTCGACCCGCGTACCGGACGGGAGCTCGCCGTGCTGCGTACCTCGGCGAACGCCCTGGCGGTCGGCCCGAACGGCATGATCATCGGGGAGGGTCGGGAGATCGGGTACGTCCGCTGGGGGGCCGGAACGTCGGCGGGGCCCCCGCCGGTCGACGGGGGCAGCGGCCCCGGCCCGAACCCGGGCGGCAGCACCTACGTCCCCCCGTCGGATCAGGGGAACTGCGGACCGAAGCGGGAGCTGTGCGACTCGCCGGGCAACGGTGGGTGAGAGCGGCATCCCAGGACGCCCCCGGCGGGTGCCACCGATCGACGCCGCTGCCCTAGGCTTTTCCGTCATGAGCAGTGCCGCCGCGTTCTCGTACGCCCCCTTGCTGCCGACCGGTCCCGACCACACCGAATACCGCCTGGTCACCGACGAGGGCGTCGACGTCGTCAACGGCCCGGGTGGCCGTCGCTTCCTCACCGTGGAGCCCTCCGCGCTGACCGCGCTGACCGCCGAGGCGATGCACGACATCGCCCACTTCCTGCGCCCGGCGCACCTGGCCCAGCTCCGGTCGATCATCGACGACCCGATGGCCTCGCCGAACGACCGGTTCGTCGCGCTGGACCTGCTGCGCAACGCCAACATCGCCGCCGGCGGCGTGCTGCCGATGTGCCAGGACACCGGCACCGCGATTGTGATGGGCAAGCGCGGCCGGCACGTGCTCACCGACGGCACCGACGCCGAGGCCATCTCGCGCGGCGTCTACCAGGCGTACACCCGGCTGAACCTGCGCTACTCGCAGCTCGCCCCGCTGACCATGTGGGAGGAGCGGAACACCGGCAGCAACCTGCCCGCCCAGGTGGAGCTCTACGCCGAGGACCCGGACGGGCACCCGGACGCGTACAAGTTCCTGTTCATGGCCAAGGGCGGCGGGTCGGCCAACAAGTCGTACCTCTACCAGGAGACCAAGGCGCTGTTGAACCCGACGCGGATGATGCAGTTCCTGGAGGAGAAGCTGCGGCTGATCGGCACCGCGGCCTGCCCGCCCTACCACCTGGCCATCGTCATCGGCGGCACCTCCGCCGAGTACGCGCTGAAGACCGCCAAGTACGCCTCCGCCAAGTACCTGGACACCCTGCCCACCTCTGGCTCGATGAGCGCGCACGGCTTCCGTGACCTGGAGTTGGAGGCCGAGGTGCTGGAGCTGACCCGCAACTTCGGCATCGGCGCGCAGTTCGGCGGCCGCTACTTCTGCCACGACGTACGGGTGGTCCGGCTGCCCCGGCACGGCGCCTCCTGCCCGGTGGCGATCGCCGTCTCCTGCTCCGCCGACCGGCAGGCCGTCGCCAAGATCACTCCGTCCGGGGTATGGCTGGAGCGGTTGGAGACCGACCCGGCGCGCTACCTGCCCGACGTGACCGATGCGCAGCTCGACGCGTCCGAGGTGGTCCGGGTCGACCTCAACCGGCCGATGGACGAGATCCGCGCCGAGCTGTCGAAGTACCCGGTGAAGACCCGGCTGTCGCTGACCGGCCCGCTGGTGGTGGCCCGGGACATCGCGCACGCCAAGATCGCCGAGCGGCTGGACGCCGGTGAGCCGATGCCGCAGTACCTCCGCGACCACGCCGTCTACTACGCCGGTCCGGCCAAGACCCCCGAGGGCTACGCCTCCGGCTCGTTCGGCCCGACCACGGCCGGCCGGATGGACGCGTACGTGGAGAAGTTCCAGGCGGCCGGCGGGTCGATGGTGATGCTGGCCAAGGGGAACCGCTCGGCCCAGGTCACCCGCTCCTGCCAGCAGCACGGCGGCTTCTACCTCGGCTCGATCGGCGGCCCGGCCGCCCGGCTCGCCCAGGACTGCATCAAGCACGTCGAGGTGCTCGAATACCCCGAGCTCGGCATGGAGGCGGTCTGGAAGATCGAGGTGGAGAACTTCCCGGCCTTCATCGTCGTTGACGACAAGGGCAACGACTTCTTCGCCGAGGTCACCAAGCCGGTGCTCACCGTCGGCCGGCGCTGACCCTGGCGATGCGAAAGGGGCGCCGGGTGGGATCCCACCCGGCGCCCCTTTTCCGTTCGCCGCCGGTCAGCCCGGGTTGGCCACGGGGAACCAGTACCCGCCCTCCCCGGGCTGCTCTGCTCGAAGTTGCACAGGAAGGCGTACGGGAAGCAGATGCGGTTCGGGATCCTGGGATGCCCCGATCCGGGTGCCGCTCGCGCCCACTGGATCCGGGCGCTGGCGCTGTTCCGTGAGTTCGGGGCCCCGAGCGGCACGAGGTGGAGCAGCTCCTCGCCGAGCTGGGCTGAGCCCGTGCCGGTGCGGCCTGCTTTCCCTGCGGTCCGGGGATCAGCGCGGCAGGATGGTACGCGTGACGACTCCAGAGGCGACCGGCTACCGGATCGAACGCGACTCGATGGGCGAGGTGGAGGTCCCAGCCGAGGCGTTGTGGCGAGCGCAGACCCAGCGTGCCGTGCAGAACTTTCCGATCTCGGGGCGGGGCCTGGAACCGGCCCAGATCAAGGCGCTGGCGCAGATCAAGGGGGCCGCCGCCCAGGTCAACGGCGAGCTGGGGGTGATCGGGGCGGACGTGGCCGAGGCGATCACCACCGCCGCCGCGCACGTGGCCGACGGCGGCTACGACGACCAGTTCCCGGTCGACGTCTTCCAGACCGGCTCCGGCACGTCGTCCAACATGAACGCCAACGAGGTGATCGCCACGCTGGCCAGCCGGGAGCTGGGCCGGAACGTGCACCCGAACGACGACGTCAACGCCTCGCAGTCCAGCAACGACGTGTTCCCGACGTCGATCCACCTGGCCGCCACCCAGTTCGTGGTGGAGGATCTGATTCCCTCGTTGAAGCATCTGGCCGGGGCGCTGGAGGAGAAGGCGGCTGAGTTCGAGACCGTGGTCAAGGCCGGACGTACCCACCTGATGGACGCCACCCCGGTCACCCTGGGCCAGGAGTTCGGCGGGTACGCCGCCCAGGTCCGCTACGGCATCGAGCGGCTGGAATCCGCGCTGCCGCGGCTGGCCGAACTGCCGCTCGGCGGCACCGCCGTCGGCACCGGCATCAACACCCCGCTCGGCTTCGCGGGCCGGGTGATCGAGAAGCTGCGCGAGTCGACCGGGCTGCTGCTGACCGAGGCGCGCAACCACTTCGAGGCGCAGGGCGCCCGGGACGCGCTGGTGGAGACCTCCGGCCAGCTCCGCACCATCGCGGTCGGCCTGTACAAGATCGCCAACGACATCCGGTGGATGGGCTCCGGCCCCCGGGCCGGCCTGCGGGAGCTGCGCATCCCCGATCTCCAGCCCGGCTCGTCGATCATGCCGGGCAAGGTGAACCCGGTGGTCGCCGAGGCGATGCGGCAGGTCTGTGCGCAGGTCATCGGCAACGACGCCACGGTCGCGTTCGCCGGCTCGCAGGGCGACTTCGAGCTGAACGTGATGCTTCCGGTGATGGGCCGCAACCTGCTGGAGTCGATCAAGCTGCTGGCCGCGTCGAGCCGCCTCTTCGCCGACCGCCTGGTGGTCGGCCTGGTCGCGGACGCCGAGGTCTGTCTGGCGTACGCCGAGGGCTCGCCGTCGATCGTCACCCCGCTCAACCGCCACCTCGGGTACGACGAGGCCGCCTCGATCGCCAAGGAGGCGCTGGCCAGGCAGGTCTCGATCCGGGAGGTGGTGATCTCCCGGGGACACGTCGCCTCGGGCAGGCTCAGCGAGGCCCAGCTCGACGAGGCCCTGGACCTGCTCCGGATGACCCACCCCTGACCGGGGCTCCGGATCGTGCCGGCCGGTCAGGAGTGGGATGCCGCCTTGCGGGCTCGGTAGGCGCTCACGGCGGCACGGTTGCCGCAGCCGGCGTCGCAGAACCGGCGGGACCGGTTCTTCGAGAGGTCGACCAGTACCTTGTCGCAGTCCGGGTGCTCGCACAGCCGTAGCCGGCTGAGCTCAGCCGTGCGGACTAGGTCGGCCATGGCCATGGCGGCCTCGACGGCCATCCGGGTCGCCAGCGGCGCGTCGCGCGGCACGGCGTGCAGGTGGTACGGCTCGCCGTCGTGCCGGATGAGCTCGGGCAGCGCGTGCGACTCGCGGAGCAGCCCGTTGACGATGGCCACCACCTCGTCGGTGTCGGCGTACCAGATCCGGCGGAGCCGGGGGCGCAGCGCGCGGACCTCGCGCAGCTCCGCGTCGGTGTGCTCGTGCCGGCCGCTCCAGCCGTGCGCGGCGATGAACTCGTCGAGGGCGGGCACGTCGGGCAGGCCCTCCCGGTCCGGCCCGGCGGTGTTCACCAGTCCCGCGGCCGCGACCAGGCCACACTCGGTGTCATGGGCGAATAGCAACTTGACTCCTGTCAGGATGCCGGCCTAGCGTCATCAGCATAACCATGTTTCACCAATGACCGGTCGTTCGATCAAGGAGCTGTCGATGCGTGAACGGTCCGGCGTCGGCCTCGGCCTGGCCCTGCTCTCCGCGCTCACGTTCGCCACATCGGGCACCTTCGCCCGTTCCCTGATCGCCGGCGACTGGTCCGCCGAGGCGGTGGTGCTGGCCCGGGTCGGCATCGCGGCGCTGGTGCTGGCCGTGCCGGCGCTGCTGGCGCTGCGCGGGCGGTGGCCGGTGCTGCGGCGCAACGCCGGCACGATCGTCGTGTTCGGACTGCTCGGGGTGGCGGTGGCCCAGGCGTGCTTCTTCAACGCGGTCCGCTACCTGCCGGTCGGTGTCGCGCTCCTGCTGGAGTATCTGGGCATCGTGCTGGTGGTCGGCTGGATGTGGCTGGTCCACGGCCAGCGACCCCGACTGCTCACCGTGATCGGGTCGCTGACCGCGCTCGGCGGGCTCGCGTTCGTGCTGGACCTGACCGGCGCCGGACGGCTCGACCCGATCGGGGTGCTCTGGGGGCTCGGTGCCGGGGTCGGGCTGGCCGGCTACTACGTCATCGCCGGTCGGGTCGACGCCGCGCTGCCGTCCGTGGTGATGGCGAGCTGCGGGATGGCCATCGGCGCGCTGGCACTCGCCCTGCTCGGCATGGCCCGGCTGCTGCCGCTGCGCGCCGACACCGCCGACGTCACCTTCGCCGGGCACCAGGTGAGCTGGCTGGTGCCGATCGCCGGGCTGTCGTTGATCGCCGCGGTGGTCGCGTACCTGGCCGGGGTCGCGGGAGCCCGGCTGCTCGGCGCGCGCCTGTCCTCCTTCGTCGGGCTGACCGAGGTGATGTTCGCGGTGCTGATCGCCTGGCTGGTGCTGGCCGAACTGCCGACCGCCGTGCAGCTGCTCGGCGGGGCCTTGATCGTGGTCGGGGTCGCCCTGGTCCGGCTGGACGAGCTGCGCACGCCGGAGACGGTCCCGCCGGCCCCGGCCGAGCCGGCGCTGGCCGGCGAGCGATGAGCGAACCGCGTACCGCGATCGTCTTCGACGCCGACGAGACCCTGATCGACCTGCGCCCGGCGGTCACCGGCGCGCTGGTGGCCGTACTCGAGGAGATGCGGCGGTGGACCCCGGCGGCCGCCGGGGTCTCGCTGGCGAACCTGGAGTCGGACTGGGGTGCGGTGTTCGGCGCGCTGAGCGCCGCGCCGGTGCAGGAGATCCGGCGGGCGGCGCTGGCCCGGTCGCTGGCCCGGGCCGGCCTCGACGAGCACCTGGACGAGTTCGCCGCGCTCTTCTTCGCCCGCCGCTTCGCGCTGAGCCGGCCGTTCCCGGACGCGGTGCCCGCGCTGGCCGCGCTGCGCCCGCGGCACCTGCTGGGCCTGGCCACCAACGGCAACAGCCGCGCCGAACGCTGCGGGCTCGCCGGCCAGTTCACCTTCGAGCTGTACGCGCACGAGAACGGCCTGCCGAAGAAGCCCGCCCCGGAGTTCTACGCCGCCGTGGTGACGGCGGCCGGACTGCCGCCCGAGCGGATCGTGTACGTCGGGGACTCGCCAGAGCACGACGTGGTGGCAGCGCAGCGTGTCGGACTGCGCGCCGTGTGGCTGAACCGGGCCGGCCTGCCCCGCCCCTCCGGGCTGATCCCGGACGCCGAGGTGTCCACGCTCGCCGACCTACCCGACCTCCTCCTCGACCTCTTCGGCCGCCCCTGACTCTCATCGATCAACTCGATGTGCGGCAAGGTGCGCTCTCGTGGCCGCTCGTAAGCCCAATGTGCCGCACCCCGAGTTGATCAACCGGCCGTCAGGGCCGCCAGCCCCGGGAGGTCAGGGCCGCGCGGATTTCGCGTACAACCGCGGGAAACTCGTGGCGGAATCGTCGGCTCGTCACGTGCAACACGACCCAACCGGCCGTGACGAGCTGGTTCAGCCGCCGCCGGTCCCGATGGAGCTGGTCCGGGTCGGCGTGCCAGTGGCCGTCGTACTCGACCGCGACTCGGAAGGCGGGCCAGGCGAGATCCGGGTGCAGCACCAGACCCGACGGCAAGCGGACAGGGGGCTGGGCCGCAGGCCGGGGCAGCCCGGCCAGCACCAGGCGTACCCGCAGCGCCGACTCGGCCGGGGAGCCGGCTCCCGCGTCCGCCAATCCGAAAACCCACCGTGCCCGGCGCCCGCCGGGACGATCGGCGTTGCGTCGGGCGATCTCGGCGAGGGCTGCCGGGGTGGTCAGGCCCCGGCCGAGCAGGGCGTCGACGATGCCGATCGCGCGGATCGGTTCCAGCCAGACCGCGGTCTCCCAGGCGGCCGCCGTCGGACCGGTGCGGAGCGGCGTGCCGGCGGCTAGCACCGGTAGGCCGTCCGCCGGCAGTTGCCGGGTGGGGTCGGGCGCCACGAGTCCGGCCGCGCCCTGCGCCGCTGGCGGCAGCGCGAGCAGCGTGGAGTGCACGCGGAGCCCGTGTTGGCTCCGGAGCCCAGCCGGACGGGGCGCGAGCACGTGAACCTCGTCGGTGAAATCAGCGGCGTGCTCGACGCCGTGCAGATACGCGGACGACGGCCCGGCGATCAGGGCGTCCGGCGGCAGCTGAAGCGTGGCCGCCCGACAGGCCAGCGCGTGGTCCCGGTCAAGGCGGGCGTCGGCGTACACGTCATGTCGCACCCGCACCCAGGCCGAGCTGCGGAGTTGATGTGCGGTGAGGAGGCCGTGCCGAATCACGTCCGAGCCACGGAACACCTGCCATGCCAGGAGCTTCGGCCGATGCGGTTGAGGAGGCATGCCGACCAGCCTGGTGACCAGGACCCTCCGCCGACATCCCTGTGGACAACCGCCGTTCTGGCGCTGTCGCCGGCCTGTGGACAACCATCACGATGGTCGTCGTGTGTGCTATCGGCACCTGCCAGGCAGCGTCAGGCGAGGGCGGTGGCGATCGCCTGGGCGGCGACGGTGACCTGGTCGCCGACCACCGCCACGTCGAGCGGGGCCAGCGACACCACGCCGACGCTCGCCTCTAACCCGGGCACGCCGAGCACCGGCGCGGCCACCCCGTACGCCCCGGACTGCAGTTCGCCGCTGGTGCTCACCGGGCCGGCGGCGCCCGACCGGCCGGCGAGGATGGCCCGCCCCGCGGCGCCCCGCTCCAGCGGATGCCGGGACCCGGTCCGGTACGCCACGTGGAACGACGTCCAACTCGGCTCCACCACGGCGAGGGCGACCCCCTCACCCCCCTCGACCACGGTCAGGTGGGCCGTCGCCCCGGTCTGCTCGGCCAGCCGCCGCAGCGCCGGCAGCGCCCCCTCGGCGAGCAGTGGTTGGGCGCGGCGGGCCAGGTGCAGCACGCCCGCACCGAGCCGGAGCTTGCCCGCACCGTCGCGCCGCAGCATGCCGTGCCCGGTCAGCGCGCCGACCAGCCGGTAGACCGCCGCCCGGCCGATGCCCAGCCGGTTCGCCGCCTCGGTGACCGTCAGCCCGCCCGGTGCGTCCGCGACCAGGTGCAGCAGGCGCAGCCCCCGGTCCAGAGTCTGGGCCGTCTCTCCCGCCCGTGCCGCCGTGTCCACAGCACGCAGCGTACGACCGGCTCCGCACAACCTCGAAATGTCGCGGACGGCTACCCTTGTACGGTGACGCTACGCCTGTATGACACCGCCACCCGATCGGTGCGGGACTTCGTCCCGCGGGAAACCGGCAAGGTGGGGGTCTACCTGTGTGGTCTCACCCTCCAGGCCCCGCCGCACATCGGCCACCTTCGCTCCGGCGTCAACTACGACGTGCTGCGGCGCTGGCTGCTCGCCTCCGGCTTCGAGGTGACCTTCATCCGCAATCTGACCGACATCGACGACAAGATCCTGGTCAAGGCGGTGGAGCAGGAGCGGCCGTTCTGGTCGATCGCGTACGCCAACGAGCAGATCCTGGGCGAGTCGTACCGGGCGTTGAACGTGCTGCCGCCGACGTACGAGCCGCGGGCCACCGGCCACATCCCGGAGATGCACGAGCTGATCGCCCAGCTGATCGAGACCGGGCACGCCTACCCGGCCACCGACGGCACCGGTGACGTCTACTTCGACGTGGCCTCCTGGCCGGCGTATGGGTCGCTGTCCGGGCAGTCGCCGGAGGACATGCAGCCCGCCGGGGACACACCCGAGCGGGGCAAGCGCGACCCGCGCGACTTCGCCCTGTGGAAGGGCGTCAAGCCGGACGAGCCGGTGGACGCGTACTGGCCGTCGCCGTGGGGCCGGGGCCGGCCCGGCTGGCACATCGAGTGCTCGGCGATGTGCTGGCGCTACCTGGGCGCCGAGTTCGACATCCACGGCGGCGGGCTCGATCTGACCTTCCCGCACCACGAGAACGAGATCGCCCAGTCGCAGGCGGCCGACCTGGCGTTCGCCCGCTACTGGGTGCACCACGGGCTGCTCAGCATCGGCGGCGCCAAGATGGGCAAGTCGCTGGGCAACACCCTCGACCTGGACTACGTGGCGTCCCTCGGGGTGCGCCCGGTGGAGTTGCGCTACTACTACGTCGCCGCGCACTACCGGTCCCGCATCGACTACTCGGAGGACTCGCTGCGCGACGCCGCCGTCGCGTACCGGCGGATCGAGGGTTTCGTGCAGCGCGCCGCCGAGCGGGTCGGCGGCGGGCAGCGCGGCGAAATGCCCGCTGGCTTCGCCGCCGCGATGGACGACGATCTCAACACCTCGGCCGCCCTGGCCGTGCTGCACGAGGTGGTCAAGGACGGCAACAGCGCGCTGGCCGCCGGCGACGATGTGACCGTCCGCACGACGCTGGCCGCCGCCCGGGCGATGCTGGATATCCTCGGCGTCGACCCCCTGGACCCGGCCTGGACCGGCGGTGGCCGCGCGAGCGACCTGCGCGGCGTGGTGGACTCCCTGATCGCGCTGGCCCTGGAGCAGCGCGCCCAGGCCCGCAGCCGCAAGGACTGGGCCGCCGCCGACGCCGTACGCGACCAGCTCAAGCAGGCCGGCGTGGTGGTCGAGGACACCCCCCAGGGCCCCCGTTGGACTATTGGAGAGCAGGACTGATGGCCGGCAACTCGCAGCGCCGTGGCCGACGGCTGACGCCGAAGGCTGGTGCGCCGAAGGGCTCCGGCGGCAAGGGGCGGGACGCCCTCGCGGGCCGTGGCCGCACCCTGCCCGCCGACGAGCGACCCTGGCACAAGGCATACTCGGGCACCGAGAAGCTGCCCCAGCGCACCGCCTGGAAGCAGGAGAAGGAGCGCCGCTCGGCGGCCGAGGAGGGGCGCGCCCCCAAGATCGGCCAACCGGGCAGCAAGGACACCACCTGGGGCAAGGGCAGCCGCGCCGGCGTCCCGGTGAAGGGTGGCAAGGGCAAGCCGGCCGCCCGCGGCGGTCCCCGGGTCGCCCCGGGCCGCCGGTCCAACCCGGCGAAGGACAGCCCGGAGCTGCTGGTCGGACGGAACCCGGTGCTGGAGGCGTTGCGCGCCCAGGTGCCGGCCACCGCCCTCTACCTGGCGCAGGGCATCGACATCGACGACCGGGTCAACGAGATCGTCCGGACAGCCGCCGACCGGGGCATCGCGCTCCTGGAGATCAGCCGGGTCGAGCTGGACCGGATGACCGGCGGGGTGCTGCACCAGGGCGTCGGCCTCCAGGTCCCGCCGTTCGCGTACGAGCCGTTCGAGGACCTGATGGCGGCGGCGCTGGAGCAGGCGTGCCCGCTGCTGGTCGCGCTGGACGGGGTCACCGACCCGCGCAACCTCGGCGCGGTGATCCGGTCCGCCGCGGCGTTCGGCGCGCAGGGCGTCTTCGTACCCGAGCGGCGGGCGGCCGGGATCACCGCGACCGCCTGGCGGACCAGCGCCGGCGCGGCCGCGCGGGTGCCGGTCGCCCAGGTCACCAACCTGACCCGGTCGCTGAAGGCGTGCAAGGACGCCGGCTTCGTCGTGGTCGGCCTGGACGCCGACGGCGAGACCGACCTGTACGACCTGGAGGCCGCGGTGGGCCCGCTGGTCGTGGTGGTCGGCTCGGAGGGACGCGGGCTGTCCCGGCTGGTCGGCGAGACGTGCGACCTTACCGTGCGCATCCCGATGGTCTCCGACGTCGAGTCGCTCAACGCCAGCGTCGCCGCCGCGGTCACCCTCGCCGAGGTCGCCCGGCGCCGCGCCGTCGAGGTCTGACGCCCTTCTCGGAAGACACGAAAAGGGGCGGTCCGCCTTGGCGGACCGCCCCTTTTCCGTACGTCAGATCCGGCTGCCGGTGGCGGCGTGGAAGACGTGGCTGCGGCCCTGGCGCGGCTTGACGAACACGGTGTCACCCATGTTCGGCATGGTGCGGCGGTCGGTCCGCACGACGAACCGCTCGGAGCTGCCGCCGAGCGCGGCGTGGCCGTAGACGTTGGCGTCGGAGCCCAGGTCCTCGACCAGCTCGACCACGACCGGCATGCCGCCCTCGGTCGGGCTGACCAGGTCGCAGTCCTCCGGACGGAAACCGACGGTGACCTTGCCGTCGCCGCCCTCGGCCTTGGCCGCCTCGACCTGCTCGCGGGTCAGCGGCACGTGCAACTCGGCGAACTCGGCGCCCTGCTCGGTCAGCGGCACGGTCTTGATGTTCATGGCCGGGGAGCCCATGAAGCCGGCGACGAAGACGTTGGCCGGGGTGTCGTAGAGCGCCCGCGGGGTGTCCACCTGCTGGAGGACGCCGTCGAGCATGACCGCGACCCGGTGACCCATGGTCATGGCCTCGACCTGGTCGTGGGTCACGTACACGGTGGTGACGCCCAGCTTGGCCTGGAGCGACGCGATCTGCGTACGGGTCTGCACCCGGAGCTTGGCGTCGAGGTTCGACAGCGGCTCGTCCATGAGGAAGACCTGCGGCTCCCGGACGATCGCGCGGCCCATGGCGACCCGCTGGCGCTGACCGCCGGAGAGCGCCTTCGGCTTGCGGTTGAGGAAGTCCTCGAGCTGGAGCAGCGCCGCCGCCTCCTTGACCCGCCGGTCGATCTCCGACTTCGAGGTCTTGCGCAGCTTGAGCGCGAACGCCATGTTCTCGTACACCGTCATGTGCGGGTAGAGCGCGTAGTTCTGGAAGACCATCGCGATGTCGCGGGCCTTCGGCGGCAGGTGGGTGACGTCCCGGTCGTCGATGTAGATGGCGCCGTCGTCGACGTCCTCGAGGCCGGCGAGCATCCGCAGGCTGGTGGACTTGCCGCAACCCGACGGGCCGACCAGGACGAGGAACTCCCCGTCGCCGATCTCCAGGTCGAGCTTGTTGACGGCGGGGCGCTCGGTGCCCGGGTAGATCCGGGATGCCTTCGCGTAGGTGACCGTAGCCATGGTGGAGCGCTTCCTTTCACCGGCAGGAACGTGCCGGACGATCCGAGTGGAAGGAGCGACCGGCACCCACGGTGCCGGCCAACGGGCGGTCACCCCAGGCAGCCGAGGCGGACCGGAGGTGTCGTCCGTGTCACTGCACGGTAAACGGGTTTTCCGATCGTGCCAAGACGGGGTGCGTGGGATGGGACGGACCGCATACGCATTCCGGTCAGTCAGGCACTCCGAGGCATCAATCCCCACCGCCGTCGGGCGGCCCGGTGTCGATACGTCGGCGTCGAGGTCACGAAATTGACGTTTTCCGTGCTCGGGAGCCCTGCGGAACGGGATTTCCGGGCCTCAGTCGCTATGCTGACCACGGCACCACGCGCCCCTGTAGCTCAGCTGGCCAGAGCACTCGCCTTGTAAGCGAGATGTCGCCGGTTCGATCCCGGCCGGGGGCTCCGATTGCACCACCACCTGCGCAAACACCGGTAAGCCTCCACGAGAGGACTACCGAACGATGCTCAGAGACCAATCGCTTATGCCCGCTGACCTGGTGTCACCCATGCCACGGGCCCGGGCACGGTGGATCTCATGACCCGCCACCCCAAGATCCGCCGGCCCGACCCGGGCAGCTATCAGACCTGGATCAACTCCTGGAAGCTGAGCATGGAGGCCGAGGGCCTCAGCGCCCGCACCGTCACCCTGTACGTCGACGTCGCCCAGTTCTTCGGCGGCTGGCTGCGTATCACCCAGCCAGCGATCCGCGACTGGGACGAGGTTGGCCGCGACCAGCTGCGCGGCTTCTTCGCCTGGCTGCGCGAGGCCGGCGAGCCCTGTCCGCACGCCCTCCGCGACTCGGCCGCGGCGCCGGCGTCCTGCCAGGGTTACGGCAAGGGGTACATCAACAACGTCGGCCGGTCGCTGCAGCAGTTCTTCGGGTGGTACGCCGAGGAGGAGGACCTCCCCAACCCATTCGTCAAGGTGACCGTGCCCGCCGCGCCACGCGCCGACGAAGCGCCGCCGCCGGTCCTCACCCCCGAGCAGCTCCAGGCCCTCATCCGCGACGCCGAGCGCGGCCGCGACTTCGAGAGCCGGCGCGACGCCGCAGTGCTGCGACTGTTCGCCGCTACCGGCGGCCGCCTCGCCGAGCTGGCGCTGCTGCAGCTCGACGACATCAACCTGCAGCGGCGCGAGGCCGTGGTGACCGGCAAAGGCAATCGGCAGCGCACCGTTCCCTTCGACCAGCGCGCCGCCCTGGCCCTCGATCGGTACATCCGGGTCCGAAGCAAGCACCCGGCGGCGTACCTGCCTGCGCTATGGCTCGGCGTGCGCCGGCGACAGGCGATGACGCCCAACGGCGTCTACCAGATGCTCGTCCGCCGGGGAGAGAGGCTCGGCATCCGGATCTATCCCCACCTCCTGCGCCACACCTTCGCGCACCGCTGGCTGGACGCCGGCGGCGCCGAGGGCGACCTCATGGCGCTGGCTGGGTGGGACTCCAACCAGATGCTGCGCCACTACGGGCGCTCCGCCAAGTCCGCTCGGGCCCGCCGCGCCTACGACAGGATCGACGTCATGGGCGGAATTTGACGGAGATCACACGGTCTTCGTGACCTGCGAATTTAAGCCCTGGTCAAATCGAACAGGTGTTCGAAAGTCGGGAATCGCAGATGATGAAACTTGCACGCTGGTAATTGCTAGATCACTTTGGGTACGGTCCGGGTTTCCTTAAGCAGGACAGGAGGATCGCCCCTATGCGGCGCCGTACCGCGCTCACGCTCCTCGCCACACTCGCTCTTGCCACCCCCACCCCCGACCAGCCTCTCCGCGACCTCGTAGGCGACATCGTCGACCTACCGGCCGCCACCGCCTCGCCCGCCCCGGCGTCGCCGGGGCCGCCCTCGGTAGCCCCGGCACCGGTGCAGTCAACGCCGCCGGCGGCCGAAGCCTCCAGTTCGGCCACCCCGACCGGCACCAGCGCGCCGCCCACTCGACCGGCGGCCCGCCCGAAGGTCGAGCCCGCTCCTGCTCGCCGAACGGATCAGCGTGAGGACCAGGCCGTCGCTGAACCGACGCCGTCAGTACCGGCCGCTGCGCCCATGCCGCCCGCGGCGCCAGGAACGCTTGGGCCGCAGGTTCAGCGAGCGGAGAGCGCGAAGGCTGTCCCGACCGTGTGGCACATCGCGCCGCTGGCAGTAGCTGCGATCGTCGCTCTGGGGACCGCGGTTGCGTTGCCGATCGTTCGGCGGCGCGCCGAAAATCGCGGCTTCCTCGAAGGGGCTGCCACCGTACGGCGGGCCCAGCAGGAACCGCCGCCTCAGCTGCGGTTGATCCGAGGTGCCAAGTGACGGGCCTACCAGGACTCTGCGACGTACACACCGACGCCGGCGCGGCCCACCGTCAGGCCCCGATCGCGGGTCAGCTCCAGCGCTCGCTGGATGGTTGAGATGCTGACCGAGTACAGCTCGGCGAACTCGCGAAGCGAGGGCAGCTTCTGCCCTGGCGCGTACTCGCCGGCGCGGATACGCGCTGACAGGTCGTCGGCGATCTCGCGCGACGACATAGGTATGGGCATGGCGGACTCTCCTGGCTGGCTCGCCAATCTGATCACGCCGTGCCGTCACCCTCAAGCAGTGATTGCGCTTAGGTCACACTGTGGCCTAGCTTGAGCAGCGGGTAGACCGTCCCTGGCTGGCGCCGGATGGCGAACCTAAGCCGGGAGGTGGCCCCCGTCACCTCCCGGCTTTCGCATGCGCTACTTCGGTGGCTGGTCGGCCACGTACACGCCCTCGCCGGGCCGGCCCTCCACGAGTCGCTCCGCCTTCAGCACCAGCATGGCGCCGCGGATGCTGCCGTAGCTCACCCCGTGCTGCTCCTTGAGCTGGGTGATGGAGGGCAGCTTGTCGCCCGGCTTCAGTTGGCCGGTGCGGATTTGCTCGCGGATGGCGTCGGCCACCCGCTCGTATTTGGCGGGCATGGTGGTCTCCTCGGGTCGCATGTCGAGTAGATCACCCATGACTTCTCCGCATCAACCTGGTAGCTGTACGTAGACCTAGTAGACCTAGTCGATGTAGTCTACGGGCGCTCCCCTCGGGTCGCACCAGGCGGAGCATCCAGCCGGGCGGGGACGGACCCCCCGTGCCGCCTCCCGCCCGGCGATCTCCCACCCCTCCACCCTGAGGACCCGGCGATGGTTGAGCGCCCCCACACAGGCCCGCTCCCGCCCGTGCACCCCGACCCGTACGGCCGGGCGCCGCATCCCGACGGGCACACCGTCCCCCAGCCGCCCCGCCGCCTGCCCCTCGCCACCCGCGAGGTCATCTACGGTGTCGTCATCGCCACCGTCGTCCTGGTCCTCACGGTCGCCGGTATCGCCGGATGGCGGCCATGACCGGGATGGTCGACGACATCGGCCAGCGCGGCGACGTCGCCGTAGCGTCCCTCATCGTCGAGGCGCACCGCCGCTGCCGAGACTGCAAGGCCGACCGCCGCAAGCCTCGCGCGGTACCCCGGTGCGAGACCGGAGCGTGGGCTGCCCAGCTGCTCGCCGCGCACCGGGCCTGGCGACGCCAGCAAACGACCGGCCGCAACCAGCGGCCGACCGAATACCAAGGAGCGCAGTGATGATCGACCTGACCAACGCCACATGGTTCAAGAGCTCGAAGTCCGGCCCGAACTGCGACAACTGCGTGGAGGTCGCCTACGTGACCGGCGCGGTCGGGGTACGCGACTCGAAGGACAAGACCGGACCGGCGCTGGTGTTCGCCCCGGGTGGCTGGCGCGCGTTCGTCACGAGCGCCCGGGGCGGTGCGTTCGGCCGCTGAGCCCCAGCACGACGAAGCCGCCCCCGACCAGCAAGGTCGGGGGCGGCTCGGCGTTTGCGGCCTACTGGGCCTCTCGGCGCTTCCGGATGAACTCCTCAACGGCGGCCGGGGCGACGTACCGATAGCCGGTCTCGGAGCGGTACCAGTCCCGGCCGCGCGCCCCGAACTCGCCGGAGTCCACCCGGCGGCGGATCGTGTCGACGCTGTCGGGGTAGCCGGCGGCCTGCACCAGCTCCGTCACCCGCTTCACCGTGAGCCAATCCGCCACGTCTGCCCTCTCTGCCGGCCCTCGCAACCCTGGCGAGTCTCCTGATGATCGCAGACGCGGGGGGCCGAGCGCTTCAGGCGGTGGGGGCGACATGGCGCAACCCTAGCAACCTTTGCAACCCTAGCAACCCTGTGCCATGATTCGCGGCATGACTGCCCCGACCATCAACGGCACCCGCTACCCCCAGCCGGTAGACGCGCTGGTGCCGGCCGCCCGCGAGCTCACCCGCGAGCTCGGCGAGCTCCCGTCGCGGAACCGGCTGATGCGCGAGTACCGGATCGGCGCCCCGAAGGCGGAGGAACTCCTCGCCCGGCTACGCGACGACGAGCCGCCCGCGGACCCGTGGATGCACGCCAAGCCGCTCGGCCCGGACCCGCTGCCGGCCCCGGTCGTGCCCGAATCCGTGCCGGCCGCCGGGCCGGACCCGCAGCCCGTCCCGGCGGCGCCGGTCGTCGAGCGGGTCGAGCAGGTCACGACGGTCGGTCACCCGGGTACGCCCACCGCGCCGGTCACGGCCCGCCGGGCGGTCGCCTGGCCGATCGTGCTGCTCGCCCTACCCGCATTCGTGGCCATCTGGTCCGGGTGGGTCGGACTCGGCGAACTCACCGGGTTCGGCGTCGTTCACCCGCTGCCCGGCATCGCCGACCGGGTGAGCCTCAACACCGCCATCACCCTGCCCATCGGCGTCGAGACGTACGGCGCGTACGCCCTGTACGTGTGGCTGTCCGGCCGGGTGCCGGACCGGGCCCGCCGGTTCGCCAAGTGGTCCGCCATCGCCTCACTCACGGTCGGCGCGCTCGGGCAGATCGCCTACCACCTACTCGTCGCGCCGCCGACCGGCGCCCCGTGGTGGATCACCACCGCCGTGTCGATCCTGCCGGTGGGCGTGCTCGGCATGGGCGCCGCACTCGCCCACCTCGTCCGCGAAGACACCGCCCAATAGCACCCCGGGGCGCGGCTCACGCCTGGACAGCCATGCCGCGCCCCGGGGCCCTCCCGAAGGAGAAACACCATCATGACCACGACCCACCTGATCCGCGGGCATGTCCCCGCAGACTCGCCGCTGCGCCAGCTGGCCGGCCGCACCGTCACCCTGCCCGCCAAGTCGCTCCAGCAGCTGGCCGAGCGGGTCCGGGAGATGCGCCGAGCAGGCATCCAGCCGATCGTCATGGCCGCCCCGCGCCCGTGGCCCTGGACCCGGATCGCGTTCGCGCTCACGGGCGCCGTCCTGGCCGCGACCATCACCGCGCTCGTCGCGATCCTCACCGGCCACCACTCCACCGCCTGGGTGGCCGCCGGCGCCATGGTGCTCCTCGGCATCGCCCTGTTCCCGGTCCTCACGCACCAGGAGATGGACGCCTGATGGCCGCCCTGCCGTACCGCCTGCACGTATTCGACGGCCAGTACGAGGTGCTGGCCAACCGCCGCTACGTGGTCGTCCTCGACCTGTCGATCCCCGGCTACGCAACCACCCTCAACCAGCAGCTCCAGGCGCTCACCCGCGACGCCTTGGCCGCGAACGAACCGATGGACGTCCCGCGCCTCGAGGTCAGGGACGCCGCGACTGGCACCAAGGTGCTCGACTGGAGCGGCGCCTGATGCTGCGCACGATCATGCTGCTCGCCCCCGCCCCGAGTCCGAGCCCGCCCGGAACGCCCGCCCCAGGCACGGGAACGGCTCTGCTGGAGCACACCATGTCCCCGACCGCAGTGGCCGTGCTGCTGCTGCTCGCCCTGGTCATCGACTACATGAGCGTCGGCCCCAACAGCCTGCGAGACCGGCTCGCTTTCCTCCTGGCCGTACCCGCCATCCGGGAAGGCTTCGACGGCTCCCTCCTCGACCAGTGGACCGTGCAGACCGCCAGCGGCGCCATCGAGCAGCTGCTAGACGCCACCGGCGGCGCCTACATCGCGGGAGCCTCGATCAACGCGATTCTCGGCGCGCTGGTCGGACTGCTGTTCATCTACGTGGTCGGCTGCATGCTGCCGGTCAAGGCCAGCAAGAAGCTCGGCCGGTTCGCCACCCTCACGTTCCCGCAGAGCCCGCTCTACCGGCTCAACACCCGCCTGTGGATCGCCGCAGTGCTCCTCGGCCTCATGGCCGACCTGCCCGGCGGCACCGTCGGCGACATCACCCGAGGCTGCGTCGACTTCCTCACCGGCCTCGTTGCCCCCCTGCCCGCCTGGCTGTTCGGAGCTGCCTGATGTTCACTCTCGCTGCTGCCCAGGAGCCGCACCGCGGCTGGGGCGGCCCGGTCGCCCTGCTGATCGCGGTCGCCGTCTTCATCACCATCGCAACGCTGCACGACGTGTGGATGCGCCGCGGCCTCCCCTCCCCCACCGAGGGGGATGACACCGAGGATGGTGTCACCGCGCAGGTCAGCAAGGTGTCTGACACCGATGACACCGACCGTGACACCAACTGGTGGGGTCGGATCGTCGAGCATGGCGGCCGGCGTGTCCGGGTTGATGGTCCGCCGCGTGACGAGGCACTCGATCTGGAATTGGACGACGAGGAGCCGGCGGAGACGCTGGAGGAGGCCGTCGACCGGATGGACCGCCAGGGCGTGCCGTACGCGGAGATCGTGCGCCGGGTGATGGCCGACCACCAGGTGTCGGAGTCCACTGCCAAGCGGGCCATCCGGCGTAGCCGGGAGGCCCGCTCGCCGGCATAGACCCGAAGACCACGAAGCGAGCCCCGCCCCGGTCAGCGCCGAGGGCGGGGCGCTTTGTCTCACCGATCCGCACAAATGGCGAAACGAGGCATAGCGCGTGTTGGCCGGACGCATGATGCATCATGTGTCGGCTTCTGTCACACTCCGGTGGTAACAAAAGGTCGCATTCGAACATACGATCGAACAGGAGTAGAATGCGATGACCCTCGCCGCATACGAGGATCGGGTGGCGCTGCTTGCGCTGTGCCGGATCCCCAAGGTCAGCTGGTATCTATTGGCTCGCGAGGCCCAGCGTCTCGACGGGCTCTCCCGCCTCCGCCAAGGCGTAGTGACGGAGACCTCCCCTGAGGCCGTCGCCGCCGCAGACGCGATTCGCTCCGCTCTACCCCAGTGGTCGACGCTCGTGGGCGAGGCAGAGCGAGAGATCGAGAAGGCTCAAACGGTCGACGCCCGCCTGATGACGGTGCTCGACGAGGATTACCCTCCCACGTTGCGGCTGATCTTCAATCTGCCGCCGTTCCTGTTCGTGCGAGGCCAGTTCACTGAGGCGGATCTGCGTAGTGTCGCCGTCGTCGGCACCCGCGATGCGTCGACTGATGGTGTCAAACGCTCCGGACGGATGGCTCGTCTGCTCGTCGAGCGTGGCGTCACCGTCGTCTCAGGCCTAGCCCGCGGCATCGACACCGCCGCGCACCGCGCCGCCCTCGCCGCTGGCGGCCGCACCATCGCCGTGATCGGAACCGGTATTCGCAAGTGCTACCCGGCGATGAACCGGGAGCTTGCCGAGTCCATCGCCGTTCAAGGCGCCCTCGTGTCCCAGTTCTGGCCGGACATGAACGGCGCCTCCTACACCTTCCCGCGCCGCAACGTCACCATGTCCGGCATCGCGCAGGGCACCGTCGTCATCGAGGCGTCCAGCACGTCCGGCGCCAAGATGCAGGCCCGACTGGCGCTGGAACACGGCAAGAAGGTGTTCCTGATCAAGAGCCTCACCGAGGCCCAGGAGTGGGCGCGCAAGTACGTCGACAATCGCGGCGCGGTCATGGTCGACGACGTCGACGACGTCGTGCGGCTCCTGGCGGCCCCGGAGCGCATCCACGCCGCGAACAACCGCCGCGAACAGCTCGCGTTCCAGTTCTGACCGGAAGGCACCCCTCCCCGCATGCCTGAGCCCCCTGCCGTCATCGACGGTCCCGACCCTGCCGGCTTCGGCAACTGCCGAGGGTGTGCCTACGTCGAGACCGGCCCCATCAGGGTCTGCTACGAGTGCGCCAGCGCGACCCTGCAGACGCCCGCCGAGCACCGCTGCACCATCTGCGACCAGGCCCTGGCCGGGCCCGACGAGCAGTGCAGCAACGCTCTGTGCACCGACCCCGACAGGGCCTTCGAGTTCACTGCGGTCATCGCGATGAAGACCGGCGCGCTTGAGCGCATGATCTGGCGGGTCAAGGACGGCAAATGGGCCTGGGGCTACGTGTTCTCCCGGGTCGTCCTCGGCTACCTGTACGCCCACCCAGAGCTGGTACGGCGCGTCGATGCCATCATCCCCACGCCGGCCCTGCTACCGGCCGGCGCCGATCCGCGCACCGATCACGCCAAGTTCGTCATCCAACAGGCCAAGGACCAGGACGAGGCCGGCCTCCCGTTCGTGGTCGACCTGCCGCTGGTCGTCAAAACGCGCACCACGACCAGGATGCGCAACACGTCCGGGGCCGAGGGACGGCGGATGGTGTCGGAACAACTGTTCCAGTCCCTGGCCGTGCCCGACCCCGGACGTGTGCGCAACAAGCGGATCATGGTCTACGACGACGTGTTCACCAGCGGCAACACCCTCAACGCCGTAGCCCGACGACTCAAGGCGGCCGGCGCCTCCGAGGTGTTCGGACTGACCCTCGCCCGACAGGTCTGGTCCGGCGGTAGGGCGGCTATCGCGCCGCCGCGCACACCAGGTCAAGATGAGACCGCTGACGTGTTTGGCGGCCGGTAGCCTCGCGCCAACGAAGGCGACCGGCTGACCGTCGATGACAAAGCGCCCCGCCCCCGGCCGTAGCCAGGAGCGGGGCGCTGCCGTGTTGGTCGGCGCTGCCCGGGGATCCATCCAGGCGCGCTGCGTGGCCGATCGTACCGGGCTACCGGACGCGCGTTGCCGGATCGGCTTTCGGCGTCACCTGCGGGCGTACCCCGAACAGAGCAAACCCTGCCACGATCGCACCGCCGATCGCCGCCACCGACTGGTCGGACACGTGAAAGCCGTACTCGGCGAGCAGGGTCGCCACGGCGGCGACCACACCGACGTAGAGGGACGGCGCGACCGGCCGGGTCGTCCAGGCGGTGATGCTGGCGGTGACCAGCGCGGTGAGCGCCGCAGCAGCGCCGGCGGACAGGCCAGGCAGGTTGAGGGCTGCCAGCACGGTAATGAGGGAGCCGATTGCGCCGATGACCAGCGCCGGCTCACGGCCGAAGATTCGCACAGGGTCTCCTAAGGTGAGGTGATGGTGCAGGTGAGCAAGCTGCCTCAACGGCAGCGGCTGGTGCTGGCGGAGCTGTCCGGGGTCGCCGGCCGGTACGGCAACGGGGTGGACCGGGACGCTCCTCGTGAGGTGGCGATCGCGTCGGTGCGCCGGGTGACGAGCGACCCGCAACTGCTCGGGATACAGGCCGGAGTGGCCCTGGCCGACCCGCAGGGCATCAGCGGCCCAACCGTCGAGCTGCTCCGCGCTGCCGGCGCCGACATGGCGGTCGCCGAGGCGCACGCGGCCGAGGTGCGGGCCCGGCTGGAGTCGCAGGGAATCCGATACGACCACGCCTTCGAGGTGTAGGCGTCCCTGTTCAGGTCGTCGCTGACGACTGCGACTGCTGTTGGATACCGGCGAGCTGCGCACGGAGATCACCGATCTGCCCGGTCAGCGCGGTGATCGTGGCCTCGCGGCTGGCGAGCTGAATGCGTAACTGGTCCCGCTCCGTCTGGACGGCGCGTAGCTCGGCCGACAGGTGCTGCTCGGATAGCGCGAGCTGCGCAATGCGGGACTCCAGCTCGACGACGCGCACGCGCAGGCGCTCGGCCTCGGCCGACGTCGTCGCGAGGGACTGCCGGGCGTCGGCCAGCGCCCCGCGCACCTGCTGCAGCTCGGCTCGCAGGTCGGCGGTGAGTTCCTGGTAGATGTCCTGCCGGATGCGGTCGCCCTCGGCGTGCAACTGCTCGGCGGCGGCCTCGGCCTGGCGGGCCTGCGCCGCGGTGAGCCGCTGCTGCACGGCGCGGGTCCGCCGGCCAAGCACGTGGGCGACGATCGTGCCGGTGACGCCGGCGCCGACGGCTCCGGCCGCGCTGACCAGGGCGACAGCGACGGCGGTGTCCATCTAATCAGAACCGCCCGCTGTTCAGCCGGCGCTGGACAGCCTTGACGACCGCCGACACCGGCATGGACATGATGCCGTCCTGCTCGGTGCCCAGGTACCGCTGCAGCGCACGCACGGTCTTGTACGGCCGGCCGTCCTGGCAGATGCCCGCGCCATCGACCACCAGGCTGGCGCGGACCTTCGCGTTGAGGTGCCGCTGCACGGCCTTGACCAGGGCGCTCGGTTCGGTGATCCTTCCGTCGACCGGGGTGCCCATGATCTGCTGCCAGCGGGTGATGGTGGCCGGGCCCAGCTGGCCGTCGACCACCAGCTGTCCCGAAGTCGCCGGCGGCTTCGGGGATGGCGCGGGCGCCGTGTCGTCGACGGGCATCCCCGCGTGCACCCAGGCGTACAGTTCGTCGCCGGGGCACTGCGTCGACCCGACGTCGCGGTGGCCGTTGCGGGTCAGAGTGCGGCCCGTGCGGCGGCACGCTTCGTCGTACAGCCACCGGATCGCGGCCCGGACCTTCGGGCCCGCGTCGGTGACGCCGGCGCGGTCGCGGCCGATGAAGCAGACGCCGATCGACTCGGTGTTGTAGCCGGCGGCGTGCGCGCCGACGACGTCCCAGCCGCGGCCTTCGTAGATCCGGCCGTCGTCGTCGACGAGGAAGTTGTAGCCGATGTCGGACCATTTCTTGGTGTCCATGTGGTACGCCTGGATGACCTTCGGCGTCTGGTCCGGGCTCGCCGCGCTGTAGTGCACGACGAACCGCCGCCGGCGCGACGCCGCGACGGTTTGGACGCTGCGCGGCGGGCGGGCACCCCACTGCTTGCGGCTGATGATCTGCATGACTGCGCCTCCCAGGGCATGCGAGAACGGCCACCCCGACGGGGTGGCCGAATGGACGGGCTTGCGGTGGCAGCCCACACTGGACTGCGTGACTACGACGAGAGCGAGAACGTTCGGCGTGGGGCTGGTGGCGCTCGCGGCGGCCGGCGTCATCGGCGGCGTGACGGCCCTGTCCCTGGCCGGCGGCGGGGAGTCGGCCCGCCAGGACCTGCGTACGGTGTCGGATGAGTCCAGCGCCACGCCCGCAGGGGAGGCCGGCGCTGCGCCCACCACGGCGTCGGCCAGCCCGACGTCGAGCGTGGTGGCGAGCGCCAGCCCGTCCGCGACCACCGCGGTGGGTGCCTCGCCCGCCGAGCTGCCGGCTACGCCCACCGGGCCGGCGGCGGGGCCGGCCGCGACCGCGACGACGAGGAGCCCGACGACCGTGACCGTGACCGAGACGGAGCCCACCACCGTGACCGAGCCGGATCCGACCACCACGCCGACCACCGAGCCGCCGGCGCCGCCCGCTAACGCCGGCGAGCCTGGCGCTCCGCCCGTGGGCGATCCGCCGCCGCCGCTGCCGAGCATGTCGTGCCTGCCCGACGAGATCGGCCAGAACCCGCGCTGCCCGGTCAGCTAGGACTGCTGGGTCCAGGATGCGGTGACCATCGCCCGCACTGCGCCGGTGCCGGCGGTGCGCCGCCCATCTACGGACAGGCCCAAGGTCTCGCCGAAGTTGCCGGCAGGCAGGGCCACGGGACCGATGTCCGTGTAGTTGACAGCGAACGAGACGGTGACGGTGGGGCCGAGCTGCGCGCCTTGGCACATCAGCCGCAGCTCCCCCGTCGTCCCGCTCAGGTCGGTCGTGTGCCGCAACCGCACGAACAGCTTCGGCTGCTGACGGGGCACCGCCGTTTCCAGCACCATCGAGAATGACCCGGACGTGGTGCCCGGCCATTGCGTATAGTCGCTGCCCGCCCACATGACCGGCAGCCACGGCCGGGCGATCCCCTGCCCGGACACCTCGTCGCTGCTGAAGATGATGTTGCCGGTGTTGTCCCAGATGGCGGGGACGCCGTCGTACAGGCTCAGCGCGGCGTTGCCGCCGCCGGCGCGGAATGCGACCAGCCCCGGTTTGCGGGTGCCGTCACCGAACGGCACCAGGCCGAGCCAGATCATCCGGTTGCCGGCGGTGTCGTGGATGAGGACCTGGCCGCCGTCGGTGACCGTGACCGACCCGCCGCCCTTGATCGTGAGGCCGCCAGCGCCGATCGTCGCCGCTTCCAGGCGTCGTCCGGCCTGCAGCTCGCGTACCTGCCGTTCGAGGTCCGCGATGCGACGGACGAGCCAATCGGTGCCTGGTGGAGCCTGGTCGGAGGAGATCACGACACCACGTCCTCTCCGGGAGTCAGCAGGATCGGCGACACTGTCCCGGCGGCCGGGTCGAGTTCCCAGCCGATGGCCCGGGCGACGCCGGTCAGGCCGGCGGGGTGCCGGTGCCCGGTGAGCTCGTGGCCGATGTCGTCACCGATCGCCCAGTCGGTGCCCAGCAGCGGATACACGTCGGCGCGGCTGGTGAGGGTCACGACGCGGGCGCCGCGGGCCATCAGCGCGAGCGCCTGGGCGGCGTGCCCGTTGAGGGTCGTCTTGTTGCTGATCGACGACGACGGGCTGTACCTGTGCTCCCAGCGCGGCCACCCAGCGGCGAACATCGCCTCGTCTCGGGCCGGGTCGGACTGCGGCCGGGCGTCGCCCTCGCCGCTCGAGGTGGCGACCACGTGGTTGGCACCCTTGCCCGAGCTGTAGTCCTCGCTGTACGTGTACCGGGTGGTCGATGCGCCCCGCGATGACACCACCGCCGACGCTGAGCCTGTGGTGAACACCGCGTTCGGGGCGCTGCTCGGGTAGCCGACCCGCTTGCGGATACGGGCGATCTTGGCGACGGCGGTCTGGGTGGCGTCGGTCCAGTCCAGGACAATCGTCCACTCCGGGCCGTCGATGACTCCCATCAACTCCCGCAGCGTGGAATACACGCTCTTGTCGTCCTGGTCTTTGTAGGTGCGCTCGCGCCGGGTGCCGGTCGCCGGCGCGTCGACGATCAAGCCGATTCCCTCGATGTTGGCGTCGTCGACCAGGCTCGCAGCGATCAACGCGTCATCGACCTGGACGAACTCGTGGTCCCTGACAAACCTGCGGTCGAGGTAGCCCTCCAGCGACACACAACCCATCTCGACGGTCGCCTCGGTGCCGCCGCGGCGGGTCAGCACGATCCCGGCCCATACCGGCACGCCGGCGAGCACCGCCACGATCATCGACCGGCCCGGCTCCGTCGCGGCCTCCCAGTTCCTCGGTGCCCGGCCGTAGCCGCCAAGCGGGATCGGCAGGGCGGCGCTGGTCGACGTGTACGCGCCAAGCAGGGCGGAGATGCTGCCGGACGTGGCCAGGTCCGGCAGCTCTTCCACGATCCGCCCGGTCACCAGGTCGCACCCCAGCCAGGTGACAATGCTGGCCATCAGCTCTGCGTCTCGATCGTGCCGGACAGGTATAGGTAGTCCTGTGCAGCCCAGGTGAATGGGACCGTAGAAGAAATTCGTGCAGCTCCTGTAGCGGGAGTCGTCGTGAAGGTTCGCACGATGCCGAACTGGTCAGCGGCGTTCGAGAGCTGCGCACGCGCATCATAAAGACCGACAGCAGAGCTGTCCCAGCAAGCGCCGCTGAGGATGATGTCGGTGACGGTGCCGTTAAGCGCTGCCGGGAAACCACCAAAGCCCCAATACCCGGCGGGGTCACCGGCGCTGGTGGTGCCACCCCAGAACAGCTTGATTACGACGTGCGCAATCCGGCCGATCTTCTTGTACTTGCCGACCAGCGCGCCGTTGCCCAGCACGGGCTGCGCCACGCCGGTGTTGTTCCACGTCGGGGTGAAGTTCGTCCAGGCGGTGAACACGGTCGGGTCGGCGATCGTCTGCCAGGCCGTACCGGTGTCCCGCTCCAGCACGTTGAGGTCGAGCCGGTCCCGGTAGCGGCCGGCCACCGCAGCCCCGACGTGCCCGGCGGCCGCCACCGGCAGAATGCCGCCCGGCGCCACGGTGAACCGCCGCCCGTCGGTAACGACCGCCGCGCCGCCGCCCTGACGCGGCACGTCGATGGTGCCCGACAGGATCGCGCCGGCAGGCACGTCAGGCGCGGCCGGCGTCGGACTCGCCTGCCCCACCAGGTACTCCGACCGGCCCAGCCGCAGCCCGGACGAGTCCTCGTCGTGGTCGTACACGCGGATGATCGTGATGTCCTTGCGCGGGTTGGTGGCGTCCGCTGCGGCGAGGGCGTGCGTCTCGTCGGCCGGCAGCGCCAGCCAGTACGGGCCCTGCGGGGTGGACAGGCCCGGGTCGATGCAGCACACACCGGACCGGACGGTGATCGTGCTCCCCGCCAGCTCCGTGCGGAGCTGGTTGCCGCCGGGTCGCACACCGGGCCGGCCGCCCAGGGCGCGGCCGTCGTACATCAGCGCCAGCGCCATTGCCTGCCGCAGCTCGTTCGCCGAGTAGGCGGGCGCGCCGCCGGACGCGTTTACCCAGAGCGGGTCGCCGGGCATCAGTGCCTCCCTACTGCCATGAGTCCCGCCACCTGGCGGTGAGCTGTGCGTTTGCGTTGTACAGCGGCGCGTCGAAGGCGATCTCCGCGTCGCCGCGGGGCAGCACCGGCCAGCCGATGCCCTCCACGGTGGTCAGGCCGCGGCGGCTGGCGGTGCCGTTGAGGTAGACGGTCCTGCTGGCCGTGTCGATGTCCAGCCACTGGCCGACGTCGAGGGTCAGCCACACCCGCACGATCGCCGTGCCGGCCGGCGTCAGCACGCTTACCCGTGGCTCGGGCACCGGGCCATCGATCCGCAACAGCAGCCCGCTCGCCTTCGTGCCCGCGTTCGTGATCTGCCGGCGGCCGGACGTCACCGTCGCCCCGACGGTGAACGGCACGGTGAGCGGCAGCGTCAGCCCACCGGAGGTGGACGGCAGCCCGAGCGTGACGGAGTGTTCCTCGCCGCTGTAGATGGTCGGGTCCTGCGCCACGAATGCGGCCTTGGTTACGGACCAGCCGTAGGCGATGGCGGTCACGTCGGGGTCGACCATCCGGGGGCGGCCGCGCATCAGGTACTCCACGCCGCCCCACACGAAGCGCAGCTCCACGTCCTCGTGAGACGGCGCGAACGCCGCGAGGAGCTGCTGGTGCAGGGCCAGCCACTCGCCGCCGGTGTTGGCCTCGACGAGGATCTGCAGCGGCACGACCACCTCGTCCGTCCATTCGGCGCCTGACCATGTGCCGTCGCCCCACGCCCGTTGGCCGCCCTGGTCGGCGCGGGTGTTCCGTGTCCAGGGGTTGACCTCGGACAGCAGCATGTACGGGGTGTCCGGGCCCATGACGAGCCCGCGGATGGACGCCTGTCCCTCGGTGAGTGGCATGTCAGTGGATCCCATGCATGGCCAGCTCGGTCATCACCTGACCGAGCGAGAACCGGTCGGAATAGGCGCGGACGTTGAGGTTCTCGATGGTCGGCCCGGCCGCGCCAAGCCGGCCCGTGCTGGACAGGCCACCGGCCGGCACTGCCCCGCCTGGCAGCGGCCGCACCGCCGCGGCGTTGGCCAGCCGTGCCGCGGCCCGCTCGACCAGGCCCTGCCCGTCGGCGACGCCGAGTGCGGCGCCCTCGCCGACGTAGCCGAACAGCCGCCGCATCACCCTCGACGGGGAAGCGATGCCCAGCATCTCTCGGATCGCCTTCGGGATCTTGTTGACCAGCGCCTGCACCTTGTCGGTGACCAGGTGCCAGGCGGCGGCGATGCCATCGCGGAGGCCCTGGACGATGTTGCGGCCGATCCCGACCAGCTTGTCCTTGAGCCCGGACAGCAGGCCGGTGATCTTGCCGGGGATGCCGCGGACGAACGACAGCAGCGCCTCCAGCCGGTCAACTGCGGCGTCACGGGCTGAGGCGAACGCGCCACGGATGACACCGACCACGGCGGATATGCCGCCGATGATCGACTTCACCCGGTTGATCGCGCCTTGGACCAGGCTGACGATCGCCGACCAGACAGTGCTGATGACCGTCTTCCAGGCGTTGATGCTGGCCCGCCACCAGGTCGTGATCCACCCCACCACGGTCGTGATGACTGTCCGGACGACGTTGATGTACGTCCTGACGATGGTGGAGATCGCCGTCCAGACGGCACTGATGACCGTCCGCCACACTGTCACGGCCGTGGTGATGTAGGTGGTGATCCACCCCCAAACGGTGGAGATCACGGACCGCACGACGTTCACCGCCGCGGTCACGGCCTTCTTGATCCACTCCCAGGCGGTGAGGACGCCCTCGCGGAACCAGTCGACGTTGTTCCAGGCCCAGATGATCCCGGCGACCAGCAGCGCGATCGCCACGACCACCGCGGTGATCGGGGAGGTCAGCACGGCCATCGCGGCGTTGAGCAACCAGGTCGCGGCCGTGGCCGCGCCGGTGGCGATCGTGCCGGCGATCATCGCGACCCGGGATGCGACCATCGCCACGCCGGCTCGGGCGTTGGCGACGAGGTTGCTGTTCATCGCCGCTGTCCACGCCGCGGTGGCCAGCGCCGCGGTGCGGGACGCCGCGGTGGTGGCCACGGTGGCCACCCGGGAGGCGACGGCCGACGCCGCCGCCCTCGTCGACGCCGCCGCCGAGGCGGTCTGCGCCGCCACCCACCGGCCGGCCGACACGGCGGCGCGACCCGACGCGGCGCCGGCCGAGCCGATCGCCCGGCCGGCGGTGGCCACGGCACCGGCGGCGGACCGGGCGGCCGCCACGGTGTCGCGGATGCCGCCGGCGACCGCCCGGACCGCGCCGACGGCCTTGTTGACCGCGACGAGCCCAGCGAAGGCCACGGCCACCTTGGCCACCTCGGGCCCGGAGCGCTGCAGCCAGCTCAGGATCGGCTGCAGCGTCGGCATCGCGTCGGCGGCGAGCGAGGCCAGGGTCTGGGAGAAAGACCGCTTGAACTGCTCGACCGGGTCGACGCCGGCGGCGAGCGCGTCGGCGGCGGCACCGGAAGCCCCGGCGACCTTGTCGAAGCCACCCGAGGCGGCCGCGGTGGCCGGGTCCAGGGCCAGCAGCGCGCCGGCGAGGTCCTCGCCCTGGGAGCCGAAGAGCTGCGCGGCGATCGTTGCCTGCTTCGCCGGGTCCTTGATCGCGCCGAGCCGGTCGAGGGTCTTCTGCAGGGCGGCCTGGGCAGCCTCGCCGCCGCCAGCGACGTCTCGGGCGACCTGCTTCGCATTGAGGCCGAGGGCCTGGAGCCCGGCGACCGCGTTCGGGTCGTCGAGGTTCTGCGCCCGGACCGAGAATTCCTTCAAGGCGTCGGCGACCAGGTCCGTGTTCCGGGCACCGGCCTGCAGCGCCTGGTTGATCAGACCGAGGCTCTTCGGCCCGTCCAGCCCGAGGCGCTGGAAGATGACGCCGTACTCGTTGTAGGTGTCGAGCAGGTCCCCGTTGGCGTTGAGGCCCTTCTGCGCGCCGGCGGTGAGGATGTCGTAGGCGGCCTGCGCGTTCGGTGCCAGGCCGGTCTTGACCATCTGGGCGACCGCCCGCACCGACTCCACGGTGTCGACCCCGAACACCTTGGAGAAGGTCTCGGCGCGGGCGGTCAGGCCCTCGATGTCGGCGCCGCCGGCGAGGCCACCGAGCTGCTGCTTGACGATGACCACCGAGTTGGAGACGGTCTCCAGGCTGTCGCCCCAGCCCTTGGCGTACAGGGCCCCGGCCGTCTTCGCCGCGGCCTGCGCCTCGGCGGGGGACACGCCCAGCGCGGCCTGGATCTGCGCCTTGTTGGAGTTGGCGGCGATCGCCCCGCCGATGCCGGCGGCCGCCACGCCCAGGCCGACGATGTCGCCGGCGATGCCGGTCACCACCGACCGGACCTGCTCCAGCCCGGCCTTGACCCGCTGGCCGACCGACTGTCCGGCTTTCGCGCCGGCGTCTGTCAGCCCGTCCTCGATCTTCTTGGCCGCGTCGGAGGTGCCGGCGGTGGTCTCGCGGACCATCAGACCGGCGAAACCCTTGAAGCTGGGGATGACCTGGAGGGTGGCGTAGCCGACGGTTGGCACAGGTCACCTCCTGTTCAGTTGTTCCAGCTCCGCAGCACGGCGGGTGGCCCGCTCGCGCATCAGGTTGTCGCGGCGGCGGGTCTCGGCCGGGTCGCGTCGGGTGCTTGGCGGCGCCGGCCGGGCCGGGTGCGGCTTTCCGGTCAGCGCGTGAAACACGTCGGTCAGCAGGTAGTCCGTGCGGGTCCACCCGGCGTCCGGGTCGCCGTATGTGCCGAGGGTGGCCGCGCCGATCGGCAGGTAGCGCAGCAGCGTGGCCAGCCGGCGCAGGGTCAGCCGGCCACGCCACAGGTCGGCCAGGTCGATCTGGTAGTAGCGCTGCAGGTCGGCCTCGACCGCGTCCGCGTGGTCGCGGATCAGGCGGGCGAGGCTGAGGATTCCCCCGCGCTCGTGAACCCGAGCTCCTGGGCGAGCAGCTCGAACATCTCGTTCAGGCCGGTGTGGCCGGGCTGCATGGCCTTGAACTGGACCCACTGCTGCGGGCCGAGCAGCTCGCGCAGCGCCAGTGTGGTCTTGCCCTCTTCGAACCACTCCAGCAGGTCGACGCTGAGGTTGTTCTTGTCGACGTGCACCCGCCACGGGCGGCCGCGCCAGGTGACCGTCACGTCGATCTGCTCGGCCTGGCCGGCCCGGCGCTGCGCCCGGTTCGGGCCCTTGCCGGTCAGAGCCAGCTGCCGGTCGATCCACTCCCGGTCGGCGGCCGTCAGCCCGTCAGCGTCGACGTCCGGCGGCTGGCGCAGCTGGGCCAGGCGGGCCTGCGCCGCCGGCGACGGCTGCCAGCCGGCCTCGTCCATCGCGACCTCGTCCATCCCGGCGTACGACGGCTCACTCTCGTCGGCGGCCGCGGCGGCCGTCGTCTGTCGCAGCTGAGACAGACGGGCCTGCGCCGCCGGCGACGGCCGCCAGCCGGCGCCCTCCTCGAGCACCGGGCCGCCGGCGGCCGGCCGGGCGGCGTCGGCCCGGATCGCCCGGGAGTTGTACGGGCGCGGCGTGCCGCGTCGGTTCTTGCTCTTGCCCATCGCGCAGGTCCTCCTGATCTTGCGCAGGTCGGGGTGGTACGGAGCGGCGGCGGACCTGCGCGTACGCCGCCGCCCCGGCTCGGGGGTGGGTTACGGGGTGACGACGTCGGTGGACTGGCGGTCGAAGAGCACGCCGTTGCCGTCGGGGAAGATCGAGAGGGTGATCTCGTACTTCTTGAGCTCGTCCTCGGAGTCCTTGATCGTGCCGATCGTGTCGACGATGGCGAACCGGCGGGTGATCAGCCGCTCGATCCGGTCGTCGTCGCGGACCTCGAAGGAGACCTTCTTCGGCCCGTGCCGCGGCACCACGATCGTGGTCGCGGTGGAGCCGGGGTAGACCAGGCCGCGGACGACGTCGTTGTCCTCCAGCGCGGTGAACTTCTTGGTCATCTTGAAGTTCTTCCGGCTGGTGCGGACGAGGATGCCGCCCCAGGCGTAGTGGTCGCCCTTGTCCTCGTCGCGGCCCTCCTCGATGCCGTCCTCTCCGTTGAGCAGGCCGGCCAGGCCCCATTCGTTCGAGAAGGCCTCCGCCACGGTGGCGGGGTTGGCGGTGGTCAGGTCGTCAGCGATGTACACGTCGGCGTCAGCCCACAGAGACGCCTTGCTCGGGTCGCCGGACACGGCGTCCTCCTTGGTGGTTGAGCGGATGAGGTGGTGCGCAGGTCAGGTCGTCGGGGTCGACGGGTCGGCGATGTGCCGGACCTCGACGACCAGGTGGCCATCGGCGACCCGCACGACGGAGCGGGACAGCACGATCTCCCGGCTGCCTGCGGACTCCTTCGCGGTGGCCGCTGCGGCTGTCTCCTCGTCGACGATGGCGCGGGCGACGCGGCCACGCTGCGCCGGCGGCACGGTGCCGTCCGGGGCGAGCATGCCGAGCTGCTCGGCCCTGGCCCGGATCTCTTCTTCGGTCGGTACGCGCAGGCCCATCAGGTCTCCAGACGAGTCGGGCGTACGTACGCCTCGACGGTGGTGGTGGCCAGGTCGATGCCGGTGTCCGGGTCGACACCGCGGACCGGGCCGACGCCGGCGGCGACGCGGCAGCTGCGGATGACGGGGCCGGTGTGCACCAGCAGCAGGCCGCGGCACATCTGCGCCAGGTCGAAAGCCTGGTCGGTGTCGTGGTGCCAGACGGTGAGCCGAAGGGTGGCCAGGCTGCTGACCGGGTACGTGGGCCGGTCGTCGTCGACGGCCACCAGGACGAACGGCAGCTGCGGCCGCTCCGGGGACCGGTCAGCCGGGAGGCGGCCGCCGACCGTGACGTTGTCGGTGTACGGCTCCGCCCGGGCGGGGAGCTTGGTGCGGAGCACGCCAGCGGCCGCGGCCTGGACGTCACCGAACACCACCAGGGGCCGGACCATCAGCGGATCCGGATGTCGGCGCCGATGCCGGAGGCTGCGCGGGTGAGCACGCCGTGCTTGGCCTGCAGGCCGACGCCGCGCCGGTCGGCGATGGTGACCGCGGCCGCCTCCCGGTCGGTGGTGTACTCCGACACTGTGACCGGGACGTCGTCGCCGACCAGGCCCCGGACCTTGCTGGCAATCTGCTCGGTCGCCTGGTTGACCATCTGCCGGACCTCGTCGCTGCGAGCGACCTCCCCGATGCCGGCGAAGTTCACCTCCACTTCGATCTTGTGCGCCACGGTGGCCTCCTATCCGGTCACGCGGACCATCACGAACTCGACGTGGTGCACCCGGGTGCTGTTGACCGGGTCGGGCCACCGGGCTACCTCGCCGTCGACCTGGTAGGTCAGGCCCTGGTACTCGATCCGGTCCTTGGCCTGCACGTCCGGGTTGGTGCCCGGCTGGCTGATCACCCGCAGGCCCGTGGTCACGACCGTGCGGGTGTCGCCGACCTGCTCGGTCTGCTGGTTGGGCTGGACGTTGACCCGGGTCACCGGGATCCGGGTGACCACCGCCGGCGACCAGTCGTCGACGACGCTGCCGGACCGGTCAGTGCGGGTACCGGGCCGAACGACCGTCAGCCGCTGCCGGAAGAGCATCACGCCTGATCACCCCGCCCGACCCGGTACGCCTCGACTGCCGCCGACCACTGCGCGGTCACGCCGGTGGTCGCCGTGGCCCCGAAGGTGACCGACTCGCCGCCGGCCTGGACCGTCTGCACACCCGGCGTGGTACCGGCCATGATGCGCGCCTGGTCGATGACCGCCTCCTGGATGTCCTCCGGGATCGGCTCGTACCCGTGGTCGAAGACGACCCGGATCGCGCCCAGGCGGTCAGGCCAGCCGCAGCGCCGCCGCAGGATGCCCTTGCGCGACCACTCGAATTCCGCGACCGCCAGCACCTGGCCGTCGACCTCGACGAGCGGCCGGGCGAGGACGGGCGCGGCTGGCAGGATCAGCTCCGTGGAGCCGTCCCCGTCCAGCCACACCTCGTCCCCGACGATCTTGTGCACTGAGTGGTGCACCTGCCCACGGAAGCGGTTGCTCGCTCGGCGCAGCGCGTCGAGCATGTCCGGGTCGTCCTCCGGCAAGCCGAGCGCCCGGGCCAGCTCGGCCGGATCCGCGAGCAGGGGCAGCTCAGTTGGTGCCGTCACCCGACCCGCCCTTGCCGGCCGAGCGAGCGCCCCGCTTGCCGCCGGCGGGCGTGGTCGACGGGGTGCTGCCGGTGCCGGCGTCCGGGCCGGGCAGTCCGGCCGGGTCCGCGCCCTGCTCGCCGCCGGCGGTGCCGGTGGTGAGGGTGGTCGACGCGGTGCTGCCGCCGTCCGAGCCGGCCTCCTGCTTGCTGTCGTCGGCCCCGTCGTCGGATCCGGCGCCTTCGCTGAGGGTCTCGTCGCCCGTGACGCGCTGCCGGGCCGCGGCCTGGCGGGCGCTGCGGGCCTTGCGGGTGGGCTTGCCGTTGGCGTCGACGAGCCCGCGCTCCTTGGCGTCTTCGAGCCGGTAGCGCACGTCGTCGATGACGATCATCTTGTGGTCGACCATGCTGATGCTTCCCTTCGGGTTCAGAGAGTCAGCGTCACGCGGCCCCGGCTTCCCCCGAGCGGGGCCGCGTGACGCTGGTCAGGTGGCGCGCTCAGGCGCCCGGCTTGACCACGACCAGGCGGTTGGGCTTCCAGATGACCTGCTCGGCGCGCAGCTCGGCGCGGACGTAGGTCATGTTCCGCTGGGCGTAGTCCTTGTGCTGGTTGAAGGCGAGGATGGACAGGCCCTCGACGTCGAGCAGGGCGATCTGCCGCCAGTCGCCCAGGATCGCGGTGCCCGGGGCGAGTCGCTCGGACAGCGCGCGGACGCGGCCCCAGCTCGTCGAAGGGCCGATGCCGAACGGGCCCTGGCCGAGGAACCGCTTGTTGTCGTCCTGCAGCAGGTCCCACGCCTCGTCGTCCTCGGGCGACATGAGCACGGCGGTGACCTGGCCGCCGCGCAGCCGGGTGACCCGCGTGATCGCCTTGCGCAGCGCCACCACCTGCGGCCGGGCGTCGGCGCCCGCGGTGTAGGTCTCCTGCTGCACGCCGGTGGTGTTGAGCAGGCCCCGTGGTTCCCCGTTGGTGCCGGTGCCGCTCAGGAGCTTGTCCTCGATCACCGAGTCGAGCGAGTAGCTCAGCTCCTGGTCCATGTACGTGGCGAACGCCGGCGCGTCGGACAGCAGCTGGTTGGTGACGTCGTAGCCGTCCGCGTAGGTGTACGGCTTGGCGTCGGCGATCTGCGTCTGGATGTCGCTGACCGGCTTGAGCGCCGCGGCGTCGTTTGGGCCGGTGGCCTCCGGCACGATCGCGGCGTTGCGGGTCACCCCGGTCACCTGGACGTACTCGAAGGCGCCGTCCGCCTCGCCCCGGCTGATCAGGTCGAGGATGGTGAGGTTGTCCCGCTCGACCATGTCGACGGTCGGGTAGCGGATCGGCTGGGTGCGGGCGACCTGGGTGGTGATGGTGGCCTTGCGGCCGTGGTACCAGTCGTCCATGGAGCCGACCTTGACCCGGCCGATGCTGATCGGCGTGCCGTTGCCGACGCCGCCCGGGTGGGCCTTGCGGAACGCCTTGTAGCGGTCGCTCTTGATGAACGCCTCGCCGAGCCGCTTGGCGTCGAGCCGCTCGCGGCGGTCGGTGACGCGGGCGCCGCCGGTCTTGCGGCCGGCGCCCGGCTCGTCCGGGTCGTCGTCCTCGTCGTCGACGTCGTCGTCCTCGTCGTCGCCGCCGGCGAGGCCGGCGAGGCGCTTGGCGGCGGTGTCGGCCTTCTTGACCTTCGCCTGCAGAGCGGGGATCTCCTCGCCGAGGGTGTCCACCTCGTCGAGCTCGTCTTCGGTCAGGTCCCGGGTCTTGGCGGCCTTCGCCAGCTCCGCGGCCCTGGCCATCTTGGCCTTGAGCTGCTGTCGCAGGTTCACTGCGCGTCTCCTTCGGTGAGGGTCATCAGTTGGAGCCGTGCGGCTGCCTGGGCGGACCGGGACCGATCGGACGCGGCGGACGACTTCCCGGGCGCGGCCGGGTCGTCGTTGGTCGGATCGGCCGGCTGGCCGGCGGTGCGCTTGGCGGTGCCCGACCCGCTCTTCGGGTCGGAAGTCTCGGCGGCGGCGATAACCTCGCCCAGCGCCGTGTGCGCGCTCTTGAGCCGGTCGAGGTGGGCCTGGGCGAGGACCCGGCCTTCCTTGACGCCGGCGGCGAGCTGGCGGGCCTTGGCGGCGAGCAGCTCGGTTTCCTGGTTGGCGCCGACCAGGCACGGGCCGACCTCGTAGAGCGCGCCGAACTTGCGCAGCTCGTAGACGTCCTGGCCGTCGCGCTCGGCCCAGGAGGCGTCGGCGATGTCGTACGCGAAGCTGAACTGCGTGACGCGGCGGCCCTTGAGCAGCCGGTACACCTGGGCGGCGGTGCGGGCCTCGGGGTCGAGGTCGACCAGGCCCTTGACCCAGAGCCCGACGTCGGTCTCCTTGGCCTCCAGCACGGTGCCGATGTGGGCGAACGGGTCGTACCAGTTGTGCGACCAGATCACGGGGATGGGGTCGCCCTTGGCCTTCCACTCGTCGAGGACGTCGACGAAGGCGCCCGGCATGACGACGTCGCCGTAGCTGTCGAGGTTGCCGAACACCGAGACGATCGCCTCGAATTCGCCGTCGCCCAGGCCGTCCGCCTTGCCGGCCGCCTTGATGCGCGCCGGCGCGGTCTTGATCAGCATCAGTCGTCACCTCTCGCGTACGTGACCGTGCACTTGCAGTTGGCCCGCTCGTCGGTCTCCAGCGCCGGGTCGCCGGGGAAGCGGCCGCCGTTGCCGAAGACGTCGCCGATGTCGACGGTTTGGCCGTTGAGCACGGCGTGTGACGGCCGTGGGTTGCTCGACTTGACCCGCCACGTCTTGGTGGTCAGCCCGCTGGCCTTGGCGGCGTCGTGGCCGCCGAAGTTGCGGGCCTCGGTGGCCACGCCGACCGCGTGCGCCGCGGCCCGGGTGACCCAGGCATCGAGGGCGGTGCGCAGCGCGTCCTTCCACGACCGGTCCGGGTCGCCGGCGGCGCCGGCGATCGCCGCGGCGGCGGCGTCGTAGCCGCCCTGCTCGACCTCGTGGGCGTGCGCGGCCGCGGCCTTCGCCAGCCACGCCGTCATTACGTCCTCGGACCAGCCCTCGGCGTCCGGGTTCCAGAGGCTCAGGACCTCCCATGCGCCGACCGCCGCGAGACGCAGCCCCCAGGACAGCACCAGCGCGGCGAGCTGCTCCTCGCGGTCGGCCTGATCGGCACCCCACAGCGTCCAGAGGTCCGGCGCGCCGTCGTCGGCCTTGGCGTCGAGCCGGGACAGCAGGGCGTCGGCCTGGCGCTGCGCGTACGTGGTGAGCGCGGCGGTCAGCGCCTCCAGCTCGCGGTCGTAGTCGGCCAGGTCGTCTGGCCGGGCCGCCTTGACGCCGCGGCGCCGGCGGCCGGCCTTCGGGGCGGTGTCCCGTGGTGAGGCCAGGCCTCCGATCAGGACGTTGAGCGGGGTGACCAGCTCGTCCCCGCCCTCGATGGCGGAGAGGTTGAGCCGGGCCCGGGCCTCGTTGCGCAGCATGTAGGGCGCGCCCACCGCCGACTGGAGGATCTGCGCCTGCTCCAGGAACGAGCCGCGCAGCTTCGCGTCGACGTGGGCCTCCACGTACAGCTGCGCGTCGCCGAAGTCGGGCACCAGCATCACGTTGGCGACCTGCTCCAGCGGCAGGATGTATGGGCCGAGGGAGATGTTCCACAGCGACTGACGGAAGGCGTCGAGGTTGCTGTAGTTGCCCTCGCGTGCGCCCACCAGCTCCGGGGCGATGTGGTACGCCGCGGCCACCTCGGCGTCGGTGAGCTTGCGGCCTTCCAGGTCTTCGGTGTCCTTCGGGGTGAAGGCGTCGACCTTGGTCGGCTTCATGCCGTCCTCGAGGACCGGCGTGCCGCCCTCACGGCCGCCGCCCCGGACGAACTTCCGCCAGGACGCCACGAACCGGTCGCGGCCGCCGTTCTTGTTCCAGTCCGGCGCGCCAATAGGCCGCTCGATCACCAGCGGCACCCGGGCCCCGTTGGCCCAGACCTGCCGCCGGTAGGCCACGGCCTCCCGGCTCTCGGCCAGGATGTCCTTGAGCGTCTCCATCGGGCTCGTGCCGTTCGCGCCCCGGTTGGCGTAGCCGTAGTCGAAGAGGAAGTCCTCGACCGGGAACTCCTCGTACTCGCCCTGCTTGTTGCGGATCTTCACCGCGACCGGCCAGTCCAGCGCGTCGGCCTTGAGCCGGAAGCGCCGGGCGGGGATGCGGACGAGCTGCAGCCCGTCGTCGTCGGTGGGCACCTTGGCGACGCACCAGCGGTCGTAGAGCATCCAGTCGACGACGACCGAGTGCCAGAACCGGTACGGCGACAGCCGCGGCCGCGGCGCCCGTAGCGCGGCCGCCAGGGCGTGGTCGGTGACCCGCCGGCGGTCGGTGTCGGACTCACGCCGGTACAGGTGGAACGGCACGCTGGCGACGTTGCGGGCGATGAAGTCGACGACCTTGCGTACGGACGGCTGGGTCTTCCAGACGTTGTACGAGCCGACGTCCGGGCTGACCGCCTCGAGGAGCGGCACGCCCGGGTCGACGACCTCGATCCCCGGCCGGGACGCGAGGTGCTCGCCCAGCTCGTTGAGGGTGGCGAACGCGACCATCAGGGCAGCACCTGAACCCAGCGCACGTGCGCGCCCTCGATGAGCAGCCGGCCGGAAAGCGGGGTGCGGCCGCCGTCATCGGCGACGAGCGCCGCGTCGACCAGCTCCAGCCGGCCGGACGGCGCGGCCGCCAGCTCGCCGGCGAAGGTGACGTCGCCGCTGGTGACGAGGACCTTGCTGCCGACGAGCCGGCGGTACGACGACGCCACAGGGGCCTCCTCAGATCACGACGAGCTCTGCGTCCTCGTCGGCGTACGCGGACCGGGCCTCCACGGGGCGGCCCATCGCTTCGGACATGGCGGTGACCAGCGCCGACGCGGCGTCGATCTTCTCGGCGGACCGGGCCTTGTCCGGCTTGACGTTCCCGGACGGGTCGGTGAACACCGACAGGTTGTCGATCTGCCAGCGGACGGCCTCGTTGCCGCCGTGACGCAGCAGCGGGCGTTCCTCGGTGCCGGCCAGGAGTAGCCGCTGGACCTCCTTGAGTGGAGGCGACAGCGTCTGCAGGCCCTGCCTCACCTTGACCAGCGGGGCCTCGGCCTGGGCGAGGTTGTTGGTCAGCGGGACCGCGTTCCAGGGGTCGAAGCCGAGCGACCGGACGTCGAACGTCTCCAGGTCGGCCTCGATCTGCGCCTGGACGAAGTCGTAGTCGGCCACGTTGCCCGGCGTGACGCGCAGCAGGCCCGCCTTGACCCACCTGGAGGCCGCCTTGGCCGTCCGCTTGTCGAGGGCCTCCACGTTCGCCTCGGGCGTCCACAGCCGCCACAGGGCGTCGTAGCCGCCCTCGTCGTCGGGGAACAGCCAGCACAGCGCGATCAGGTCGGACGTGGAGGCCAGGTCGAGGCCGCCGTACGCTTCCCGGCCGGCCAGGGCCTGCTCGTCGACGACGCCGGCGTTGCGGTCCCAGCTGGCCAGCGTGAGGTACTTGGTCTCCTGCTTGGTCCGCACGCCGAGGTGCAGCCGCAGGTACGCCGCCAGCTCGGCCGGGCTGTTCTTCGCCGCGGTGGCCTTCGACCGCAGGTAGGCGCGGGTCGGGCTGATTCCGTACCCGGGGTTCGCCTTGCGCTGGGTCTCCTCAGCGAAGGGGTCGTCCTCGGGATCGGCGCACCACACGACGCCGTACGTCGTCTCGTCGACGAGCACGCCTGAGGCGAGCTGCTCGACCAGGCGCCGCTTGCGGTCGTAGACCGTCTCCCGCCGGCCGGAGTCAGCCGTGGTGATGATGACGATCAGCGGCTGGGTCCGGGAGCCGGTCCCGGTCTCGATCGCCTCCAGCAGGTCCGGGGTCTTGTGGACGTGCAGCTCGTCGACGACGCCGCAGTGGATGTTCGCGCCGTGCTGCGCGTCGGCCGCCGAGGAGACGACCTCGATCGTCGAGCCGGATGGCTTGTGGATGACCTTCTTGGCCAGCGCCTTCACGAACCGAGCGAGCGCCCGGCTCTTCTGCGCCAGGGTCTTGATCGGGTTGAAGACGAAGCCGGCCTGCCGCTCGCTGGTGGCCGCGGTGACGACCTGGGCGCCTTGCTCGCCGTCCGCGCACGCCATGTAGATGGCGATGCCGCCGCACAGGGTGCTCTTGCCGTTCTTGCGGGGCACGTCGACGTACAGCGTCCGCACGATCCGGACGTACGCCTCGCTGTCCTCGTCCCAACGCACCCAGCCGAACACCGGGGCGAGGATGTAGGCGACCTGCCAGGGGTCCGGGATCAGCGGCTGACCGGCCAGCCGGCCCTGCGTGTGGCGCAGCTGGCGGAACGCGGCCAGGACCTGGTCGACGCGGTCCGGATCGAAGGCGGCGCCCTCGACGTCGCGCGGCTCCGGCGTCTTCCACCGCGGCGGGCAGTCCGGCAGCGCGATGCCGCGGCTGACGAGGTACCAGGCGACCTCGGGGGAGAGCTTGAGCCGCTCCAGCTCCTCCGCCGGCGGCAGGAACGCGGTGGGGACCTCGTCAGCCGGCGCGGCTGCTGCCGCCGAAGGGGTTCTCCTCGCCATCCTCGCCGTCGCCCTTCACCAGCCCACCCTCGGCAGACGGGGACAGCCCGAAGTGCGTCGCGAACGCCCGCAACTCCTTGCCGGCCGAGCGCGCGATGACGACGTTCGGGTTGGCCTGGAGCCGCTTCGACTCGGTGCCGTCCTTCCGTACGCTGACGACCTCGACCAGGAGGCCCTGCAGCTGCACCTCGCGGGACGCCCAGACGTACGTCGCCCAGGTCTCGCAGTAGGCCGAGAGCATCGCCCGGTCGATCTTCTTGAGCAGGCCCATCCGGTCCAGGTCCGGCACGACCCGCCGCCACTCCGCGGCCGCCTCCTTCGACAGCCACGTCGGCGGGTTCGGTGCCTTCCGCTCGAACGCCGGCGGCTCCGCGACCTTGCGGCCGCCCGAGTCCGTACCGTTGCCCCGGCCCTTGAGCAGCCGCAGCGCGGGCGGCTCAGGCGTACGCGCCATGGGTCTCCTCCAGCTCGGGCTCGACGCCGCTGTCGTCGATCACGCAGGCGTCGTCCTCGAACGACCACCGGGTGCCCGGCAGGCCGCAGACGCCGGTGAACTCGTGCTCGTCGACGAACCGGCCGGCGAGCCGGGCGATCTCCACGTGGTCGACGCAGGCCGCGAGCGTCACCGGGCCGTACTGCGCGGAGTCGGCGAGCACGTGCCACCGCGCCGGCGCCTCGCAGAGCGGGTCCGCCGGCGTGTCCGAGTAGCCGCAGACCGCGCGGTACTCGTCGCTGGCCGGGCCGACTCGCGGCCCGAACGCACCCGGTTCCGCCACGTCAACCTCCCAGAACGATTTCACAAGCACCGTCCTAAATGGACATGTAATCGATGCCCGGCAATGTGCGTTCACGGACACGGGGGTGCCCCAGGAAATTTCATTCTGAGATTTGGAGAGCTTCACTACCGTCGACGGTGCCCCCGGCCTCCGCCGTCATGATCTCGACTCCCCTACCCCCGCGCGTGCCCGCTGAGCTGCGCGGATGCGCTCGGCTCTGCTCTTCTCCTCGTGGCATGGCGTCGCGCAGATCGCGCCAAGGTTGTCCTCGTCGCGAGGCGATCCGCCCTCGGATACAGGTATCTTGTGATCGACCTGTGTCGCTTCCTGCTTGCCGCAGACGTAGCACCTGCGCTCGTCCCGTCTCAGGATCCGCTGGGCCAGCGTGTCCCACTCGCTGCGGCTCATGCCGTACCGCTGCTCGAAGGGAACCCGCCCGTCCCAGGCCGGCCGCTCGTGCGTGCCGCACCGGCCGCGGTCGACCAGCGTCCGGCAGCCAGGCTCAGCGCATCGGCTCTTCGGTGCGGTCGGCACCGGGCCACCTCCTGGCCAGGGGAGGGGTATCACCCCCGGGGGGGGGTACGACGGAGGCCCCGACCTGGTGGTCGGGGCCTCCGGCCGGGAGCCTATCCCCGGCACCGGCAATGGGTAGTTGTCGTGGACGCACTGGTCCTACTGGCAGGTGAGCGTACGCCCTGCTCACCGGGTGATCAAGTCATGCCGTGGCGGGAGTGTCCTGCCTGGCCTGACGGTCGATCTGGACGCGGCTGTCGAGGACCTGGGCGATGCTCGAGCCGGCCGTAGCGTCCAGTTCGACGTGCCCAGGGGCTGCGTCCCTCAGCCGCTGGGCGGCGACCTGCTGGTAGTGCTCGGACAGCTCGACGCCCACGAACCGGCGGCCGGTCTGCAGCGCCGCCACCCCGGTCGACCCGGAGCCGGCGAACGGGTCCAGCACGGTGCCGCCGGGCACGCACACCTGAGCCAGCTCGGCCAGCAGCGAGACGGGCTTCTCGGTGATGTGCTGCCGGTTGCGGCCCCGGGGCTGGCTGGCCGAGTACAGGCCGGGCAGGTACACCGGGTTGCGGGTGGCGTCGATCGGCCCGTTCGATCCCCAGAGCAGGTACTCGCACTCGGCCTTGAAGCCGCCCTGGCGGGGCCGGCTGATCGGCTTGTGCCACGGCACGATCCCGCGCCACAGCCACCCGCCGGCCTGCAGCGCGTCGGACGTCGCGGGTAACTGCCGCCAGTCGGTGAACACCAGCAGGCTGGCGCCGGGCCGGGCCGCCCGGAGGCAATGCGCCAGGACCAGGGCCAGCCAGGCCACGTACGAGCGCTGGTCGCGGTTATCGCCGGTGAAGTCGGCCAGCTGGTGGACGGCGTCACCGGAGACGTACTTGTCCCGGGCGGACTGCTTGGTGCGGTCGGACTGGGTGCGGCCGCCGCTGTTGTACGGCGGGTCGGTGAGGACCAGGTCGACGCTGCCAGCCGGGAGGGTGGGCAGCACGACCAGGGCGTCGCCGGCGTGCAGGGTTGATCGGTCGTCGGTGTGAAGGATGGTCATATCTGGCGTCCCCCGTTGCACAGATGGATGGTCTGTCGCGCCAGCGTGCGACACGGACGTCCCGGCGTCAGCCGCCGGCGGCGGGGCCCGGGACGGAAGAAGTGGGCGCACTGGTCCCACTGGCATCCGAGCGTACGCCCTGGTCAGGCTCGTGATCAACGGCAGCGGCCTGCCGCTCGCGCTCGGCCCTGGCGGCGGCTCTGCGGGCCCGGTCTTCCTCGTCTCGCCGGCGCTGCTCGGCCAGCTCGTCGAGGAGGTTCAGCACGTCGCCGAACCGGTAAAGCGGCCTGAGCCACTGGTCCCAGGCCAGCTCCTGCGGGCCCTCGACCTCGTCGTCCAGCGCGACGGTGGCCTGCCGCAGCCGGCCGCGCTGCGCCAGGGCTCGCAGCTGCCCGGGCGTGCACGTCCGACCGAGCCGTGCCGCCGCGGTGGCCAGCTGCGACGCGGTGCCTCGGACATCGCGGGCCTCGTCGAGCAGCCACCGCACGCGGGGCCCGGTCTGGTGGGTGGTCTGGCAGCCCGGGCACCGGACCCAGGTGACGCCGGGCCAGGCGTACAGGTCGGTGGTGCACCGCTGCTCCGGGTCGCCGTCGATCGGCGCGAGGCAGGTGCCCGCGTACCACCGGTCGGCGGGATTCTCGACCAGCCGCTTGACCGCGTGCGCGGCGCCGAGCAGCTCCTCGGCGGCGTCGGTGGCGTCGGGCTGGCGGCGCAGCCAGTGCAGGTGCTCGACGACGAACCGGGCCGCGGCCGCCACCGGGTGCTCGGCGCGTCGGTCGCGGATCTCGTCGCACGACTGGTGGCCACACCGGCCGGGCAGGGCGGTCCAGCCGGGGCCGGCGCAGAGCGGTCCGACCGTGCGGGGCCGGCGGCGGGGCAGGGGTACGCCGCGGGCGGTGGCGATGTGGTCCATCCAGGTGACGACGACGTGCGCGGCCGCCCAGGCCGCGTTCGACGCCTTGAGGTCGACGGGGATGGGGGGCTCGGTCGAGCGTGGGCCGTCGCGGTCGCCGTAGCGGGCCTGCCGGGCGATGTTGACCGCGGGCTCGCCGGCGAGGTCCGCCATCTCCTGGAGGGCCTGGCCGACGGGCCGGTAGCACTTCGGGCAGACGTAGCCGCCGGTCGGGTCCGGCCGGCCACACCAGGCGCAGTCGTGGAAGGAGGTCACCGGTTCTCCTCTTCGGGGGCGGGCGGGGTGGCGGGGACGGAGCCGGGGGGCCAGACGTAGTCGGGTGGTGAGGTTGCGGAGCTGGGCGGCCGGGAGCGCCGGTGGTAGATGTCCGGGGAGTCCGGGGGCCTGGCGGGTTGGGTGGGGCGGCGGGTCGGATCAGGGCGATCGGGGCGGTGCCCGACCCGACCCTCCCCGGCACCCCCCTCGACCGTCGCGGACCGCTGTTCGTGCTGGTGACCGCCGTTCTGCGGATACACCTCACCCATGGTGTTGTCGTTCGGATCGGCGATCCGGTCGGTTGTTCGATCAGTGATCGGATCAGTGATCGGATCAGCGTTTGATCGGTGTTCCGTCGCTGTTCCGTCGGTGATCGGCGGGTGGTCGGGGAGGTCGTTGAGGACCTGGTCGCGGCTGGCCCAGGCGGCCCGCTCGGGGGCGGTGGGTTCGGGCAGGAGGACCATGTCGGCCTCGTAGGGGGTGCGGTGGCCCTTGTGCTCGTTGCAGCGGGCGCAGCAGACGACGAGGTTGGCGCCGTCCTCGCCGGCGGGCAGGTCCGGGTCGACGTGGTCGAAGGTGAGCACCTTCCGGCGGTCCCGGGCCCGGCCGGCCTTGGCCGACAGCGGCCCGGAGCGGCAGTAGCGGCAGGCGCCGCCGTCACGGGCGTAGACCATGGCCTTGAGCGGCGCGGATCGCAGGTCGGCTTTCTGGGCGCGGTTGCGCTCGTACTCGGCTCGGGAGGGGTTGCGGCGCAGGAAGTTGTGGATCCGGTAGGCGTAGCCCTCGATCCAGGCGTCGCCGAGGCACCGGCATTCGTCGCCGGGGCGGTGTAGCAGCGGCTGTTCGTCGAGGACCGGCGTGCACAGCAGCTCCAGGTAGCGGCGCCGGCGGGCGTAGCGGATGGCGGTCTGCTCGGTGAGGTAGCCGTCCTTCTTGATGTGGCTGGCCTTGGCCTTGAGGCGGCAGTAGGCGGCCTGGAGGTGGTCAACGAGGTTGGCGTCGCCGCCGGCGAGGACGTCCCACACGGCCTCGTCCGCGAAGGTGTCGCTTTCCAACCAGTAGGGCATACGGTCCGCCTAAAGATCAACTTTGTTCGATGGGTGTTCTAAAACGCGATCGACGCGGCCACCCGTCGAGGGATGGCCGCGCCGCGGTTGGCGGATCGGTCAGATGGGGTTGATGCGCCTCCACCACGAACGCCGGCGCGGCTGGGTGTCGACACGCACCTGCAGCTCGGCCCGTGCCGCTGCCGATGCGGCGGGAAGCGCGGGCGGCGCGGCGGCGGGCGCCGCCGGCGGCACCGGGGCCGCAGGGAGCGAGCGCAGCAGCAGGTCGTCGACGTGCCGCTGCCACTCGCTGATCGGACGGCCGAGGATCGGCTCCGAGCCGTCCGTGAGATCGGCCAGCTCACCGAGCAGCCGCGCGGCCAGCTCGTACGCGCTGGGCCCGGACGGGGAGGCGTTGACGATCAGCGCGGCGACGAGGCTCGTCAGCAGCGTCCCCCGCAGGTCCCGCGCGATCCGCTGGCGCAGCTGCGCCTCCGACTCGTGGGCGGCGGTCAGTTCCTCGGCCAGGCGCAGCCGCTCGGCGTTGGCGCGGTCGGCCTGCTCGCGGTACCGGTCGCGCTCAGCGTCGGCGTTCGTGACCGCGCGGTGCAGCTCGTCGACGCGGCCCCACGCGATGTTCAGGCTGACCTGCTGGGCGTTGCAGACCCGGGCGAGGCGGATCCGGTGGTCGAGCAGCGCGTCGATGGTCGGTCCGTACACGCGGCGGGCCTCCGCCCGGGCGGCCAGGTCGGTGGCGGTGTCGGCGTGGGTCATGGGGTTCCTCCAGGGGCGGGTTTGCAGGCAGGGCAGCGGGAACCGGGTAGGCCCCAGACGGGGCGGTAGCAACCGACGCAGGCCACGTACTCGTAGCCGGCCGGCGGGGACGGATCAGAGCGCTCGGTGGCCTCAGGTGGGGCGTCGCCGGCGAGCGCGGCCTCGACCAGGGCCCGGCCGCGGCGGGCCCTCTCGACAGCCTCGGTCGGGCTGCGGGCCTGCCGCGCGGCCAGGTCGGCCTCCCAGGCGGGCCGGCCTCGCCGGCGCGGCGCGCTCACCGGACGCTCCCACCGGTCAGCACGGCCTCGACGAGGGCGCGGCCGCGACGGGAGGTCGCGGCGAACTCCTCTGCCGGCGTGCGGCCGACGACCGGCCGGCCGTCGTCGACCGGCGCCACCCGGGGCGCTGGTGCCACCGCCGGCGGGGCAGTCGCGCGGCTGGGGTCGGGCAGTAGGCCGAGCTGGTGCGCGGCGCGCTGCCAGTGCGGGCACGCGTCGTGCAGCAGCCGCCGCGGCGTCTTCGTCTTCGGGTCGGTGGCGGCCGAGCGGAAGGCTGCGGCGACCAGGTCCCAGCGGCGCTCCTGGACCGCGTTGTCGGCCAGGACGTCGCGCAGCGCCCGGGGCGACCAGTCCGGGCGGGCGGCGATCAGCTCGGCGGCCAGGTCGTCTTCCACGGTCGCCGGTTGGGGTTGATCGGCCGAAGGCGTCTTCTCCTCCTCCTGGCCGGCAGCCGAGGAACCAGAAGGAGGAGTAGGAGGTTCTACTTCATCAGGTTCAACTTCTTTAGGTTCCCGCCCCGAAATGGGGGTGACAGGTTCACCCGAATCGGGGGTGACATGTTCCCCCGGATCGGGGGTGACAGGCTTGTCGGCCTGTTCCCCCCGATCGGGGGTGACAGGGCTGACCTGCTCCTTATCCTTCGCCTTGGCGCGGCGAGCGTCCCGCTTGGCCTTCTCGTCGGCGCGCTTGAGCGCGATCAGCGCCCGGTGCTCGTCGTACCACGCCTTAAGAGTGATCTTGCCGGTGTAGCCGGGCGGGGGGAGCTGGTGCACGGTGTAGGTATTGCGGCGGTGCAGGCCGCTGCGGTCGACGTCGACGGCGCCCAGGTCCACCAGCTCGTCGAGGTATCCCTTGATCTTGTCGCCGCGAGACATGCCCATCAGCACTGCGAGGGTCAGCGTGCTGGTCTTGACCATGTCGTCGTCGCGGGATCGGTTGACGTGCATGCGCAGCACGACGTACAGGGCGATCGCGCCGGGGCTGACCCCGGACAAGGCGACCCAGTCGTGCACGTCGGTCCACTGCGGTGACTCGCGGCCGCGCTTGAGGTCGACGTCGGCGCCGGGGCTACGGGTGGTCGTCACGCCTGACCTCCCATCGGTCGGTGGCACGCGGTACGGTTGGTGCTTCTCACGCTTGGCCTTTCGAGGTTGGGCAGGCGGCGCGGCACCTCTGACCAGGTGCCGCGCCGTTGTTGTTGGGCGGTGTCATGCAGCCCTGGATCTGGGACGCAGGGCTTCTAGCAGCACCCGGCGGTGCTCCTGGGGGTTGTCGGACGGGTCGACCGGCCGCGGCGCGGGCGCAGGCGGCGGGGCGGTCTGCTCGACGGAGACGTCGCCGGGGTCGCCGTATCGCTCGGCGAGGACCTGCCGGAGACGGGCATCAGGATGTGTCATCGGTCGAGGAACCTCTCTGCCTGCTCGTCGACGTCGGCGAGGGTCCGTCGTCCCAGTTCGGTGGGTTCGACCCGGTGCTGGCACCGCTGGTCGTGCAGGGCAGGGCCGATCCGGATCCACTCGGCGGCCAGCTGCTCCTCGGCTCGGGCGGTGACGCGGAAGGCGCGGCTCTGGCCGCTGGAGGTGTCTCCCAGCCAGTAGGAGCCCTCGCCGCAGTCGTGGGTGACGTCGCCGGCGGCGGCGGCGCGCAGCAGCGCGATCCGGGTCTTGGTACGGGCCAGCAGCCGATCGTGGGCCATTACGCTCCCTCGCTGGTCCGGTCATTGGCCACCGGGCGCGCCTCCTGGTCGACGTCGCCGCCGTGGGCGCGGCACAGGCCGTTGAGCCAGGGGCGGGCGCCGCAGGGAGTGATTCCGGTCGGCGGCAGCCAGGGGCAGGCAGGCGGTCCGTCCGGGTGCCGGTCGCCGGCCATGAGGTCCAGGCCGGCCCGCATGGCGGCAGTGAGGGCGGCGGCGCTGTCGCCGTCGACGTCGACGTGCTGCAGGCCGTACCGGTTGTGGTGGCCCCGGTGGAGGCCGTCGCCGTTGGACCAGGTGCGGGCGTGCCAGTCGGTCCACCGCTGGGCGAACGCGTCGTCGCGGTCCTCGCGGATTGACGGGTCGGCCAGCGACGTCTCGTAGTGCCACCACAGGTTGCTGGCGTCGGACAGCACCCGCATCGGCGTGCCGTTCCACGCCGCGCCGAGGTGGATCAGGCGGCGACCGACCAGAGGTGTCAGGTATGGCACGAGCTGGTCGGCGTCGACCGCACCGGGGGTGCGGGCGAGCTTGCTGCTCGGGTACTTCGGCCATACGAGGACGTCGACGAGCACCTGGCCGTCGACGGTGGTGGCGTGGACCTCGATCGGGCAGCCGTGTCCGAGCCGGTGCAGGGCGATCAGGACGGTGTCGGGGTGGTAGAGGACGTCGCGGGCCCAGTCGACGGCCTGCTGTCGCAGCGCGAGCCACGACGGGCGTGCCGCGGCGAGGCGCTCCGCCCGCCCGCAGCCGAGGCACCGCCGCCGCTCGTCGTTCGTCATGGGCAGTGGGGCGTCGCTGGTGGCCTGGCAGCGGGCGCAGGTACGGGCGGCCGTCCAGGCGGCCTGCCGGGCCGGCGACAGTGCCGGCAGCTCCACGGAGTCCGCGATCGCGTACAGCGGCGCGTGCTTGTTGCCGTGGTAGAACAGGGTCGCCACCGACTTCTGCCTGTCGGCGGGGCGGCGCCGCTGGCGGGCCAGCATCGTCTTGGTGGCCAGGTGCTCGGGGATCTCCCCGACCCGGTACAGAGGCAGGCCGTCCGGGCAGCGCGTACGTCGGTCGGTCATCTCACGCTCCCTCGCTGGTGCGTACGTAGACGCGGATGTACTGGCGGTAGCGGCCGGCGTCGGCGCCGGCGAGCACGTGCGGGTCGCCGACCTCGAGCAGCCGGCCGCCGCCGGCGAGCTGCGCCCGCAGCCCGGTCAGCTCCTCGTAGGTGCCGACGGCCCACACCTCCAGGCCGAGCGCAGAGTTGGCGCGGGGCTTGGCGCTAGGCATGGCGGCCGCCGAACGGCCAGCGGCGCCCCGGTGGGTGCGCGTCGAGGGCGGCGTAGCCGGCGCGGGTGAGCCGGTATCGGGCCGGTGCGGCGTACCCGGCGAGGGCCAGCGCCGCGACGGCCAGGTGCAGCAGCCGGTCCCGGTCGGCGGGGTCGAGCGCGTGCACCACGTCGACCACGTGCTGGCCGGGGCAGATCCCGGCGTGCGGGCATGCCTCGGCGTCGCTGTGCTGCGCCGCGGCGGCGACCAGGTCGACGAGGACGGCCCGGTCTTGGTCGAGCAGGGCCAGCAGCGCCGGCGGCGGGGTCAGGTCGTCGTCCATCACCACTCCCGCTCGCCGAGGATCCGAGCCTCCAGCTCGCGTGCTGCGTCGTGACGCGGGTCAGCGGCACCCTCGGCCGCGGTGGAGTCGGGGTGTTGGGCGTCGCCGGCCCGGCCGAGCTTGTGGCAGACCTGGCAGGGAGCCAGCCGTGACCAGGGGTCGGCCGGCACACCGTCCGCCGCCACGTACGCGTGCGGCGAGACGGTGGGCCGGCCGGGGCGGGGCGCCTTAGACACCGCTGGTGGCCTCGACGGTCAGGCCGAGCAGCGGCGCCAGGTTGGTGACGAGCATCCGCGCCTCGTAGATCGGCACGAAGGTGATCGGCCCGCCGCCGAGCTGCACGGCGAGTGCCGTCTGCTGGTCGGCGGCCTGGTCGAGAGTCCGGCGCTTGCGCTCGGTCTCGCCGAACCACAGCGAGCCGGGCCGCTGCAGCTGCGCGACCACGAGGACCGCGTCTCCGTGCGGCAGGGTGAGGACCAGGCGCTGCGGTGAGCTGCGGTGCACGCCGCCGGAGGCCGGCAGCGTCGGCACCTCCGCGTCGCACAACGTTGGCTCGCACCAGTCCGGGTGCGGCAGGACAGTGATCGTCATCGGGTGGTTCCCTCCTGAATCGGTACGCGGGGCAGGACCGCCGTGTCGTCGGCGGCCGGGCCCGCCTGCGACGTCGGCCGGCGCGCGCCGACGGCGAAGCCGTCTACGCCGGCGGGCACGGGCTCCCCCGTCGGGGCGTCGTGGCCGCGGTCGTAGGTCATCGGGTCGTCACCGGCCAGGCCGAACCAGGCCTCGTCGAACGCCGGGCGCTCGTCGAGCAGGGTCAGCGGGCCGAACTCCTCCACCGCGAGCGCCGGCCCGTAGAGCAGGCCGCCGTTCACGGCGATCAGCAGCGTGTCTCCGGGGTCGGAGTCGTCACGCTGGTAGCGGATCGCGAACAGCAGCGCCCCGTCCGCACCCCGCCACACCTGCCCCGGGTGCACCTCGGGAATGTGCGGGTGGATCTCCACCAGCGGCTGGAAGTGCTCGTCGACCAGGGGCAGGTGCACGACGTCGCCCGGGTGGTCAGGCAGGGTCACCTGCAGCTGCAGCTCGCCGTGCGCGACGATCGTCGCCGCCGGGATCACCAGGCGCACGACGGTGCCCGGCAGGGTACGGTCGTAGGCGCTCCTCGGGTGGCCACCGGGGTCCGAACCGGCGGTGGCTGCAGCAGCTGGCGGCTGGGCTGCACGGTGACCTTCACGCCGAGGGCCTTGGCGTGCTGGCGGGCGGCGGCGCGCAGCGCGCTGCGCGCCTTGGCCTTGCTCTCGCAGTGGATGACGACCACCTCGCCGCCGTCGGGCCGGTGGATCACCTTCCACCCGTCCTCGCGGCTGTAGCGGGCCTCCACCAGGGCGTGATCGGTGTCGGGACGGTAGATCGTGTCGAGGGTGACGACCGCGTACATGGGCGCGTCACGCGCGTAGTCGTACTCCCAGACGCGGATCTCCGGGACGCCGTGCGGGCGCCAGGGCGGGGCGACCGCGTCGAGCTTGCGCCAGGGCGGGATGGACCACGAGTAGTCCGGCCCGGTCTTGTCGGTCCACACCTGCACCGCGGCGTACTCGTTGGCCTGGTCGACGCGCTCGACGGTCTCCCACCGATTCAGCGGGGAAACGAACCGCCAGCCCTGGGCCAACTTCTCCGCCACGGGGCGGACGTCATCGCAGCCCAAGCACTGCTTGGTGCCGCCGCAGCTCAGGCAGGTCGGCTCGTGCTTGTCGAGGACCTGCGCGGCCAGGCCCCGGCGCTGGCGCAGGACCCGCAGGACGCTCGAGACCGCGTACATGGGCGCGTCCGGAGCGATCTCGCCGACCGCCGTGCGAAGCTCAGACAGCGCGTGGTCGAAGTCGTAGTCGCCGCTCGGCAGGGACGGCACCCGCTGGTTGGCCTCGTAGCGTCGAGACCACTCAGAGACGCTCATGCGAAGGCCACCTCGTCCTCGCGCAGCGCCGGGTCCTGAACCGGGGCCGGCCAGATCAGCCGCGGGAACTCCACCGGCACCTCCGCGAACAGACCCATCACCGGCCGGGCAAGCGTCGCGACGTCCGGCTCGTCGGCGGCGGCCGACGCGGCCGCCGGCCACTCGGGCGGGTTCTGTGCCACGTTCGCGGCGGCGGTCCGGCCCGGGGTCAGGCCGTTGACCTTGCACCAGACGTGCAGCAGCCAGCCGTGCCACGGCGTGCCGGCGTCGTCGTTGCCCATCCAGTGCCAGCTGCTGCCGACCTGGTCGTGGATGACCTCGACGTCGAGCATGTCCGCCCACGCCTCGACCGCGGCGACCTGGTCGTCGTCGAAGCGGAGGCTGACGGCACCGCACTCGGGGGCCATCTCGATGTTCATCGGGGCCGGCAGGGACTCGGTCACCGTGCGGGCGATCACCCGCAGCAGGTACGCCCGGTCAGCGGGGGTCTTCGGCTGCCGCATGTTGGCGGCCTCCGGTACGCTCTCGGTCATCTGGATCTCCTGGTCTTGGCGGGTCAGGGACAGGTGTTGCGGGCCCTCTGCCGTTGCCGCGGCTGGGGGCTCGTGTCGTTCAGGCCGCATCGCGTCGCCGCTTCTTCGCGCTCTCCAGCGCCATGCGGCGGTAGTGCGCTCGCTTGAGTCGGTCGACCGCGGCCGCCAGCTCGTCCGGGCTGAGCACGCCGTCCGGGTCGGCCTGGCGCTCCCACTGGCGCCGGCGCGCCTCGCGGGCGGGCGCCAGGGCAGCGGTGCGCTCCTCCTGGCTGTTGACCCGGGACCAGCGGGTAAGCGATCCGATCGCGGCGGAGAGCTGGCGTTGCGCCGGCGGCAGAGCCGCGAATCCCCGGCTCATCAGGCGACGGCCTTGTCGGTGCGGAAGGCGTCGGTGCGATTCGGGCGCAGGGCCTGTACGAGCGAAGCGTGGACGGTGACGCTGCACCGGGGCGAGTAGCCCAACTCCAGCTTGCTGACGTACGCCTTGGTCACGCCGACGCGGGTGGCGAGCTCTCCGATGGACAGCCCGCGTTCCTTGCGTGCCTCGCGCAGCGCATCGCCGTTGATTGCGACGAAGGCGCTTGCGCGGGACCTCCTGGGCGTCTTCATGGGGGAAACTGTAGGAAACTGTGGTCCGCGTGTCAACAGGAAGCTGTAGGAAACTGCGGAAGCTGTAGGGATCTTGACCCTAAACTTAGGACGTACTTAATTCATGTACGCAGATGCTGTCGCGCTTACGGCACTAGCTATCGGTTTCCTGGGGTTTCCTGGCATCCTGTTGACAGTTGCGGGAACCTGACCGAGATAGCGCAGGTGGATGACCAAACGGATGAGCCCCGAGGAGCGGGCGGCGATCGGCGCGCTGGTGCGCCGGCGTCGCGCTGCCGAGCGCATCAGCCAGGAGGCGATGGCCGGGCGGGCGCCCATGAGTGCCGTCACCTGGGGACGAGTCGAGGACGGCAAGGCTGTCCGTGTTGGCACCTACGCCGGCGTCGAGGCGGCATTCGGGTGGCCGCTCGGATCGCTCACCCGGTACGTCGAGACAGGAGAAGAGCCGCCAGAGGCGAGCGTCGAGCCGCAGCTGCAGGGCGGCGATCTCGTCGGGACGGTGCTGGACAGCAGCTACCCGGACGCGGTCAAGGTCCTACTGGTCAAGGCGCTGCGCGCGGGTGGCGACCCGGTCGACGCGCTACTGCTAGCAGACGCGCCGGACGGGAACAAGGTGAAGGCGATCCGCGCGCTGCGCGAGCTCCAGGCCGAGCACGTCGATGGCCGCGCTGATCCGGAGCAGCCCTGCGACCGTTCCGAACCTGCCTAGTCAGCGACCATTCGCTTATCGGGTTTGTGCAGTGCGGAGGGGAGCGCGGCAGCGCTCAACCGAACGACGCTCGGCCGGTGTCTGCTTGTAAGCGAGATGTCGCCGGTTCGATCCCGGCCGGGGGCTCCAACGGCACCGCCGATTTCGCACCTGGCTGCCCGCCGTCCTCAGTTGGAACGGCGGGCCTCGCGTTCGGCGCGCTTGCGCTCGCGCTCCTCCCGGCTCCACTGCTTACGCCGCTCGAGGTCCTGCTTCCACAGGTCGCGGGCCTGTTGGGAGCCGCCCTGGATGGCGTTCTCCACGGTCGGCGGGCCGGCCAGGTTCTTGAACACCCACGACAGGATGCGGCCGCCCTCGCCGGGTGCCTTCTTCTCCTCGCCAGCCATCGTCCACGCTCCGTCCCGCGTCCGCTCGTTGGTGGGCAAACGATTGGTGCACCAACTATTGGTACGGTAACAGGGTGGCGAGAAGCGGTGCAGGATCGGGTGACCTGAGCGGGATCGACGACCCGCTGGCTCTGGAGCAGCAGGTCTGCTTCGCCCTGTCCGTCGCGGCCCGCGGGGTGGTGGCGGTGTACCGCCCACTGCTCGAACCGATGGGCCTGACCCACCCGCAGTACCTGGTGATGCTCGCGCTGTGGCAGCACGGGCCGCTCTCCGTACGTGACCTGAGCCGGCTGCTGCAGCTCGACCCGGGCACCCTGTCGCCGCTGCTCAAACGCCTGGAGGCGAGCGGCTACCTCCAGCGGGAGCGGAACCCGGCCGACGAGCGCAGCCTCGCCGTGACGCTCACCGCCAAGGGCCGGGCCCTGCGCAGCCAGGCCGAGCGGATCCCGCCGGCCATCGTCGAGCGGCTCGGCATGCCGCTCGACGACCTCCGGAAGCTGCACGCCGCCCTCACCGAGGTGATCGAGGCCGCCCAGCAGGCCTCGAAGGCCGCCCCACCGCCGGGCGACCGCCGGTCGTGACCCGGCCCCGCGGTGCGGTCGCCGTCGAACCACGACCGCCCGCGGGATGTACGCCGGCGGTCAGCCCCAGTTCTGCGGCGCGGGCTGGCGGGTCGTCGCGTTGATCCGGTTGAAGAAGTTGGTGGTGGCGATCCAGAGCACCAGCGCCGCCAGCTCCTTCTCCCCGAAGTGGCGGGCCGCCTCGTCCCAGATGTCGTCCGGCACCGGGTCGCTCCGGTCGGCGAGCCGGGTCGCCGCCTCGGCCAGGGCCAGCGCCGACCGCTCCGCGTCAGTGAAGTACGGCGTCTCGCGCCAGGCGGCCAGCGCGAACAGCCGCTCCTCGGTCTCCCCATTCTTCCGGGCGTTGCGCGCCCCGGAGTCGACGCAGGCGCTGCACCCGTTGATCTGGCTGGCCCGCAGGTGGACCAGCTCCAGGGTGCTGGCCGGTACGCCCGCCGAGTGCGCGGCCTTGTAGAGCAGGTTGACCCCCTTCACCGCGTCCGGGAGCAGCGCCGCCGGATTCTGGATACGTGCTTCGAGAGCCATGTCCGTTGGTCCTGTCTTGTTAGGCTGGCCGGCGTTCACCGCCGCCGCGTTGTCGTCCGTCGCCTGGATGTCGAGCGTGGGGCGGATGGCGTGACAGATGTGACAGCGGTCACCCGAGGGCCGCGTCCGGTCGGGATGGCGAGGCGTGAGCGACACCGAGCTGCTGGCCCAGCGTTTCGAGGAGCAGCGTCCGCGGCTGCGCGCCGTGGCCCACCGGATGCTCGGCTCGCCGGCCGAGGCGGACGACGCCGTGCAGGACACCTGGCTGCGGCTCAGCCGCGCCGACCTGAACACCATCGACAACCTGCCGGGCTGGCTGACCACCACGGTCGGGCGGGTCTGCCTGGACCGGCTGCGGTCCGGCAGCGTCCGGCACGAACAGGCGGGGGACGAGCCGGCCACCGAGGCGCCCGGGGGGCGGGACCCGGAGCAGGAGGCGCTGCTCTCCGAATCGGTCGGTCAGGCGCTCGAGGTGGTGCTGACCACCCTCGGCCCGACCGAGCGGTTGGTGTTCGTGCTGCACGACATGTTCGCCGTCTCCTTCGAGGAGATCGCGCCGGTGGTCGACCGCAGCTCCATCGCCGTACGGCAGATCGCCAGCCGCGCCCGGCGCCGGGTGCAGACCCGCTCGGCCGACCCGCAGGCCGATCCGGTCCGGAAGCGCCGGGTCGTCGAGGCCTTCCTCGCCGCATCGCGGGAGGGCCGCTTCGACGACCTGGTGAGCCTCCTCGACCCGTACGTGGTGCTGCGTGCCGACGCCACCGCCGTGCGGATGGGCGGGACCGGCGAGCTCCGCGGCTCGTCCCCGGTGGCCGACTTCTTCAACGGCCGCGCCCAGGGCGCGGTGCCCGCGTTCGTCGACGGGATGCCGGGGGCCGTGGTGGTCGTGGACGGCCTGATCCTGCTGGCGCTCAGCTTCACCGTCACGGACCGGATCATCGGGATCGAGGTGGTGGCCGAACCCGACCAGCTCGGGGCCCTCGATCTGGTGGTCGACGGGGTGGCGGGAGCGGGCCGGTGAGTCGGGCGGCCGAGGAGTCCAACCGCGCGATGCTTCGCGCCCGGGACGCCATGGACCGGGCGTACGCCGAGCCGCTGGACATTCCCGCGCTGGCCCGGATCGCGCACGTCTCCGAGGCGCACTTCATCCGCACCTTCCGCGCCACCTTCGGCGAGACCCCGCACCACTACCTGCAACGCCGGCGCGTCGAGCGGGCGATGTACCTGCTGGTGCGGACCGACCAACCGGTCACCGAGATCTGCCACGCGGTCGGCTTCGGCAGCCTGGGCACCTTCAGCCGTACCTTCCGGGACATCGTCGGCGAGCCGCCCTCGGCGTACCGGACGCGGAAGACGGTGCCGGCGCCGGTACCGAACTGCTTCATCAAGGCGTGGATGCGCCCGAGCATCCCCACCTGACCGGCCAATCCATCACTTTTGGATAAGCAGCGGACCGGCGGTCTGGCCTAGCGTCTTCGGCATGACGATGAACTCGATTTCCCGCTCCCAGATCTACGTTCTCGACCAGGACGAGGCCCTCGACTTCTACGTCGGCAAGCTCGGCATGGAGGTCAACACCGACGCGGACCTCGGCTTCATGCGCTGGCTCACGGTCAACCTGCCGGGCGAGCCGGACCGCGAGATCCTGCTGGAGAAGCCCGGGCCGCCGGCCCTGGACCCGGCCACCGCCGAGCAGGTCCGCGAACTGCTCACCAAGGGGGCGCTCGGCGGTCACCTCTTCATGACCACGGACGACGCCCACAAGACGTACGAGGACCTGGTGGCGAAGGGCGTGGACGTCTACGACGAGCCGACCGAGCAGCCGTACGGCATCGACTTCGGCATCCGGGACCCGTTCGGCAACAAGATCCGCATCGGCCAGATGTTCCCGCGGGCCTGAGGGGAGCGGGCCGGTGACCGAGGCGATCGAACGGTCGGTGGACCGGGTGACCGGGGAGCGGGCCCTGCTTGCGGGCGGCGTACTGGCCGGTCCGCTCTGGGTGGCGGTCGCGTTGGTCCAGGCGCTGACCCGGGAGGGCTTCGACCCACGCCGACACCCGGTGAGCGTGCTCAGCACCGGCGACCTGGGCTGGGTGCAGATCAGCAACTTCGTGGTGGCCGGCCTGCTCTGCGTCGGGGCGGCCCTGGCCCTGCGGCGGATCCCGCACCCCGGCCTCGGTCCGGTCAGCGGCCCCTGGTTGATCGGCCAGTACGGCGTCGGGCTGGTGCTGGCCGGGATCTTCGTGGCTGATCCATTGGACGGCTTCCCGGCCGGTACGCCGGGCGGTCCGGGCGAGGTGAGCTGGCACGGTGCGGCCCACTTCGGCGCCGGGGCGGTCGCCTTCACGGCGCTCATCGCGGCCTGCCTGGTCGCCGCACGCCGTTTCGCCCGGCGCGGTGAGCGCGGCTGGGCGGTGTACAGCGGCGTTACCGGAGGCTTCTTCACGGCGGCCTGGCTGGCGCTGATGGCCGGCGGGCACCCGGTGGCGATGGTGGTCTTCGCGGTGGCGGTGGTGGTCGGCTGGGGCTGGGTGTCGGCCACGCTGCGGCGGGCGCTGCGGGAGGCGGCCGGCTGAGCTAGGACGCCCGCCCGAGTCACGGAAAGAGTGGTCATCCGAGTCGGGATGACCACTCTTTCGTGCGTGTGGGCGATCCCCGGCAGGCCGCGGGGCCGTGGCGTCAGTCGAGGAGGCCGGTGAGCAGCTCGACCACGGCGGCGGTGGCGGCGGGCGGGGTGACCTCCGGCGGGCAGTCCACGTAGCCGGTGGTCACCGGGCCCACGGTGAGCTGGTAGGTGAAGGCGTCCGCGCACATGGTCGTCCTGGTGGCGGTCGCCTCGGCGACGAGACGCGGGTCGGCGGTGAGCTGCCGCAGCCGGTCGAGTTCCGCGGGGCTGAGCTGGCCGGTGCGGGAGGCCCCGGCCCGGTCGACCTTGGTCCAGTGGCCGCCGGGCGTCACGGTCAGCGTGTCCTCCAGCCCGACGATCCCGCCGGTCCTGATCAGCACCACGTCGACGCCCGGGCGGCCCGGCGAGCCGGCGTCGGTGGCCGTCGCGGGCGGGGTCGCCGGAGTGGCGCTGGCGCCGGGCTCCGGGGCGGTCGGGCCGCCGGTCCGGGTGGCGGTGGTCCCGCCGGTCTCCGTGGCGGTGGTCCCACCGGTCTGCGCGCAGCCGGCGACTGGGGCGAGAAGCACGGCGAGGATGACCGCCGCGACGGGGGCTGTTCTCATGCCGCTCGGACGCACGGCGGGGCCCTCCGGTTCCGTCAACCTGGGCCACCTCATCCGAACGGCCAATGTTGCCGGCAGGAAAGCGCTCGCCCTCTTCCATCTTCTTCGATGTATCACTATATCTACATCAGTGACTACCCCCGTCACAACTTTCTCCTGTCAGGAGGGCCCGTGAAAAGACCCCTTGCCGCCGTCAGCGCCGCGCTGCTTGCCAGTGGCGTGCTGACCTGCGTCACCACCTCGGCGTACGCGGCAACTCCCAGTGCCCCCGCCCCCGAGTCCGCTGCCGCAGCTCGTGCCGAGAGCCTGCTCCGCGCCAACCCCGGTGCCGTCCAGGGTGCCAGCGGGGAGGCCTACCAGGCCGTCCGGACGAAGACGGACCCGAACGGCGCGTCGCACACCAAGTACACCCGCACCTACCACGGCCTGCGCGTCTACGGCGGTGACTTCGTCATCCACACCGCCCCGAACGGCACCATGGCCGGTGCCTCGGTCGGCCTGGCCGCGCCGCTCACCCTGAGCACCACGGCCAAGGTCAGCTCGGCCGCGGCCGCGGCGAGCGCGCGCAAGACCTTCTCCGGCACGCTCACCTCGGTGGGCGCCCCGGAGCTCTTCGTCGACGCCAGCTCCGGCAAGGGCCGCCTGGCCTGGGAGACCGTCGCCGCCGGTTGGAAGGCGGACAAGCAGACGCCGTCCAAGCTGCACGTCATCACCGACGCCACGACCGGCAAGGTGATCGGCTCGTACGACGAGATCGAGACGGTGGTCGGCAGCGGCCAGGGCATCTACACCGGCACGGTCAGCATCGACACGACGCTCTCCGGCAGCACCTACCAGATGGTCGACCCGTCGCACGGCAACGGCCGCACCTGCGACATGAACAACGGCACGTCGACCTGCACCACCTTCACCGACGCCGACAACGTCTGGGGCAACGGCGCCAACTCCAACCGGCAGTCCGCCGGCGTCGACGCTCACTTCGGTGCCGCCAAGACGTTCGACTACTTCAAGAACGTGCACGGCCGCAACGGCATCTTCGGCAACGGCGCCGGCGTGCCGAGCCGGGTGCACTACGGCAGCAACTACGTCAACGCCTTCTGGGACGGCTCCCAGATGACCTATGGCGACGGGTCGAGCAACGCCCGTCCGCTGGTCTCGCTGGACGTGGCCGGGCACGAGATGAGCCACGGCGTCACCGAGGCGCTCTCCGGCCTGGTCTACTCCGGTGAGTCCGGCGGCCTCAACGAGGCCACCAGCGACATCTTCGGCAACATGGTGGAGTTCTACGCCGCCGCGCCGAGCGACCCGGGCGACTACGACGTCGGCGAGAAGATCAACATCAACGGCAACGGCACGCCGCTGCGCTACATGTACAACCCCGGCCTGGACGGCGCGTCGCACACCTGCTGGTCGACCAGCACCAAGAACGTCGACGTGCACTACTCGTCCGGCCCGGGCAACCACTTCTACTTCAACCTGGCCGAGGGCACCGGCTCCACCGCGTACGGCACCTCGCCGCTCTGCGGCTCCGCCCCGGCGATGACCGGCATCGGCCGGGCCAAGGCGGAGAAGATCTGGTACCGCGCGCTCGACGTGTACTTCACCTCCAACACGACGTACGTCAACACCAGCAACCCGGCGAACACCGCCCGGGCGTACACGCTGCGGGCGGCGACCGACCTGTACGGCAACTGCTCCACCGAGTACAAGGCCGTCCAGGCGGCGTGGACCGCGGTGAACGTGGCCGGCAACGACGCGCCCTGCGGATCGACGGGCAACGACTTCTCCGTCACGCTCTCGCCGGCCTCCGGCTCGGTGACCGCGGGCAACGCGATCTCCACCACCGTGTCCACCGCGACCACCAGCGGCACCGCGCAGACCGTGACGTTCTCCGCGTCCGGCCTGCCGACCGGCGCCACCGCGTCGTTCAGCCCGGCCTCGGTGACCTCGGGCGGCTCGTCCACCCTCACCATCAGCACCTCGGCGAGCACCCCACCCGGCAGCTACTCGGTCACCGTCACCGGCACCGGCACCTCGGTGAACCACTCGGCGACCTACCTGCTGACCGTGAACGGCACCGGTGGTGGCTGCACGGGTGCCGGGCAGAAGCTGGGTAACCCGGGCTTCGAGACCGGGACCAGCCCGTGGACGGGCAACACCACCGCGATCGGTTCGTTCGCCGGCCAGACCGCGCACGGTGGCACCCGGTTCGCCTGGCTGAACGGTTACGGCTACAGCAGCAGTGAGAACGTCGCGCAGGCGGTCGCCCTGCCGACCGGTTGCACGACGTACAACTTCAGCTTCTGGCTGCACATCGACTCGGCCGAGACGACCACCAGCATCGCGTATGACACGCTCAGGGTGCAGGTGCTCAACTCGTCCGGGACGGTGCTGGCGACCCTGGCGACCTACTCGAACCTGAACAAGGCCACCGGGTACAGCCAGAAGTCGTTCTCCCTGGCCGCGTACGCCGGGCAGACCGTCACCCTGAAGTTCCTCGGCACCGAGGACGTCTCGCTGCAGACGTCCTTCGTGATCGACGACACCGCGGTCAACGTCTCCTGACCTGACCGAACCGTCGGCGGGCCCGGCGGCCACCCCACGCGGGTGGTCGTCGGGCCCGCGCCGTTATCGTCAGCCGGACCGGCGGCGGAGGGGGAGACATGTCGGACGCTGAGCTGACCGTCACGGTGACCGGGCCGGTGGCGACCGTGGTGATCCGGAACCCGGCCCGCCGCAACGCGATGACGCCGGGGATGTGGCGCCAGCTCCCCGTGCTGCTCGACGGCCTGGAGGCGGACCCGGCGGTGCGCGCGCTGGTGCTGACCGGTGCCGACGGCACCTTCTGCGCCGGTGCCGACCTCGGCGACCTGGACGAACTGCTGGAGGCCGGGGACGGCAGCATCGCGGTGGCCGCCGAGGAACGGCTGGCCGCCTTCGCCAAGCCGACCGTGGCCGCCGTCGAAGGGGCCTGCGTCGGTGGCGGCTGCCAACTGGCCGTCGCCTGCGACCTGCGGCTCGCCGCGGCGGACGCCCGGTTCGGCGTACCCCCGGCGCGGCTGGGGCTGGTCTATCCCGCGCCGACCACCCGGCGGCTGGCCCGCCTGGTCGGCCCGTCCGCCGCCAAGCACCTGCTCTTCACCAGCGAGCTGGTCGACGCCGAGCGGGCGCTGCGGATCGGCCTGGTCGACGAGGTGCTGCCGGCCGACGCGCTGGCTGCCCGGGTGGCGGCGGTCACCGGGGCCATCGCCGAGCGGTCCCGGCTCACCGTCGCCGCGGCCAAGGAGATCGTCGACGGGCGCGCCGACGACGCGCGGATCGCCTGGTGGCACGGCCAGGTCCGGGTCAGCGGTGAGGCCCGCGAGGGGGTGGCGGCGGCCAACGAGCGCCGGCCGCCGCGCTTCGGCTGGGCGCCGCCCGGCCGCCCCTGACCGCTCCCCGGAGCAGCGGTATCCCACTGTGGGACCGGCGGGCGCCGCGCCGGAGGCGTACCCCCGGCGCGACCCCCTGTGCCCGCCGGCCGGTCGTCACCGCCCCGCGAGCGCCGCCCAGGTCGGCGTCACCGGCTCGCGCCGCAGCGGCATGCCCGCCTCGGCCGGCGTCCGGTCGCCCTTGCGCTGGTTGCACTCGTAGCAGGCGGCGGTGGTGTTCCTCCAGGTGTTCCGGCCACCGCGCGAACGGGGCAGGATGTGGTCGATCGTGCTGGCCGGGGCGTCGCAGTACGCGCAGCGCCGGCCGTCGCGGCGCAGCACCCCGCCCCGCGACCAGGCCGGCCCGGCGCTGAACCGCCAGCGGGTGACCACGTACCGGACCAGGCGGACCACCCGGGGGACCGGGAAGATCCCGATCACCTGGTCCGGCTCGGCCTCGTGGATCTCGGCGACCCGACGGCAGAGCATCCTGATCGCGTGCTGGACGGTGACCCGGTGCAGCGGGCCGAGGTCGGCGTTGACAACGAGGACGGCGTCCACCGGGCTCTCCCTTCACGATCGGTGGCGGGCAGCAAAAGCCGCCCGGTCCTGGCGACGGGGCGGCTGTGGCGCGTACGGGCGCACGCGTCAGTCGGGCCACCCCCGGCGGGGACCTTCGGCTCGGCAACCCACGTTGACCAGCCACGACGGCACGGTGGTGCGGTGTGGCAGCGACATCGACGGCTCCCAGAGCGGTGGTTGACCTTGCGCGCTCACGGTAGATCGGGGCCGGAAAGGCGGGCAACGCATTTCGATTCCTAGCGGGCCAGCAGGCCGCGGGGACGGACCGAGAGGAGCGGCTCGGCCGCCGCGCCCTCGGCCCTCAGGATGTGGTTGGCGGCGAGGATGCCGGTCGCCGCCGAGCGCTCCATCAAGGCGCTGGGGAACTCCGTCCGGATCCCGTCGCCGGCCAGGTAGAGGCCCTTGACTTCGGTGCGAACCCCCGGGCGGTCGGGATGGCTGCCCGGCGGGAACGCCGGGGCCCGCGCCTCCACCCGGGCGCGCAGCGCGCGGACCTGCAGGCCGGCCGCCTCCGGCCAGAGCGCGGTCAGCTCGACCCGCATCCGCTCGGCCAGTTCCGCCGCCGGCACGTCCGGCTCGCAGGCGTACGCGTGCAGCTCGACCACGGCACCGCCGGTGCGCTCGGCCCAGCGGCGCGGCTCGACCGCCAGCCGGTGGTACAGGGTCACCGAGTCCAGGGTGGGCTGCCGGGACACTCCGCTGAACACCGCCCGGTCCGGGCGGACGTCGCCGTCCAGCCAGTAGCGCGCCACCGCGTACGGGGGACCGGGCCGGCCGAACGCGGGCATCCGCGCCACCAGCCGGGGCGCCGCCTCGACCAGGTCGGGCGAGGCGGCGACCAGCCGGGCGAGCGCGGGCGGGTCGACGGCGAGCACCACGTGTCCGGCGTCGTGGCTCGCACCGTCGGCGGTGTTCACCCGCCAGCCGTCCGCGGCCCGGTCCAGCCGGGTGACGGTCACACCGGTGTGGACCTGGCCGCCGTGCCGGCGCAGGTGCCGGGTCAGCGGCGCCCAGATAGCCATCGCGTAGTCCTCGTCCGGCGCGTCGAAGGCCAGCCCTTCCGGATTGCCGAGCAGATAAAAGTGGAACTGGGCGATCATCTCGGCGGCCGACATCTCCGCCTCGTGGTTGAAGAACGAGTGGGAGAAGACCTCGAAGAGCATCGCCCGGGCCCGGTCCGGCAGCCGCAGCGAGGCGAGCAGCTCGTCGGCGGTGCGCTCGTCGAACTCGGCCCAGGTGCTTACGGGATCGTAGGCGAGCAGCGGCAGCGCGGCGTCCCGGTCCATCACGCGCAGGTCGGCCAGCCGCAGGCTCGGGCTGCGCAGCAGCAGGGCGAGCAGGTTGGCCGGCGGCGCGGACGGCAGCCGGCCGAATTCCTCCGCCGGCCAGTCGGCGGACAGCACCGGATAGCCCGGGACCGGCTTGAGGAAACCCAGCGCCGGGTCGACCCGGCGGAGGATCGACCGCCAGTTGTAGTACTGCCGGAAGAACGCGTGAAAGCCGTGCTCGTTGCGCCGGGTGCCGTCCGGCAGCTCCTCCGGCCAGGCGCCGAGCCGGCCGCCCAGGGCCGGTGCCGCTTCCAGCACGGTCACCGCCACCCCGCGCTCGGCCAGCACCACCGCCGCGGACATGCCGGCGATGCCGCCGCCGACCACCATCGCCCGCGTCGGGCGCGGCACGCGCGGGGTGCCACCGCCGCCCGGGTCCACCACGTGCCGGCGTACGCCGATGAGTCGACCGACCGCTCGCGACAGCGCCACCGCGTGCACCTCCGCCCGAGGAGAATCTCCAGTCTGCCCGGCTCAGCCCTCGGGCGGCGGCAGACAGCGTCGTTCCCGGTCGGAGGCGGGCCAGACGTACTCGAGGTCGGGCGGGACGTCGGCGAACTGGGGGCCGTAGTGCGCCGGGTCCTTGCGCAGCAGCGACGACCGGTGGCTGCGGTGCAGGTCCTCCCGGCCCAGCCAGGGCGGCAGCTCCCCGGCCTCGGCCAGCTCCAGCTGGGTACGGACGGTGGTGACGCCGCAGGCGGTGGCGAGGTCCGTGGTCAGCGTGGCCGCGCAGGTGTCCGCCCGCCCCGGCTCGCCCCACACGGCGCACACGTCCAGCCCGTACCGGGTCAGCGCCTCCTCGTACCCGGCCCACATCTTCACCGCCGGGTGGTTGCGCCAGCCGTAGGTCGGCCAGGTCAGCCCGCGCAGCACCTGGATGGCCTCCACCCGCTGCTTGCCCAGCCGTTTCTGGTCCAGCGTCCGGGCGCTCGCCAGAAAATCCGGGTACGGGAGGAACGTCTGCATGGCGCTCCATCTACCCGTACCCCGGGACGCCATGCGTTCACGATCATGGGGCTGCGCGCACCGCGAGCGGGTGACTACGATCCGGGCATGGCCGACCCCCTGCGCGACCGCGCGCGCCGCGCCGGCTGGCGGCTCCGGATGAACGGCGAGGTCCGTCCGCACTACGTGGTCTGCGGTTCCGATCCGCTGGCGTACTGGGTGGTCCGGTCGTTGCTCGCCACCGACTCGCCCACCGGGCAGATCCGGGTCACGCTGATCGTGCCCGAGCGCCGCCGCTCCGAGGGGCCCGACGGCCGGGACATCGAGGGCGTCCAGGTGGTCCTGGCCGACCGGCTCGACGAGGCCGCCTTCCGCCGGGCCGGGCTGGCCGGCGCGGACGGGCTGGCCCTGCTGCATCAGGACGACGTGGGCAACATGCACGCCGCGCTCTGCGCCCGGGAGGTCGAGCCTCGGCTCCGCCTGGTGGTACGCATGTTCAACACCAGCCTCGCCAACGGCCTGCGGCAGCTCTTTCCCGACTCGGCGGTGCTCTCCGACGCCTCGATGGCCGCCCCGGCGTTCGTCGCGGCCGCGCTCGGCGAGCTGGCCCCCACCCATTTCCGGCACGCCGGACGCACCCTCTACGTGGCCCGCCGCGCCGACGTACGCCCGCAGGACGTGCTCACCGGGCTGGCCGTCACCACCGACCCCGAGCTGATCCGGGTGCTGCCCGCCGACGAGGCGGCGGCCGATGTGGTGCTGGCCGAGGCGACCGGGCAGCCGGCCGGTGCCGAGCTGGCCGCCCGCCGGCTGGTCCGGGCCCGGCGGCGCCGGCAGCCCGCCGTGGTGCTTCTCCGCGCGGTCCGCAGCTTCGCCACCCGCAAGATCGGCGTGGCGGTGCTGGTGCTGCTCGCGATGATCGCCGTCCTCGGCTGGCTGAACTCCGGCGCCGCGCACGTGAACTGGTCCGACGCCCTCTACCTCACCCTGGTCACCTCGTTGAGCGGGCAGGACCCGGACCTCGACAAGAGCGTCGCCGCCCAGATCATGCAGGTGGTGCTCACCCTGGCCGGGCTGGCGCTGATCCCGCTCATCACGGCCGCCGTGGTTGACGGCATCGTCAACGCCCGGCTCGCCCTGCACAACGGCCGGATCCAACCCGACCGTACGGGCCATGTGGTGGTGGTCGGGCTGGGCAACATCGGCACCCGGGTGATGGCCCAACTGCACGACTTCGGCGTCGAGGTGGTCGCCATCGACCGCAACCCGGACGCCCGGGGCGCGGCGCTCGCCCACCGGCTCGAGGTGCCGCTGATCGTCGGGGACGCCGGCGAGGAGGAGACGCTGCGGGCCGCCTCGGTGGCGACCTGCCAAGCGCTGGTGGTGGTCTCCACCGACGACGGCGCCAACCTGCGCGCCGCGCTGAACGCCCGCAGCCTCGACCCCGATCTGCGGGTGGTGCTGCGACTCTTCGACGGCGACTTCGCCGAGCGGATCCAGCAGGCGTTCGGCATCGGCATCTCCCGCAGCGTGTCGTACCTGGCCGCGCCCGCGTTCGCGGCGGCGCTGCTGGACCGCGCGGTGATCGCCACCATCCCGGTCGACCGGCACGCGCTGCTGGTCACCGACGTGCCGGTCATGGCGGGTGCGTCCCTGGACGGCCGCCCCCTCGCCGCGGTGGCCCGCCCCGGCGAGGTGCGGCTGCTCGCGTACACCCGCGCCGGGCAGCGCACCGAGTGGTCCGCCGACCCGCGGATGGTGATCAACGCGGGGGACCGGTTGACCGTGGTGGCCCGGCGCGCCGGGCTGAGCGCCCTGCTCCGGGAGACCACTCCGCTTCCGCCCGAGCCGACGGGCACCCCCGCGCCGCGCCAGCCGGACGAGTGACCGGCTACGAGGCCGAGATGAACGGGCGGTCCCACCTCCGCAGCGCCCCGGGTAGCGGCAGGCCGTCCCAGGGCACCCGGTGCAGCAGCCGGTCCAGCAGCAGGCCGAGCAGCAGCCCGGCGACCGAGTCGGTCAGCCAGTGCCAGCCGAGGTACGTGGTCGTGCAGAGCACGATGAGCGGCGGCAGCACCCGGACCACGGTGACCAGCCGGGGCGGGACGGTTCGGCCGAAGGTGCGCAGCAGCGGCGCCAGGAGCAGGGCGAGCACGCCGTACCAGACGATCGCGTTGGCCACGTGCCCCGACGGGTACGACTGGGCGAAGCGCACCGGCAGGTCGTGCTGGAACAGCGGCAACGTCTGGTCCGGCGGCAGGAACGGCTCCTTGACGCTGGCGCTCGGCGCCGGCCGCGCGGTCCACACCTTCAACGGCCCGATGGTCAGGTAGGTCAGCACGAACCCGGCGACCGGTGGCAGCACCGGGCGGACCGAGCGGAGCCGGATCGCCACCAGCACCCCCAGCCCGGCCGCGAGCAGCGTCAGCGGGGTGCCCTGACCCAGCAGGTTGAGGAGCATGGCCGTCCACCGGGCGGCGGTGGGGCGGTGGTCCGCGGCCCAGTCGGCGACCGCCCGGTCCACCCCGAGGAGGTGGCCGGTGGCGAGTGTCACGGTCAGGGCCACCAGGGCGGCGAGCAGCAGTCCGTCCCACCACCAGCCAGCCGGCCGGACGGGCCGGAGCCGCAGCTTCTCGCGTACTCCCGTGGTCTCCCGCACTCGACCACGCTACCGGCCGCCGCCCACGTAGCCCGGGCACGGGCGGGCGGCGGGGCTGTGGGCCGGCCCACGATGGGAAGCGCCGCACCAGGGGAAGCGTCACACTTGTCGCCGTGCGGATCACCTCGGCCCTCGTCGACCCAGCGCTGCTCGACCTCCCCTGGTCGACCCCGCTGGAGGAGTGGCCTGCGCAGCACCTGGTCGCGCTGCCGCAGGGCATCTCGCGGCACATCGTCCGTTTCGTCCGGCTCGGCGACTACGTCTACGCGGTGAAGGAGACCGGCGAGCGGGTCGCCGAGCGGGAGTACGACCTGCTCCGGGCCCTGGAGCGGATCGACTTCCCGTCGGTCGAGGCGGTCGCGATCGTGGCGGACCGGCAGGGCGACGACGGCCAGCCGCTGGACCCGGTGCTGATCACCCGGCACCTCCAGTTCTCCCTGCCGTACCGGGCGCTCTTCTCCCGGACGCTGCGGCCGGAGACCCTGAACCGGCTGCTCGACGCGCTGGCGGTGCTGCTGGTCCGGATGCACCTGACCGGCTTCTTCTGGGGCGACTGCTCGCTGTCCAACACCCTGTTCCGGCGGGACGCCGGGGCGTTCGCCGCGTATCTGGTGGACGCCGAGACCGGGGCGTTGCACCGCTCGCTCTCCAACGGGCAGCGTGGCGAGGATCTGGAGATCGCCCGGGTCAATATCTTTGGCGAGGCGCTGGACCTGCAGGCCGCCGGGCTGCTGCACGAGTCGATCGACCCGGAGATGGTCTGCGAGCAGGTCGTGCAGCGGTACGAGCGGCTGTGGCACGAGATCACCTACGAGCAGCAGATCGAGCGGGACGCCCGGCACGACATCGAGGGGCGGATCCGCCGCCTCAACGAGCTGGGCTTCGACGTCGCCGAGGTGGCCATGTCCACCGCCGACGACGGGCGGTACCTGGTCCGGCCGAAGGTGGTCGACGTCGGCTACCACACCCGGCGGCTGCTCCGCCTCACCGGCCTGGACGCCGAGGAGAACCAGGCCCGCAAGCTCCTCAACGACCTGGACGCGTACCGGGTGGAGAGTGACCTGACCGACGAGCAGCAGGCGGCCCACCGCTGGCTGACCGAGGTGTTCGAGCCGGTGGTTCGGGCGGTGCCGGCGCACCTGCGGAGCAAGCTGGAGCCGCAGGAGCTGTTCACCCAGATCATCGAGCACAAGTGGCTGCTGTCCGAGCGGGCCGGCCGGGACGTCGGCATGCGCCACGCGGTGCAGTCGTACCTGTCGGACGTGCTGGTGCACCGCCCGGACGAGCAGGCAGTGCTCGGCGTCGAGGTCCCGACCGCCGGCTGACGCCGACTCGCCCCGCGCCGCAGCCCGCGGCGTCACTCCACCCAGGCGCCGCCGCGCATCACCCGGACCACGTTGAAGTCGTCGTCGAGCACGACGAGGTCGGCCCGGAGCCCGGGCTGGAGCGCACCGACCTGGTCACCCAGGCCGATCGCCCGGGCCGGGGTGGTGGCGACCATCCGGCAGGCGTCCGGCCAGGCGATGCCCGCCGCCACGGCGTGCCGCAGGGCGGCGTCCATGGTCAGGGTGCTGCCGGCGATCGCGCCGTCCCGGCTCAGCCGGGCCACCCCGCCGGACACTGTGACCGCCTGCCCGCCCAGCTCGTACTCGCCGTCGGGCATGCCGGCGGCGGCCATCGCGTCGGTGATCAGGGCAGCCCGCTCCGCGCCGGCCACCGAGGTGGCGAAGGCGAGCATGCCGTCGTGCAGGTGCACCCCGTCGGCGACCAGCTCGCAGACCACGTTCGGCGCCTCGAGCAGGGCGATCACCGGTCCGGGTTCCCGGTGGTGCACCGGGCGCATCCCGTTGAACAGGTGGGTCCCGACGCTCGCGCCAGCGGCCACGGCGGCCCGGGTCTGCGCCCAGGTGGCGTCCGTGTGCCCGACCGCGGCCACCACGCCGCGCGCGGCGAGCAGCTTGATCGCCTCCAGCGCACCGTCCCGCTCCGGGGCCAGGGTGACCATCCGGACCGCGCCGCCGCCCAGTTCGATCAGCTCCGCCAACTCGTCCGTGGACGGGTCGCGGAGGAACTCCGGGTTCTGCGCACCGCAGCGGTCCGCCGACAGGTACGGCCCCTCGAAGTGGACGCCGGCCAGCACGCCGGACTCGACCAGCGGCCGGTACGCGGTGGTCGCCTCCCGCATCAACGAGAACGGAGAGCTGACCAGGCTCGCCAGCAGGGTGGTGGTGCCGTGCCGCAGGTGGAACGCGGCGGCCTCGCGGGCCGACTCGACGTCGCCGGTGGTGAAGGTGTGCCCGCCTCCGCCGTGGGTGTGCATGTCCACGAAGCCCGGCACGATCCAGTGCCCGTCGCGCACCGACGGGTACTCGGCGACGGCCCGGATCCGGTCACCCACGATCTCGACGCAGCCCTGCCGGGTCACGCCGGTCGGGGTCACCACCTTGCCGGTCACGCGCAGGGTCATCGACTCTCCTTCTCCACGGTCAGGGTCGGGCGTCCAGGGCGAGCAGGGCGGCGCCGAGGCAGCCGGCCTCGTCGCCGAGGGCGGCCGCGACCAGGCGCGGCTCCCGGTGGAAGGTCAGCCGTCCGCGTAGCGCCCCGCGCAGCGGGTCGAGCAGCCGGGGCCCGGCCTGGGCCAGCCCGCCGCCGATCACGATCGTCTCGACGTCGAAGAGCGCCTGGGCGGTGGCGAGCCCGTCGGCGAGCGCCTCGACCGCCTCCCGCCAGACCTGGCCGGCCAGCGGTTCACCGGCCGCCGCCCGGTCCGCCACCTCGGCCGCCGTGGTCGGGGCACCGGCCAGTTCGGTGTACCGGCGGCCGATGGCCGAGGCCGACGCCACCGCCTCCAGGCAGCCCGGGCGGCCGCAGCCGCAGCGCGGGCCGCCGGGGCGTACCAGGATGTGGCCGATCTCCCCGGCGGCACCGTGCGCGCCGACGGCGGCCGACCCGTCGACCACGTGGGCGGCGGCGATGCCGGTGCCGATCGCGACGAAGAGCACGTGGCCGCCGCCGCGGCCGGCGCCGAGGCGGGCCTCCGCCAGGCCGCCCGCCCGCACGTCGTGGCCGAGCGCCGTCGGCAGGCCGAGCCGGGCCTGCGCCAGCTCCCGCAGCGGTACGTCCCGGAAGCCCACGTTCGCCGACCAGACCGCGACCCCGCGGGCCTCGTCGACCACCCCCGGTACGGCGATTCCGAAGGCCACCGGGGTGAGTCCCGCGGCGCGGGCCTTGCCGGCCAGTCCTTCGGCGACGTCGAGGATCGTCCCGATCACTGCCTCGGGGCCGCGCGCCGCCTCGGTGGCGTGCCGTTCGGCGTGCACAATCCGGCCGTCGGGGCGGACCAGGCCGCACTTCATCCCGGTGCCGCCCACGTCCAACGCGACGACGACCTCGTCGCCTGAGCTCACGCCGTCGTCTCGCTTCGCTCGCCGACGCCGTGCGGCACCTCTGGGCTGAGCTGGCTGATTCCCCGCCCACCGCACCCGAGCCGGTGCTTCGCGCTGAGCCCGTTGCACTCGCTCACGCGAGCACCACGGAGCGGGTCAGGTGCCGGGGGGCGTCCGGGTCGAGGCCGCGGCTGGTGGCCAGCGCGACGGCGAAGCGCTGGGCGAGGATCAGGTCGGCCATCGGGTCGACCGGGGTACGCCCGGCCGCCCAGCTGGTCAGCACCGTGTGGCAGCCGTGGGTACGGCTGTGCACGAAGGTGGCGCCGGTGGCCGCGACGTCTTCGGGCAGCCCGTCGGGGATCCCGCCGAACGCCCAGACCAGCCGGCCCGGGGCGGCGATCGAGATGGGGCCGTGCCGGTAGTCCATCGCCGGGTACGCCTCGGCCCAGAAGGTGGCCGCCTCGCGGCACTTCAGCGCGGCCTCCTGGGCCAGCCCGACCGTCCAGCCGCGCCCGAGGAAGGTGACCTGCTCGACCCGGGCCGGGTCGAGTGGCAGCGGGGCCCGGACGGCCACCTCGGCGTCGGCGGCCAGTCGGCCCAGGTCCTCGCCGAGGTGGGCGCGGAGCAGCGCGAGCGCGGTGGTGGCGAACCGGGTCTGCACGACTGAGCGCTCGTCGGCGAAGGGCAGGGTCACCGCGGCGTCGGCCAGCTCGACCGCCGGGGAGGTCGGGTCGCCGACCAGGACCGTGGTGGGAAGCTGGCCGCGCAGCGCGGCGAGCAGGTCCAGCACCTCGGTGGTGGTGCCGGAGCGGGTGATGGCGATGAGCCGGTCGTAGCGGCGGCCGGCGGGGAACTCGCTGGCCTGGAAGGCGTCCGTCTCGCCCTGGCCGGCGCGCTCGCGCAGCCCGGCGTACGCCGTCCCCATGAACCACGACGTGCCGCAGCCGACGACGGCGACCCGCTCGCCGGGGCGCGGCAGGCGGTCGGCGACCGTCGGGACGAGCCGCGCCGCCTCCCGCCAGCAGTCGGGCTGGCTCGCGATCTCCGCGTGCACGTACGCCATGACAACTCCTCGCCAAGGGGAGACCTTGCGCAATACGGCGCGTTATGGCCGCCTTTCGCGCGTCATTCTGCGCGAACCGGGGTGGCTGTGGCAACCGCCTCCCAGATTGCGCAGGTCAGGGTTTTGCGCCTTGGTAGTTTCGCGCACTACTGTGCACGCAATCAATCACCGTTCGTGCAGAGTCAGGGGAGGCCCCCGAGGTGGACCGGTACGCCCGATGGAACGCCCTGCTCGAGATGCTGACTGACAGCGGCCGGGTCAGCGTCGAGGAGGCGGCCGAGCGCCTGGACGTCTCCCAGGCCACCATCCGGCGTGACTTCGACCAGCTCGCCCAGCAGCAGATGATCACGCGTACCCGGGGCGGGGCGGTCGCCAACGGGGTGTCGTACGACCTGCCGCTGCGCTACAAGACCGCCAAGCACTCGGCCGAGAAGCAGCGGATCGGGGCGGCCGCCGCGGCGCTGGTGTCCCCGGGCACCGTGGTCGGCCTGAACGGTGGCACCACCAGCACCGAGGTGGCCCGGGCCCTCGCCGTCCGGCCGGACCTCAACACCAGCGCCGAGGGCGCCCAGCTCACCGTGGTCACCAACGCGCTGAACATCGCCAACGAGCTGCTGGTCCGCTCCCGGATGAAGGTGGTGGTGGCCGGCGGTGTGGTCCGGCCGAAGTCATTCGAGCTGGTCGGCCCGTTGGGCGGGGCGCTGCTGCGCGAGGTGACCCTGGACGTCGCGCTGCTCGGCGTGGACGCGATCGACCCGCAGCTCGGCGCCGCCGCCCATCACGAGGGTGAGGCGGCGATGAACAGCCTGATGGTGGCCCGGGCCAAGCGGGTGGTGGTGATCGCCGACTCGTCCAAGCTGGGCGGTCACGCCTTCGCCCGGATCTGCCCGGTGGACCGGGTGGAGACGCTGGTCACCGACTCCGGCGCGGCTCCCGCCGTGGTGCAGGCGTTCCGGGACGCCGGGGTGCAGGTCATCTGCGCCTGACCGGCCGGGAAAGCCCCTCTCGGCAACTCGGTTGAGCGAGTCGCTGCATACCCGGTATTGCAGCCGGCTGCATACCAAGTATGGTGTGCGCTGTCACCTATACATCGGGGGAGGTCAGCTTGTCGGCTGTCCTGGAGATCGAGGGTCTCCGCAAGACGTACCGGAGCCGCAAACGCGGGGTGCGACACGCGCTCGACGGCTTCGACATGCGGGTCGAGGCCGGGCAGGTGCACGGCTTCCTGGGCCCGAACGGTTCGGGCAAGACCACCACCCTGCGTACGCTGCTCGGCCTCATCCGGCCCAACGATGGCCGGATGGCGCTCCTCGGCCACGAGCTGCCGCAGGCGCTGCCAGCCGTGGCCGGTCAGGTCGGGGCCATCGTGGAGAGTCCGCAGTTCTTCCCGCACTTCTCGGCCCGGGACACCCTCGGCCTGCTCGCCCAGGCGGGCGAGCTGCCGCGGCAACGGGTCGACGAGGTGCTGGAGCTGGTCGGGCTCCGGGACCGGGCCGGCGAGCGGGTCAAGACCTACTCACTGGGCATGAAGCAGCGGCTGGCGGTCGCCTCGGCGCTGCTCAAGAACCCGAAGCTGCTGATCCTGGACGAGCCCGCCAACGGCCTCGACCCGGGCGGCATCCGGGAGATGCGCAGCCTGATGCGGGACCTGGCCGGCGCGGGGATGACCGTGGTGCTCTCCAGCCACATCCTCGGCGAGATCCAGCTCATATGCGACTCGGTCACCATCATCTCACTGGGTCGGCGGGTCGCGTTCGGGCCGGTCGAGCAGGTGCTCGCCGCCCACTCGCAGGGCACCGTACGGGTCCGGCTGGAGGCGGTCATCGACCTGCCGCGAGCTGCCGACGCGCTCACCCGGGCCGGCATCCGGGTGAGCGCCACGGAACCGGACCACCTGCTGCTCACCGGCGTCGACAAGCCGGCCTCGGTCAGCCGCCTCCTCGCCGAGCAGGGCCTGTACGTCAGCGAGCTGACGCCGGTCGCGGTCGACCTGGAGAGCGTCTTCCTCGAACTGACCGCCACCGCGCCGGTTCCCGGCCAGCACCGGCAGGTCGACCAGTCCACGAAGGTCGGTGAGCCGGGCTCCGCCGGCGCCGGAGGAGGTTGGGGCGCATGAGCCTGTACGTCACCGAACTGCGCCGGCTTTCCAAGCGCCGGCTCACCCGGCTGCTGCTGGTCCTGCTGCTGCTCGGGCTGGCCGGGGTGGCCACCGCCTTCAGCTTCTCCAGCCACAAGCTTTCCCCGGCCGTCGTTGCCGAAGCGCAGGCGAAGGCGGACGCCGACTACCGGCAGGCGGTCAAGGACTGGGAGCGGTCCGTCACCGAGTGCGACGCCGCTGCCGCGCGTGGCGAGAAGACCGAGGATCGCTACGGCCCGGACTGCGGTCGCCAGTGGCAGCCGCAGCCGGAGATGTTCGACCCGAAGTGGAACCTGCCCTACCAGTTCGACTTCCGGGCCGAATTTCCCATGTTCATCGCCGTGTTCGCCGGCGCGGTGGCGCTCTTCGCGTTCATCGTCGGCGCCTCCTTCGTCGGGGCCGAGTGGAGCACCGGCGGGATGATGAACCTGCTGCTCTGGCGGCCGAAGCGACTCGCCGTGCTGGGCGCCAAGCTGGCCGCGCTGCTCACCACGGTGCTCGGGGTGAGCGTCGTGCTCGGGGCGTTCTGGACGCTGGCCTTCTGGCTGATCGGCACCTACAAGGGGACCACCGCCAAGGTGACCGCCGGGGTCTGGCGCTCGATCGGGCTCGATGGTCTGCGGGCGGTCGGGCTCGTCCTGGCGGTCGGCGCGGTCGCCTTCGCGCTGGCCTCGCTCGGCCGGCACACCGCGATGGCGCTCGGCGCTGCCGTGGCGGTCTTCGCGATCAGCGAGGTCGCCATCCGCATCGCGGTCGGCGTCCTCGGCGTTGCGTTCGGCGACCGGTTCGTCCTCTCCACGTACGCGCAGGCGTGGTTCATGAAACAGGTGCAGCTGCTCGACTACGACGCGTGCGAGTTCACCAAGGGCGAGTGCAAGCCCGCCGAACTGCTGATCACCTGGCAGGACTCGGCCTTGGTGTTCGGCGTGGGCTTCGCGGTGGTGCTGGTCGGCGCGTTCTGGCTGATGCGCCGGCGGGACATCTCCTGACCGCTGGGCGGTGTCCGCGGCGCGGACCCCGCGTCCGATGCGGCCGGGGCGGGCCCTGGTTACGCTGGGGTCCCCCCGGCCGGCGGTAGCCGTGCCGGTCGCCCGCCTCCCGAGGAGCGCCATGCCCGCCGACGCCTCCGCGGCCGCCACCGACCGGCCCGAGCCGTCCGGGCCCGCCGACGTCGCCCGCCGGGAGGCCGGCGTCACCGTCCCCCCGCCCCGCTCCGCCCCGGCCGTCGAGGCCGATCCGTCCCCGCCCGCCGTCCCGCCGCCGGCCGCCGCCGACGCCCCGCCGGCCGAGGCCGCCGACGACCAGCCGGCCGACGTCGCGGCCGGCCTGACCGAGCGGGAGCGGCGGATCCTCACCTTCGAGCAGCAGTGGTGGAAGCACGCCGGTGCCAAGGAGCAGGCCATCCGGGACACCTTCGGGCTCTCTGCCACCCGGTACTACCAGTTGCTCAACGCGCTGCTCGACCACCCGGCCGCGCTGGCCGCCGAGCCGGTGCTGATCGGCCGGCTGCGCCGGTTGCGCTCTTCCCGGACCCGCAACCGGCGGCGTTGACGGCCCACTTCTCCTTGCGGGCCGCCGCTTGCCGGCTGTCAGCGGCCCGTGGTGAGGTGCCTGGGGCATATCGGGTGCGTTGCGGGATCCGTCCCGGTCAGCGCCCGCATGGCGTCCGCCGCTCCGGGTAGGCCGGGGAGGCGACGTCAGCGGCGCGGAGCTGGGGCGGACGGAGGGAGCTGACGGATGGGGGCACCAGATCACCGGTACCTGACGGGGAGCCGGCCGGCGCGGCCGGTCGGAACGGCGCCGATGATGCGGGTCCGGTCCGCCTCCGATCCGGCGCCGGGCCGGGCGGAGAACGAGGACGTCGTCTTTCAGCTCGGGCCGTTGGTCGGGGTCCTCGACGGGGCCACCGTGCCGGAGGGCTTCGACACCGGCTGCGTGCACGGTCCGGCCTGGTACGTCCGCCACCTGGCCGCCCGGATCGGCCTGGCCATCGCGGCCCGGCCGGCGGCCACGCTGATGAGCAGCCTCGCGGCGGCGATCCTGGCGGTCCGGGCGGACCACGGCGGGGAGTGCGACCTCGACCACCCGGGCACCCCGTCGTCCACGGTCTGTCTGCTCCGGGAGGGCGGCGACCAGGTGGACTACCTGGTGCTCTGCGACAGCCCGCTGGTGCTGGACGCCGGCGGCGAGGTCAGCGTGGTCTCCGACGAGCGGCTGGACGCGGCGCTCGCGGACCTGCGCGGCACCGCCGCCGCGCTGCCCGACGGGGACGCCGACCCGGTGACCCGGTTCCGCCGGTCGGTGACCGTGCAGCGGGCTCGGATGAATCGGACCCACGGCTACTGGGCGGCCGCCGCCGACCCGGACGCGGCGTACCACGCGGTGACCGGGACGCTGCCGCTGCGCGGGCCGGGGGCGGTGCGGCGCGCGGCCCTGCTCAGCGACGGCGCATCCTGCGCGGTCGAGCAGTTCGGCCTCTTCGACTGGGCCGGCCTGCTCGACGTGACCGCCGCGGAGGGGCCGGAGGGGTTGATCGGCCGGGTACGGGCGGCCGAGCGGGACCATCCGGACCGGCTGCGCCGGCACAAGCGGACCGATGACGCCTCGGTGGTGTTCTGCGAGTTCGGCGCGGCGGACTGAAGCCGGCGGACTGAAGAAGGTCCGGTCGGCCGACAACGGAGCGTGATGCGGAACACCGAGGGGGTACGACCGGCCGGTACCCTCCGCCGGACCGCCAGTCCGGGGTCAAAGGGGTGGACTTGGGCCGGTACGACCGGCAGACTGCGGCTCGTGACGCGTGCCGTACGACTGGAGCCGGTGAACGAGGGAAACCTGGAGCCGTTGCTCTCCGTAGCAGCCGCCGAGGCGGAACCGGAGGACGTCATGCCCCCGGTGGAGGCCCCGGCCGGCTGGTCGCTGGCCCGTCGGGACGCGTTCCGGGAGTTCCACCGGGCCAGCTTCGGCGGCCTGGACGGCCCCACCCGCACCCTGATGTTCGCGATCGTGGCCGGCGGCGAGGTGGTCGGCATGGTGCGGATGACCCGCCGTGACGACCCCGGCACGGTGGAGACCGGGATGTGGCTGGGGCGCTCGGCCCGGGGTCAGGGCCTCGGCGCGGCAGCTCTGCGGGAATTGCTGAACGCCGCCGCGGCGGCCGGCATGCGTACCGTGGTCGCGGAGACGACCCCGGACAATCACGGTGCGGTATCCGTGCTGAAGAAATGTGGCGCGGAATTGTGCGAGAAAGACGGTAAGTTGTACGCGAAAATGTGCCTCGATTCCGCACTTCCCGCCAGCTGAGCTTCTCCTCTCCGTTCTGCGCGATATCACCTTCTCCCTGTTCACGGCGGACCGTCTGTCCGGTTTGCCCGACCGCTGCCCGGCTCTGCCCGGCTGTCTGGTTAACCGGTGACACACGTCTCTGGAATTGCGTGGAGACGTTTTGCGGATGGGGTCCCGGGTACTGCCCGCCGGGTCCGCTGATACGGGACACCCGGTCGCAGGCCCAATTCCGCTGGCCCCCGGCAGCTGTTTTCCGGCCTGCTCCGCACAAACGGTGTCCGCGTCCGCCGGGGAGCGAAGGAGAACGTATGAAGAGCGGAGCACGGGTAGCGCTGGCGGTGGGTTTCGGCTACCTCCTCGGCCGCCGCCGGAAGCTGCGTACCGCCCTCACTCTGGCCGCCGCGGTGGCGGTCGGGCGGGCCAGCAAGGACCCCGGTGGCCTGCTGAGGTACGGCAGCGACCTGGTGAACTCCTCGCCCCAGTTGAGCAACCTCAGCAAGCTGGGCGGACCGCTCGCCACGGCCGGCCGGGCCGCGGCGACCGCCGCCGCCGGCAGCGGCATCGACGCGCTGAGCGGGAAGCTGCGCGGCAGCGCCGACGCGTTGCGCCGCCGTTCCGGCGGCGACCGGCAGGACGAGGAGGCGGCGACCGGCGAGCGCTCGGCCCCGGACGAGGAGCAGGAACTCGACGAGCAGCCCGAGACGTGGGACGACGAGGACCGCGCCGAGACCGGCGCTCGGCGGCGGAGGCGGTGAGCATGGCGACCAGCAACGTTGCCGACAAGGCCCGTGACCAGCTCGGTGCAGACCTGCGCAACCTTGCCGCGGCGATCGGCGAGCGGGCTGTGCAGGTGGTCACCGAGCGGATCACCGCCGCCACCGGCCGGCTCAGCGACTACGCCCGGCAGGGCGGTGGCCCCGGCCTGATCGCCGCCGCCACCGGGGTGCAGAAGCTCGCCGAGGGCCACTCGCCGATGAAGGCCATGTTCCACGCCGGCCTGGCCGGCGGTAAGGAGAAGTTGATGTCGGCGGTCGGCGGTGGCGGCGGCAAGGGCGGCAAGAAGGTCAAGGTCACCAACATCGTGGAGACGATCGAGGTCGGCGTGCCGGTCCGGGTGGCGTACAACCAGTGGACGACCTTCGGCGACTTTCCGAGCTTCATGAAGAAGGTGGCGCGGGCCGACTGCGAGTCGGACGAGAAGATGACCTGGAAGGCGCAGGTCTTCTGGTCGCACCGGACCTGGGAGTCGACCATCCTCCGGCAGATCCCCGATCGGCTCATCCATTGGCGGTCCAAGGGCGAGAAGGGCTACGTCGACGGGACGGTCAGCTTCCACGAGGTCGGCCCCGAACTCACCCGGATCCTGGTCGTCCTGGAATACCACCCGCAGGGCCTCTTCGAGCGCACCGGCAACCTCTGGCGCGCTCAGGGCCGCCGGGTGCGGCTGGAGCTGAAGCACTTCGTCCGGCACGTGATGACCCGGACCGTGCTCGACCCCGACGCGGTCGAGGGCTGGCGCGGTGAGGTCGAGAACTCCCGGGTCGTTAAGGACCACGAGACTGCCCTCCGCGAGGAGCAGCAGGCCCGGGTGGGCCGCGAGGAGGAACGCGCGGAACAGCGGCCCGCCGAGCGCGGTCGCGGTCGTACCCCGCAGCGTCGGGTTCCCCCCGAGCAGGAGGAGGAGTACGACGCCTACGACGAGGGCGACGACTACGACGAGGACGAGTACGCCGAGGAGCCGGCGGAGCAGTCGCGGCGCCGGCAGCCCGAGCGGGCCCGCCGCCCGCAGCCTCGCGGGGAGCGGGAGCCGCGCCCCGAGCCGCAGCGGTCCCGACCGGCCCGGCGTATCCCCGAATCCCCCCGACGGCCGGTGGTACGCCGCCGGCGAGAGGAGCGTGAGGAATGACGGTGGCGACGGCAACCGGAAGTCAGCCAGGTAGCGCCCTGGAGCGCAGCAGCGGTGCCGGCGGAGGCACTCTCGCCGACGTCGTGGAGACGGTGCTGGACAAGGGTGTGGTGATCGACGCCCAGGTGTCGGTCGCCATCGTCGGCATCCAGCTGGTGGAGATCAACGCCCGGATCGTGATCGCGAGCGTGGAGACGTACCTGCGCTTCGCCGAGGCGGTGGACCGGCTGAGCATCACCCCGAAGGGCGCGAAGGGACTGCCCGACATGGTGGGGGACGCGGCCGGGGCGGCGACCAAGGGCAGGACGATATCCGGTCTGGGTCAGGCGGCCCGGGAGATAACCGGGGTCGTGGTGGATTCGCTGAGCGATCGCAGCCCCGAACGGGAGCGATCGCACTGGCACCGGGACGAGGAGCGCTGACATGACCAACAGGCAGACGCCGCCGGCCGCTGAGATCGGGCTCTTCCTCTACGGCATCGTGCCGTCCGACGTGGAGCCGACCCCCGACGCGGAGGGAATCGGCTCCCCGCCGGGCGAGGTTCTCGCGATCCGGCAGGGCGACCTCGCCGTACTGGTCAGCGAGGTCGGGCTGGAGGAGCCGATCGGCCGGCCGGCCGACCTGACCGCGTACCAGCGGCTGCTGGACTCGACCGCGGCGATCGCGCCGGTACTGCCGGTCCGGTTCGGCACGGTGGTCACCGGCGAGGACGCGGTCGACGACCTGCTGAACGCGCACCACGACCGGTTCGCCGGCGCGCTGGCGGAGCTGGCGGACCACGTCCAGTACACCGTGCAGGGGCGCTTCGATGAGGAGGAGTTCATCAGCGGACTGCTGGCGCAGAACCCGCCCGCCGCCGCGCTCGCCGATCAGGTGCGCGGCCGGTCCGAGGTGGAGTGCCGGGAGGAGCGGATCCGGCTCGGCGAGCTGATTGCCCAGGCCGTCGAGCTGCGGCGGGAGGCGGAGAACCGCGACCTGATCGACGCGGTGGACCGGTACGCGACGGCGAACGCCGTCCGCCCGCCCAGCCATGAGCTGGACGCGGTGAACGTCGCCTTCCTGGTCGCGGCGGACGACGAGGACGCGTTCATCGGGGCGGTGGAGGACTTCGCCGACCGGCGGCGGGAGCTGATCCGGATGCGGCTGCTCGGCCCCCTCGCGTCGTACGACTTCGTCAGCGCGCACCAGTTGGTGGAGTGAGCCGTGGACATCCTCTGGGGGCTGCTCACCCTGCCGTACGCCCCGGTGCGCGGGGTCACCGCGGTGGTCAAGGTGATCGCCGGGGAGGCGGAGTCGCGGCAGTACAACCCGGTCAACGTCCGGCGGGAGCTGGAGGAGCTGGACCGGGCGGCGGCGGCCGGCGAGATCACCCCGCAGGCGCGGGACCTGGCCCAGCAGCGGGTGCTGGAGCGGCTGACCACGCCAACCGGCGACCCGGGTCGTACCCCGCCCCGGAGGGCCGCCACCGCCGGCCGGCGCCGGTCGCCCGTCCGGCGGCGGACCGGCGGCCGGCGGGGCGAGCACGGCGGGCGAGGGAGCTGACATGGCAGCTGGACGGATCCGCGGCGACGGCGACCGTGAACGCCGGCGCGAACCGGACGACCGCGACGCCGGCCGGTACGCGGACGAGGAGGAGTACGAGGAGATCTCGGCCGCCGAGGCGGCCCGGGAAGGGCTGCGCCAGATCGTCGGACTGACCGGCCGGGACCCGCTCGGGATCACCTCGATCGAGCCCACCGACGACGGCTGGCTGATCGGGGTGGAGGTGGTCGAGGACCACCGCATCCCGGCCTCGACCGACCTGCTCGGCCTCTACCAGGTCGAGCTGGACCTGGCCGGCAGCCTGCTCGCCTACCGGCGGACGCGCCGCTACCAGCGGGGCAAGGGGGACTGAGATGACGGTTGGGCGGACTCCCGCGGTGGTGCAGAACTCCGGTCAGGTGCTGCCGGCCGGGCACGAACCGGCGAACCTCGGGGACATCCTCGAACGGGTCCTCGACCGGGGCATCGTCATCGCCGGTGACATCCGGGTCAGCCTGCTCGACATCGAGCTGCTGACGCTCAAGCTGCGGCTGGTCATCGCCTCCGTGGACACGGCCCGGCAGATCGGCATCGACTGGTGGGAGCACGACCCGTGGCTCAGCTCCCGGGCCCGCCCGCCGGTCGAGCCGGGCCCGCGGGACCCGGAGGAGGTCGAGGCGGCCCGGCGGCCGCGGGTCGCCGGCCGGTCCGAGCGGACCGCGAGGGAGGAGTGGGATGAGTACGACGGCTGACCCGGGCGCCGCCGCGCGACACACCGGGGTCTGGCTGCACGGCGTGGTGGCCGAGGCCGACCCGGCCACGCTGGCGGGGATCACGGGGATCGCCGGTACGCCGGTGCGGACCGTGGCCGCGGCCGGACTGGTCGCCGTGGTGAGCGACGCCCCGCTGGCCGAGTACGGCGAGGAGGCGTTGCGCCGCAACCTGGAGGACCTGGCCTGGCTGGAACGGGCCGCCCGCAGCCATCATGCCGTGGTCGACGCGCTGTCCCGGGCCGGTGCCGTGGTGCCGGCCCGGCTGGCCACGGTGTACCGCGATGACGACCGGGCGGCCCGGGCGCTGGTCGAGCGGCGCGACGAGCTGACCAGCACGCTGGCCCGGCTCACCGGCCGCGAGGAGTGGGGCGTCAAGGGGTACGTGGTGCCCGGGGCGACGCCGCGCGCCGAGGAACCGGCCGGCGGGGGCGGGGCCGGGGCGGCGTACCTGCGGCGGCGCAGGGCTCAGCTCACCGGCCGCGAGGAGGGGCAGCGGGTCGCCGCCGAGGCGGCAGCCACCGTGCACACCGCACTCGCCGGCTACGCGGTGACCGCCCGCCGGCACGCCCCGCAGGACCGGCGGCTCTCCGGCGCGGCCACGGCCATGGTGCTCAACGGCGCGTACCTGATCGAGCGGGACAGGCTGGCCGCCTTCTCCGCGCTGATCGGCGCACTGGCGGACCGGCACCCGGAGATCCGGCTGGAGCTGACCGGCCCCTGGCCGCCGTACTCCTTCGTGGCGGAACCGGGGACCGAGCCGCAGCCGGTCGGGGAGGCGGCGTGACCGCGGCGCGGGGGTCGGCATGGGCGTGACCTCACTCGTTCCGAGCAGCGCCGACGACCCGCTGACCTACCGGCCGGTGGCCCTGGTCGACCTGCTCGACCGGGTGCTCGCCACCGGCGTGGTGATCACCGGGGATATCACGCTCGCCATCGCCGACGTCGACCTGGTCCGGATTTCGCTGCGCGCGCTGATCGCCTCGGTCGGCGCGCTCGCTCCGCCCGAGCTCCGGGACACGCTCGCTCCGCCCGAGCTCCGGGACGCGTTCGCTCCGCCCGAGCTCGGGGAGGTCGAGCGGTGACCGGCCAGGACGACGCGACCGACGGCGGTGCGGCGGCGACCGGCCGGGACGAGGCGGCCGAACTGGCGGCGGCGCTGGGGGAGCCGCAGTGGCAGGCGCCCCGGGTCCGGCCGCTGGACCGCCGGCTCGCCGTCGACCAGGACTCCGTCGAGCGCGGGCTGGCCAGCCTGGTGCTCACCATCATCGAGCTGCTGCGGCAGCTCATGGAACGCCAGGCGCTGCGCCGGGTCGACCTGGGCGACCTCACCGAGGAGCAGGTCGAACGCATCGGCACCACGCTGATGGCCCTGGAGGAGCAGATGACCCACCTCCGCGAGCACTTCGGCCTCTCCCCCGAAGACCTCAACCTCGATCTGGGCCCCCTGGGCCCCCTCCTCCCCACCGACTGACCCCATCCGCCCCTCCATTCCATCGATCATGAGGTTGGCGGCGGTGTGGATCTCCGGGTCTGCCGCCAACCTCATGATCGACGCGTCACTGGTGGGTGGCGGCGTAGGCGGCCAGGGCGGCTAGTTGGGTGGGGTCAAGGGAGGGGCGGATGCGGGCGCGGGCCGTCGCGACGTGGGCGGCCGTGACCGTGGCGGCGGACAGGGACTCGCGCATCGCGGCGAGCGCCGCCTCGCGGACCAGCGCCGCGCAATCGGCCGCCGAGAAGCCGTCCAGCTCGGCGCCGAGCGCGGCCAGGTCCACGTCCGGGGCGAGCGGCACGTTCCGGGACGCCGCGCGGAGGATCTCCGCCCGGGCCGGACCGTCCGGCGGCGGCACATACACCAGGCGTTCCAGCCGGCCGGGGCGCAGCAGCGCTGGGTCGACCCGGTCCGGCCGGTTGGTCGCGCCGACCACCACCACGTTGCGCAGCGCCTCCACCCCGTCCAGTTCGGTGAGCAGGGCGGCCACCACCCGGTCGGTGGTGCCGCCGTCGGTGGCCTGGCCCCGGACCGGGGCGAGCGCGTCCACCTCGTCCAGGAAGACCAGCGTGGGGGCGGCCTCGCGGGCCCGGCGGAACAGCTCCCGGACCGCGCGTTCGCTCTCGCCCACCCACTTGGAGAGCAGCTCCGCGCCCTTCACCGACAGCACGTTGGCCCGCCCCGAGCCGGCCAGCGCGGTGACCAGGTAGGTCTTGCCGCAGCCGGGCGGCCCGTAGAGCAGGACCCCGCGTGGCGGCGTCACGCCCAGCCGGGCGAAGGTGTCCGGGTAGGTCAGCGGCCAGAGCACCGACTCGGTCAGCGTCTCCTTGACCTCGTGCAGGCCTCCGACGTCGTCCAGGGTCACCGAGGCCAGTTCCAGGGTGGACGCGGCCATCGTGGTGGGCCGGACCACCTCCAGCGCGGTGGCGAAGTCGGCCATCGCCACGGTCGGCGTCTCGGCTGCCTTCTGCCGCAGGGCGGCCCGTACGCCGGCCTCGCGGACCAGTGCGGCCAGGTCGGCGGCGACGAACCCGGGCGTACGGGCGGCCACCTCGTCCAGCCGGACGTCCTCGGCGAGCGGCACCTGCCGGGTGAGCACGGTCAACTGTTCCCGGCGCAGCGGCTGGTCCGGCAGGGGCACGGTGATCCGCAACGAGAGCAGGTCCGGGGCGCGCAGGGCGGGGTCCACCGCCTCCGGCCGGCTCGTGGTGCAGACCACCGCCAGCCCGGACCCGACCGCCTCGGCGACGACCTGGCGGAACACCGTGGCCACCGGGCCGGGCTCGTCCGCCGGGGCGATCGCCTCCACGTCGGTGACCAGCAGCACAGCCGCTTTGTCGGCGCGTACCGCCGCGGCGGCCGCGCGCAGCCGGCGGGCGGCCGCGTCGTTGCTCAGCGCGGCCAGCTCCGGCGCCCAGAGCGGGCAGACCCGGGCGTGTACCCGGGCGGCGACCGCGCGGACCAGCGCCGACTTGCCCGAGCCGGCCGGCCCGCTGACCAGCACGCCCAGCGACACCGTGGTGCCCAGCCGCCGCAGCACGTCCCGGTGGTGGAAGCCCAGGTCGAGCAGCTCGGTCAGCTCCTCGGCCTGAGCCCGCAGCCCGGGCAGCTCGTCGACGTCCGGCGCCTCGGCCGGCTCAGCGAGCTCGGGCTCGGGGGCCGGTGCGGCCCATTCGCTCCCGGCGCCGGCTGGTCGGTTGACCGCGGGCCGGCCGCCGGCCGGCCGGCCGTTCGGGTACGGGCCGGCCGCGCCGGGGCCGTGGGTGGCCGCGCCGTGCTCCCAGCCGACCATGGTGTCCATGGTGACCAGTGCGCCGGCCGCCGGTTCCGCCGTGACCACGGTGAGCAGGGTGCTGGTCCAGGCGTACCCGACGGTGTTGGCGAGGCTGCGCCGGGCGGACTCGACCAGGCCGCGGACCGGTGCGTCGGGCAGCACGTCCTGGGGCAGCAGCGAGACGTCGTCCCCGGCGGTGACGACCTTGCCGAGCAGGGCGAGGCGCAGCATCTCCGGGGAGACCGCGGCCACGACCGTGACCGGCCCGGACAGGGTCACCCGGCGGGCGGGGGCCACCGGCAGCGGGCCCACCGTCACCTGCCCGCCGTCCCGCAGGCCGAGGTTGCCCAGCAGCAGGTCGTCGGCGTAGAGCAGGGCGGTGCTCGCGGTCGGTTCGGCCGCGGCCACGATGCCGGCGGTCACCCGCCGGCCGGCCAGGCGTACCGGGTCGCCGGGGCGCAGCGCCAGCGCGGTCAGCACCTCGGGGTGCAGGCGGACGACGCCGCGCCGGGCGTCCAGCGCCGCCGGGCGCAGGCTCGCGGTCAGGGTCAGCTCGGGTTCCGCCACCCGCCCGACAGTAGCCGCCGGCACCACCTGGTGCCCGCAGCGTGTCCCGCCCGGTCAACGCTGGTCCGGATCCTCCAGCAGCGAGGGATCGCGCCGGACCATCTCGGCCAGCCGGGCCGCCGGGTCCGGGCCCTCCCGGTCCTGGCCGGGGGCCGGCACGGGGGTCGGCGGCATCGGCCAGGCCGGCGGGGGCGGGGGCGGCGCGGGCACGGGGCCGACCGTCACCTCCCGGCCCGTCCAGGCGACCCGCAGCGGGTACGCCCGCCCGCCGTGCTCCACCCGCAGGGTGACCGCCAGCCCGGGGTGCTCCGCCACCACCCGGCGCACCGCCTCGGCCACCTCCTCGACCGGGTCCACCTGTTCGGGCCGGGTCTCGCCGCGCAGCCGGTACGCGCCGTGCCCGTCCCGCCGCGCCACCGCCGGCGACACCTCGTCCCGGTCGGCCTCGTCGCCGGTTCCCCGGCGGCGCAACGCCTCCTCACGGCGCGCCAGCCGGGCCAGTGTCTCGTCCAGATCACCCCTCATCGAGTCCACCCCTTTCGTCGAGAACGGGTCGGGCCGGCAGCGGCGGATCCGGGGTAGCCGGTTCCGCGCCGGCCACCTCCAGCATCACTGTTGTACGGAGTTCTTCAACTCGGCGATCAATCGCGGGCTGAGCGTCCCGCCGGCCCGGTCGGCGAAGAGCCGCATCTCGTACGCCACGGTGCCCAGGTTGGCCGAACGGTCGGCGACCACGCCGAGCAGCGCGCCACTGCTGATCGGGCCGATCAGCAGATAGCCCTCGGCCAGGTCCACGACCACCCGGTTGAGGCCGCCCAGGGCGTACCAGTTCGCGGCGCTCCCGGCGAGGCTGGCCAGGCCGGAGACCACGGCGGCGAGCCGCTCCGCGGTGGACCGGTCCTTGCTGGCGGACGCCGTCAGCAGCAGGCCGTCGGCGGAGACCGCGACGGCCTCCAGTACCCCGGCGGTGCTGGAGGTGAACGAGTCGAGCAACCAGTTGAAGGTGCAGACCTCGGGCCGGCGGCCGCCGGCGGGGTTCGGGCGGTCGACGTTGCCGTGCGCAGCGGGGCTGGTCACCGTGATGAGTCCTCTTCGTAGCGGCGGTCCGGGCTGACTTCGCGCAGAACACGGGCGATTCGGACCGGAACGTAGCCCAGGCCGGCCCGGCGTGATCGCCGTCGCGGAGTCGGCTTGGTGTCACTTCGAGGTGGGTGACGGGTCGTCGACCGGTCGGGCACGCTGCGTCCCCGGACAGTCGTCAGGATGGCGGGATCGGCGGCGGTTTGCGAGCGTAGATGTGATTTCCCGCGATCCGAATTCGTCCCGCTCAGCCGGCCTGGCCGGACCACGGTCGACGGATCTCGCGCACCGAACGGCGCAGCCGGACGAACGTACGGCGGATCTCAGGGAACGCTCAGCGTCCGGGCCGTACCGTGTGCCGCATGAGATCACCGCTCACTGCCGCGCGGATCCGGCGTGCCCTGGCCACCCGCCGTCGCCGGGTCGTCGCCGCGGTGGTGGTGGTCGGCCTGGTCGCCGTCGCGGTGACCTGGGCGGCCCGGCCGCAGCGGCCCGGCTTCCGGACCGAGTCGGCGCTGGTGACCGTCCGCTCCGGACCGGCCGGCGACCAGCCGGTCGACCTGGACACCACGCTCTACCTGCCCGGGGACGCGTCGGCCGGGCACCGGGTGCCGGCCGTGCTGCTGGCACACGGCTTCGGCGGCACCAAGGAGTCGGTCCGCTCCGACGCGGAGGACCTGGCCGACCGGGGGTACGCGGTGCTCACCTGGACCGCCCGGGGCTTCGGCCGCAGCGGCGGCGAGATCCATCTGGACAGCCCGGACTACGAGGTGCGGGACGCCCAGCGGCTGCTCGACCGGCTCGCCGCCCGCCCGGACATCCGGCTCGACGCCGCCGGGGACCCGCGGGTCGGCGTGGTCGGCGGCTCGTACGGCGGCGGCCTGGCGCTGCTGCTGGCCGCGCAGGACCGCCGGGTCGACGCGATCGTTCCCATGATCACCTGGAACGACCTGTCCCGGGCCTTCCTGCCCGAGAGCACCGGCAAGGCACCCACCGAGGGCGTGTTCAAGAAGGGCTGGGCCGGCCTGTTCTTCGGTGGCGGCGGCAACGCCGGCTCCGGCCCGGCCGGCCTCTCCGGCACCACCGCCGGCCAGCCCGAGGGCGCCCCGGCGTCGGCCGGCGCGCCCAGCCCGCAGCCCGGCGCCGGCCCCGGTACCGGCTCCGGGCGCGCCCCCGGCGGCGCCGCCGACCCGTCCTGTGGCCGGTTCGCCGCCGACGTCTGCGCCGCTTACCTGCGGATCGCCACCACCGGGCGGGCCGACGCCCAGGCGGTCGACCTGCTGCGCCGCTCCTCCCCGGCCGGGGTGCTCGACCGGATCAAGGCGCCGACCCTGCTCGTGCAGGGGGAGGCGGACACCCTCTTCCCGCTCACCGAGGCGGACGCCAACGCGCGCGGCATCGCCGCCGCCGGCACCCCGGTCCGGGTCGCCTGGTTCACCGGCGGCCATGACGGCGGCACGGGCCCGACCTCCGACTCGGACCGGGTGAAGTTCCTGACCGCGCAGTGGCTCGACCACTACGTCAAGGGCGAGGGCGCGGCACCGGGGGACTCCTTCACCTTCTCCCGGATCGCCGGCTTCGACGCGCTCGACCGGGGTCTGGTGGCCACCGGCTACCGAACCACCGACTACCCCGGCGTGGCCGGGCAGACCCGGCACGACATCACGCTCGCCGGCCCCGCCCAGTCGGTCGCCAACCCGCCCAACGGCAACCCGGCGGCGATCTCCTCGGTGCCGTTCGCCGGGGCGATCGGCTCGCTGCTGGACGGGGTGGCCGGCGACATCCCTGGCCAGCACGCCCGGTTCGAGTCCGCCCCGCTGACCGACGCGGTCGACGTGGTCGGGGCGCCCACCGTGCAGATCAGGGCCGCCTCGCCCACCGGCGAGGCGGTGCTCTTCGTCAAGCTCTACGACGTCGACCCGCAGGGCGCCGCCACCCTCCCCGACGGCCTGGTCGCCCCGGTCCGGCTGACCGGCCTGCCGAGGGCGCTCGACGCCGCGCAGCCGGTGAGCGTCACCCTGCCGGCGATCGTCCGCCGGATCGAGGCCGGGCACCGGCTGCGGGTCGTCGTGGCCACCTCCGACCAGGCGTACGCCACCCCGGCCGAGCCGGTGGTGCACACCGTCGCCCTCGGCGGCGGCCCGCTGGTGCTGCCCACGGTCGACGCCCAGCCGATCCCCACCACGGCCACGATCTGGCGCTGGGTGCTGGTCGGCCTGGTGGCCGCGATCGCGGTCGGGCTCGCCGTGGTCGTCCTGGTGGCCCGGCGCCGGCACCGCCGCCAGGACAGTTCGATCCACCCGGCGTACGCGGGCGTCCCGCTCGCCGTCCGCCAGCTCCGCAAGGAGTACGCGGACGGCTTCGTCGCCGTCTCCAACGTGGACTTCGAGGTGCACCCCGGTCAGGTGGTCGGCCTGCTCGGCCCGAACGGCGCCGGCAAGACCACCACGCTGCGGGTGCTGATGGGGCTGACCCAGCCCACCGCCGGCGAGATCTACGTCTTCGGTCACCGGCTGGTGCCCGGCTCGCCGGTGCTCTCCCGGATCGGGGCGCTGGTCGAGGGGCCGGGCTTCCTGCCGCACCTGTCCGGCCTGGAGAACCTGAAGGCGTACTGGCGGGCGACCGGGCGGCCCTGGGCGGACGCGCACTTCGACGAGGCGCTGGAGATCGCCGGGTTGGGCGACTCGGTGCACCGCAGGACCCGCAAGTACAGCCACGGCATGCGGCAGCGCCTGGCCATCGCCCAGGCCATGCTGGGCCTGCCCGAGCTGCTGGTGCTCGACGAGCCGACGGACGGCCTCGACCCGCCGCAGATCGCCGAGATGCGCCGGGTGCTCCAGCGATACGCCACCGACGGCCGGGCCGTGCTGGTCTCCAGCCACCTGCTGGCCGAGGTGGAGCAGACCTGTACCCACGCGGTGGTGGTGAACAAGGGGCGGATCGTCGCCTCCGGGCCGGTCGAGGAGATCGTCGGTGAGTCGCCGAGCGTGCTGTTCGAGGTCAGCGACCCGGACGCGGCACGCGGCGTGCTCGACCGGCTGCACGGCGTACGGGTGTTGCCCGACGGCGACGGCGGGCTGGTGGTGGACACCAACGGCACGGCCCGCAGCGAGGTGGTAGCCGAGCTGGTCCGGGCCGGCATCGGGGTGGACCGGGTGGTGCCCCGACGTCGCCTGGAGGACGCGTTCCTCGCCCTGGTCGGCGAGAACTCTCGGGGAAGCGGGGACCGGTGATGGGACAGTCGTCATCCGTGGCCACGGTGGAGCGCCGCGGGGCCGCGCCGGGCTACCGGCCGTCGGCGACCCTGCCGTTCCTGGCCGAGTTCCGCCGGCAGGCGTCCCGGCGGCGTACCCAGCTCGCGCTGGGGTTCATGGTGCTGCTGCCGTTGATCATCCTGGTCGCGTTCCAGTTCAACTCGGGTGAGGACGACCGCGGCGGCCGGGGGGAGTTCTCCAGCCTGGCCGACCTGGCCACCTCCGGTGGGCTGAACTTCACCCTGTTCACGATCCTGGTCTCGGCGTCGTTCCTCCTGGTCGTGGTGGTGGCCCTGTTCTGCGGGGACACGGTGGCCAGCGAGGCGAGCTGGGGCAGCCTGCGCTACCTGCTGGCCGTCCCGGTGCCCCGGGCCCGGCTGCTCACGGTGAAGCTGCTGGTCGCGCTCGCGTACTCGGGGCTGGCCCTGCTGCTGCTCGCCGCCACCGCGCTGCTCGCCGGCACCCTCCGGTACGGCTGGTCCCCGCTGCGCAGCCAGGTCGCCGCCGAGCTGGCCCCGGCGGACGGGCTGGTCCGCCTGCTCGCGATCCTCGGCTACCTGGCGATCGTCCTGCTGGTGGTGGCCGGGCTGGCGTTCCTGCTCTCGGTGAGCACGGACGCCGCGCTCGGCGCGGTCGGCGGGGCGGTGCTGCTCTGGATCCTCTCCAGCATCCTGGACCAGATCACCGCGTTGGGCAGTCTGCGTGCCCTGCTGCCGACCCACTACAGCAGCGCCTGGCTGGGCCTGCTCTCCACACCGGTGCAGACCGACGACGTGGTACGCGGTGCCATCTCGGCGATCGGCTACGCCACGATCTTCTGGAGCCTGGCCTTCTGGCGGTTCACCCGCAAGGACGTCACGAGCTGATCGCTTGATCGGCTCCAGTCCGCCGCCGTGGCGATATCCGGGTCCCCCGGGCATCGCCACGGCGGCGACATGGCGCCGCCGAAAGCGGTGACTTTGCCGGGTCAGGAGTGCGCCGGGGCGGTGAGGACCGCGTCGAGCAGGCCCGGGTAGAGACGGTCCAGTTCCTCCCGCCGCAGGCGGACGCAGCGGCTGGTGCCGGCGACCCGGGTCCGGGTCAGGCCGGCCTCGCGCAGCACCTTGAGGTGGTGGCTGCGGGTCGCCTTGGAGACCCCGAACTCGAAGGTGCCGCAGGCGTACTCACCGCCCTCGGCGAGGGCGCGCACGATCTGCAGCCGGACGTCGTCGGCCAGGGCCGCCAGCACGGCGGTGACCGGCACCTCGCGCAGCTCGGGTTCGTGCAGCTCCATGTGACCAGGGTAACCCATGTTCGACTTTCATCGAACAAGCTCCTAGAGTCGGCGATGCTGGTTCGACGATACTCGAACATTGGAGCGGTCTTGCGCTCTCGTCACGCCGCGTTCCCGCTCTTCGCCGTGCTCAGCTGGGGCGTCATGTTCCCCGTCCTGGCCAGCGCGCTCACCCGGATGGACGCACTCAACCTGACCACTGTCCGGTACGTCCTCGCCGCCGCCGTGCTCGTCGCACTGCTGCTGGCCCGGGAGGGGTGGACCGCCCTGCGCGCGGGCCGGCGCGGGGCCGAGGTGCTGCTGCTCGGCGTGGTCGGCTTCGCCGGCTTCAACGTGCTCACCAACCTCGCCCTCGGGCACGCCGCCCCGCAGCAGATCGCCCTGTTCGCCGCCACCACGCCCCTGGTCACCCAGCTCGTCCGCTGGGCCCGGGACGGCGTACGCCCCCGGCCGGCGCTGCTCGGCCTCTCGCTGGTCGCCCTGGTCGGCGTCGGTCTGGTGATCACCCGCGGCCGGCTCGACGGGCTCGGCCAGTTCGGGGTCGGCGGGCTGCTCATGATCGGTGCGGTGCTCGCCTGGGCGATCTACACCCACGGCGCCGGCCGATTCCCCGAGTACTCCCCGCTGCGCTACACCACCCTGACCGCCGTCGCCGGCACGCTCGCCATGCTGGCCGCCAGCGCCGTCGCCGACCTCACCAGGCTCCAGCACGCACCGGCCGCCGCCGACCTCGTCGCGGTCGCCCCGCAGCTCGCGTACGCCGTGGTGGTCGCCGCCGTCCTCGCGGTGCTCGCCTGGAACACCGGGGTACGCCGGCTCGGCGCCGCCGACGCCGCGCTGTTCATGAACCTGGTCCCGGTGACCACGTTCGCGGTGCAGATCCTCCGCGGCTACCGGCCCGGCGCCGTGGAACTGGCCGGCGCGGCCCTGACCATCGCCGCCCTGGTCGCCGCCAACCTCGCCACCCGTACCCGCGCCGCGACTCCCGCCCCGGCCACGCCGGTCTCCGCCGTGACCGATCGCCAGGCCGTCGTCGACCCCGTCGCCGTCCTCGCCCGCTGATCCCGCGCGCCGGTAGCTCACAAAATGGGAACCCGCGTTGGTGCGGGCGGTGGACCTGCATAGACTCGGGGTCACAACTGAATACCTCATCCAGAGGGGCTGAGGGATACGGCCCGATGACGCCCCGGCAACCACCCGCGCGCTCGACGACGAGCGACGCCGGCAGGTGCCAATTCCGTCCCCGCCGCACAAGGCGATGCGGGGGAAGATGAGAGGACCCTCGACATGACGTCGACGCTTCCCGCCAGCTCCGGTATCGACACCACCCTCAGCCCGGCCCGCGCCCTGGTCTGTCGCGGCTGTTCCGCGCGCTACCCGCTCGCCGCCCAGCACGCCTGCTACGAGTGTTTCGGGCCGCTGGAGGTCGACTACGACACCGCCGCCCTCGCCACGGTCACTCGCGAACAGATCGAGGCCGGCCCGAAGAACCTCTGGCGGTACGCGGGCCTGCTCCCCGCCGGCCAGGACCCGGCCACCCGGGTGACCCTGAACCCGGGGCTGACCCCGCTGGTCGCCGCCCCGCACCTCGCCGCCGAGCTGGGCCTCACCGCCCCGCTCTGGATCAAGGACGACAGCGCCAACCCGACGCACTCGTTCAAGGACCGGGTGGTCTCGGTGGCGCTGACCGCCGCCCGGGCGCTCGGCTTCACCCGGTACGCCTGCGCCTCCACCGGCAACCTGGCCAACTCGGTGGCCGCCCACGCGGCCCGGGCGGGGGCGCCCTCGGTGGTCTTCATCCCCGGCGACCTGGAACAGGGCAAGGTGGTGACCACCGCCGTCTACGGCGGCGAACTGGTCGCCATCGACGGCTCGTACGACGACGTGAACCGGCTCTGCGGCGAGCTGGTGGAGACCGACGAGTTCGAGGACACCGCGTTCGTCAACGTCAACGTGCGGCCGTACTACGCCGAGGGCTCCAAGACCCTCGGGTACGAGGTGGCCGAGCAGCTCGGCTGGCGGATCCCCGCCCAGGTGGTCATCCCGATGGCCAGCGGCGAGCTGCTCACCAAGATCGACAAGGCGTTCTCCGAGCTGGTCGAGGTCGGGCTGGTCGAGGCGCCGGCCGGGGGCTGGAAGGTGTTCGGCGCCCAGTCCGCCGGCTGCAACCCGATCGCCACGGCACTGCACGCCGGCAGCGACACCATCGCCCCGGTCAAGCCGACCGGCATCGCCAAGTCGCTGAACATCGGCGACCCCGCCGCCGGGCTCTACGCGCTGGAGGCGGTCCGCCGCACCGGCGGCTGGATGGAGTACGCCGACGACGACGAGATCCGCGCGGCCATCCGGCTGCTGGCGCGTACCACCGGGGTCTTCGCGGAGACCGCCGGCGGCGTCACCGTGGCGGTGTTGCGCAAGCTGGTCGAGTCCGGGCGCCTCGACCCGGCGGCCGAGACCGTCGTCTTCAACACCGGCGAGGGCCTCAAGACCCTCGACGCGGTGGCCGACCAGGTCGGCCCCACCCACCGGATCAAGCCCTCTCTCCGCGCCGCCCGCGACGCCGGCCTCCTCGGCTGAACCCGCCACCGACCCCGTTGATCAAGAAGTTCACGTCGGGAAAGCTCGGGGTCGGGACCGAAACTTCTTGATCAACTAGGCGGTACGGGGGAGGGCGGATCGCCCGGACGGGGGATCGGGTCGATCCGCCGGGTAACTGGCTTTTCGCTGTGAGTGCGGAAAACCCGCCGACAAGGACTTGACGGCAGGAATTGGACGGCGCAAGATGCTCGGTGCGGGAGGGCATCCGCCGGAGACTTTAAGTTCTTGCGACCCAACGCCGGAGGCGTTGTGCGGACGTCCCTCCCGACCAACGTCCGAAGGGGCCAGCGGGAAAATCGCTGGCCCCTTCGCTGTGCGTGACGCAGGCTCGCCACATGGGCATCTCCATCACCCCGCTCGATCTGGCCGACCAGGCGACGCTCGACGCGGCGTACCGGATCGGCGCGGCGGCCGAAGCGGGGAACCTGCCCGACCTCCCGCCGCTGTGCCGGCGCCGATTCGAGGCGCCACTGCGCCATCCGATGCCCGGCATCGACACCCGCTGGGTGCTGGCCCGGCTCGACGGGGCGCCCGCCGGCTGGCTCCGCCTGCACCTGCACACGCTGGACAACACCGAGAACGCCAGCGCCGAGCTGGTGGTGGACCCGGCGTACCGGCGGCGCGGGGTGGGCCGGACGCTGCACGAGCACGGCCTGCGACTGCTGCGCGAGGCCGGCCGCAAGCGGGTGGTCGGCTCGACGGTCACCACCCTCCCCGGCGGGCCGGCCCGGGACGGCGCCGGCGCCGCCTTCGCCGCCGCCGTCGGCGCCCGCCCGGCGCTCGCCGACGTCCGCCGCCGGCTCGACACCGCCGCGCTCGACCGGCCCCGGCTGGCGGCGCTGCTGCTCGAGGCACGCACGGCTGCGGCCGGTTACCGCACCGTCCGCTGGCGGCAGCACACCCCCGAGGAGTACGTCGCCGACGTCGCCTATCTGGAGGGGCGACTGATGACCGACGCGCCGACCGGGGACCTGCAGTGGGAGCAGGAGAAGGTCGACGCCGACCGGATCCGGGGCACCGAGCAGGCGCTCGACGCCCGGGGCGTCCGGCTGTACAGCGTCGGCGGGGTGCACGAGGCGTCCGGCCGGATGGTGGCCTGGAGCCTGCTCAGCATGGCCGCGAACACCACCTGGCACGCCTGGCAGCAGACCACCATCGTCGACCCCGACCATCGCGGTCACCGGCTCGGCCTGCTCTGCAAGATCGAGAACCTGGGGCACGCCCTGACCAGCGAGCCGGAGCTGCGCGCGATCGACACCTACAACGCGGCGGACAACTCCCACATGATCGTGATCAACGAGCAGCTCGGCTTCCGGCCGGTGGACGGCTCGACGGACTGGCAGCTGACGATCTGACTTGTGACAGGCCCCTACTGATCTGGTGGCTTGCTGTTGCATGATGGCGGGCATGACGGAGACCCCGCACCCCCTGTACGACAGGCACGCCGACACCCTCAACCGAGCGCTGACCGCCATCACGGAGCGCGGGTACTGGTCCGCCTACCCCGAGTCGCCCAGCCCCCGGGTATACGGCGAGACCGCCGCCGCGGACGGCAAGGCGGCCTTCGAGGCGTACCTGAAGGCCGACTTCCCCCTCGACCAGGCGGGTGACGGCCAGACCGTCGCCACCGAGGTCAGCCCGTTCGGCCTGGAGCTGGACGTGCGCTACCCGCACGCCACCGCCGACCAGCTCGTGGCCGCCGCCTCCGCCGCCCTGCCGGCCTGGCGCGACGCCGGCCCGCAGGCCCGGGCGGGCGTCTGCCTGGAGATCCTCGACCGGCTGCACCGGAACGTCTTCGAGCTGGCCAACGCGGTGCAGTTCACCAGCGGCCAGGCGTTCGTGATGGCCTTCCAGGCCGGCGGCGCGCACGCGCTGGACCGGGCGCTGGAGGCGATCGCCTACGCGTACACCGAGATGACCCGCCACCCGGCCACGGCCGGCTGGGAGAAGGCCGCCGGCAAGGGCGACCCGCTGCGGATGACCAAGACCTTCCACGTGGTGCCGCGCGGCGTGGCGCTGGTGATCGGCTGCAACACCTTCCCGACCTGGAACTCGTACCCGGGGCTCTTTGCCTCGCTGGCCACCGGCAACCCGGTGATCATCAAGCCGCACCCGCGCGCGGTGCTGCCCCTCGCGATCACCGTGAAGTACGCCCGCCAGGTGCTCGCCGAGGCCGGGTTCGACCCCAATCTGGTGCAGCTCGCGCCGGAGGCGCCGGGCGAGAAGCTCGCCTCCACCCTGGCGCTGCACCCGGCTGTGAAGATCGTCGACTTCACCGGTTCCACCGAGTACGGCGACTGGCTGGAGGTCAACGCCCGGCAGGCGGCCGTCTACACCGAGAAGGCCGGCCTGAACACGGTGGTCATCGACTCCACCGACGACTTCGCCGGGTTGTGCCGCAACCTGGGCTTCACGCTGACCCTCTACAGCGGCCAGATGTGCACCACCTCGCAGAACCTGCTGATCCCCCGGGACGGCATCGAGACCGACCAGGGGCACAAGAGCTTCGACGAGGTGGCCGCGGGGATCGCCGGGGCGGTCGGCAAGCTCACCGCCGACCCGGCCCGGGGCGTCGAGCTGACCGGCGCGATCGTCAACGACGGCGTGCTGGAGCGGCTGGAGGAGGTCACCAAGGTCGGCGAGCCGGTGCTGGAGTCGCGGACCGTCGAGCACCCGTCCTTCCCCGGCGCGGTGGTCCGTACGCCGGCCATCGTCAAGCTGGACGCGGCGGACACGGCGAGCTACTCGCGCGAGTGGTTCGGGCCGATCTCGTTCGCCATCGCGACCGACTCGACGGCGCACAGCCTGGAGATCCTGCGGACCACGGTGGGAGAGAAGGGTGCGCTCACCGCCGGTGTCTACTCCACCGACGAGGCGGTGCTGGACGCGGCCGAGGCGGCGGCGATCGACGCGGGCGTGCACCTGTCCTGCAACCTGACCGGCGGGGTCTTCGTCAACCAGTCGGCGGCGTTCTCCGACTTCCACGGGTCGGGGGCGAACCCGGCGGCGAATTCGGCGCTGACGGACGGGGCGTACGTGGCCAACCGGTTCCGGATCGTGCAGTCGCGCCGGCACGTGTAGTTGTCGCTGTTGGGTTTCCGGGGCGGCGACGTCTGGGGTTTCCGGGGCAGGCCACCTCGCTCCGGGCGGTCAGGCTTGATCCCTCCGCGAGGCGGCCTGCCCCGGAAACCCTCCGTGTCACCCTGATCTCGCGGCTTCGGCCATGGGTGGGTGGTGATCTCCGGGGTGCTGCCTTGGGTGGGGGTCGACGGTCAGAGGGTCAGGCTGGTTTGCGCATCTGGAGTTCGTTGAGGGCCGGGATCTTGGGGTGCGGGACGCGTACGCCGGTGTCGACGAAGCCGAGCTTCCGGTACGCCCGGTAGGCGCGGTCGTTGCCCACCACCACCTCCAGCATCAGCTCGGGCCGGCCGCAGGCGCGGGACCAGGCGGCCACCTCGTCCACCAGTGCGCCCAGCAGCCCGTTGCCGCGCCACGTCGGCGTGACGTAGACGGCGTAGATCACGGTCAGCTCGGGCTCTCCCGGGACGACCGTGCCCCCGGCGTGGCCGACCAGCCGACCGCCCGGATCGGCCACGAACTGGGCGGTCACCGTGCCGTCGGCGACCGAGGCGATCCGCGCCGCGTAGTCGGCGTGCGGGCGGGCGGCGGCCTCGGCGACGGTCTCCAGGAACGCCAGCGGCGAATCGGCGAGCATCTCCAGCCGGAGCGCCCGCATTCGCGCGGCGTCCTCGGGCCGGACCCGGCGGACGGTCGCGGGGCGGGTCACGGTAGTGGTCGGCGCGCTGATCATCAGACCTCCTTCGAGGAGACCTTGCAGTTTAGGGCGGGGCGGAATCGGACTCCTGCCGACCAGGGCCCGCCACCCGCACCCCGGGATGCCGGCTCTGCCCGTCCGGGTCGGCTGCTGGCCCGAATATGCCCGATTTGTGGTCGTGCGCGGTCGTCACGCCTCGTGTAGCGTGCGATTTCGGTCACCGATTCAGTGGTCGTCGCCGATCGCCGAACCGGTGCTCCGCCGGTGCCGGTCCGCCGGTCTCCGGATTGTGGAACGCCGCGCAGAGTGAGGAAGTGCACCGTGGCACAGGGCACCGTCAAGTGGTTCAACGCCGAAAAGGGCTACGGCTTCATCGCCGTCGACGGCGGGCAGGACGTCTTCGTCCACTTCTCCGCGATCGAGATGGACGGCTACAAGGCGCTGGACGACGGCCAGCGGGTCGAGTTCGAGATCGCGCAGGGCCAGAAGGGTCCGCAGGCGGAGCGGGTTCGCGTCATCGCCTGACCCGTCGCCGCCCGACCGGCGGCTTTCCACCCGATCAGGGGCTGCGGTGCCGGCGCGCACCGTGAAAGATCATGAGCCGTTCCAGCCGTCACGCTGAGGAGGGTTCATGTCCGACCAGCCCCCGTCGGGTTCCAGCGAGCCAGTGCCCCCGGCGTCGTCCGGTCCCCCGGCCGACCCGACCCGGTCGACGTCGCCAGCCGTTGAGCCGGGCTCGGCGCCGGGGCAGACGGGCGAACCGGCCACACCCGGACAATCCACCCCGACAGCTCCGGGTGTGTTCGCCCAGCCCAGCGCCGGTGACCCCGCAGCGCCGGCGCAACCCGGCCAGCCCGGGTATCCGGCGATGCCGGCGCAACCCGGCCAGCCTGGATATCCGGCGGCATCCGGCCAGCCAGTCCTGCCGGGCCAGCCGGTCCCGCCCGGCCAGCCCGTCGTGCCGGGCCAGTTTCCGCCGCCCACGCAGCCGATCGGGCCCGGTCAGCCGGGGTACGAGGTGCCCGGCGGGCAGCCCTGGGGGGCGTACCCGACGGATCCGGCCGCGCAGCCGCAGGGCTGGGTGTGGCCGGCCGCGGGCGGTCCCGTGCCGGCCGGCGCCTGGCCGGGCGCCCCGATGCCCGGCCAGCCGTACGGCTGGTATCCGGGCGCTGACCCGGGTGACCCCCTGGTCACGCCGCCGTACGCCGGCATCGGTGGCTGGTTCGCCCGATGCACCGGGGCGGTGCAGCGCGGCTGGCGCCAGTTGCTGCCGATCATGCTGCTCACCCAGACGGTCCCGGCGGCGGTGATCTCGATCCTCACGCTCGTCCTCCTCCCGACGGGGCAGCCCACCACCGCGCCGGACGGCGCCCCGGTCCTGCCGGACGGTTACTTCCAGGACGTGTTCGCCCTCTACGGCCTGGTGCTCCTCGCCGCCCTGATCTTCGGCCCGCTGCAGAGCGCGGGCTGGGCCGCGGGCACCTGGGTGGTGGCCCGCCAGGCGGCCGGCGAGCCGGCTGGCGTCGGGGCCGCCCTCCGGTACGGGTGGCGTCGAGCCCTCGGCGTCTGGGGCTGGACCATCGTCGCCACCCTGCTGATCTCGGTCGGTTTCTGCCTCTGCGTGTTGCCCGGGATCTACGCGGCCTTCGCGGTCGCCCTGTTCGGTCCGATCTACCTGTTCGAGCGGCAGGAGCCGATCGGTCGCGCCTTCCGGTTGTTCCACCAGCGGTTCGGGATGGTGCTGGGCCGGGTCGCGCTGGTCGCCGCGGCGGTCGTCGTCGGGTCGCTGGCCGGCGCCGTGATCGAGGGTGTGGGCCAGCTCCCGTTCGGGACGGAGCCGATGGCCGCCCCGGGCACGGCGGCCGGAGCCGTCGCGGTGTCGCTGGTCGCCGCCATGCTGGTCACCCCGGTGTACCTGGCGCAGCTGGTCGGACTGGTCGTCACCTACGCCGAGCAGCGGGCCCAGGAAGGGCCGGTGAACGCCGCCCGACTGGCCGCGGAACTCGGCTGAGCGGGGGCATCGTGCTTGCACTCGGCTAGGGAGAGTGCTAAACAGGTCATTGGCACTCGCGTACGTTGAGTGCCAATGGTCGGGGCGGTAGGGCCACGGCCACGCCGGCGTCTCGATGGCGCCGGAGTGGCACGAGGCCGGTCGTCGCGGGCTATCCGGCCCGGCCTGCGGACGTCGCCGTCGCCAGGTGGCGACGTCCCAAGGTGCGTACACCAGGCGGCCCATCCGGGGGCACACACTCGGGTGGCCCGTGAGTGTCCAGGAGGACAACGCCGTATGGCCAAGATGATCGCGTTCGACGAAGAGGCGCGCCGCGGCCTCGAGCGGGGCATGAACCAGCTCGCCGACGCCGTGAAGGTGACCCTCGGCCCCAAGGGCCGCAACGTCGTGCTCGAGAAGAAGTGGGGTGCCCCCACCATCACCAACGATGGTGTGAGCATCGCCAAGGAGATCGAGCTCGAGGACCCGTACGAGAAGATCGGCGCCGAGCTGGTCAAGGAGGTCGCGAAGAAGACCGACGACGTCGCCGGTGACGGCACGACGACGGCGACCGTCCTGGCCCAGGCCCTGGTTCGCGAGGGCCTGCGCAACGTGGCCGCCGGCGCCAACCCGATGGCCCTGAAGCGGGGCATCGAGGCGGCCGTGGCCAGCGTCTCGGAGGAGCTGCTCAAGCTCGCCAAGGACGTGGAGACCAAGGAGCAGATCGCCTCCACCGCCTCCATCTCCGCCGGTGACACCAGCGTCGGCGAGATCATCGCCGAGGCGATGGACAAGGTGGGCAAGGAAGGCGTCATCACCGTCGAGGAGAGCAACACCTTCGGCCTGGAGCTGGAGCTCACCGAGGGTATGCGCTTCGACAAGGGTTACATCTCCGCGTACTTCATGACCGACCCGGAGCGTATGGAGGCCGTCTTCGACGACCCGTACCTCCTGATCGTCAACAGCAAGATCTCGTCGGTGAAGGACCTGCTCCCGATCCTGGAGAAGGTCATGCAGTCGGGCAAGCCGCTGCTGATCATCGCCGAGGACATCGAGGGCGAGGCCCTGGCCACCCTGGTGGTCAACAAGGTCCGGGGCACCTTCAAGTCGGTCGCCGTCAAGGCGCCGGGCTTCGGTGACCGCCGCAAGGCCATGCTCGCCGACATCGCCATCCTCACCGGTGGTCAGGTCATCAGCGAGGAGGTCGGCCTCAAGCTCGACGCCGTGGGCCTCGACATGCTGGGCCGCGCCCGCAAGGTCGTGGTGACCAAGGACGAGACCACCATCGTCGACGGTGCCGGCGACGCCGAGCAGATCCAGGGCCGGGTCAACCAGATCCGGGCCGA
>NZ_LWLS01000094.1:256413-283001 GCF_001905095.1 Micromonospora sp. CB01531
GAGAAGAGCGACTCCGACTACGACCGGGAGAAGCTGCAGGAGCGCCTGGCCAAGCTGGCCGGCGGTGTTGCGGTGATCAAGGTCGGCGCGGCCACCGAGGTCGAGCTGAAGGAGCGCAAGCACCGCATCGAGGACGCCGTCCGCAACGCGAAGGCCGCCGTCGAGGAGGGCATCGTCCCGGGTGGTGGCGTCGCGCTGGTGCAGGCCGGCAAGACCGCCTTCGACAAGCTGGACCTGGCCGGCGACGAGGCGACCGGTGCCCAGATCGTCAAGATCGCGCTGGACGCCCCGCTGCGGCAGATCGCCGTCAACGCCGGCCTGGAGGGTGGCGTCGTCGTCGAGCACGTCCGCAACCTCAACCCGGGCCACGGCCTCAACGCCGCGACCGGCGAGTACGTCGACCTGCTCGCGTCGGGCATCATCGACCCGGCCAAGGTGACCCGTTCCGCGCTGCAGAACGCGTCGTCGATCGCCGCGCTGTTCCTCACCACCGAGGCCGTCGTGGCGGACAAGCCGGAGAAGACCCCGGCCGCCCCGGCTGGTCCGGGTGGCGGGGAGATGGACTTCTGAGTCCAGCTCCACCAGCACGCCGAACGGGGGCGGGCCGCGTCAGCGGTCCGCCCCCGTTCCGTGTCTCACGTCGGCAGCCGCCGCTGGTTTCGCCGCTTGTGCGCCCGCTCGTACGGCGGCGGGATGCGGATCGGCTCGTCCACCAGTTGCAGCGGTTCGTCGCTGGACGGCTCGTCGATGCCGGCCATCTCCACCAGTTGCTCGGCATCGCCGTAGTCGAGCCGGTCGAACGGCAGTTGGCCGGAGACCTCGCCGACCGGGTGCCAGCTCGTCGGCTGGTCGTCGGTCCGTTCGTCGTCCGTGGTCATGGCTGCCTCCTTATGACTCGACCGTAGGGGGCGGTCAATGGCCACGGGCCGGAATGGCATTATTAGCGTCTATGCACTTTTCGCCCCATTAGTCATTCCTGTCCGTCCAGCGCTTTCCGGTACAGAAAGAAAACCCGCTCGATCCTGGCCCCCGCCGCGCCCGCGTAGAACGGCACCGGGCCCACCCAGCCGATCTGCGCCGTGCCGATCCCCGCTGCCGCCTGGTCGCGCAGGCAACGCCGGATCAGCACCCCACCGATGCCCGAGCCCTCGGCCGCCGGGGCCGTACCCATCGGCCCGAACCAGCTCGGCCGGGATGAGCCGTACGCCGCGAACCCGAGAACCTCGCCGTCCCGCTCCGCCAGGTGCGCGCCCGCGTCCGGCCGCCCGAGCGAACCGGCCAGCTCGCCGTCCCACGTCCCGCCGAAGGTGGACCGGGCGAACGCGGCCAGCGCGGGCAGGTCCGCCGGCTCGGCCCGGCGTACCGTGACGCCCTGGTCGGCCAGCCGGCGCTCGGCGGGCTCCGTCGTACGCAGCGCTGGCGCGCCCTCGGCCAGGTCCACGGTCATGTTCCAGGCCGTCCGGTCCTGCCGGTAGCCGAGCCGCAGCGCGAGGCAGACCGCCGGGGTGTACCGCACGTCGATCCCCGGCCAGGCGTAGTACGGCGGGTTCCCGGCGAGCAGCAGTTCGGCCGCGCCCAGCCCGGCGAGCCGCCGTTCCGCCTCGGCCAGCAGGGCCCGCCCGACGCCCCGGCGCCGTTCCTCCGGCGCTACCGCCAGCAGGTCCACGTGGCCGAGCTCGGGGTCCCGTTGGGACCGCGACCCGACCAGCACGCCGATCAGCTCGGTGCCGCGTATCGCGCCGAGCCGCAGCACCGGCCGGTCGGCCGCCGCGCGGGCGGCGAGGGTGTCCACGATGGCCGGCGCCTCGGCCGCGTCCTCGGGCAGGTCGAGGGCCCGCCGGCAGAGGTCGACGATCGCGGGCAGGCGGTCCGGGCCGAGTTCGATGATCTCCGCGTCCATGGTCGCCGACCCTAGGTCATCCGTCCGCCGTCCGGCACCGCCCGACCGGTCCGGGTGCCAACCGGCGACCCGGGTGTCAGGAGGGAGATCCGGCGCGCTGCGCGGCGCGGACCGCCGCGTACGCGTCGACCAGGCCGGCGCCGACCTCGTCGGCGGGGCCGCCGCAGCGCGCCGCGTCCGGCGGTACGCCGGCCGGAGCGGCGGTGTCGAGGAGGATCCGCCGGGTCCGGGCCAGATCGCCGACGAGCGCCGGGTTCGCCGACCACATCAGCGCCACCACCCCGGCCACCTGCGGCGTCGCCATCGAGGTGCCGTCCAGGGTGGTGTAGCCGCCGCCGGGGTACGCCGACAGCACGCCCGCGCCGGGCGCGACCAGATCCGGCTTGGCGATGCCCGCTCCGGCCGGTCCCCGGCTGGAGAAGCGGGTGAGCTGCCGGGCCCGGTCCACCGCGCCGACCGTCAGCACGTCCGGGTACGGCGCCGGCGGGTCGGACACCGAGCCGCAGTACGGGCCGGAGTTGCCGGCCGCGGCCACCACCAGGATGCCGGCCGCGGCCAGCGCGGCGGTCGCCGGCCGCAGCGCCCCCGGGTCGCAACCCTCGATCGGTGGGCAGCCCCACGAGTTGGTCAGCACGTCGGGTGCGCGTTGCGGCCGACCGTCGGTGAACGGGTTCCCGCCCGGCGGGAACGGCGCCAGCATGAACTGGAGGCAGTCGAGGTAGTGCGCCGGGCTGCCCAGGTTGCGGTCCAGGTTGACGCAGCCGACCCAGTCCGCCCCGGGCGCCACGCCGATCCCGTTCCGGCCCACCGCGCTGCCGATCGTGTGGGTGCCGTGACCACCCCGGTCGCCCGGCGTGCGGCGGTGCTCCCACGGGTCGTACCAAGAGTCGTCGCCGCCCCGGAAGCCGGCCGCCAGGGCGGGGTGCCGGCCGTCCACCCCGGAGTCGGAGCTGCCGACCACCACGCCCGTCCCGGTCACCCGCAGCTCCGACCAGACCCGGTCGGCGCCGATCAGGGACACGTTCCAGACCGGACCGGCGGGCGCCGGCTGGCTGCCCCGAGCCGGGGGCGCCGCCGCCGGCAGCGGGCGCAGCCGCTGGCTGATCAGCACCCGGCCCACCTCCGGGCGCCCGGACAGCCAGGCCCGTACCGCCGGCCCGCCGTCCGTCTCGATGGCGTTGACCAGGTAGTACGGCGTGGGGTGCAGGCGTAGCCGGGTCAGTTCGCGGCGCAGGTCACCCTGGGTCCGGTCGGCGGTGGCCACCAGCCGCCGGTACACCTCGGCCGTCCGCGCGTTCCGGCCGGCCCGCCCGGGCGCCCCGGCCGGGACGCCGGTCAGATCGGCCTGTTCGCGCAGCACCACGAGTAGCCGCTCGCCGTACAGGCCGGGTTGGCCGGGGGCGACGTAGACCACGGCCACGGCGGTGAGCAGGGCCGCGGCGGTCAGCCCGGCCGCGCCGCGGCGCGGGGCGCGGGCGCGGGGCCGGGCCAGCAGCACCCCGTACCCGATGGCGAGCAGGACCGCGACGGCGAACGCGGCGCCGGTCGCGACCGCCACCCAGAACGGGACGTCGCGGCTGGTGGCCAGCAGGACGGTGATCTCCTCCGGGTCGGCGAACGCCAGCGGCCCGAGCAGCGCGAGGCCGACCAGCCAGCGGACCGGGCGGCGGCCGGCCGGCTCGCCGGCCCGCCGGGCTGCGACCTCCAGCGCGCCCAGCACGACGCCGAGCGGCGGCAGCACGACCAGTGCCGGCAGTTGCGCCCCGGACTGCCCGGCCCCGGCGGCCAGCAGTACCAGGGTGACCCCGGCGACCAGCCCGCCGACCAGCATCAGCCGGGCCGGCCGGGGTGGTGCGCCGACGGCGAACCGGGCCCAGAAGGCGGCGTCGAGCAGGGCCGCGGCGAGTGCGCCGAGCGCGGCGGCGGCGAGGCCGGCGAGCACCGTCTCCAGCACCCCGCCGAGCGCGCCCACCCACGCCCAGGGCAGCAGCGTGGCCAGCCCGGCGGCGACCGCCAGCAGGGTCGCCGGGTCCGCCCGCCGGCCGCCCGCCGGCCCACCGCCACGAGGTGGCGCGGGAGCCGAGCCCGGCGGCACGCCGGCCGGGCCAGCAGGGGTGTGCTCCGGGCCGGCTACGTCGGGGGGCGTGGCGTCCGCGCGGCGGCGCGCCAGCCGGCCGAGCGCCAGCGCGAGCAGGGCCCCGGTGGCGGCCAGCGCGGCCAGGTACGCCTCCTCGTGCACCGGCGGCACCGTCCGCAGCAGGGTCAGCGCGCCGAGCGCCAGCGTCCCGGCGAGCCAGGCGCGGCCGGTGGCCCGGACCGCCGGGGAGCGGGGCAGCAGTGCGAGCGCGAGGGTGGGCGCGCCCACCAGCAGCACGGTGACCAGCACGACCACCGGCCAGGTCAGCACCGCCCGGTGGAGACCCGAGGTGAGCACCACCTGGTCGACCACCCAGCCGGCGACCTGGCCCGGCACGGTCACGAAGACGGCCCAGGCGCCGGTGAGCACGGCGGCGACCACCGGCCAGGGCCCGGACCGACGGGGAGCGGGAACCGGTGGCGGGACCGGGGCTGCGGGGGGACCGACGACCATGACCATCACCGTACGGCCCGGGCGGCGCGTGCCGCCGCGGCGTGCGGACGGTTACCGTGGACGGGTGCGCGACCCGAACGTGTCCCGATCCGCGGCCGGTCAACTCTCCGCCGAGCGCCGCGCCGACGACCTGCGCCGCCTCCGGGCCGAGCGCTTCGACGTGCTGGTCATCGGCGGTGGGGTGACCGGGGCGGGGGCCGCCCTCGACGCGGCGTCCCGCGGGCTCAAGGTGGCCCTGGTGGAGGCGCGGGACTTCGCCGCCGGCACCTCCAGCCGGTCCAGCAAGCTCATCCACGGCGGCCTGCGCTACCTGGAGCAGTTGGAGTTCCACCTGGTCCACGAGGCGCTGACCGAGCGCGGGCTGCTCGCCACCCGGCTCGCCCCGCACCTGGTGCGCCCGGTGCCGTTCCTGGTCCCGCTCCCCGCCGAGGGTGGGCTGCGCGACCTGCCGAGGCGCTTCTTCCGCCGGTCGTACTACGGCGCCGGGGTCGCCACCTACGACGCGTTCGCCGGGGTGTTCGGCGGTGGCCGCGGCATGCCGCTGCACCGGCACCTGACCCGCGAGGGCGCCCGCCGGGTCTTCCCGAGCCTGCGCGCCGACACGCTGGCCGGGGCGATCCGCTACTACGACGGGCAGGTCGACGACGCCCGCCTGGTGGTGACGCTGGCCCGGACGGCGGCCAGCCTCGGGGCGACCGTGGTGACCAGCGCCCAAGCCGTCGGGCTGCTCCGGCAGGCCCGCGAGGTCACCGGGGTCCGGGTTCGCGACCTGGAGGCGCCCGCCGGCTCGCCCGACGTCGAGTTCGAGGTACGCGCCCGCACGGTGATCGCCGCGACCGGGGTGTGGAGCGACGACATGTCGCGGATGCTCGACGACGTCGGGCTGCGCCCCGGCCTGCGGGTCCGGGCCTCGAAGGGCGTGCACCTGGTGGTGCCCCGCTCGGCGATCACCGGCGAGGCCGGGCTGATCCTGCGGACCGCCACCAGCGTGCTCTTCGTCATCCCGTGGGGCGGCCACTGGATCATCGGCACCACGGACACCGACTGGCGGCTGGACCGGTCCCACCCGGCGGCCACCGCGCGGGACATCGACTACCTGCTGGAGCAGGTCAACAGCGTGCTGGACCGCCCGCTCACCACCGACGACATCGAGGGCGTGTACGCCGGGCTGCGCCCGCTGCTGGCCGGCGAGGCGGACTCCACCTCGAAGCTCTCGCGCGAGCACGCGGTGGTCGAGCCGATGCTCGGGCTGCTGCTGGTGGCCGGCGGCAAGTACACGACGTACCGGGTGATGGCGTCGGACGTGGTCGACCGGGCGGTGCATCGGCTGGGCGGGACGCGCCCGTCGCGTACAGCCGACCTGCCGCTGCTCGGCGCCGACGGGTACGCGGCGATGTGGCGGGACCGGGCCGACCTGGCCCGCCGGCACGGGGTGCCGGTCGGTGTGGTCGAGCACCTGCTGGAGCGGTACGGCACGCTCACCCTCGACGTGCTGGCCCTGGTCGGTGCCGACCCGTTGCTCGGCTCGCCGCTCGCCGGTGCCCCCGAGTACCTGGCTGCCGAGGTGACCTACGCGGCCCGCGCCGAGGGGGCGCTGCACCTGGAGGACGTGCTGACCCGGCGTACCCGGATCTCCATCGAGACCAGCCACCGCGGTCTGGAGTCGGCGGAGCACGCCGCGGAGCTGATGGGTGCGGTCCTCGGCTGGGACGCGGCGACCCGGGCCCGCGAGGTAGCGGTATACCGGGCCCGGGTGGAGGCCGAGCGGCGGTCGCAGCTGATGCCGGACGACGTGGCCGCCGACGCGGCGCGGCTGGGCGCTCCGGACGTCCGCGGCTTCGCGGCGGACCGGGGCGGCGAGGGCGACGCCGCCGAGTTGCCGTCGTCCTCGCGGTGACCAGCGGGTAACGTCGCTCGGAGGGTATCGGGCGCTACCTACGGAAGTGTAGGTTTCCCTCCGTGCTCCGCCCACCATGGTCGCGCGTTCCGCTCATGTCCGCCGGCGTCCTGCTGGCGACCGCCCTGACCGGTTGTTCGCTGTTCGGCCGGGCCGAGGGCGCCACCAACCCGGGGGCGGGCAACGCGGCGACAGCCGCCGGCGAGTCAGGGCGGGTCTCGCTGATCCAGAAGCTCGGCACCGACGGCCCGGTCCGCACGCTCGAGGTGGACCCGAGCGGGCGGTGGCAGTGCCGGGACTGCGCCGGTGACGGGGTCGACTCCACCGGGTCGCTCAACCCGGAGCAGACGCAGCGGTTGCAGCGGATGCTCGCCGACCCGGCCCTGGCGCAGGAAACCGACCAGGCCCGCCACTACAAGCAGACCTGCATCGACGCGTTGACCTCCACCCTGCTGATCTCGCCGGAGCTGACCATCACCTCCCAGGACTGCCCGGGCGAGGAGAAGCCGCCGGTGGCCTACGAGATCCTGCTGCTGCTCACCCAGACCACCCCGGCCGAGGACAAGGGCTGAGCGTCAGCACACCTTGCCCGGGTTGAACAGGCCGGCCGGGTCCAGCGCCTGCTTGATCGCCTGGTGCACCCGGATGCCGACCGGGCCGATCTCCCGGGCCAGCCAGTCCCGCTTGAGCAGCCCCACGCCGTGCTCGCCGGTGCAGGTGCCGCCGAGGTCCAACCCGAGCCGCATGATCTCGTCGAAGGCCCGCCGGCCGCGCGCCACGCTGGCCGGGTCGGCCCGGTCGACCACGATGTTCGGATGCATGTTGCCGTCGCCGGCGTGCCCCACCACGCCGATCGGCACGCCGCACTCCCCGGCGATCCGGGCCACCCCGTCGAGCAGGGCCGCGAGCGCGCCGCGCGGCACCGCCACGTCGTCGATGACCAGGCCGCCGTTGCCGCCCGGGAAGGTGTCGGCGGCGAACTTCTCCATCGCCGGATGGGCCAGCCGTCGGGCCTGGAGCAGCGCCGCCGCCTCTGCCGTGTCGGTGGCCGCGTAGACCTCGTCGGCGCCGGCCGCCGTGCACACCTCGGCGAGCCGGGCCAGGTCGTCCGCCGCCCGCCCGCCGGTGTCCACCGCCGCCAGCAGCAGCGCCTGCGCGTCGGTCCGCAGCCCCATCGGCCGGTACGCCTCGATGGCCCGCAGATGGGTCTGGTCGAGCAGCTCCAGCAGGCTCGGAGTGAGCCCGCGCTCGGCGATGCCGGCGACGGCCGTGCCGGCCGCCGCCGTGGTGGGGAAGACCGCGACCAGGGTGAGCGACTCCTCGGGTGCCGGCCGCAGCGAGACGGTCACCTCGGTGATCACGCCGAGGGTGCCCTCCGAGCCGACGAAGAGCCGGGTGAGGTCGTACCCGGCGACGCCCTTGGCGGTCCGCCGGCCGGTGCGCAGCACCTCGCCGGAGGCGAGCACCACCTCCAGGCCGAGCACGTACTCCGTCGTCACGCCGTACTTGACGCAGCACAGGCCGCCCGCGTTGGTGGCCACGTTGCCGCCGATGGTGGACGACTCCCACGACCCCGGGTCCGGCGGATACCACAATCCCTGCTTCGCCACCGCGCCGGCCAGCGCCGCGTTGACCACGCCCGGCTGCACCACGGCGATCCGGCTCACCGGGTCGATCTCCAGGATCCGGTCCATCGCCACCGTGCTCAGCAGCAGCGCGCCGTCGACCGCGTTCGCCGCGCCGGCCAGCCCGGTCCGTGCGCCCTGCGGCACCACCGGTACGCCGTGCCGGGCCGCCGCCCGGACCACCGCCACGACCTCCTCGGTGGTACGCGGGCGGACCACCACCAGCGGCGTACCCGCCGCGCAGAGGTCGGCCTCGTCCCGCTCGTGGGTGCGGAGCAGATCCGGGTCGGTCAGCACCGCGGCGTCGCCGAGCGCGGCCCGCAGGTCGTCGAGGAGGGGGCTAGCGGCCATGCCGGGAAGGCTAGGTCGTGCCGGTCGTGATCATCAACCGGGCGTACCGTTGGTCGCCATGCTGTACCTGGACCGGCCGGTGGTGCCCTGGCGCGGACGGCTCTGGTCGCACCTGATCAGCGACGTCTCGTACGCCGAGCTGCACGCCTTCGCCGAGGCGTTGGGCGCACCCCGCCGCGGCTTCGACCGGGACCACTACGACCTGCCGGCGGAGCGGTTCCCGATGGCCGTCTGGCTCGGCGCCCGGGTGGTCCCCTCCCGGGAACTCGTGCGGCTGCTGCGGGACGCCGGGCTCCGCCGCCCCAAGCACCTCACCCGCCTCCCAGGGCAGCGAGTTCCCGGGTGAGGTTGGCGCGGGCCGGTTCCTCCCAGCGGGCGTGCGGCTCGGGGAGGCGGTAGAGGGCGGGCAGGGCCAACAGGCCGGTCAGCACCGCCGCCCGGCCGGCGCGGAAGGCCGGTTCGGGGACGTGGGCGTACTCGCGCCGTACGGCCGCCGCGTAGCGGTCGTAGCGGTCGGCCGGGGCGGCCAGGATCGCCAGGTCGGCATCGCACAGCAGTTCCCCGTCCGGGTCGTCCGCCCGCACCGCGTGTCCGGCGGTGAGCAGCACCAGCCGGCGTACCTCGGCCACCGCGTCCGCCGGCAGCCCGAGGTCGGCGAGCAGCTCGCCGGCCAGCTCCGCGCTGGCCCGTTCGTTGGCGTCCCCGCCGGCCCGCGGGTCGTAGACGGCGTCGTGGCACCAGGCCGCCAGCCGGACCAGCGCCGGCCGCCGGGCCTGCCCGGCGTACGCGTCGACCACGTCGAGCACCGCCCGCAGGTGCGCCACCGTGTGGTAGTGCCGGTGCGGCTCCCGCCACCCGGCCAGCAGCCGCACCCCGGCTCCCGCCACGGCGGCCGGGTCGACCGCGCCCGCGGCGCGGGCCGCGTCCCGCCACCGCTGCATCAGTTCGTCCACCCGGTGCAGTCTGCCCCACCGCTCGGGACGAGGATTCACCCCGTGAAGGACGGGTAGTCCCGGCCATGGCCGTGGCCCGGGACCGACGACTGCCGTTCCTGCGGCGTAAACGGCTGCGCGAGGGACTGGTCGACGTCGACGAGGCCCGGATCGCCGAGGCGATGGACGAGCTCCGCCACCGGAGCCGGGCCACCTGGCACGACCGGCTGCATCGGGTGCGTACCTCCGCCGGCCTCGCCGTCCAGGCGGGCCTCGCCGCTGCCCTGGCCTACCTGGTCTCCCACCGGCTGCTCAAGAACCCGCAGCCGGTTTTCGCCCCGATCTCCGCGGTGGGCACCCTAGCCGCCTCCGTCGGCCAGCGGTTCCGCCGGACCGTGGAGCTGATCGTCGGGGTGGCGATCGGGGTGTTGCTCGGCGACGGCCTGGTCTACGTCCTCGGGACCGGTGCCTGGCAGCTCGGTCTGGTGGTGACCGCGGCGATCCTGCTGAGCATCTTCGCCGGGGCGAGCGTGGCGGTGGTGATCCAGGCGGCGGCCACCGCTGTGCTGATCGTGACGCTCAGCCCGTCCACCAAGAATCTGGAGGTGCCCCGCTTCATCGACGCGGCGGTGGGCGGCGGCATCGCGCTGCTGGTCACCGCGGTTCTGCTGCCGCTGAACCCGTTACGCGTGATCAACCGGGCCGCCCGGCCGGCGTTGAACCTCCTCTCCGACCAGCTCCAGGCCTGCGCGGAGGCGCTGCGCAATCGGGACCGGCACGCGGCGCAGCAGGCGTTGCTCCGGCTTCGGGAGAACAAGGAGGAACTGGCCGCGCTCTCCGAGGCGATCGAGGGCGCCAAGGAGACCGCCACCATCTCGCCGGCCCGCTGGCACCGGCGCAGCGAGCTGACCCACTACGCCGAGGCGGCCGACCCGATCGACCGGGCGATGCGCAACAGCGGCACCCTGATCCGTCGCTCGGTCACCCTGATCGAGGACGAGGAGCCGATCCCCGGGCCGATGCCCGACGCGATCAGCCACCTCGCCGAGTCGGTCCACCTGCTCCGGCAGGAGTTCGCCGCGGGGGAGGAGCCGCAGAAGGCCCGGGAACGGTCCCTGCGCGCGGTCAGCGAGGCCAGCCGGGCGTACGCCGAGGGGGTGGGCTTCTCCGGCAGCGTGGTGATCGCCCAGATCCGCACCGCGGCGAGCGACCTCATGGTGGCCTCCGGCATCGACCAGGAGGAGGCGAACCGGCTGATCCGGCAGGCCTTCGGCGAGCGGGAGCAGCGGACCGGCGGCCCACCCGACCAGGGCGAATCCCCCAAGCCCCCCACCGCACCCCCCGTCGGCTGACCTCCGCCCGCGCCCGGTTTGAGCGCGGCTTCACCGAAAGAGTGGCCATCCGACAGCGGACAGGCGGGCATGAGTGAGCGCCGCTCCGGTGGCGGGCGGCGGTCAGGGGAGGGTGGCGAGGGCGGTGAGGAGGGCGTCGACATCGGCGGGGGCGGTGCCGAGGCCGAGGCTGGCCCGCAGCGCGGTCGGCGGCAGATCCCGCCGCCCGCTGCGCGCCGCCGCCTCCGCCAGCAGCCGCCGGGCCAGCGGGTGAGCGCAGAAGAGCCCGTCCCGCACCCCGATCCGGTGCGCGTCGGCCAGGTGGGCGGCCACCTCGGCCGAGTCCCGTCCGGCGACCACGAAGGAGACGATGCCCACTCGGGGCGCGTCCGGCCCGAAGGTACGCAGCTCCACCACGTGCGGCAGGGCTGCGACCCCGGACCGCAGCCGGGTCAGCAGCGCCTGCTCCCGGGCGTGCAGCTCGTCCCGGTCCGCCTCGGTCAGCGCGGCGCAGACCGCCGCGAGGGCCACCGCGCCCAGCAGGTTCGGGGTGCCCGCCTCGTGCCGGGCCGGCCCGTCGGCCCAGCGCACCTCGTGGGTGGCCGCGCCGACGTGGCTGGTGGCCCCACCGCCGGCCAGGTACGGCGGGGCCGCGTCCAGCCAGTCGGCGCGCCCGACGAGCACGCCCGCGCCGAACGGGGCGTACAGCTTGTGGCCGGAGAGGGCCAGGTAGTCGACGTCCAGCGCGGCCAGGTCCACCGGGACGTGCGGGGCGAGTTGGGCCGCGTCCACCAGGATCCGGGCGTCGTGCCGGTGGGCCACCCGGGCCAGCTCGGCCACCGGCCAGCGTTCCCCGGTCACGTTGCTCGCGCCGGTCACCGCGACCAGCACCGGCAGGCCCGGCCGGGTTCCGGCGCCGACCCGGGGCTGCCCGGCCCGCACACCCGTTCCCGCGCTGCCCCGCCGCAGCTCGGTGAGGGCGGCGTCGAGGCCGCGGACCGCCTCGGCGGGGCTGGCCGGCACCGGCAGCCGGACCGAGCCACGCGGCCAGGGGAGCAGGTTGGCGTGGTGCTCACCGGCGAAGGTGACCACGGTGGTGCCGGCCGGCAGCGCCCGGGCCAGCAGGTTGACCGCGTCGGTGGTGTTCCGGGTGAAGATCACGTGGTCGTCCGGGCGGGCACCGAGGAAGTCCGCGATCGTCTGCCGGGCCCGCTCGTAGGCCAGGGTGCAGCGCCGCGACAGCGCGCCAGCGCCGCGGTGCACGCTCGCGTACCAGGGCAGCAGCTCGGCCACCGCGTCGGCCGCGGCCCGCGCGCACGGCGCGCTGGCGGCGTAGTCCAGGTTGACCTCCCCGGGTACGCCGAGCACGCCCAGCGGATCCGGCCGGCTCGACGCCGGCAGCGTGGGCAGCGTGGGCAGCGTGGGTACGACGGTGACGGTCATGCCGGAACCTCCCGGGTCCAGGGGACCCCGGGGTGGGCTACCGGGACGGGGTCCGCGCTTGCCCAGCACGCGGTTCGGGCTGGGCCCGGTCATCACCCGGGGCACCCCACCGCGAACTCGACGAGGGTTGCCGGCCAGCAAGCCGGGGCTTGACGCTGGCGCTCGTGACCTGCCCGGCAGCATACCGGGCCCGATGCGGCCGGACCAGAGGGCCACGGGTGACTACGCTGACCGCATGGCCGACACCCCGCCCGGCGGCGCCCTGCCGCCGCCGCCGTCCGCGCCCGCCCTCCCGCCGCCGGGGTCGTCGACCCCCCGGATGCCGCTGCGCCGGCTCGGCTGGCGGCGGATCCTGGCGCTCGCCGCGGTGGTGCTGCTGATCGCCGCCGGCGCGGTGTTCATGGTCTTCACCCTCGGCGAGAGCCTGGGCGCCGAGGCCCTGCTGGTCGGCGTCGTCGCGGCCATCCTGCCGGTGCCGGTGCTGGTCTCCTGCTTCCTCTGGCTGGACCGGTACGAGCCGGAGCCGCTGAAGTATCTGATCTTCTGCTTCGCCTGGGGCGCGTTTGTCTCCACCGCCATCTCGCTGCTGGTCAACGAGACCGGCGCCCGGCTGTTCAAGGACTGGGGACTGCCCGCGGCGCTGACCGCGGTGCTGGTCGCCCCGTTCATCGAGGAGTTGACCAAGGCGGCCGGGCCGATCCTGCTGCTGATCTTCCGCCGCCGGGAGTTCTCCGGGATCACCGACGCGCTGGTCTACTGCGGGCTCTCCGCGATCGGCTTCGCCATGGTGGAGAACATCCTCTACCTGGGCGGATACGGCTACCGCACCGGCGTCGAGGAGTACGGACCGGCCACCGGCGCGCAGCAGGTCATCGCCATCTTCATCGTGCGGATCCTGCTCTTCGGCTTCGCCCACCCGCTGTTCACCTCGATGACCGGGGTGGGGCTGGGCGTCGCCGCCCGCACCGCCGACCGGCGGATCCGCGTCCTCGCCCCGATCGCCGGCCTGCTGCTGGCGATGATGCTGCACGGCACCTGGAACCTGCTGCCCTCGCTGGCCGTCGCCACCGGGCAGCCGATCATCGTGCTGTACGGCTACATCGGCGTGATGGTGCCGATCTTCTTCGGCATGGTCGGGTTGGCGGTCTGGCTGCGCGCCTGGGAGGGGCGGCTCACCGAGCGGACCCTGCCGGACTACGTCCGGGCCGGCTGGCTCACCCCGCCCGAGGTGGCGGCGCTGGGCAGCCTCGGGCGACGGCACGCCGCGCGTACCTGGGCCCGGCGGGTGGCCGGCGACGGCGGGCTGAAGGCGATGCGGGGCTACCAGTTCGCCGCCACCCGGCTGGCGCTGCTGCGGGACGGGATGCGCCGCGGGCTGGACCGGAAGCCGGCCGAACGGGAGCGGACCCTGCGGGAGGAACGGGAGCTGCTGGACGCGATCGCCGCGTACCGGTCGTTCTTCGTGGGGCGGGATCCGCAGGCCCCGGTCGGCGTCTGGGACGGGCAGCACTACCACCTGCGGTTCCCGGACGGTTCGCAGCGCCCGGTGGCGGCTCCGGACGAGCCGGTGGTGCCGATCCCGGTGGTGCTGGCCCCGCCCCCGGCCCAACCGCCCACCTACGGCCCGCCCGGCTGGTACGGCCACCGACCGGCTGCGCCCTGGCCGCCCGGGGCCTAACGGCCCGCCCGGCCGGTCCGGCACCCGGTCTCCGGTGCCGGCCGCGCCCTGGCCCTTGAGGGCCTGACGGTGGCGGGACGGCGGCGAGGGTCAGGTCATCAGGCCGGTGAGGAAGTCGCCGAGGCCCTGGGCGATGGCCATCAGGAGAGCGCCGATCGACTTGAACAGCTGCGCCGCGCCGTCCGGCCGGAACGCCATGAAGAAGATCAGGAAGCCGACCGCCCCCACGATCAGCAGCTTCTTCACGAATACCGGCATGGTCCCTCCCCAGGGCGCTGGTGCTTGCCTGGCTTCCCAGGGGGAAGCGGCGCAAACGGCACCCCGGGGCGGGCGGCTACAGGTAGAGACCGGTCGAACCGGTCGGCTCGTTCTCCACCCGCTCGGCGGCGACGGCGTGCACGTCCCGCTCGCGCAGCAGCACGTACGCCCGCCCGTGCAGCTCCACCTCGGAGCGGTCGTCGGGGTCGAAGAGCACCCGGTCGCCGGCGACGATGGAGCGCACGTTCGGGCCCACCCCCGCGGCGACAGCCCAGGCCAGCCGCTTGCCCACGGCCGCGGTGGCCGGGATCACGATGCCGGCGGTGGACCGGCGTTCGCCCTCGCCGCCCTCGGTACGCACCAGCACGCGGTCGTGCAGCAGACGGATCGGCAGGCCGGAGTCGAGGTTCTGGTCGACGGTCACGCGAAGACGCTACCGCGTGCCCCGTGGGCGGCCGTCGGCGTGGTTGATCGGCGCGGGACAGGGGCAATGTGTGGCGAACTCGCCCTAGGGTGGGGCGGACGGACGTATCCTGTCCGCCCTGTGTCGTGGGCGGACCAGATTTGCGGGAGGTGCGCTTGAGCCGCTTCGAGCGGATGCGCAGACGGCTCCGCCGTGCGTACGAGTCCGGCCGCCAGTCGGCGCGGGCCGACCGGATCGACCCCGACGACGCGCCGGGGGAGCCGGCGGTGGCCTCGCCGTCCACGCCCGGCCCGGCCGCCCCCGCCAGCGCCCCGACGGTCGGGGCGGCCCCTCCGGCGGCCCTGCACAACTCGACCACAAGCCGGGACGACGCGGACGTGCCGCACGCGCTGCGAATCGCCGCGGCCTGGTCCTGGCGGTTGATCGTGATCGGCCTCGTGGCCTGGGCACTACTCAAGATCGTCGGCACGATCCGCATCGTGATCATCCCGCTGGCGATCGCGCTGCTGCTCTCCGCGCTGCTCGCCCCGGCGGTCGGCTGGCTGCTCAAGGCCCGCTTCCCGCGGTCGCTGGCGACCGGGGTGGTGCTCGTCGGCGGCCTGGCCGCGGTGGTCGGCACGCTGACCCTGGTGGTGAACGAGTTCATCGCGGGCGTGCCGGAGCTGAGCGACAAGTCGTCGCAGGGCGTCCGGCAGATCCAGAGCTGGCTCAAGACCGGCCCGTTGCACGTGTCCGACAGGCAGATCAACCACTACATCGACGAGGCGCAGAAGTGGATCAGCGGCAACTCCAAGACTTTCACCACTAGCGCCCTCTCCACCGCGGCCACCCTGGCCGAGGTGCTCACCGGCACCATCCTGGTGCTCTTCGCGACCTTCTTCTTCCTCCGCGACGGCAACAAGATCTGGCGGTTCCTGGTCCGGCTGCTGCCGGTGGCCGCCCGGTGGAAGGTCGACGACGCCGGCCGGGCCTCCTGGGCGACGCTGGGCGCGTACGTCCGGGCCACCGTGCTGGTCGCGTTCATCGACGCGGTCGGCATCGGAATCTTCCTGGTGATCTTCAACATCCCGTTCGCGTTTCCGCTGGCCGCGCTGGTCTTCCTGGGAGCGTTCATCCCGATAGTCGGAGCCGCGCTCTCCGGCGGGGTGGCCGTGCTGGTGGCGCTGGTCGACAGCGGCCCGGTCACGGCGCTGATCATCCTGGGCGCGGTCATCGGCGTGCAGCAACTGGAGGGGCACGTGCTCCAGCCGTTGATCATGGGCCGGGCGGTGGCCATCCACCCGCTCGCGGTGATCATCGGGATCGCCGCCGGGGTGGTCCTCGCCGGCATCGCCGGCGCGCTCGTCGCGGTGCCGCTGATCGCGGTGCTCAACACCGCGATCCGCCGGCTCGCCGCCCGGACCGTCCCGGACACCCCACCGGACGCCGTGGTGGTCGCCTCCCAGGCCCCCTGACGCGCGTCCCCCGGCTCGATCCACTCCGGGTGCGGCCGGCGCGGGGACCGTCGGAACCGCGCTGGCCGCACCCGGAGTGGCGTCAACGCCGGCGGGGGTCAGGACTTGCCGAGTCGTTCCAGCGCGCCCCGGGCCACGTCCGGGCGGGTGGTGTACCAGAACGGCGGCAGCGAGCGCCGCAGGAACGGGCCGTAGCCGCGGGCCGTCTCCAGCCGGGAGTCGAGCACCGCCACCACCCCGCGGTCGCCGGTCGCCCGGATCAGCCGGCCGACGCCCTGGGCCAGCCGGACCGCCGCGATCGGCACGCTGACCGCCGCGAAGCCGGAGCCGCCGCTGGCGTCCACCGCCGCCGCGCGGGCGGCGGCGAGCGGCTCGTCCGGCCGGGGGAAGGGCAGCCGGTCGATCACCACCAGCTGGCAGGCGTCACCCGGCACGTCCACCCCCTGCCAGAGCGACATCACCCCGAACAGGCAGCTCTCCCGCTCCCCCCGGAACCGGCGGACCAGCAGCGGCAGCGCCTCCTCGCCCTGGAGCAGCACGGGCAGGTCGGTCCGCGCCCGGAGCAGCTCCGCCGCCTGCTGCGCGGCCCGCCGCGAGGAGAAGAGCCCGAGGGTACGGCCACCGAGCGCGCCGACCAGCGCCAGCAGTTCCTCGCCGGCCGCCTCGGGCAGCCCGGAGACGCTGGGCCTGGGCAGGTGCGCGGCGACGTACAGGATGCCCTGCCGGGCGTAGTCGAACGGCGAGCCGACGTCGAGCGAGCGCCAGCCGGGCCCCTCGGTGGCCGGCACCGTCCCGACCGCGGCCCGGCTCCCCGGAGTGCGCGCCACCGGCGCGGTGGCAGACCCGGTGCGGCCGGGGAGGGCGGGGCGGGCGGCGGCGCCTCCAGCCCAAGCGCCCGGGCCACCGTGTCGAACCGGCCGCCCAGCGCCAGCGTCGCCGAGGTGGCGACCACGGTGCGCTCGTCGTACAGGTGGGTGGCGAGCGTGCCGGCGACCGAGAGCGGCGCGACCACCAGGGCCCGCCGGCTGCCGTTCTCCGGCTTCTCCACCCAGGCGACGTCGTGGTCGGCCTCCTCCAGCAGCCGCTGCGCGGTGGTGGAGAGCTCGTCCAGCACCGCCTTGGCCTGCTGCTTGCGAACCGGGTCCGGGTCGTCGGCCTTGATCTCGCCGATCGCCTCCAGCGCGGCCCGGGTCGCCGCGTCGAGCAGCGTGCACGCCTCCCGGAGGGGCGACGGCAGGCCGGCGGTGAGCCGCCCGGCCGGCGCCTCGGCCAGCCCCACCGCGAGGGCGTCGCCCGCCTCGGTGAGCCGCTCGGCGACCTCCGGGCGGAGCAGTGGCCGGGCCCGGCGGGCGGACCGGTCGATCAGCTCCGGGACCAGCTCCGCCTGGGCGGCGGACGACACCCGGTCGGCCAGCTCGTGCGCCTCGTCGACGACCAACAGCTTGTGCGGCGGCACGATGTGCCGGCCGGCCAGCATGTCGACGGCGAGCAGGCTGTGGTTGGTCACCACGATGTCCGCCTCCCGGGCCCGAGCCCGCGAGGCCTCGGCGAAGCACTCCTGACCGAACGGGCAGCGGCTGGCGCCCACGCACTCCCGCGCCGGCATCGAGACCGACCGCCACACCTGGTCGTCGACGCCCGGGTCGAGCTCGTCCCGGTCGCCGGTGGCGGTCTCCTCCGCCCAGTCGCGCAACCGCTGCATCTGCTTGCCGAGCCGGCCCGCCTCGCCGAGCCACTTCGTGCCCCCGCCGGGCCGGGGCGTGTCGAAGAGGGTGTCTTCCGGCTCCTCCTCGACCGAGTTGTCCAGCCGGGCCAGGCAGAGATAGTGGTGCCGGCCCTTCAGCACCGCGAAGGTGGGGCGACGGCCGAGCAGCGGCTCCACCGCGTCTGCCAGCCGGGGCAGGTCGTGGTCGACCAGCTGGGACTGCAACGCCAGGGTGGCGGTGGAGACCACCACCGGGCCGTCCACGGCAAGCGCCGGGGCCAGGTACGCCAGCGACTTGCCGGTGCCCGTGCCGGCCTGGACCAGCAGGTGCTCGCCGGAGGCGATGCTCCGCTCGATCGCCTCGGCCATCTGCTGCTGACCGGGCCGGGTCGCGCCCCCGGGGACCGCGCCGACCGCGGCGGCCAGCAGCTCGCCGCCGCCGGGCCGGGTGCCCCGACGTTGCTTTCTGACGGCGGGACCGGTGGCGGCAGGGGGCGGGGTCACCGTGCGACCGTACCCGCCGCCGCCGACAGCGGTCCCGCCCATCCGGCGCGTGGCGCGCTCCGGCGGGTCGCGTCCGGTTACCTGCCGATCGCGTCGCGTGGCCGGAATCGGTTAGGGTGCCAGTCATGCCGAGCGACGTGGTCCGCGTGATCTACCGCAAGTACGACGGCAGCGCCCACCGCGACTACCCCGCCCGCCGGCTCGCCGAGGACGACCTCGGCGTCTGGCTCGGCGTACCGGCCGGCACCGAATCGGTCTACCACGGCCGGCCCTCGGTCGAGCAGATCCCGTTCGTCCTGCTGGTGCCCCGGCACGCCTGGTGGACCGGGATGTTCAACCCGCCGCCGCGGACCAGCGAGGTCTACTGCGACATCGCCACCCCGGCCCGCTGGCAGGGCGACGAGACGGTCCACCTGATCGACCTCGACCTGGATGTGGTACGCCGCCGCGAGACCGGCGTGGTCGAGCTGCGCGACGAGGACGAGTTCGCCGAGCACCGGGAGCGGTTCGGTTATCCGGACGACCTGGTCGTCGAGGCCGAGGCGGCCGCCCGCTGGCTGTTCGGCGCGCTCGGGAACGGCACCGAGCCGTTCGCCACGTCGTACCGGAAGTGGCTGGCCCTGGTGGTCTGAGCTGGCTCACGAGTGCGGCGGCCAGCCGGTCTGCGCCCCCACCGCCGGCAACTGGGCCACCTTCTCCGGATTGAGCTGGTTGAACACGCCCGTGATCCGGCCGTCGTGCACCGCGAACGAGGTGACTATGCGGATCGGCCGCCCGTCCCGGAACACCGTCTCCGCCTGCCAGCCGAGCGCGCCGTCGACCAGCACGGGTCGGGCGAGGACGGTGTCGCCGTACCGGCTCGCCTGGCCGAAGAGCCCGCGGACGAACCGGGCCACCGCCTCGGCGCCGACCACCGGCCGGCGGGCCGCCGGGAAGTGCCCGCCGCTGTCGCCGATCATCACCACGTCCGGGGCGAGCACCTGGACGAGCCGCTCCAGCTCGCCGGACTCCACCGCGGCGATGAACGCGGCGAGCACCCGCTGCTGCTCGGCGAGGTCGGCGGTGTGCCGGGGGACGTCCGGCGCGGTCACCGCCCGGCGGGCCCGGGAGGCGAGCTGCCGAGCCGCGACGGTGGTGGTGCCGAGCACGTCCGCGACCGTGGCGAACGGCACAGCGAAGACGTCGTGCAGCACGAACGCCACCCGTTGCTCCGGGCTCAGCCGCTCCAGCACCACGAGCAGGGCGGTGCCGAGCTGGTCGGCGCGGACCGCCCGCTCGGCCGGGTCGGGGGCGAACCCGTCCGCCGTGGGCACGTCGGTCACCACCGGTTCCGGCAGCCACTGACCTGGGTACGCCTCCCGGCGTACCCGGGCGGAGCGGAGCACGTCCAGGCAGATCCGCGAGCAGGTGGTGGTCAGCCAGCCGCGCAGCTCGCGGATCTGGGCGCGGGCGGCCGGATCGGCGAACGCGCCCGCGTACCGCAGCCAGGTCTCCTGGACGGCGTCCTCGGCCTCGCTCCGGCTGCCCAGCATCCGGTGGGCGACCGCCATGAGATGGCCGCGCTCCGCCTCGAACTCCGCTGCCAGGTCCGTCACGGCCGCTCCCTCCCGTCGGAGACCACATTCTCCCCATACCTCTGGACGACCCACCGCCCCGAAACGTGACACGTTCGCAGTCCCGCCGCGCCCCGCCCACGGCCACCGTCGGCGGCCTGGAGACCCTGGACGGTGTGTGGATCTTGGCGTGGACGCGGTGGCGGGCGGGGCGCGGGGCGCTCGGGAGGCGGGGATGGGTGAGGTGGGTGAAGATCGAGGGATGAGCGGAGTCGATGAGGTGGTGCGGCCCGTGCGCGGCCCGATGCGGGAGCTGCTGCGGGTGGCGCCGGGTGGCCGGGCCGTGGACCTCGCGGGCATCGATCCCCGGTCGACGCCGGGGCTGCCCCCGGCGGCCGGGATCGGGCGCGGGCCCAAGGAGTGGGCCCGTAGGCAGGTCGAGTTGCTCGGTGAGGCGCTCGGCCGCCAGCAGGAGATGCTGTACGCCGAGGCGAAGGGCGCCGCCGGTCCGGGGGCGCCGACCAGCGCCCCGACCCAGGCCGGCGCCCACCTGGGTGGGGGCCACCCGCGCCGGGTGCTGCTGGTGCTCCAGGCCATGGACTGCGGTGGCAAGGACGGCACGATCAAGCGGGTGGCCGGCGCGATGAACCCGCTCGGCCTGCACATCCGCTCGTTCGGCCCGCCCACCGGGGAGGAGTTGCGGCACGACTTCCTGTGGCGGATCCGGCGGGCCCTGCCGCCGCCCGGATACGTCGGGATCTTCAACCGGTCCCACTACGAGGACGTGCTGATCGCCCGGGTCGAGTCGCTGGTCGACGAGGCCACCTGGCGGGGGCGCTACGACGCGATCAACGCCTTCGAGCGGGAGCTGACCGACGACTCGGTCACCCTGGTGAAGGTGATGCTGCACATCTCGTACGCCGAGCAGGGCGAGCGGCTGATGGAGCGGCTCACCGACCCGACGAAGTACTGGAAGTACAACCCGAGCGATCTTGACACCCGGGCCCGCTGGGACGACTACCAGGCCGCGTACGCCGAGGCGCTGCAGCGGTGCGGCACGGACGCCGCGCCCTGGTTCGTGGTGCCGGCGGACCGGAAGTGGTACCGCGACTGGGCGGTGGCCCACCTGCTCCGGGAGACGTTCGACGCACTGGATCTGGGGTATCCGCCCGCCGATTTCGACGTCGAGCGGGAGCGCGGCCGGTTGCGGGGTGAGAGGGCGACAAGGTCAAGGTGAACGGAAGGTGAACGAGCGGTGAATCGGCCCTGACCAGGGGTAGGCCGAAGAATGCTCGGCTACGCCGGGTACCTAGCATGCGCAGAGCGGACGCCCTTTCGGGGCGACGGCCACCCTTCCACCGACACGACGAGGTCCGTGCTGTGAAGTTTTCCTTCCGTCCCACCGAGGGCGCCTTCTACGAGCTCTTCACCAGGGCCGCGCAGAACCTGGTGCGGGGTACCGAGCTCCTGAACGAGTTAGCGCTGCCCGGCGTTGACGTGCAGTCGGTCAGCGAGCGGCTGACCGAGGTCGAGCACGACAGCGACCAGATCACCCACGAGCTGTTCAAGAAGATCAACTCCACCTTCATCACCCCGTTCGACCGGGAGGACATCTACCGTCTGGGCTCGCTGCTCGACGACGTGATGGACCACCTGGAGGCCGTCGGCAACCTGCTCTACCTGTACGGCCTGACCAAGCTCCCCGCCCTGCCGCGCGAGCTGCACGAGCTGGTGAACGTGCTGGACCAGCAGGCCAAGCTGACCGCCGACGCCATGCCGCAGCTGCGGTCGATGAAGAACCTCGAGGACTACTGGATCGAGTGCAACCGCCTCGAGAACGACGGTGACCAGGCGTACCGGATGCTGCTCGTCCGTCTCTTCTCCGGCGAGTACGACGCGCTCACCGTGCTGAAGATGAAGGAGGTGGCCGACGAGCTGGAGGCCGCCTGCGACGCCTTCGAGCACGTGGCCAACACCGTCGAGACCATCGCGGTCAAGGAGTCCTGATCCCGTGACTCCCGAACTCATCGCCGTGCTGGCGGTGATCGTGGTCGCCATGGCGTTCGACTACACGAACGGCTTCCACGACGCGGCCAACGCGATCGCCACCAGCGTCTCCACCCGGGCGCTGACCCCCCGGGTCGCCCTCGCCCTGGCTGCCGTCGGCAACTTCGTCGGTGCGCACTTCGGCGCCGGAGTGGCCAAGACGGTCGGCGACGGCCTGGTCACCCTGCCCACCGGGGTGACCAGCCTCGGGGTGGTCTTCGCCGGCGTGCTCGGTGCGATCGCCTGGAACCTGATCACCTGGTACTTCGGCCTGCCGTCGTCCTCCTCGCACGCCCTCTTCGGCGGCCTGGTCGGCGCCACCCTGTTCGCCGCCGACGGCGTCGTGCAGTGGGGCAACATCATCGACAAGGTCCTCATCCCGATGGTGCTCTCGCCGGTGGTCGGCCTGATCCTCGGCTTCCTGGTGATGCTGGCGATCCTCTGGCTCTTCCGGAAGGGCCAGCCGGCCAAGCTGAACCGGGGCTTCCGCTGGGCGCAGACCGCCTCGGCCGCCGCCATGTCGGTCGGTCACGGCATGCAGGACGCCGCCAAGACCATGGGCATCATCGTCCTGGCCCTCTACACGGGCGGCTACCAGTCCGACAAGACCCACATCCCGCAGTGGGTGTTCTGGACCTCGGCAGCCATGCTGGCGGCCGGCACCTACGCGGGTGGCTGGCGGATCATCCGTACCCTCGGCCGCAAGATCATCGACCTGGGCCCGCCGGAGGGCTTCGCCGCCGAGACGGTGGCCAGCGCCGTGCTCTACTTCAACGCCCTGGTGCTGAAGGCCCCGATCTCCACCACCCACACGATCACCTCGGCGATCATGGGCGTGGGCGCGACCAAGCGGCTCTCCGCGGTCCGCTGGAACGTGGCCGGCAACATCGTGATCGCCTGGATCATCACCTTTCCGGCGTCGGCGGCCATCGCCTGCCTGGCGTACCTGCTGGTCCGCCCGCTGTTCTGAGGCTGACGTGGGGAGGGCTCCCGGCCACCGGGCCGGGGCCCTCACGCGTAGGCGACGCCGATCCGGGCCCGGATGTCGTCCAGCAGGGCCATCACCTCCAGGCTGGCGGCGTGCGGCACCAGCGGGCTCTCGATCAGCCCGGCGGCCAGGCAGCGCTGCACCTCGACGGCCTCGTGCTGGTAGCCGCCGCCAGCCAGGTCCGCCGGGACGGTCTCCGGCTCGGCGCCGGGCCGGTGCAGCACCGCCGCGCCCGGCCGGTAGAACGGCTCGGGCAGGTCGATCCGGCCGGTAGTGCCGGTGATCGACGCGGTGATCGCGGTGGCACCGATCATCCCGCAGCTCAGCGTCGCCACGGCGCCGCTGTCCCAGCCGAGCACCAGGCCGGTGTTCTCGTCCACCCCCTCGGGGCTCAGCTTCGCCCAGGCGTGCACGTGCTGCGGCACGCCGAGCAGCAGGTGGGCCAGGCTCACCGGATAGACCCCCAGGTCGAGCAGGGCCCCACCGCCCAGCGTCCGGGCCCGCATCCGGTGCTCCGGCGGAAACGGCCCGGCCAGGCCGAAGTCCGCCCGTACGTGGGTCACCTCGCCGATCGCGCCATCCGCGATCAGCTCAACCACCCGCAGGATCAGCGGATTGCATCGCATCCACATGGCCTCCATGAGGAAGCGGCCGCGGGCCAGGGCCGTCTCGACCAGCTCGCTGCTGGTCGCCAGGTCGAGCGTGCACGGCTTCTCCACCAGCACGGCCTTGTCGCCGGCCAGGCAGGTCATCGCCGCCTCGTGGTGGGCGGCGTGCGGGGTGGCCACGTAGATGACGTCCAGGTCCGGGTCCGTGGCCAGGTCCGCCCAGGAGGCGTACGCCCGGGGCACGCCGTGCCGGGCCGCGAACAGTTCGGCGCTCTCCCGGGTACGCGAGCCGACCGCCACCAGCTCCGCTCCCGGCACCAGCCGCAGGTCCTCGGCGAAGCGCCCGGCGATCTGTCCGGTGGCCAGGATTCCCCAACGCGTCATGGCGGCACGCTATCCCGCTCTCCCGCGCCGCCGGAGAATCGATCCACTGGTCGGGAACTAGGCTCGCAGGATGACCAGCCACGGTTTCGCCGCACCCCCCGCCCTGGTGGAGCACGCCCGCCGGTTCCGCGCCGAGGGCGGCGTGCCGGCCGTGCCCCGGGTCGCGGCCACCGTGCTGCTGCTCCGCCCGGCCGGCCCCGACTTCGAGGTGTACGTCATCCGCCGGGTCGCCGCGATGGCCTTCGGCGGGGTGTACGCGTTCCCCGGCGGCGGGGTGGACCGCTCCGACTCGCAGGCGCACCTGGACTGGGCCGGCCCCGAGCCGGCCGCGTGGGGTGACCGGCTCGGCCTCGCCCCGGACGACGCCCAGGCGGTCGTCTGCGCCGCCGCCCGGGAGGTCTTCGAGGAGGCTGGCGTGCTGCTGGCCGGTCCGGACGCGGCGACCGTGGTGGGCGACGTGAGCGGGGACGACTGGGAGGCCGCCCGGCAGGACCTGGTGTCCCGCCGGACCGGCTTCGCCGACCTGCTGGCCGGCCGCCGGCTCACCCTCCGGTCCGACCTGCTGCTGCCGTGGAGCCGCTGGATCACGCCGGAGTTCGAGCCGCGCCGCTTCGACACGTACTTCTTCGTGGCCCTGCTGCCGGCGGGGCAGCGGACCCGGGACGTCTCCGGCGAGGCCGACCACACGCTGTGGATCCGCCCGGCGGAGGCCCTGGCCCGGGCGGAGGCCGGCGAGCTGACCATGCTCCCGCCCACCCTGGTCACCCTGGCCGAGGTCGCCGCCGCCGGAGACCTGGCCGGCGTGGCCCGGGCCGCCGCGACCCGCGATCCAGCCACGCCGGTGACCCCCCGCCTCGACCTCCCCGAGACCGGCGAGCCCCGCTTCCTCCTCGACTGACCCGGGTACGCCGAGGGGCGCCGGTCGAGGTCGACCGACGCCCCTCGCGGGCCGGGATCGGCGGCTCAGCCGAAGCGGCCGGTGATGTAATCCTCGGTCTTCTTCATGCTCGGGTTGCTGAAGATCTTCTGGGTGTTGTCGTACTCGATCAGCCGGCCCGGGTCGCCGGTCTTCTCGATGGAGAAGAAGGCGGTCCGGTCCGACACCCGGGCGGCCTGCTGCATGTTGTGCGTGACGATGATGATGGTGAACTTGTCCTTGAGCTGGAACATCAGGTCCTCGATGGCCAGCGTGGAGATCGGGTCCAGCGCCGAGCAGGGCTCGTCCATCAGCACCACCTGCGGCTCGACCGCGATCGTGCGGGCGATGCAGAGCCGCTGCTGCTGACCGCCGGAGAGGCCGGCGCCCGGCTTGCCGAGCCGGTCCTTCACCTCGTCCCAGAGGTTCGCCGACCGGAGCGCCCTCTCGGCCGCCTCCTCCAGGATCGACTTCCGCTTCACCCCGTTGAGCCGCAGCCCGGCCACCACGTTCTCGAAGATGCTCATGGTGGGGAACGGGTTGGGCCGCTGGAAGACCATGCCGATCATCCGGCGGACCGCGGTGACGTCGACGTCCCGGTCGTAGATGTCCTGGTTGTCGATGGTCAGGCTGCCCTCGACCCGGGCACCCGGCAGCACCTCGTGCATCCGGTTGATCGACCGGAGGAAGGTGGACTTGCCGCAGCCGGAGGGGCCGATCAGGGCCGTCACCGTCTTCGGTTCGACGGTCAGGTTGATGTTCTCGATCGCCTTGAAGGCGCCGTAGTAGGCGGTGACGTTGGTGGCTTCGATGCGCTTGGCCATGGTGGTGGTACCTCCGGGATTCATCGGCCGAGCCGGTTGCGGCGGGCCAGCAACTTCGCCGCGACGGTCAGGATGAGGACGAGGGCGACCAGGGTCAGCGCTGCGGTCCACGCCCGCGCCGGCGAGTACTTCGAGGCCTCGCCGGCCTGCTGGTAGACGAAGAGAGCCAGCGACGACTGGTTGTTCTCGAACGGGTTGAAGTTGATCGCCGCGCCGCCACCGGCGACGAGCAGCACCGGGGCGGTCTCGCCGGCGGCCCGCGCGATGGCGAGCATCACACCGGTGACGATGCCCGGCAGTGCCGTCGGCAAAACAACCCGCAGGATGGTCTTCCACTTCGGCACGCCGAGCGCGTACGCGCCCTCGCGCAGCGGAGCCGGGACGAGGCGGAGCATCTCCTCGCTGGAGCGGACCACGGTCGGCAGCATGAGCACGCTCAGCGCCAGCGCGGCGGCGAAGCCGGAGAAGCCCGGCCGCCCGTCGTTGAAGAACGGCGAGACGATCAGCACCCAGAAGGCCAGGACGAACAGGCCGGTGACGATCGACGGGATGCCGGTCATCACGTCCACGAAGAAGCGGATGGTGAAGGCGAACCGGCCCCGGCCGTACTCGACCACGTAGATCGCGCAGAGCACGCCGAGCGGGACGGTGATCAGGGTGGCGATGCCGACCTGCTCCAGCGTCCCGATGATGGCGTGGTAGGCGCCGCCGTTCGCGTCCCGGGCCCCGATGTTGTTCATCGAGGTGAGGAAGAAGTTGCCGTCCAGCCGCTCGGCGCCCTTGCTGACCAGGGTCCAGACCACCGAGGCCAGCGGCAGCACCGCCAGCACGAAGGCGGAGTGGATCAGCGCGCTCCAGGTCCGGTTGCGGGCGGACCGGCGGCCCTCGACGGCGTTCGTGGCGAGGTAGAGGCCGGCCAGGTAGAGCAGCGCGCCGACGACCACCACCAGGACCGGGCCGCCGATGCCGGCGCCGTACACGATCCCGGCGGCGACCAGCAGGGCCACGACGGCGATGGCGGGCGCGGCGTACCCCGGAAGCCGCTTTGCCCGCAGCGTGACCGGCTGGGCCGGGGGCTGCGGGCGGTGGGAGGTGACGGTGGTGGTCATGCGGCCGACTCCGTGAACTCGCGGCGGCGGTAGATGATCGCGCGGGCGGTGATGTTGACGATCAGCGT
>NZ_LWLS01000094.1:283074-289696 GCF_001905095.1 Micromonospora sp. CB01531
GAGCACCAGGCCGGAGGCGATCAGCGCGCCCCGACCGGTGTCGTTCGCCTCGGCGAACCGGTTCGCGATGTTCGCGGCGATGGAGTTGCCGCCGCTCTGCAGGATGTTGAACGAGATGGCGTACGTCGAGCCGAGGGTCAGCGCCAGGGCGATGGTCTCGCCGAGCGCGCGGCCCAGGCCGAGCATCACGGCGGCGATCACGCCCGGCCGGCCGTACGGGAGGACGGCGGTCCGGACCATCTCCCAGCGGGTGGCGCCCAGGGCGAGGGCGGCCTCCTCGTTCGCCGTCGGGGTCTGCCGGAAGACCTCGCGGGAGAGCGAGGTGATGATCGGCAGCACCATGATCGCCAGCACCACCGAGCCGAGCAGGACCGAGCTGCCGTACGGGCCGTCGCCGAAGATCGGGATCCAGCCGAAGTAGCGGTTGAGCCAGGCCGACAGGTCGGCGACCGGCTGGGCGAAGTAGTCCCGGCCCCAGAGCCCGAACACCACGCTCGGCACGGCAGCCAGCAGGTCGATCAGGAAGCCGAGGCCGTTGCCGAGCCGGCGGGGGGCGTAGTGCGAGAGGTAGAGGGCGATGCCCAGCGCGACCGGCACTGCCATGAGCAGCGCGAGCAGCGCGGTGAGCACGGTGCCGAAGGCGAGCGCCCCGATGCCGAACTTCGGCGGGTTGTCGTTCGGGAACCAGCCCTCGAAGGTCCAGAAGGACTCGGTGTTCGCCCGCAGCGCCGGCACGGCCTTGGCGATCAGGAAGATCGCGATCGCCGCGATGACGACCAGGACGGCGGTGCCGGCGGCCAGGGTCAAGCCACGGAACGCCCGTTCCGCGCCGAAGGCCCGGGCCCGGGGCAGCGCCCCGCCACCGCCCAGGCCGGGTTCGCTGTTACCGGGGATGCCGGAGGTCTCGGCCACACGCGCCGAGGCACCGGCAGGCCCCTCGTGGCTCGTGGCCACGCGGGTCCCGCCGGTGCCGGCGTGCGCCGAGCGGTGAGGGGTATCACCCATCTGCTCGCTCGCTTCGTATGGAGAAGGTGGTGTCGGTCAGAGCGTCAGGCGAGGCTCTTGACCGCGGTCTCGACCTTGGCGCGGACTGAGTCCGGCAGCGGGGCGTAGCCCAGCTCGACTAGGTCCTGCTGGCCCTCGGCGCTGGCCGCGTGGGTCAGCAGGCCCTTGACCAGCGGCAGCTTGTCGGCCGCGAGGCCCTTGCTGCAGACGATCTCGTAGGTCACCAGGACGATCGGGTACGCCCCGGCCTCCTTGGTGTTGTAGTCGATCGACATCTTGAGGTCGTTGCCCTGGCCCTCGATCTTGGCCCCGGCGATGGCCTTGCCGGCCGAGTCGGCGGTGAGCTCGGCCCACTCGCCGGCACCGTTCTGGACCTTCGCCTTCTTCAGGCCGGAGTTCTCGGCGTACGACCACTCGACGTAGCTGATGGTGCCCTCGGTGCTCTTGACCTTGCTGGCCACACCGTCGGACTTGGCCGCGCCGACGCCGCCCGGGGCCTTCCAGGCCTTGGCGTTGCCGAAGGTCCAGTCCGCCTCAGCGGTCTTGGAGAGGTACTTGGTGAAGTTGTCGGTGGTGCCCGACTCGTCGGAGCGGTGCACCGCCTGGATCGCGGTCGACGGCAGCTTGGCGTCCGGGTTGTCGGCCTTGATCGCCGGGTCGTCCCACTTGGTCACCTTGCCGGCGAAGATCTGCGCCAGGGTGGCCGGCTTGAGCTGGAGGTTGTCCACGCCGCCGACGTTGTAGACGATGGCCACCGGGCCGATCACCATCGGCAGGTTGAGGGCCTGGCCGCCGACGCACTTGGCGTCCGCCTGCGGCTGCTCCTCCGGCTTGAGGGCGGAGTCGGAACCGGCGAAGTCGGCGGTTCCGGCGATGAAGGCCTGGATGCCGGCGCCCGAACCGCTGGGCTCGTAGTTGATCGTGGTGCCCGCGCACTTCTGCTGGTACGCCTTGATCCACTCGGCCATCGCGTTCTTCTGCGCGGAGGAGCCCTGCGCGTTCAGGGTGCCCGTGGCGCAGTCGGCGGCAGCGGCGGAGCCGGAGGCGGAGGTGCCGCTCGGCGCGTTGTTGTCCGAGCCGCAGGCGCTCAGGCCGAGCACCGCGGTAAGAGCGAGGCAGGCGATGGCGCCGTGGCGCTGGAGCTTCACCTGAGGGGTTTCCCTTCACGTCTTTGTCAGGTCGCCCGGTCCGGGGAGCCGGGTGCCGGCGCTGACCGGCTGAAGATGAAGCTAGAAGTGCCAGGTAGACGGTTCGCCGGTCAGAAGTGAACGGAAGATGAACAGGCTCGCTCCGTGGAACGACGGCCAGCTGAGTGTGTGTTGTCCATTACATGAACTGGCGGGGAGGTGTCCCCCTTTATCGCCATACGTCGGGCGGGGCGTGATCGCGCCGGAACCTCCCCGTGATGGTCCCGTGATGCGTCTCGTCCGGTCCTGGAGGCCGGCCGGCGAGGGCATGGCGCCGGCCGCCGGCGTCGGCCGCGACGCGGTCAGCCGAGCTGGTAGTTGACGTGCCCGGACCAGCGGGCGAAGCCGAGCCGCTCGTAGAGGGCGACCGCGCTGGTGTTCGAATCGTCCACATAGAGCATGACCCGGTCCAGCCCGCGCCGGTCCCGCAGGTAGGCCAGGCCGGCGGTGGTGAGCGCCCGGCCGAGCCCGCCCCGGTGCGCGGCCGGGGACACCCCGAGCACGTAGACCTCGCCGACCGGGGCCGAGCCGGGCCGCTCGTGCACCTTGGTCCAGTGGAAGCCGAGCAGCCGGCCGGTGGACGACTCCACGGCGAGCAGGAAACCAGCCGGGTCGAACCACGGCTCGGCCAGGCGTACCCGCAGGTCCGCCGCGGTCCACCGACCCTGCTCGGGGTGCTCGGCGAAGGCGGCGTTGTTGACCGCCAGCCACGCCTCGTCGTCCTCGCCGGGGCGGAAGGCGCGCAGCTCGACCCCGTCCGGCAGCACCGGCTCGGGCAGGGCGGCGGCCAGCGGGCGGCACAGCTGCCAGAGCACCCGGGCGCGGGTGAAGCCCAGGTCGACCGCGAGCGCCGCGGCCGACGGGTGGTCGCCGTGGGCCCAGGCGCGCAGCGGCCCGGAGGCTGCGGCCAGCACGCCCCGGGCCAGCGCCCGCCCGGTGCCGCGCCGCCGGTACGTCGGATGCACCACCATCTCCACCCCGATGCCGTTGGCCGGGTCGGTCGTGTCGAGGTGGGCGTACCCGGTCAGGGTGTTGTCGGTGGCCCGGGCGGTGAGGTGCACGGCGGGCGCCGCCGGCTCCCGCAGCCGGAGCAGCACGTGCTCGTCGAACGGGTCGGCGCCGTCGGCGTCCCCGGCGACCCGGGCCAGTGCCAGCACCTCGGCCACCTCGACCGGCGCCAGCCGGTCGGCGCGGACGACACGGTCAGCGGTCGGCTCGGTGCTGCTCATGCCGCCGCCTCGCTGCGCTCGGCGTCGGCATGAGGCACCACGACGCTGAGCTGATGATTCGCTCGCTGGCGCTCGCTCATGCCGCCACGGTAGCGGGCGGCGGGTCGCTGATCATCCCCGACGCGGGCACCGGCCCGTGGTGATCCTCACGTGGTCCCGGTGGGCAGAGCCTCCAGTTGGAACCGGCGCAGCAGCTCGGGCAGCAGGTACTGCAGGGCCTCGACGGTGCCCGACCGGTCGCCGCCGGCGTCGTGCATCAGCACGATCGAGCCGGGCTCGGTCTGGGTCAGCACCGTCTCGGTGATCTGCGCCGCGCCGGGCATCTGCCAGTCCACCGGGTCCACCGCCCAGTGCAGCGGGACCATGCCCAGGTCCTCGGCGACCGACACCACCCCGGACGTCCAGGCGCCCCCGGGCTGCCGGTAGTAGTCGACCCGCGCTTTCGGTGCGGCCGCCCGGATCGCCGCGTCGGTCCGCAGCAGGTCGTCCCGGATCGTCTCCGGCGACCGGTCGCCCAGACTCACGTCGTGGTTCCAGGAGTGGTTGCAGAGGGTGTGCCCCTCCGACACGATCGCCTGGACCAGGTCCGGGTGGCTGTCCACGTTCTCTCCCACCACGCAGAAGGTGGCCTTCACCCGGTACTGCCTGAGCAGGGCGAGCACCTGCGGGGTGTACTGCGGGTCGGGTCCGTCGTCGAAGGTCAGCGCGACGCGCGACGACCCGGTGGTGACCATGGCGCCGTACGGCCCGTCGCTGTCAACCGGCTGGCGGTCCCGCTTGGACGGGCTCGGGCTGGCGGACGGCGATGGGGACGGTGGGGTGGTGACGGGTGGCTGGTCGGCGTAGTGCGTGGCGTTGACGTTGGCGGCCGCCCCGGTGGGCGGGGTTTCCAGCTGGGCCATCAGACTGTGGCCGATCGCGAACGCCGAGCCGAGCAGCGCGGCCAGCACCACGGCCACGGTCGTGACCCGGCGGATTGCCTTGGGCGACATCAGCGGCACCGCCCGTCGGGCTCGCTGTGCCGACTTGTCGTCTTGTCCCTGATCCCCGTACGCACTGTGCCCCCCTTTGCCCCGATTTGGCCCAGACTAAATCGGGCCAAGGGGGCAAAAGGGTCAGAAGGGAGGAAGTCTCACGGAAGGGGGAAAGGGGAGAGTTTCCGATCAGGCGGGCAACGGAGCGGGCTCCGACTCCGGCAGCGAGCGCGACGGCGGCACGACGAACTTGTAGCCCACCTGCCGTACGGTGCCGATCATCGACTCGTACTCCGAGCCCAGCTTGGCGCGCAGCCGGCGGACGTGCACGTCGACCGTCCGGGTGCCGCCGAAGTAGTCGTACCCCCAGACCTCGCGGAGCAGCTGGTCGCGGGTGAACACCCGGCCCGGGTGCTGGGCGAGGAACTTCAGGAGTTCGAACTCCTTGTAGGTGAGGTCGAGCGGGCGACCCTTGAGCTTGGCCGCGTAGGTGTCCGGGTCGATGGTGAGCTCGCCGGCCCGGATCGAGCCGCCCGCACCGGCCGTCGCGTTGCTGAGCCGGCCGACCGCGAGCCGCAGCCGGGCCTCCACCTCGGCCGGTCCCGCCCCGGCCAGGATGACGTCGTCCACGCCCCAGTCGGCGTTGAGCGCGATCAGCCCGGCCTCGGTGACCACGGCGACCAGCGGCACCCCCAGCCCGGTGGCGTGCAGCATCCGGCAGGTCGCACGGGCCTCGCTCAACTCGGAACGGGCGTCCACCAGGACGGCGTCCGGGGTCGGACCGGACACCAGCGTGCGGACGTCGCGGGGCGCGGTCCGGACCGAGTGCGGCAGCAGGTCGAGCGCCGGCAGCACCGCCGATGGTTCCCCTGCGCGCGCGGTCACCAGCAGCAGGATCTCCACACGATCACCTCCGTCCCGGCGGCGTCGGCCGCGCGCGACCAGCGACACTCCCGGTAGCGGGTGGCGCTGCGAATTTGCGTGGGTCCCGGCGTCGCTGACGGGCGACTAACGGCTTGAGCGTAACGGATCGACCGGTCCACGCTTCGGTAAGATTTCCCGTTTGCCCGATCTGCCCGCGATCGCGGCTCAGGTTTTAACGTTGCCGAAACCGTGACCTCCGCCGGAGCCGCCGGGTCTGGCACGATCGGGGCGTGTTTCCCTCGACCTCGCCGGACACGGGCCGTGACCCGTGGGCCGACGACACGCGTCCGGGGCCGGCCGGCCCCTCCCGTGGCTACCCGCCGGGTCCGCGCACCGGTCCGGTCGACGGCGGGGAGCGGGGCGAGCGGACGGGCCCTCGCCGGCTCCGCAAGGGCGGCCCGGGGCGGCGCCCGGACCCCGAGTCCGCCGACGAGGCCGCGGAGGAGGTGCCCCCGGTCCCGGTACGCCGGCCGCTGGCGCTGACCGTCGCGGGCTTCGCCGCGCTGCTCGGCGTCGGCCTGGTGCTCGGCGCGCAGACCGCCGGCCCGGGGCACCGGATGCCCTTCGCGTTCATCATCTTCGGCGTCCAACTGCTCTTCGTGCTCGCCTGGACGATGGCCATGCGCCCGCCCGCGCTGCTGGTGGTCGCGCTGGTCAGCGCCGGGGTGGCCGCGGTCGCCGACGCCGCGGCTGTGCAGACGGAGATCGCCGGCCTCGCCCCGCTCGGGTACGCCGCCGCCGGTGGCTTCGTGCTCGGCGTGCTCGGCCAGCTCGTCCGCCGGGTGGACCGGGTCCGGGTGACCGACTCGCTCGGCAGCACCCTGCTGATCGTGGTGGGCGTGGTCGCGTTCGCCAGCCTGATCGTGCTCAGCCGGATCCCGAAGGGCACCCAGGCGATGACGGTCTGCCTCACCGCCACCGGCGTCGCGCTCCTGGTGGCCCGGCTGACCGACGCGGTGGCGCCCTGGCCCCGGCTCGCCCCCCAGGTGCCCCGGGGGGCCGCCGGCGTGGTCGTGGGCGCCATGCTCGGCACCCTGACCAGCGCGGTGTTCGGCAGCTACCTGGTCGGCTTCACCCCGACCAGCGCCGCCCTGGTCGGACTGGTCACGGCGGCAACCGCCGTGCTGGCCGACCTCGCCGTCGGATACGCCGAGGCGGGCCGGCTGATGGCCGGCGAGCCGCCCACCATGTGGATCGCCCGCCACATGCAGGGGCCGCTCGGCGGCTTCGCGCTCGCCGCGCCGGCCGCGTACGCCATGTGCGTGCTCTTCCTCTGAGAATCCATGGCCCTACCGTGGGCCGC
>NZ_LWLS01000095.1 GCF_001905095.1 Micromonospora sp. CB01531
GCGGCCCACGGTAGGGCCATGGATTCTCAGAGGGCGTCTAGGCCTGCCATGATTACTGGCTGGTTGACGACGTTTGACAGTGTCTTGTGCCCCCTGTGTGCCCGACACTGCGAGGAGCGACTACCGCTCGCGGTTCGCGTCCAGTCGGTCAGCGGTTGTCGGCCGTTGGCCGCCGCATCGGGCACGCCACGGGCACGGTGCCCGGCCGCTTGCGCGCCCTGCCGCGTTGTCACGCCCTGTGTCATTCTTGACAGCGAGCCCCCGGCCTGACCATCCCGATGCTCCTCTGGAAGTCAACGGCACCGTCAGTTTGGAATGGGCCGCATGGCCGATGGAACCCCTGGGCACGCGTCCGGCGTGTTCCTCGGCCCCCGCCTGGCGACCTGGCCAGGCGAGGGCCTGAAATCAATTCGAGCCCGCTCGCCTCGCCCGGTACGATCGCGAGCTTGTTCTCACTGCAGGGAGCCCATGAGATCCGCGTGCGGCCGCCCCGGCAGTTCCCATGCTGAGAGTAGGTTTCGTCAATGGCATGCCGTATCGGTGAGCTCGTGCTCAAGTGCCGCGACCCCGAGGTGCTGGCGCGGTTCTGGTGCGAGGTCCTGGACTTCATAGTGCTCGATCGCGAAGAGGGGGTCTACATCGAGATAGGCCCGCGCGAAGGGTTCGGCGGCCCGCAGCCGACGATCTTCCTCATCCGCAACGACGAGCCGAAGAACGGGCATGCCCGGCTGCACATCGACGTCAACCCCACCGACCGCGATCAGGACGCCGAGCTCGAGCGCCTCCTGGCCGCCGGGGCCAAACTCGTCGACATCGGTCAGCCTGCGGATGCGTCCTGGCACGTCCTCGCCGATCCAGAAGGCAACGAGTTCTGCCTGCTCAAGCGCCGCCTCGACCCACTCTGACGGCCCTTGCCCAAACGATCGACGCAGCCGCCAGCCCGCGGCCGCCGACAAGATCTGGCGACCCCATCAATAGCTGGGGGGCCGGGAGGATGCTCGACCCGCCCCGTGTCGCATGCGTGTTGGTGAGGCATTAACCCAGCCAGCGGAACCTCGCCATCCCGTCGCCGTCGACCCGCCCTTGTGGGAGCGGGCCACCGTCGGGGCCGCCACGTTAAGACGGCCTTGACGCACGGACGGACGCTGGCGGTCCCGGCGGCGGTCTGCTCGGCTCGCCCCGGGTCTTCGGCGGTGGGATGGCGCTACCGTAACCACCCACGGCCCGCGACCCGCCGACGGAGCCCCGGCCATCCTGGAGCCGGAGCGCCCCCGCCGGAGGCGCACTAGCCGCAACCCCGCGACCGCCGGCCGGTGGCAACCCTCGTCGACGAGCAGGTGTCGGCCATCATCGCTTCGCGTCCAGAACTGGCCAGCATCGGCGCTCGCGCTGCCTACCTGCTGCCTCGCTCCCAGGCGAGGTGACGCTGGCGCAGACGTACGACGTACCGCGCGGCACCGTGCGGGCCGCGCTCGACGCGCTGCGGGAAGAAGGCCGGGTAGTAACCTTCACCGGGCGCCGGACGTTCGTCACGCCCGAGGATGACCGGAACCGTTGACACTTGACGGTCAGCTTCCCGGTCGGACCGAGCACCGAGCATTGGAGCTACCCGAGCCCGCCGCGACCGTGCACGATGGCGGCAACGCGGCCGGCCCCAATGAACAAGGCGGTGTGCACTGATGACTCCCGAGCTGCCCCGCGACCTGCCGGTGCTGGAACGCCGGGCGGTGCGGCTGGTGGTGCTCGACGCCGCCGAGCGGGTGCTGCTGTTCCACACCCGCGACCCGGAGCACCCCCGCCTCGGGGTCTGGTGGGAGCTGCCCGGCGGCGGGCTCGACGACGGGGAGACGTATCTCGACGCGGCGGTGCGGGAGCTGCGCGAGGAGACCGGCATCGTGGTCCCGCCGGCTGACGTGGGCGCGCCGACCTGGCGGCGGCGGGCCAGCTTCATCCACCGGCAGCGGCGCCACCTGCAGGACGAGGTGGTCGTCCCGGTACGGCTGCCGGGGCCGGGACCGGACGTGGACGAGGCGCACCGGCTCGACTACGAGGTGGAGGACTACTTCGGGTTCCGCTGGTGGCCGGTCGCCGAGATGGTCGCCGCCCGGCCGCGCTGCTATCCGGGGCGGCTGCCCGAGCTGCTGCCGGCGTTCCTGGCCGGCGAGGAGATCGACGAGCCGTTCGAGCTGTGGTCATGACGAATCCGCCGGCAACCGGCACAGTGGAACGGTGAACCCTATCCACGGACCTCTCGCCCACTACGCCGAGCGGCTGCACCGCGCCGCCGGCGACGCGCACCACGTCGCCTCCCCGCTCGGCGCCTGGCTGCTCCTCGCGCTCACCGGCCCCGCCGCCACCGGCGACCTGCACGGCGCGGTGGAGGAGGCGCTCGGCACCGACGTGGACAGCGCCGCCGCGACGGCCCAGGCGCTGCTGTCGGCGCCGCACCCGCTGGTCGCCTCGGCCACCGCCCTGTGGGAGCGGACGCCCGCCGAGGGGCTGGCCGGCTGGCGCGCGACGCTGCCGGAGCGGACGCAGACCGGCCCGCTGCCGGACCAGCCGGCGCTGGACGCGTGGGCGCGGGAGCACACCGACGGCCTGATCGAGCGGTTTCCGCTCACCGTCACCCCACAGACCCTGCTGATCCTGGCCAACGCCCTGGCCACCCGGGTGTCCTGGGCGGAGCCGTTCCAGGTGGCGCCCGCCGAGCAGCTCGGCGCGGGCAGCGCCTGGGCGGGCCGGCTGGAGCGGGTGTTGCGCGCCCCCGCGTACCGGCACCGGTGCGGGATCGCGACCACCGCCCGGGCCGGTGACGTGGCCGTGCACGCCGCGCCCGCCCGGCCGGTGTCCATCGCCGGCGGGGAGGCCGGCCTGCTGGTGGTGTCCGTCGCCGCCGACCCGGGCGTCCCGGTGCCGGACGTCCTCGTCGCCGCCCAGGAACTCGCCGCCGGTGCCGCCACCACCCGGGAGGGGATCGGACCGGGCCAGCGGTCGCTGTACGACCTGCCGCTGGGCGACAACCCGCTGTGGACGATCCGGGAGGAGCCGGTGCGCACCTTCGCGCCCGGCGGCCGGGAGGAGCGGGCGAGCGCCGTGCTGCCGTGCTGGTCGGCGGACAGCCGGCACGACCTGACGGCGTCTGGGTTCGGCTTCGCCGTCGCCGCGCAGGCGCTCGGGAGGCTCATGGGGGTGGCGGATCCGCGGTACGAGGCGGCCCAGTCGGCGGTGGCCCGCTACGGGCGGTACGGCTTCGAAGCCGCCGCGGTGACCGCGTTCGCCACGCGGACGGCGCTGCCGCCGGAGGGCGTCGCCCGGGTGGCGGAGCTGCGGTTCGGCCACCCGTACGCGGTGGTGGCGGTGGCCACCGACAGCGCGGGCGGGCCGTGGCATGGCCTGCCGGTCTACTCGGCGTGGGTGGCGCAGCCGCGGGAACTGCCCGAGGACGAGCTGGCGGATCCGCCGGCACGGTGGTGAGCCCGGGGGCCTCCGGCGATGCCGCCGGAGGCCCCCGCGCGCTACGCGCGTGAGAAGGAAGGGCCCTTCTCCACGGGAGGCGTGGAGAAGGGCCCTTGCTTACGTCAGGCCGCGACCGGCTCCCGGTCGGCGGCCCGGGCGGCGAGGCGGCGTTCCCGCTCCTGGGCGCCGATGAGGTCGTCCGGGAGCGAGTCATCCACCTCGATGTCGAACCGGCGCAGCAGCCGGATCGCGAACCCGCCGAGGGTGACCAGCACGAGGGCCAGCCCGAAGCAGACGTACGCGAAGCCGATGCCCCGGCCAGGACCGGTGCCGATCACCGCGCCCACCGACCCGGCGAGCGTCCCGCCCGGGGCGAGCATCGGCTCGAACAGGGCGGTGGCGCCCGGCGCGAGCAGCGCGAACCCGATGGGCAGGGTGGACCAGGCGATGGTCTGGTTGAGGCTGAACACCCGGCCGTGGAACCGCTGCGGCACCTTGACCTGGACGATGGTCGCGTAGATCGACTGCGCGGTGGTCATCGCCATGGCCAGCCAGCACATGCCGACGCAGATCATCACCAGCGAGGCGTCCAGGCCGATCAGCATGCAGCCGATCGCGGTGCCGAGGTTGGCCACGAGCACACCGATCATCCGCCGCCGGCGCGGGCCGCCCCAGAGCGACATGAGCACGCCGCCGGCGATCGCGCCGACCGCCTCGGCCAACGCCACCTGGGCCACCTGGGTCGGGGTGCCGAAGGAGAGCACCAGCGGGGTGGTGAGCACCAGGGCGGGGGCCAGGAAGATGTTGCCCAGCGCGAAGTAGCCGAGCATCAGCCGGAAGCCCTTGTGCTGCCAGGAGTAGCGCAGGCCGTTGGCGATGGCCACCAGGAGCCGTTCCCGGGGCCGCCAGCCGAGCAGGTCGGGGAAGCGGACCACGGCCAGGGTGGCCACCGCGACCACGTAGCTGGCCACGTCGACGAGCAGGATGCCCTTCAGCTCGATCGCGGCGAGCAGGCCGGCCGCGAAGACCGGCATGAGCAGGGTGGCGACGCCGGTGGAGAGCTGGGTGATGCCCATCGCGTGGCCGAGGTAGCGCTTCGGCACCAGCTGCGGCACCGCCGACTGGAACGCGATCCGTTGGAACGAGCCGGCCACGGAGCTGAGCGCCACCAGGAGGTAGATGTGCCAGAGCACCAGGTTGTCAGTCCACAGCAGCACGGCCAGGACCAGCTGGATCGACCCGGCGATGGAGCTGGCCAGCATCATGATCCGGCGCCGGCTGACCCGGTCGACGATCGCGCCGGCCACCGGGAGCATCAGCACACCGCAGATCAGCGCGAGCGCCCAGAGCAGGCCGAGGTCGGCCACCGACCCGGTCCGGTTGAACAGCCAGATCGGCAGGGCGAACGCGGTCAGCGCGGAGCCGGTACTGGAGACGAGCTGCCCGACGGTGACCGACAGGAAGCGACCCATGCTCGGCTTGACGGTGGCCTTGGCCGGCCCCTCCGCCGCGCCCACCCGCTGGTGGTCGAGGACCGCCCAGCCGGCGTCCTCGCCCCGCGCCTCGGGGGTGAGCGCCGCGATGTCCCCGGCGACCACCGCCGGGTGGACCCGGGTGACGATCTCGGCCAACTCCTCGGCGCGGTACTTCAGGAAGAAGTGGCCGGCCTGGTCGAGGACCACCAGCCCGAGGGTGTCGCTGAGGAACTGCCACTCGGCGTACCGCTCGCGGTAGTAGTCGGTGACCGGGTCCTCGGAGCCGACGACCGAGACGATCGGGGCGCGCAGCTTCGTCGCCCGCTGGTCGAGCAGGCGGGTGAAGTACTCCTCGGAGGCGCGGGAGTCGGCCCGCATGTTGCTGATGATCCGGTCGGCCTGCTCCGGGTCCAGCTCGTCGGTGTCCACGCCCATCGACTTGAGCCAGCTCGCGTAGTGCTTGTTGCTGCGGAGCTGCTCCAGCCGGTTGCGCATGGCGGCGAAGAGGCCCTTGGGTCGGGCGAACGGGAACATCGCGCCGATGTAGACGGCCTCGAGGTCCCGCCCGGCAGCCTCGACCTTGCGGGCCACCTCGGCGACGATGGCGCTGCCGACACCGCAGTGGCCGTAGAGCGCGATCGGTCCCTCGACCCGCTCCAGGATCTCGTCGGCGACCCGGGTGGTCAGCTCGTCGAAGGGCAGCGCGTCTTCGCTGAGGCCGACGTCGTGCCCGGGGATGGCCAGCGACCACAGGGCGTGCCCGGCCGGCAGCGCGTCGGCGAGCGGCTGGTAGACGATGGCACTGCCGCCGCCGTACGGGACGCAGACGTAGGACAGCACCCGCTTGCCGGCGGGGATCGGCTTGGTGAGCTCGTAGAGCAGCCGGCGGGGGCCCTCCTCGCCGCCGTCGCCGGAGATGAACGCGGCGAGGTCACGGATGGTCCGCTGCTGGAACAGGTCCATCACGCCGACGGGCCGGCCGCCGAGCTCGGCCTTGCGGATCTTCGCGACCACCTGGGTGGCGAGCATGGAGTGCCCGCCCAGGTCGAAGAAGTCGTCGTCGATGCCGAGCGTGTCGACGCCCAGCACCTCGGACCAGATGGCGGCAAGCGTCCGTTCGGTGTCGTCGCGCGGCTCAACCAGCGCCACCGACGCCTCGCGGGTGACCACGGGCGCCGGCAGCGCCTTGCGGTCGAGCTTCCCGTTGGGGGTCAGCGGCAGCGCGTCCAGGGTGACGAACGCGGCCGGCACCATGTATTCCGGCAGGGTGTCCTTGAGCGCGGTCTTCAACGCGGTGTGCTCCGCGGGCCCGACCAGGTAGGCGGTGAGCCGCTTGTCGCCGGGGCTGTCCTCGCGGACGATCACCGCCGCCTCGGTCACCCCGGGCTGCTCGCGCAGCGCGCTCTCGATCTCGCCCAGCTCGATCCGCAGGCCGCGGAGCTTGACCTGGTGGTCGATCCGGCCGAGGAACTCGATGACGCCGGTCTCCCCCGCCGTGTCGGCCACCCAGCGGGCCAGGTCGCCGGTGCGGTAGAGCCGGGCGCCGGGCTCGCCGGAGAACGGGTCGGGGACGAACTTCTCGGCGGTCAGCGCCGGCCGGCGGTGGTAGCCGCGGGCCAGCCCGACGCCGCCGATGTGGAGCTCACCCGCGACGCCCACGGGGCACTCGTGGCCGGCCGGGTCGAGCACGTGCAGGCGCAGGTTGGCGATCGGCGCGCCGATCGGGACGCCGGTGAGCCCGGCCAGCCGCGCCGGATCGCAGGGCCAGGCAGTGACGTCGATGGCCGCCTCGGTGGGGCCGTACAGGTTGTGCAGCCCACACCACAGCAGCCGGGCGGTGAAGTCGACGGCGGAGGCCAGCGGCAGCTCCTCACCGGAGCAGATCACCCGGCGCAGCGCGGTGGCCGCCTCGATGCCCTCCTCGGCGAGGAAGACGGTGAGCATCGACGGCACGAAGTGCGCGGTGGTGATCCGCTCGGCGACCAGCAAATCGCGCAGGTAGCCGGCGTCCTTGTGGCCGCCCGGCCTGGCCAGCACCAGGCGGGCGCCCTCGCGCAGCGGCCAGAAGAACTCCCACACCGACACGTCGAAGCTGGCCGGGGTCTTCTGCAGCACCGCGTCGTCGGCGCCGAGGCGGTACGTCTTCTGCATCCAGTCGAGCCGGTTGACGATGCCCCGGTGGGTGTTCGGCACTCCCTTGGGCCGGCCGGTGGAGCCGGAGGTGTAGATGACGTAGGCCAGGTGCTCGGGGCCGGCGGAGGGCTCCGGGTTCGTGGTGGGCTGGTCGGCCCAGGCGGACGGGTCGTCCAGGGCGAGGACGGTGGCGGCGGTGTCCGGCAGCACGTCGCGCAGGTGCGCCTGGACCAGCACCACGGGCGCGTCGGCGTCGGTGACCATGAAGGCCAGCCGCTCCGCCGGGTACTCCGGGTCCAGCGGCAGGTACGCGCCGCCGGCCTTGAGTACGCCGAGCAGGCCGGCGACCAGTTCGACGGAGCGTTCCGCGCAGACGCCGACCAGGGTCTCCGGGCCGACGCCGGCGGCACGCAGCCGGTGCGCGATCCGGTTGGCGGCGGCGTTCAGCTCGGCGTACGTCAGGCTGCGCCCGTCGATGGTGACGGCGACCGCGTCCGGGGTGGCGGCGGCGCGCTCCTCGACGGGGCCGTGCAGGGTCTGCGTACGCGGGAAGTCGGCGGTGGTGTCGTTCCACGCCGCCAGCAGCGTCCGCTCCTGTGCGGGCAGCAGCTCCAGCCGGGAGACCGGGGTGTCCGGCGCGGCGACGATCGCGGCCAGCAGGGTGGTCCAGCGCCGGGCCATCCGCTCGACGGTGTCCCGGGTGAACAGGTCGGTGTTGAAGACCAGCTTGCCCCAGAGCCCGTCGACGGTCTCCACCGCGTGCAGCTCGAAGTCGAACCGGGTGGCCCGCAGCTCCATCGGCGTCCACTCGAAGCTGACCTCGTCGGACCCGGAGACGCCGGTGAACCGGCCCATCTCGTAGTTCTGCAGCACGAACATGGCCTGGAACACCGGGGACCGGCTGACGTCCCGGGGCAGCCCCAGCTCGTGGACCACCTTGGCGAACGGCACCTCGGCGTGCTCGAAGCCGTCCAGCACGCTGCGCCGGGTGCGCTCCAGCAGCTCGCGGAAGGTGGGGTCGCCGGCCAGCTCGGCGCGCAGCGGCAGCATGTTGATGAACATGCCGACCACGTTCTCCAGCTCCGGCGCGGAGCGGCCGGCCACCGACGCGCCGACGGCGAAGTCGTCCTGGCCGGCGTGCCGGGCCAGCAGCACCTGGTACGCGGCGAGCAGCGTCATGAACAGGGTGCCGCCGCTGGCGCGGGTGAGGTCGTTGAGCCGTTCGGTGGCCGCCGGGTCGAGCTGGAACTCGACGAAGTCGCCCCGGTAGGTCTGGGTGGCCGGGCGGGGCCGGTCCGGCGGCAGCTCCAGCGGGGTGATCCCGGCGAGCCGCTGCTTCCAGTAGTCGACGTGCGCCCGGGCCTGCGGGCCGTCCAGCTCCCGCGCCTCCCAGACCGCGAAGTCGCCGTACTGGACGGGCAGGGTGGGCGGTTCGCCGCCCCGGTAGCGGGTGATCAGGTCCCGCAGCAGCACGTCCACCGACCAGCCGTCCCCGACGATGTGGTGCTTGCCGAGGAAGAGCACGTGGTCGTCGTCAGCCAGCCGGACCAGCAGGGCGCGCAGCAGCGGACCGTGCGCCAGGTCGAACGGCTCGGCGGCGGCCGCCTCGACCAGGGCCTGCGCGGTTGCCTCGTCCTGGGCGTCCACGATGGTCAGCGGCACCTCGACGGTCTCCTCCACCACCACGGTGGGGCGCCCGTCCGGGTCGGCCGGGAAACGGGTCCGCAGCGACTCGTGCCGGGCGGTCAGCGCGGCCAGGGCGGCGCGCAGCGCGGCCACGTCGAGCGGGCCGCGCACCCGCAGCGGCACCGCGATGTGGTAGGCCGCCTCGCCCGGAGCGAGCTGGTCCATGAACCAGACCCGCTCCTGGGCGTAGGACAGCGGCACCTCGGCGTCGGCGGGCCGGGGCGTGATCCGGGCCGCGGGGGCGGCCTGCCGGGCGCGCAGCCGTTTGGCGATCAGCGCCTGCCGGGCCGCCTCCCGGGTCGGATCCTTCAGGTCGGTCATCAGCTGGTTTCCTCTTCCGCCGCGAGCAGCGCGGCGACCTCGGTGTCGGAGAGCCCGTCGAGTTCGGCGGCGATCCGCTCCTCGATCTGGGCGGCCAGGTCCGCCACCACGGGGCTGCTGAACAGCGCCCGCATGGGCAGTTCGACGTCCACCTCGGCCCGGATCCGGGCCATCGCCCGCATGCCGCGCAGCGAGTTGCCGCCGAGGGCGAAGAAGTCGTCCAGGGCGCCGACCTTCTCCACCTGGAGGATCTCGGCGTACACCTCGGCGACCAGGGACTCGGCCTCGGTGCGCGGGGCGACGTAGCTGTCCTCGGCCGGGACGGCGGTGCCCGGGGCGGGCAGCGCGGCCCGGTCCAGCTTGCCGTTCGGGGTCAGGGGCAGCGTGTCGAGCCGGACCAGGGCCGCCGGGATCAGGTGGGCGGGCAGCTCCCGGGCCAGTTCGGCCCGGACCGAGTCCTCGTGGGCCGGGCCGACCAGATAGCCGACCAGCATCGGCTCGCCCGAGTCGGTACGCACCGCCGCGGCGGCCGCCCAGACGTCCGGGTGAGCCAGCAGGGCCGCCTCCACCTCGCCCAGCTCGATCCGCATGCCGCGCACCTTGACCTGGTCGTCGCGGCGGCCCAGGTACTCCAGCGTGCCGTCGGGACGCCAGCGGGCCAGGTCGCCGGTGGCGTACATCCGCTGCCCGGGCGGGCCGTACGGGCAGGGCCGGAAGCGCTCGGCGGTGAGGCCGGGCCGGCGCAGGTAGCCGCGGGCGAGCTGGGTGCCGGCGACGTACAGCTCGCCGACCACGCCCGGCGGGACCGGCTGCAGGGCCGCGTCGAGCAGCAGCGCCCGGGTGTTCCAGGTGGGCGTGCCGATCGGCACCGGCCCGGCCGGGACCGGCTCACCGGGGGCGATCCGGGCGGCGACGCAGCCGACGGTGGCCTCGGTCGGGCCGTACTCGTTGATCACCGCGACGTCCGGGTGCGCGGCCCGCCACCCGGCGAGCTGCTCGCCGGTGAGCGCCTCGCCGCCGATCACCAGGTCGACGGTGGGCGACAGCTCGCCGTCGAGCAGTGGCAGGTGGCTCGGGGTGACCTTGAGGAAGGTGGGCCGGCCGCCGACCCGGGCCGCCGGCTCGTCGATCGCGGCGAGCCGGACCGTCCCGCCGGCGGTGAGCGTGCCGAGCAGGCCGGTGACGGTGAGGTCGAAGGAGACCGGCGAGGGCAGCAGCGCCGTGCCGGCCAGGCCCGGGTAGGTGTGCCGGGCCCAGGCCAGGTAGGCGGTCACCGCCCGGTGCTCCACCACCACGCCCTTCGGGCGGCCGGTGGAGCCGGAGGTGTAGAGCACGTAAGCCGGGTGCTCGGGGCGCAGCGGGGCGAGCCGGTCGGCGTCGGTGAGGTCGTCGTCGGCCTGGTCCGAACCCACCTCCCCGTCCAGGACCAGCGCGCCGGCCGGCACCAGGCCGGCGGTCTCCGGGGTAGCCACCACGAGGGCCGGCTCGGCGTCGTCCAGCAGGTACGCGATCCGCCCGGCCGGGTAGGCGGTGTCCACCGGGACGTACGCGGCGCCGGACTTGAGCACCGCGAGGATGGCCACCAGCAGTTCGCAGGAGCGGGGCACGGCGAGCGCGACCCGGGCCTCCGGGCCGGCGCCCCGGGCCACCAGCAGCCGGGCCAGCCGGTTCGCGGCGGTGTTCAGCTCGACGTAGGTCAGCGGCACGCCGTCGCAGACCAGCGCGGTGGCGTCCGGCGTGGCGGCGGCCTGCCGCTGCACCTCGTCGACCACGGTGGCCGGCGGCACCTCGTGCGTGGTGTCGTTCCAGGCGCCCAGCACCAGGTTCCGCTCGGCATCGGCGAGCAGCGGCAGCGCGGCGACCCGCCGCTGCGGGTCGGCGACGGCAGCGGCGAGCAGCCGGACGTACCGGTCGACGACCGCCTCGGCGGTGCCGCGGTCGAACAGCGCCGTGCGGTAGACCAGCCGGCTCTCGCCGGTGGTGATGTCGAACGCCAGGTCGTCCTTGGTGGTGCCCAGCTCCACCGGGTCCAGGCCGGAGTCGGGGATGAAGTTCAGCGCGGTCTGGAAGATCGGCTGCACCGACGGGTCACGCTGCGGGTCGACCGCCTCGACGATCTTCTGGAACGGGGTCTGCCCGTGCTCGATCGCGTCGACCAGTCCGTCCCGCACCCGGCCGAGCAGTTCGGCGAAGGCCGGGTCGCCGGAGACGTCGCAGCGCAGTGCCACCGGGTTGACGAACATGCCGATCAGCGGGGCCAGCTCGGCGCTGTCCCGGCCGGCGGTGGAGACCCCGACCACCACGTCGGTGTCGCCGGAGATCCGGGACAGCAGCGCCGCGAAGCCCGCCAGCAGCACCATGTACGGCGTGGCCGCCGCGCCGGTCGCGAGGGCGCCGACCCGGTCGAGCAGCCCCTCGGGCAGGGCGAACCGCACCTCGTCACCGGCGAAGCCGAGCTGGGCCGGGCGGGGCCGGTCCAGCGGCAGGCCGGTCACCGCCGGCGCGCCGGCCAGGTGGCCGGTCCAGAAGGCGAGTTGGCGGTCCAGCTCCGCGCCGGTGAGCTGGTCGCGCTGCCAGACGGCGAAGTCGGCGTACTGGATGGGCAGCTCGGGCACGGCGGGCTCGGCGCCGGCCTGCGCGGCCGCGCTGAACGCGCCGAGTTCCTGGTGGAACAGCACCGCCGAGTGGCTGTCGAAGACCGCGTGGTGCACCACGAACGCCAGCGCCCAGGTGTCGTCGAGGCGGATCAGCCGGGCCCGCCACAGCGGCGGGCCGTCCAGCGGGATCGGGTTACGGGCCAGCTCCGTGCGGATCGCCTCGAACGCCGCGAGGCGTTCCGCCTCCGGCAGGTGCCGCAGGTCGTCGGTGGGGATCGGGACGGGCTCGTGGGCCCGCACCACCTGCACCAGGGCGCCGTCGTCGACGCGCAGGTGGGTGCGGAGCGTCTCGTGCCGGGCCACCACCTGGTTGACGACGTGGGCTGCGGTGTCCGCGTCGATCCCGGCCGGGAAGCGCCACGGGACGGAGACGTTGTAGACCGGCGAGTGGGCGTCGAGCTGGTTGGCCACCCACACCCGCTCCTGGGCGAAGGAGGCCGGGAAGGTCCATTCCTGCGTCATGAGTTGGCCTCGCGTACCGAGCGGGGGCGCATGTCGGTCCAGACGGTGTCGACGTGGGCCAGGCACTCCTCGCGGGTGCCGGCGAAGCCGGCGTCGTGCCAGCCCGCGGGGAGGTCCCGGTCGGCCGACCAGATCGAGTACTGCTCCTCGTCGTTGCGCACGACCAGGAATCGGGGTTCGGCCATGTCAGTTCGCTCCAGGGGTGTCGGGGGTGTGCGGCTCGGCCATCGCGACGGCGATCTTGCGGGGGCCGGTGAACGGCTCCCGGCCGTGGGCGGCGGTCATGTTGTCCACCACCAGCACGTCGTCGCGCTGGTAGTCGAAGCGGACGGTGGCCGCCCGGTAGGCGGCGCGCAGGTGGTCCATGACCTCGGCGGGGATCTCGCCGCCGTCGCCGTAGTAGGTGTTCGACGGCAGGCCGTCGGCGCCGAACATGGCCAGCAGGCCCTCCTGGTAGTCCTTGGGCAGGGTGCTGAGGTGGAAGAACGTGGCGTGGTTGAACCAGCGCGGGGTGTCCGAGCCGGGCCGGTGGTGCACCACGTTGCGGACCGCCCGGGTGCGCAGGCCGTCCTTGCCGACCCACTCCACGGTGATCCCGTTCGCCACCCCGTACGCCTCGACCTCGGCCCGGTTCTCGGTGTTGAACACCTCCTGCCAGCGGGTGCCGAAGTCGCCGTGGAAGTTGCGCACCAGCATCCAGCGCCGCCGGATGAACTCCTCACGCACCGCCGGGTCGATCTCCTGGTAGACCTGGCGCACGTCGGCGAGCGGGGTGGCGCCCTGCGTCTGCGGCGCGGTGATGCAGTAGAAGAACAGGGTCAGCGGCCAGCGCGCCTGGTACGAGTTCTCGTTGTGCAGGAAGATCTCCTCGTCCGGCGGGTAGTCGGTCGAGGTGTAGACCCGGCCCTTGATGGAGTGCCGGGGCGACGAGCGCTCCGTGTAGGTCAGCGGCTCGCCGGAGAGGGCGCGGACCACCCCGTCGAAGCCGTCCACCCCGCCGACGTCGAAGCCGCGGAAGAGCAGCCCGCCGTGTTCGACGAGGGCGGCACGCAGCTCGGCGCGCCGGGCGTCGATCAGGTCGGTCAGGGCCCGGCCGTCGTTCTCGATGACCACCGGGAGTGTGGTGATCGTGTCGCTCATGGTGCGGTGTCTCCTGTTCGTCGTGGTCAGGCGCGGGGCAGTCGCGGGATGGCCGGGATGGGCGCCGGCGGGGCCGGCTCGTCGGCGGGCTGGCTGGCGCGCAGCTCCTCGATCCGGGCGGCCAGCCCGGCCACCGTGGGGGTCTCGAAGAGGCTGCGCATCGGCAGCCGCACCCCGGTGGCCTTGCGCATCGCGGCGATGAGCTGTACCGCGACCAGCGAGTTGCCGCCGAGGGAGAAGAAGTCGTCGTCCACGCCGACCTCGGTCACGCCGAGGCCGTCCCGCCAGACCTGGGCGATCACCTTCTCCAGCTCGGTCGAGGGTGCGGCCGATCCGCCGCCGGTGGCGGTCGGCGCGGAGACCGCCGGGTCGGTCTCCGCCTCCAGGCTGTCGGTGGTCACTCGGGCGGCCCGCCGGCGGATGTCCGCGACGGTGCGGGTGGCGATGACCACCTGCGCGCCGAGTCCGGCGGTGAGGCTGCGACGGAACGCCTCCGCGCCGTCCACCGGGCGGATGTCCTCGGTCACCGGAGCCGCGGCGGCGTCGGCCGCGGCGGCCGGGGTCTCGGTGAGGCCCCCGGTGACGGCGCCCTGGTCCACCCGCCGCAGCACGAAGTCGCTGATCGCGACGAGTTCCCGGCCGTCGGTGTCCACCAGGGACAGGTCGGCGGCCACCACCTCGTCGGTGGCGCTGTCCCGGTGCCGCAGGTGGCTGAGGAAGGACGCCGGCAGCGCTCCGCGCACCACGATCCGGCCGTACGACAGCGGCAGGTAGGTGCCGGAGCCCTGGCCCCGGCCGAACGCGGTGGCCACGTCCAGCAGGGCCGGGTGCAGGCCCCACGAGGGCAGGTCGGCCAGCGCCGCGGCGGGGGCCTCGATCCGGGCCAGTTCCTCCCGGTCGGCGAGGTGGTGCTCGGCGAGCGCGGCCCAGCGTGGCCCGAAGGTGAGCATGCTGGTCCGCCCCCGGCCGAACGACGCGTCGTCGTCGACCCGCCGGCCGGCGACGGTGGGCGTATCCGCCGGCGGGGCGGGTTCCGCGGTCCAGCCGGCCGCGCCCCGGACGTGGGTACGCAGCTGGCCGGCGGCCAGGCTGGCGACGGTGAAGTCCACCCCCTCCTCGGTGGGGGTCAGCTCCACCCGGTATTGGGCGACCGTGCCGTCCGGCACCGAGAACGGCTCCAGGAAGACCACGTCGCGCAGCTCCACCGCGGCCTGCGGGTCGGGGGCGGGCAGCGCGGCGGTCACCGCGGCGCGCACCGACTCCAGGTGGGCGGTGCCCGGCACCACCGGCACCCCGCCGATCCGGTGCTCGTCGAGCAGCCAGTGGGTGCTGGCGGAGACCAGGCCGTGCAGCACGACGCCGTCCGGGCCGGCCACCTTCGTGGTCAGCACCGGGTGGTCGACCGGGCTGGTGACGGTGTCCCGGCCGGCGGCCCGGAACGCGGCCGGCGCGTTGGTCTCCACGGCCATGCCGACCTCGGCCCAGCCGCCCCAGTTCTGCGCCACCACCGGCGCGCGGAAGCCGACCCCGGCCCGCGCGAACGCGTCCAGGAAGTTGTTCGCCGCGCAGTAGTCGACCTGGCCGAAACCGCCGATCACCGCGGTGATCGAGGAGCACAGCGCCACGAAGTCCAGCGGCAGGTCGCCGAAGACCTGGGCGAGGGCGAGGGTGCCGGCCAGCTTCGGGGCGAGCACCCGCTCCGCCTCGGCCCGCTCCTTGATCTCCGCCATGCCGCCGCCGGGCAGGCCGGCGGCGTGCACGATGCCGTCCAGCCCGCCGAACCGGTGCTCCGCCGCCTCGCGTACCCGGCTCAGGTCGGTGGGGTCGGTGACGTCGGCCGCGAGCACCAGCACCTCGGCCCCGGCCGCCTCCATCCGGCGGATCGCCGCGATGGCCCGGCCGGCCCGGTCGGCGCCACCGTGCACGGCCAGGTGCTCGTCCCAGTGGTCCCGCTCGGGCAGGCCGGAGCGGGCCAGCAGCACCAGCTTGGCGCGTACCCGGCGGGCGAAGTCCTCGGCCAGGGTGATGCCGATGCCGCCGAGACCGCCGGTGATCAGGTAGCGGCCCTCCTCGCGCAGCGTGCCCGGCTCGCCCTCGGCGTCCACGGTGACCTGCTCGTACCCGGTCACCCAGCGCCGGTCGCGGCGCAGCGCCACCTCCGGGTGCTCCGGGTCGACCGGGCTGCGCAGCTCAGCGACCAGGGCGCCGGCGCCCCGCGCGGCGGCGTCCGCGTCGATCAGACGGACGGTGAGGCCGGGCAGTTCCACCGGCAGCACCCGGGCCAGGCCGGCCAGGGTGGCGTGCTCCGGCCGGACCAGGTCGTCGCCGCGCACGTCGGCGGTGCCGGCGGTGACCAGGTCGAGGGTGCGGCCCGGCTCGTCACCGGTCAGCCCGGCGCCGGCGAGCGCCTGCACCAGGTGCAGCACGCTGAAGAAACCCCGGTCCTGTGCGGCCCAGGCGGCCTCGAGGTCCGTCCCGGCCGGCTCCCCGTCCAGGGCGAACGCGTGCACGACGCGCCGCGGCAGGTCCGCGCCGAGCGCGGCGACCAGGGCGTCGTGGTCCTCGCGGACACCGGGGCGCAGCCGGAAACCGGTGGCCGTGGCGGCGAAGGCGTCGCCGGCGCGTACCTCGACCGGGTCGTCGCCGGCGGCGCGCAGCGCGGCGACCAGCGCCTCGCCGCGCTGGCCGTCGGCCAGCACCAGGCACCGGCCCAGCGAGTTGGTGGTGCGGGCCGGGGCGGCCTGCCGCCACACCGGCACCGCGAACCATTCCGGCAGCGGCCGGGGCCCGGTCTCCACCGGCGCCGCCGCCACCTGCTCCACCGGGTCCGGGTCGACCCAGTAGCGGCGGCGCTCGAACGGGTACGTGGGCAACGGCACCCGCCGCGCGTCCGGGTCGACAGCCAGCCGCACCGGTACGCCCGCGCACCAGAGCGCGCCGGCGCTGCCGAGCAGGGTGGCCAGATCGCCGGTGGACTCGCCCGGGCCGGGCAGGCTGCCCAGCGGGGTGAGCTTCCGCTGCGCCTCGCCGGCCTTGGCGACCTGCATCCGGGCCAGGTTGGCCAACTGCTTGCCGGGGCCGCACTCGAGCAGCGCCCAGGTGCCCTCGGCGAGCAGGGTGGCCACGCAGGCGCCGAAGCGGACCGGCTGGCGCAGGTGCGCCGCCCAGTACGCCGGGTCGGTGGCCTGCGCCTCGGTGATCCAGGTGCCGGTCACGTTGGACAGGAACGGCACGGCCGGCGGGCGCAGCGGCACGGTGGCCATCAGCGCGGTGAACTCGTCGAGGATCGGTTCCATCATCGGCGAGTGGAACGCGTGCGAGGTGCGCAGCACCTTGCTCTTGCCCTTGAGGGTGGCGGCGAACTCCTCGACGGCCGCCGTCTCGCCGGCCACCACGCAGGTGCCCGGTCCGTTGACGGTGGCGATGGCGAGCGCCTCGGGCAGCCGGTCGGCGACCGCCGACTCGTCCAGCGCCACGGCCAGCATCGAACCGGCGGGCAGCGAGTGCATCAGCCGGCCCCGGGCGGCCACCACCCGCAGCGCGTCCGGCAGGCTGAGCACGCCGGCCATGGTGGCGGCGACGTACTCGCCGATCGAGTGGCCGATCATCGCGGCCGGGGTCACTCCGGCCCGCTGCCAGGCGGTGGCGAGGGCGTACTCGACGGTGAACAGGGCCGGCTGGGTGTAGCGGGTCTCGGTGAGCTTCTCCCCCGCCGCCGGGTCCCGGCCGAGGATCAGGTCGCGGATGTCCAGGCCCAGCTCGGGGCGGAGCAGCTCGGCGCACTCGTCGACGGTGGCCGCGAACGCCGGGTCCTCGGCGTAGAGCTGGGCGCCCATGCCGGCGTACTGGGAGCCCTGCCCGGAGAAGAGGAAGGCCACCCGCGGGGCGGGGCCGTCGGTGACGCCGCGGTGCCCCTTGCGGGCATCGCGCAGGGCAGCGGCCGCCGTCTGGGGGTCGCCGGCGACGACGGCGGCGCGGTGCGCGTACTCCTGGCGGCCGACCCGCAGGGTGTGGGCGACGTCGGCGAGCAGCCCGGCGCCGCCGTTCTCCAGGTGGTCGGCGAGCCGGCGCACCGCGGTGTCCAGTGCGGTGGGGGTCTTCGCCGACACCTGGAGCAGGTGCGCCGGGCGGACCCGCCGCTCGGCCCGGTACCCGGCCGGCGCCTCCTCCAGCACCACGTGCGCGTTGGTGCCGCCGATGCCGAAGGAGCTCACCCCGGCCCGGCGCGGCGTCCCGTCGGTGTCCCACTTGGTCAGCGTGTTCGCCACGTAGAACGGGGTTTCGGCGAAGTCGATCGCCGGGTTCGGCGTCTCGTAGTTGATGGTCGGCGGGATCAGGCCGTGCTCCATGGCGAGCACCGTCTTGATCACGCTGACGATGCCGGAGGGCTGGCTGAGGTGGCCGATGTTGGACTTCACCGAGCCGATGCCGCACCAGCCCCGGTCGTCGGTGTCCTTGGCGTACACGGCGGAGAGGGCGGAGATCTCGATCGGGTCGCCCAGCGCCGTGCCGGTGCCGTGCGCCTCCACGTAGCTGATGGTGCGCGGGTCGATGCCGGCCATGCCGACCGCCTGGGCGACCGCCTCCATCTGGCCGTCGATGCTGGGGGCGGTGAAGCCCACCTTGCCGGCGCCGTCGTTGTTGATCGCGTTGCCGAGCACCACCGCGCGGATGGTGTCGCCGTCGGCGATGGCGTCGGAGAGGCGCTTGAGCAGGGTCACCCCGACGCCGCTGCCCCACACCGTGCCGTTGGCGTCGGCGTCGAACGGGCGGCACCGGCCGTCCGGGGAGGTGAAGCCGTCCATGCCCAGGTAGCCGACGTGCGGCAGCTCGATGTTGACGCCGCCGGCGAGCGCCATGTCGCACTCGCCGTTACGCAGCGCCTCGCAGGCCAGGTGGAACGCGACCAGCGAGGTGGAGCAGGCGGTGTGCACGGTCAGGCTCGGCCCGCGCAGGTCCAGCCGGTACGACACGTTGGTGGCCACGTAGTTCGGGGAGTTGCCGGTGGCGAGGGAGACCGCGCCGTGCGGGCTGCCGCCGACCCGCTTGTTGCGCAGCACGAACTTGTGCAGGTAGGTGTTGCCGCCGGTGCCCGCGTACACGCCGACCGCGCCGTCGTAGCGGGCCGGGTCGTAGCCGGCGTCCTGCAGCGCGGTGTAGCAGCTTTCCAGGAACAGCCGGTGCTGCGGGTCGGTGATCTCGGCCTCGCGGGCGGTCATCCCGAACAGGCCGGCGTCGAACTCGTCGTAGCCGTCGACCAGCGGGGCCCGGTTCACCCAGCCCGGGTCGTCGACCTCCTCGGCGGAGGCGCCCCGGGCGAGCTGCTCCTCGCGGGTCAGCTCGGTGACCGACTCCACGCCGTCGACCAGGTTGCGCCAGAACTCCGCGAGGTCGGCGGCGCCGGGCAGGCGGGCGGCGAGCCCGACGATGGCGATCGGTTCGATGCCGTCGTCGGTGGGGTGCTCGGTGGCGATGTCGTTGTTCATCGGGGTCGTCCTTTTGTCACGCGGGTGCCGGGGTGGCCGGCGGGGAGGGTTGCGGCGTCACTGGTGTGGTCGTCGGGGCGGGGTACGGCGGGCCCGGCCGCGGCGGGCGGCGGCGCGCAGCGCGGCACGGGCCAGTTCCGGCCGGTCGGCGGTGCCGTCGAGGCTGGCGGCGAGGGCCCGTACGGTCGGGTGGCGGAACAGGTCGAGCATGGTGATGGAGCGGCCGGTGGCCGCGGTGAGCCGGGCGTGCACCGCGGCGAGGGCCATCGAGTGGCCGCCGATGTCGAAGAAGTTCTCACCGACCCCGACCCGGTCCTTGCCGAGCACCTCCCGCCAGATGCCGGCGATCAGCTCCTCGGTTTCGGTGAGCTCGTCGGGCCCGACGGGCAGCGTGGCCCGCGCCGGCTCGGCGGCGGCGACGGTCATCGCGCCGAGGGCCGACACCCGGACCGCCGGCCGCGGAAGCTCGGCGGCGACCCGGTCGGCCGGCGCGTCCGGATCGGCGGCCAGCGCGCCGACAAGGGCGGCCAGGTCGGCCAGGAGCCCCTCGATCCGGTCCGCCTCGAACAGGTCCGGGTTGTGCACCACCTCGACCCCGGCCCGGCCGGCCCGTTCGACCACGTAGACGGTGATGTCGAAGGGCGAGCCGGGCTTCGGCACCGGCACCGGCTCGACGGTCAGGCCGGCGAGGGCGAGGCGGGGCGGCACGAAGTTGAGCACGTTGAACAGCACCTGCACCAGCGGGGCGCGGGAGGTGTCCCGGCCGACGCCGAGCGCCTCGACGATCCGCTCCAGCGGTGCGCCGGGGTGCGTGGTGACCTCGTGCAGTTCGGCGGCGCAGCGGTCCACCAGCTCGGTGAAGCTGGCGCCGCCGCTGCGGACCCGGACCGGCACGGTGTCGATGAAGAAGCCGATGACGTCGTCGAACGCGGCCAGCCGCCGGTCGGCGACGATCGCGCCGAGCACGTGGTCGTTGGCCCCGGTGAGCCGGCGCAGCAGCTCACCGAAGCCGGCCAGCAGCACCGCGGCGACCGTGGTGCCGCGCCGGGCGGCCAGCTCGCGGACCGCCCGGTCGGCGTCCGCGGCGAGCACCACCGCCGCCTCCGCGCCGGCGTACGTCTGCACGGCCGGGCGGGGCCGGTCCCGGGGCAGATCGAGCACGGTCGGCGCGCCGGCCAGGTGCTCGCTCCACCAGGCCAGGTCGGTGGCGCCCCGGCGGCGGTCCCGGTCGGCCCGCCACACCGCGTAGTCGGCGTAGGTGGCGGGCAGCGCGGGCAGGGCCGGCGGCGCGCCGGCGACCGCACGGGCGTACGCGGTGGCGAGGTCGTCGTAGAGCAGCGCCTCGGACCAGCCGTCGAAGACCGCGTGGTGCATGGTCATGGCGAGGACGTGCTCGTCGGCGCCGACCCGGTAGACGGTCAGCTGCCAGGGCGGCCCGGTGGCCAGGTCGAACGCGTGCCCGGCCCCGGCGGCCAGCAGGGTGGCCAGTTCCGCCTCGGGGTCGGCGGCACCGGTCAGGTCCACCACCGGCACGGCCACGTCGGTCGGCTCCTCGCACACCGCGTACGGCACGCCGCCGGTCTGCGGGATGCGCCAGCGCAGCACGTCGTGGCGCTCCACCACGGCGCGCAGCGCCGCGCCGAGGGCGGCGGTGTCCAGCGGCCCGCGCAGCCGGTGCGCGACGGCGATGTTGTAGGGCGCGCTGGACGGGGCGAGCTGGTCCATGAACCACAGCCGCCGCTGCGGCGGGGAGAGCGTGGGCGGGTTGCCGGTGGTCAGTCCGTCACCGCCGGCGGGGGCGGCGGCACGGACCCGGTCCACCAGCGCGGCGAAGGTCCGGCCGGTGAACAGGTCCCGGGTGTCGACCTGCCGGCCCAGCTCGGCGCGGAGCGCGGCGACCAGCCGCATCGCGGCGATCGAGTTGCCGCCGGCGGCGAGGAAGTCGCTGTCCGGGCCCGGGGCCGCGCCGAGCAGCCGGGCCCAGAGCCGCCGGAGGGTGGCCTCGACCGGGTCATCGCCGGCGACCTCGTCCACCGGGGTGTCCGTGGACCGGGCCAGGGCGCGCAGCGCCGGCCGGTCCAGCTTTCCGGTGGTCGGGCTGACCGGCAGTGCGGCCAGCCGCACCGTCCGGGCCGGCAGCATCGCGGTGGTCAGCCGGGGCCCGGCGTACGCCCGCAGCGCGTCGTCGTCGGGGGCGTCGGCCGGGGTGAGGAACGCGACCAGCTCGGTGCCGGCCGGTCCGGGCACCGCCTCCACGGCGACCCGGTCGACGCCGGGGTGCCCGGCCAGCATCGCCTCGACCTCGCCCAGCTCGATGCGCTGGCCGCGGATCTTGACCTGCCGGTCGGCCCGGCCCAGGTAGACGATCCGGCCGTCGGGCGCCTGGCGGACCAGGTCGCCGGTGCGGTAGAGCCGCTCGCCGGGCCGGTCGCCGAACGGGTCGGGGACGAACCGCTCGGCGGTGAGTCCGGGCCGGTTGAGATAGCCGTCGGCCAGGCCGGGCCCGCCGATCAGCAGCTCGCCGGTCTCCCCCGGCGGCACGGGGCGCAGCTCGGCGTCCACCACGTACGCCCGGTGGTTGGGCAGCGGGAGGCCGATCGGCACCGGGTCGGCGTCGGCGGCGGTGAGGTCGCCGCTGACCGCCAGCACGGTGGTCTCGGTGGGGCCGTAGCCGTTGAGGAACCGCCGGCCGGGAGCCCAGCGGGCGACCAGCTCGGCGGGGACCGCCTCGCCGCCGCAGAGCACCACCCGCCAGGACGGCACGTCCGCCGGGTCGAGCAGGGCGAGCACGGTCGGGGTGATGAATCCCCAGGTCACCTCGTGCGCGGCGAGGAACCGGGCCAGCCGGGCCGGGTCGGCCCGGTCGTCGGCGCCGAGCAGCTGCACCGCGCCGCCGAGCAGCAGCGGCACGAACAGGTCCATGGTGGCCGCGTCGAAGCCGAGCGAGGCGATGCCGAGGCTGCGTACGCCGGCGTCGGCGCCGGTCAGCGCGATGACCCCGGTGACGAACTCGACCACGTTGCGGTGGGTGGTGAGCACCCCCTTGGGCCGGCCGGTCGACCCGGAGGTGAACAGCACGTACGCCGGGTCGCCCGGGCGCGCGGGGCAGGGCGCGAGCGGGGCGGGGCCGGGCAGCCCGACCGTCTCGACGCCCGGCTCGTCGCCGAACTCGGCGGCCGCGGCGTCGCCGGCCACCACCCGGACGCCGGCGTCGCGGGCGATCTCGCGCAGCCGCTCGCGCGGGCCGCCTGGCTCCAGGGGCACGTAGCAGCCGCCGGCCAGGAGCACCCCGAGCACGGTGACCACCAGGTCGGGGGTGCGGGTGCCGCAGACGCCGACCCGGTCGCCCCGGCCGACGCCCCGCTCGCGCAGCGCGGCGGCCACCCCGGCGGCCCGGCCGACGAGTTCGGCGTAGGTGAGCCGCTCGTCCCACTGGCGTACGGCCACCGCGTCGGGGGTGCGGGCCGCCTGCGCGGTGATCAGGTCGGCGAGGGTGGCGTCCGGCCAGGGCAGTGCCTCGCCGTACGCGGCGCTGGCGGTCAGGATGTCGGTCACCGGTGGTCTCCCGTGGCTGGATCGGTGATCTGCAGGCGCAGTTCGCTGACGTGGCCGCGCCCCTGCGCGTCGGTCACCCAGGACTGGGCCGGGGCCGGCAGCAGCTCGCTGACCACCACGGGCACCTCCGGGCTGATCCGGTGGGCGGCGTCCACCATGGCGCACAGCGACTGCGCGTACAGCGGGCCGGTCAGGTCGACGTAGCAGGGCTTGATCTCGGTGCCGACCTTCACGAACACCTGCTCGGGCAGGCCGGTGCTCGCCCGCCACCGGCGTACCGCGAGGTAGCGGGCGGCCTCGTCGGCGTGCCCGGCCAGCCCGCAGGCGCCCGCCGTGGTGCGCCAGGTACGCCGGGCCACCACCAGCCGGTCGATGGTGATCCGGGGCGTGTGCGGCGCCGGGTCAAGCAGCTTGAAGGCGTCCAGCAGCAACGAGTCGAGCAGGCTGGCGAAGACCTCCATGATCGGCCAGCGGGTGCCGTCCGGGAAGACCGCGGTGAGCTGGTCGCCGGCGCGCTCCACGGTGACCGCGGTCGCCGGCACCAGCCGGTCGACGTCGGCGCCGTGCGCGGTGTCGATGCCGAGTTCGCGGTCCCCGGGGCCGGTCAGCGCGTACGTGGTGCGGGTGGTCCGCCGGGGGAAGCTCTCCGGCCAGAGCACCCGCAGCCGGGCCGGGCCGAGGTCGGCGTCGAGGGCGGCCCGCAGCGCCGCCGGGTCCGGGTGGAACAGGCTGAAGACGGCGCTGTCGTAGGCGATGTGGGCCGGGTGCAGCTCGCCGAGGACGAGCAGGAAGTCGCCCCGAGCAACCGCATCGAGGGAGGCCGCGCTGACCTGGACGTCCGGGTTGTGCAATCGGGCCGACGGCCAGCCGGGCCGCGTCGCGGGAAACAGCTGCCGGACCCGCTCGGCCAGGTCGTCGGCGCGCAGCCGCAGTTCCACCTGGTCGGCGGGCAGGTCGCGCAGGCCGAACAGCTGCGTCCACCGCTCGGTGAACGCCGCGCCGGCCTGGCCGATCGGGCCGTCCGGGGCGATCAGCGTGCCCTGGGCCAGCAGCCAGAGGTCGGCCAGCCGCACCGGGCCGTCGGCGGCCAGTTCGTCGTGCAGCTCGACGAAGAGCTCGGCGCACCGGGCGGCGACCTCCACGGTGAACCATCGGGCCGTCTGGAGCATCACGGCGAGCGGGGCGGCCAGCGTGTCCAGGACGTCGGCGCCGACGCTGAACTCCAGGTCCCGGCTGGTTTCCTCGTAGCAGACGGTGCGGCCGGCGTACATCTGGCCGCTGTGCCGGGTGGCGGGTCGGCCGGTGACGGCGGTGAACTCGGTGTTCAGCGCGGCCAGAGCGGCGCCGAGGCGGTCCGGGTCGCCGGCGGAGGCCGACACCTCGTCCCGGGCCGCGCGGAGCCGGTCGAAGCCCGCCCTCACCTCGGCCCGCACCCGGTCGTCGCCGATGACCGCGATCCGCTCGGTGAGCACCCGCTCCGCGTCCGGGCTGACCGGCAGGTTCGCGCCCCAGCTGAGCCGACCGCGGTCGACCCACCGGTCGAGCAGCAGGTAGACGTCGTCGGCGCCGTGCACCTCGCCGGCGGCGCGCATCCGCTCGGCCAGCTCGACTGCGGGGGTGCGGCCGTCGCAGGCGGCGAGCAGCCGGGCCTCGGTCGGGGTCAGCGCGATCGGCGGGTGCAGCGGCCAGCGCAGCTGGCGCCCCTCGACGCTCAGGTGGGGTTGCAGCGCCGGGGCCCACCAGCGACGCACCGCCAGGTCGTCGGCGAGCCGGTCGGCGTACGCGATCAGCGCCCACGCCTCGAAGACCACCTTCCGGCGGTCGACCAGCGCCGGGCCGGGCGACAACCGGACCGTGGGCTCCTCGGGGTCGACGGTCCCCCAGCAGACCGGCCCGAAGAACCCGATGGTCTCCGCCTTGCCGCAGTACCGCTGCCAGTAGCGCAGGAGGGCGATCTCCCGCTTGCGGCGGGGCTTGTTGCGCACCGCCGGGTCGGTCCGCAGCAAGCCGTCGAGCGCGACCAGCATGTCCGGGTTCTGCCAGGTGACCGCCTCGCGCAGCAGCGGGTCGGCGGCCAGCTCGGAGGCCACGGCCGAGGATTCGTCGAACGCCTCGCGCAGCGTCTTGTCGAACACCTCCGGGCTGCTCGTGCCGGCGAGCAGCGCGTCGGCGGCGGCGGCCGCCTCGGGGGCGGCGAACCGGTCGAGCCCGTCCGCGGGGAAGCCGGCGGTGCGCAGCACCACGTCCCGCCAGACCGACCAGCCGGTCTGCCCGAGCGGCAGCAGGTGGCTCACGCGTCCTCCCCGGGCGTGTCCACGATGTGCAGTCGCAGCTCGCTGAAGTAGCGGTGGCCGGCCGCGTCGGGCACCCAGGCCTGGTCCGGCGTGGGCAGCATCTCGCTGACCACCAGCGACACGCCGTCGCCGCCGTCGACCCGGGCGGCTCGGACCATGGCGCAGAACATGTTCGCGAAGGCGGGGCTGCCCAGGTCCACGAAGCACGGCTTCGTCTCGGTGCCGAGCTTGACGTACACCTGCTCGGGCAGGCCGAGCCGGCGGCGCCAGTCCCGGACGGCGAGGAACCGCTGCCGCTCGCCGGTCGCGGTGGCCAGGCCGCTCTCCTCCACCGTGGTCCGCCAGGTCTGCCGCGCCACCACCATGTTGTCGAGGGTGATCCGGGGCGTGTAGGGGGCGGCGGCGACCAGCTTGAACCCGTCCACCGCGTGCGCGCTGAGCAGCTCGGCGAAGATCTCGGTGAGCGCCCAGTGCTGCCCGTCGGAGGCGGTGGCGATGAGCTGCCCGTCGACGTCGGTGACGGCGAGGTCCACGGTGGGCAGCACCCGGCCCGGCTCGCCGCCCGGGGCCGCCTGGAAGGCGAGGTGCCGGTCGGTCGGGCCGGTCAGCGACTCCGAGGTGCGGCTGGTCCGGCGCGGCCAGTCGGTCGGGAAGAGCAGCCGGATCCGCCGCGGGCCCAGGTCCTCGGCCAGCGCCGCGCGCAGCCGCTCGACGTCGGGGTGGCACGGGGTGAAGACCGCGCAGTCGAACGACGACCAGGCGGCGTGCAGCTCACCGAGGACGACGGTGTACTCGCCCCGGCGCAGCGCCTCCGCGTCGGTGGCGCAGATCTGCAGGTCGGGGCTGTGCATCACGGCGTTGGACCAGTCCGGTCGGGTGCCGGGGAAGACCTCGTCGATCCGGTCGGCCAGGTCGGCCACCCGCAGCCGCACGTCGGTGGTGCCGGGGGGCAGCGTGTCCAGCCCGAACAGCCCGGCCCAGCGGGCGGCGAAGTCGGCGGCGACGTCGTCCACCGGCCGCTGCCCGCCACCCCAGAACAGGCCCTGGGCCAGGAACCACAGGTCCGCCAGGGCGACCGGGCCGTCGCCCGCCTCGGCGCGCAGCTCCTCGTAGAGCCCCCGGAACACCTCCCCGTAGGCCTCGGCCAACGCGTTGGCCATCCAGCGGGCGGCGCGCAGCAGCACGTCCAGCGGGGCGGCGAGCTCGGCCAGCAGCGGCGCGCCGAACACCACGGCCAGGTCGCGGGCGGTGTCCTCGTAGCAGATCGTCCGGCCGGCGTACATCTGCCCGGCCCGGCGGTTGGCCGCGGCGCCGGTCAGCTCGGTGAAGGTGGCGTCGAGGGCGTCGAGGGCGGCGCGCAGCCGGTCCGGGTCCCCGGCCGCGGCGGCGACGGCGTCCCGGGCCGCGCGCAGCCGGTCGAACCCGGCCTGGGCGGCCGTGCGGGCGGCCGGGTCGCCGATCGCCGCGATCCGGCCGGCGAGCACCTGCTCCGCGTCGGGGCTGACCGGCAGGGCCGCATCCCAGGTGATCAGCTCCCGTTCCACCAGGCGGTCGAGCAGCGCGTACCCGTCCTCGGGCCGGCGCAGCCCGACAGCCGGGTCGGCCACCAGGTCGGCGGCGGACCGGTGGCCGTCGACCGCGGCGAGCAGCGCGGCCTCCACCGGGGACAGCGGCACCGGCGGGCGCCCGGGACGCAGCACGGTCCGGTCGTGGACGGCGAGCTGCGGCAGCAACATCGGGGGCCACCAGCGGCGCACGGACAGGTCCGCGCCGATCCGGTCGGCGTACGCGGCCAGCGCCCACGACTCGAACCACACCCAGCGGCGGCCGGTGAGCTGCGCGCCGGGGCGTACCCGCACGGTCTCCGGCTGCTGCGGGTCGAGGGTGACCCAGCAGCTGGGCCCGAAGAAGCCGACCGTCTCGTTCTTGCCGCAGTAGCGCTGCCAGTACTTGAGCAGCGCCCGTTCCCGGTCCCGGCGCCGCACGTTGCGGGACGCGTCGCCGCCGCCGCGGACCAGCCCGTCCAGTGCCACCAGCGCGCCCCGGTTCTGCCAGGTCACCGCCTCGCGCAGCAGCGGGTCGGTGGCCAGTTCGCTGAGCCGGTGGGCGGCGGCGCGGACGGCCTCGTCGAACTCCTTGTCGTAGCGGTCCTCGCCGGACCCGGTGGCGAGCAGCTCGTCCGCCGCCGCGACGGCCCGGGGCGCGGAGAACAGGTCGAGGCCGGTGGCCGGGAAGCCGGTGGTACGCAGGATGGCGTCGCGCCAGACCGACCAGCCGGTGTCCCCCAGCGGCACCCGGTGCGCGCCCGGGGCGGCGACCCCGCCGCCGCCGGCCGGTGATTCGGTGGTCAGGGCGCCGGCCAGGTCGGCGCGGATCGCGGCCAGCACCTCGGGGAGCTGGTCGTGCAGGAAGAAGTGCCCGCCGTCGATCTCCCGGAGGGTGAACCCGGCGGCGGTGTGCTCGGCCCAGGCGGCGCTGTGCTCGCGGGTGACCGCCCGGTCGTGGGCGCCGCTGAACGCGACGATCGGCACCGGCAGCGGCTCGCCGGGCACGTACCGGTAGCTGTCCACCCGGCCGAAGTCGGCCCGCAGCAGCGGCAGCAGCAGCTCCACCAGCTCGGGATGGTCCAGCAGTTCGGCGGGGAGGCCACCGCCCTCGCCGAGGCGGCGCAGCAGCTCCTCGTCGTCCACCCGGGACAGCCCGTCGAAGAGGCTGGGCGCGTCGACGTGCGGGGCCCGGGCGCCCCCGACGTACAGGCGCGCCGGCAGCGGCCCGCCGGACCGGCGCAGCTCCCGGACCACCTCGAAGCCGACCCGGCCGCCCATCGAGTGGCCGTAGATGGCGTACGGGCGGTCGGCCCGGGACGCGATGGCGGCGGCCACGTCGGCGACGTCGAAGCGGGGGTCCTCGCTGATCCGGTTCTCCCGGCCGGGCAATTGCACCGGCAGCACCTCGACGTCCGGGCCGATCCCCTCCTGCCACCGTCGGAACGCGCTGGCGCCGGCACCGGCGTAGGGCAGGCAGAACAACCGCACCGGCGCCTGGGGTCGGCTTCCGGCGGAGACGAACCAGTTCACCGCGGACCTTTCTGCACGGGGTCGATCCAGTACCGCTGGCGCTGGAACGGATAGGTGGGCAGCCCGGTACGCCGGACCGTGCCCTCGGGATGCAGGACGTCCCAGTCGACGTCCCGCCCGGCGACCCAGTCGGCCGCCAGCTCGCGCAGCGGGCCACCGTCGCCGGCGATCCGGGCCTCGGTGTCGAGCAGCACGTCCAGCGCGGCGAGCGCGGCCGGCAGGTCGGCGGCGACCACGGCGGCCCGGTGGGCGAACGCCCGCCGGCCGAGCGCCAGGGTGGCGGCGACCTCGGGCAGCGCCGGGGCGGCGCCGGCCAGGTGGACCCGCAGCCGGGTCAACGCGGCCCGCAGCGCCGCCGGGGTACGCGCGGACACCGGCAGCAGCCAGGGACCGTCGCCCGGGGCGTCGAGCGGCTCGTCCGGCGGGGGCTGCTCCACCACCACGTGCGCGTTGGTGCCGCCGAGCCCGAAGGCGCTGACCCCGGCCACCCGGCGCGGGCCCTGCGGCCAGTCCCGCGCCTTGGTGGGCACATAGAACGGGCCGGCGGCCAGGTCGATCTCCGGATGCGGGCGGGTGAAGTGCAGGTTCGGCGGGATCACGCCGTGCCGCACGGCGAGCACCGCCTTGATCAGCCCGGCGATGCCGGCGGCGGCGTCCAGATGGCCGATGTTGGTCTTCACCGAGCCCAGCGCGCAGGAGTCGGCGGGCGCGGCACCGGCGTACACCTCGTGCAGCGCGGCGACCTCGATGGCGTCGCCGAGGGGCGTGCCGCTGCCGTGGCCCTCGACGAAGCGGACCTCGCCGGGGGCGACCTCGGCGGTGGCGAGCGCGTTCGCGACGGCGGCGGCCTGCCCGGCCGGGCCGGGGACCGCGAAACCGGCCCGCTCCGCGCCGTCGTTGGTGATCGCCCAGCCGGGCAGGACGGCGTAGATCCGGTCGCCGTCGGCCTGCGCGTCGGCGAGCCGGCGCAGCGCGACCACGCCCACCCCGGAGCCGAAGCCGGACCCGTTGGCGCCTTCGTCGAAGGCGCGGCACCGGCCGTCCGGCGAGGCCAGCCCGCCCGGGGTGTGCCGGTGTCGGGGCCAGGTGACGGTGACGCCGCCGGCGAGGGCGATGTCGCACTGGTAGTCGGCGAGGCTCTGCGCGGCGAGGCAGACCGCGACCAGCGAGCTGGAGCAGGCGCTCTGCGCGGCGAGGGCGGGCCCGGTCAGCCCGAGCCGGTACGCGACCTGCCCGGGCAGGTGGTCGGTGAACTGCCGGCCGATCAGCCGGGCCTCCCAGTCGTCCGGGTCCACGTCACCGGTCACCGCGGGGTTGTCGAGCAGGTGGAAGAGGAAGTACCGGTTGGCGGAGGCGGCCGAGTAGACGCCGATCAGGCCGGGGAACCGCGCCGGATCGTGCCCGGCGTCCTCCAGGGCCTCCCAGGCGGTCTCCAGGAAGAGGCGGTGCTGCGGGTCGGTCCGGGCGGCCTCGTCGGCGCCGAACGAGAAAAACTCGGCGTCGAAGTCGGCCACCGCGTCGAGCCGGCCGACCGCCCGTACGTGCCGCGGGTCGTTGCGCAGCCCCGGCCCGATGCCGAGCGCGGCCAACTCCTCGTCGGTGTGGTCGTGGACGGAGTCGACGCCGGTGCACAGGTTCCACCAGAAGGTGGCCACGTCGGGGGCGCCGGGGAACCGGCCGGCGAGCCCGACCACGGCGATCTCGTCGCCGGTGTACTCGCGGGCCGCGGCGGCCGGGGCGGCCGGCACGGGCAGCACCGGCGCGCGCACCGCCTCGGGCGGGGCGTCGAGCAGCGCCGCCTGGGCGGCCACCGTGGGGTGGTCGAACAGGCGCAGCAGCGGCAACCGCACCCCGAAGTGCTCGGCCAGCCGCTGCTGCACCTGGCCGAGGAGCAGGGACTGCCCGCCCACGTCGAAGAAGCTGTCGGTCCGGGCGACCGCGTCCCGGCCGAGCACCGCGCACCAGATGTCGTGCACGATCCGCTCGGTGTCGGTGGTGGGGGCGGCGTCGGCGGGCACCTCGCGGGCCGGGTCGGGCAGGGCCCGCTCGTCCACCTTGCCAGTCACGGTCAGCGGGAACTCGTCGAGCACCACCACCGCGCGGGGCAGCGCGTACGGGGGCAGCGCCGTGGCGAGGGCGGCTCGCAGCGCTGTCGTGTCCGGCCGGGTCCCGTCGGCCGGTCGGGCGTACGCCAGCAGCTCGCCGTCGCGGGCGATCGCCCGTACGCCGGCCACGCCGGGCTGGGTGGCGAGCACCGCCTCGATCTCGGTCAGCTCGACCCGGTGCCCGCGTACCTTGACCTGCCGGTCGAGCCGGCCGAGGCAGACCAGCTCGCCGCCGGGCAGCCGCCGGCCGAGGTCGCCGGTCCGGTACCCGCGCACCCCGTCGGCCTCCACCGTGAAGCGGTCACTGTCCTGGTTGAGGTAACCGGGGGCGAGGTGCTGGCTGCGCACCACGATCTCGCCGGTGTCGGGGGCGAGATCCAGCTGGTAGCCGGGGAACGCGCCGCCGATCGGCAGTGGGCCGGTGGCGACGGGGTCCACCTCGGACAGTGGCAGCGCGTACCGGGCGACGAAGGTCATCTCGGTGGCGCCGTAGCCGTTGACCAGCTCGCAGTCGGGCGCGAACCGGTCCCGGCCGCGGGCCGCGTCGGCGTACGTGGCCTGCTCGCCGCCGAGCAGGATCACCCGGACCGCGTCGAGCCGCCGGTCGCCGAGGGTGTCGAGCAGGAAGCGGTAGACCGTGGGCGTGCAGTGCAGGACGGTCGCCCGGTGCCGGTTGAGCTGCTCGACGGCGTACGCGAGGCCCTGCCGGCGCAAATCGATCGGGACCACGGCGGCGCCGGTGAGCAGTGACGGGTACAGGTCCGGGATGGCGGCGTCGAAGCTGAACGAGGCGAGCAGGCTGAGCCGGTCGGTCGGGCCGATGGCCAGCGCGGCGATCTGGTTGTCGACGACGTGGGCCAGGTTGCGGTGGGTCTGCCCGACCGCCTTGGGCACCCCGGTGGAGCCGGAGGTGAACAGCACGTACGCGAGCGCGTCCGGGTCGACCGGGACCGGTCGCAGCGGGGCGGGCGGCACGTCGTCCAGCGGCACCACGGTCCGGCCGTCGGCGAGCCCGCTGGCCAGTTCCCGGTGCTCGGCGGCGCAGGCGATCGCGTCGACCCCGGCGGCGGCGAGCATGTGGCGCAGTCGCTCGACCGGGAACCCCGGGTCCAGCGGCACGTACGCGCACCCGGCCGCGAGGGCGCCGAGGAGCGCCGCGACGGTCGGCGCGCCGTGCGCGGTGAGCAGGGCGACCCGGTCGCCGGGTCGGACGCCGGCGGCGGCGAGCGCGGCGGCGTGGCCTCCGGCGGCGCCGGCCAGCTCGGCGTAGCTGACCTCGTGGGTCTCGCCGAGCAGTGCCGGACGATCACCGTGCCGCGCCGCGACGTCGCCGAAGCGATTGATGATCATAGAATTTGCCATGTCAGGGGATTGACGTTTCCCCACAGATGGCAGGCGCGCAGCGATCCACGCTTGTGATCATGATCCCCCCCAGGACTTCACAATGGATGCAGAATAAGACTCAATTTCTCGATGGGAAGGGGATCGATGGAGGTCGAGCCGAAGGGGGGACGGCGGGCTGGAACCTCGGACGGCGGAATTCGTCCGATCATCCCTCTAGCGCGAAGACGATTTTCAGCGTAAAGAAGTACTCGCGAGTTATTTTCCGGTGAAAGTACTTCCGAACCGTGGAATCTTCGGCCAAACGGTGCCATTGCCGGAGCTCAACCCGGTCCACCGGGGAGCGTCCTCACACATCGTACGGCGGGCGTGGGATCGGGTCCACCATGGCGTCGAAACCCCTCGGCAGCTGCGCCAGGAGGTCCTGGAACTCGCCGACCGTCACCGCCTCGCGCAACGTGACGAGCACCGCCCGGGTGCCCACCTCGGCGACCGCGGGGTCCACCTCGGCCCGCTCGGCCACCCGCTGCACGAAGGCGACCGCTCCCCCGCCCCCGGCGGGCCCGACCGGCGCGGAGAGATAACTGCCCAGCTCGTCCGGCAACTGCGCGGCCAACTCCGCCGACTCGTTGCCGGTCACCCGCTCGGCGAGGGTCTGCAGCACCGCCCGGGAGATCGTGGCCGCCTGCTCGGTGGGCAGCTCGGCGCGGCGGGACACCGCCTCGACGAATCGGGGAAACCGCACGTCGCCCTCCTGTCGTCGCCGGCCCGCCGTCGGGTTGCCGACGACCCCAGCTCGCCTGGCTGACCGGAAACGACCTGGAGCCGTCGGTGGGTACCCGCGACCCGGCGGGGCAAACGGCGATCAGCGCCCGACGGGCACCACCGCATCGGCCTCCGCCGGGCCCGTCGGCTCCTCCGGGCGCGGGAAGTCCCGGGTACGCCAGACCGGCGAGCAGCGGGTGACCAGCGCCGCTCCGCCCATGCCCAGCGCGGCCAGAGCGAGATATGCCGGCGCGCCCAGCAGCCCGGTCAGCGCGCCCCCGAGGGCCGCGCCGAGCGGCATCGCGCCCCAGATGACGAACCGGCTGGTCGCGGTCATCCGGGACAGCAGCGCCGGGGGCGTGGCGGCCTGCCGGAGACTCACCGCGTTGACGTTGTAGAGGCCGCTGGCGAAGGCGCTCACGGCCAGCCCGGCACCGATCCCGAGCGGGTGCGGCAGCAGCACCAGCACCGCGCCGGCCTGCAGCACGGCCGCCCCGGTGACCGCCCGGCCCACGCCGAGGCGGGCCCGCGCCCGGCCGGCCACCGCCGCACCAAGCAGATAGCCGACGTTGGCGCCGGCGACCAGCAGGCCGACCGTGGCGGCGGGCAGGTGCCGCTCGCGCACCGCGTACACCAGCAGCATGGCCAGGAAGCCGGCGTGCCAGAGGTTGGTCAGCCCGGAGCAGAGGGTCAGGGCCCGCACGACCGGGTCCCGCAGCACGAAGCGGACCCCACCGGCCGCGTCCCGCCACACCCCGCCGGTGCCGGGGCCGGTGCTGCGGGCCAGCCGCGGCGTGCCGGCTAGGAAGAGCGCGGAGGCGACGAAGCTGGCCACGTCGAGCAGCAGGGCGACCGGCGCGCCGAGGGCGCCGACCAGCACGCCGGCCAGGCCCGGGCCGGCGGTCTGCCCGACCGCCCGGGTCGCCTCCAGGCGGGCGTTGGCGTCGGCGAGGCGCGCGGCCGGCACCACCGCCGGCACCGCGGCGAAGTACGCCACGTCGAACAGCACCGTGGCGCAGCCGGCGAGCAGCGCCACCGCCACCAGCTGGGCCAGGCTGAGCAGCCCGACCGCCCAGGCGAGCGGCACGCTGGCCAGCAGCAGGGCTCGAGCGAGGTCGGCGGTGACCAGCACCGCGCGGCGGGGCAGCCGGTCCACCAGCGCCCCGGCCGGGACGCCGAGCAGCAGGTACGGCAGGGTGGTCGCGGCGGTCAGCACGGCGACCCCGGCCGACCCCGCGCCGAGCACGGTCAGCGCCGCGAGGGGCAGCGCCACGCTGGTGACGTGGGTGCCGAGGGTGCTGACCGCGTCGGAGAGCCAGAGCCGGCGGAAGGTGGCGTGCCGCCAGAGGGCGGCGGAGGTGACGGTCATGGAGGCAGCCTCGGCCGCTTGCCCGGGAACCCGGCCGGACCGGATTGTCACGGTGACAATCCGGCGGCGGTGAGCCGGGCGCGGAGACTAGATTGTCACGGTGACAATCTGGGAACCCGCGGCCCCGACCGGGGCCGGACCCCGCTACCTGGCGCTCGCCGACGCGATCGGCGCGGACATCGCGGCCGGGCGGCTCGGGCCCGGCGACCGGCTGCCGGCGCAGCGGGAACTGGCCCGCCGGCTCGGCGTCACCATCGCCACCGTGGGCCGCGCCTACCAGGTGGCCGCCCGACGCGGCCTGCTCACCGGCGAGGTCGGCCGGGGCACCTTCGTAGCGCCGGCCGCCGCCCCTCCGGCCCCGACCGCCACGCCGATGCTCGACGTGGCCGCCGTGCACCCGCCCGGCCACGGACCGGTGCACCGGGCCGTCGCGCCCATCCTGCACCGGATCGCCGCCGACCCCCTCGCGGTCGGCGCGGAGGACGCCGACGCGGTCCGGCACCGCATCGCCGGCGCCCGCTGGATGGCCCACGCCGGCTGGCGGCCCGACCCGGACACCGTCGAGGTCACCGCCGGCGGGCAGCACGGCCTCGCCGCCGCCCTGGCCGCCCTCGCCCAGCCCCGGCACGTGGTGGTCACCACCGAGCTGACCAACCCCGGCCTGCTCGCCGCCGCCCGGCAGCTCCGGGTCGAGCTGGCCACCGTGCCCAGCGACGCCGCCGGCCCCCGGCCGGACGCCCTCGACCGGCTCTGCGCCCGCCGCCGGGTCGCCGCGCTGCACCTGCACCCCACCCTGCACAACCCGACCGGGCGCACCATGCCGGCCGAACGCCGCCGGGAGATCGCCGCCGTCGCCACCACCCACGACCTCACCGTCATCGAGGAGGACCCGTTCGGCGCGCTGCTGCCCGACCGGCCGCCACCGGTCGCCGCCTGGCACGCCCGCACGGTCCACCTGACCGGCATCACCAAGACCCTCGCCCCCGGGCTGCGGATCGGCTACCGGTACGCCCCGGCGGCGCTCACCGCGCCGCTGCACGCCGCCGCCCGGGCGCTCGCCTGGGCACCCGCGCCGCTAGTCGCCGAGGTCGCCACCCAGCTCGTGCTGAGCGGACACGCCCACCAGCTCGCCGCCGCCCGGGCCGCCGAGCTGGCCGGCCGGGCCGCACTCGCCCGGGAGCTGCTCGGCGACCGGGTGTCCGCCCCCGGGCCGGCCCCGTTCGCCTGGGTACGCCTCGACCACGACGCCGAAGCGGTCACCGCGCTCGCCCGACGGCGCGGCGTGGCGGTCGCCGGCACCGACGAGTTCGCCGCCCGGCGGGCCGCCCCGCCCGGCCTGCGGGTCAGCCTCAGCGCCGACGAGGGCACCGTCCGCACCGCGCTGCACGCCCTGGCCCGGCTGCTACCCGGCTGACCAGGGCTCAGCGCAACGCGCCGGTCGACCGCAGGTGCTCGAAGACGAGCTGGTTGGCCGGGGAGACTCGGTGCCGGTCGGCGTAGCCGAGCCAGGCCAGCTCCTCGATCTCGCTCGCCGGCCGCAGCGTGCCCTGGTAGTCGGCGGCGTAACAGGTCATCCGCACCAGCGTCCCGGCGGCGCGCCCGTGCGCCTGCGCGGTGAACGTGCCGGCCGGCACGGCCGACTCCGGCACGATCGCGACACCCAACTCCTCGGCGATCTCCCGGGCCAGGGTCGCCAGGTCGGTCTCGCCCGGCTCCCGCTTCCCGCCCGGCAGGTACCAGACGTCCTTCCCCCGGGACCGGGCGCACAGCACCCGGCCGTCCTCGATCCGGATCCAGGCCACCTTGTCGATCTCACGCACGGCACTCTCCCGGCTCGGCTGCCGCACGAGGCTATCGGACCTGCTCGGTAGGCTGCCCGCATGGCCCGCACCACCCATCCCGGCGCCTGCCCGCTGGACTGCCCGGACACCTGCGTCTGGCAGCTCACCGTCGAGGACGGCCGGGCCGTCGCCCTGCGCGGCGACCGCGACCACCCGTTCACCCGGGGCGCGCTCTGCGGCAAGGTCAACCGCTACCTCGACGCGGTCAACGGGCCCGACCGGCTGACCACCCCGTACGTCCGGACCGGGCCGAAGGGCGTCGGGCGGGTCGCCTACCGGCCGGCGAGCTGGGACGAGGCGGTCGAGCGGGTGGCCGCCGGGCTGCGCGCCAGCATCGACCGGGACGGCCCGGAGTCGGTCCTGCCCTACTACTTCGCCGGCACCATGGGCCATGTGCAGGGCTGGACGATGGGTCCCCGGCTCTTCGCGTACCTGGGCGCGTCGCGGCTGGACACCACCATCTGCACTGGCGCCGCGCGGGCCGCGCAGTACTCGATCTACGGCGGCTCGGTCGGCTTCGAGCCGGAATCCATCGTGGACGCCCGGCTGATCGTGCTGTGGGGCGCCAACCCGCTCGCCACCAACCTGCACCTGTGGCCGTTCGTGCAGCAGGCCCGGGAGCGCGGCGCACACCTGGTGACCGTCGACCCGCTGCGCACCGACACCGCGGCACGCAGCGACGAGCACGTCGCGCCGCTGCCCGGCACCGACGCGGCCCTGGCCTTGGGGCTGATGCGGCACGTCCTCGACGCCGGCGCGGCGGATCAGGAGTGGCTGGCGGCGCACACCGTCGGCTGGCAGGAGCTGGCGGCCCGGCTCGGCGAGTGGCCGGTGGAGCGGGCGGCCGCCGAGTGCGGCCTGCCGGTCGAGGTGGTACGCCGCCTCGGCGAGCGGATCGCCACCACCCGGCCGACCGCCGTCCGGGTCGGGCTGGGCCTGCAACGGCACCACGGCGCCGGCCAGGCGATCCGGGCGATCTGCGCGCTGCCCCTGGTCACCGGCGACTTCCGGCACCCGGGCGGGGGCGCGCTCGTCTCGACCAGCGGGCACCACCCGATCGACGAGGGACCGGTGATCCGGCCACCGGACATGCCCGCCCCGCGGGCCAGGTCGGTGAACATGAGCCGGCTCGCCGCCGTGCTCACCGGCGAGGCCGACCCGCCGGTGACGTCTCTAGTGGTGTTCAACGCCAACCCGGCCGCCACCGCCCCCGATCAGAACCGGCTGCTCGCCGGCCTGCGCCGCGCCGACCTGTGCACCGTCGTGCTGGAGCAACGCTGGACGGACACCTGCGACTTCGCCGACATGGTGCTGCCGGCCACCATGCAGCCCGAGCACCTCGACCTGCACTCCTCCTACGGGCACCACTACACGACGCTCAACCTGCCGGTGACCCGGGCGCCCGGCGAGGCGCTGCCGAACACCGAGATCTTCCGCCGGATCGCCGCGGCGCTCGGGATCGACCATCCCCGGCTGCGGGACAGCGACGAGGACCTGGCCCGGCAACTCCTGCGCGGCGCGCCGGTCAGCTTCGAGGAGCTGCGGGAGCGGACGTACGCCCGGACCAGCGGGGTGGCGGTCGGGTCCGCGCCGTACGCCGACGGCGGCTTCCCCACCCCGGACGGGCGGGCCCGGCTGCACGACCCGGCGCTGGCCCGGCACGGGGTGGATCCGGTCATCTGCTACACCCCGCCGATCGAGGCCGCCGACCCGGCGCTGGCCCGCCGGTTCCCGCTGGTGCTCATCGCCCCGGCCGGCCGGTATCTGATGAACTCCACCTTCGCCTCGCTGCCCTGGCACGCCCGGCGGACCGGGCCGCCCCGGGTGCACCTGCACCCCGACGACGCGGCGGCGCGCGGCCTCGCCGACGGGGACGCGGTGCGGGTGCACAACGACCGGGGGGCGTTCCTGGCGGCCGTCGCCGTGGACGACGCGACGCGGCCCGGGCTGGCCTTCACCTACAAGGCGTACTGGGCGCGGCTGAGCCCGGGACGGGCCACCGTCAACGCGGTCACCGCCGTCCGCGACGCCGACCTGGGCGGCGCGCCGACCTTCCACGACTGCCGGGTGGAGGTCGAGCCGGTGCCGGCCGAGCTGCTGACGGCGGAGCCGCCCCAGGACGAGGAGGCCGCGCCGCCGCCACCGCGCGAGGCGACGGAGAACGCGGCCGGGCCGGCCTCGCGACCGCCGGAGGCCGTGCCGGCCGGATGAGGCGGCGGGTTCCGCTCGGCGGGTACGCCGTCGTTCATGCCGGCCAGCACCCGGTCGGCGTCCTCGGGGCGTATGGCCCGGACCCGTCCGTCCGCCATGAGCCGATGGATACCAGCGGGGCGGCTCACCCCTCGGCGAGGGTGTCCAGCAGCAGGGCGGCGGTCCAGCTGAACGCCGGCGAGCCCAGCCCCGTCCCGGTGTCCGGGTGGAAGTACTCGTGGCAGCCGCTGCGGGCGACCAGCGCCAGCATGGACTCGCGCAGCCCGGCGGCCAGGTCGGGGCGGTGGTGGGTGAGCAGCCCGCGCCACAGCAGCCAGCTGGTGTTCAGCCAGCTCGGGCCGCGCCAGTAGCGCAGCGGCTCGAAGTCCGGCGCGGTGCGGTCGTAGGTGGGCAGCGGGCGGTCCATCCGGGCGGCGAGGCCGAACCGGGGTGAGCCCGCCTCGGCGAGCACCGCCTGCACCTGGCGGGCCGGCAGGTCGGGCAGGACGAGCGGCATCAGCCCGAGCACCGTGCGGGCCGGGATCAGCCGGTCGGCGCGTACGTCCCGGGGATGGAAGGTGCCGGTGGCCGGGTCGTACAGCCGGTCGACCAGGGCCTCGGTGATCCGGGCCGCCCGTTCCCGGTGCGGCCCCGGGTCGGCGCCGACCACTGTGGCGATCCGGGCCAGCGCGTGCTCGGCCAGCCCGAGCGCCGCGTTGACCAGCGGGCACTCCACCAGGAACGGGTGCCGGCCGAGCAGCCCGTCGTCGCGGTAGCGGCCCGCCCGGTACGCGTCGACGAGCGCCACGTAGCGCGCGTAGTCGAGGTCCGTGGGGCGGTGCGCCGCGTCGGCGTGCGCGGTGTCGTGCCGGCGGTACGCCCGCATGATGTCGGGGTCGGCGGGCACCGCGGCCAGCGGGGCGTCCCAGGCGGGACTGTTGTCCAGCCCGGACTCCCACGGGTGGACCATGGCGGCCAGCCCGGCGCCGCCGACGTCGCGCCGCCCGGTCAGATAGCGCTGCTGGGCGACCAGCCGCGGGTAGAGCTCACGCAGCGCCCGCACCGACGCCTCGGAGGGGGCACGGCGATGCACCAGCCAGGCCGCCGGGGCGTGCACCGGCGGCTGGACGATCCCGGAGGTGGCCACGGCGGGGGCGCCGTCGGCGCGGGTCGAGTCCCAGAACTCCGGCCCGGGGAAGTACGAGCCGGCCCGCAGCGCGGGGTTGAACACGATGTGCGGCACCCGCCCGTCAGCCCACTGCGCGGCGAACAGGGTCCGCAGCTCCCGCCAGGCCCGGTCCGGGCGGAAGTGGGCCAGCCCGACCGCGATGAACGCCGAGTCCCAGCTCCACTGGTGCGGGTAGAGGGTGCGCGACGGCACGGTGTGGTCGTGTTCCCAGTTGGCGTCGAGGGTGGTGATCGCCAGCCGGCGCAGCGCGGCTGCGCGTTCCGCACCGGCCACCCGAGCCGAGGGATCCCCCGGGCGCAACTCGGCAGGTGTGCCGGCGTTCATGCGGCCACCTCGCTCCGCTTGGCAGCCCTATGAGGCTCCCCGGCACTGCGCCCGATGATTCGCTCACTGCGCTCGCTCATGCGGCGGCCTGCCGGGGGCGGGCCTGGGCGAGCACGGCGGCCGCCTGGCGCAGGGCGGTGACGGGCTCGCCGCGCAGCCGGCACTCGACGGCCAGCCAGCCGGCGTAGCCGAGGTCGTCGAGGGTACGCAGCAGCGCCGGCCAGTCCAGGTGACCGGCGCCGGGCTGGTACCGGTTGGAGTCGCTGACCTGCACGTGCCCCAGGTACGGCGCGGCCGCGCGCAGCGCCGCGGGCGCGTCGTCCTCCTCGATGTTCATGTGGAAGGTGTCGGCGACCACGCGCACCGACGGCAGGCCGACCGCCCGGCACAGGGCGACTGCCTCGTCGAGGCGGTTGACCATGTGGTCCTCGTACCGGTTGAGGGGTTCCAGGAAGAGGGTGACCCCCTCGGCGCGGGCGTGCTCGCCCAGCTCACCCAGGGCGTCGACGAGCACCTGCCTGTCACCGTCGGGCGAGCGGGGCGGCTCGAACGGCGGCAGCCGGCGGGAGAACATCCCCCAGGCGGCGGGGGTCATCGCGCCGATCCCGCCGATCTCGGCGATCACCGAGAGCTGGGAGCGGAGGTTGCGCACCGCGTCCCCGGCCCGCTCCGGGTCGAAGTCACCGATGAAGTGGTCCATCTCGACGCAGACGGTGGGCAGCACAACGCCGTCGGCGCGGGCCCGGCGCAGCTCGGGCAGCCGCCGGGCGAACGCCAGTTCGCCGCGGCCGCGCAGCTCGATGCCCTGGTAGCCGAGCGAGACGGCGAGGGCGTACTTGTCGGACAGGCTGCCGCCGGGGAGCAGCTGCTCCTGGCAGGCGAGTGGAATTGCCATCAGAACCTCAGCACGACTTGGAGGACGGCATCGTCACCGCGGTCGAGCAACGCCAGCGCGTCGGCCACCGCGCCCGCGTCGACGACGTGGCTCACCAGCGGCAGCGGGTCGACGCTGCCCTCGGCCACCAGGTCCATGAAGGTGTGGGCGATCCTGGGCCCGGTCCACCGGCCGGCCGTGCCGGGCGCCGGGGTGGGCCCGGAGACCTGGGCCGCCACCATCTGGATCCGGTTGTGGTGGAACTCCTCGCCGAGCCCCAGCCCGTGGGCGTACCCCTGGTAGAAGCCGGCGGCCACGACGCGGCCGGTGTGGGTGGTGGCGCGGATGGCTTCGTGCAGCGCCGGGTACGACCCGGACAGCTCGAGGCAGACATCGGCGCCGCGGCCGTCGGTGGCCGCGTGCAGCACGGCGGCGGCCGAGTCGACGGCGACGTCGACCACCCGGCGGGCGCCGAACGCGGTGGCGTGCGCCAGCCGGGCCGGCACCCGGTCGACCGCGACGACCCGGGCTCCGGACAGGACGGCGAGCCGGGTGCCGAGCAGCCCGATCACCCCCTGCCCGAAGACGCCGACCCAGTCGCCGAGGTGCAGGTCGCCGGCGAGCACGGCGGTCAGCGCGATGGCGCCCGGGCGGGCGAAGACCGCGGCGAGCGGGTCGAGGTCGGGGGCGAGCGGGGTGACCGTGGCGGCGGCCACCACGGCCTCGGCCCGGTGGCCCCAGATGCCCCAGACGAGCTGGCCCGGCCGGCGGTCGGCGACGTCCGGGGCCACCTCGACGACCTCGCCGACCTCCTCGTAGCCGAAGCCGACCACCGGGTACGCGGGCGCGGCCTGTCGGGGCACGAACATGCGGGTGGCGTCGTCCCAGTCTTTGCTGAGCCGGGGGTTGCTGCCCCGGTAGAGGGTCAGCTCGGTGCCGGCGGAGATGCCGGAGTAGCGGGTGCGGACGCGGACCTGGCCGGGGCCGAGCGGGTCCGGGGGGCAGGGCTCCAGGCTGACGCGTCGGGGCCCGGCCAGAGAGACAACCCAGTTGGCCATGGTGTCGCTCCGAGGGAAGTGCCGGCCCCGATTCTAACCGAAAAAATCGGCATATGTGGTTCGATTGATCAATCGATGGGTATTGAAGGCACGCCGTGCTCTTTCGAGAGGAGTGCCACCGATGTCATCACCCTCGAGGCGGCTGCTCGCCACCAGTCTGATCCTGGCACTTGCCGGGGCAGGGCTGCTGGCCTGCAGCGACGACCAGCAGAAAGACGACAGTTCCCGGCTGACGGTGTGGAGCCTGGAGGACGTGGCCGACCGAGTCACCGCGACCAAGGCGATCATCGCCGACTACACCGCGAAGACCGGGGTCAAGGTGGACCTGGTCACCGTCAACGAAGACCAGTTCCCCTCGCTCATCGCCTCCAGCGCCGCCGCCGGCGACCTGCCCGACGTGGTCGGCTCGCTCCCGCTGGCCGCCGTCCGCACCCTCGCCGGCAACGAGCTGCTGCACCCGGACGCCAACGCGGCGATCGTCGGCAAGCTGGGTCGGGACACCTTCTCACCGCGCGCACTGGAGCTGACCGCCGAGGACGGCAAACAGCTCGCCGTCCCCAGCGACGGGTGGGGGCAGCTGCTGATCTACCGCAAGGACCTGTTCGCCGCCGCCGGCCTGCCCACCCCCGACACGTACGAGAAGATCGCCGCCGCGGCGGCGAAGCTGGACACCGGCGGCGTCGCCGGCATCACCGCGGCCACCGCCCCCGGTGACGTGTTCACCCAGCAGACCTTCGAGCACCTGGCCCTGGCCAACAACTGCCAGCTCACCGACGACTCGGGCGCGGTGAAGCTGGACTCCCCGGAGTGCGTCGAGGCGTTCCGCTTCTACGGCGAGCTGATGCGCGACCACTCGGTCAAGGGCGCGCAGGACGTGGACACCACCCGGGCCACCTACTTCGCCGGCAAGGCGGCCATGCTGATCTGGTCGCCGTTCATCCTCGACGAGCTGGCCGGGCTGCGCAACGACGCCAAGCCGACCTGCCCGCAGTGCCAGCGGGACCCGGCGTTCCTGGCGAAGAACAGCGGCTTCGTCACCGCGATCAAGGGCCCGAACGGCACGGAGCCGGCCCAGTACGGCGAGATCAGCTCGTGGGCCGTGCTCGACGGCGCGGCCGACCCCGCGAAGTCCTTCGTGGAGTACATGCTCTCCGACGGCTACCCGCGCTGGTTCGGCATGTCCCCCGAGGGCCGCTTCCCGGTCCGCAAGGGCACCGGCGACGACAAGGAGAAGTTCCTCACCGCCTGGAACACCAGCCAGGCCGGCGTGGACACCAAGAAGCCACTGTCGCAGGTGTACGGCGAGGACGTGCTGGCCACCCTGCGCCGCAGCCCGGACACGTTCGAGCGCTGGGGGCTCACCCAGGGCCAGGGCAAGCTGGTCGGGGCGATCCTCGGTGAGCTGCCCGTGCCGAAGGCCCTCGCCGACGTGATCGCCGGGAAGTCCGACCCGGCCGGTGCCGCCGGGCGGGCGAAGAAGGACGTCGAGGCGATCAAGGCAGGCGTCAATTGACCACCACCGCACCGGAGGCCGGCCGCTCCCCCACCCGGGAGCGGCCCCGCCCCGGCCGGCGCCCGCTCACCCTGCGCCGCCGCGAGTCCCGGGCCGGGCTCGCGCTGGTCACCCCGACGCTGCTCGTCGTGGTGGCGGTGATCGGCATCCCCATCGTCTGGACGATCGTCCTGGCCTTCCAGCGGGTACGCCTGGCCACCCTGCGCAAGACCGGCCTGTTCGGCGAGCTGACGCTGGACAACTTCGACCGGGTGCTGCACACCCCCGGCTTCGCCGGGACGCTCTGGACCACGCTGGTCTACAGCGTCGGCGGCACCGCCGGGTCGATCCTGGTCGGGCTCGTCGCGGCGCTGGTGGTCCGCCGCCCGTTCCGGGGCCGCACCGTGGTCCGGGCGTCCATGCTGCTGCCGTACGTGGCGCCGGTGGTCGCGATGACCTTCGTCTGGCAGGTGATGCTCGACCCGCAGCTCGGCATCGTCAACGACTGGGGACGGCGGTTCCTCGGCTGGGACACGCCGATCCCGTTCCTCTCCCAGGACTCCACCGCGCTCTGGACGGTCATCGCGTTCGAGGCGTGGCGGTACTTCCCGTTCGCGTTCCTGTTCCTGCTGGCCCGGCTGCAGGCCGTACCCGGTGAGCTGGAGGAGGCGGCCCGGGTCGACGGGGCCACCCCGACCCAGCAGTTCCGGCACATCCTGCTGCCGCAGCTGATGCCGGTGATCGCGCTGCTGGGGGTGCTGCGGTTCATCATGACGTTCAACAAGTTCGATGACGTCTACCTGCTCACCGGCGGCTCGGCCGGCACCGAGGTGGTCAGCGTCCGGGTCTACCAGTTCCTCACCGCGCGTACCGACATCGGCGCGGCGGCGGCGCAGGCCGTCGTGCTGGCCGTGGTGCTGATCGTGTTCGTCGCGATCTACCTGCGCTTCTTCGCCCGGCGAGGGGAGCCGTGATGGACCGGGACCGGATCGAGAGGGTCAGCCTGCGCTGGCTGCGCCGGCTGGTGATCGCCGGCTTCCTGCTGGTCACCCTGCTGCCGTTCTGGTACATGCTGGTGCTCTCGGTACGCCCCATCGAGCGCCTGCTGCTCGACCCGGGCTCGCTGCTGGTGCCGGCCGGCGAGCTGACCGCCGCCACGTACGTCGAGGTGCTCAAGGCCACCGAGGACGGCGGGCAGGGCTTCCTCACCTTCATCCGCAACAGCGGCCTCGTCGCGCTGGCCGCCACGGCGCTCACCCTGGTGGTCGCCATCCCCGGCGCGTACGCGGTGTCCCGGCTGCGGTTCTTCGGCCGGCGGCAGGTCCACGCGCTCTTCCTCGCCGTGTACCTGTTCCCGTCGATCGTCATCGCGATCCCGCTGTTCGTGGTGTTCACCCGGGCCGGGCTGCGCGGGTCGCTGGTCGGGCTGGTGCTGGTCTACCTCTCCCAGACGCTGCCGGTCTCGGTCTACATGCTGAAGAACTATTTCGAGACGATCCCGGTGAGCCTGGAGGAGTCCGCCGCGATCGACGGCGCCGGTCGCCTCGGCGTCATCCGCCGGGTCAGTCTCCCCCTGGCCGCGCCGTCGGTCATGGCGGTCGCCCTGTACGACTTCATGATCGCCTGGAACGAGTTCCTGTTCGCGCTGCTGTTCCTCGTCGACCGGCCGAACCGGTGGACCGTGTCGCTGGGCCTGTCGCTGCTCTCCGACGGGGTCGAGGTCCCGAAAACCGTGCTGATGGCCGGGTCGGTGATCCTCACCCTGCCCATCGTGGTGCTCTTCTTCGCCAGCGAGCGGCTGCTCACCGAGGGGCTCACCAGCGGCGCGGAGAAGGGCTGACTTCAGGCGCTCGGATTTCACTCCCGCGCCTGGCGGCACCGCCCTTCCCGCCCGGATCACCCGATTCCGGGCTAGTTTCGCCTCAGTTCAACCGGCGATCGGGGCGGGATGGGGCAGGTACGCGACACACTCAAGATCCCCCGGGCAGGGCACCAGTTGCACGTCGAGGTGACCGGCAGCGAGGGGACGCCGCTGGTGCTGCTGCACGGCTTCCCCGACAACCTGCACCTCTACGACGAACTGATGCCCCACCTCGGCGATCGGCGGGTGGTCCGGTTCGACTTCCTCGGCTGGGGCAGGTCCGACAAGCCCGAGGGCTACCCGTACACGGCGGACAACATGACGGGTGACCTCGCGGCGGTGATCGACCGCCTCGGGCTGGAGCGGGTCGTGCTCGTGGCCCATGACGCATCCGGGCCGCCGGCGATCGACTGGGCGCTGCTGTATCCGCACCGCGTCTCCGCGTTGGTGCTGCTCAACACGTACTACCACCAGATGACGAGTCTGCGCCGCCCGCCCGCCATCGCGCTGTACTCGACTCCGCTGCTGCGCGACATGGCCCGGGCGCTGACGGGCCGTGGATCGGCCCTCGCGCTACGCCTCTACACCTGGCAGGTGGGCAGGTTCATCCGCGACGACCGACGCCGGGCCGCCAAGGTGAAGCGCCTGCGCGACGACTTCGTCGCGGCCCAGCCGGCGTTCTGGCGGCTCAACGACGACCTGCTCGGCACCGTCCTGACGCGCCGGCGCCGAATACCGGACCTGCGCCGGTTCGACCGGCCGGTGCGGGTGATCTTCGGCGTCGAGGACCGCTCCCTCAACCCGCGGGTCGCCCACCGCTTCGCGGAGCTGTTTCCGCGCGCCGAACTGCACCTGCTGCCGAACGCGGGGCACTTCGTGCAGGTCGACCAGCCGGAGCGGACCGCCGAGCTGGTCCTGAGCGCCGGTTGACCGCGCCGCAGCACGGATTGGTTGACCTTGCCGGGCGCGGACACCAGGATGGCCCGGTGCGGGCGGTCGCGGAACGAACGGTGGGCGGGCGGATGGCCCGACTGGTTACCGAGGCGCTCGCGCCGAGCGTGCTGGTGACGGCGATGCCGATGGTGGTGGCCGCCTGGGCCAGCCACGACCTGGGCAGCTTCCTGAGCTGGGGCGGCACCGCGCTGCTGTTCTGCGCGGTCATCCCGGTCGGCGTGATCGTCCACGGCGTACGCCGGGGCCGGCTCAGCGACCGGCACGTCGGCGACCATACCCAGCGCGCCCGCCCGCTGCTGACCGGCCTGGCCTCGGTGGCGGTCGGCATGGCCCTGCTCGTCGCGCTGCGCGCCCCGGCCGAGCTCTTCGCCATGATCGTCGTGATCTTCGTGGTGGGGGCGGCCTGCACCCTGGTCAACCACTGGTGGAAGCTGAGCATCCACGCCGCCGTGGCCGCCGCCTCCACGGCCGTCCTGGTGCTGCTCCACGGCCCGGCCCTGCACGCCGGCTGGCTGCTCGTGGCCGCGGTCGCCTGGTCGCGGGTGGTGCTGCGGGACCACACCTGGCCGCAGGTCGTCGCCGGCACCGCCCTCGGTGCCCCGCTCGCCACCGGCACCTTCCTCGCCCTCACCTGAGCCCCGCCCCGCTTTGATGGCCGTGTGGTCTCTTTCCCGGAAAGAGTGGCCATCCAGGCGACGGGCGACAGGCGACCACTCTTTCCGGGAATCTGGGCCCTGCCGAGGCCCCTCGGGAGATCAGTTACGGTGGCGGCATGGGCAAGCCGACCCGCTGGGTGACCGACACCCAGCCCGGACACTCGCAGTGGTACATCAACCGGTTCCGCCGGCTCGCGGCCGAAGGGGCGGACCTGGCCGGTGAGGCGCGGCTGCTGGACGCGCTGGTCCCGCCGCACGCCCGGATCCTGGACGCCGGCAGCGGCACCGGCCGCATCGGCGCCGCACTCGCCGCCCGTGGCCACCGCGTCGTCGGGGTGGACGCCGACCCGTCGCTGATCGAGGCGGCCCAGGCCGACTACCCCGGGCCGCGCTGGCTGGTCGACGACCTCGCCGAGCTGGACCTGGCCGCGCAGGGCGAGCCGGAGCCCTTCGACGCCGCCGTGTGCGCCGGCAACGTGATGACGTTCGTCGCGCCCGGCACCGAGCGGGCGGTACTGAGCCGGATCGCGGCGCACGTCCACCCGGACGGGCTCGTGGTGGTCGGCTTCGGCACCGACCGCGGCTATCCGCTCGCCGACTTCGACGACGACGCGGTGGCGGCCGGGCTCCGGCTGGAGCACCGCTTCGCCACCTGGGACCTACGCCGGTGGCAGGAGGACGCCGACTTCGCGGTCAGCGTCCTGCGCCGCCCCGCCGGCTGATCCATTTGCCCCTATGCTGCCGGGATGTCTGACGGCCCGGTTGCCCCGGCCGCTCCGGCTCGCCTTGTCCGCCCGCGAAAGGCCCTCCGCCTGGTTGCGGCCGGGCTGCTGGTCGGACTGTTGACGCTCGGTGTCGCGGTGGCGGCAGCCCTGGCTCTCGCCAAGCTCGCCGAGCGGGAGCCGGCATCCTGCACCGAGGATGCGCCGTGCCTGCCCGACCTCGGGCCCGTGATCCTCGCCATCCTGTCCGTGCCGGTCCTGATGGCCGTCGTCGGCCCACTGGCCGCGAGGATCCTGCGGCTGCCCGCACCAGGGCTGTTCGCGATGCCGGTGGTCTGGGCCGTGGTGGTCGCGTGCGTGTTGTTGGGGCCGGCGGACCGGCGGCAGCACTGGCCGTTCGACAGCCCCGTCGGGCTGGGGTTCACCTTCCTGCTGCCCTACGCCGAGCTGGCGCTGTGGGCGGGCCACCGCCGGGGCGGCACCTCGCCCGACACCGGCGCCGGCCCGTCGACCTGATCGTCAGGCGGGGGCGGCGACCGTGCGGGCGGCGGCCGGATCGAGCGGGCTGCCGGCCGGCACCAGGCTCACCAGGCTGGCGGGCAGCCGGACCGGGCGGACGCCCGCGTAGCGGCGCCGGGCGCGGCGACGGACTCGTCCACCGCGCCGCGCCCCGGTTCAACCACCAAGTGGTCGGCAAGGCCGCTTCGCCCGGTCGGCGTACCCGGGGCGGCGGAGCGGTCCGGCGGGGTGGCACCCACCCGGACGTCGCGTACGCCGGTGTCGTCGCCGACCGGGGCGCAGAGCGCCCCGCCGTCCATGGTGGAGCCGGGGCGGCACCGCCGGCGGGGCGGTGGGCCCGGCGGGCATGCGGTCGCGGAGCCTGGGCAGGGCGGCGACGCGGCCGAGGGTGATCGGCTTTGGGGGCCCTGGCCGGTGTGGGCGAGCGGCAGGGCGGCGTGGCGTTCGGTGACTCCGGCCAGCCTGTCCCGCTCGGCCACCGCGTACTGCCGGCCGCCGCCGGAGTTCCGGACGAGGTAGACGTCGCCGATGGTGGCGCCGGCGACCCGTTCGGAGGGCGCACCGAGGCCGGGTACCCGCCGGCGGGGCCAGGGCGGCGCCGGCCGGCACGGTGTGCAGCAGCGCCGGGGCCACCGGCACGGCCCGTTCCCGGGTCGCGGCCAGCGCGGCCAGCACCCCGGCCGGTGTCTTGGAGCAAGTAGCGCCGGTCGTGCCAGAGCAGGTACAGGGTGCCGTCCGGGTGACGCAGCAGCAGCCCCTGCTCGCCGAGGGGCCGGCCGCCCGGTGGCGTCCCGCCCGACCAGCAACGCCGACCGCGCCCCCCTTCGCCCGTTCGGGGGCTCGGCTGGGTGCGGCACTGGGGGCTCGTTTGGGGGTGTCCGCGACACGAGACCCCACACGAGTCCCTCCATCCGGCCTGTCAGGCGCCTGACCTGCCTAAACCCGCCCGGCAACAGAGCCGCATGCAAGATCGACTCAGCCAGACTCCCTACGGGATTCTCTCTCCAGGGGTGAACACACCTATGCCGCAACCGCGCTCTGCTGGCCTGCTGGCCATCTACCCCCACATCACCAGCCGCGACCGCCTGCTGCTCCAACTCCTCGACGACCACCAGGTCCTCACCACCGACCAAATCCACCGCATCCTGTTCCACGCCCGCCGCACCTGCCAGATCCGGCTCGGCGAACTGGCCGCCCTGGGCCTGCTGGACCAGTTCCGGTTCCCCCGCGACGGCGGCGGCAGCCAACCATGGCACTGGACCCTCGGCCACCACGGCCACCGCTTCCAAGCCGCCGCCCACCAGCGACCCGAACCCACCCTCCGGGCGAGCCGCCAACCCGTGCAGCGGCTGTCAGCCAACCCGCACCTGACACACCTGCTCACCACCAACGAGCTCTTCGTCCGGCTCACTACGCACGCCCGCCAGCACGGCGAAGGGCGGGTTGGACCGGTGGTGGTCCGAGTCGATGACGACGAAGCACTTCCGGACCATCACCGCTGACGGGCAGGGCCTGTGGAGCGTCGGCGACACCACCGCGGGGTTCTGGTTGGAGGCCGACACCGGCACCGAACCCCTGGTCCCGTGGTGGCCAAACTCGACCGGTACGCGCAGCTGATCCGGCGCGGCGGACCCCGCTACCCGGTGCTGTTCTGGCTCGGCAGCGAGCAACGCGAGGAACACCTTCACCGGCTCCTGCGCGGCGGGCGCGGCGATGCCCGATTCGCGACCGCCACCCACGCCACCGACCCCGCCGCAGCGGTCTGGCTCCCCGGCGGCGCCACCTGCCGTATCCGGCTCGCCGAGTTGCCCAGCGACCACGGCCAGCCTGTGGCGGACAACCCGAACTACGACGACGGCATATTCGTGCTCTGACAGGCCCTGACGAATCCTGTCAGCCCAGGTCACAAGCATGGTCGCGATTCCTGACAGGAGCGGTGCTGTCAGGTCACGAAGGTACGGTGAAGATTTCTTTCTTTGCTCGCACCGCCGCCCGTCTGTTCCTCTGCAGATGTACCCGCGCCAGCGGGATCACCCAAAGCCCACCTCCCAGATGGGCTCGTGACCCACGCCTCGCGCCCGTCACGGCAGCTTCCCAGCGCAGACACCGCGATCTGGTGGCACCACCACGCAGCCGCCCATGCCCACTCCTTCGCGAAGCGAGCACCTTGCCACGTTCAAGCCCAGGCCGCTCACCGTCCAGGTTGTCACCGTCTGCTCCGCTCCGGGCGACGACGCGGACTGGTTCGCCGCCTCCGAGAAGGTCAACGACCTCCTGCACGTCAACGGCACCCCCCACGTCCACGAGCTGGCCGGCAAGTCCGGCAACAACGTCGACGGCGGCGACGCGGAGGACGAGACCGACCGGGACGACGACAGCGGCGAGGTTTCGGACGACGACGCCGACAACGACAACGACAAGGACAAGGACGACGAGAGCCCGACGGTCACCGTTGTGCAGGCGACACGTCGGTGACCGCAGGGTCATGGCCATCAAGGGCGTCCGGGCCGACCACGGCGACGACGGCGCAACGCTCGACGTGATCGTTTCCGAGAGCGGCACAGGTCACCCGACCGCCGCCCGCCGCAGCACCTCGCGGGTCTGGCGCTACTTTCGACTTCGTCCTGGCCCTGGACGCTGACGACCTCCTCGCCCGGGTCGTCGGCGACCTGGCCGCCGTCGACGCCGCCACCGCCGTCGAGGCCCTATCGTCCCGGCACCAAGGACACCTAAAGGTCGCCCACGCCGAGCTTCACGGCGTTCCCGCGCTGCGCCTGGTCGACGTCCTGCGCCTGGCGGTGTTTGTTTAGTATCGAGGCCGTGTCCTGGGCCGTCAGCGACGCCCCGGACGTCCCGCCGTCCTGTCTCGCCGTCCTGTCTCGCCGTCCTGATCGGCCTCGCCAACCACGCACACGCCGACGGGCGCGCCGCCTTCCCGTCGCAGGAGCGCCTGGCGTTCTACGCCCGCAAGTCGATCCGCGCGGTCCGCAATGACCTCGCCGAACTGGCCCGCCTCGGCCTGATCCGCCGAGGCGACCAGCGTCACACCATCCTCCTTCCCGCCGACCGTCGCCCGGTCGTCTGGGATCTCGCGATGCAACACCGACGCCCCCTCCCGGCAGCCCTGGACCCGCAGGCCGAGCCACAGCCGGGCCGCCCCACCAAAGCCCCGGAGCCTGTGGAAAACCGGGCGAAAGCCGGCTTCCCCCGGTCCGGGACCGGGCGGAAGTGCAGTACCAAACGGCCGGAAGTGTCCTACCGAACGGCCGGAAGCGCACTTCCGCCGAACCGTCCTTAACCGTCAATAACCAACAGGGCCCGCGCTCGCTTCACGACGCCGCCCTCACCCCTCACCCCTCACCGACCAGTGCCCGCGCCACCGAGGTTCGCCGGCTGGCAACTGTGGCCCGTGTCGATCCGAGGTCCTGGCTCCTGACCGATGAAACCGCCGCCTAGGCCATCGCCGCCGTCCTCCTCGGCCGGCCCGCGGTCACGCCCGCCCCCTCCGCCTTCGCTCGCCATCTGGTCGACAAGCACACCGATGAGGTCAGGCCGATCATCTACGCCGCTGGCCACCACGATGCCAGTCCCGCCACCGTCCGCGCGATCGCAAAGGAGACCGCCCGGTGACCACTGCCCGAATCGCCGGCCGTAGCTGGGCATACGCCGGGGCCATCTTTCGGCGGGGCCGTGTCCATTGCGGCGAACGTCGGCCCACTCCTACGTCCGGCGCGAAGAGGCCCCGACCGGCTGGTCGCCCGAAACCCGGGGCCGTGGCCGTGGCCGGATCTGTCTTCTGGCCGGTCGCCCTGTTCGTGGCCGTTGAGATCCTGACCCGAACCGCACGGCCGCCCGGCCGCGGATGGGCCGCACTCCTGTTCGGTGGCCTCCTCCCAGTGGCAGCCGTGGCCGCCCTCGTCTCCTACCGACACCTGTTTGGCCTTCTCAGCCACTGCGGCGAGGACGCAGTCACGGTCACTGTCGGGCCGCTGGCCGTAGACGGCCTGATGCTCATGGCGACCGGGGCCCTCCTGGCAACCGGCCGCCCGACGGCCACGGCCACCACCTCGGCCACGGTCACGGACGCCCGGGCGGACGGCCACGCGCCAGAGGCCGCCCGGCCGCAGGCCACGGCCACCGTGGATACAACCACCCGGGCGGGCGACGGGCGAACCGCCCGGCCACGGCCACGGCCACGGCCCGCGAGTTCCTCGAATCAGCCCGCGACGACGAGGACTCGCTCCGCGCCGCCTACGCCCGAGTCCTCGTCCCCGGCCTACGCAAGGAGGCTGCCCGCTAGGCCGTGCGGAAGAGGCGCCGGATCCTCGGAGATGCATCACAAGCGTATCGTCCAAGGCCGCGCGAAGCGCTCAAGCGGTTTCGAGCCGGTTGCCCAACTCGGCGAGGAAGGTCTCGCTCAGCGCTGCCCAGTTGTTGAACGAGACGGTCAACTCGCCGACGTAGAAGTCCACTCGCCAATCTGTCCCCATGACCAAGCCAATCTCCGAGGAGAGCTCGGCTGCCGCATTCGGACAGGTCACATGTGGTTCGAAGCCCAGCAGCCAGAAGCGCGTGGTAGCCCTTGCCGGCTGGGCTCCGTGACGTCGTGATGGCCTAGCGAGCGGCGGTGGGCGCGGCCGCCGGCTTCCGGTCGGCGTCACCCTCGGCACCGAACGGGGTGCGCAGCCGGATCATCGCAGCCCGACTCACGTCGACGGCAGGTGTGTGGTCGAAAGGCGCATCTGCTGCCGGTGCTTCACGGAATGGACTTGAGTCATGCGCGGTTACATCAGTCAACAGCTGCTCCAAAGTTTGCGCGCCAACACGCGACTCACCCGCTCGCATATGCAAGCCGGGTTCGGAAGGTGAGCGAGGGTGGATCGGCCGCTCGCCGGGCAGCGTCGGATCCGTTTCGCTCCGCCCGCCAAACCCTAGCCCAAAACGACCATCGTGTACGGCTTGGGCCAAGGTGCGGGCAGAATGATCAAGAACTCCGCCGGTTCCGACCACGGCCTGCATTATCGACCACCACGCCGCGAACGATCGGTCAGCGCCGGGCAGGACGACCCGTTCCCATGTTGAAGACTTGATGGCGGCACGCCGCCCCGCTTCGTGACTCCTCACGTGCGACGACGGCGTCGCATAGCGGAGGACGCCACAGCGCCACGGGCGACCGGCCCGCCGCGTAGCGACGGCCGCGTGACGCCAGCGCGGCGCCGAACAGGCCCGAAAAGAGGTCGCCGAACGAGTGCCGTGGAAACCACGTCCGCGCCGCAGGGCGTGGCGGCGTTCTTTTCCAGCACGCGGGTTGGTAGCCGGCGCGGTGAGTGCTGATAGCCAAGACACCGCGGGCGGCGCGCCCGTGCTAGCGTGAGCGTGTTGCAAGCTTTGGTTTGTCGCATACTTTGCCAGCGCCTGGTGGGTATCCAACCCGCCGGGCGCTTTTGTTCTGCCGGTTCTTCCGGACAAGCAGCGGCGACCACCGGGGGCCGTACATGTCCCCATCAGCTACTCAAAGGAGAAGACATGGCATTCGGTACAGTCAAGTGGTTCAACGCGGACAAGGGTTTCGGCTTCATCACGCAGGATGACGGCGGCGCTGACGTCTTCGCCCACTTCTCCGCCATCTCATCGAGCGGGTTCCGCAGCCTGGACGAGAACCAGCGGGTCGAGTTCGACGTCGAGCAGGGCCAGAAGGGGCTTCAGGCCACTAACATCCGTCCGGTCTGACGTTGACTCCGCGAAGCCGTGGTGGCGAGGCCTCGCCCGTCGCCACGGCGGCGGCTGAGACCACGGACCGGCGAATAACGGTCCGTTCCGACGCCACGGTGCCTGGCCTCGAACCGCTGGTATTGTACGCGCTCTCCGCCCCCGAGTGCACGCCCGGGACAGCCAGCATCGATCGGCTCCGGCTGGCCCCGGTGCCGCTGGTGCCAGAGGTGCGACTGGTCATGGCCGAGGACGCGATCGTCCTCTGGGCCCGGCTCGAAGCCGAGGCGGGCCACGTCCTCCCGCCGCCGTTCTGGGCGTCGGCCTGGACCGGCGGACAGGCTCTCGCGCGTTACATCCTCGATCACCCGGACACCGTGGCCGGTCTCCATGTCCTCGACGTCGCCTCCGGCTCCGGACTGGTCGCCATCGCCGCGGCGATGGCGGGCGCCGCCGGTGTCACCGCCAACGACATTGACCCGTACTCGATCGCGGCAATCAGTGCCAACGCCCACGCCAACGGCGTCGACCTGACCCTGTCGTCGAGTGACCTGCTTGACGGCGACGGTGACGGCGTGGATGTGGTGTTAACCGGTGACGCGCTCTACCACCCGTCTGTGGCGGCCCGGATGCTGCCGTTCCTCGCCCGTGTCGCGGCGAAGGGCGGTCGGGTCCTCGTCGGCGATCCGGACCGAGGCCACGTGCCCCATGACTGGCTCGAGCGGGTGGCGACCTACAAGGTGCCAGTGAGCAGCGCTCCGGAAGACGCGCAGCTTCACCTGACGAGCGTGCTCAAGCCACGACGCGAGCAGGTGGACGACCGGTGGGGCCGGGCCATGCAACTGCGGGCGTGCGCCGGGCAACTCTCCTAGCCCCGGGGTGCGGAAGGTGTTGCGGCAGGCCCGTGGGTATGTTGTGGCTGGACGCCCCGAAGACCGATCGTGACGATCGGGTTTCGCACCGCCGGCCCTCCACAGCCGACGAAATAGGCACACCGCACTGACCGTTCAGCATGTCTCCAGCCGGTGCCGCTCAGCAACGCGTCCGGCCGACGGCTCGCTCTGGGCGGGCATGGACGAGTCCGACAGCATCCAGATTCATTGTGCGCGAAGGGAGCCGATACAGCCGATGAAGATCGACAAGAGTAAGGTCCTTGAGGCCCTGCGCCAGCGCGGCCAACACAGCCGGGCCGATTGGGTCGACCGGGAGCTGCCGGACCGCATCGACACCGCCCAGCACTCTGGCATACTCGCGACCCTCAATCTCAACCCGGCCGATTTCGCCGATCCGCCGTCGTGACGACGCTGACCTCGACACCTCCGGTGGCCGTCGTGTGCGGCCGGGTGACGGCTGATGCGAGCAACGGACGGGCAAGCGTCCTGCTGCAGCGGCCGGACGGCTGGCTGGGCAACGAGTTCCGCGTCTCCCAACTGCCGCTCGCCAGCTCCTTCACCTCACGCGGGCTCGCGGTCGCCGACATCAACAACGACGGCCCGAAGGATCTGCTGATGGCCAACTACAAGTACGGACTCGTGGCGGTATCGCAACGCCCCGCAGCGGCATCAGCGGCGACATCGGCGAAGGTCCAGGTAGGTCGGACCTGAGCGACGATGGCAGCGCCGGTCCCGCCGAGACTACGCAGGCAGCGGTTGTACTCGGCGGGCGCCGTTCCCTCCGGACCAAGCCCAGAAACAGCACGGCCTCCGCTGGCGTATTGATCGACACGTACTGACCCGGCAGGCGAGATCGTGACGGAATGTTCGCGCTCGACTGACCGAGTTTGAGATCGCAGTCCAGCCCTCCCGGGTCGTGGACTTCGGTCGCCGTGCGCCACAGCGCCGGCGCCCGACGCAACCGCTGGTCCACGGCCCAGGCGCGGTGCGGCTTGACGAGCGAGAGGCGGACCCCAGGCTCGAACGCTGGTGGCGGCTCGGTTCGGGCGCTCGCTCCGATCACCCCGGCGGGCGGACTGGCAGGCGGTCAATCGGCGTCACCCAGGTTCTCCAGCTTCGACTCCTGCAGCGACTTGGCGATCGAGATCACCGCGGCCCGCTCCAGGACCTGCGGACGTTCTGGCCGGAAATGTCCGAAACGGATGGCTCCCGCCTGGCGAAAGTAGCCAGACTGCCTAGAGACGACAGCAGCAGCCGACAAAGCCGGAACCAGCCAGGCAGGGAGCTGTAAACCTTCACCACTTCGGGGCCGCCGAAGTGGCGACCGAGCAGGAAGCCCTGCTCAGCAGGTGGCCGATGGGATTCGGGTCTCAGCTCCCGGGATCCATACGGGTGCCACCACGACGGCGCCCATAGCCACACGTCGATGCGCCCTAGCCCTCGTGACTGACGTCAGCGGGCCCCAGGACGACACCCGGCACCATCCAGGCGGGGAGCAGCGACCAAGACCACTTCGGTCTTCTCTGGGAGGTCACGCCGAACCGCTCGCCCACATCAACGCAGGTCAGAGCACCCCGCCGCACCCGGCTTTGTTGAGCACTTCGGACGCTGAGACGACTTCGCCAAGCTGCACCCAATCTGCACCCACTCGCAAGGCCTAGCCGTCCAGCGACTCCTTATCGGCCCGACCTGCGCATACTCCCCTGCCAGGCGACATAGGTCACCGTGGACTGCTGCTCAACACGGCTGAGCACTCCGTGTGAAGCGCCGTCAGTTCGGAAGGATGATGATCACGGCTGACAAGGACCTGGTGGGCCAGGCGGGCCGCAGGACGTGGGGACCGTTCGTGCCCGCTGGTGACCGTCGGGGGTACCGACTGCTGGCACGTGGATGGCACGGCGACAAAGGGATTATGAGATCAAGTTAGCTACCCCGGACCACCTGCCCAGACGATGGTTTTGCAGTGGAAACAGCTCTCAACATCTCACACCGCTCCTCTGCGTCCGTCGACCTCTTGCGGACCAGATGCGGACCGCGCACCCGCCGGCGCGGAGGAGAGAATGCATTCTGACCGAGGAATCCCGGGCAATCCGCCCGCTCAGGCGGAGTAGAGGACGTCAGGAATTTCCTGATCGTCTGGATCCTCGGAGAGCAAGGGGCTGGACGCTCCGGGTGGGACGGTTACCTCGGCCCAGTACACCCGGCCAGCGACTACATAGTCGGTGTCTCGCGTTCGGTCCACCAGGTACATCGTCGCGCTTGGCCACCGCACACCCAGGCGCTTCGCCTCGGCAGTCCGCCGAGCCTCTGGCGCCGCCCGAAGATGCAGCTCCGAATAGGCGTCGGACAAACAAATGCGCGAGACATCCTGGAACAGGAGATCGAAGACCCGCAGCGGTTCGTCGCCCTCCGGATCTCCGCCTAGCCCCCGCAGAAGCAATTTTCTGTGTCCCACCGAGATCGCCCACGGCTTGAACCGGCCGGTAACCGACAGGGGCAAACTGCCAGAGATAACCTTCCAGCGAACCACTCGTACCTCGCTCTCCTGCCCTAGCCGCGAGGACCATACGTCTCAGGCTAAGTGCTCATTTCCGTTAATTCGTCGGGGGT
>NZ_LWLS01000096.1 GCF_001905095.1 Micromonospora sp. CB01531
TGCCAACGGCTGACCCGACAGCTCCCATTAGGCGGCGGGGGCGAGGAACTCCAGGCGGTTGCCGTGCGGGTCGTGGGTGTGGAATCGGCGCATGCCGGGGATCTCCTCGTCGCCCCAGAACACGGGGTGGCCGGCGGCGACCAGCCGGGCGGCGAGCGCGTCGAGGTCGGGGCGGAGCAGGGCCGGGTGCGCCTTGCGGGCGGGCCGGAAGTCGTCCTCGACGCCGAGGTGCAGTTCCGCGCCGTACCCGGTGAACCAGCAACCACCACGGGCGGCGAGGACCGGCGGCTTGGCCTTCTCGACGAGGCCGAGCAGGCCGACGTAGAAGGCCCGGGACGTCTCCTCGGAGCCCCGTGGGCAGGCGAGCAGGACGTGATGGATCATCATGGCACCTCCTCGTCCCGAACCCTGGCACGAAGTTGCGCGAGTAGCAAGACGGACGTACGGTTTTGTTGAGCGCCGAGCGCAGGTAAGTGTCGCCTAACCACGGCAACACCTGGGCCGGTGCGACAGACTGCTCAGGACTACTCACGGTCGCTGGTGTGAAGGAGTACGACGTGGCGAGCCTCGACACCTTCGGTGCGAAGACCCAGCTACGCGTCGGAGACGCGAGCTACGAGATTTTCAAGATCGGCAAGGTGGAGGGCCACGACCGGCTGCCCTACAGCTTGAAGATCCTGCTGGAGAACCTGCTGCGGACCGAGGACGGCGCAAACATCACCGCCGACCACATCCGCCAGCTCGGCGCCTGGGACCCCACCGCCGACCCGAGCGTGGAGATCCAGTTCACCCCGGCCCGGGTGCTGATGCAGGACTTCACCGGCGTGCCCTGCGTCGTGGACCTGGCCACCATGCGGGAGGCCGTCCGCGACCTCGGCGGCGACGCCACCAAGGTGAACCCGCTCGCCCCGGCCGAGCTGGTCATCGACCACTCCGTCATCGCCGACCTGTTCGGCCGCGAGGACGCCTTCCAGCGCAACGTCGAGCTGGAGTACGAACGCAACAAGGAGCGCTACCAGTTCCTGCGCTGGGGCCAGACCGCGTTCAACGAGTTCAAGGTCGTCCCGCCGGGCACCGGCATCGTGCACCAGGTCAACATCGAGTACCTGGCCCGTACGGTCATGGAGCGCAACGGCCAGGCGTACCCGGACACGGTCGTCGGCACCGACTCGCACACCACCATGGTCAACGGCCTGGGCGTGCTGGGCTGGGGCGTCGGCGGCATCGAGGCCGAGGCGGCGATGCTCGGCCAGCCGGTCAGCATGCTGATCCCGCGGGTCGTCGGCTTCAAGCTCTCCGGCGAGATGCCGGCCGGCACCACCGCCACCGACCTGGTGCTGACCATCACCGAGATGCTGCGCAAGCACGGCGTGGTCGGCAAGTTCGTCGAGTTCTACGGCCCCGGTGTGAGCGCGGTGCCGCTGGCCAACCGGGCCACCATCGGCAACATGTCCCCGGAGTACGGCTCCACCGTGGCGATCTTCCCGGTCGACGCCGAGACCGTCCGCTACCTGGAGCTGACCGGCCGCGACCCGCAGCAGGTCGCGCTCGTCGAGGCGTACGCCAGGGAGCAGGGCCTCTGGCACGACCCGGCCCGCGAGCCGGAGTACTCGGAGCGCATGGAGCTGGACCTCGGCACCATCGAGCCGTCCCTGGCCGGCCCCCGGCGCCCGCAGGACCGGGTGCCGCTGGGCAGTGCCAAGACGCTGTTCCGCTCCGCGCTGACCGACTACGTGGCCGAGGAGGCCGCCGGCGTGGCGAAGGAGCTCAGGCCGGGCGTGGCGCGCGAGCAGCTGCCCCGCGGCGCCGCCGGCCCGGCCGACGAGGCCAGCGCCGAGTCGTTCCCGGCCAGCGACCCGCCGGCCAACGAGTTCAGCGACCCGGCCGACGAGCCGCGCGACCTGGAGACCGCCGCGGCGGGTGCCGGTGGCCGCGCCACCAACCCGATCCGGGTCACCGGCGCCGACGGCGTCGAGTACGAGCTGGACCACGGCGCCGTGGTGATCGCGGCGATCACCTCCTGCACCAACACCTCCAACCCGCAGGTCATGATCGGCGCCGCGCTGCTGGCTCGCAACGCTGTGGAGAAGGGCCTGTCCCGCAAGCCGTGGGTGAAGACCACCCTGGCACCGGGCTCCAAGGTCGTCATGGACTACTACGACCGGGCCGGCCTCACCCCCTACCTGGAGAAGCTCGGCTTCAACCTGGTCGGCTACGGCTGCACCACGTGCATCGGCAACTCCGGCCCGCTGCCGGAGGAGGTCTCCGCCGCGGTCAACGAGGGTGACCTCGCTGTCGTCTCGGTGCTCTCCGGCAACCGGAACTTCGAGGGCCGGATCAACCCGGACGTCAAGATGAACTACCTGGCGTCCCCGCCCCTGGTGGTCGCGTACGCGCTCGCCGGCACCATGGACATCGACCTGGCCAACGAGCCGATCGGTGAGGACAGCCAGGGCAACCCGGTGTTCCTGCGGGACATCTGGCCGAACAGCGCCGAGATCCAGGACGTCATCGCCTCGGCGATCGGCGCCACCGGCTTCAGCTCCGCGTACGCCGACGTCTTCGCCGGCGACGAGCGGTGGCAGTCGCTGCCGACCCCGACCGGCGACACCTTCGCCTGGGCCGGCGAGTCCACCTACGTCCGCAAGCCCCCGTACTTCGAGGGTATGGAGCGGGACCCGAAGCCGGTGCGGGACATCGCCGACGCCCGAGTGCTGGCCAAGCTGGGCGACTCGGTGACCACCGACCACATCTCCCCGGCCGGTTCGATCAAGGCGGACTCCCCCGCCGGCAAGTACCTGGCCGAGCACGGCGTCGCCCGGCACGAGTTCAACTCGTACGGCTCCCGCCGGGGCAACCACGAGGTGATGATCCGGGGCACCTTCGCCAACATCCGGCTGCGCAACCAGCTGGTGCCGGGCGTCGAGGGCGGGTTCACGGTCAACCACCTGACCGGCGAGCAGACCTCGATCTACGACGCCGCGATGGCCTACCAGGATGCGGGCGTCCCGCTGGTCATCCTGGCCGGCAAGGAGTACGGCTCCGGCTCGTCCCGCGACTGGGCGGCCAAGGGCACCATGCTGCTCGGGGTCAGGGCGGTCATCGCCGAGTCGTACGAGCGGATCCACCGCTCGAACCTGATCGGCATGGGGGTGCTGCCGCTGCAGTTCCCGGTCGACACCACCGCCGAGTCGCTGGGGCTCACCGGCACGGAGACCTTCTCCATCGCCGGCGTGACCGCGCTGAACGACGGCGAGACCCCGCGTACGGTGAAGGTCACCACCGACACCGGTGTGGAGTTCGACGCCGTGGTCCGGATCGACACCCCCGGTGAGGCGGACTACTACCGGCACGGCGGCATCCTGCAGTACGTGCTGCGTCGCATGATCGCCAGCTGACGGCGTACCCCGGAACGGGCCCCTTCCCGCGCTTGCGGGGAGGGGCCCGTCGGCGTCGTACGGGGCCTCGTCAGTCGGCTGCGGTCCGGCCGGTCATCGCGCCGGACTCTCCCCGGTGGCAGGTTCCCGGGTCGGCGTGGCGACGAACCGGCCCACCCGGGTGACCAGCATCGCCATCTCATACGCGATCAGGCCGACGTCGGCGTCCTCGGCGGCCAGCACGGCCAGGCAGGCGTTGCGCCCGGCCGCCGTGACGAAGAGGAACGACGACTGCATCTCGATGATCGTCTGCTGCACCTGGCCGCCGCCGAAGTGCTTGCCCGCGCCCCGGGCCAGGCTCTGGATGCCGGCCGCCATCGCCGCCAGATGCTCGCCGTCGTCCCGGCTCAGCCCCCGGGACGCGGCCATCAACAGGCCGTCGGTGGAGAGCGCCACGGCATGTTCCGCCTGCTTGACCCGGCCGACCAGGTCATCCAGCAGCCATGTCAGATCCGCGCTCGAAGCCGTCTGCTGCCCCACTCGTCGTCCTCTTTTCCCCTGCTGGTGTGCCGTGCTCGTCTGGGATGCGCCGGTTCGGCGGCCCCGTCAGGTCGCCTGCTCGTGGGAGATGCCCGGCGCACGGCCCGCCGCGCCGGTCTCGGCTTGGCGGGCGGCCGCCACCGGCGCGTCCACCGTGCTCCGTCCCATGCGGACGGCCGGCGACAGCCGCGCCGGCAGTCGCTCCCGGTCACCCGCCGACAGTCCGGACACGCTGGGCCTTGTTCCCGCCGGCGTCTGCGTCACGTTCACCGGGTCGTCCCCGGATGCCCCTGACGCCGAGCAGGAAGACGCCGCCCCGGCCGGGCCTGGGCCGGACCGAGGCGCGACCGGCGACACGAGCAGGGCGAACAACCCGGTACGGAGACTCCTACTACGGGAACCCATCACACCATCCTGGCCGGCCATTCGGTCACGTGCCCGATGGCGTACATCGACCCATCCGATCGACACCGGCGCACGCTAGCAGCGTCCGGACCTTCACTCAAGCGAACCTGATCATGGCGCTGCGAGCCGGCCCAGCGGCGCGCAGCGAGGAGAACCCGGGCGCGGCACCGCCCCCTGTGCCAAGCTTCGGGGCATGGACGACAAGACCATCCTGAACCGGATCTCCGAACTCGTCGACGAGGAGCACCGGCTGCGCGCGGCCGCGCAGGAGAACGAGGCCGGCACCGACGACACGGCCCGGGACCGGCTGCGGGCCCTGGAGGAGTCCCTCGACCAGTGCTGGGACCTGCTGCGCCGCCGCCGGGCGGCCCGCCAGGCGCACGGTGACCCGGAGGCCCAGGGCGCACGCCCGGTCACGGAGGTCGAGCGCTACCTCCAGTGACCGGCGGTCCCGGCGGCACCAGGCGGTGGCAGCGCCGGCGGCCGGGCCGACGGACCACGCACCGGCGTCCCGGGCGGGACAGCACCCGCCCGGGACGCGGCGCGCTCAGCGGATCCCCGCCTCCCGCAGCAGCAACTCGGTCAACTCGACCGGATCGGTGTCCGCGGCGGGCAGACCCCGGGCGGTGAACCAGGCGCCGACCACCCGGACGTCCCGGGCCAGGAACTCCGGCCCCTGCGGGTTGGCCACCACGTCGACCACCTGCGGCAGGTCGATCATGACCAGCCGCCCCCGGTGCACCAGCAGGTTGTACGGGGACAGGTCGCCGTGCGCGTACCCGGCCCGGGCCAGCACGACCAGGGCGTCGACCAGTTGCTCCCACAGGTCGCGCAGCTCGACGCCCTCGGGGCGAAGCTGGGCCAGCCGCGGCGCGGCCTGCCCCTCCTCGACGTCCCCGACAAACTCCAGCATCAGTTCGGTGCCCAGCAGCTGGACCGGGTACGGCACGGCGATGCGCCCGGAGGCGGCGCCGATCTCCCAGAGCCGGGCCAGGGCGGCGAACTCGGCCGCCGCCCACTGCCCGGCGATCATCTGCCGGCCGAACGCGGTCCGCCCGGCCATCGCCCGGTTCTCCCGGGACCGCCGGACCCGGCGCCCCTCCAGATAACCGGCATCGCGGTGGAACAGCCGGTGCTGGGCATCCCGGTAGCGCTTGGCCGCCAGCAGGCAGGAGCGGTCGGTGCCCGGCACGGCACGGCGGACCAGATGGACGTCCGCCTCCTTGCCGGTCTTCAGCACGCCGAGTTCGGTGTCCTTCGCGGCCAGCTCCGTGACCAGCCACGCGGGATGCGGCTCGGGCCCGTGCACGGCCTCGTCCCAGGAGGACCAGCGGTCCTCGGGGACGGGCTCGTCCTCGGGTTCGGCGAGGGCCGGCTCGGCGTGCCGGCCCCGCTTCAGGAAGTACGGTTCGTCGTCGTCGAAGCGGCTCTTGCCGCGGCCACGGCGCTGCGGCGCCGGGAAGTCGTTATCACGCACGGGTGGGTTGATCCTTCGATCGAGGCTGGTGGAGGCAGGTGGAACGACCCTGCAAAGACGGCCATGACCGACCTCCTCTCCTCGACCGGGCACCGCCCGGCTGCGCCCTTGCGCGGCACCATGCTCACCGCCGGACGCGGGCGGGTCAACCGATTTACGCCGCGCGGATGACGGCGGTCAGCCGGCCAGTACGGTGGCCACCGCGGCGATCAGCCCGTCCACCGTGCGGGTGGGGGCGAACCGGTTGTCCGACCAGCGGCGGCCACGGTGCAGCCAGACGCTGGGCAGGCCGACCGAGGTCGCCCCGCCGATGTCCGCCTCCGGGCTGTCCCCGACCACCCAGGCGCCGCGCAGCGGCATCCGGGCCCGCTGGGCGGCGAGCGCGAAGATCCTCGGGTTGGGCTTGCTGACCCCGGCTTCCTCGGAGATCACCCAGTCGGCGACGTACCGGTCGAGGCCGGTGCGGCGGATCTTCGCGTCCTGCTGGCGTACCGCGCCGTTGGTGACCACCACCGGCACCCAGCCGGCGTCGTCGGCGATCCGCAGCGCGCAGGCGACCAGCGGGTCCAGCCGGGTGTGGGCCACCAACCCCTCGTGCAGCTCCTCGACCAGGTCGATGGAGGGGATCCGCAGCTCGTACCGGTCGCGGATGGCGTCGGCGACGTCCCACCGGTCGGTCAGTCCGTCCGCGTCGACGGAGACCAGCCAGTCGAGGTCGGTGGGCGGGGCGCCGATGCCGTCCAGGAAGCGCTTTCCCCAGGCGCGGAACGGCCCATCCCGGTCCAGCACGGTGTTGTCCAGATCGAGCAGGAGCAACGGCACGCGGAGACCTTACGGGACCAAGGTGTCCGGCCGACAGGGCCGGCGACCGCGCCTTGTCAGGCGCGCACGGCCACCCGCGGAAGCCCCTGGTCGGCAGGGCGGTCGGTGAGCATGGTGTGCGCGGCGCGGGTGGCCGCCAGCGCGGCCGGGTCGAGGGTGGCCACCAGCACGTCCTCCCCCGTGTCCGCGCCCCGGGCGAGGGGTCGGCCCTCCGGGTCGTACACCGCGGCACCGCCGTTGAACCGCCACGGGTCGGCACCGTCGACCGCGTTGGCGAAGACCACGTACATGGTGTTGTCCAGGGCCCGGGCGGCGTAGTAGAGGTCGCGGCGGTGCTCCGAGCCGGCCAGGTAGCCGCTCGGGCAGAGGTAGCCGTGTGCGTCGTCGGCGGCGGCGGCCCGGCCGTGCTCGGGGAAGCAGCCGTCGTAGCAGATGCCGAGACCGAACCGCCAGTCGTCGACCAGCAGGGTGGCGCCGCGCCGGCCGGGGTCGAACAGCTCGCGTTCGCCGCCCCAGAGCTGCTGCTTGTCGTACGCCGCCCGCACCGCGCCGGCCGGGTCGACCACCAGCGAGGAGATGGTGCGTCGCCCGTCGGGGTGCCGGACCGCTGCCCCGACCACCACGGTCGTCCCACCGTCCCGGGCGGCCTGCCGCAGCGGGTCGAGCCGCGGGTCGTCGACCCAGCCGTCCGCGTCGGCCGCCACGTGGGTGCCGGCCGGGTCGGCCGCGAGGGTCGGCGGGTGGTACGCGGGCAGGAACAGCTCCGGCAGCACGACGATCCGGGTGCCGGCGGCCCGGCCGACGAGGCGGGCGGCGGTGGCGGCGTTGCCGGCGACGTCGCCGGGAACCGGCTCGGCCTGCACGGCGGCCACGGTCAGCGGGTGGGCGGGCGCGGTCATAGGCCGATCCTAACCGGGGCGGGATCCCGGGGTGATCATGCGAAAGCGCATCTCAAGCCGTACGTACGGTTTGCATCGGCGGGACCCACCTGGGACGATCGGTGCGTGCCCAGAGTAAGCCAGGACCAGCTCGACGCGCGCCGGCAGGAGATCCTCGCCGCCGCGCGCGCCTGTTTCGCCCGGCACGGCTACGAGGGTGCCACGGTCCGCCGCCTGGAGGAGGCCACCGGGCTGTCCCGAGGCGCCATCTTCCACCACTTCCGCGACAAGGACTCGCTCTTCCTCGCCGTCGCCGAGGACGACGCGGCGGTCATGGTGGAGACGGTCGCCCGCAACGGCCTGGTCCAGGTGATGCGGGACCTGCTGGCCCGGGCGGTCTCCCCGGACACCACCGGCTGGCTCGGCAGCCAGCTGGAGGTCTCTCGGCGGCTGCGTACCGACCCGGCGTTCGCCAAGCGCTGGGCGGAGCGCTCGGCGGCGATCGCCGAGGCCACCCGGGAACGCCTGCTCCGCCAGCGGGAGGCGGGGGTGCTCCGCGACGACGTGCCGATCGACGTGCTGGCCCAGTTCCTGGAGCTGGCGTACGACGGGTTGGTGCTGCACCTGGCGATGGGCCGCCCGGCCGGTGACCTGGGGCGGGTCCTCGACCTGGTCGAGGAGGCGGTCCGCCGCCACTGACCGCCCGCGCCGAATCTCGGTCCGGCAGCTCGGTCGACGGGCCGGATGCCCCCTGGCGGGTCTGCTCCACAATGGGCCGCGACCCCCTCGCGACAGGAGCAGAGAGAATGACCGTCCTCGCCGCACCGGGCGACACCTGGGGCATCCCCGGCCCCGTCTTCCTGCGCTGGTACCTCCTCGCCGCGGCCGTGCTGGTCGTGGGGACCCTGGTGCACCGGTTCCGCGCCCTGGCCGGCACTCCGGTCGACGGGGGCGCCGCGCAGCTCGGGCCGCAACAGGCCGCGTACCTCAACGGCGGCGACCAGCTGGCGGTCTGGACGGCGCTCGGCGGGCTGCGCCACGCCGGCGTGGTGACCGTGACCCCCGACCGGCGGCTCACCACCGCCGGCTCACTGCCAGCCGGGGTAACCCCGCTCGACCAGGCCATCTTCAACGCCGCCGCGCGCGGCGTGCACTCCCGGGAGCTACGCCACGACGAGTGGGTCACCCGCGCCCTCGAGCAGCTCCGCGACGGCCTCCAGCAGCGCGGCCTGGCGCTCGGACCGGACCAGCGGAACGCCCTGCGGCGCGGGCCGATGCTGATCGCCGCCCTCCTGGCGCTCGGGGTGATCCGGGCGTTCGTCGGCCTGTCCAACGGGCGGCCGGCCGGCTTCCTCCTGCTCAGCCTGGTGCCGCTGTTCATCGCCTTCCTGCTGCTCGCCCGGGTGCCCCGGCGCACCCGCGCCGCCGACCGGGCTCTCCACGAGCTGCGCAACCGGCACACCTGGCTGCGACCCTCCGCCGCACCCGCGTACGCCACGTACGGCCCGTCCGCCGCGGCGATGGGCGTGGCGCTGTTCGGCACCGCCACCATCTGGGCCATGGATCCGGGCTTCGCCGACCAGGCCGAGATCCAGCGCCAGGCGCTCGGCGCGAGCGGTGCTGGGTCGGCCGGTTCGAGCAGCTCCTGCAGCAGCGGGAGCTCGTGCGGCGGAGGCAGTTCCTGTGGGGGCGGCGGCGGATGCGGTGGCGGCGGGTGCGGCGGATGACCAGCGCCTCGCCGGAGCCCACCCCGACCGGGCCGTACGGGGTCGGCGTCGGGTGGCGACCGGAGATCGCCGGATTCGTGGCCGGCCTGCCCGGGCTGCGCTTCGTCGAGGTGGTGGCGGAGACGGTCAACCCGGCCGGCCCGCTCCCCGACGGCCTCGCCGAGCTGTGCGAGCGCGGGGTCACCGTCGTACCCCACGGGGTGAAGCTCTCCCTCGGCGGTGCGGAACCGGTCGACCCGGCCCGGCTGGCGCACCTGGCCGGCGTGGCTGCGGCGGTGAACGCCCCGCTGGTCAGCGAGCACATCGCGTTCGTCCGGGCTGGCGGTCTGGAGGCCGGTCACCTGCTGCCGCTGCCGCGCAGCCGGGAGGCGGTCGCCGCGGTGGTGGCGAACGTGCGGCGGGCGCAGGCCGAGCTGCCGGTGCCGCTCGCCCTCGAGCCGATCGCCGCGCTCTTCGACTGGCCGGACGACGAGCTGGACGAGGCCGACTTCCTCACCGAGATCCTCGACGCCACCGGGGCGCTACTGCTGCTCGACCTCGCCAACGTGCACGCCAACGCCCGTAACCGGGGCGGCGACCCCCGCGCGCTGCTGGACCGGCTGCCGCTGGACCGGGTCGCCTACGTCCACGTGGCCGGCGGCGCCGAGCAGGGCAACTTCTACCACGACACGCACACCGACCCCGTCCCCGTCGAGGTGCTCGATCTGGTCGGTGAGCTGTGCGTCCGGCGCCGGCCCCCGGCGCTGCTGCTGGAACGCGACGGCCACTACCCGCCCGCTGCCGAGCTGCGCGGCGAGCTGGACGCGCTCGCCGCCGCCTCCGGCTATCCGGTGGTCACATGACCCGCACCCGCCGCGACCGCGCCGCCGGGGCGGATCCGGCCGCCCCGGGCGCGACGCGACCCGCCGCTCCCCCGGCCGGGCCGCCGCCCGCGCCCGGTGCCGCCCCGGCCGATTCGGGCGAGGGCCTGGCCGCACGACAGGCGGAGCTGGTCGCGGCGTTGGTCGCCGGTGGGCCGCTGCCGCCCGGGTTCGCCCCCGGGCCGGTGGCGGCGGCCCGCAGGGCCCTGCTGCGTAAACGCGCGGGCGACGTGGCCCGGCACTGGCCGCTGCTCGCCGCCGGCCTCGGCGCCGGCTGGTCGGCCACGTTCGCCGAATGGGCGGCCGGCCGGCCGACGAACGGGTCGCTACGCGACGGCTGGGACCTGGCCCGGGAGCTGCGCGACCACGGCAGGCTCCCAGCGCTGGGCGCGGAGGAGCTGGCCAGTCGCGAGGCCACCACCCGCTACGACGGCCGCACCACACCCCGCCCCCGCCGGCTGCCGGCCGTCGCCCGGGCCGGCGGCGCCGTCGCGGTGCAGCTCGCCGGTCGGGTACGCCTGCTCCGTCCGGCCCACCGCTGACAGCCGGTTCCGGGTACGGCAGGATCGGACACATGGATCTCGGACTCGCCGACCGGGTGTACGTGCTGACCGGCGCCTCCCGTGGCCTCGGCTTCGCCACCGCCGAGCAACTCGTCGCCGACGGGGCGCGGGTGGTGATCTCCGCCCGCACCCCGGAACGGGTGACCGCAGCGGTCGAGGCGCTCGGCGGGCCGGAGCGGGCGATCGGCCTGGTTGCCGACCTGACCGACCCGGGTGCCCCGGAGCGGTTGGTCGCGCTGGCGTGCGAGCGGTTCGGCCGGCTCGACGGGGCACTGATCTCGGTGGGCGGGCCGCCGCCGGGCAGCGCGGCCCGGGTGACCGACGAACAGTGGCGGGAGTCCTTCGAGACGATCTTCCTGGGCAGTGTCCGCACCGCCCGTAAGGTCGCCGCCGCGCTTCCCGACGGAGGCGTGATCGGGCTGGTCCTCTCCACCTCGGCGCGGAGCCCGCTGCCCGGTCTTGGCATCTCCAACGGCTTGCGCCCCGGTCTGGCCGGCGTGGCCAAGGACATCGCCGACGAGTACGGGCCGCGCGGGGTACGGGTGGTCTCGCTGCTACCGGGGCGGATCATGACCGACCGCAACAAGGAACTCCTGGCGGCCAGCGGCAACCCGGAGCGCGCCCGGGCCGAGGCGGAGGCCGACATCCCGCTGCGCCGGCTCGGCGATCCGGGCGAGTTCGGCCGGGTCGCGGCGTTCCTGCTCTCCCCCGCCGCCAGCTACGTGACCGGGGTGACCGTGCCGGTCGACGGCGGCGCGCTGCGCGGGCTGTGACGGCAGGGCGGCGCGGGTCCGGGGCGGGCCCGCCGGACGGGGCCCGGACGGCGGCGACCCGGTTCGGCACGGCCGGTGCGAGCCGGGCGGGGGCGTCCCGCGCCAGCGGGGACGGCCCGGGCCGGACAGCCGAGCCGCCGGCCGCACCGCGGTATCCCCGCCCGACGAAGGAGCAGCTCGCGGCGGCCGCCGGCAAGCTGCTGCCGGACCTGATCGCGCCCGGCCTGGACGTGCTGTTCGTCGGGATCAACCCGGGGCTCTGGTCGGCGGCCACCGGCTGGCACTTCGCCCGGCCGGGCAACCGGTTCTGGCCGGCGCTGCACCGGGGCGGCTTCACCCCGCGCCAGCTGCACCCCAGCGAGCAGGATGCGCTGCTCGCCCTCGGCCTGGGCATCAGCAACATGGTGGCCCGGGCCACCGCCCGCGCCGAGGAGCTGACCGCCGAGGAGTTGGTACGCGGCGCGGAGGTGCTGACCGGCAAGGTCGAGCGGTACCGGCCGCGCTGGGTGGCGGTGGTCGGGGTGACCGCGTACCGGGTGGGCTTCGCGCGGCCCAAGGCGGGCTTCGGCCCGCAGCCGGAGCCGCTCGGCGGCGCCCGGCTGTGGGTGCTGCCCAACCCCAGCGGGTTGAACGCGCACTTCACGCCGGAAACGCTCGGCGCCGCCTTCGGCGAGCTGTACGTGGCGACGAACGCCTGACGAGCCGCTCCGGTCGGCGCCGAGTCTCCGGCTAGTTGGCCGCGGCCGGCGGCAGCGCCTCCTGCGCCACGTACGTGCCGAGCGGCACGGTGGTGACCACCGGCTCCGGCTGGTCCGGCTCGGCGTACGGGGCCGGCGAGTCGGCCACCGCGAACTGGGTGCGGTAGAGCTCGGCGTAGAGGCCGCCCACGGCGACCAGTTCCTCGTGCCGGCCGCGCTCGACGATCCGCCCCTCGTCGAGGACGAGGATCTGGTCGGCATCCCGGACGGTGGAGAGCCGGTGCGCGATCACCAGAGCGGTACGCCCGGTCAGCGCCACGGACAGCGCCCGCTGCACGGCCGCCTCGCTCTCCGAGTCGAGGTGGGCGGTGGCCTCGTCGAGGATGACGATCGACGGGGCCTTGAGCAGCAGCCGGGCGATGGCGATGCGCTGCTTCTCGCCGCCGGAGAAGCGGTAGCCGCGCTCGCCGACCGTGGTGTCGAGCCCGTCGGGCAGGGAGCGGACCAGGTCGGCCACCTGCGCGCCGGCGAGGGCCGCCCAGATCTCGTCGTCGGTGGCTTCCGGCTTGGCGTACCGCAGGTTCTCCCGGATGCTCTCGTGGAACAGGTGGGAGTCCTGGGTGACCACGCCGATCTCGTCGCGCAGCGAGGCGAGGGTGGCGTCCCGGACGTCGACGCCGCCGACCAACACCTGCCCGTCGGATACGTCGTAGATCCGGGAGATCAGCATGGACAGCGTCGACTTGCCGGCGCCGGAGGGACCGACCAGGGCCACCATCTGCCCGGGATCGACGCTGAACGAGACGCCCTTGAGCACCGGCTCGTTGACCGTCCGGTCCAGCGTGGCGACCTCTTCCAGCGAGGCCAGCGACACCTCCGCGGCGCTCGGGTAGCGGAACCGCACGTCCCGGAACTCGACCCGGCCGCTGCCCCGGGGCACCGGCACCGCGGCGGGCTTCTCCTCGATGCCGGGCCGCAGGTCGAGCACCTCGAAGACCCGGTCGAAGGAGACCAGCGCGCTCATCACGTCGACCCGGACGTTGGAGAGCGCGGTGAGCGGCCCGTAGAGCCGGGTGAGCAGCAGCGCGAGCTTGACCACGGTGCCGGCGCTGACCGCGCCGGTGACGGCGAGCCAACCGCCCAGGCCGTACGTGAGGGCCTGCGCGAGGGAGGCGACCAGCAGCATGGCCACGAAGAAGGTCCGCGAGTACATGGCGGACTGGATGCCGATGTCCCGGACCCGCTCCGCGCGGCCGGCGAACCGGCGTGCCTCCACCTCGGGCGAGCCGAAGAGCTTGACCAGCAGCGCGCCGGCCACCCCAAACCGCTCGGTCATCGTCGCGTTCATCTTCGCGTCGAGGTTGTACGACTCGCGGGTGATCTCGGCGAGCCGCCGGCCGACCCGGCGGGCCGGGATGATGAAGATCGGCAGCAGCACCAGCGCCAGCAGGGTGATCTGCCAGGAGAGGATGAGCATCGCGCCGGCGGTGAGCACCAACTGGATGACGTTGCTGACCACCCCGGACAGGGTGGAGGTGAACGCCCGCTGGGCGCCGAGCACGTCGTTGTTCAGCCGGCTGACCAGCGCACCGGTCTGGGTGCGGGTGAAGAACTGCAGCGGCATCCGCTGGACGTGGTCGTAGACCCGGGTCCGCAGGTCGAGGATGATGCCCTCGCCGATCCGGGCCGAATACCAGCGCTGGGCCAGGGAGAAGAGCGCGTCGGCGACGGCCAGCGCCGCGATGATCAGGGCGAGCCGGACCACCGTCGAGCGCGCGTCGGGACCGCCCTTGGCGATCGCGTCGATGACGTCACCGGCGAGCAGCGGGGTGGCCACCCCGACCACCGCGGCGATCACCACGGTGAGCAGGAAGACGACGATGTCGCGCCGGTACGGCCGGGCGAACGCGACGATCCGCTTGGCGGTGCCGTGCTTGAGCTGGTGGGTGGAAACCTGATCGCGGTCACGCATCGACCGGAGCATGCTCCAGCCGCCCATGCCGCCACCGGCCATCGGGTTGGACACTCGTCACCTCCGGGTCGTCGAGCAGCCCTGGACCGTCGGGTCAATTCTCCCGACGACTACGACAACCTCGTGAGTAACCCGGATCTTCCCGTACGGTCCTTACTATTCTCCCCGCCCGGCCAGGTCGCGCAGTCGGCGGGTCTGCGCCTCCCGCTCGGCCCGCTGCTGCTCCGCGTGGCTGCGCCCGGCGGCGCCGGCGAGCAGCGCCTTGATCTCCACGATCGCGTCCCGGTTGTTGGCCAGCAGGCCGGCGGCCAGGTCCCGCACGGTGGCGTCCAGCTCGGCGGTCGGCACCACGAGGGTGGCCAGCCCGATCCGGTCCGCCTCGGCGGCGTCCATCCGGCGACCGGTGGCGCAGATCTCCAGGGCCCGGGAGTAGCCGACCAGATCGAGCAGGCGCTTGGTGCCGGCCAGGTCGGGCACCAGTCCGAGGGTCACCTCGGCCATCGAGAGCACGGCGTCCTCGGCGAGCACCCGCAGGTCACAGGCGAGGGCGAGCTGGAGCCCGGCACCGAGCGCGTACCCCTGCACGGCCGCGATGGAGATCACGTCCGGGCGGTGCAGCCAGGTGAAGCCGGCCTGGAAATCGGCGATCCGGTCCGCGCACTCCTGCTCCGGCAGCGTGGCGAGCTCGGCGAAGGAGCCCGGGCCGGCGGCACCGGCCACCGACAGGTCGAGACCGGCGGAGAAGGCCCGCCCCTCGCCGCGTACGACCACGACCCGGACGTCGCCGGGCAGATCGCGGGAGAATTCGCTCATCGCGCGCCACATCGCCGGGGTCTGCGCGTTGAGCACGTCGGGCCGGCACAACGTCACCGTCGCAACCGGCCCGTCGCAGTCGAGTCGCACTCCGGTCGTTGCGGAGGTCACGGGACCATCCGGAGTACAACGCTGATGGACGACGCTGGTGAGCGGGTCACGCCTTCTTGCGACGCCGGGCACCGCCACGCTGCCGCAGCTGCACCCCGGACTCGGTCAGCACCCGGTGGATGAACCCGTAGGAACGGCCGGTCGAGGCCGCGAGCGCACGGATGCTCTCACCCGAGGTGTACCGCTTTACCAGGTCCTTGGCGAGCGTCTGGCGCTCGGCTCCGACGATCCGGCGACCTTTCTCAGTGCTGGTGGCTGTGCCGGTGGCTGCCATGCTGATCCCTCACGTCCCAGACTGTGCGGTTCGGATACGGTCCCACCTATTAGACCGCCTCGAACGATCATGCGCCAGATATCAACTAATCGCCAACCGACACGCTATGCAATGTCAGCTTCCCGATAGAGTGATGCTACTGACCGGTTAGGTGGCCCCGCCCGGCTGGATCATGGTGAGCCGTCCGGCCGGCCGATCCGTCCGCTCCCTCGGGTGACTGATCTGCTCGGCTGCCCGGGGTCGGATCAGGCCAGTTCGACGAGTTCGAGAAGATCGTCGCTCCACGCGTCCTCGTCGCCGTCGGGCAGCAGGATGGCGCGGTCGGGCTTCAGCGCCGTCACCGCGCCAGGGTCGTGGGTGACCAGCACGATCGCGCCGGGATAGCGGGCGATCGCGTCGAGCACCTGCTCCCGGCTGACCGGGTCGAGGTTGTTGGTCGGCTCGTCGAGCAGCAGCACGTTGGCGCCGGAGCAGACCAGAGTGGCCAGGGCCAGCCGGGTCTTCTCGCCGCCGGAGAGCACCCCGGCCGGCTTGTCGACGTCCTCGCCGGAGAAGAGGAACGCACCGAGGATCTTGCGCAGGTCGGTGTCGCTCTGCTCCGGGGCGGCGCTGCGCATGTGCTCCAGAATCGTCCGCTCCACGTCCAGGGTCTCGTGCTCCTGGGCGTAGTAGCCGAGCCGCAGCCCGTGGCCGGGGCGCACCTCGCCGGTGTCCGGCTCCAGCAGGCCGCCGAGCATCCGCAGCAGGGTCGTCTTGCCGGCGCCGTTGAGGCCGAGGATGGCCACCCGGGAGCCGCGGTCCACCGCGACGTTGACGTCGGTGAAGATCTCCAACGACCCGTACGACTTGGACAGGCCGGACGCGGTGAGCGGGGTCTTGCCGCACGACGCCGGGGTGGGGAACCGCACCTTCGCCACCTTGTCCGCGACGCGTACCTCCTCCAGGCCGCTCAGCAGCTTCTCGGCCCGGCGGGCCATGTTCTGCGCAGCCACCGTCTTGGTCGCCTTGGCCCGCATCTTGTCGGCCTGGGCCATCAGGGCGCCGGCCTTCTTCTCGGCGTTGGCCCGCTCCCGGCGGCGGCGCCGCTCGTCCGTCTCCCGCGCCTCCAGGTACGCCTTCCAGCCCAGGTTGTAGACGTCGACCACGGACCGGGTGGCGTCCAGGAACCAGACCTTGTTGACCACCGCCTCCAGCAGCGACGCGTCGTGGGAGATCACGATCAGGCCGCCCTTGTGGTTGGCGAGGAAGCCGCGCAGCCAGGTGATCGAGTCGGCGTCCAGGTGGTTGGTGGGCTCGTCGAGCAGCAGGATGCCGCCGCCGTTCTCGCCCGCGTCCCGGAACAGGATCCGGGCCAGCTCGATGCGGCGCCGCTGGCCGCCGGAGAGGGTGCCGATGGTCTGCGCCAGGGCCCGGTCGGGCAGCCCGAGGTTGGCGCAGATCCGGGCCGCCTCGGCCTCGGCCGCGTACCCGCCGAGCGAGGCGAACTGGTCCTCCAGGGCGCCGTAGCGGCGGACCAGGCGCTCGTCGTCGGCGCCCTCGGCGAGCTTCGCCTCCAGCTCCTTCATCTGCGCCATCAGCACGTCCAGGCCGCGGGCGGAGAGCACCCGGTCCCGTCCGGTGACGTCCAGGTCGCCGGTACGCGGGTCCTGCGGCAGGTAGCCGATCGCGCTGCGCCGGTCGATCTGCCCGGCGTACGGCTGCCCCTCCCCGGCCAGCACCTTGAGCGTGGTGGTCTTGCCGGCGCCGTTACGGCCGACCAGGCCGATCCGGTCACCCGGCTGCACCCGCAGCGTGGTGTCGGACAGCAGGATCCGGGAACCGGCGCGCAGTTCCAGGCCGGTGGCAGTGATCATTTCGAGGTACTCGCTCTCGGGGTCCGGAAGGGCTGACTCAGGGCACGCGAAAGCGCCGGCGGGTCACCAGTTCCCGTCGGCGCGGGGCCGTTCAGCCTTCGCAGCGCAGCACGGAGGCAAGTGTACCGGGCGTGGCGCTCCCGTCCCGCCGGATTACCGGGCAAGATCATCGGGTACCGGAAACGCCGTCCGGACCCATTCCGGTACCGCAGCCACCACACACGGACGATCGGTGATCGGGGTCAACATGGAACTGAACGAGAACGCGCGGATCGACACCAGCCAGGTGGAGGATCGGCGAGGGTCCGGCGGAGGCGGCGGGATGGGCATTCCGATCCCGATCGGCGGCGGCCGGGGCGGGATCGTGGGCATCATCATCGCCGTCCTCGTGGCCCTGGTCGGCGGCGGCTTCGGCCTCAACGCGGCGACCAACGGCGGCGGCTCGGACCAGGGCGACAACACCGCGCTGGAGCAGAAATGCTCGGCGCAGGACGCGCTCAAGCAGCTCGACTGCCGCAACACCCTCTACGTGAACTCGATCCAGGCGTACTGGCGCACGGCCATGCCTGAGGTCTTCGGCGAGCAGTACCAGCCCTCCAGGACGGTCTTCTTCAGCCAGGCGGTGAGCACCGGCTGCGGCCGGGCCGACTCCGGCGTCGGACCGTTCTACTGCCCGGCCGACGACCTGGTCTACATCGACCTCACCTTCTACCGCCTACTGGCCGACCAACTCGGCGCGGAGGGCGAGTTCGCCCAGCCGTACGTGCTGGCCCACGAGTACGGGCACCACGTGCAGGACCTGCTCGGCACCGAGGCGCAGATGCGCCGCCAGCAGCAGCGCGACCCGAACAACGCCAACGCGCTCTCGGTGAAGCTGGAGCTGCAGGCCGACTGCTACGCGGGCGCCTGGGCGAAGAACGCCACCGGCACCTCGAACGCGCAGGGCCAGAAAATCTTCAAGAGCATCACGGACCAGGACATCCAGCAGGCGATCGACACCGCCGAGAAGATCGGCGACGACGCGATCCAAAAGCGGGCCGGGCGGCCGGTGAACCCGGACGAGTTCACCCACGGCACGTCCGCGCAGCGCCAGCAGTGGTTCACCAAGGGCTACTCCACCGGCGACCCGAAGGCCTGCGACACCTTCGGCGGCACCCTCTGACGGCCAGGGCAGGTCAGTCGCGGTCGTGGTCGCGGTCGCGGACCAGGACGTGCACCGCGCGGGCCGCGGCGATCGCGTTGACCAGCACCGCGTGCCGGGGTTCCGGCACGTCGAGCAGCCGATCGGCGCGCAGCGCTGCAAGCGGGGCCAGCCGGCGGTCGGCCAGCACGGTGTCCACCGCCCGGCGGTCACCACCGCCCACCAGGGCGGCCAGGGTCCCCGCCGCCGGCAGCAGCAGGCGTACCGCCAGCTCCACCGCGTCGCCCAGGGCCGCCTTGGCCTGGTTGTCCCGCCGCCGGGCGAAGCGCTGCTGCGACCAGCCACCGGCGGCGGTGCGGCCCTGCACGTAGCGGGTGTCCACCTTGGAGACGACCAGCTCGGTCCCCTCGGCGACGCCGACCGCCACGGCGCCCTTGCGGGCCAGCAGCAGGCCAAGCCGGCGAGGCGCGCCGGCGGCGGCCACGAACCCGGGTACGTCTGCGCCCGGCGGGACGCCGGGCGGGGTGTGCAGCTCGGCGGTCGCGCCGTCCGGGGCGGCGAGCAGCAGGCCGTACCCCTGGACGGTGGTGGTGGGTGGGCCGTGCCGGTCGGCGAAGCCCTCGACCCAGCGGGCGACGCGGGTCGGGTCCAGCTCGATCCACCGGCCGCCCCCGGCCGCGGGTCGACTGCTCATGCGACGACGGTACGGCATCGGACATCTTCCCGGCACGGCGGGAAATGGAACGCGGGAGGACACCGAGGTCGGCGTCCTCCCGCGCTACCGGTCGGTCAGTGGACGGTGAGGTTGCCACTCGTCAGGTTGACCTCGGCGGTCCCGTTCCCCGTCCAGTCGGACGAGAAGAGCAGGGCACCGCCGTTCCACAGGGTGACCGCGACGGTGTCGTCCCGGCCCGGGGCGCTCCGGTCGGTCACCGTCACCGCCAGCGTCAGGCCGCTGGCGACCAGCTTGCCGTTGCTGTCGTACAGGCTGGCCTGGTAACGCACCTGGGCTACCTTGCCGGCCGAGGTGACCCCGAGCCCGTCAACCGTGCCGGCCTTGATCGTGTAGGACTTTCCGCCGGAGCGGAACGCGATCTCAGCCTGGCCCGAGGCGGCCTTGTTGGCCGTGGCGGGCTTCGCGGTCAGGTCCACCGCGACCTTCGACTTCGTGTCGGCCGGGTACGCCCCCGCCGAGCGGGTGACGGTGATATCGCCGTCACCGGTGAGGAACCCGCCGTCGGAGGCGGCGACCGTCACCTGCGCGGTGGTGCTGCCGGTGTAGTTGCCACCGACCGTCGCGGTGACGGTGTGCGCGCCCTCCGAAAGGGTGGCCTCGCACGCCGCGGATGCGCTGGTGGTGTCCGTGCCGAGCAGGTCCAGCACGCCGGTGCAGAGCGGCACGCCACCCTCGGTGAAGGTGACCGTGGCGGTGCGGATGTCACCCGCGGTGGCGTCCGTCGCCGCCGGCAGCACCGAGCTGTCCTGGACGACGGCCCGCAGCAGGGCCTTGCCGGCGGCACCGCTGGTGGCGGTGGTCACCAGCGTGTCGCCGGCCCAGGTCGCCGCCGCGTCCTCGGCGGTGACCGTGACGGTGAACGAGGTGCTGCCGGCCAGGCCGGCGTCGTCGGACACCGTCACGGTGACCGGGTAGTCACCCGGGGCCGCCGTGGTGGTGCCGGTGACCGTCCAGCTCCGGGTACCAGGAAGGGCGTCCGCCGCGGAGGTGCCCGACACGGCCAGGGACAGGCCGGCGGGCAGCCCCGCGGCGGACGCGGTCAGGGCCGCGCCGGCGGTGTCGCCGTCGGTCGCGGTGATGGTGACCGACGGCGAGAGCGCGTCACTGTACTGGACACGCGCGCCACCGGCCGGGGCGTCGTTCGAGACCACCGGGGCGGACCGGATGGTGAAGTCGGCGTCGTTGACATCGAAGAAGATGTTGCCGATCGCCTCGATCTTGATCCGGGCCTGCTTGGTCGCCACGTTCGGCAGGGTCACCGTCGCGGTGCCGGTGTTCGCAGTCTGCCCGGCCAGCACGTACGGGAAGGTCAGCCCGCCGTCGGCGGAGAGCGAGATCTTCACCTGGCTGGCGTTCACCGGCGCCGCGTCGGTGCCGGCCACGTCCCAGGTCACCGTCTGGGTCGAGCCGCCGTCCAGGACGGCGGCGGTGCCCTGCGAGGTGACCAGGAACGGACCGGCGTTCGGGGCCAGCACGACCGCCACGTCGGCGCTGCCGACGCCGCCGCCGCCCAGCCGCCCGTCCCGGGCGGTGAGCTTGAAGTGCATGGTCCGGTCGTTGGTGAAGCCGACCCAGTCCCGGGTGGGCAGGAACTCGGAGTAGCAGTCGACGAGCTCGGTCGGCACGTTCGAGGCGCCCCCGGTGGGCGGCGGCGCCGGAGCGGCCGGGCAGGCGCCCGTCTTGGCGTTGGTGTTGCCCGCCAGGATCTGCTTCATGTCGGGGAACACCCGGGTCGAGTTGGTGGTCACCGCGTTCTGACCCGGCGAGTGGTACTTCAGGGTGTCGCTCGGCGACACGTACGCCGCCTCGCCGAACACCCGGAACAGCGGACCGTTGGTCTTGGTGTTGTTCACCAGCGCGGTGCCGGCGCTGGCGCCCCGGTCGTTCTGCTCCCACAGGTACGTCACCGTGTCGCCGTCGGAGTCGGTGGCGCTGCCGGTCAACGCGAACGGGGTACGCACCGGGATGGTGACGGTGCCCGGCACGGTCACCACCGGGGCGTGGTTGGCGGTCTCCTCGACCACGTGGCCGCCGTTGTCGATGGCGCCGCCCTTGGCCGTCTCACCGACGAAACCGGAGGCACCGGAGAAGTTGGTGAGCGCGAGCGACGCCACGTTGGTGTTGGCCAGCGTGCCGCCGAAGGTCACCTGGAAACCGGTGTCGTTCAGCGTGCCGCTGCCGCCGAAGGCGGCCACGGTGACGGTCGCGCCGGCCGGCCAGCCGGCGATCCCCTCGATGGCGGCCTTGATACCGGCGGTGGTGTAGTTGACTCCCCGCACGATCGACGCCGAGTCGTTGCCGGCGTAGTTGACGGTGAACGAGTCACCGTTGGTGTCGTAGTCGTACAGCGAGACGGTCTGCACCTCGCTGATCGCCGCACGGCTCGACGTGACATACGTGGTGATCTCGGTGTAGCTGCGGTGCGACCAGTACGGGTCGCTGTGCGGCTGAAGATTGTCCTGCTGGCAGATGCCGGCGTACGCCATGATGGACGACCCGCTGCCCGGCTCGTACGAGTTCGCCGCGCTGCGGTTGCCACCCGAGCAGTTGTACTGCGTGCCATTGAAGGTGTGGTTACCGGCGAACTGGTGACCCATCTCGTGCGACACGTAGTCCACCGCGTAGAAATCACCGATCGGCGTCGGCAGGCCGGTGCAGCCCTGCGCCTTGCTGTTGCCGCCGATCACGCCGAGGCTGGCCACGCCGCCGCCGTTCACGCCCAGGCCGATGTGGCCCACGTCGTAGTTGCTGGCGCCGACGAGCTGGCCGAGCACGATCCGGTTACGGCTGAGGGTGCCGCTGCCGCACGAGCTGAGCTGCGCCGTGGTGAAGCAGGCCGCCGCACCGCACGGGCCGTTCGGCTCGGTGGCCAGCGCCGGTGTGTTCAGGTTGGTCTTGTCGGTGTCGTTGATCAGGACGAGCCGGATCGCAGTCTCGTCCTCGTAGATCTGGGTGACCCGGTTCATCAGGGTGACCTTGGCGGCGGTGACGTTCTCCGCGCCGAAGAAGGTGGCGTAGGAGGGGTCGGTCACCAGCGCCACCCGGTAGGTGCGCAGCTTCACCAGCGGTCCGGCGGGAACCTCCGCCTGGGCCGCGGCAACCTCGTCCTCGAGCGCGTGCGCCGCGGACTCCACGTCCTCCCGCTCGACGAACTCGCCGTGCGGGTTCTCCAGGTCACGGGCGAAGTAGCTCGCGTACAGGCTCTGGTCGAGGTGGTAGTAGGGGTCGATGTACCAGTTGCCGGTCGCCGAGCGGACCGAGGCGTGGAAGCCGAGCGGGGTCAGGTCCGCCCGGATGGTCGCGCTCGGGTCGTCCAGGCCCTTGCCGGCGTACGTGGTGATCTCGGGGTGCGCGGCGGCCAGACCGGCCTCCATGACCGGCGAGTCGACCAGCTCGAAGCGCTGGAACGTCCCGTCGGGCGCCGGCAGCGACACCACCTGCCGCGCGGCGCGCGCCAGGCCGCGGCGCTGCTCCGCCGGCGCCTTGTCCAGCAGGCTCTTCATGCTGCCGCGGTCCAGCGTGTACGCCGCCAGCCGCTCGGCCTTGACGGCGGCCTTCCGGCCCGCCTTGGTCGGCGCCGGCTTGCCGTCGACCTTGTGCCACGGACCGTTGCCGGACGGTGCGGCGGAGGCCGGCGCGGGTGCCGCGAGGGCCGGCAGCGCCGCCGCGGCCAGCACGGCGACCAGGAGGGCAGCGATCCGCCCGCGCCGCGACCGGCTGTCCGGTTTCCGGTCGCGCGGCGGACGTACCAGAGTGATCCTCAAGTCGTCTCCCTGCTCAGTGGAGGGTGGAACCGACCCGCGCCCCCCGGGGGTGACCGGGCGTACGCGAGTGATTTACGAATTGGTCAGAGACCCTAGGCGCACGACGGACTTCGAACATCACCCGGAAAGCGGAGGCGGCTCTGCCAGGACGGCGTCCGGTGCCCGCCCGGCGGGCGGGTATCGGCGCAGGTCACCGTCACCCCGCGCCGGGGCGGCCCACCCGACGACTGAGCACCGGAGGTCGGAGACGGGAGCAAAAACCGTGCTTTCGGTCGGCTGAACTGCCGGTTCGCACGATGCCCGTGTCACAGACCTGCAGCGGTTCCGTCATGAGACTGTCATATTCCAACCGTCCATGATGGCCAGTGACTCGTCACCCGCTGAGCAGGGTGGCGACGGCGAGCGCCGCGATGATGGCGCTGGACAGCAACGCGGTCACCCGGCGCCCACGCGCACCGGTGAGCGCCCGACCGATCAGCGTGCCACCCCCGGCGATCACCAACTGCCAGCTGGCCGAGGCGAGGAACGCCCCGAGGACGAAGAGCAGGGCGGCACGCGGGCCCGAACCGCCCACCTCGCCGCGACCGAGGATCAGGGCCGCGAAGTAGACCACGGTGGCCGGGTTGAGCAGAGTCAGCGCGAGGATCGCGGTGAACGCCCGCACCGGGGTGTCCAGGCCACCCCGCCCGACGGCCGCCCGAGCCGGGACAGCGGGGCGCAACGCTCGCCAGGCCCCGTGCCCGGCGAGGGCGAGCAGCACCCCGGCGGCGACCCACCGCAGCGGTCCGCCGAACGGCGCGAGCCAGCCGGCCACCGCCGCGCCGCCGAGGGCCGCCACTGCGGCGTAGAGGCCGTCGGCGGCGGCCACCCCGAGCGCCGCCGCCGCGCCGACCCGGAACCCGGTACGCGCGCTCAGCCCGAGGATGAGGATCGCGATCGCGCCGACCGGAATGGCGACGCCGTAGCCGGCGACCAAGCCGGCGAGGAACGCCCCGCTCACGACGGTCGAAGGCGGGTCGAGGCGGACCCGGGCACGGTGCGCTGTCGACGCGCGACGGTCGCCGCGCGGACAGGAACCTGCTTCGGGTACGCCTCGATCACCCGGTCATCCTGCGCCCCTCTTCCCCTGCCCCGCCACCGCATTTCCCGCGCTCCGCGCCCCGCACACCCGGCACCCGGCACCTGGCACCCGAGATCGCACTAATTCCTAGATGTGGGGGCCTGGCATCGCCCCGAGGCCACCACATCCAGGATCGAGCGTGACGTTGGCGGGCCGGGCGGACAGGGGCGGCGAAAACGTGTCGAGCGCGACGCCCCGGAGGGCGCCGCGCTCGATAGCGGTGATCGGTCGGGTCAGACGTTGAAGCCGAGGGAGCGGAGCTGGTCCCGGCCCTCGTCGGTGATCTTGTCGGGGCCCCACGGCGGCAGCCACACCCAGTTGATCCGGATGTCGTTGACCAGTCCGCCGCCCGGGCCGGTGGTCAGCGCCTGCCGGGCCTGGTCCTCGATCACGTCGGTGAGCGGGCAGGCCGCCGAGGTCAGCGTCATGTCCAGGGTGGCGACGTTCTCGTCGTCGACGTGGACGCCATACACCAGACCCAGGTCAACCACGTTAATGCCCAGCTCCGGGTCGACGACGTCCTTCATCGCCTCCTCGATGTCGGCGATCGCGGCCTTGCCGGCCGGGGCTGCCCCGCCGGTGGCCGGCGTCGCCGCGCCGTCGGTCGCCACGGCGCCGGCCTCCGGCGTGGTGGTCTCGTCGCTGCTCATGCCTCTACCTCCGTCGGGCTCACGCCCACCCCGGCGCGTGCCGCCGCATCCTTGAACGCCATCCACGACAGCAACGCGCACTTCACCCGGGCCGGATAGCGCGCGACACCCGCGAACGCCACCCCGTCACCGAGCACTTCCTCGTCCGGCGTGACCTGGCCACGCCCGGACATCAACGCCACGAACGCGTCGTGCACCACGGAGGCGTCGTCCGCGGCCCGGCCGCGCAGCAGCTCGTGCAGGACGCTGGCCGACGCCTGGCTGATCGAGCAGCCCATCCCGTCGTACGAGATGTCGGTGAACACCTTGCCGTCGGTGGTCACCCGCACGGTGATCTCGTCGCCGCAGGTCGGGTTGACGTGGTGCGCCTCGCCGACCCGGGCGTCCGTGTCCGCCGCCTCCCGCAGGCCACGGCCGTGCGGGTGCTTGTAGTGGTCCAGGATGATCTCCTGGTAGAGCTGGTCGAGCTGCATCAGTCGAACACCTTCCGCACCTGCTCGAGACCGGCCACCAGCGCGTCGATCTCCTCCGTCGTGGTGTACAGGTAGAACGACGCCCGCGTCATGGCCGGCACCCCGAACCGGGTGCACACCGGCTTCGCGCAGTGGTGCCCCACCCGGACCTGCACGCCGAGCGAGTCGAGCACCTGCCCGACGTCGTGCGGGTGCACGTCGCCGAGCGCGAACGAGATCGTCCCGCCCCGGCCGACCGGCACGTTCGGACCGAAGATGCGCAGCCCCGGCACGGTGGCGAGGGCGTCCAGCGCGTACGCCGTCAGCTCCTTCTCGTGCCACTGGACGGCACGCATGCCGATCCCGCTGAGGTAGTCCACGGCCGCGCCGAGCGCGACGGCCTCGGCGATCGGCGGGGTGCCCGCCTCGAACCGGGCCGGCGGCGCGGCGAACGTCGACCGGGCCATCGTCACCGTCTCGATCATCGAGCCGCCGCCGAGCACCGGCGGCATCGCGGCGAGCAGCTCCGACCGGCCCCAGAGCACGCCGATGCCGGTCGGGCCGCACATCTTGTGCCCGGTGAAGACGATGAAGTCCGCGTCGTGGTCGACCACGTCCATCGGCATGTGCGGCACCGACTGCGAGCAGTCGAGCAGCAGCAGGGCGCCCACCTCGCGAACCCGCTGGGTGATCCGCGCGGTCGCGTTGACCGTGCCCAGGATGTTCGAGGTGTGCACCAGCGAGACGATCTTCGTCCGCTCGGTGACCAGGTCCGCCAGCCCGGACTCGTCGAGCCGGCCGTGGTCGGTGACCGGGAACCAGCGCAGGGTGGCGCCGGTCCGCTCCGCCAGGAGCTGCCACGGGACGATGTTCGAGTGGTGCTCCATCTCGGAGATCACGATCTCGTCGCCCGGGCCGAGCCGGAAGCGTGGGTCGGCGTCGGCGCGCAGCGAGGCGTTGGAGAACGCGTACGCCACGATGTTGATCGCCTCGGTGGAGTTCTTGGTGAACACCACCTCGTCCACGCTCGGCGCGTTGATGAACGCGGCGATCTTCGCGCGGGCCCCCTCGTACGCCTCGGTCGCCTCGGTGCCCAGGGTGTGCACCGAGCGCGACACGTTGGCGTTGTGCCGCGCGTAGTGCTCGGCGAGCACGTCGAGCACCTGCCGCGGCTTGTGGGAGGTGTTGGCGCTGTCGAGATAGACCAGCCGGTGCCCGTTGATCTCCCGGTCCAGGATCGGGAAGTCGGCGCGCACCGCGTCCACGTCGTAACGTGGCACGTCGTCGTACTGCGGCATTCCCGGCGGGATGGCGATGGTGGTCATATCCGCGGTCCTTCCGGCTCTCAGGCCCGCGCCGAACCGGCCCCGGCGACGTACCGCTCGTAGCCCTCTTCCTCGAGCTTGTCGGCCAGCTCCGGGCCGCCCTGCTCGACGATCCGGCCGGCCACGAAGACGTGCACGAAGTCGGGCTTGATGTAGCGCAGGATCCGGGTGTAGTGGGTGATCAGCAGCAGGCCGGTGTCGCCGGTGTCGCGGACCCGGTTCACGCCCTCGCTAACCACGCGCAGCGCGTCCACGTCGAGGCCGGAGTCGGTCTCGTCGAGGATCGCCATCTTCGGCTTAAGCAGCTCCAGCTGCACGATCTCGTGCCGCTTCTTCTCGCCGCCGGAGAAGCCCTCGTTGACGTTGCGCTGGGCGAACGCCGGGTCCATCTGCAGCTTCTCCATGGCGCCGCGCAGCTCGCCGGCCCAGGTGCGCAGCTTCGGCGCCTCGCCGTCGATCGCGGTCTTGGCGGTACGCAGGAAGTTGGCGACAGAGACGCCGGGAACCTCGACCGGGTACTGCATGGCCAGGAAGAGGCCGGCACGGGCCCGCTCGTCGACGGACATGGCCAGCACGTCCTCGCCGTCGAGGGTCACCGAACCGCCGGTGATCTCGTACTTGGGGTGGCCGGCGATCGAGTACGCCAGGGTCGACTTGCCGGAGCCGTTCGGGCCCATGATCGCGTGGGTCTCGCCCGACCTCACAGCCAGGTCGACCCCGTGCAGGATCGGCTTGAGCTCACCCTCGGGCAGCTTGACCGACACCTTCAGGTCGCGGATCTCCAGGGTGCTCATTATCGGGTCACTCCATTGCTCGGCGTCAGGCTGACGTAGATGTCGCCGTCGCGGACTTCGACGGGATAGACGGGAACGGGTTCGGTCGCGGGCAGCCCGGTGGGCTCACCGGTACGCAGGTCGAAACGGGATCCGTGCAGCCAGCATTCCAGCGTGCACCCCTCGATCTCGCCCTCGGATAGGGCCACCGCGGCGTGCGAGCACTCGTCGTACACGGCGTAGAAGTTGTCGTCCTCGCCGTGCACGATCGCGATCTGGGTGCCGTCGACGTCGGCGCTGATCGCGGTGCCCTTCGGCACGTCCTCGGTCGCGCAGATCCTGATCATCAGGCGCCGGCCTTGGTCAGACGGGCCTCGATCGCGTCGCCGAGCCGCTCGCGCAGCTCCTCGACCGGGATCTTGTTGATCAGCTCGGCGAAGAAGCCGCGGACCACCAGGCGGCGGGCCTCCGCCTCCGGGATGCCGCGGGCCATCAGGTAGAAGAGCTGCTCGTCGTCGAAGCGGCCGGTCGCGCTGGCGTGGCCGGCGCCGGCGATCTCGCCGGTCTCGATCTCCAGGTTGGGTACGGAGTCCGCCCGGGCGCCGTCGGTGAGCAGCAGGTTCCGGTTGATCTCGTACGTGTCGGTGCCGGTCGCCTCGGCCCGGATCAGCACGTCACCGACCCAGACCGTGTGCGCGCTGTCGCCCTGCAGGGCGCCCCGGTAGCCGACGTAGCTGCGGCAGTCCGGCACCGTGTGGTCGACCAGCTGCCGGTGCTCCAGGTGCTGGCCGGAGTCGGCGAAGTAGACGCCGTACAGCTCGGCCTCGCCGCCCCGGTCGCCGTACTCCACCGAGGTGTACTGCCGGACCAGGTCACCGCCGAGGCTGACCTGCACATGGATCACCTTGGCGTCGCGACCCAGCCGCACCTTGAGGTGCTGCGCCTGGACGGCGTCGTCGGCCCAGTCGGCGACGGTGACCAGGGTCAGCTTCGCGCCGTCGGCCACCGCCACCTCGACGTTGTCGGCGAGGGTGGCGGAACCGGCGTGCTCCAGCACCAGGGTCACCTCGGCGAACCGGCCCACCTCGACGAAGGTGTGGCCGAAGGCGAGCTTGTCGGCGCCCTCGCCGACCACCCGCAGGCGCGCCGGCGCGGTCACCACCGCGTCCCGGGCGACCTGCACCAGCAGCGCCTGCTCGACCCCGCCGTACGCCAGCGCGCTGACCCGGTCGAACGGGGTGAGCACGCTGCCCACCCGCGGGTCGTCCTTGCCGATCCGGCTGACGGTGACGCCCTCGGGCAGGTCGGCGTACTCGTGGCGGACCGTGCCGGTCGCGGCCTGCGCCCCGACCAGGCCGCGCAGGCGCTTGAGCGGGGTGAAACGCCACTCCTCCTCCAGGCCCGTCAGGGTCGGGAAGTCGGCGACGTCGTACGAGCGGAGCGCCTGCGACTTGGTGGCGGGCGGCGCGGAAGCCTGGGTAGTCATCTCTTCCTTGCTGTTCTGCGACGGCGGTGTTTCGTGCTGGGTCCGGCGGGCCGGTGTGACCGGCCCGCCGGGCGACCACTCCGGCCCGGCGCGTCTTCCGCCGCGCCGCGACCCGGAGCAGTCGTCGGGGTGGCCGGGATCAGCCGACCGCGCCCTCCATCTGGAGCTCGATCAGGCGGTTGAGCTCCAGGGCGTACTCCATCGGCAGTTCCTTGGCGATCGGCTCGATGAAGCCGCGCACGATCATCGCCATCGCCTCGTCCTCGCTCAGGCCCCGGCTCATCAGGTAGAAGAGCTGGTCCTCGCTGACCTTGGAGACGGTCGCCTCGTGGCCCATCGACACGTCGTCCTCACGGATGTCGACGTAGGGGTAGGTGTCCGAACGGGAGATGGTGTCGACCAGCAGCGCGTCGCACTTGACCGTGCTGCGGCTGCTGTGCGAACCCTCCAGCACCTGCACCAGGCCGCGGTACGAGGTGCGGCCGCCGCCCCGGGCGATCGACTTCGACACGATGGTCGAGGAGGTGTGCGGCGCGGCGTGCACCATCTTGGCGCCGGCGTCCTGGTGCTGGCCCTCGCCGGCCATGGCCACCGAGAGCACCTCGCCCTTGGCGTGCTCGCCGGTCATGTAGACCGCCGGGTACTTCATGGTGACCTTGGAACCGATGTTGCCGTCGATCCACTCCATGGTCGCGCCCTCGTGGCAGACGGCGCGCTTGGTGACCAGGTTGTAGACGTTGTTCGACCAGTTCTGGATGGTCGTGTAGCGGCAGCGCGCGTTCTTCTTGACGATGATCTCGACCACGGCGCTGTGCAGCGAGTCCGAGGAGTAGATGGGCGCGGTGCAGCCCTCGACGTAGTGCACGTACGCACCCTCGTCGACGATGATCAGCGTCCGCTCGAACTGGCCCATGTTCTCCGTGTTGATCCGGAAGTAGGCCTGCAGCGGGATCTCCACGTGCACGCCCTTCGGCACGTAGATGAACGAGCCACCGGACCAGACGGAGGTGTTCAGCGCGGCGAACTTGTTGTCGCCGACCGGGATGACCGTGCCGAAGTACTCCTTGAACAGGTCCTCGTGCTCGCGCAGTGCGGTGTCGGTGTCGAGGAAGAGGACACCCTGCTCCTCGAGGTCCTCACGGATCTTGTGGTAGACGACCTCGGACTCGTACTGCGCCGCGACACCGGCGATCAGCCGCTGCTTCTCCGCCTCGGGGATGCCCAGCTTGTCGTAGGTGTTCTTGATGTCCTCGGGCAGGTCCTCCCAGGAGGCGGCCTGCTTCTCCGTGGACCGGACGAAGTACTTGATGTTGTTGAAGTCGATCCCGGTGAGGTCGGCGCCCCAGGCCGGCATCGGCTTGCGCTCGAACAGCCGCAGGCCCTTCAGGCGTAGGTCGAGCATCCAGGCCGGCTCGTTCTTCTTGGCCGAGATGTCCCGCACCACCGCCTCGTTCAGGCCGCGCTGGGCGGACGCCCCGGCGACGTCGGGGTCGGCCCAGCCGTACTCGTAGCGACCGAGGGCGGCGAGCTGCTCCTCCTGGGTCAGGGGCTGGACGATCTGCTCGGTCATCTATCTGTCCTCACAGTGGTGACGGTGTTACCGGACTTACGCGGCTGGGCCGGGATGTGCGTGGTGCACACCCCGTCGCCGTGTGCGATGGTGGCCAGGCGCTGCACGTGGGTGCCGACCAGACGGGAGATCACCGCCGTCTCGGCCTCGCACAGCTGCGGAAACTCGGCGGCCACGTGCGCCACCGGGCAGTGGTGCTGGCAGAGCTGGCCGCCGGAGGCGATCGTGGATGCGTTGGCAGCGTAGCCCTCGGCGGTGAGCGCCCCCGCGAGCGCCTCCGCCCGCGCGAGCGGGCCGTCGCCGGCGTCCTCCATGGCGGCCCGGCAGCGGGCCTCCAGCGCGGAGACCTGCTCGGCGGCGAACGCCTCGACCGCCTCCGGGCCGCCGGTGCGGGCGATCCAGCGCAGCGCGGCGGTGGCCATGTTGTCGTAGTGGTGGGTGCCGCAACGCACCCGGGCCGACTCGGTCAGCGCGAAGACCTTGGCCGGGCGGCCCCGCCCCCGGCTGCCCCGGACGACCTGCTCCCGGGCGACCACGTCGCCGTCGGCGAGCATCGCGTCCAGGTGCCGGCGGATCGCCGCCGGGCTCAACCCGAGCGCCGAGCCGAGCTGGGCGGCGGTGGTCGCGCCCCGCTCCAGCAGCAGCTGGGTGACCCGGTCGCGGGTGGAAAGATCGGCGGACGCGGCCTGCGACGACTCCACCTCGGCACGCCTGACGCCGTGGCGCGACCTGGGGCCGTCGCCGGCGACCTGCCCGGTCGCCGGCGGTTGCCCGGAGAGCGCCGCCGCGTTTTTCACAACGGCAACGTTACGTAATTCCCGGGGGGCCTGCAAACCGGTACCCCGGTGATTCCCGACACCGGGGTACCGGAGTCACCCGATCGGGGACCACTACGATGCGTAGGATTCGCTCCGTGAAGCCTTCCGTCCGGTTCCCGGTCTCCCCCGCGCTGCTGCGCCGCCTCGCGTACGCCTCGATCATCGCGAACGTGGCGATCGTGGTCACCGGCGGGGCGGTCCGGCTCACCGCCTCCGGTCTCGGCTGCCCCACCTGGCCCCGGTGCACCGACGAGTCGTACACCACCACGCCCGAGATGGGCGTGCACGGGGTGATCGAGTTCGGCAACCGGCTGCTCACCTTCGCGGTGGGCGTCATCGCGCTCGCCGTGGTGCTCGCCGTGCTGGCCCAGCGGCCCCGCCGGCGCGGGCTGCTGCCGCTCGCGGTCGGCGTGCTGTTCGGCATCCCCGCCCAAGCGGTGATCGGCGGGTTCACCGTGCTGACCAACCTCAACCCGTGGGTGGTCGGGCTGCACTTCCTCGCCTCGATGGTGGTGATCGCCGCCGCGTACGCCCTCTGGCGGCGGACCGGCGAGCCGGACGTCCCGGCGACCCCCACCGTGCCGGCGCCGCTGCGCACCCTCGCCGCGCTCACCACGCTGGTGAGCGCGGCGGTGCTGGTGATCGGCACCTGGGTGACCGGCAGTGGCCCGCACGCCGGCGACCAGGGCGCGGCGCGCAACGGGCTCGACCCGGAGTCGATCTCGCAGGTGCACGCCGACGGGGTCTTCCTGCTGATCGGCCTCTCGGTCGCGCTGGTCTTCGCGTTCCGCGCGGTGGGGGCCGAGCGGGCCACCCGGGCCGCCGTGGTGCTGGTCGCCGTCGAACTGGGTCAGGGCCTGATCGGCTTCGTGCAGTACTTCACCCACCTGCCGGCGGTGCTGGTCGCCGCGCACATGCTCGGTTCCTGCCTGGTGCTGCTGGCCACCCTGGCCGTGCTCTGGTCGACCCGGGAGCGCCGCCCGGTCGCCCCGGCACCGCAGCCCACCCGGGCCCCCGAGCCCGCCACCGCCGCCGCCTGACCCGCCCACCTTCCTGGCGGCCGCGCTCCCCGCGGTCAAGTTCCGCGCAATTTTCCCTGATGTAGTGGCCTCTGCGCGCGTGGTGGCCCCTACTTCCCTGACGTTGTGCGGATCTCGGCCGCGCCGAGCGGGGCGGGGCAGGCGGGGCCGGTAAGCGGGCGGGGCGACAAAAGGAACGGGTGCGTTTGTCGTCGCCGCGGCGACGACAAACGCACCCGAAGACGGTCAGCTCAGGTGGGTGGCGATCGCCTCGGCGAGGCGGTCGGGGGCGCCGTCGGCGTACCCGATGAACAGGCTGGGCTCGGTGAGCTCCAACTCGACCAGGACGGGCGACCCGTCCGGGCCCGGGATGAGGTCCGCCCGGGCGTAGAGCAGCCGCCCGGGGCCGCCGGGCAGCACGGCCAGGGTCTTCTCCGCCACGGCGAGTTGCTCGGGCGTGGTCGACCGGGGCGTGATCTCCTCGCGCTTGTAGAGTTCCGCGACGCCCAGGTCCGGACCGACCAGCATGGGACCCTTGCGGATCGCGTGGCTGAACGCCAGGCCGCCGGGCCCGGCCAGGAAGAGCAGCGCGGTCTCCCCGGCGGTGTCCACCGCGTCCAGGTACGGCTGGATCATGGCGACCCGGCCGGCGTCGGAGAGCCGCCGCACGTGCGCCTCGGCCAGTTCCCGGTGCGCCGGGTTGGCCAGGTCGTACCGGCCGGTGTCCTGGCTGCCGGCGCTGACCGCCGGCTTGATCACGTACTCGCCGGTGTCGGCGGGCGGCGTCCAGTCCCGCCCCGGCTCCACCCAGGTGGTCGGGACGGTCGGCACGCCGGCGGCGGACAGCTCGGCCAGGTAGCGCTTGTCGGTGTTCCAGGCGACCACGTCGGCCGGGTTGACGAGGCGCGGGACGGTCTGCGCCCAGGCGACGAACTCGTCGCGGCGCAGCGCGTAGTCCCACGGCGAGCGGAGCACGACCAGGTCGTACGCCGACCAGTCGGCGGTCGGGTCGTCCCAGACCACCACCTCGGCGGTGATGCCGTGGGCGGCCAGCGGGGCGAGCACGAGCCGGTCGTCCGGGTCGAGGTCGGCCAGCGCGGTACAGGTGACGAGAGCGACCCGGGGTTCCCCCCGGGTCGACTGGTGGTGGGTCATCTGTCGATCAACGGGCCATCGTGCGCCGGGCCATCGACCGCCAGAGGTCGTTGCTCGGACGCATCTGGTCCATCAGTTCACGCTCCCAGGCGTTCTCGACGGCGACCCCGGCCTTGGCGCAGGCCTGCCGCGCGACGTCGGTGTCGTCGGCGAACTGGTCGGCCCACGCACCGTCCTCACCCACGAGGACGATCCGCGCGCCGCGCTTGCCGACGTACTCGATGACCGCCTTCGCCCCGCCGTGCCCGACGGCGAACGACTTGATGCCCGCGACCAGGCCGTTTGGGGCCTGCTCGGCGGTCTGTTCAGCCGTCAGCGTCGTATCGGAACCATCTGCCATGACGCGAAGCCTAAGCAGACTTCCACCCACATGTGCGAGAACGATGAACCAATTGTGATGCCAATTACCTACGGGTTTAAGGAAGACCACAGGTTTTTCGCCCGGACATGTCGGATAAGGAAGGGCGAAGCGGGCAGGCCGAATCGGCCGGGTCTGTCCCGGTTGAACCCGCCCGGCGAACCCCGAAAAAAAATTCTGGAAAAATCCTCGACCCGGGGGATCCGCGTCCCCGCCGGGACGGCCGGATCACAGCAGGGCGTCGAGCGCGACGGCCGCGAAGAGGATGGTCAGGTAGGTGGTGGACCAGTGGAACAGCCGCATCGGCTTGACCGCCTCGCCCCGCGCCGCGCGGCGGCAGAGCTTGTGCGCCTCGACCACGAAGACACCGCCGACGACCAGTGCCGTCACCCCGTAGATCGGGCTCATCCCGAGCGGCCAGACGGCCAGCGAGGAGAGCAGGGTCAGCCAGGAGAAGATCAGGATCTCGGCGTTCACCCGACGGACCGAGGCCACCACGGGCAGCATCGGGATGCCGGCCCGCGCGTAGTCGGCCTTGTACTTGATCGCCAGCGCGTAGAAGTGCGGCATCTGCCAGAAGAAGACCACCGCGAACAGGCCCCACGCAGCGGGAGCCAACGACCCGGTGACCGCGGCCCAGCCGATCAGCACCGGCGCGGCGCCGCAGGCACCACCCCAGAAGGTGTTGGTCGCCGTGGTCCGCTTGAGCCAGAGCGTGTAGACCAGGTCGTAGTAGGCGATCGCGGCCAGGGTGAGCCCGGCCGCCAGCCAGTTGGTGAACACGGCCATCAGCGCGACCGAGATCACGGCGAGCACCAGACCGAAGATCAACGCGCTGCGCGGCGACACGGTGTGCGCGGGCAACGGCCGGCGCTTGGTGCGCCGCATCAACTGGTCGATGTCCCGGTCGATGTAGCAGTTGAGCACGCTGGCCGCGCCGGCGGCGAGCGAGCCGCCGACCAGGACCACGGCCATCAGCCAGAGCGAGGGCAGGCCCCCGTCGGCGAGCATCATCGCCGGCACGGTGGTGACCAGCAGCAGTTCGACGATCCGCGGCTTCGTCAGGGCCACGTACGCGGCCACCACGGCCCGCACGTCCCGCCGAGCGCCCGCCGAGGCCTCCGCCACCGCGCCCACCGGCGGCTGCCCGGCAGATTTGCTGACGGGGCGCTCGGTGATCATGCTCACGGATTGCCACCTTCCGGCTTGGCGGGGGAGGTCGGGGTCGGTCCGGACCCGTCGGGGTCCACACACCGACCCACAGACTACGCGTCGTCGTTTTGGCTGCCCCGGAGACCCAACAACGGTGCGGGCCGTCACAGTCAGCGGTGCACGACCGATCCGGTCGGACCGTACAGAAGAGCATGCGGAGATCCCCGGGCGTACGTTTAGGACCGCTCGATAGGGTCATCACTGAGGGTTCCGCCCATCTGCCGAGGAGCACAACCAACGTGGCTGCCAACCGACCCGAGCTTCCCGCTCTCAACTGGTCCGACCTCGACCGCAGGGCCGTCGACACGGTCCGCGTGCTGGCCATGGACGCCGTGGAGAAATCCGGCAACGGCCACCCGGGCACGGCGATGAGCCTCGCCCCGGCTGCGTACCTGCTCTTCAACCGGGTCATGCGGCACAACCCGGCCGACCCGAACTGGCCCGGCCGGGACCGGTTCGTCCTCTCCGCCGGGCACTCCAGCCTGACCCTCTACATCCAGCTCTTCCTCTCCGGCTACCCGCTGTCCCTGGACGACCTCAAGGCGCTGCGCCAGTGGGGCTCGCTCACCCCGGGTCACCCCGAGCACGGGCACACCCCCGGCGTGGAGACCACCACCGGCCCGCTCGGCCAGGGCCTCGGCAACGCCGTCGGCATGGCCATGGCGGCGCGGCGGGAGCGCGGCCTGTTCGACCCGGAGTCGGAGGCCGGCGACTCCCCCTTCGACCACGACATCTGGTGCATCGCCTCGGACGGTGACATCGAGGAGGGCATCAGCCACGAGGCCAGCGCCCTCGCCGGCCACCAGCAGCTCGGCAACCTCAGCGTGATCTACGACGACAACGAGATCTCGATCGAGGACGACACCCGCATCGCCAAGAGCGAGGACGTCGCGGCCCGCTACGCGGCGTACGGCTGGCACGTGCAGACGGTGGACTGGCGCCGCGGCGACGCCGACCAGGGCGACTACCACGAGGACGTCGAGGCGCTCCACCGGGCGCTGCTGGCCGCCAAGGCGGAGACCGCCCGCCCCTCCTTCATCGCGCTGCGCACCATCATCGGCTGGCCCGCACCCAACAAGAAGAACACCGGCAAGATCCACGGTTCGGCGCTCGGCGCCGACGAGGTGAAGGCCACCAAGGAGATCCTCGGCTTCGACCCGCAGCGGACCTTCCAGGTCGACGAGGAGGTGCTGGACCACGCCCGCCAGGTGATGGCGCGGGGCGCCGCGGCCCAGGCCGCGTGGACCACCGCGTTCGACGGCTGGGCGAAGGCCAACCCGGAGCGCCGGGCGCTCTGGGACCGGCTGGCCGCCCGCAAGCTCCCCGAGGGCTGGGCCGACGCGCTGCCGACCTTCCCGGCCGACGCCAAGGGCATCGCCACCCGGGCCGCCTCCGGCAAGGTCCTGGAGGCCCTCGCCCCGGTGCTGCCCGAGCTCTGGGGCGGCTCGGCCGACCTGGCGGAGAGCAACAACACCACCATGAAGGGCGAGCCGTCCTTCATCCCCGCGGTGCACGCGACGAAGGACTTCCCGGGCCACGAGTACGGCCGGACCCTGCACTTCGGCATCCGCGAGCACGCCATGGGCGCGATCCTCAACGGCATCGCCCTGCACGGCGGCACCCGCCCGTACGGCGGCACGTTCCTGGTGTTCAGCGACTACATGCGCCCCTCGGTGCGGCTCGCCGCGCTGATGAAGCTGCCGGTGGTCTACGTCTGGACGCACGACTCGATCGGCCTCGGCGAGGACGGCCCGACCCACCAGCCGGTGGAGCACCTGACCGCGCTGCGCGCCATCCCCGGCCTGGACGTGGTCCGCCCGGCGGACGCCAACGAGACCGCGTGGGCGTGGCGGCAGGCGCTGGAGCACGGCGACCGCCCGACCGCCCTGGCGCTCAGCCGCCAGCCGCTGCCGACCCTGGACCGCACCGACGTGGCCGGCGCCGAGGGCGTGACCAAGGGCGGCTACGTGCTGGCCGACGCCTCGACCGGCAAGCCGCAGGTGATCCTCGTCGGCACCGGCTCCGAGGTGCAGCTCTGCCTGACCGCCCGGGAGCGACTGGAAGCGGACGGCACCCCCACCCGGGTCGTCTCCATGCCCTGCCAGGAGTGGTTCTTCGCGCAGGACGAGGCCTACCGGGAGTCGGTCCTGCCACGCGGGGTAAAGGCACGGGTGAGCGTGGAGGCGGGTATCGCCATGTCCTGGCGGGGGATCGTCGGCGATTGCGGCGAGAGCGTGAGCCTGGAGCACTACGGGGCGAGTGCCCCGCACACGGTGCTCTTCGAGCAGTTCGGGTTCACCCCCGACCGGATCGTGGCCGCCGCGCACGCGGCACTGACCCGGGTGGGCGACATCACCGGTAACCCAACCGGCAACTGAGGGGAGCGTGGACGGCATGACGGACCGGCTGGGCGAGCTGAGCGCCATGGGTGTGGCGATCTGGCTCGACGACCTTTCCCGGGTACGACTGAGCTCCGGCGGGCTGGACCAGCTCCGCCGCGAGAAGCACCTGGTCGGGGTGACATCGAACCCGACCATCTTCGCGAAGGCGCTGAGCGACGCGGACGAGTACAACTGGCAGCTGAAGGACCTCGCCATCCGTGGGGTGGACGTCGAAGAGTCGGTCCGCATGCTCACCACGTACGACGTGCGGTGGGCCTGCGACGTGATGCGCCCCGCGTACGACGCCAGCGCGGGGGTCGACGGCCGGGTCTCGATCGAGGTGGACCCGCGGCTGGCCCACGAGACGGAGCGGACCGTCGCCGAGGCCGGGGCGCTGTGGTGGCTGATCGACCGGCCCAACCTCTTCATCAAGATCCCGGCCACCGAGGCGGGCCTGCCGGCGATCACCGCCACCCTGGCCCAGGGGATCAGCGTCAACGTCACGCTGATCTTCGGCCTGGACCGGTACTCGCAGGTGATGGAGGCCTTCCTGGCCGGCCTGGAGCAGGCGAAGGCGAACGGGCACGACCTGTCCAAGATCGGCTCGGTCGCGTCGTTCTTCGTCTCCCGGGTCGACAGCGAGGTGGACAAGCGGCTGGAGAAGATCGGCTCCGACCAGGCCAAGGCGCTGCGCGGCAAGGCCGCGATCGCCAACGCCCGGCTCGCCTACGAGCGGTACGGCGAGGTGTTCTCCTCCGACCGGTGGCAGGCCCTCGCCGACGCCGGGGCGCACCCGCAGCGCCCGCTCTGGGCCTCCACCTCGACGAAGAACCCGGACTACCGGGACGTCATGTACGTCGAGGAGCTGATCGCCCCCGGCACGGTGAACACCATGCCGGAGCCGACCATCCACGCCTTCGCCGACCATGGCGACGTCCGGGGCGACACCGTCACCGGCTGCTACGACGACGCCCGCAAGGTCTTCAGCGACCTGCAGGCGGTCGGCGTGGACCTGGCCGACGTGGTCGCCGTCCTCGAGCGCGAGGGCGTGGAGAAGTTCGAGGCGAGCTGGCTGGAACTGCTCGACGGGGTGAAGAAGTCGCTCGCCGAGGCGGCCAAGGGCACCGGGCGGCCGGGCAAGGCGGCCAAGGGCAGCGCGACGGCCGCCGAGCGGGCCGGGGGCAACGCGTGACGAACGGCGTGCGGCGTGTCCCGGGGCGACGCCCCGGGACACACCACGCCGTCGTCACCCCAGAGGTGGCCCCGTGAGCGCGAGGAGTGAGCCGGTTTTGCGAGCCCCGCAGTCGCGAACAGAGGTGACCCCGTGAGCGACCTGCTGGCCGGCCCGGCGGACATCGCCGCCGGGCTGGCCGTGCACGGCGCGGACGCGGTCGACCGGTCCGCGCCGGCGTCGGTGCGCGCGGACCTGGTCGCCCGGGACGTCCCCGCCCGGCTCGCCGCCAAGGATCCGACCCTGTGGGGCTCCGACGCGGAGGCGACGGCGCGGGTACGGCTCGGCTGGGTGGACACCCACCACCGCAGCCGGGAGCTCCTCCCTCAGCTCGCCGAGTTGACGGACGAACTGGCCGACCTCGACCACGTGGTGCTCGCCGGGATGGGCGGCTCATCGCTCGCGCCCGAGGTGATCGCCCGCACCCTCGGCCGCCCGCTGACCGTGCTGGACACCACCGATCCCGGGCAGGTCCGGGCGGCCCTGGCCGACCGGCTGGAGCGGACCGTGGTGGTGATCTCCAGCAAGTCCGGCACGACCGTGGAGACCGACAGCCACCGGCGGGCGTACTGGCAGGCGTTCCTGGACGCCGGGATGACCGAGGCAGAGGCGGCCCGGCACTTCGTGGTGGTCACCGACCCGGGCTCGCCGCTGGCGGCGACCGCTGCGGAGGCGGGGCTGGTCACCATCCCCGCCGACCCCGAGGTGGGCGGCCGGTACTCGGCGCTCACCGCGTTCGGGCTGGTCCCCGCGGCGCTGGCCGGGGTACCGGTGACCGACCTGCTCGACGACGCCGACGCGCTCGCCGAGTCGCTGGGCCGGGACCGGGACAACCCCGGCCTGGCGCTCGGCGCGGCCCTCGGCTCGGCGGCCACCACCGGTCGGGACGTGGTCGCCCTGACCTCCGACGGCACCGGCGTCGACGGGCTGGGCGACTGGGCCGAGCAGCTGCTCGCCGAGTCGACCGGCAAGGCCGGCGTGGGCCTGCTGCCGGTGGTGGTGGAATCCCCGGACGCTCCCGGCGCCGCCGGCCCGGACGTGCTCACCGTCAGCTACGGCGGCGCGCTCGGCCCGGGGGTGGCGCCCGGTGCCGGCAGCGCGGACGTGGCGGTCAACGGGCCCCTCGGCGCCCACTTCCTGACCTGGGAGTACGCCACCGCGATCGCCGGGGCGGTGCTCGGGGTCGATCCGTTCGACCAGCCCGACGTCGCCGAGAGCAAGCAGAACACCGAGCGCATCCTCGCCGCCGGGCCGCCGGCGGAGACGCCATCGTTCACCGAGGGGGCCATCGAGGTGTACGCCCCGCCCGGCGCGCCGGCCGACCTGGCCGGGATGCTGCGCCGGCTCCTCGACGGGTTGGGCGACGACGGGTTCCTGGCAGTGACGGCGTACCTGGACCGCCGTGGGGACGCGGCGGTGGCCGGGCTACGCCCCGTGCTGGCGCGGGCGACCCGCCGCCCGGTGACCTTCGGGTGGGGTCCGCGCTACCTGCACTCCACGGGCCAGTACCACAAGGGCGGCCGGCCGGTCGGGAGCTACCTTCAGGTGACCGGCGCGGTCAACGACGATCTGCCGGTGCCCGGCCGCCCGTACACCTTCGGGACGCTGCAGGCGGCCCAGGCCGCCGGTGACCGGCAGGCCCTGGCCGGCCGGGGTCGGCCGGTGCTGCGACTGCACCTGACCGAGCGGGCGGCGGGCGTCGCCCAGCTACTGGATGCGGCCGGACGGACAGGGACGTGACGATGATTGACGTGACAACAGCGGAGCGAGGAGACGGCATGAACCCGCTGCGCGACCCGCAGGACCGGCGGCTGCCGCGGATCCCGGAGCCGTGTGCTCTGGTGATCTTCGGGGTCACCGGTGACCTGGCCCGCAAGAAGCTGTTGCCGGCGGTCTACGACCTGGCCAACCGGGGGCTGCTGCCGCCCGGTTTCGTGGTCCTGGGCTTCGCCCGACGTGACTGGGGCGACGGCGACTTCGAGTCGCTGGCCTACGAGGCGGCGAAGAAGGGCGCCCGCACCCCGTGGCGGGAGGAGGTGTGGGCGCGGCTGGCCGGCAACATCAAGTTCGTCGGCGGCTCGTTCGACGACGACGCCGCGTTCGACCAGCTCGCCACCACCCTGGACGAACTGCGCGGCTCGCACGGCATCGACGGCAACGCCGCCTTCTACTTCTCCATCCCCCCGGCAGCCTTCCCCGTGGTGCTCAAGCAGCTCGCCCGTACCGGCATGGCGGACAATGCCAAGTCGGGTGGCTGGCGCCGGGTGGTGGTGGAGAAGCCGTTCGGCAACGACCTGCCCTCGGCGAAGGCGCTCAACGATCTGGTCGACGACGTCTTCACCCGCCAGGACGTCTTCCGGATCGACCATTACCTGGGCAAGGAGACCGTCCAGAACATCCTCGCCCTGCGGTTCGCCAACAACCTCTTCGAGCCGCTGTGGAACGGCAAGTACGTCGACTCGGTGCAGATCACCATGGCCGAGGACGTCGGCATCGGCTCCCGGGCCGGGTTCTACGACTCGGCCGGGGCGGCCCGGGACGTGCTGCAGAACCACCTGCTCCAGCTCCTCGCCCTGGTGGCCATGGAGGAGCCGACCAGCTTCGACGCCGACGAGATCCGGACCGAGAAGCTGAAGGTGCTCAAGGCCATCACGGTGCCGAAGGACGCGGCCCGGGACACCGTCCGGGGCCAGTACCTGCCCGGCTGGGTCGGCGGCGAACGCGCGGTCGGCTACCTGGAGGAGAAGGGCGTCCCGCCGGACTCCACCACGGAGACGTACGTGGCGGTGAAGCTGGGCATCCAGAACCGGCGCTGGGCCGGGGTGCCTTTCTACATCCGGGCCGGCAAGCGGCTGCCCCGGCGGGTCACCGAGGTGGCGATCATCTTCAAAGAGGCGCCGCACCTGCCGTTCAACCCGGCCGACGTGGAGTCGCTCGGCAACAACCAGCTCGTCATCCGGGTGCAACCGGACGAGGGTGTGGTGCTGAAGTTCGGCTCCAAGGTGCCGGGCACCGCGATGGAGGTCCGGGACATCGCGATGGACTTCCAGTATGGCGAGGCGTTCACCGAGTCCAGCCCCGAGGCGTACGAGCGGCTGGTGCTGGACGTGCTGATCGGTGACCGGACGCTGTTCCCGGACGCCGCCGAGGTGGAGCAGAGCTGGCAGGTGATCGACCCGTTGGAGCACGCCTGGGCGGGCACCAAGCCGGAGTCGTACCGGGCCGGCGAGTGGGGGCCCCGGGCGGCGGACGAGATGCTGGCCCGCGACGGCCGCTCCTGGCGGCGGGCATGACCGAGCACACCGGGAGGTTCCGTTGATCGGCCTGTGGGACACCACCGGTAACGAGGTGGTCAAGGCGCTCGCCGCCGAGCGGCGCAGCGCGGGCGGGGTGGCCAGCGGCATGGCGCTCAGCCTGATCGTGGTGGTGGACGAGAAGCGGGTCCGGGAGGCGGAGGCCGCGGCGACCATAGCGGCCGCCGCCCACCCGTGCCGGCTGCTCGTGGTGGTCCGCTCCGACGTCGAGCGGGACCGCAACCGCCTGGACGCGGAGATCGTCGTCGGCGGCCGGCTCGGCCCGTGCGAGGCGGTGGTCACGCGGATGTACGGCCGGCTCGCCCTGCACGCCGAGTCGGTGGTGCTGCCGCTGCTGGTGCCGGACGTGCCGGTGGTGACCTGGTGGCACGGCGAGCCGCCGGAGGAGATCGCGACCGACTTCCTCGGCGTGGTGGCCGACCGGCGGATCACCGACTCGGCGCAGGCCGCCGACCCGGTCGCGGCGCTGCGGCAGCGGGCCGCGGACTACGCCCCCGGCGACACCGACCTGGCCTGGACCCGGATCACCCCGTGGCGCACCCTCGTGGCCGGGGCGTTCGACACCGCCCAGGCCAAGGTCACCGAGGCGAGCGTGGTGGCGCCCGGGTCCGATCCCACGGCGGCGCTGATGCGCGGCTGGCTCGCGTCGCGGCTCGACATCGACCCGACCTGGGTACGCACCGACGAGTTTCCGCGGATGCGCGAGGTGCAGCTGCGCTGCGCCAACGGCGACCAGCTGACCCTGACCCGGGACGACAACGTGGCGACCTTCCGGCGTACCGGCCAGCAGGACCGGACACTGCCGCTGGTCCGCCGCCCGCTCGGCGACGAGCTGGCCGAGGAGCTGCGCCGCCTCGACGCAGACCAGGTGTACGCGGAGGCGCTCGGCGCGACCGCCGGCCTCTCCGGGCTGGAGGAACGCCCCACCCAGCGGGTACACGTGTGGAAGGACCCGGCGACCGCCCAGCGGGCCGAGGCCGGGATCAGCGCGCACGCCGGCGCGACCGCCAACCAGTGAGCGGACCGCCGGGCGGCACAGGCTGCCCGGCGGCCGGACAGCACCGGTGACCGCCGTGGGGCGGTCGGAGCACGAAGGCACGATTGGATGAGTGACGCGAGTGTCGCCGTACACGCCGACCCCGACCTGCTGGCGCAGGCCGTGGCGGCCCGCTTGGTGGTGAAGCTGCTCGACGCGCAGGCGGACCGGGGCCAGGCGTCGGTGGTGCTGACCGGCGGGCGGATCGCCGCGGCGGTGTACCGGGCGGTGGCGGAGCTACCCGCCCGGGACGCCGTCGACTGGTCCCGGGTCGACGTCTGGTGGGGCGACGAGCGGTTCCTGCCGGCCGGCAACCCGGAACGCAACGAGACGCAGGCCCGGGCGGCGCTGCTGGACGCGGTGCCGTTGAACCCGGCGCGGATCCATCCGATGCCGGCCTCGGACGGGCCGGCCGGCAACGACCCGGAGGCGGCCGCCGCCGGATACGCGCAGGAGCTGGCCCGGGCGGCGCGGCCCGGCACCGCCGCGCTCCCCCACTTCGACGTGCTGATGCTCGGCGTCGGCGAGGACGGGCACGTGGCGTCGGTCTTTCCGGAGCACCCGGTGCACCACGACAGCCGGCCGGTCAGCGCCGTACGCGGCAGCCCGAAGCCCCCGCCGGTGCGGGTCACGCTGACCCTGCCGGCGATCAACACCGCCGAGGAGGTCTGGCTGGTGGCCGCCGGGGCGGACAAGGCCCGGGCGGTGGGCATGGCCCTCGCCGGGGCCGGGCCGGTGCAGCTTCCCGCGGCCGGGGTGCACGGGGTGTCCCGTACCCTCTGGCTGCTCGACCGGGCGGCGGCGGCCGACGTGCCGCCCCGGCTGCGCAGCCTCCGCTGAGCGTCCCTGATCAGCTTAGCGATCCTGAGTCGGATGGGGTTTCCGGGATCGTTTCCCACCGTGGTGGGGTCGCGTGGGCGTGCAGGTGAAATCCCGCGCCCAAGGCGGCTCCTCGTGGCCGGTGGCCGGCGGTGGTGGGTGTGCTGATCGTGTTCACGCCCTGGTGTCGGTGGGCTGCGCGGGGCAGCCCCCGGTCCGTTGGTGCGTGTCCCTCCGGACGCTTGCCCGCCTGACCGTGGGGCCGGGTGGGGGAGGGTGCCCTGCGTCGCCTGGGCGCGGGGCGTGAAGCGTGGGGCCGGGTGGGGCTGGTCTTCGACCGGTCCCTCCGACTGCCTGTGGTGGTGGGAGTGACGACGGCTGCGGCTTCGAGCGTGTCCATCACCGACCGGATCACCATCTGCCCGCTGGTCTTGTCGATGACGGTCTTGCCCTGATGGGTGAGTCCGCGGGCGGCGATTCGCCGCCAGGCGCCGTGGTCACGGTCGCCCTGCCAGCGGCAGGACTGGTTGGGGCAGATGGCCCACTTCCATCCCGACGTCAGCGGGCGGAGGGCGAGCCGGCGCGGTCAGGCGCCCCGGCGGCGGCGTAGCGCGGCCAGGGCCTCGGCGAGGAGGGCTTCCCCCTGTTCCGGGGTACGCCGCTCCTGCACGTACGCCAGGTGGCTCTTGTAGGGCTCCGAACGCGGTCGGCCCGGCGGGTTTCCCGGGTCCGGGCCGGCCGGCTGGCCGCACCGGGGGCAGTCCCACGCCTCCGGCGCCTCCGCGTCGGCGGCGATGAGGAACTGGACCTCGTGAGCGTTGCCGCACCAGTAGGTGACCGGCCGGCGCGGGGCCGGCTCGTACCGCTGGTCGAAGCGCTCGGGGGCGGACCCGATCCGGGTGCCGCGGACGACGTTGTCACCGGGCATTGGCTGCTCGCTCCTGTCGTCGGAGGGGACCGCCGCGCGGGGTGGACGGCGGGCGACGCGGTGCAGCGGGAAAACAATCTGCGCGCGGTCCGTGACGGACCGCGCGCAGATTGTACGCTCGACGCGCTGACTCAGGCGCCGCTGCTCAGCTGGAGCCGGAGCCAGAGCCCGATCCCGACGATGCACGCAAACCAGATGATCCCGACCAGAACGGTGTAGCGGTCGAGGTTCTTCTCGGCGACCGAGGAGCCGGCCAGGCTGGAGCTGACGCCGCCGCCGAACATGCTCGACAGCCCGCCGCCCTTGCCGCGGTGCAGGAGGATCAGCAGCGTGAGCAGGACGCTCGTGATGACCAGCAACACGATCATCGTGTAGGCGAACCAGATCGGCATGGCGGGGGTTTGTCCTCTCGTTGCGATCACTGCCCGTCCTGTCGGGCACGGTGGCACCGACCGGCGGACGGGCAGCGTCAAGGATAGCGAGCTATCAGCGAGCGATGTGCTCCGGGAACCGGCAGATCTGCGCGAATTCCTCGGCGTCCAGGCTGGCACCGCCGATCAGGGCCCCGTCCACGTCCGGCTGGGCCATGATCGCGGCGATGTTCGACGCCTTGACCGAGCCGCCGTAGAGGATCCGGACCTGCTGGGCGGTGGCCTCGTCGAAGGTGTCGCCGAGCCGCTTGCGCACCTCGCCGCAGACCTCCTGGGCGTCCTCCGGGGTCGCCGTCTTGCCGGTGCCGATCGCCCAGACCGGCTCGTACGCCACGACGACCTTGGTCACCTGCTCCGCGGTGAGCCCGCGGAGCGCGCCGTCGAGCTGGTCGCAGCAGTGCGGCACGTGCCGGAGCTGCTCCCGGACCTCCAGCCCCTCGCCGATGCAGAGGATCGGGGTGAGCCCGTTGGCCAGCGCGGCGTTCACCTTGTCGTTGACCAGTGCGTCGTCCTCGTTGTGGTACTGCCGCCGCTCGGAGTGGCCGACCACCACGTAGGTGCAGCCCAGCTTGGCGAGCATCGACCCGGCGATGTCCCCGGTGTACGCGCCCGACTGGTACGGCGACAGGTCCTGCGCGCCGTAGCCGATCAGCAGCTTGTCGCCGTCCACCGCCGTCTGCACGGTCCGCAGGTCGGTGAAGGGCGGCAGGACCACCGTCTCGACCTCGGTGAGCTGCTTTTCGGTGAGGCTCGCGGCCAGCTTCTGCACCAGCAGGTTGGCCTCGAGGTGGTTCAGGTTCATCTTCCAGTTGCCGGCCATCAGGGGCCGGCGGGTGGGGCTTGCCATCACTTCTCCAGGGCCGCGATGCCGGGGAGGGTCTTGCCCTCCAGGTACTCCAGGGAGGCGCCGCCGCCGGTGGAGATGTGATCGAACGCCGACTCGTCGAGCCCGAGCGTCCGCACCGCCGCCGCCGAGTCGCCGCCGCCGACGACGCTGAACGCACCGGACGTCGCGATCGCCTCGGCGACCCCGCGGGTCCCGTTCGCGAAGGCGGCCATCTCGAACACGCCCATCGGACCGTTCCAGAACACCGTCCGCGCCTGCTTGAGGGCGGCGGCGAAGCCGGCCACGGTCTCCGGGCCGATGTCGAGCCCGACCCGCTTGTTCGGGATGCCGTCCACCCGGACCGTGTGGTGCTCGGCGTCCGGCGCGAAGGCGACCGCGGCCACCACGTCGACCGGGAGCATGATCTTGCCAGGCTCGCGTTCCATCAGGTTGCGGCAGGTCTCGACCATCTCCTGCTCCAGCAGCGAGCTGCCCACCTCCAGGCCCTGGGCCTTGAGGAAGGTGAAGCACATCCCGCCGCCGATGAGCAGCCGGTCGACCTTCGGCAGCAGCGCCTCGATCACGGCCAGCTTGTCGGAGACCTTGGAGCCGCCCAGCACCACCACGTACGGCCGCTCCGGGTCGCCGGTCAGCTTGCTGAGCACCTCCACCTCGCGCAGCACCAGCCGGCCGGCGAAGTGCGGCAGCCGGGCCGGCACGTCGTAGACGCTGGCGTGCTTGCGGTGCACCGCGCCGAAGGCGTCGTCGACGTACGCCTCGCCGAGGGCGGCGAGCTGGTCGGCGAAGGCGCCCCGCTCGGCGTCGTCCTTGCTCGTCTCACCCTTGTTGAAGCGGAGGTTCTCGAGCACGGCGACCTGACCGTCGGCGAGGCCCGCCACACATGCACGGGCCGAGTCGCCGACGGTGTCCTCGGCGAACTGGACCGGGGCACCGAGCAGCTCGCCCAGCCGGCCGGCCACCGGGCGGAGGCTGAACTGCGGGTCCGGCGCGCCCTTCGGGCGGCCCAGGTGCGAGCAGACGACCACCTTCGCGCCGGCTTGGACCAGCACGCTCAGCGTCGGCAGGACGGCCCGGATCCGGCCGTCGTCGGTGATCTCACCGGTCTGCTTGTCGAGTGGGACGTTCAGGTCGGCGCGCACCAGCACGCGCCGACCCGACACCCCCTCGGCGAGCAGGTCGTCGAGGTTGCGGATGCTCACAGAGCTAGCCCTCCGTTCGTGACTGGGCCTGCCTCAGCTCGCGACTGCGGGGCTCGCTCCGCTCGCTCGCGACTGGGGCTCGCAAGCTCACTCCTCGCACTCACAGGGAGCTACCCACCAGCTTGACCAGGTCGACCAGGCGGTTCGAGTAGCCCCACTCGTTGTCGTACCAGCCGACGACCTTGACCTGGTTGCCGATCACCTTGGTCAGCGGCGCGTCGAAGATGCAGGACGCCGGGTCGGTGACGATGTCGGCGGAGACGATCGGGTCCTCGTTGTAGACCAGGATGCCCTTGAGCGGGCCGTTCGCGGCGGCCTTCATCGCGGCGTTGACCTCGTCCACGGTGGTCTCCCGGCCGACCGTGACGGTCAGGTCGGTGGTCGAGCCGGTCGGGATCGGCACGCGCAGCGCGTAGCCGTCCAGCTTGCCCTTGAGCTCCGGCAGGACCAGGCCGATCGCCTTGGCGGCGCCGGTCGAGGTCGGCACGATGTTGAGCGCGGCGGCCCGGGCCCGGCGCAGGTCCTTGTGCGGCGCGTCCTGCAGGTTCTGGTCCTGCGTGTACGCGTGGATGGTGGTCATCAGACCCTGCTGGATGCCGAACGTGTCCTGCAGCACCTTCGCCATCGGGGCGAGGCAGTTGGTGGTGCACGAGGCGTTCGAGATGATGGTGTGCTTGGCCGGGTCGTACTGGTCCTGGTTGACGCCCATGACGACCGTGACGTCCTCGTTCTTCGCCGGGGCGGAGATGATGACCTTCTTGGCGCCGCCGTCGATGTGCGCCTTCGCCTTGGTGGCGTCGGTGAAGAACCCGGTGGACTCGATGACGACGTCGACGCCGGCCTCGCCCCACGGCAGCTTGGCCGGGTCCTTCTCGGCGTACGCCTTGATGGTGTGACCGCCCACGCTGATCTCGTCGTCGGTGGCCTTCACCTCGTGCGGGAGGCGGCCCAGGATGCTGTCGTACTTGACAAGGTGGGCGAGCGTCGCGTTGTCGGTCAGGTCGTTGACCGCCACGACCTCGACGTCAGCGCCGGATGCCAGCACTGCCCGGAAGAAGTTGCGGCCGATCCGGCCGAAGCCGTTGATGCCAACCCGGATGGTCACAGGTCCCATCTCCTCGCGTTCTGGTCCGCCGGCGTCAGAACAGGGCCGGCGGAGGTGTGTGCGCCGACCGTTGGAGCCGGCCGTTGACGGTTCATCTCGGCCACCCCGCCGCGGTCCTGAGGACCTGACCGCCCGAGGCGGTGAGCACGGCGAGGGGTGCCTGTGCCGGCCCCCTTGCCGTACGCAGCGACCTTATCCGAGCGTGCCGCATCGCGCTGCGGCGGGTGGTGAACCCGCCAGCAGGTGACGCCCCACCGTCCTATCAGACCACGAGCATGTCCGGCGTGACGGCCGCTTCCGTATCCGGGATGCCCAGGTCCCGGGCCCGCTTGTCGGCCAGCGCGAGGAGCCGGCGGATCCGCCCGGCGATGGCGTCCTTGGTCAGCGGCGGATCGGCGAGGGCGCCCAGCTCCTCCAGCGACGCCTGCCGGTGCTCCAGGCGCAGCCTTCCGGCGGAGGTCAGGTGGTGCGGGGCGTCGTCGGCGAGGATCTCCAGGGCCCGGGTGACCCGGGCGGCGGCGGCCACCGCGGCGCGGGCCGAGCGGCGCAGGTTGGCGTCGTCGAAGTTCGCCAGCCGGTTGGCGGTCGCCCGGACCTCCCGGCGCACCCGGCGCTCCTCCCAGGCCAGCACGCTGGCGTGGGCGCCGATGCGGGTGAGCAGGGCGGCGATCGAGTCCCCGTCCTTGACCACCACCCGGTCCACCCCACGGACCTCGCGGTTCTTGGCGGTGATCCCGATCCGTCGGGCCGCGCCGACCAGGGCGAGGGCCGACTCGGGGCCGGGGCAGGTGATCTCCAACGCGCTGGAGCGGCCCGGCTCGGTGAGCGAGCCGTGGGCCATGAACGCGCCCCGCCACGCGGAGACCGCGCAGCAGACGTTGGCCGCGACGACGTGCGGCGGCAACCCGCGCACGGGGCGGCCCCGGACGTCCAGCAGACCGGTCTGGCGCGCCAGCGCTTCGCCGTCCTTGACCACCCGCACGATGAAGTGGCTGCCCTTGCGCAGCCCGCCGGAGGCGAGCACGTGGATCTCGCTCGGGTAGCCGTAGACCTCGGCGATCTCCCGCCGCAGCCGCCGGGCGACCGCGCCGGTGTCCAGCTCCGCCTCGACCACCACGCGACCCGACACGATGTGCAGGCCGCCCGCGAAGCGCAGCAGGGCGGCCATCTCCGCCCGCCGGCAGCAGGGCTTGGGCACGTCGACCCGACTTAGCTCGTCCTTGACCGCCGCCGTCATCGCCATAGTGCGCCCCCTCACGGACCGGTTCCGGCGTGTCGCCGTTGATTACGTACGTGTCTAACGATCGGCACCCAGGACAGGCACCAGCGCGGCGCCCAGGGCGGCTGGATCATGACGGGGCGCGCCGTCGAGGACGGCGACGGGGGCGAGGACCAGCCGGGCACCCAGCGATTCTGCCGCACCCGCGACCGCCTCGGGGTCACCCACCGCCGTGGAGTCCGCCAGCACCATGTCCACCTTCAGCTCGGGCAGATAGCGCCGCAGGGTGTCCAGATGGTCGGCCAGGGAGAGCCCGTGGGTCTCCTTCTCCGCCACCAGGTTGAGCGTGACCAGCCGCCGCGCCGGACTGGAGACGATCGCGTCGGCCAGCTGCGGCACCAGCAGGTGGGGCAGCACGCTGGTGTACCAGCTGCCCGGCCCGAAGATCAGCCAGTCGGCCGCGCGTACCGCCGCGACCGCCTCCGGGCAGGCCGCCGGCGCGGCCGGGGTGAGCCGCAGCGACTCGACCCGGCCGGAGGTGACCGCCACCTGGTGCTGGCCGCGCACCGTGCGTACCTCGTCGGGGTGGCCCGGGTCGGCGCCGCGCACCCGGGCCTCGATGTCGACCGGCTGGCGGGACATCGGCAGCACCCGGCCGACCGCGCCGAGCATCGCGCCGGCGTGGTCGAGCGCGGCCACCGGATCGCCGAGCAGCTCCGTCAACCCGTTGAGCAGCAGGTTGCCGACCGCGTGCCCGGCCAGCGAATCGCCCGCTTCCGCGCTGTCGCCGGCGGCGAAGCGGTGCTGGAAGAGCGCCGCGCTGCGCCGGGTGGCCGGGTGGTCGCCGGCCAGCGCGACCAGCGCCTGCCGCAGGTCGCCCGGCGGCAGCCCGCCGCGCTCGGCCCGCAGCCGGCCGCTCGAGCCGCCGTCGTCGCCGACGGTGACCACCGCGGTGATGTCCAGGTCCAGCTCGGGTACGCAGTGCCGCAGCGCCCGCAGGGACGCCGAGAGCCCGTGCCCGCCGCCGAAGGCGACCACCCTGGTCGGGATCATTCCCGCCCCAGGTCCCGGTGCTGCGCGTGGGCGGCGATGCCGGACTGGCGCAGCCGGGCGGCTAGTTCCTCGGCGATGGCGACGCTGCGGTGCTTGCCGCCGGTGCACCCGACCGCCACGGTCAGGTAGCGCTTGCCCTCCCGCTCGAAGCCGGCGGTGGTGGCGTTGACCAGGTCGGCGTAGCCGGTCACGAAGGCTTCCGCGCCCTCCTGGCCCAGCACGTACGCGCTGACCGCCTCCTCGCGCCCGGTGTGCTCGCGCAGCTCCGACACCCAGTACGGGTTGGGCAGGAACCGGGCGTCCATCACGAAGTCGGCGTCCGGGGGAAGGCCGTACTTGAACCCGAACGAGAGCACGGTGATCCGCAGTCGACGGGAGTCCTCCCCGCCGAACAGCTCCTCGACCCGGCGCCGGAGCTGGTTGACGTTCAGGTGGCTGGTGTCGATGATCACGTCGGCCTGGTCCCGGGCCTCCTCCAGCAGCGCGCGCTCGACGGCGATGCCGTCGGCCAGCCGCCCGTCACCCTGCAGCGGGTGCGAGCGCCGGACGCTCTCGAACCGGCGGATCAGCACCTCGTCGTCGGCGTCGACGAAGACCACCCGGGGCTGGAAGCCGCGCTCCCGCAGCTCCCGGATCGCGCCGGCCAGGTCGGTGGAGAAGGCGCGGGAGCGGACGTCCAGCACCATGGCCGTACGCCGGGCCGCGCCGCCGGCCTTTAAGGCCAGCTCGGCCATGTCCAGCATGAGCGCCTGGGGCAGGTTGTCGACCACGTAGTAGCCCACGTTCTCCAGCGCCCGGGCCACCGTGCTGCGGCCACCGCCGGAAAGGCCGGTCACCACCACCAGGGTGGTGTCCACCTCGGCCGGCGCCGGCCGTCCGAGGGCTGTCTCCGTACCTTTCGGCACCAGGTCTCCCGGCGTCCGCGCCTCGCTCACCCGTTACCCCCAAGCCGTGGCGCCGCGGCCGCTCGGCCGCGCGTGGTCAGTCAGCGACTCTAACGGCTGCGACCCGGCCCGGGATTCCACGGGTGACGACTGGAACACCTGCTTGTCCGGTTTGTCGTCGTCTCGGTACTGGTTTCCGCCGGTCCCGCCGGAGACGGTCGCACTTCCGACAGCGTCAGCGACTGCTGACGGTCGGTGACCGCTCCCGCGCCATCGGTGGGTGTGCCCACCCCGGCCGTCCGGCCGGCCCGGCGTGGCCCGGGCCGGCCGGGCCGCGCGGACCCCGCGACGCGCTCGCCGGAGCGGGGCGCTGTCGGGGGGCGCTCGTAGACTGCCCGGATGGTCTCCCCCACCGATCAGCGGACCGAGGACGCGCTGCGGGTGCTCCGCCGGGTGTTCGGCTACGACGCCTTCCGGGGCTTCCAGCAGGAGGTCGTCGAGCACGTGGTGGCCGGCGGAGACGCGTTGGTGCTGATGCCGACCGGGGGCGGCAAGTCCCTCTGCTACCAGATCCCCGCGCTGGTCCGGGACGGGGTCGCGGTGGTCGTCTCGCCGCTGATCGCCCTCATGCAGGATCAGGTCGACGCGCTCACCGCCGTCGGCGTCCGCGCCGGGTTCCTCAACTCGACCCAGGAGCCGGCGGAGCGGCGGCGGGTGGAGTCCGCCTTCCTCGCCGGCGAGCTGGACCTGCTCTACCTCGCCCCGGAGGCCCTGGCCGGCCGCGCCACGGTCGGCCTGCTGGAGCGGGGCCGGATCGCGCTGTTCGCCATCGACGAGGCGCACTGCGTCTCCCAGTGGGGGCACGACTTCCGCCCCGACTACCTCAACCTCTCGATGCTGCACGAGCGCTGGCCGGGGGTGCCGCGGATCGCGCTCACCGCCACCGCGACCAAGGCCACCCGTACGGAGATCGCCACCCGGCTCCAGCTCACCGACGCCCGACACTTCGTGGCCAGCTTCGACCGGCCCAACATCCAGTACCGGATCGTGCCCAAGCGGGAGCCGCGCAAGCAGCTGCTGAGCCTGCTGCGCGACGAGCACCCGGGCGACGCGGGCATCGTCTACTGCCTGTCCCGCGCGTCGGTGGAGAAGACGGCCGAGTTCCTGGTGGCGAACGGGGTCCCGGCCCTGCCGTACCACGCCGGGCTGGACGCCCGGACCCGGGCCGCCAACCAGCAGCGCTTCCTGCGCGAGGACGGGCTGGTCATGGTCGCCACCATCGCGTTCGGCATGGGCATCGACAAGCCGGACGTACGCTTCGTCGCCCACCTCGACCTGCCGAAGTCGGTCGAGGGCTACTACCAGGAGACCGGCCGGGCCGGGCGGGACGGCCTGCCGTCGACGGCCTGGCTGGCGTACGGGCTCCAGGACGTGGTCCAGCAGCGGAAGATGATCGAGACCTCCGAGGGCGACCTGGCGCACCGGCGCAACCTCGCCGCCCACCTGGACGCGATGCTGGCCCTCTGCGAGACGGTCCGCTGCCGCCGGGCGCAGCTCCTCGAGTATTTCGGCGAGACCGGTGTGGGCGGCTGCGGCAACTGCGACACCTGCCTCGAACCACCGGAGTCCTGGGACGGCACGGTCGCCGCGCAGAAGCTGCTCTCCACCGTCTACCGGCTGGACCGGGAACGCAACCAGCGGTTCGGCGCCGGGCACTGCGTGGACATCCTGCTCGGCAAGCGCACCGACAAGATCGACCAGTACGGCCACGACTCGTTGACCACCTTCGGCATCGGCACCGAGCTGCGCGAGGCGGAGTGGCGGGGCGTGGTGCGGCAACTGCTCGCCGAGGGCCTGCTCGCCGTCGAGGGCGACTACGGCACCCTCGCCCTGACCGAGGCCAGCGCCGAGGTGCTGGGCCGCCGGCGTACGGTCACCATGCGGCGGGAGCCGGAGAAGCCGGTGTCCGCCCGGTCGGCGAAACCGCGGGGCGCGGCCACCGTCGTCGCCGACCTCACCCCTGCCGCGGCCCCGGTGTTCGAGCGGCTGCGGGCCTGGCGGGCGGCCACCGCCAAGGATCAGGGCGTGCCCGCGTACGTCATCTTCCACGACGCGACTCTGCGCCAGATCGCCACCGAGGCGCCGGCGTCGCTGACCGAGCTGTCCCGGATCAATGGCGTCGGCGAGAACAAGCTCGCGAAGTACGGCGAGCAGATCCTCGCCGTACTCGCCGAGGCCGACGCACCTGCCTGACCGCCACGCGCCGCCGCCACCGGTGCGGCCGGTCGGCATCCGGAGACGTCGAATGGCCGGCCGTCTTGTTGGGGGTCGGTTGTTTCTGGGTGTGTTGAAGGGCCGGCCCCTTGGTGGGGCCGGCCCTTCGTGGTGTTGCTTTGGTCAGGAGGCGGAGTAGCCGCGGGTGGCGATCCAGTCGGCGAGGTTGTCGACGCTGATGCGGTAGGAGGCGGTGTTGGGGTTGGCGGAGTCGGCGATGGTGACGGTTTTGCCGTTGTTCTGGTAGCCGACGACGCTGATGTAGTGGCCGCCTTCGAAGGAGTGGGTGTTGCCGTCGGTGTCGGTGGCGGTGCCGGCGATGTTGGCGACCACGGCGCGGCCGTTGTCGATGGTGCGGACGATGTCGGTGCGCAGGGTGTCGGTCTGCTTGTCGTCGGCGTTGGGGTTCTTGATCTCGACCGAGTGGTAGGCGTTGGTGCTGCCGGTTTCCTTGTTCAGGACGGGGGTGATGTCGTTGATGCTGTTGGTGCCGTTCTCGGTGGTGCCCATTTCCTTGGCCATGGCGTCGACGTTGATGTTCTTGCCCTGGACGGAGAGGGCGTTGCGGGTGGCGGCGGGGCCGCAGTAGTAGAAGTTCGGCTGGGCCTCGTAGCGCACGTTCAGTTCCCGCTCACCGTTCTTACCGGCCTGCGCCTGCGCCTGGGCGGGCTTGGCGGGGGCGGCGTGGGCGGCGATGGCGGGTCCGGCGATGCCACCGGCGGTGGCGGCGATGCCGGCAGTGGTGAGCAGGGTCTTACGCAGGATGGTGTTGGTACGCATGGTGATCAGAACCTTTCAGTTCGGGGGAACGGCACACACACGCACAAGGGGGGTGCGCGGGTGCCGCGTGAAAGGGAAAGTCAGAAGAAGGGGGGATCCGCCCGGCGGCCTGAGGGGGCCTGCACGGGGCGTTCCGGGTGTAACGACCGGGGGCCGGGGATCATTCCACCGGGCTCCCGGGGGCCGGCCCTGGGGTGCTGCACGGGGCGGCCGGAGATGTAACGACCGGGGGTCGGGGATCATTCCACCCGGGCTACCCGGGCGCCTGGCCGAGGCGTCGCGGCCTGCTCGACGGCCCGGGGGATGTAACGACGGCCGGGGGCCGATCATTCCGCCGCAGCCGGGGCCACCATCAGGCGGGCCGCAGATCCGGCGCGGTCAGCCATGTTCAACGCCCCCGACCCGGATCTGATTCCACCGGGCCACCCCCGGCCACCGGACAGCCAG
>NZ_LWLS01000097.1 GCF_001905095.1 Micromonospora sp. CB01531
ACTCCGCGTCGGCGAACAGCTCTTCCAACTCGTCACGGACCGCGACCGGCAACGGCGCCCGCCGCCCCCGATACATCTCCGCGACCGCCCGGGTGATCTCTCCCGCGGGCTCGGGCCACGGCAACGGCTGCATCGACATCAGACACCCGATCCTACGGCCGGGAAGGGGAAAGACGACCGCGCCCGACCATCGCAAAGCCGCAGCCCGACCAACGCGCGACGCGCGCCCTACCAGGCCATCAAATGGCCAACAGGGTCTACTTTGCCAGCGCCTGGTGGGTATCTAACCCGCCAGGCGCTTTTTGTCCTGCCGGTTATTCGGGACCAGCAGCGGCGGCAACCGAAGGCCCGTACGTGGCTCCATCCGCTACTCAAAGGAGATGACATGGCATTCGGCACAGTCAAGTGGTTCAACGCGGACAAGGGCTTCGGCTTCATCGCGCAGGATGGTGGTGGCGCTGACGTCTTCGCCCACTTCTCGGCCATCTCATCGAGCGGGTTCCGCAGCCTGGAGGAGAACCAGCGGGTCGAGTTCGACGTCGAGCAGGGCCAGAAGGGCCTTCAGGCCGCCAACATCCGTCTGGTCTGACGTTGACTCCGCCAAGCCGTGGCGACGAAGCCTCGCCCGTCGCCACGGCGATGGCTGAGAGAACGGACCGGCGAATGCCGGTCCGTTCCGACACCGCGGTCCTTCCCGGCCTCAAACCGCTGGTGTTGCAAGCGCTGTCCGCCCCCGAGCACGCGGCCGGGACCGCCAGCATCGACCGGCTCCGGCTGGCCCCGGTGCCGCTGGTGCCGGAGGTGCGACTGGTCATGGCCGAGGACGCGATCGTCCTCTGGGCCCGACTCGAAGCCGAGGCGGGGCACGTCCTCCCACCGCCGTTCTGGGCGTCGGCCTGGACCGGCGGACAGGGTCTCGCGCGTTACATCCTCGATCACCCGGACACCGTGGCCGGTTGCCATGTCCTCGACGTCGCATCCGGCTCCGGACTGGTCGCTATCGCCGCGGCGATAGCCGGCGCCGCCGGGGTCACCGCCAACGACATCGACCCCTACTCGATCGCGGCAATCAACGCCAACGCTCACGCCAACGGCGTCGAGTTGACCCTGTCGTCGAGTGACCTGCTTGACGGCGACGTTGACGGCGTGGATGTGGTGTTGGCCGGTGACGCGCTCTACCACCCGTCTGTGGCGGCCCGGATGCTGCCGTTCCTCGCCCGCGTCGTGGCGAAGGGCGCTCGGGTCCTTGTTGGCGATCCGGACCGGGGCCACCTGGCCCATGACTGGCTGGAGCGGGTGGCGACGTACGAGGTGCCGATGAGCGGCGCTCCGGAAGACGCGCAGCTTCACCTGACGAGCGTGCTCAAGCCACGACGCGACAAGGTGGACGACCGGCGGGGCCGGGCCACACGGCTGCGGCGTGAATCCCATCACTGCCGCACCCGTGAGTGAGCCGAAGCTGTTGCCAGCGCCACTGGCGCCGTGCCGTGCGGGCGAGCGCCGCATCTGAGACGGTCTACGACAACCGGTCCGAGAGCGATGGCCTCGACCTGTTCGACCCGCAGGGCTGGCCGGGCGGGGTCGTGAACATTCATTGTTAACCCCCGCCGGCGGAGGCGGGGGCGGTGGCGGGGGCACCCACCGGCTGCCACCACTCGACGGAGAATTGTTCCCGCTGAAAATATAGACCCAGGCGAGGTTGGCCTCGACGGTCTTCGGGCTGATGAACAGGCGCGGGATGCGTCGGAGGCCGTGCGGTGCGTACAGTTCCGGGTCGGACTTGGGGTGGGCCGGGTAGATCCGGCACAGGGAACGGGACGAGACAGCGACGGCATGACGGCGGACAACATTGCGGAAACCGGTCAATACGGCATTGACCCGACCCGGCTGGAGACCTGTCTCAGCGTCTTTGAGGCGTTGGAGAACCTGCCTCCCGATCACCCCGACGTGGTGCGGGTGCAGCGGGCCACCGCGAAGCTCTACAAGGTGATCAAGCAGCGGCGACGCGAGGGACGGCGGGATGCCATCGCGGCGGCCGACCGCGCGGTGACGGCGGCCACCGCCACCGGCGCCCCGGGCCGGATCGACGATGAGACCCAGGGCAACCCGCTCGCCTCCCCCACCGTGGGTGCCACGGCCGGCTTCCTGCACAAGCCGCGCGGCTGCTACGTCTGCAAGCAGCGCTACCGCGAGGTGGACGCCTTCTACCATCAGCTCTGCCCGCCCTGCGCCGCGCTCAACCGGGAGCGCCGGAACGCCCGCACCGACCTGACCGGCCGGCGCGCGCTGCTCACCGGCGGCCGGGCGAAGATCGGCATGTACATCGCGCTGCGGCTGCTGCGCGACGGCGCGCACACCACGGTGACCACACGGTTTCCCCACGACGCGGTCCGCCGATTCGCCGCAATGCCCGACAGCGGGGACTGGCTCCACCGCCTGCGGATCGTCGGGATCGACCTGCGCGACCCCGCCCAGGTAATCGCTCTCGCTGACTCGGTCAGCGGCCAGGGACCACTCGACATCCTGATCAACAACGCGGCGCAGACCGTCCGCCGCACGCCCGGGGCGTACGCGCAGCTCGTCGCCGCGGAGGCGGCGGCCCTGCCGGACGGCCCGCTGCCGGAGATGATCACGTTCGCCAAACCTGCCGGCCGGGGCGACCCGGTGGACAGCCTGATCGCCCCACCGAAGTCGCCCGCGATCACCCCGCACGCGCTCACCGCGCTGGCGCTGACCAGCGGCTCCGCCTCGCCGGAACGGATCGCGGCAGCCAGCGCCATCGACGCCGGCGGTCTCGTGCCGGACCTCGACCCGGTCAACAGTTGGGTGCAGCGGGTGCACGAGGTGAACCCGGTCGAGCTGCTCGAAGTGCAGCTGTGCAATGTGACCGCGCCGTTCGTGCTGGTCAGCCGGCTGCGACCGGCGATGGCCGCAGCGACCGCCCGCCGCAAGTACGTGGTGAACGTGTCGGCGATGGAGGGCCAGTTCGCCCGCGGCTACAAGGGGCCAGGGCACCCGCACACCAACATGGCCAAGGCCGCGCTGAACATGCTGACCCGGACCAGCGCCCAGGAGATGCTGGCCGACGGCATCCTCATGACCAGCGTCGACACCGGCTGGATCACCGACGAGCGGCCCCACCCGACGAAGATGCGGCTGGCGAACGCCGGCTTCCACGCCCCGCTGGACCTGGTCGACGGCGCGGCCCGGGTCTACGACCCGATCGTCCGCGGCGAACAGGGCGAAGACCTGTACGGCTGCTTCCTCAAAAACTACGCGCCCTGCGCCTGGTGATCGGTGCGCCCACCCCGCCGTCGGCCGCCCAGGCTCACCAACTGATCCCTGAACCGCCGTCGGCTGCATCCGCAATTGCCGAAGTGAGTGCGTTGCGCTGGAGGGGCGATATGACTACCGCTACAGCACCAACCTGCAGGTCGCCATCGACGCCCACACCCACCTCGTCGTCGCTATCGGCGACCCGCAACCCGGCAACCGCAACGAACACCATCGTCTACCGCACCTCGGGCATCGACCAGAAACTCGCGGGACAGCCGATCATGGCCGACGGCGCCTACCGCGGCAAACCCCGAGGTGATCATCCCGTACCGCAAACCGACCGATGGCAGCGAACTGCCCGCGTGGAAGGCGGACCTGAACAGCCAACACCGCACTGTCCGAGCGCAGGTCGAACACGCCCTCGCCCGCACGAAAACCTTCAAGATCCTGCGGGACTATCGCCGCGCCGCCAAACATTGGCCGACACCGCTTCCGGCGTTGCCAACCTCCACAACATCATCCTCACCGGATGACGCCGACACCGTTGACCCGCAACACGTTCACCGAGTTACGAGACATCCTTTAGGTCACGCAGCTGCTGGGCATGGACCCAGTCAGATCTCGCTGAGGCATTTCGTTACGAGCGGGCCCCGCGCCGGGACGTCAATCCACACGCACGGGGCCCCTCGAAGAGGCGCAAAGGTGTCACTCGTGGGGGTCGTCGACGGAGGGGCCGCGCTCCCGAATGTTCTCAACCGGCTCGAGGCTCGCGGTCTCCCACGACCCGTCGGCAACCGCCTCCAGGATCGCCATCCCCGCCACCTCGGCAGTCTTGGCAATGTAGCCGTTGGACTTGGCGTCGATGTCGCCACGCATCTCGAACAGCACCGAGGCAGAGCCGAGTAGCCCGTAGGCATTCCGGGCAATGCCGGGAGTGGACGTGCTCGGGTAGCGCGTAATGTTGGCGTAGCCGTACTGGTCGAGCGCAGTCAGCAGCACCGACACCGCCCGCTTCGACCGGGTGACGGTGTCCGCGAACTCTTCGGCAATGCTCAGCCGCTCCGCCTCGGCCTCGGCATTGGGCCACATCGTCGAGCCGGTGATGAGCCCGCCCTCCTCATCGACGTACGAGCCCTGGTGGTGGAAGTCGAGGACCAGCTCGGGTCGCCGCTGTTCCCACAGCAGGCGCATCGCGATGGCCTCCGGGACCGGGTTCAGGTTGTCGTCGCCAGCCTTGTACGGGTGGTCGTAGGCGTTGCTGCTGTAGGAGTGGTAGCGGTTGATGTCGTAGCCTCGCCCGACCTCGTAGAACGGGTCACACGGTGCCTGCGTGCAGCTCGGGTCGTAATTCTGCCGCCACGGCGTGGCGCGTCCCGCCAGGTCTGCCACGTCGGCATCGAACCCGTCGACATTGACGCGGGGTACGACGGTGATGGTGAGCGCCTTACGCAACGCCACCGCCGTTTGCGAGTTACCGCTGATGCTGCGGATCAAGTTGATCATCGCTTCGGAAACGACGTACTCGTCGCCGTGCTGGTTGGCGATGTACATCACCGACGTAGGTCCATCACCGACCGTCACGACCGGGATCTCCCGGCCAGTGTTGCTCGTCAGCGGCGCGGCGGAGAGGTCGAACGTGCCCTGTGCGCGGTTCTCGATCTGTCGCAGCGTGGACCAGAGTTGGTCATAGCTGTGGATCGCGGCCAGGCTAGAAGACTTCTCTCCGGACCACGGTCCGTTCGGAGTGGTCTGCGGGTTCGCCGCCGCCGGCGCGGCAGGGCCGACGGGGAGCAACGCGATGGCTGCCGTGACAGCGATCAGCCGTCTCCGCGTCAACCGCCGCGGGAACCGGCCTGCGGCAGGCACTTGAAGGGAATGGGAAGCGGTCACGACGACCTCCTTTGACCAGGGATTAGTTGCGTTGGGGGAGAAGGGGCTGGGACACGTCTCGTACACCAACCAGACCGAGAATGGTCATGTATGACCGCTGGGGGCCCAGGTAGGCGTCGGTGGGATCGAAGCACTCTTCTGGGGAGTGAGTTCCTGTTGATACTCCACCCCCACGCAGAGTAAGAGAGGGGATGCCGAGGCTCATCGGGTAGTTGGAGTCGGTACTGCTGGGCTCGCCCAAGGACGGGTTTAGTCCTGCACTTTGGGCCCCAGCCCAGCCTGTCTGGACAATTAGGGCATCGTCGGGTTGGGTCGCTGCTGGGCGATCTCCGACCAGCTCTTTCTGCACGGTCATTTGGTCAGAGCGCCAACGCTTGTTTTCGTCCTCACTTGCCTGGTCGACGATCTTCATGACCTTTTGTTCCAATTTCAGAAGTTCTTCTTCATCGTTGGAGCGCATGTCCAGCTGCATTTTGGCGTCTGCAGGAATAGAGTTGATTGAGGTTCCGCCTTCGACAACGCCTACGTTGAAGGTGGTTTTGGGTTCTGCTGGCACCTTGACGTCTGCGATTCCCGCAATCGCGCGGCCCATGGCGTGTATGGCATTAGGTGTGCCGAAGGCACCGAAACTGTGACCGCCAGGACCCTTGTAGGTAATGACGTAGCGGTGACTGCCGGTCGCTTTGTATGTTATTCCGGCGGGGCTTCCAGATTCTATCGAGATGAAGCCGTCAACTTCTGCGTGCTCGGCAAAGAAGTGCTTTACCCCCCGTAGGTCGCCCAAGCCCTCTTCGCCGACGGTGCCACCGAAGATAATGTCGCCCTCAGGCCGTACGCCAGACTCCTTGAAGGCCCGGACGATAGAGAGCACGGAGGCTAGTCCACGTCCGTCATCGCCGATTCCCGGAGCGCACAACTTTCCGTCTCGCTCCCTCACGGTCGTGTCTGTTCCCTCCGGAAACACAGTATCTAGATGGGCGGAGACGAACAGCGTGGGACCGTTCCCGCTTCCCTTTAACATTCCATAGACATTGCCCTCTTCATCTTGCTGGACCCCCTCCAATCCCAGCGCTTCTAAACGACCTTTGTAGTACTGCGCCCGTTCGTTTTCTTTAAACGGCGGAGCCGGGATCTCCGTAACCGCGATCTGGTCCTGAATCGTTTGTTGATGGTCAGCTTTCATGAAAGCCAGGCCTTGTTGAACCGACGCGTCCTGGTTCAACTTTTCGTAAGCCTGCTGCACCTCCGGAGTCAACTGGTACGGCTGTGGCTCCTTTAAGGGTTCAGCCTGGCTGGTCGCACCAGAAAGAGTCGTAAGGCCAGCAATGGCAAGTGAAGTGACAACGAATCCTGACAGTGTTCTCTTTGTTCTCGTGGCTTCTGTCACGATGCCTTCCCTTCGAGATCCTTGTCTGAGATACCGGTGTCAACCAACCCTGCGAGAGTGTGTTGCGGATGATCGGGCGATCCACAGGGGCATGGTTGTCCCCATGCAAGGTGGGGATCTGGCTGAAGGTCTTCCCGCCGTCGACGGACCTTCATGAGGGCACGTTGAGCATGAAGACGCTGCCGCCGTTGGCGAGGTCGGCGACCAGGTGGGTGTAGTGGAAGGGCTGCTCGCGCAGCGCGCCGCTGTCTCTCGGACGCACCCCCACGGCGCCCCGGACGTCGGAGACGAACGCGCCACGGCTCAGAGGTCGCCGTACTCGCCGACTCGGCGTCCGCCGACCCAGGTCTGCAGCACGCTGGTCTGCCACATGGCGCGATTGGCCGGCAGGTTGAACGGATCCATGTCCGCGATGATGAAGTCCGCCCACTTGCCCGGCTCCAAGCTGCCGAGCACCTTCTCCTGGTGGGCCGCGTACGCCGCGTCGAGGGTGAACGACCGCAGGGCCTCGACCGGTGTCATGGCCTCGTCGGAGTACCAACCGCCGGCCGGTCGGCCCTCCCGGTCGGTGCGGGTCACGGCGGCGTGCAGGCCTTCGAAGGGCAGGGCGGACGAGACCGGGAAGTCCGATCCGGAGGCGATGACGGTCCCCTGGTCGAGCATCTTGCGCCACGCGTACGCGCCCTTGATGCGCTCCGGGCCCACTCGGTCCTCGGCCATGTTCATGTCGTCCGTCGCGTGCACCGGTTGCATCGACGCGACGAGGCCCAGCTGCTTGAACCGGGGGATGTCGTCGAGCGCGACAACTTGGGCGTGCTCGATCCGGTGCCGGAGGCCCTGATTCCCGACGGTACGGAAGGCCCGGTCGAACGCGTCGAGGACGACTCGGTTGCCGCGGTCGCCGATGGCGTGGATCGCCGCCTGGTAGCCCGCCGCGAGCACAGCCGCGACGCGATTGTTCATTTCCTCCGGGGTTACCCGCAGGAGTCCGCTGGTGGAAGGTTCGTCGCTGTACGGCTGAAGCAGGGCCGCACCTCGACTGCCCAACGCTCCATCGGCGACGAGCTTCACCGTGCGCACCCGCAGCATGTCCGCGGCGAACGAGTCCGTGCGGACCGCCGCTCCGAGGTCGTTGAACGCGTCCCAGGCCAGGAATGCGTTGACACGCATGGTCAGCTCACCGGCGGCCGCCAGCTCTCGCAGGACCACGTAGCCGTCCGTGCTGGTCGAGGCGTCGGAGACGGAGGTGATGCCGACGGCGTTGAGCTTCGCCTGGGCGAGGAGCGCACGCCGACGTACGTCCTCGAGGGTCGGTGCTGGAATCTTGGACGAGACGAAGCCCATCGCCGTGTCGACCAGCGTGCCGGTCGGGTTGCCGTCGGCGTCGCGGATGATCTGCCCGCCGGCGGGGTCCGGGGTGCCCCTGGTGATCCCGGCGAGGGCCAACGCCGCAGTGTTGGCCACGCCCGCATGGCCGTCGACCCGAACGAGCCACACCGGACGGTCCCTCACGACCACGTCGAGGTCGGCCGCCGTGGGGAAACGGCCGAGGCCCCAGATGACCTGGTTCCATCCCCGTCCGGTGATCCACGCCAGGTCCAGGTTGGCGGCGGCGTACGCGGCAAGAGCCTGCTGCGCTTCCGCGAGCGACCGGGTGCCGCTGAGGTCGAGCTCCGACGCCAGCGCGCCGTAGTTCCAGACGTGGCCGTGCGCGTCGTGCATGCCAGGGAGAAGGACCCGGCCCTTGCCGTTGACGCGTCGTACGCCCCGACCCGCGCTAGCGTCGAGCCCGGCCACCTTCCCGTTCGAAGCGATCAGAACGCTGGAGAACTCGCGTAGCCCCTCGCGGGTGACGGTGTAGCCGCGGACGTTGTCCACAAGGAGCGGTCCCTGCCCGGTGCCGCTGCCCGGGGCGGCGGCCTGCGCCGCGCTGGCGGGCAACGCCGGAAGAACGGCGGCACCAACGCCGATGCCGAGCAATTTCAGAACCTGCGCCCGGGTGAGGTTTGGCCCGGGCGGCGGAGTGGCGCATGCATCACACATGGAGAGTCTCTCCTCGAAGACTTCAAGCGAACTGGGCGGTCCACGCGATGGGTGAGGCGGGACGAGGTCGGGCCGACGCTTGGGTAGCTATCCATCAACTTCAAGGAATCCTTGATCGGCGACGCTATCAGCGTGCAAAATCTCCGGTCAAGACCGATGAGCACCGTCGTTCGTAGATCGTGTGCCTTTGCGCCAGTCAGGGCCAGACCAGGGCCGGCGTGAGCCGCAACGGCGAATCGTCGGAGGCGCGCTGGCGGCCGGCCGGGTCCGTGCTGACGGCCCACGGCGCGCGACCGGAGGACGGCTTTCCTCGACAAGGTCGAGCACGCAGCCCAACTCGTCCGACTTCGGCCATCGCGGGCTGAAGCACAAGTTTCGGATTTCGCTGTCAGCGAGGCAGCTCGCGGTCCTGTAACGAATCGGCCATGGCTGCCCGGCCATCATGAAGGCAGGAGTCCGCTTGGGGCGCGCACAAGCCGAATGCTGGGGGTGGGTCCCATGCAGCCGTTGGAGCAGGCGAAGCGGCCGGTGACGGGTGCTCGCTGGGCGGTACGTCCATCCGGTGCCTCCAGTGCTGGGGGCTATGCCGATCGGCGCAAGGGTGGCCAGTTTCGTGCTCGACGTCGTGTCCCACCTGGTGCAGGACGGCGGATTTCTCGCTCAGGGGTCTCGGTGGCTGATCGCCGTCGGAGTGCTCGGGGCGGCGGCGTTGGTGGGATTTCTGGACCTAATCGCCCATCCTGTACCGTGCCAGAACTCAACGCATAGTCGTGAGCTGGCGTCTCACCGGACTGCTGTGATCGCGTTCATGGCTGCCAGGCTGCTTTATCTGATCATGGTCCGAGTGTTCGACTGGCTCGCGCTTCTCGCCGGAAGCGATGCCGCCAAGACCGCGGAACTGCTGATGCTGCGCCACGAGGTCGCCGTGCTGCGCCGCCGGGCCGGTCATCTCCGGCCGTCCTGACCGGATCGGGCCGTGCAGTCCGCGCTGGCCCGGCTGCTACCGCGCCAGCTACGTGAGCACCGCATCGTCACCCCGGGCACGCTGCTGGCCTGGCATCGCCGCCTGATCAAGCGGCAGTGGACGTATCCGAACCGGCCAGGCCACCCGCCGGTCAGCGACGACGTGCGGGATCTTGTCGTGCGGCTGGCGCGGGAGAATCCGAACTGGGGGCACCGCCGCATTCAGGGTGAACTGGTCGGGCTCGGCCACCGAGTGGGCGCCGGAACGATCTGCCGGATCCTCGCCCGCGCCAGGATCGGCCCAGCCCCGCGCGGCGTCGACACCTCTTGACGGGCCTTCCTACGCACCCAGGCCTCTGGGTTGCTGGCGACCATGGGCAGGCCGGGTTAGTTGGTGGGTACCACGGCCGAAGTGACCAGGCCGGCGGTCCAAGCGGCCAGCAACACCCCGGTCGCCCGCGACTTCTTCCACATCGACACCATCAGCCTGCGACGACTGTACGTCCTGTTCGTGATGGAGGTCGCCAGCCGCCGGTTGCACATCCTCGGCGTCACCGCCCATCCAACTGCGGCCTGGGCCACGCAGCAGGCCCGCAACCTGGTCATGGACCTCGGCAATCGGATCGGCTCGTTCCGATTCCTGATTCGTGACCGGGACACCAGGTTCGCCGCATCCTTCGGCGCGGTGTTCGTCACCGAGGGCGTCGACGTGGTCAAGGCCCCTCCGCGGACACCTCGGGCGACCTGCTACGCGGAACGGTTCGTCCGCAGCGTCCGTGCGGAGTGCACGGACCGGATCCTGATCTGGAACGGTCCTCGACGAATATACGGGCCGCTTCAATGAGCACCGCCCGCACCAGAGTCTTGCGCAACGTCCACCAGGCCATGATCCGGCCGCAGTCGTCCCGTTCGACGCCCCGATACGGCGACGACGTGAGATCGGCTATCCGCCAATGCCATCGGCGCATAAGCAGGGGCTTGACCCCTGACATTGGACACGCAATCAAGGGTCCTGCGATTGGGCTCGGCGTCGACGCGCGGTAGCTGCGGGGACGCGATCAGCGTCTTTCGGGGTGGGCGCGCCCGAGGGCGCCCGCCCTGCCCCACCGTCCGGGGATGTCGAGCAGTTCGATCCGGCCCATGCTCGGGGGCACGGCCGGTCTGGTCACCAGATGCTCGCCGCGTGGCTCCATGCCGAGCATGGTTCGCAGCAGCAGTAGGGGGGTCCCGGTGGACCAGGCCTGCGGGCTGCACGCCGTGGGGTACAGCACGGGATACCTGGTCAGCGTCCGCTCGTAGCCGCCGAACGCCTCCGGCAGCCGCCCGTCGAAGTGTTCCGCGGCGTCGATGATCCCCTCGGCGATGCGCCCGGCCTCCTGGTCGAAGCCGTAGCGCCGCAGCCCCCAGGCGATGAACGCGTTGTCGAACGGCCAGACCGTGCCCACGTGGTAACCGATCGGGTTGTAGCGGCCTTGGCCGGTGGCGAAGGTGCGTACGCCCCAGCCGGAGAAGAGGCGGGGGCCGAGCAGGTGTTCGGCGATCTTGGCAGCCCGGGACTCGTCGACGATGCCACTCCACAGCAGGTGGCCGATGTTGGAGGAGAGGGCGTCGACCTGACGGCCGTCGCCGTCGAGAGCGAGCGCGTAGTACTCGCCGTCGGAGACCCAGAAGTCACGGTTGAAGCGTTCCTTGAGGTCGGCGGCCTCGCGTTCCAGGCGGTCGGCGTACGCCGGGTCGTGCCAGAACTGGCGGGCCAGCCGGGCGCCGCGGATCTTGGCGTCGTAGGCGTAGCCCTGTAGTTCGCAGGTCGCCCGGGGCAGGCTGGGCAGCCGGCCGTCCCGAAACGAGATCGAGTCCCAGGAATCCTTCCAGCATTGGTTGTCCAGGCCGTTGCGCTCGTTGCGGCGCTGGTACCAGACGTAGCCGTCGCCCATGATGTCGCCGTACTCGCCGATCCAGTGCAGGGCGGCTCTCGCGGTGCGTTCGAGCATCCGAACGGTGGTGGCATCCCCCGTCCACCGCTCGTACTCGTCGAGCAGGATGACGTAGAGGGGAGTCGCGTCGGCGCTGCCGAAGTACGGCGAATGCGGCTGTTCCTCGAACCCGGTCGTCTCTCCGTACCGCAGTTCGTGGGCGATCTTCCCCGGCTCCTCCTCGCGGAAGTCGTCCAGGACGATCCCCTGGGTCAGGGCCAGCAGGCGTAGCGTCGTAGTGGCCAGGCCGGGCGCGAACGGTAGCGCCTGGATACTGGTGAGGATGCTGTCCCGGCCGAAGATCGCCATGAACCACGGCAGGCCGGCTGCGGGGAGGGCCTGGCCTCGGCCGGTCAACGGCATGAAGCGCAGCGCGGCGAGGTCGGTCAGGCTGCGCCGGTAGGTCCTCGCCAGCGTTCGGGAGTCACAGGTGAGGCGGGGTGCCTCCGCGAGCCAGTCGGCCAGGTCCTGCCGCATCTTCTTTCTGACCCGGCCGGGGCTGCCCTGCAGGCTCTCCCGAAGGTCGCGCCCGTCCAGGCCCAGCGCCGTCACGTGCAGCTCGGTGACCCACTGACCGTGTGGCTCGAGCCGGACGTGGTACGTCAGGCCGTGATCGTCGACTCGGGCCGGCGCACTGGACGAGATCAGAGTCTCCCGGCAGTACGTCTCCCGCCGATAGCTGAGACGCAGGCACCCGCCGTCGATTCGGGTGTAGTACGTCCCTCTCTTGTTCCGCACATCCTTGATCTCGAACAGGTCGGCGAAGTCACTCTCGACGTCGATCCGGATCCGCAGGTCGACGGGCTCGGGTTCGTGGTTGATCACTGTCAGCCGCTCGGTGAAGCTACCGCCGATGGAGCGGTCCCGAATGGCCGAAACGTTGACATCGAGCAGCGGAGTCGGGAGGGCCGGTACAACGACCATGCGGGCCTCGTAGTATTCGACCTCCTCGACGGTGAGCCCGCTGACCCGTTGGTCATTGATGGACAGGATCCACTTCGACAGGAATCGGGTGTCGAACGAGAAGAAGCCGGTCGGAATGGTCGGAGAGGCGTCGATGTCGCCGGTCTCCTCACTGACCACGAACGTGTTGCCGTCCAACAGCCGGACGAGGCCGTCACTCATGCCGGCACTCCGCATCGCTCCGTGCCGTCATGAGGCACAAGGGCCACTGAGCCTGATGATTCGCGCGCTACGCTCGCTCATGCCGCACGTCTCCGCTCGCGGACGAAGTCCCGAGGGTGATGGGCTTCGGGCGGCCCCGGCATGAGCCGCTGCACGAGGCGGGCCAGCCGGACATCGCCCTCCGTTCTGAGTTCGTTGCGCACCCACGCCGAGTAGATCTGCGACTGGCCGCTGACGATCCGGTCGAAGGCCGCCCGGCTGCTGTGGACGACGCAGTCGGCCTCGCCCTCATCCCGCGAAACGCGGAAGTCGCCTCGTTCGATCGCCAGGACCCAGCGGTCGATGCCCTGCTCGTGCGTGAGGTCGAACCGGATGGTCCCGGTGGCCTCCTCGAGGAGGGCTTCGTGGCCGCGGCGGCCGAGCCCCTCGAAGAAGCTCGTGGTGGGATTCGACATGTCCGCCTCCCTCCGATGGGTTCCGAGCCGGGATGAGCCGCATACCCACCCTGACCGGGAGCTGGGCGCTGCCGCATCACCCGGATCGGGTGAAATTCCCCGCGCCGCCGCCGCCGTCGACGGCGGCCGCCCGCCAGGTTCATCCGTTCCGGGTGACGCCGCCGCACCCTGAGCCGAGTGATGCTGCTTCTGGTCCTGCGGATTTCTGCAAGGGGTGCTGCCATGTCCAAGGCGACTATTAAGTTCTTCGAGGCGCTCGCGCGTCACGGCCACGAACGCCTGTTGAAGAAGACGAACGGCACCATACGCTTCGACCTTGAACGCGACGACGAGGTCGACCACTGGTTCGTGGAGATCCATGGCGGCACCGTCCGGGTGTCACAGCAGAACAGTGACGCGGACACGGTTATCCGCTCCGACAACGCCTTCTTCGACAGGATGTTGCGCGGCGAAGCCAAGCCGCTCCCAGCGTGGCTGCGCAACGACATCACGTTTGAAGGGCAATTCCGGCTCATCATCCTGTTGGAGCGGCTCTTCGCGCCGCCGCCCGGCGCACGCCACCCGCGGGCCGCCGCCCGTGACCATCGGAGGCGGGGATGAAGAACGAGCTCGTCAGAATCCTGGACGGCAACATCTTCGTGCTGAGCGACGGCAGCGGCGACATAGACGCGAAGCCCGCCGTCCCGTGCGGGTACTTCTCCTTCGACACCCGGTTCCTCTCGCTGTGGCGGCTGACCATCAACGGTGAACGGGTGAGCGCGCTGGCCGTCGACGACCCGTCGTATTTCGAGGTGCGATTCTTCCTGGTGCCCGGGGCTCCGACGCACTACGTGGACGCCAAGGTGTCGGTGATCCGGGAACGGTCGGTGGCCGGCAGCTTCGAGGAGCGGTTGACGGTGCTCAACCATTCCGGAGAACCGGCCGAGTTCACGGTGCGCGTGGACGCAGCCTGTGACTTCATCCCGCTGACCATGGTCGGACAGGAGCACACGCCGCTCGGCCGGCTCTACCAGCGCGTCGAGGACGGGCGCCTGCACATCGGCTACGTGCGGGAAAAGTTCCGACGGGAGACGGTGATCTCCACGACTGAGCCGGCACAGGTCGACGAACAAGGGCTGACCTACCACATCTGCATCGAACCCCACGGGCAGTGGACCACCACGCTGCACGCCCGGGGCTTGGTGCTGCGCCCTGACGGTCAGGACATTCGCGACCACGTCTATCCCGGCCGAATGCGACACGACACGGCACGGCTCCAGGACGACCTGCGGCAGTGGCTCGGTGAGGCTCCGCAGCTGAGCAGCGACTGGGAACCGCTGGAGCGGACCTACCGCCGCAGTCTGGTCGATCTTGCCGCACTCCGGTTCTCGCCGCTGACGCTACCGACCGAGCCGCTGCCCGCAGCAGGCCTGCCATGGAACGCCACCCTCACCGGCCGCGACCCCATCCTCACCAGCATGCAGGTGTTGCCGTTCGTACCGGAGCTGGCCGTCCACACTCTGCGCATGCTCGCCATCGATCAGGGGGCCGCGCTCGACGACTTCCTGGACGAGGAGCCGGGCAAGATCCTGCACGAGTTCCGCTACGGCGAGATGGTCGCGTTCGAGGAATGCCCGCAGGCGCCGTACTTCGGCGCTGCCGACACCACCCCGCTCTACGTGATTCTGCTCGATGAGTACGAGCGGTGGACGGGGAACGCCGACATAATGCGCGAATTCGAGGACGAGGCGCGCGCGGCCCTGCACTGGATCGGCGAGTACGGCGACATCATGGGCGACGGCTACGTCTGGTACCAGCGCCGCAACGAGAAGACCGGCCTGGAGAACCAGTGCTGGAAGGAATCCCCGACGGCCATTTCGTTTCGGGACGGCCGGCTGCCCAGCCTGCCCCGGGCGACCTGCGAACTGCAGGGCTACGCCTACGACGCCAAGATCCGCGGCGCCCGGCTGGCCCGCCAGTTCTGGCACGACCCGGCGTACGCCGACCGCCTGGAACGCGAGGCCGCCGACCTCAAGGAACGCTTCAACCGTGACTTCTGGGTCTCCGACGGAGAGTACTACGCGCTCGCTCTCGACGGCGACGGCCGTCAGGTCGACGCCCTCTCCTCCAACATCGGCCACCTGCTGTGGAGTGGCATCGTCGACGAGTCCCGGGCTGCCAAGATCGCCGAACACCTGCTCGGCCCCCGCCTCTTCTCCGGCTGGGGCGTACGCACCCTCGCGCGTGGAGAGGGGCAGTACAATCCACTTGGCTACCACGTCGGCACCGTCTGGCCGTTCGACAACGCGTTCATCGCCTGGGGGCTGCGGCGCTACGGTTTCCACCACGAGGCTGGGCGCATCGCCGAAGGGATCATCGACGCATCCCGCTACTTCCAGGGACGCCTGCCGGAGGCATTCGGCGGCTACGACCGGGAGCTGACCCGGCACCCCGTCCAGTACCCCGCGGCGAATAGCCCACAGGCCCTGGCCACCGGAGCACCCCTGCTGCTGGTGCGCACGCTGCTCGGCCTCGAACCGTACGGGGAGGATCTGGTGGTCGCGCCGGCGCTGCCCGAACGGTTCGGCCGGATCGAACTGCTCGATATTCCCGGGCGATGGGGCCGCGTCGACGCCATCGGCACACACCAGGAGGCGGAGGCGGTTGGCCGCTGAACCTGGCGGCGGTGCCGACGCTGACCAGCGCGGGTGACCAGCCGCGAGGGCGCGGCCGGCTCCGCCCCGACGTGCGGTTCGCAGGCCAAGTACAAGAACACGCATGGGAGCCCGCAACGATCCTGGCCCCGCTGCCGCGGCTGACGCGAAGCTTCGACGTGCGGGCACTGCGGGAGTCTGTGCGGCACCGGGCCAAGCTCGTCGCGTTGCGGTCCAGGCTCAAGGCACAGGTCCACGCCGTGCTCGCCCGGCAGGGCGTCACCCTGGCGCCCTCGGACATGTTCGGCGCGGCCGGCCGGCGCCAGCTCGACGAGCTGCGGCTCGACCCGCCCTTCCAGGCCCGCGTGCTGTCCTTGCTCCGCCTGATCGACGCGTACACCTTCGGCGAGATCGACCAGGTCGGCAAGCGGATCAACGCCGAGTTCAAGCACCACGCGGGCGTGCGACCCAGGCCCAACCCGGCGTGGGTCCGGTGCTGGGCGCGGTGTTCGTCGCCGAGACGGCGACCTCAACCGCTTCACCCGCCCGCAGCAGCTGTGCTCCTAGGCCGGCATGACACCCCGGCACCGCGAGTCGGACACGAAAGTCCACCGCGGACGCATGGCCAAGCAGGGCAACAACCTCGTCCGCTGGGCTGCGGTCGAGGCCGCCCAGCGCGTCCGCCACGGGCCCCTCGCCGCCACCAAGGCCCGGCTGGCTGCCGGCGCGGCAACAACATCGCCAAGGTCGCCGCCGCCCGCGAGCTACTCACCCTCGTCTTCTACGGCCTCCGCGACGGACACGTCCGCTGCCTGGCCACCCGACCGGCAAGAAACACCCCAGTCCCGGCGGGCCAGGCGCGAGGTCGTTGTCTGTCTGACCCCCGCCGGCGTGGTCGAGTGATTCTGATTGACCCCGCCTGGCCGCGGCCGTGTCACTTCATGCCACCTGGGCAGACCTGCGTGGCGAAGGAATGACCGGCACCGGGACCCCCGGGCTGCCAAAGCGTCCGCACTACCGGACGGTGAAGAACACGGCCACCCCACAACTTCACCAGTGAGTCTCCCCGGCGCACCGATTCTGCGCCGCACGGGATCGGCGTCAAGACCAAGCCGCTGACGCGGTCGACCTCCGGTCGAGTCTTGACCCCGACCCCTTACGGCGTTTGCCTGCACGGAGCCGGGAATACGCACAAACCGGTCGCAGCAGTCCGACCAAGAGGGGGTTGTCGGCGTACAGGCACCGTCAGCGCGTACCTGACTCTGTAGCGGAACCCGTACGCCGACAGAGGTTGACACGGCCCCACTCCTTCAGGAGTGACAGATCCTCGTGGGGGTGGGTCAAGGCGCTGTTGCACTCGAGCTACGACCAGCCCGACGCTGCCGCGGTCCACGCCCAGTTCGACCGGGTCGTCGACGCTCGCCCCGGGGACAGTCAGGGAACACCCGGGGCAGGGCAGACTCGAACGCCGCTACTCGAGCGACAGCACCTTCCCGTGCTCCCAACGGTAGTCACGGTGCTTGCTCGTGCTGAGCGAGAGGTGCACGAGCGACTCACACCACTTGACCGCGGTCGTGAGAGGGTCGACGACCGGGACACAACACTGTCGGGTGAGCGCCTCCTGGACGGCGAGCATCTCCGCACCCGCGAGCAGCACGACATCCGCGCCCTCGGCGAGGAGTGCCTCGGCGCCCCCCACGAACGCCTCCGGCTCGGCCGGAGATGCTCCCGGCACCACCCGCACACCGTGCAGCCGTGACGATAGGCCCATGGCCCTGACGCTTTCCCGGATCGGGCCGACTGCCTGCTCGGACGTGGCGAGGATGCCGACGTCAGTGCCGAGGAGGCAGGCCGCCATCATCCCGGCCTCCGTGATGTCCACCACCGGGACGTCCATGAGCTGCCGCGCGCCCTCGCGCCCGTGCTCGCCGAAGCCGACCATGACCACGCCGTCGCACTGCCCCCGAAAGCGGGACATAACCTGCAGGCTGGCCGCAGCACTGACGAAGCTGTCGTAGAAGCCGACGACGCGTTCCGCACCGAACTCGGGAGTCGCCACCGTGATGCTGGTGGTCGGCGCGGCCACGGACGTGGCGACCGCCTGGAGGCGGTCGCTGACCGTCGTCGACGTGTTGCAGTTGACGAGCAGCAGGCGCATCGCCGGCCCGTCGTCAGCCACGGTCGGCAGCCCGCGCGGCGCGGACCTCGTCCGGCCCCACTAATGCGATGCCCTGGCGCTCGCAGACGCCGCGGACGTAGGCCAACGACTCGTCGACCCAGGCCCAGCACTCCTCCTCGCCCCACGGGCGCCTGTCGAACTCGTCGAATCCGAGCACCTCGCCCGCGTCCACCCGGTCGCTGAAGGCGTTGCCCAGTCGGATGTACTCGGTCCGCTCCTCGTCGGTGAGGTCCGGGTGTGCCGCCCGCCACACGGGGTCGTACAGCTCGACCCGGCTGCGCACGTCCTGGCTCGCCAGCTCGGGGAAGGTGAGCTCGGGCGTGCGGACGAAGGCAACCTCCAGCGAGAGGGTGAGGTCGGGGTTGTGCTCGGCGAGGATCGGGAGGATCACGTCGAGGTCCACCAGGCCCTGGCCGTTGGGACGCGACTGGTACTTGAACCCGTCGTGGCTGCGCACCAGGACGGCGTCCTTGATGTGCGTCTGCCGCACGTAGGGCGCGACCCGGCGGGCGGTCATCTCCGGCACCTCGCCGCGCTGCAGGGGGTTCGCCGTGTCGTAGGTGATGCCGACGACGTCAGCGCCCACCGCCTCGATCAGCCGCACGAGCTCGAAGGACGAGATCTCCTCGTGGGTCTCGAGGTTGATGTGCACCCCGGCGTCGCGGGCGATCGGCGCCAGCCGGTTCAGGAGGCGCTCGATGCCCTCGAGCTGCTCGGGCCACGGCACGTCGGTCCGGAACCGGTCGTACATGTGGTATCCCGGGAACGCCTTGATGCCACCAGTGGCTGACCAGAGCTCGAGGACGCCCATCTGCGACGCCGCCTCGATGATCCGCCGGAAGCCCAACAGCGTGTCGCCGTCGCCCAGCGCGCGGATCTCCGGGCTCTCGGCCAGGGCATACGGATTGGTCTTGCCGAGGCCGGCCTCGAGGTAGAGCCCGAGGTCCGCGGCACAGTCCCGCACCTCGGCGAGGTAGCCGGGGTCGAGCGTGGGGCTCAGGTGCAGCATCGACCGGAAGTAGAGGCCGTGCAGGCCTCGGTCCGACGCCTGCTGCAGCTGCTCCACCGGGGTGAGCCGTCCAGCACCGGGCAGCTTGAGTGCGTCACTGCCGAGTCTCATTGTCGTCGTCCTTTCAGAAGCAGATCAGGGCAGGCCCGCCGGCGGGCCAGAGTCACGAGAGGGAAGCCGCCATCCGTTCGACCGCGGCCTCGACGAGGTCGGGATGGGTGCCGAAGTTGAGTCGCACGAAGCCCTCGCCACCGGCCACGAACTCCAGGCCGCTGCTCAGTGCCACGCGCGCGTGGTCAAGGAAGTACGCCGCCGGGTCGGGTCCGAGCCCCAGCCGGCGGCAGTCCACCCACGCCAGGAACGAGGCCTCCGGCCGGACCACCTCCGCGTCGGGAAGGTGGGTGGCCACCGCCTCGACCAACCGCTCGCGCGCCGCGCGCAGGTCGAGGACCAGGGCGTCGAGCCAGTCCTGCCCGTCGCGCAGGGCGCTGAGCTGCGCGACGACACCGAGGTGGCTGGCACCCCGGGACAGCGACAGGGGGAGCTGCTCGAGCGTGTCGACCGCGCCGGTCCCGGCGATCGCCACCGCCGCCTTGGCGCCGGCGATGTTCCAGGCCTTCGAGGCGGAGAAGAGGACGATGGCGTCGGAGTCCGGGGCGACGTCGAGGTATGACGTGTGGCCGGCTTCGGTGAGCGACAGGGGGCTGTGCACCTCGTCGGACACCACCCGCACCCCGAACCGGCGCGCCGCGGCGGCGAGCGCCTCGAGCTCGGCGCGGGTGTGCGCGACACCGGTGGGGTTGTGCGGGTTGCACAGCACGTAGACGCAGCTGCCGGCGGCCTGGGGCGCCGTGGCGAATGCGTCCTCGATCGCCGCGAGGTCGAGCCGCCAATTCGCTGCGAGGGGGACGGGACGGACCGTGCGACCCGCCTCGAGGGCGGCCTGGGCCAGTGGCCCGTAGACCGGGGTGCTGACGAGCACCTCACCGTCGCCCCGAAGCGTACGCAGCAGCTCGGTCAGGCCGGCCACGATGTTGGCCACGGTGCGTACCTGTTCACGAGCGATGTGGACGCCCCAGCGACCGGCGGCGTAGTCGACCACTGCGTCGACGTAGGGCTCGGCCCAGGCGTAGCCGATGTCTCCGGTGCGGATGACCGCCTCGAGCGCGCCCACGACGGGCCCGGGTGGCGCGGTGTCCATCTCCGCCACCCACAGGGGCAGCACGTCGGCCGGGTGGGCGCGCCACTTCACGCTCGTCCGCTCCGGGAGGGACGCCCGGTCGATCGACCAGAGCGGACGGTGCTGCCCGGTCCACGACCCCACAGGTACGGGCGACGGCTGCGCGGTCACAACACCGCCTCGGTCTCGGCTCGGCGGGCCGATCGTTCCCACAGCCGGACCGCGAGGCGAGCCTGCGCCACCCCGGGGTCGGGCACCGGCACCGCCTCGAGCAGGGACTGGGTGTAGGCGTCCTGGGGGTGCTCGAGGATGGTGTCGGCGTCGCCGGACTCGACGATCCTGCCGGCGTTGAGCACGTGCACCGACGAGCACACCTGCTTGACCACCGCGAGGTTGTGGGCGACGAACAGCATCGACAGGTTGAGGTCTCGCTGCATGTCCACGAGCAGGCCGAGCACCTGCGCCTGCACCGAGACGTCCAGGGCCGACACCGGCTCGTCACAGACGAGCAGCCGGGGCTTGACGGCGAGCGCTCGCGCGATGGCGATACGCTGACGCTGGCCTCCCGAGAACGACCCGGGGTACCGCGACAGGTCACGTGCGGCCAGGCCGACCATCTCCAGCAGCCGCGCGGCTTCGTCGCGTCGCTGGCCGGCACTGCCGTGCAGCCCGTGGACGACCATGCCCTCGCAGATGAGCTCCTCCACCAGCATGCGCGGGTTCAGGCTCGCCGTCGGGTCCTGGAACACCAGCTGGATGTCCTTGGACAGCTCACGCCGGTGGCTGAAGCCGGTTTTGTCGAGCGAGCGACCGTCGAAGAGGATCTCGCCGGAGTCGTAGGACTCCAGGCCCATGATGCACCGGATGATCGTCGTCTTGCCGCAGCCGGACTCGCCCACCAGCCCGGTGATCGTGCCCTCCTCCACCGTGAAGCTGACGTCGTCGAACGCCGTAAAGCGCTGCCGGCCACGTCCGAACGACTTGGAGAGGGATCGGACTTCGAGAATGGTCATTGCGCACTCCTGTCGGCCGGGTACAGGTGGCAGGCGACCAGGCCACCCGTGGCCAGGGGATTTTCACGGGGCACCTCGACCTCGCACTGCTCCATCCGGTGGGGGCACCGGGGGTGGTAGGCACAGCCCGACGGGCGAGCGCCCGGGTGTGGCGGCACTCCGGGGATCCCGACCAGCCGCTGCATCTTCTGATCCAGACGAGGCACGGCCTCGATCAGCCCACGTGCGTAGGGATGCGCGGGCTCCGCGAACAACCTGCCCACGGCGTCGTCCTGGATCTTGCGCCCGGCGTACATGACCGCGACGCGCTCGGCGAAGCCGGCCACGATGCCCAGGTCGTGGGTGATGAGGATGACGGCGAGGTCGCGTTCCGTGGAGACCTCGTGCAGCAGGTCGATGACCTGCTCCTGCACCCGCACGTCCAGGGCGGTCGTCGGCTCGTCCGCGATGAGCAGGTCCGGCTCCGCGATGAGCGCCATCGCGAGAACGACGCGCTGGCGCATACCGCCGGAGAACTCGTGCGGGTACGCCCGCATCCGCTGCGCCGCCTTGGCCACGCCGAGCTCGCCGAGGATCGCGATGGCCGCGCGCTCCGCCTCCGGGCGTCGCACGCCCCTGACGCGAAGCGGCTCGGTGACCTGCTCGCCGATGGTGCACAACGGGTTCAGGGCTCCCAGCGGGTCCTGGAACACCATGCCGACCTTCGACCCACGAAGGCGCTCCATCCGGCGTTCGGGCAGCCCGACGAGTTCGGTGCCGTCGACCTTGATGCTGCCGGACAGGTGGAAGCTGTCGTCCAGCCGCAGGATGGATCGGGCCATGACCGACTTGCCGGAGCCGGACTCGCCGACCACGGCCAGGCGCTCGCCGGAGCGCACCGACAGCGAGACGCCGTCGAGCAGCCGGATGCGACCGGCGGGCGTGTCCACGTCGACGCAGAGGTCGGAGACCTGCAGCGCCGGATCGGTGGACGTCGCGCTGAGCTGGTTCACTGTCACTGCGATCCTCCGCTTCGGGCCGCGTGCCGGCGCACCTCGGGGTTCAGCCGCAGCTGGAGGGACTCGCCCAGGAGCCCGAACGTGACGGCGGTGATCGTGATGGCCATGCCGGGCGTGAATGCCGCCCACCATGCCGTGGAGACGTACGCCTGGGCCGAGGCGATCATGGCGCCCCACTCGACGCTCGGTGGTTGCGCACCGACGCCGAGGAAGGACAGGGCTCCCAGCACCAGGATGGTGTTGCCGACGTCTCCGGCCCACTTGACGATGAGGACGTCGAGCGAGTTCGGGATGACGTGCTTGAACATCAGCCTCCGGCGGGAGACGCCCAGGATGCGGGCCCCTTCGACGAATGGCAGGGTCATCGTCTCACGCATGATCGTGCGCAGGAGCCGGGCGGTGTAGGGCCAGCCGGTGACGACCATGGCGATCATCGCCGACCGCAGGCTGGGCCCGAGCGCCGCAGACAGCGCCAGGCTCAGCACCATGGAGGGCACGGCCAGTCCGGCGTCGGTGATCCTCATCAGCACCTCGTCCACCACCGAGCCCCCGATCGTGGCCAGCGCGGCCACGAGGACACCGATGATGGAGAAGCCCACGACCACGGCCATCGACCCGAGAATGCTGAGCCTCGCGCCGGCCAGGACCCGGGACAACACGTCGCGTCCCTGCTCGTCGGTGCCGAGCAGGTGCCCGCTGCCCGGAGGCAGCGAGGCGGCCGAGATGTTGGAGGCGAGGATGTCGTGCGGCGCGAGGTAGGGCCCCACCAGGGCCAGCAGGACCAGGCAGATGGCCATGATGCCCACCACCCGGTCGACACCGCGCACCTGCACGAGCCGCTTCAGGGGCCGGCGCCAGGGCCGGACGCGCGGTGCGGCGGCGGTTGCGGTTGCGGTTTGCGTCATCGTCGGCCTCCGTTCTGGGCTGCTCGGACCCTTGGGTCACGCAGGGCCTGCAGCACGTCGACCAGCAGGCTGGCGAGCACCACGACCACACCCGTGACGAGGACTGCTCCGAGCAGTGCGTTGATGTCGGCGGAGCTGACGGCGTTGGTCAGGTACGACCCGAGTCCCGGCAGCGCGAAGATCGACTCCACGAGCACCGCGGAACCCACCATCATCCCGAACTGGACGCCGAGGATCGTGATGGCCGGCCCCACGGCATTCGGGAGCACGTGGTTGAGCACCAGGATCCGCCGAGGCACACCCTTGGCCCGAGCCACCGCGATGTGCTCCCGGGACAGGACCCGGATGATCTCGGTCCGCAGTGCGCGGAACAGCTGGGCGCCGAACAGCACCGCCAGGACCGAGGCCGGCATGAGCAGGTGCTGGAAGGCGTCCCAGCCGGCGGCCAGACCGCCGGAGATCGTGGAGTCGACCAGCATGAATCCGGTGTGGTGCTGGACCACGTACTGACGCGAGACCGCGCCCGAGATGGGCAGGATCTGCAGCTTGCCGGCCAGGATGAACTGGGCCAACAGGGCCAACCAGAAGGTCGGGATCCCCGCTGCGAACACGGCGCTGGTCCGCAGCCCCGTGTCGACGTGGTGACCCTGCCGAAGCGCGGCGATCGTCGCGGTCGGCAGCGCTACCACCACCATGAGGAGGATGGCCAGCAGGACCAGCTCGAAGGTCGTGGGCAGCGCTGCTGCCAGACCGCTCGAGACCGGTGAGTGGGTCGAGATCGACACACCCAGGTCGCCTCGCACCATCCGCCCGAGGTACATGACGAACTGCATCACGACGGGCTTGTCGAGCCCCAGCCGTTCCCGTGCCGCGGCGATCTGGTCCGGGGTCGCGTTCTCCCCGACCGCAACCCGCGCGGGGTCACCCGGAACCAGCGTGCTGATGAAGAAGACGATGGCAGCCAGGGCGGTCAGCGTGACGACTCCCAGTGCAAGTCGCTTCGTGACGAGACGAACGATCCACATGGCCGTACCCGTTACCCGAGTCGCAGGTCGCTGACCCGGATCGGCCGGGCGTCGGGGTTGAGGTGCACGCCTGAGATGCCGTCGCGGTAGCCCACGATCGAGTCCACGCTAAGCAGGTTCAGGACCGGGCGGTCCTTGAGAATCTGCGTCTCGGCCTTCGTGTAGAGGTCGCACCGGGCGGTGGTGTCCGCCGTCTTGGCCGCCTCGGCCAGCGTCGCGTCCACGGACACGTTGCTGTAGGCCGACCGGTTCGTGGTGCCGATGTGGTCCGTCGTGTACTGCTGGAACAGCGCCGCACCCGGTTCCGGCATCGGCACACCCTCGAGGGCGAGCATCATCTGCGGGATCTTCTTCGGGTCGCTGAGCTTCGCCAGGTAGTCGGGGAAGCCGATGGGAACGAGGTTGAGCTTCACCCCGATCTCGCGTAGGTTCGACTGGAAGAGCGTGGCCATCTCGGTCGCGAGCGGCACCACGGGCTGGAAGTTCAGGGTCAGCGTCAGGTTGCTGATTCCTGCATCCGCCAACACCTTGCGGGCCTCGTCGAGGTTCTGCTTGCGCTCCTCGCCTGCAGGCATGCAGGGCAGCGAGTTGGGCAGCAGGCCCTTGGAGATCTGGCCGTGTCCGCGACGGATGTTCTGGAGCGCGCCCTGGTAGTCGAACGCGAGCTGCAGCGCCTCACGGACCGCCGGGTTGGCCGTCGGGCCGTACTGGGAGTTCAGGTAGATGTAGTCCGAGCTCGGCGCCGTCAGGCTGTCCACCTTGGCCTTGGTGCCCTTGAGCGACTCGGCATCGGCCGCGTTGAGCCCGAAGGCCACGTCGATGCTGCCGTCGAGGAGGGACTGCTTCTGCGTCGCGCTCTGGTCGATGCGCTTGAAGACGACACCGCCCGCACGCTTGTCGTCGAAGCCCCAGTAGTCGGCGTAGCGGTCGAGCACGATGTCCCCGGAGGTCTGCTTCCCCTCCAGCGAGTACGGACCGGTGCCGGCCTCGTGGCTCTGCAGCCAGGCCTGTGCGTGGTCGGTGCCCTCGTTCGGCTTCACGATCTTCTCGCTCACGATGTACACGAGCGAGAGCCAGTCGAGGAAGATCGCGTTGGGCTTGGACAGGCGGATCGTGAAGTGCTGGTCGTCGCTGATCTCGACCGACTCGTAGTCACTGAGGTAGCCAGCCACACCACTGCCGACCACGCGGTACCGCTCGATCGAGTACTTCACGTCGGCCGCCGTCAGCGGGCTGCCGTCGTGGAACTTGACGCCCTTCCGCAGGTTGAACGAGATCGACTTCGCGTCCGGCGCGACCTTGTACTCCTCAGCCAGCTTTCCGGCCAGCTTGTTGGAGTCGTCGTGGGCCACGAGCGTCTCGTACATGTTCTGGATGACGTACCCGGTCTGGGTCCGCGTGGCGACCGGGTCGAGTGTGTCCAGCTGGCCGAAGTAGGCGACGACGAGGGAACTCTTCGCGGCATCGCCCGCCGCACCATTGCCCGGGCCACCGGCGGTGCAGGCGCTCAGGGTGCCGGCACCGACCAGGAGGCCGACGAGCGCGCGGCCGACCGTTCTGATCTTCGGAGTACTGCGCATGGAAACTCCTTCTTGGAACTTCATGTTGTCGCCGCCCTGAGGGGGCATGGGGGGAGTACGACGGATCAGGGGAGGGACTCGAAGGTGGGTGGGAACAAGGTGGCGACGTCCCGGTGCTGGACGTCCCGCTCGGGGTAGCAGCTCTTCATTCGGTCGAAGAGGGACTGGGCCTCGCGGCGCAGGCCGACGAGGTCGAGTCCGGGGATCTGCCCGTGGCGCATGACCGTCCGGCCGGCGACGACCGTCATGCTGACGTCACGCGCGGAGGCGTGCATCAGCAGCGTCCTGATGGGGTCCTCGACCATCCCGACCGTCACGGCGTCGAAGTCGAAGACGGTTACATCCGCCTGCGCCCCCGGTGCGAGTCGGCCCAGGTCCGAGCGACCTAGGGCCTTGGCACCGCCGGTGGTGGCCACCCGCATCAGGTCCGCGGCGGACCCGGCGTCGAGGCGGCCCTCCATGATCTTGGCGAGGTTGCTCGACAGCTCCATCCCGCGCACCAGGTCCGGTGGGAAGCAGTCGGAGCCGAGGGCAATGGTGACCCCGGCGTCGAGGTAGCGGTCCAAGCTGTCGATCGTGTAGCCGAGGCGCGCCTCCGTGATGGGTGTGTGCACGAGCGCGGCACCCGAGTCGGCGAACCGGCGCAGCTCGGGATCTGTGGGCCGGCCACCCGAGGCCAGGCTGAAGTACTTGCCGTGCGGCACGAGGAGCCGCTCGTTGAGCAGGCCCACCTTCTCGAGCAGGTCCAGCGGCGTCGACCCGTGGGTGGCGTTGACCAGCTCCAGCTCGCGCATGCTCTGCATGCAGTGCAACCGGACCCGGAGGTCCATCTCGGTCGCCAGGTCGGCGGTCTTGGCCAGCAGGTCGGCCGTCATGGTCTCGATCCGGCACGGCGCGAACACCGGCTGGACCAGCTCGGGCAGGCCCACGGCATACTCGGCAAACCGCCGGGCACCCTCCAGACCCTGCTCGCCGTTGGGGACGGACCACATGACGTCCGGCGTTCCGTCCTCGCGGGTGACGTGCACGCCGGCGCGGTAGCTCGGGCCGAGGTAGATCCGCAGGCCGAGCTCCAGCGCCTCCTCACTCATGTCGACGAAGTCGTCGTAGGTCTCCGCCCACGAGCTGTGCACCTCCGACGCGATCGGCATGGCAGTGGTCACGCCGTGCAGGAGCAGCTGCGCCATGGCGAACCGCCGGATAAGCCTGCGCTCCTCACGAGTAAAGACGTCACGGCGGTGGTTCGTGAAGTAGTCGGCCGACCACTGGTGGCCCTTGCGGACCTCCGGGTCGCCCCAGGAGTCGAGGATGATGTGGTCGAGGTCGGCGACCGCGTCGAGGTCGATGAGGCCCGGCACGATGAGAGAGTTACCCAGCTCGATCGTCTCGTCGACCTCGCCTGACCAGCCTGGTCCCACGTGGAGGATCCGGTCGTCCTCGTAGACCACCGAGGCGTCCCGGTGGATGGCGTGGTCGCGGCCGTCGTGGCCAAGCACGTAGCGCGCCTGAAGTCGAGTTCTCAATTCACATGCTCCGGCTCTGCCGCCTGACGCGGCACAGGTGGACAGGGATGGGTGGGTCCGCGCAGCAGCGCGCACCAGGCACCGGGTGGTGCGGTGGACGATCACCGAGATGGAGATCGTCGAGGTCGACCGGACCCGCGCCGGGTCACCCGTGGCGCATGTCCCGGGCCAACCGGTGCAGACTGCGCCGGATCGCGGCGCGATGTCCTCCGCGGGCTAGGTGGGCTGGTTGCCGGGCTGGTTCCCCACGATGAGGTCCTGCTCGTTGAGAATTCCCAGGGCGACGCCCGCCGCGAGACCGGGGTCGCGCCCGCGGATCGCTTCGAGCAGGTCCTCGTGGTCGTGGGAGAGGTGGTTCGGGCCGAGGTAGAGGCTGACCTTCATGCTTGCCCGGATCGCGCCAAGCAGGCCGTGGTAGATGTCGAAGAGGATGCTGTTGTGGGCGGACTTGGCGACGCCGAGGTGGAACTCCAGGTCCAGCGCGACGAACTTGTCCTCGTCCGCCCTGGCAGCGGCCTGTCGCCGGCGGTCGAGGATGTCGGCGAGGTCCTCGAGGTCATCGGTCGTCCTCGCCAGGGCCGCTGCCACGGCCGCGGCCACGTCCAGGCCACGTCGGACGTCGATGATCTCCGTGCTCTCGGCCTGCCTGGCCCGGCGCGCCAGCGCACCGTTGGCCTCGTTGACGGCGATGACGTACGTGCCGTCGCCCTGACGTGTCTCCAGCAGGCCGGCGTGCACCAGGGCCCTAGTCGCCTCACGGATGGGTGAGCGGCTGATGCCGAGCGCCTCGGCTAGCTTCGACGCCGTCGGCAGTCGGTCGCCGACCTTCCACGTGCCGTCCTTGATCTGAGCCAGGAGCTGGTCCGTCGCGTCCTCGACGAGTGTCCGTCGGGCAATCGACTTCATGCCGCCGAGTTGGCGCTGTTCGACCACGGGAACCACCTCCGCTCAGATTCGGGCTCAGCCTATGGACCTTGTGGGTTCAGGCGGCTGCGCTGTGCAGGACGGTCGCCACCGACCCGGGTGCGGCCTGGATGGCGAGGCATATTGTTAGCAGATGTATGATGACCTGAAAAGAGGACCACCCAACTTTCGCGGGTTGTCCCGCACTCCGGACGGCAGGCGCGACAGTCGCGGGACCGCAGGAGTGACCGAGATCGGCAGCCGGCCCTGACTCCCGACCTCTGCACTAAGCCCGATATGTCAGGCATTCGCACTACTCACATTGCCAACCTCATCCGCCCTGGTCGGAGCCGGTGCGTGGGGTGGACGGCACGTCGGTCCCGATTGCTTGCGCTGGGCTCTCGCGCAGCCGGTGATCGCCACGGCAGGGCGCGGTTTAGCCTGAGCGATCGCGCGTTCGTGGTGGCGCTGTTGCACCGGTTCCCGTGGGACGTGCTGCGTCGGCCGCGGCTACTGGTACGCCCGGGCACAGCCCTGCGCCGGCACCGCGACCTGCTCGCACGCCGCCACGCGGCTCGGTCTCGGCCCAAGCGCCCCGGCCGGCCGCGGCCCGTGCACTCGATCCGCGCCCTGGTGCTGCGCCTCGCGCGCAAGAATCCCAGCTGGGGATATCGCCGACTCCACGGCGAACTGCTCGTGCTCGGCATCAAGGTGGCCGCGGTCCACCTATGGGAAACCCTGCAGGAGGCCGGGATAGCCCCGGCGCCCGAACGCGCCCGCGGCACGTCGGCCAACTTCCTGCACTCCCAGGCCAACGCCCTGCCGGGTGCGACTTCTCCGAGACCGTCACCCTGACCCGGGGCGCGGCTGAACGTGCTCACCGTGACCGAGCACGCCAACCGACGCGTCCGGGTCCTGAGCGCGGCCGCGCACCCGACCGCCACGTGGGTGACGCAAGCGGCGAAGAACCTGATCATGGATCTCGAGGACGCCGGCGGCAGGGCCCGGTTCCTGATCCGGGACCGTGACGGGAAGTTCCCGGCCCTGTTCGACGCCGTCCTGAAGGACGCGGGCATCGACGTCGTGCTCAGCGGCGTCCGGATGCCCGGCATGAACTCGATCATGGAACGCTGGGTACAGGCCTGCCGGCGTGAACTCCTGGACGCCCCCTGACCTGGAACCAGCGGCATCTCCTCCACGTCCTGAGAGAGTTCGAGGGCTTCTACCACTCCCACCGGCCTCACCAAGGCACCGCCAACGCCAGTCCGTTGCGTCCGCTCCCCCACGCCGATCACCGACCCGGGCAGGGGTCGGCAACAGGTCCTGGTTATATGGGCAGTAATAGTCGAACATTTCCATGTATTGTGTGGGTGTGAAGCTGTCAGATTGGGCGCGTGAGCAGGGTGTGTCCTATCAGACGGCTTGGCGGTGGGTGAGGGACGGCAGGATGCCTGTTCCTGTGCGTCGGGTGCCGTCTGGTACGTGGGTCGTGGAGGAGGCGCGGTCCGCGGCCGGTCGTGTGGTCGCCTACTGCCGCGTGTCGTCCAGCGATCAGAGGGGTGACCTGGACCGCTAGACGGTGCGGGTGGTGGCGGGGGCAAACGCCCTGGGCCTCGCCGTGGCGGAGATTGTGACTGAGGTCGGCTCGGGTCTGAACGGCGAGCGCCGTAGGCTGCATCGCGTTCTCGCCGATCCGACTGTGGCGGTGATCGTGGTCGAGCACGAGGACCGGCTGGCCCGGTTCGGGGTGGAGGACCTGCAGGCCGCGCTCGCTGCGACTGGGCGTCGTCTGGTGGTTCTGGACCCGGTGGAGTCCACGAGCGACGTGGTCGAGGACATGGCCGATGTGTTGACGTCGATGTGTGTCCGGCTGTACGGGCAGCGGGCAGGTACGAGCCGTGCCGCCCGTGCTCTGGCCGCCGCGACCGGCGGGGAGCCGTTGGTGTGAGGAAGTTCGAGCCGCGTCCTGGTTTCGTGGTCCAGGCGTTCCGTTTCGCGTTGGATCCGAACGCCGGGCAGGAGCAGCGGCTGCGGTCGCATTGTGGTGCGGCTCGCGCCGCCTACAACTGGGCCGTGGCGTGGGTGATGGGCTCGTGGTGGCAGCGGCAGGCGGAGGCCTCGTACGGCGTCGCCGAGGACGAGTTGACGCCGTGGCGGCCGTGGTCGCTGCTGGCGTTGCGGAAGGTGTTCAACGAGGTCAAGAAGACCGACCCGCGGTTTGCCGGCTGGTGGGAGGAGAACTCCAAGGAGGCGTACGGCACGGGTTTGGCGAACGCGGCGGCGGCGTTCGACAACTACGCCACGTCCAAGCGCGGGCAGCGTAAAGGCAAGCGCGTGGGCTTGCCCCGACCCAAGTCCAAGCACACCGCCCGGCTCGCTTGCCGGTTCACCACCGGCGCCATCCGGGTGGAGCCGGACCGGCGGCACGTCACGCTGCCGCGGCTGGGGACGATCCGCACCCACGAGTCCACCCGCAAGCTGCAACGCCGTATCGGCAACGGCACCGCCCGCATCCTGTCCGCCACCGTCAAGTTCGACCGCGGCCGGTGGTTCTGCTCCTTCCAGGTCGAGATCCAACGCGCCGATCGCGCTCCGGCACGCCGGGATGTGGCGGCGGGGGTGGACCTGGGCGTGAAATGCCTCGCGGTGATCGCCGACAGCCAGGGGCTGGTGCGGTTCGTGCCGAACCCGGCGTACTACGACGGGGCGGTCAAACAGCTCAAGCGGCTGTCCCGGCGGGTGTCCCGCCGTCGGGGTCCGGATCGGCGCACCGGGCAGCAGCCGTCCCAGCGGTGGGCGGTCGCCAACGCCGACCGCAACCGGGTGCACCATCGGGTGGCGAATCTACGCGCTGATGCCCTGCACAAGCTCACCACCGGCATCACCGGCGAGTACGGCACCGTCGTGGTCGAGGACCTCAACGTGGCCGGGATGCTCCGCAACCGGCGCCTGGCCCGCAAGATCGCCGACGCGGGATTCGGGCAGATCCGCCGGCAGATCGCCTACAAGAACGACTGGACAACGGGTACCACCGTGGTCGCTGACCGTTGGTACCCGTCGTCGAAAACCTGCTCGCGCTGCCGCACAGTGAAAGCCAAGCTGCCGCTGCACGTGCGAGTGTTCACCTGCGACGCCTGCGGTCTGGTTATCGACCGGGACGAGAACGCAGCCCGCAACCTCGCCGCCCTCGCGACGGCAGCAACAACGGGTACCGGAGTGGCCGGAGACCCGGGCGTGCAAACGTCGAAACCGCGTGGAGCCGACCGTAAGACCCGCGCCACCACCCGTGGCCGCAAGGCTGCGGGTGGGCGGGCAGGTGGCGCAACCCTGCCATACCAACGGCAGCAGGAAACGCGAGACCGTCATCAGGACACCGAAACGCAACCCGCGCTCCGGTGACACCGTTACGGACCTTCCCAGCCGAAAGGCCGGGATTGCTGACATCCGACTACAGAATCAGCAACGGTAGAACGCCTGGATTTCCGCCGCCGCGCCCGCCTCGACGGCACCGTGCACCAGTCCCAACACGCCGCGTGACCTGCGCGGATGACTTTTCGGCAGGCAGAGGGTTCTACCTCGGCCTGCCGCAGGGAGCGCCGCAGCGCTGAGCTTCGGCGTGGCCTGGACCAGGTTTGGTCGCCGTCGATAGGTTACGCCCCACCCTTTCTGTGGTCACGGAACATGCACAATGGTTGCCCTTGGGGTCTGATATGACAGCCCCAGCGATCGCGTCGCCGCCGCGCTGGGCGACCAGGCGGACGAGCCGACGGAACTGGGACCCTTTTCGGCACCAACAGCGTGCGGGTCGTCAGTTCCTGAGCAGAAGCCCAAGAACCTCCGGATCGATCTCGCCGTGCACTCGGAGTCTGGCCACCCCACCGTCCGGAATGACGTCGAGCCGGACCTGGCTGACGGGTGCCGTCTCCTCGACGAGGAAGAAGTGGCGGGTGTCCGGCTGCAACCGGGTCTTGGGAACCAGGACAACGTCGTCGTCACCGGTGAGGCTCGCCCAGCCCGGAGCGTTGCCGACGAAATAGGACGTGTCGATCTCCACCCTGCGCACCCTTCCTCGCGCTGCCAGGCGAATGGTGACGTGCTCGTTGCCGGCGTCGCGGCGTCGTGCGTTCTCCCAGCCGTCGCCCATGATGCGAGCCCGGTCTGGTAACAACAGGTTGTTCGGCGACGAGTAGAAGGCGTTCGAGCAGTCGACCACTTGGCCGCCCTTCTCCAACGCCGCGAGGTCGATCGTGCCGGTTAACAGTCGTGGGTCGGGCCGGGGGGTGCCATGCACGCGGAAGCGGGCAACGCCACCGTCGGGGTAGATGGAGAGCCGCACGTGGGTGTAGCGGCGCTCGTCGGCGATCTCGAAGAAGTTGTCCGCGTCGCCGCGAAGCTCTGATTTTGCGACGAGCGTTGTCCAGTCCGCCTTTTCGAGCTCCTCCGGTGATGGGTAGCCGTCGACACGTGCTCCCTCGACGGAGGCGTAGGGTGGGTAGTTACCCGTGAACCACGATGTGTCGATCACGACGCCGTGCAGGATGCCGGGCACGCCGAGCCGGATGATCGCGAAGTCATGGCCGGGCTCCCGGCGCCGCCGGGTCTCCCACCCGTCGTAGGTCTTTCCTTTGTGTCCGAACGCCTCTGCGGAGAAGACGGCGGGTTCAGGTTTGATGAGGTTCTCGCGTTCGGCGAAGAGCTCGTCGTTGGCGAACACCACGCTGCCGGCGAGGACCCGCGAGGCAAGGTCCGGGTGGTTTGTGAACGAAGGTGGCTTGATCATGCTGTTCCTCTCGTCAGAAACCGGCCTCGTGGCTCGGCGTCGAGGTCGATGCGTTCGCCGCGTAACCAGGCGCTGCGGACCACACCGAATAGTTCGCGTCCGTCGTACGGGGTGACCGTGTTCTTGTGATGTAGCCGCGCCACCTCCACTGTGAAGGGCTGCTCCGGAGCGAGGACGCAGAAGTCAGCATCGTTGCCGACAGCGATGCCACCCTTGTGCCGCATGCCGGCCGTGTCTGCCGGCGTGTGTGACATCCACCGGGCGACGTCCGTGAGGGCGAACCCGCGGGCTCGGGCCTCGGTCCACACGGTGGAGAGACCGAGCTGGAGTGAGGAGATGCCGCCCCAGGCGGCGCCGAAGTCGCCGGAGCCCATGCCCTTGAGCTCAGCCGTCGAGGGGGAATGGTCTGAGACGACGAGGTCGATCACTCCGTCGCGCAGTGCCTGCCACAGTGCGTCCTGGTTCGCGCCCTCACGGATGGGTGGGCAGCATTTGAACTGGGTGGCGCCGTCGGCGATGTGTTCGGCGTCGAAGGACAGGTAGTGCGGGCAGGACTCGACCGTGACCCGAACGCCGTCCGCGCGGGCCTGCTCCAGCAGTGGCACCGCGTCGGAGCTGGACAGGTGCAGGATGTGCACCCGGCAGCCGGTCGCCTGCGACAGGGCCAGCACGTCGGCGATGGCATGGTCCTCGGCGGACCGGGGGCGGGACGCCAGGAAATCGGCGTATTTCCGGCTCGCCGGGGCCGGCGCAATCTGGTCGGCGTCCTCGGCGTGCACGATAAGCAGTCCGTCGTACGGGGCTAACTCGTGCATGACCTGGTCGACCTCGGCGAGCCGAAGGTGCGGGAATTCCTCGATGCCAGAGTCGACCAGGAAGCACTTGAACCCGAACACGCCCTCGTCATGCAGCCGGCGGAGGTCTGGGAGGTTTCCGGGCACGGCTCCCCCCCAGAAGCCGACGTCGACGAAGCACTGCCCCGCGGCGGCCTTGCGCTTGAGCTCGAGGGCCGCGACGTCGATGGTCGGAGGGATGCTGTTCAGCGGCATGTCGACGATGGTCGTCACCCCGCCGGCGGCTGCGGCACGGGTCGCGCTGGCAAATCCCTCCCACTCCGTGCGCCCTGGTTCGTTGACGTGCACGTGGGTGTCCACGAGACCGGGCAGCAGCACCTCGTCGGCGCCGAGCCGCACCACGCGGGGCGCCTCCAGATCCGGCTCGATCGCGGCGATCACGCCGTCCTTCACCCCGACGTCGACGGTGCGCTCACCGTCGGGCGTGACGACGCGCGCCGCCTTGAACACCGTGTCCAGCATCAGCGTCACCGCAGTCCTCCTTCGCGTCGGGCGAGCCGGTGCAGAACCCTGCGGTCGATCCCGAGTTCGGCCTCATCCGTCGCCCCGCACTCCACCCCGCGTAGGAGGAAGCCGGCCAGGGCCGCCGCGGTCGCCGGCTCGTCGAGGTAGGCCGAGCTCTCGCCGTACACATAGGCGCGAGCACGCTCGGCAGCCGCGGTCAACCCCTGACGGAAGAAGGCGTACGTGGCGAGATACCGGCTCGGCAACTGCGCGGGGTGCAGGTCCCAACCCTGGTAGAAGCCGCGTTCGAGTGACCTCCGCACCAGGCGGGCGTGCACCCGCCAGGCCTGCGCCGCGTGGTCACCGACCGGCAGCAGGTTGGTCGAGCCGTCGGAGACGAACACGCCCGTCCCGGCGGCGACCGCCTGCATCACCGCCTTCGCGTGGTCGGCCACCGGGTGCTCCAGGCTCTGGTACGCCGCCGCGATGCCGCAGGCGGCCGAGTAGTCGTACGTGCCGTAGTGGAGCCCGGTGCACCGGCCTTCCGACGCGTGCACCATGCGCGCCACCAGGGCACTGCCGTCCGCGCCGATGATGGACTGGGGGGTCTCGACCTGGAGTTCGAAGCGGAGGCCATGGACTCCGTATTCTTGCTCTAGGCGGATGCAGGCGAGCACCATCGCTTCGACCTGGTCGACCGAGGTGACCTTTGGGAGCGTCACCACGAACCCATCGCCGACGTCCCCGATCTCGGAGATGAACAGGTCGAGCGTACGCAGGCCACGCGCCCGGGTCGCCGCCTCGAAAGCCTTGAACCGGATCCCGTGGAAGGGTGGCCGGGCACCCGAGCGCAGCGCCCTCGCCGCGTCGCGTACGGCCTGGTCCTCCTCCTCGTCTGACCGGATGCCGTAGCCGTCCTCGAAGTCGATGCGCAGGTCCTCGATCGGCTCCACGGCGAGCTTGGCCCGCACGCGTTCGCGTACGTCATCGTCCGCCGAGAGCACGTCGGCGCACTCGTCGAGCACCGCCAGCGCCTCCCGGCCGAATGACTCGACGGTCCCGGCGCCGAACTTGTCGGCGGGCACGTACAGGGTGTGCACCGGTTGCCGCACCCCGCGCTCGCCTGGGTAGAGGGCCGGGAGCTTGGCGTCGGCCCTGGCGAGCCGGGCGTCGAGCTCGCGGCTCAGTCGGTCGAGGAGGGTCACTGGGCGACGACCGCGTCGTAGGCCGGCAGCGTCAGGAAGTCGACGTACTCCTCGCTCAACGCGACGTCCTCGAAGATGTCGCGGGCCTGCTGGAACGGGCGCTCGTCGTATCCGTCGCCGACCTGAGCTCGGATGTTCGCCATTTCGGTCTCAACCACCTCGCGCACGAGTTCCGCGGTGATCACCGTGCCGTCGTCGAGCTTCGAGGCGTTGTGCACCCACTGCCAGACCTGCGAACGGGAGATCTCCGCGGTCGCGGCGTCCTCCATGAGGTTGTGGATCGCGACGGCTCCGGTGCCCCTCAACCAGGACTCTAGGTAGAGGATCGCGACCTCGACGTTCGCGTGCAGGCCGTGATGGGTGATCGAGCCGGGTGTCGACGCGACGTCCAGGAGGTCGTCAGCGGTCACCTGCACGTCGTCGCGATGCCTATCGACCTGGTTGGGTTCGCCACCGAGCGCGGAGTCGAACGCCTCGACGCAGAGCGGCACAAGGTCCGGGTGCGCGACCCAGGAACCGTCGAACCCCTGGCAGGCTTCCCGGTTCTTGTCGGCCTTGACCTGCTCGAACGCGCGGGCGTTGACCTGCTCGTCACGACGACTCGGGATGAACGCGGACATGCCGCCCATCGCGAAGGCGCCCCGCTTGTGGCAGGTCTTCACCAGCATCTCGGCGTACGCCTTCATGAACGGCGCGGTCATCGCGACCGCGGCCCGGTCGGGAAGCACGAACCGGGGACCCGAGTCGCGGAAGTACTTGATCACGCTGAACAGGTAGTCCCAGCGGCCGGCGTTGAGGCCTGATGCATGGTCACGCAGCTCGTAGAGGATCTCCTCCATCTCGAACGCGGCGGTGATCGTCTCGATGAGCACCGTCGCGCGCACCGTGCCGTACGGTAACCCGAGCCGTTCCTGGGCGAAGGTGAACACGTCGTTCCACAACCTCGCCTCGAGGTGGCTCTCCATCTTCGGCAGGTAGAAGTACGGCCCGCTCCCCCGCTCGAGCAGCTCCCTCGCGTTGTGGAAGAAAAACAGCCCGAAGTCGACGAAGGCACCCGCAACCGGCTCGCCGTCAACGAGCACGTGCTTCTCGTCGAGGTGCCAGCCGCGCGGTCGCACCACGATGGTCGCCAGCCGCTGGTCCTCCCGCAGCTGGTAGACCTTCCCATCCGGTGAGGTGAAGCCGATGTCTCGCCGGATTGCGTCGTACAGGTTCACCTGTCCGCCGACGACGTTGCTCCAGTGCGGCGTGCTGGAGTCCTCCAAGTCCGCGAGCCACACCCGAGCCCCGGAATTGAGGGCATTGATGGCCATCTTTCGGTCGGCCGGGCCTGTGATCTCGACGCGCCGGTCGCGCAGGTCCTCGGGGGCCGGGGCGACCTGCCACTGTGCGGCCCGGATGTCGGCGGTCTCGGCGAGGAAGTCCAGCCTGCCGGTGCGGGCCACCTCCGCCCGACGGGTACGCCGAGCGTCGAGGAGCTCGACGCGGCGTGCGCCGAACCGGCGGTGCAGCTCCGCCACGAACTGCAGGGCGTCCGGACCAAGGATCCTGCCGCCGCCCTCGACAACGCTTCCGGTCACTTCGATTGACATGACTACACCTTTTCTTCTTTGGGTCTACTACTGATGTCGGCGGCCTTCGTCGGACTAGCGCTCGGCATGGCCTGCCTCGGCAACCCGCTCGCGAGCGGACGGGAACGCCGCCACACAGGTCTTGATGCCCTCGGCGGTGTGCACCGCGGACAGCTGCATGCGAATGCGCGCCCGACCGTCCGGCACGACACGGTCGGAGAACGCGGTGACGTGGACACCCGTCTCCGGCACGCGATCGCCAACGAACCCGACGGCGTGCCCTTCGAGGTGCAGGTCCCCCGGGCCGGCGCGGTGCACGCGGATCGTCGCGTGACCTTGCCTCAGGTCGGGTTCGGCGGCTTTGGCCAGCCGCAGTCCTGGGCCAGCGTGGTTCTTGACTAGGGCGCGCATGTGGCTTCCTCGCCGTGGCTCAGGCCGGCGTGTGCGCCCGGTGCGGGGAGCCGCCGGAAGACGGATGGGAACAGCTCCGCGGCGCTGCGGCGAGACGAGTCGCGCTCGGAGTAGGCCGCTCGCATGCGGGCAAAGAGCCGCTGGGCTCGACCCTTCATCTGGGCAAGATCGAATCCCGGAAGCTTGCCGTCCCGGACCACCGTTCGCCCGGACACCACGGTCATGGCGATGTCGCGCGGAGAGCCGGACATCAGGAAGGTTCGCAACGGATCGTCGACGACGCCGAGCCTGAAGTCGGTCAGCCGGAGCACGACCAGGTCCGCCTGCGCGCCGGGAGCGAGCCGGCCAAGGTCCTCGCGCCCCAGCGCCTTCGCCGCGTTGAGGGTCGCAGCCCGGAAATACGCCGCAACGTCGCCGGCGTCGAGGCGGCCGTCGAGCACCTTGTTGAGGTTGGACCCCACGTCCATGGCTCGGAATAGGTCCGGCGGGAAGCTGTCGCTGCCGAGGGTGACATTGACGCCGGCCCGGCGGAACCGGTCGAAGGTGTCCAGCACCGTGCCGTAACGAAGCGAGGTCGAAGGGCAGTGCACGATCGACGCCCCGGCACGGACGAGCGCGTCGAGCTCGGTGTCCGAAGGCGAGGGTCGTTTTCCGTTGCCGGCACCGTAGGTCGCGTGCGGGACGAGCAGGCGGCAGTCGAGGAGACCGGTGCGTTCGAGGATCTCCATCGGCGTCGCGTTGTACCAGCGTCGGAGCAGCTCGAGCTCGACTTGGCCCTGCATCGAGTGCAGCCGCACCGGCACGTCGTGCTTGCGAGCGAGCTTGGCGGTGGCCTCGAGCAGTTCCAGCGCCATAGTCTCGACGCGGCACGGCAGCAGAACACCGGTGACCAGGTCGCCCGCCGACGATGCGGCGTACTCCAGGAAGCGCTCGGCGTGCCGCAGGCCGGCGAGCCCCTGTTGGTCGTCCCAGAGCACGCCGCGCCCGCCGTCGTCGCGTACGACGTTGACGCCGGAGCGGTAGCTGGGCCCGACGTAGGTACGGATGCCGAGAGTCCGGGCCGCCTCCGCGATACCGATGGCGTCCTCGCAGGTCTCCGCCCAGGAGCTGTGGACTTCCGACGCGATCGGCATGCAGGTCGTGACCCCGTGCAGCAGGAGCTGGGCGAGCGCGTACTGGCGGATGAAGTTCCGTTCCTCCTGGTCGAAGACGTCGCGTCGGCGGTGCCGGAAGTAGTCTTCCGACCACTGCAGTCCCGGACCGATGTCTGGTGACGCCCAGGAGTCGAGGAGCGCGTGGTCGATGTCGGAGACCGCGTCGAGGTCGATGAGGCCCGGTATCACCAGGGCATCTCCCATCTCGATCGTTCTTTCCGCCTGGCCCTTCCGGCGCGGGCCGACGTACTGGATCTGGGGGCCGTCGTACACGACGGAGGCGTCCTCTATCAGGACGTGATCGCCTGCGGAGTAGCCGAGTACGTACCGGGCGTGCAGCGCCGTTGTCATCTGATCCTCTTTCCCGGCCGTCGTCGGCCGCTGGTCGTTGCGCTGGGGACTCGGCGCCGCAGCGATGGTGGACGTCAGGCGAGGTGCGCGTCGAGCGCGTCGGCCGCCAGCAACGCTGCGGGACCCCAACCGGGGCGAGCCTTGGGGAGCGGCTTGGCGTACGTCGAGATCTTGCTGGTGTGGAGCCTGAGCCGGACCAGGCCTTCCGCGAACAGCATCGCCGCGGCCACCGGGTCGACCACGGGGATGCCGAGTTCGTCCGCGAAGGAGGCCGCGCGACCGGCGAAGCCCGCGCAGCCGAGCACCAGCGCTTCGGCCCCGGCCTCGATCAGCTGCCGGCCGCGCTCCACGATGGCGTGGCGCGTCCGGTCCTCGTCGGCGTGTACCTCGAGGACGGGAAGGCCCGCCGCCAGCACGCCTACGCAGTGTTGCGACACGCCCGCTGCTCGCAGGCTGTCTTCGATCTGCACGACCGACCGGCGCAGTGTGGTCACGACGCCGTACCTCGGTGCCAGCATCAACGCCACGTGAGCTGCGGCGTCGGTGATGTCCACGACCGGTACGTCCAGGAGTTCGCGGGCGGCTTCTCGGCCATGCTCGCCGAAGCCGGCGAGGATCACCGCGTCCGTTTCATCGGGCCAGGTGGCGAGCCGTTCGAGCATGGCGTTGGCCGCGATGAAGCTGTCCAGGTAGCCTTCGGCGGAAGCTACCCCCCATTTGGGTGAGATGGCGGTGACGATCGTGCCCGGGCTGGCGGCGGATCGGGCTGACTCCGCGATGACCGCTGTCATCGACTCGGTCACGTTGCAGTTGAGGACCAGTACCCGGATCGGTTGCGGCACTCCGTCGATGCCGCCGGGGGCGTGCTGGGTCATCGGGCCGGACCTCGCTGACGGCTCGGTCGGGTGTCAGTGGGGGCCGTGGTCATGTCAGTCGTCCGATCCTGTCGCACCTCGAGCCCCTTCGAGCTTCGCGAGCGTCTCCCGGAGGATGTTCTGGGGAGTTCGGTCTGCGGCGCCGGGGATCGTCCTGCCGTCGATACCGATCTTCATAGTCGGGTTCTCCTTGTTGCTGGTGGCTCTGCTGGTGCGCACAGCCCGCATGGCTGGTCGGCTGCCGGCTGTCGGTCGCATTCGGCGACGCGCAGGTTGGAGGCCTCGGCGTGCAGCGCCGTGGGCGATGGGTAACCGCGGCCGTTAGCCCGTCAAGGCCAGCCGCTCACCGCAGGTTCGCGAAGCCGCAAGGTCGAGGACCCATCAATACAGGGCCAGCGGCAGGAGACCGATTTCGGCATCCTCCTGGCGCAGACGCATTCAAGCATGGCACGTTATCTGCCGCTTGAACTCACCATTCCTTTCACGTAGTAACGCTGCAGAACGATGGATAGCGCCACAACGGGTAGGGTCAACACTGTTGCTGCGGCGAACACCTCACCGTACAAAGGGGTATTCGCTGCCGTAGCAAAGTTCGCCATGCCGACCTGCGCCACCTGTTTGGCCGGGTCCTGCATCGCGACAAGCGGCCAGAAGAACGAACTCCAGGACCAGATGAACTGCAGCAGCGCCAAGGTGGCGAGCGCGGGCCTCACGCCGGGCAGTCCGATCCTCAGGAACGTACGTGCCTCGGATGCTCCGTCCACGTCGGCAGCCTCGAAGATCGAACGGGGAACCTCACGGAACGCCTGACGCATCAGCAGAATCCCGAAGGGGTTGCAGATGAATGGCAGGAACAGACCCAAATAGGTCGACACGAGACCCAGGCTCTTGACGACATCGTACAGAGGGACGATCAGCGCTTCCGCTGGCAGGAACGCCGGGATCATGCAAAAGGCGAACAGCCCGCGTCGGAAGCGGAACTCCTTAAGTGCGAACGCATAGCCGGCAAGGCTGCACACAGCCATCGAACCCACGATCTGACCGGCGGCTACGATCGCAGTGTTGAACAGGTTCCGCTCGAACCCAAAGACGCGGAAGATGCTGAGGAAGTTGTCGACTGTGGGTTGCGAGGGAAGAAACGACTTCCAGGACAACGGGTACGTCTCGGAGAGGAACGCCTCCGTCGACTTGAACGCCGTCAACGCCATCCAGAGAATCGGAAAGGCGAAGGCCAGCCCGACCACCGTCATTCCGCAGCCGATCAGGATGCGGCCAGGACGGATTCGGCGCGATCGGCCCGTCCACGGAAGGTCACCTCCCGCCAGTGGCAGGCGCCCGGGCGCCGTATCTGCGCCGGCGAGCGTTCCCGTTTTCTGGTGCCCGCTGCTCGAGTCATTCTCGATGCTGTCAACCGAGGCAGGGTCATGAGTCATATCGACGTCCTAAGAGCTTGAACTGAACTGCGATGATGACTCCCAGGAAGAGGAGCATGAATATGGCCGCAGCCGACCCTACGCCGCGTGAGTTGAACTGAAACGTCTGCTCGTATGAATAGAACACGAGATTTCGTGTTGCCCCGTCGGGCCCGCCCTGCGTCATGAGAACGATCGGTACGAAGATTCGTGCCGACTGCAGCGTCGCCATGAACACGACCACGGTCCCGCTTCCGCGAAGCAGCGGGAGGGTGATACTTCGGAACTGACGGAATCCACTCGCGCCGTCGATAGCCGCTGCCTCATAGTAGTCCCTGGGGATTGCTTGAAGACCGGTCAGGAAGATCAGCGTCGGAATGCCGATGTTCTTCCAACTGGACATCAGCACCACTGATATAAGGGCTTCGCTTCCACTGTTGAGGAAGTCCTGCGGAGGCACACCGAGAACACTGAGCAGTCCGTTGAACAGACCCTGATCCGGGTTGTACATCTGAGCCCAGACGATCGCCGCGACGGTTTCCGATGCGGCCAGCGTCGCGATGACCGAAACTCGCACGAATCGCGTTCCGGGCAGGTGCTGATCGATAAAGACGGCCAACGCCAAGCTCAGCGGTATCTCGATCAGCATTGAACTCATCACGTACAGCACAGTATTTCGCAGCGCGGACTGGAAACCTTCGTTGGTGAACATCCGACTGTAGTTGTCCAAGCCGGTGAACCCGACCGCCTCGTTGGTAAAGGGATCGAACGACTGCAGACTATGCACGGCTGCAACGATCACCGGGTAGTACTGGAATAATGCGATCCCCACAATGGCGGGGAGGATCATGACGAGAGCAGCGCTCCCCCGACGCACCGTTCCACTGCGCCGGGTCGTGCGCCGAGGCGCCGCCCGACTCTTGATAGCCGCCTTGATCACCGGTGGTACTTCTTCAACTGGTCATCGATGTGCTTGGCGGTTCCTCTCAGGGTCTTCTCCGGATCGGCGCCGAGCGCAATGTCCTTCACCGCTGGGTTGATCGCCGCGTAGTATTCGTTCCACCCGACCGTCCGCGGGGCGCCGTCGCAGTTATCCGCGACCTTGAGGGCGAGTTGTTCGTCGGGCTTCTGATACTCCTCGAGCTTCTCGACCAGGGAGCGCCGCGTGATGAAAGCTCCTCGCGACCGGAAGAATGGGGCCTGGCACGCGTCGGAACACAGGTAAGCCAACAGTGCGGCAGCCTCGTTCGGGTGTTTGCTCTTCGCCCAGACAAACGGGGCGTCGCCGCTGTTACACCCGAACAGCATGTTCCGTCGGGGATCCAACGTCACACCGACATCGAAGGGACTTGCACCTCCCGGCTTGTCGCGGTTAAGAATTTGCCTGATCGAGTTCATCGACATCGCAGCCTGCGCGCCTTGGAACTGCGCAGGAATCGCGGATTTGGGCGTCAGGCCTTCGCTGAAGAGCCGCTGATAGTTGCGCATACCTTGGATGGCCTCGTCCGTGTCAAGGTAGCCACTTACGGTGAGACCGTTGTCGCTCACGCCTTGCCAGGTACTGTGCAGCGATGACCCCTTTTCGGCACTGCGGTCGCCCATGTTTCGTATCCAGATGCTCTCATACTGGGTGTAGTTCGACCCAGGTCCGCCGTTGCCCAAGATCGATGACTCCAGAGCCCACGTCGCGGTGTCACCCTTCTTGCGGAGGTTATGGGTGAGTGCGTTCATCGTTTCAAACATCTGCTCGACGGTCCATCCGTCGTCGAGTTTGTCGACCTCGGGCGGCGTGGGAACTCCAGCGCGTTTGAAAATTTCCCGGTTGAAGAGGACCATGGGGAGGTATCCTTCCCACGGCATCAAATAGAGCCTTCCGCCGCTCGATCCAGCCTCCCGCATGGGAGTGAACAGGTCGGAGAGGAACGCTTGAGTGAGGTAATCCGTGAGGTTCAGAGCTTGGCCAGATCGCGACATGTACTCGGTGAAGTCGAGGCGCGACATCATGATGTCTGGTGCATCACCGGACTGTGTGTAGATCTGAATCTTCTGAGGCAGGTTGCCGTAGGGAATGAGTTCCTCTTCGATCTTGATGTTCGGGTATGCCTTGGAGAACGTCGCGTAGTGCGAGGCGAACAGGGCATTCACCTCGTCGCTGTAACTCTGTCGAAGGAAGCGGAGCACAACCGGCTTGTCGGTCAGCTCGGGTCCCTGGTACCCGCCGAGATCGATGCGATAACCCCCGGGTCCCGGACCGGTGCGGACTGGCTGCGGTCCACCTTCGGTTCCGGCGCCTCCGCTACAGGCGGCGAGGCCACCCATTGCGGCGAGGGATGCAACACCAGCCGCGCCACGAACGAAATTGCGCCTGGTGATTCCACTTGCGAAGTTAGCCATGTCGGTTCTCCGGTTGGGGTGAGAATGTGGGTCTACCGTGGTCCGGCTTCGAAATGGGATGGTTCGGTCTGCTGCGGTGACGCATACCTGGGCGGTGATGCGTGCGTTGAGCGTCCTCCGGCTACCGCCTGGATGATGGAGTCGACGGGTGGATGGTCCGGTCATCGTCCTTGGTCGACGACGACGGCCACCGTTCCTCCACCGGGCGGTCCCTGGTGGACGGCGCCGGATGAGATGTACAGGACTGTGTCCTGCAGAGCCGCAGCGAACATGCCGCCCACGGCTGCTTTGAGTTCGTTCATATAGTTCGGGTTTTCGGCGTTGTGAACTTGGCGCCGTCCGCGAAGCCGCGCGCCGATGGGCGTGCCGATCTTCACGTAGACCGCCACAATCCGTTCGCGCTGGTCGGGTGCGAGCGGCGCGCCGTTAACTGACAGGCCCGCCGCGCGCAAGGCTCGATGAAGCGAGTCGACGTCCAGCAGGTCGGTCATCACCGACCGCCCCACGCGCAGTCGTCCGCCGGCCGCCGTTGTGTTCCCTAGGAGGACGACCTGCGTTTCTCTGTGCTCCCGACCGGCCGATGAGGAGACCCGATCGGTCCACAGATCCAGGTTGGTGCCGATGTCGCCGTCGGCAGGCATCTCGAGGTGGTCGACCGCAACGGCGACTCCCAAAGCCGCGGCGCCACTGGTTTTCGGAACCGCTAGCCTCGGCTCGAAGGGCGAGATTTCGTGTCCACGTTGCTGGGCGTCCTCAAGGTCCTCCGGCTGCAGCCCACGGCTTTTCGTCAGGACGTACTCGGCATCGGATGGATCGATGCCGGCATCACGAGCAGCGGCCCGGACGGCGTCGGCGACGTGTTCGACCATCGCGGGGTGACCGACCCACTCGGGCCGGATGGGCGCCGACTGTGCAGTGCCGATGGCTAGTCTCGGCTCAGGCCCGACGGGACCGTCCCAGGCGCGTTTGGCGTAGACCACCACGTGCGGTGCAAGGATGCCGACACCTCCACTGGAGAAAACCATGGGGATGCGGGCGATTCGGTCGGCACCCAGATCGCTGTGCTCCTCGAGGAACCGGCGGACCGCGCCGATCGCGGCCGCTCGACTGTTCTCACCGGGTCTGTTGCCTTCCGTCTTACCGGTGACCGCGCAGATCTCGTCGGGACGCAGACGGCCCTCGGTGACGAGCTGCACGAGCGCGGTGGTGTCCGACTCGTGCTCCAACGGCACCGGGAAGGCCTCGACGGCCGTGGGCTGCGGGTTCTGGTGCACTTCTCCTCCATCGGACTGGTCGGCCTGATCAGCTCGGATCCTTTGCTCCTCGTGGAGTCGCGTCGGAGCAAAATTCCTATGAAGATCTGATGTCTCAGGTGAGCTAGATGCCAGGGTCAGAATCAAATTCAGTTCGAGGTCGTTCCGCGCAGCGTGAGCTCCTGGACACCCGCCGCCGTTGCGAAGAGCACGCCGTCGAGACCCAACTCGCGGATCAGGTCCAGGGCCGCCGGCCAGTCGCCATCATCGTTACCCTGCGTCGGTCGGCAAGTCGCTCCGAGACTCGGCGTGGTGCTCGCGTCCGAGGCTCGGGTGGGGATCGCAGCAGGGTCAGTTGGACGAGGGGCGATGCGCGGGGCGCCGTCATGGGATATGGTTACCAGATGTCTGATGTTTAGGGTAGGGGTAGCGGTGAATTTTCCACGGAGCGGGTCCGCACAGACGCCGGTCAACGCCAGGCGGATGGGAAGGCAGGTGCCCAGGGTCAACCGCGTCTCGGCGGTGGAGGCGGCGATCGAGGAGATTCGCACACAGATCCGTGAAGGGCACTGGGTTCCTGGTGACCGGCTGCCTTCCGAGGCGGAACTGACCGAGATCCTTGGGATCAGCCGAGCCCCGCTGCGGGAGGCCACTCGAGCGCTCGTGCACGCCGGTCTGCTGTCAGTACGCCAGGGCGACGGCACCTATGTCGTCGCCGTCGACGAGTCGGCCGTGGCATTCAGCCGCAAGCTCAGGGACAGCAAGGCCCGCGATGTGCTCGAGGTGCGGCGCGGGCTGGACGCGACCGCGGTTCACCTGGCCACGGCACGACGCACCGACGACGACCTCAGCGCGATGGAGGCGACGCTGCGGCGCCGCCGCGAGGCCGCGTCGGCCGGAGACCAGGCCACGTTCGTCGACGCCGACGTGGCGTTCCACCTGGCGGTGGCGCAGGCCGCCCACAACACCCTGCTCCTCGGGCTCTACGAGGGACTCTCGATGGCCATCCGCGAGTCCCTGAACACGACCGAGTCCCTGCAGCACGCCGTCGGCGAGGGTGGTGACGACCACGAAGCGCTCTTCGATGCGATCAAGTCCGGAGACGAGGCGCGGGCCGTCGACATCGCGCTGTCGATAATCGCCAGCCAGGAGCAGCAGTGCGCGCTCAAGTGACCGGGCCGTCCGAGGCGGAAGCGGTCCAGCCGCCTTGCCGCCACAGCCGCGAGGAGGATCGTTGACGACCGCCACCTTGATCAAGAACGTACGCCCGTGGGCGGGCGAACCGAGCGACATCGTCATCGAGGGCGGCCGGATCGCCAAGGTTGTGCCGGCGGGCAACGCGACGCCGGACGCGGACGGCAGCGTCATCGACGGGCGCGGCCACATCGCCCTGCCCTCCTTCACCGACACGCACGCCCACCTGGACTCCACCCGCCTGGGTCTGCCGTTCCGCCCACACACGGCGGGCCCGGGACTGGAGGGGCTGATCGAGAACGACCGTGCCAACTGGCGGTCGGCGGAGGAGAGCGTCAGCGAACGGGCGACCTACACGCTCGACCGGACCATCGCCTCGGGTGCCACGACGGTACGCAGCCACGCCCAGGTCGACACCCTGTCCGGGCTCGACCGCATCGAGGGGGTGCTCGCCGCCCGTGCGGCCCACCAAGCCAGGGCCACGGTCCAGGTCGTGGCCTTCCCACAGGCAGGCATCATCCGTGACCGGGGTACCGCCGACCTGCTCGCCGCTGCGCTGTCGAGCGGAGCGGACCTGGTCGGCGGGATCGACCCATGCGGCCTCGACCGGAATCCCGTCGAGCACCTTGACACCGTCTTCGGGTTGGCCGAACGCCATCAGGTCGGCGTCGACCTCCACCTGCACGAGACCGGCGAACTCGGCGCATTCACGCTCGACCTCATCTTCGACCGGGTACGCGCCCTCGCCATGCACGGCATGGTCACCGTCTCGCACGCGTTCGCGCTCGCCACCCTGACCCCGGACCGCGTCGAGGCGATCGCCAGCCAGCTGGCCGAGCTCGACATCGCCCTGACCACGATCGCACCGGCCGGTCGGCGCACGCTTCCGCTCGACCTCCTGGCGCGCCATGCGGTAAGGGTCGGCCTCGGTCAGGACGGCATGCGGGACTACTGGTCCCCGTTCGGCGACGGGGACATGCTCGGTCGCACGTGGCAGCTCGCGTTCGTCAGCCAGCTGCGCCGCGACGACCTCATCGAACGCTGCGTCGCGGTCGCCACCGTCGGTGGCCGCGCCATCGTCGAGGGCGGCGGCGGGGCCGCGTGGACGGCGAACTCCGAGGAACCTCGTGGGCTCGCGCCGGGCGACTGCGCCGACCTCGTCCTGATCGCCGGAGAGACGGTGACCAGCGCGGTGATGGACCGGCCGCCCAGCCGCATCGTCGTGCGCCGGGACCGGGTTGTCGCCGAGGATGGCGTCCTGGTCTGATCCTGGTCTGACGGCACACACAACTGAACATCGCGCCGCTTGAACCGGAGCGGGAGAGACTCGGCCACAACCCGGACCGAGCGCCGAAGGAGCAACTCTCCCCAGAATCTCTCAGGCCCTGTACCGCTCCGGTGAGGCAACTCTGAAAAGTCAGGACGCGGATGTCCTGCACCCATGGTGCAAACCGTCCGATCGACGGTGAATCTCTCAGGTACCGATGACAGAGCGGGGAGGTCGCCCACCGGTGCCGTTCGCGGCACCCGAGCCAAGGGAGCCTCCCGAATGAACCCCTCCGGTCACTCGTGGCGCCGCACGCCCCTGCACGACGTGCACGCGGCGCTCGGTGCCAGTTTCACCGGCTTCGCCGGCTGGTCGATGCCGGTCCGCTACTCCTCTGAGATCGCCGAGCACAAGGCGGTGCGCTCGGCCGCCGGACTTTTCGACCTGTGCCACATGGGCGAGCTGGAGCTCACCGGCCGGGAAGCCGGCGCGGCGCTCGACTTCGCGCTGGTCGGGCGTCCGTCGAAGCTCGGCGTCGGCCGCGCCCGGTACTCGATGATCTGCGCCGAGGACGGTGGGATCCTGGACGACCTCGTGGTCTACCGGCTGGCCGAGGAGCGGTTCCTCGTGGTCGCCAACGCCGCCAACGTGCTCGTCGTACGCGACGCGCTCAACGAACGCGTGTCCGGGTTCGACGCCGAGGTGCGCGACGCGTCCGACGACTGGGGGCTGCTCGCGGTCCAGGGACCCATCTCGGCGGCAATCGTCAGCGAGGTGACCGACCTCGACGTGTCGGCCCTAAGGTACTACGCCATCGACGAGGCCGTCCTTGCCGGGGCCGCGGTCCTGCTGGCCCGGACCGGATACACCGGTGAGGACGGCTTCGAGGTCTACTGCCGCCCCGAGGACGCCGAGACGGTCTGGTCCGCCCTCATCGAGGCCGGCACGCAGCGCGGCCTCGTCCCTGCCGGCCTGGCGTGCCGTGACACCTTGCGACTGGAGGCGGGCATGCCGCTCTACGGCCAGGAGCTGAGCCGGCAGGTGACGCCGTTCGAGGCAGGGCTCGGCCGGGTCGTCGCCCTCGACAAGGACGGCGGTTTCGTCGGGGACGCCGCCCTCGCCGCACGTCACAACGCGGGGACAAGGCAGACGCTCGTCGGGTTGGTGTCCGCCGGCCGCCGCTCCCCGCGGGCCGGATACCCCGTGCTCGACCCCTCGACCGGGATGCGAATCGGCCGGGTGACCAGCGGCGCCCCATCGCCCACGCTCGGCCACCCGATCGCCATGGCCTACGTCGCCGTCGGCCGCGACGAGCCCGGCACCAGGCTCGCCATCGACATCCGCGGCGCCGCTGAGGACGTCGAGGTCGTCGCTCTCCCCTTCTACCGCTGCAGCCGGTGACCGCACCAACCTGCCAGGAGCCAGAAATGAACGTTCCCGCCCAGCTGAGGTTCACCGCCGAGCACGAGTGGCTCGACATCGAGGGAGACTGCGCCACCGTCGGCATCACCGCCTTCGCCGCCGAGGCTCTCGGCGACGTCGTCTACGTCGACCTGCCCGCCGTCGGCAGCAGTGTCGCCGCAGGCGAGGCCTGCGGCGAAATCGAGTCGACGAAGTCGGTCAGCGAGCTCTACGCCCCCGCCGACGGCGACGTGGTGGAGGTCAACCAAGCGGTCGTCGACGACCCCGGCCTACTCAACCTGGACCCGTTCGGGAAGGGCTGGCTGTTCCGGATGCGCGTCGCAAACATCCCCGCCCTGCACGACGCGGCCGCCTACAAGTCGCTGACCGGAGGCGAGTGAGATGAGCATCCTCGACCGGTCGCTGGCCGATCTCGACCCCGAGGTTCACCACGCCATCCGGGCCGAACTCGCCCGCCAACAGGACACCCTGGAACTGATCGCGAGTGAGAACTTCGCACCCGTCGCGGTCATGCAGGCCCAGGGGTCGGTGCTGACCAACAAGTACGCCGAGGGATACCCCGGACGGCGTTACTACGGCGGCTGCGAGCACGTCGATGTCGTGGAGCAGGTCGCCATCGACCGTGCGAAGGCGCTGTTCGGTGCCGGGTACGCCAACGTGCAGCCACACTCCGGTGCCCAGGCGAACGCCGCGGCGATGTCCGCGCTACTCGATCCGGACGACACGATCCTGGGCCTGGACCTGGCGCACGGCGGTCACCTCACCCACGGCATGCGGCTCAACTACAGTGGCAAGCTGTACGAGGCGGTCGCGTACCACGTACGTGAGTCCGACTTCCGGGTCGACCTGGCCGAGGTGGAGCGACTCGCGCTGGAGCACCGGCCGAAGTTGATCGTGGCCGGCTGGTCGGCCTACCCGCTGCACCTGGACTTCGCGGAGTTCCGGCGGATCGCGGACCTGGTCGGCGCCCGGCTGATGGTGGACATGGCGCACTTCGCCGGGTTGGTCGCCGCGGGCCTGCACCCGGACCCGGTGCCGTACGCCGACGTCGTCACCACCACGACGCACAAGACCCTCGGGGGTCCCCGCGGTGGCGTCATCCTGACCAACCATGCCGACCTGGCGAAGAAGATCAACTCGGCGGTGTTCCCCGGCCAGCAGGGCGGGCCGCTGGAGCACGTCATCGCCGCCAAGGCCGTGGCGTTCAAGCTGGCCGCCTCCGAGGAGTTCCGCGAGCGGCAGCGGCGGACGCTGGACGGTGCTCGCACGCTGGCTGGTCGGCTCCTGGCCGACGACGTCCAAGCGGCGGGGATCACCGTACTGACTGGCGGCACCCAGGTACATCTCGTCCTGGTCGACCTACGTCACTCTGAACTCGACGGACGGCAGGCCGAGGACCGGTTGCACTCGATCGGTATCACCGTGAACCGCAACACCGTACCGTTCGACCCGCGGCCGCCCATGGTCGCCTCCGGCCTGCGCATCGGCACCCCGGCGCTGGCCACCCGCGGTTTCGGCAATGCGGAGTTCCGGGAGGTCGCCGACATCATCGCCATCGCGCTCATCAGTGAGCCGACCGAAGACGTCGTCACCGAGCTGCGTGGCCGGGTGGCCAACCTGGCCGCGAAGTTCCCGTTGTACCCGGGGCTGTGACATGACCGCAACCGCGTACCAGCAGGCTGTCGACGGGCGGAGGCTGTAATGGCGCTGAGCGCGTTCGACCTCTACTCGGTCGGCATCGGGCCCTCCTCCTCCCACACCATCGGACCGATGCGGGCCGCCAAGCGCTTCATCGACGGACTGCGCAACGATGGCCTCCTCGCCGCCGTCGCGCGGGTCCGCGCCGAACTGTTCGGCTCCCTGGGCGCCACCGGCCACCCGCCAGGCCTGGCACCGCAGGTTCATCGCCGCCAAGTGGGACTACAGCGCCCGGCGCGCCCGCACCGGACGCCCGCCAACCAAGGCAGCACTCAAGAAGCTGATCCTGCAGCTCGCGACAACGCAAAGTGGGGGCACGCGGATCCAAGGCGAGCTGGCCCGACTCGGTCACCCCATCGCCGCCTCCACGGTCTGGGAGATCCTCCACGCGGCGGGCATCGACCCGGCCCCACGCCGTACCGGCCCGACCTGGCGCCAGTTCCTCACCAACCAGGCCCAGGGCATCATCGCCGTCGACTTCCTGCATATCGACACCGCCCTCGGCAGGCGCCTCTACGCGCTGGCGTTCCTCGAACACGGCCCCCGACGCCTTCACATCGCCGGCGTCACCGCCCACCCCACCCGGGGGTGGGCGGTACAACAGGTGCAGCACCGACTACGGCTACGGCTACAGCTGGAACCCGTGGCACCGGTGCGACCTGAACAACTACATCTGAGGTCACGGCGGGCCGGCCGCGGCAATGCAGGCCGCCGCCCGCCGCTCCAGAAGCACTGCCTTCTGTCGTCGCGCCGCATCGACTCTGTTCATTGGAACCGTGGAGTTCATCCGGGACACTCCCCCACAACAGGAGTGCACCCCCGTCGATCAGACGACCAACTTGCACCCACCCATCGCGGTGCGCTTGCCGTACACGCGGGGGTTTGTGTCCGTGGGGCGACACGAACCAATGCCCCACCGCCGATGATCATCGGCAAGACTTTGAAACTCACGCAAGGGTAGCGGCCTCGGTGACCTCTTCGGGCACACCGAAGAGGTCACCGAGCGGAAATCCCTGGTCAGGGGATTGCCGGTGGGATTCGAGTCTCGACTCCCGGGATCCATACCGACGCCACTACGACGGCACCCAGAGCCATACATCGATACAGCATGCCCTCGTGATTGGCGTCAGCGGGCCGCAGGACGACAGCCGGCACCGACCAGGCAGGGAGCAGCGAACCCTGACCACTTCAGTGTTCTCTGGGAGGTCACGCCAGACCGCTCGCCCACATCACCGCGAGGCCCCCCGCGTTTCACGGAGTCTTTGGCCAGCGTGAACATCGGTCACCACGATCAAGTGCACTGTTCTCGGCACGACCGGGCGTCGCACTCTGCCGCTCCTCTGCCACCTAGCGTGACGCCCGCTCGGCGGATGAGGATGGGGTGAGCCGGACTTCTGTGAAGGATCGGCCTTGTGGCCGGCTGACGGTGTTGTGGTTCGGCCAGCAGCGGGGTCAGGTCGACGGTGAGGCCGGGGCGGGCCAGCATCGACGTCCGTGTCGGGTGCGGTGGCATGATGCTCGGCATGACCAGTCAGATCGATCTTGCGGCCGCGGCCCTTGAGCACCTGCCGGCAGATGTCGCCGACACGTGGTTGTCGCTGCTGCGGCCGGGAATTCGGCTGGTCCCTGCCGACGACGGTGACGGGCCTCCGGTCGGATACCTGGGCGGCGAGCCCGAACTGCCCGGCGACCTGGCATGGCCGGCCTGGGAGGGGCACGGGCCGTTGAGCTTCATCGCCTCCGTCGACTGCGCCGCGCTGCCAGGGGTGGCCACCGAGTTGGGGCTGCCGGTCGACGGCCGGCTTCTGTTCTTCTATTTCGACGGCCTCGACATCCGTCGGCGCGATCCTCTGGATGGCGTCCTCAACGAGTACAAACATGCCGCCTGACCTGCCCGGACGAGGTTCTCGGCACCCACAGCGCTGCCCGTGTCAGAGGCATCGAGGAAGGCGAGATCCCGATCGTGGTGGCTGACGGCCGAGGGTCGGGCCCGACGTGAGACGGTCCGGTTGTTCGCCGTCGGGGTTACTGCGGATCATGGAACAACTCGCAATAGAAGCCTGCCGAACCAGGCTCAGCAGCCTAAGTGCTCATTTCCGTTAATTCGTCGGGGGTGTC
>NZ_LWLS01000098.1 GCF_001905095.1 Micromonospora sp. CB01531
TGCCGGATGGCTCACTCCCAGAACTCATTAGGCTGCACCGTTGTGCACCTGGCCCGCGTAGCGCGTGCTGCCGTGGTTTCCAGCACCTCGCGGGTCGACCAGGCGTGGATCCACCACCACAGGCCGCCCATACCGTAGTCGTGGAGAACGAAGTACCGCTGCTTGGACATCACGTCAACATGCCTGGCCGCCGCTCGGACGCGTCGACTGGGCGATCAGTCGCTGCCCTTCCGGTCGCCGACCGGGGTGATGTTCCCCGTCCCGGCCTGCTCCCCGACAGTACGGCGTCGGCGGATGTCGGGACGAGCACGCCACCACGGCGGCGAGCTGGCCGGTGGCCATCGCTCGCGGGTGAGCAAGGATGTGGCCCATGAGCCATACGCCTATGTTTTCCACAACCCGCCGCCGGCAACGCCGGCCGACGTGCGCTCGGCGCTTGGTCGCGGCGAGCTTTCCAGCGCCCTGGATGCGATGGTCGGTGCAGTGCTGCACGGCGACGGGGACTGGAAGGAGCTGCAAAAACTCTATCTTGGGCTACTCAATCACGAGGATCGCAGGTGAATGCTCTCGCCGCCACGTGTCTGGGCCACCTGCGAGGGTTTATGGCGAGTTGGATGAAGCTCGGGTAGCTTCCGCCCTTCGACGTGTTCGGTCGGCCCCTTATGTCGGCGGTGCCGCCAGCACTGCGGGGCGCTGGATGACATTGGGCTCTTCCTCCATCCTCGGTATGCGCGGTGGCGGGGGCGCCTATAGAGAGCCTTCCTCCTTGGACATGGATCTGAATTCATCCACCAGGTTCGCGTCTACGGCTATGTGACATCCTCTTCTGCCGCAAGCGGTGTATACCGGTTTCCCGCCGGCGCTTCGTCAGCGCAGCCCGGGTTGGGGCCGGCCCGCCCGATCGGTGACGTCCCAGCCAGGGATCAGGTAATGGCAAGGAGTACCGCTTGGCCATGTGCGGCGGCCATACGGTAGAACCGGCACAGGTCGGTGAAGGCTGGCGCGAAAACGCTGTCGAAGTCGCCAGCGCTGCGATCCCACAAGTTCGGGTAGATGTCGTCGGCCATCATCGCGTTGACGTCGAACCGAGCGCGCAACGTGTCGACGTCCAGCGTGTCGAGCGCGGTGGAGATCATGCGGACCGTTTCGGCGTCGAGAAGGCGTGTCGGTCCGTAGCCGCCGTCCTCGCCGATCTCCTCGCCGCCGAGGATCGCCGCACCGGCCCCGTCACCGATCTCCCACGCGGCACCGGTGAGCAGGTAGTGCAGGCCGTGCCAGGACTTGTTCAGATCCAGTTCAGGGTCGGGCATCTCGGCGTCCTCGTCGTCGAGGTCGCCGTAGAGCAGCGTGTCAACCGTCGTCGGATCGTCCAGCACCGCCCGCAGTTCATCGGCCGACAGGCGACGTCCGATCAACTTGTGGGGCTCGCAAAGCCGGTTTGGCTACGCTGCCTGCGAATACTCGTTGATCAGCCCGCCGAGGATCGGGCGCCGTCGGATCCTGGCGGCAGTCAAGTCAGTGACTCCCGACGGCGGGTTGGGCGACTGCTGGCCGAGTGATCGATGTGGGCGGTGGCTGTTGTAGTGGGTCGTGTACCCGGCGAGGACGGCCGCGAGGTGGCGCTCGCCGACGATGAGGATCCGGTCAGTGCACTCCCGGCGTACGGTGCCCACCCATCGTTCGGCGAAGGCGTTCGCCCGGGGTGCCTGCGGTGGGGGTTTGATCACGTCGATGCCTTCGGCGGTGAAACCGCGTCGAAGATGTTCGTGAACTTCTTGTCGCGGTCGCCAGCAGGAACCGCAGCCCAGCCGCGCGCTGGTCGAGGTCCATCAGTAGATTCCGTGCTTGCTGGGCCACCCAGGCGCCGGTTGGATGGGCGGTCACCCCAACCACGTGGACTTGGCGGGTGGCGATCTCGACGAAGAACAGCACGTAGATCCGCTTGAGGAACACTGTGTCGACGGTGAAGAAGTCACAGGCCAGGATCGTGTGGGCCTGGGCGGTCAGGAACTGTTTCCAGGTCGGTCCGGACCGTCGGGGTGCCGGGTCGACTCCGGCGTTGTGCAGGATCTTCCACACCGTGCCGGCCGCGACCGGGTAGCCCAGGCCGGCCAGCTCACCCTGAAATCGGCGGTGCCCCCAGGTCGGGTTCTCCGCCGCGAGGCGCAGCACCAGCTCGCGGACCTGCGCGTTGACCGGTGGCCGGCCCGGCCGGGCATGCGGGTACGTCCATCGTCGGGCAATCAGTCCACGGTGCCACCGCAACAGCGTGGCCGGGGTCACGAAGAACACCGACCACTGCGGGCGGGGCAACAGCCGCGATAGCACCGCCAGCACGACCCGGTCGGCCGGTCGCAGGTCGGGGCGGTGCACCTGCCGGCGTAGCACCGCCACCTGATGGCGGAGCACCAGGATCTCCACATCCTTGGCCCCACCGCCGCAGGCGATCTGGGTCAGCATCTGCAGGACCTGGCGAAGCAGCAGGTACAGCAACGACGTGCTCATGGCCACGAGCATGACGGCTGCGCAGGACTCGAGCTCGCACAGAACTGTACTTCAGACAGCCGAACCGAGTATTCGAGCCCCACAGGGTATCCACATCGTCCGACACCGTGATCGCGATCCTGGTCAGCCGGTCCCCAGGCCACGACGGTGGTTGGTTCGCCTCGCGGTAGTCGACCATACTGATGGCTCCGATCAGCCGGCTCGGACCCGGATCAACCTCCTTCGGCGGAGTTCCGGCAGCCTACGGGCTGCGGGTCACCTCGACGTCGAACACCACGCTTGGGCGTACCGGACGATCATGGCTGCTCCAGAACTTGTGCAGCAGGTCGAAGTCGTAGCTCTCCTGCATCCGCAGGGTCGCCGCCTGCCCGGCCAGCTCGGTCAGCTCCATCGTCGTGAGCACCTCGTGCATGACGCCCATGAGCTCGTACTCCTCCTCCGGCAGCACCGACCACGCCGACGCGATGAAGCCGGTCCGCAGGCCGTGCGTGCCGCGCCGCGCCGCCAGCCGGAACATCGACAGCGACACCGCCGGGCGGCGCCCGGCCAGCGCCTGCTCGGTGGGGGAGCCGTGGACCAGGTGGATTTCCTTGAGGAAGCGCCGGCGCAGCTGCCCGGTCAGCTCCGCCTCCAGCCGGTCGGTCAGCGCCCGCACCAGTTGTCCGCGGTCCGGCTCGCCGAGGGTGCCGTCCGGGGTGCCGAGCGCAGGGCGGCGGGACAGCCGGCCCTGCTCCAGCAGCTCGGTCGCGACCGCCCGGTCGAGGTGGTCCTGGTTCAGCGGTACGGCCTCGCGGTCGGCGAGGAAGATCGCTCGCAGTGCCGCGTTGGAGATGTCGCCGCCGGAGAGCACGTGCCGCTCGGCCAGTCGTTTGAGGTCCAGCCCGTCCTCCTGTGGCACGCCCGGCACGAGCATCAGCTGCCAGATCCGTAGCCGCTCGGACGGCGACGGCATGGGGAACTCCACCCGGAACGAGAACCGCCGGCTGAACGCGTCATCGATGGCGTGCCGCAGGTTCGTCGACAGGATAACCGTGCCGTCGTGCCGCTCGATGCGTTGCAGCAGATAGCCGACCAGAACGTTGGCGAAGTGCTCGCCGGCGTTCTGGGACTGTTCGGTACGCGACGAGAAGAGCGCGTCGGCCTCGTCGCACAGCAGGACGCCGGACTGCTCCTGGGCATGGCTCAGCACCTCGTCGATGTGCTTCTCGCTGTCGCCGATGTACTTGCTGAGCAGCTGCGAGATGTCCACCGTGTGCAGCGGGCGGCGCAGGGCGTGGGCCACCGCCTCGGCCGCGGCCGTCTTGCCGGTGCCGGAGCGCCCGGCGAACAGCACCAGCGGGCCGCGATCGACCGGGAAGCGCCGGCTCAGCCCCTGCTGCTCGGCCAGCCCGTCCCGGCGCCGCACGTAGTGCACGATGCGATCGAGCGCGTCGCGGGTGGTGTGCGGCAGCGCCAGGTCGTCGAATGTGCGGCGGGGGGTGATCCGCAGGCTGCGCGGCACCTCGACCGGGCGGAGCCGTTCGGCCGCCGCCTCCAGCCGATCCGCGAGACCCGGCAACGACCCCGCCGCGGCGAACACCGCACGGATCGCCGGCACGTCCAGGCGGTGCCGCGAGGCCAGGCCCGCGGCTGCCTCCGCGGACAGCGCCAGCTCCCGGGCCGCGGCCTCGTCCTGCCACGCGCGACGCCGCTCGGCGAAGCCCGGCACGCGCGCCTCCACATGCGGCAGTCGGTGCGCGAGCGGGCCGCGCGTGCAGAGCCACGCCCGGCCGCCGATGTCGCGGACCAGCGCGTCCAGCTCGTCCGCTACCGGTTCGAGCCGCTCGTCCGGCCAGGCGCGCAGGTCCAGCACAGGATGCGCGCCGGTGGCCAGGCCGACCCGCCAGGCCGCCACGCATGCGGCTGGTCCGCGGTCGTCGGGCGCGATCGTCGCGGACACCACCGGGGTGCCGGCCGGCAGCAGCGACAGCGTCAGGCTCAGCGGATCGCCGGGCCCGTGCACCACCTGCACCGCCACGACGGCACCGGCCGGGCCAGTGGTGACCGGGTAGCGCTGGGCCAGTGCACCTGGGATCGCCGGATGAGGTTCGCCGAGCAGCGCCGCCGCCACCTCCTCGGCGAGTTCGAGCGGGCGGCGCAGTGGCGGGAACGAGCCGGGCAGCCGACGCACCATGCCGGAGCGCAGCAGCGCGCCGGCGGCGCCCAGGCACGGCACCAGCTCGCGTCGCCGCCGGCTGGTGGTGGCCAGGAGGGTGAACAGCAGTCGCTCGGTCGGGCGGCCCTCGCCGACGTCGTCCTGCAGAACCGCGTACAGCGCCTGGTAGCGGGGCTCCACGTGGCCGGCGGCCAGCACCAGGAGGACGTCGCAGTCGAGGTCGGTCAGCCCGGCCGTGGTGCGCAACCGGTCGAAGACGAGGTGGCCGCGCGGCATCAGGCAGCCGGCACCGTCCGCACCGTCCCGAAGCTCCAGCAGTTCGGGCGTGGCCGGGCGCGCCAGATTGCGGACGCCGTCCCAGCCGGGGCGACCGTCGCCGCCCAGCAGCGCGGCCCGCCGCTCCTCCTCGTCGCAGGCCGCCAGCACCCGGGCGTCCAGCCCGGACAGTGCCTTGGCGAGATGCGTGTCGAGCATCGTCGGCCTCCACGCTTCAGTGATGCATACGCACCCCCGCAGTCTTGTCGTATTACGGATCGCGCCACACATTATCTGTCAGGAAGTAGACAGCCCCCTGTGGTCGGACCCGTGGAACAGTGACCACAGATCCGATCACGCCGCAGTTTCGGTAGGAGGTGCGAGTGGGATCAAATCACGTCCTCGCTGCCCTTCTTCATCGCTCCCGTGCCGCCCTCCGCCTGGACGGTAACGGTGTACTCGCTGGTCACGGCGTTGCGGATCAGGCATATAGGCCACCGCATCTGCCATACGCGTCCGTTATCGGGCCATTGGCACTGGAAACTGAACCCGAACGGGGCACGCCCGCCCAAATTGTGCGCGTCCGCACTCCGGGGTATCTCGCCGGAGCTTCCCGGGATTCAACCCATCTGGTGCCCGGACCCGGTTTCCTCGGATTGTTGTTCGACGGTTCGGCACGAGTATCGACACCAGTAGACCCGGGTCCGTTGACCGGCGCGGCGATGACCGGCGACGGCAACGGACGGCGACTCGCCGCGATCATCCAGGCTGCGCTGCGCGCTGCCGTCGACAATGAACTGTTCACCGAGGCCGGTGTTGCGGTGACCGATCCGGTGCGCCGGGCCGAGCTGGGCGCGGTCACCGTACGGTGGGATCCGGCCCTGCTGCGGCTGGTCGTCTCGTCCGGTCGCCGCGGCCCGATCACCGGAGAGCTGGAGACCGGTGTCGTCAGCCAGGTGGCGGCCGTGCCGCTGCCCGCCGACGACCTCGGTCCCGCGCTGGGTCTCGGTACCGACGCAGGTCCGCGACCCGGCGTGATCACGCGCAGCCGGGACTCCGCACCCACCGCGGTCGCCGTCGACGTGCGGCTCGACCTGTGGGCCGGCACTCAGGCCGAGCTGGCGACGCTGCTGGACGCGTGGTTCGCGGTGACGCCGACCCGCGCCGAGCTCATCCTTTCACCGACCCCGCTGGCCGCCGACGTGGCCCCCGGCGACACCGCCGTCCGGCTGCTCTTCGGCGCGTTGCCGCAGTCCCGGGCCACCCTGCTCGCCGCGACGGCCGCGGACGGCCTCGCCGACCGGGTGACCGGACGCTCGCCGGCGCTCGCCGGCGGCGCAAGCGTCACCCCGGACGGCGCCCGGCTTGCCGGAGCCGCCGCCGCGACCTACCCGGTGGTGCCCGTGCCGGCAATCGCCGAGGCGTGGCACCCGCGCCCGCCCGGCGCGCTGGGCTGGGCCGTCGGCCTGCGCCTGCGGGTCGTCGCCGGGTCCGCCAACGGCGACTCCGGTCAGGTGTTCCGCCTCGGCTACGGCCCGGCCACCGCGCTGCGACTGCGGCTGGTCCGTGCCGGCGCGGAGTACCGCTTCGAGGGCAGCGCTGAGCGCGCCGACGGTGCGTCCTTCGGGACCGGCGCCACCGCCGTCGACGCGGCCACGCTCGAAGCGGCCGTACCGGTCGACGTCCATGTCCTGGTCGACGGCGCGGCCGGGACCGTACGGGTGGTCGCCGGCGGCGGCCGCCCGCTCGCGCCTGCGGCACCCTCCGCCCCCGGCCCGACCGCCTCCGGCGTGGACGAGGAGGTCACGCTCGTGCTCGGCGACCCGGACGGGTCGAACCTTACCCTCGAGGTCGCCGAGGTCCAGGTGTACGGGCGCCCGCTCGGCCCCGCCGACTCCCGGCTGCGTCGCCCCGGCCCCGCCGCCGCGGTCTGGAGCCCCGGGGACCCGCTGGTGCTGAGCCGCTCCGCAGACGGCTTCGCGAGCGCGGGCGGCGGCTTCCACGGTTACGTGCTCGCCGTCGAGGGCGACGAGGTGCGGCTCGACCGCCCGGTCAGCGAGGCGTTCGGGCGCGGCGCGACGCTGGCCCACCAGGGCCGGCTGTTCATGTCCCAGCGTCAGCTGCGACGCAACGACGACCTGATGAACCGCATATATCGGGTGGCGCTGGAATACCGCGTCTCGACCTTCCTCGACGACACCCGCGCGGCGGTCACCGCGCCGCTCGTCGAGCGTCCCGAGGTCGAGGTGCGCGAGCTGGTCCGGCTTCTCGCCGAGCAGTCCGGCTCGCCCGTCCCGTCCCAGCTGCCCGCCCGACCCGCGCCGGCGACCGTCGGTGTCGGCGCGGTCATCACCGGTTCCACCACGAACTCGCCCACCATTTCTGAGCTCTAGGAGCACGCGATGGCCGAACGCCTGACGCCGGGTGTCTACATCGAGGAGAAGTCTGGTGGCGTGCGCCCGATCCAGGGCGCTGTCACCTCCACCGCCGGGTTCGTTGGCGAGGCCGAGCGGGGGATACCCGGGCGCGCCACGTTCATCAGCCGGCCGGGTGACTACGGCCGCGTCTTCGGCGGCCATCGCCGCGACGCCGCCGGGCACCTGGCCGCCGCCGTGCAGTCCTTCTTCGAGGCCGGCGGCCGCCGGGCGTTCGTGGTCCGCGTGCTGCCTGGCGACGCCACGGCCGGCGCCTCCGAGGAGTTGCCGGCCCGCGGCCCTGACCCGTGGGGGGTCGAGCGGCCGGTGCTGCGCCTGCGTGCCAAGGGCACCGGCGTGTGGGCCGACGGCCTGCGCGTGCACGTCGAGCCGTCGACGGCGTTCACCGACGTCGCGTTCCGGCTCCGGATCGAGGTCGCCGAGAACGGTCGGACGCGTACCCTCGAGACGTTCGACAACGTGCGGATGGATCCGGGCCACGAGGACTACGTCGGCGCAGTCCTGGAACGCTCGCAGTTCGTCGCCGTCGATGACCTCTACGATCAGTCGCTGGACGCGGAGCCGCGGACGCTGCCGCCGACCCCCGAGTCGGTCGCCGCGCTGGTCTCCCGGGAGCCGTCCGCGGACGGTGCCCGCTTCGCGGTGCCCCGGGCCGCGCGGCTCCAGCTGCGCTGGGCGGACGCCCTCTCCGGGCGGTCCTCCGGCGACACGGCCACCGTCGTCGTGTTCGACGATGACGACACCCCGGGCACCGTCGACGGCGACGACGTGCTGATGACCACCGGTGAGTTCGCGGCGTGGCTGGACGAGCAGCTCGGCGACGACTTCCGGGTCACCGGGTCCGGCCTGCCGGCCGCCCTGACCACTACGGACGGCCCGTGGGACACCTCCGGCGGCGACCCGGCGGTGTTCCGGGTCAACGGCCAGGCGACGGACCTCACCCTGACACCGCTTACCGCCGCGGAGTACACATTCGCCGGCGCCCCGTTCGCCTTGGACGGCCACGTGATCGAGCTGCAGGTCGGCACGACGGCGCAGTCGTACCAGCTGGCGGCAGCGGACGTGACCGCGGGCGCCGCCACCGCCGAACAGCTCGCCGCGGTGCTGAACAGGGAGTTCACCGGCGTTCAGGCGTTCGTCGACGGCGGCGAGCTGCGACTGCGCACTGATGTCACCGGGCCGGCCGCGAGCATGAACCTCACCGGCCCCACCGCGGCGGTGTTCCAGAATCCCGGGCCGGCCCGGGGCGACGGCAACGTGGGCGACCCCACCGCCGTCACAGCGGCCGAGCTCGGGGCGGCGATCAACGCGCTGCCCGGCCTGCCGGTACGGGCGACCGTCCAGGGTGCCGCCGTCCGGCTCGCCCAGACCGACCTCGACGCACCCCTCACCCTCGAATGGGTCTCCGACCCCGGCCCGGACGAGATCGTCCCGGCGGGCGCCCGGGGCCCGGTCCAGGGACCGCTGGGCGGCGGCCCGGTGCGGATCGAGCCGGCGATCGCGGCCCCGGCCTTCCTGGTCGCCGCGCTGCCCGGCGGTTCGCTCGACCTGTCCACCACCGACACCGTCACCGTCACCGCGAGGGCTGGATCGCTCACCCGCGACTACGCCGTGGACGTCACGGCCATGCCGAACCGCGCCACCGTCGGCCCGGGCACCCTGGTCGACGCGATCAACGGTGCGATCGCGGTAGGGGACGCAGGCCCGCAGCCGCTCGGCGTCACCGCCGAGATCGCCGGCCGGCACCTGGTGCTGACCGCCCCCGCCCGCGAGGAGGGGATTACGCTGGCACTGGCGGCGAACGGCACCACCCCCCCGTGGAGCGCCCCGGTCGCGGTGCCCGGTCCCGGCGGCGCGATCGTCGACGATCAGCGGGCCGTGCAGCTGACCGTGGGCGAAGAACTGCAGACCGGCGTCGCGCGGGCCCTGCCCCGGCTGCTCGACAGCGTCCGCGCGTCCGGTCGCCGGCGCAACGACCCTGTGGACCCGGCGCTGCGGCCGGCGCTCACTGGAGACCGGCCGCTGCGCTTGCTCGGCGGCTCGGACGGCACCGGCACCCCGGGACTCACCGAGTACACCGCGGCGCTGTCCGCCTTCGACACAGCCGACCTGGGCATGCTGGCCGCGCCGGGCAAGACCGACGGCGGGTACGTGTCTGCGCTGTCCGCATACTGCGACCGGCGGGACATCTTCTATGTCGCCGACGGGATCGGCAGCGTGGAGCGCGACTTCGCCCTGACCGCCGACGACGTCCGCCAGTACGTCGAGGGCTTGCCCGCCCGATCCCGCAACGCCGGCATGTTCTACCCCTGGATCCAGATGCCCGACCCGGTCGGCATTGGCCGCGACCCACGCCGGTTCGTGCCGCCGTCCGGGCACGTCTGCGGGGTGTTTGCCCGCACCGACGCCACCCGCGGGGTGTGGAAGGCGCCGGCCGGCGTGGAGGCCGTGGTGAGCGGCGCCATCGGCCTGCAGCACGACCTCGTCGACGCCGACCAGGATCTGCTCAACCCGATCGGGCTGAACTGCATCCGCCAGTTCCCCGGCGCCGGGATCGTCGCCTGGGGATCGCGCACGCTGGCGTCGGAGTCCGATCCCGAGTGGCGGTATGTGCCGGTGCGCCGTACCGCGCTGTTCCTGAAGGAATCGTTGCGGCGTGGCCTGCAGTGGGCGGTATTCGAGCCGAACGACGAGGACCTCTGGGCGCAGATCCGGCTCAACGTCACCGCGTTCATGCTCGGCCTGTTCCGGCAGGGCGCGTTCCAGGGCGCCACCCCCGACGAGGCCTTCCTGGTGCAGTGCGACCGCGACACCAACCCGCAGGAGTTGGTGGATCAGGGCATCGTCACCACCCGGGTAGCGTTCGCACCGCTCAAGCCCGCCGAGTTCGTCGTCGTCGAGCTCAGCCAGAAGGCGCTGGTGTCGGCATGAGCCTGATGCCCGCCCAGCGCCGCGACCCGTTGCGCACGTACCGGTTTCGGGTACTGCTCGACGGCCGTAAGGTCGTGGCCGGCGTGCAGAAGGTGTCCGGGCTGGGCGTCACGCTCACCGCCCGCGAGACCTGGGAGGGCGGCAACAGCTTGCACCGGTACGCCAACCCGGACAGGGCGACCTTCGAGCCGGTAACCCTGCACCAGGGCGTCGCCCTCGGCACCGACCTCGAGGAGTGGGCCCTCGCCGCGGTGGCCTTCCTGCGTACCGGGATGCCGCCCGCCTCGGGTGCCGCGGTCAAGCGCGATGTCGTGCTCGAGATGCTCGACCACTGGGCCGCGAACACCCGGCCGGCCGCAGTCCGTTACCTGATCCACAACGCGTGGGTGAGCAAGTACGAGGCCGTGCCCGGGCTCGACGCGCTCGGCAACGAGATCGCGCTGCGCTCGGTCGAGCTCACCCACGAGGGCTGGCAGGTCGACCCGCCGCCGGTCCCGCCGGCGCTCCGGCCGGAACTCGGCGACTTCCCGATCCCGACCGGCGACACGCGCCCGGGGTGACCGCCCTCGGCACCGAACACAGTTCACCGTGCACAGCACAATGACAGGAGGCGGGCGGATGGCCCGGTTCAGCGACGCCGCGAAGCGTGACCCGTACCGCAATTTCAACTTCCGGATCAAGTTCGGCACCGAGTTGGTCGCGGCCTGCCGGAAGATGTCCGCCCTCGACGTGACGGTCCACATGACCCCGTTTCGGGCCGGCGACAGCGTGACCTCGGTCGAGGAAAAGTCGCCGGGCCGCACCGCGTACGGCGACGTCACGTTCGAGGCCGGCGTCACCGACAACCACCTCTTCGAGACCTGGGCCAATCAGCTCGCCGACCTCAACGACCGGCCGGTCCGGCTGCCGGACAACCAGTTCCGCCGCGAGGTGACGATCGAGGTGATGGACATCGACCGCATCTCGGTGGTTCGGACCTACGTGCTGCACCGGGCCTGGGTAACCAAGTACACGGCGATGTCCGACCTGGCCGGCGACGGCAACGACGTGATCATCGAGTCGGTGGTGATGGTCCACGAGGGCTTCACGCGAGAGCCGAACGCGGGGGCCTGACCGGTGCCGCGGGAGTCTGTCGTGGACGTCGCGCTCGGCGCCGGGGTCGTCGACCGCGCCGGGACCCGGCACCGGCGCGCCCGGCTGGGCCCGGTCACCGGCGTCGACGAGGACCGGGCCGGTGATTTCGGCCCGGTGCCGGATCCGGACGGCCTCGACGACCTGCTGGCTGGTGTGCTGGTCCGGCTCGGCGGTTACGCGCCGGTCGCCACCGAGGTGGTCGCGGCGCTGACCCGGTCCGACCGGGCCCGGCTGCTGCTCGCGCTGCGCGCCGCACTGGCCGGCGACGAGATCCGGCTGATCGCGCCCTGCCCCAACCCGGATTGCGGCGAGATCGCCGAGGTGGTGCTGTCGGTGGCTGCGCTGCTCGGACCGGGGCCCGGCACGGCGGACAGCGTCGACGTCGACACATCGGACGGTCGTTTCCGTGTGCGCCTGCCGCGCGGTGCCGACGACGCCGCGGTGGCCGTTCTTCCGGACGGCGAGCGCAACGTGGCCCTGTGGCGCCGGATCGTCGAGCCGGACCCATCCGGCGCCGGGCCGGCGTCGACCGCCGCGCTCGCGGCCGCCCTCGCCGAGCTCGGGGAGTCCGTTTGCGCGCCCGACCTGGCGGTGGTGGCGCGCTGCCCGGAGTGCGCGGCCTGGCTCGAGCTCGACCCCGACCCGGCCGACCTGCTCGGCCGGGCGCAGCTGGGCAACGCCGACCGGCTGCTCGCCGAGGTGCACTGCCTCGCCTACCACTACGGCTGGGCGCAGGCGGACATCCTCGCCCTGTCCCGGAACCGTCGGCACCGCTACCTGGACCTGCTACGCCGTCAGCTGGACGGCCGTCCGCTCGTCGACCTCGGGAGGTGACACCATGACCGACCTGGCCTCGTACGGGCTCAGCAAGCGCCAGCTCGAGTACGAACTGCGGTGGCTGATGAACCAGGCACCGACCGACCCGGCGAAGCTGGCCGAATTCCTGGGCAAATGCGTGATCACGTTGATCGACAAGAACAACGCCGCCCTGGCCCGGTCGGCTGCCGACGCCGCCCGCCCCGACCTGCCCGAACGGCGGTGAGCGCGATGCCCCAGCCGACCGCCGCCGATCCCACCCGGGACACCGGCCCGCGCAACCTGGACCCGCAGCTCGACGCCCTCGGCCATCGCCTCGAACACGCGGCGCTGGTCCGCATCCCCGACCCCGCCACGGCCACCGGCAAGGCCCCCGCGCCCGCCGGGGAGCACCAGGTGCTGCGGTTCCAGTACAACCCGGAGACCCTGACCCGTACGCGGCAGGGCAACTGGGAGGCGCGCAAGCTACGCCGCAGCGGCGTCTCGCCCCCGCAGGAGGCGCGTACCGAGCGCGGCGGCATGGGCTCGGGCGCTGTCAACGCCGAGTCCGAGCAGATCAGTTTCAAGCTCGTCTTCGACGCCACCGAGGCGATCCTGGCCGGGCGCGCCGACGCCGGCACCACCGGCGTCCTGCCCGAGCTGGCGTTCCTCGAGATCGGCGCCCGGGGCCGGGAGAACCCGCCAGCGCCCGCCCCGGCCAAGGCCGCGGCCAGGCCGGGCCAGAAGGCCCAGCCGGTCCGGCCCGACGAGATGCTACTCGTCGTCGGCGGGCGCGCCTTCCCGGTGGTGATCACCAGCCTGACCATCACCGAACAGAAGTTCCTGCCCACCCTCGTGCCGGTGCGCGCCGAGGTGGAACTGCGGCTGACCGTGCTCGAATCCGGCGAGTCCGCGTACCGGCAGTGGATCAGCACGTCCTTCACCGCCCTGATGAAGCAGCGTACGGACGCCGCCGCGGTGGCCGACTTCGGCGGCTCGCTCAAGGCGGTCACTGACGCGCTGACCACCGCGTTCTCCGGCGGTACGGGAGGGACGGCGACATGACCAGCCCGGACCGCGGCTCCCGCCACTTCGGCACGCCGACCTATCGGCGCGAGGTCGACGGGGTGCAGGGCGAACCGCTGCTGTTCGAACCGCGCCTGCGCACCCCGCCGGAGGCGACCACCCGACACCGGGTCGTCGCGGGGGAGCGCCTCGACCTGATCGCCGCGCGGCTGCTCGGCGACCCGCACCGGTACTGGCGGATCGCCGACGCGAACCCGACCGCGGGCGTGGACGCGCTCGAGGAGCCCGGCCGCGACCTCGACATCCCGGACGGCCGCTGATGGCCGGCGCGCAGCGCGACGCGGTCCTGCGACTGTGGCTCGACGGCCGTCCGTTCGAGCGCAGCGACCGCTGGGTGCTGCAGGTCGAGGTGGACGAGCGCACCGAGGACGCGTCGACCTTCCGGATCGTGCTCGACCTGAGCCCGGTCGACGGGCCCGACGGCGGCGACTGGGACCTGCTGGAGCGCGGCCGGTTCGCGCAGGACCTGGGGTTGCCCGACGTCGGCCTGATGCGCCGGGTGACCATCGGGTTCGGCCTGACCGGCGGCGACTCGGGTGCCCCCGACGTCGACGAGATCGTGCTCGACGGCTACGTCACGGCCGTGGAGGCGGTCCTCGGCGAGTCCCGGGTGCCCGACTCGAGCCTGGTACTCACCGGCACCGACGCGATGTGCCTGATGCACCTCAGCACCGCCACCCGGGAGTGGTACGGACTCAGCGACAGTGACATCGCCGGCGAGCTGTTCGGCAAGTACGGCTTCGCGTCCGGCCCGGCCTCCGTCGAGGCGACTACGCCGATCCGGGAGCAGAGCCGGGCGAGCATGGTGCAGCGCGGCACCGACGCGCAGTTCCTGCGTTTGCTGGCCCAGCGCAACGGATACGAGCTGTTCCTCGAACCGGTCCAGGGCGAGGTACGGCCCGGGTCGCACCCGACGACCTCGGTCACCGGGCACTTCCATGCCGCCCGGCCCGGCGCGGAACCGCAGCCGGTGCTCGAGCTGTTCCCCCGCGAGGCGCCGACCGTCATCGAGATGCGGGCCCGCTGGGACAGCCACGCCGGTTCGCGCTGGCGCGGCTGGCACATCGACGAGGTGAGCCGGCGGCTGCAACAGGCCGACGTGACCGATCCCGGCTACCTGCGGATGGGCAGCCACAGCCGGGGCCAGTTCCTGGCCACCCGGCTCGCCGAGATCGCGCCGGTCCGCGCCGGGACCGCGGTGCCCGGCACGGCCGGTGACGGCGCGGGCGCGCCATCCGGCGACGCCGCGGTGCAGGTGCTCGACGTGCAGTCCGCCGCCGTCCCGCACTCTGGGGCGGAGCTGCTCGCGCTGACCCGGGCGGCGTACCGGTCGTCCGACTGGTTCGCCACCGCGCACGCCACCGTCCGCGGCGAGCGGTATCCGGCGATCCTGCGGTCGCGGCGGCCGGTCGCCCTGGCCGGGGCGGGACACCTGCTCGACGGCACGTGGTACGCGCAGGGCGTCCGGCACCGGTGGGGCGTCGACCCGGCCGAGCCGCACCGCGAGCAGACCACCACCCGCTACGAGGCCGACGTGACCCTGGTCCGCAACGCCCTGGGCGGCATGCCATGACCCGCGCCCTCAGCTTCCCGTTCCACGCCGACGACCACGGCGCGGCCGCGACCTCGCCGCTGCCGGACGCGGTCCGCCAGCAGGTCGAGCAGATCCTGCTGACCATCCCCGGCGAACGGGTCGACCGGCCCGACTTCGGCTGTGGCATTCAGCTGCTCGTGTTCGAGGCGGCCACCCCGACAACCGCGATCTCGACGGAGCACGTGGTGCGCACCGCGTTGCACCGCCACCTCGCCGATCTCATCGACGTCGAAGGAGTCCGGGTCAGCACCGCCGACGGCGAGCTGCGGGTGGAGATCCTCTACGTGCTGCGCGCCACCGGGCAGGAATCCGCGCTGACCGTGACGCACCCGCTGGAGGTGCGGGCGTGACCACCCGTATCCGGCTGCCCGCCGGACCGCAGTTCCGCGCCGGAGTGCTCGCCGCGGCCGCCGCCTTGCGCGCCGACACCTCCGGCGAGCCACACGTGTGGCAGCTGCCACCTGGGGAGTCGCAGCTGGACGGCGGCGTCGAGTTCGGCGTGCCCGGCCGCGACCTGGCGATCGAGGGCACCGGCAGCACCCTGGTGGTCAACGGCGGCGACGGCCCGGCCGTGCGGCTGGTCGGCGGCCGGGTCCGCGTCACCGGCCTGGGCGTACGCGCGTCCGGCGGCGCCCTGGTCGGGCTCGACGTCGCCACCGATGCCTCGGTGCTGGAGGGCGTACGCCTGGCCGACCTGCGCGGCGCCGACGTCACCGCGGTCCGGGTGCGCGGGGGCCGGACCCGGCTCACCGGCCTGCGCGTCGACCGGGTCAGCTCCCGCACCGGACCGGCGAGCGGGCTGGATGTGCTGGTCACCGGCCGGGCCGACGTCCTGGATGCCCGGCTGCGCGGCATCGCCGGGCCGGCCGTGCGCGGCCTGCGGGTCGACGCCGCCGCGGGCGAGGTGCGCGACGTGGTCCTCGCCGACCTGCAGCCTGCCGACGAGACGGGACTGGTCACCCTCTCCGTGGCTGCCGCGTTGGCGGTGTCCGGGGTGTCGGAGGTGCGCGAGATCGGCGCCGGCGACCCGGTCGCCGCGCTCACCGCCGCGCAGGCCGCCGTGCAGGCGAGCCCGGCCGGCAGCGAGCACACCTGGCTACTGCCGGCCGGCACAGTCTCCTTGCCAGCCGGGCTCAAGCTCGGCGCCGCCGGCCGGGTCCTGCGGCTGCGGGGCCGGCGCACCGGCGGGACCGCCACCGAGCTCCGTGCCGGCGTGGGCGGGGCAATCGCGGGCGACCTGGTGGTGCTCGACCTGACCGGCAGCGAGGTGTTCGTCGACGAGGTGCAGGTGCGGGCCGAGGCGACCGGGGCGCTCACCGCCGTACGGGTCCGGGCGCAGCGGGCGGAGGTGTCCGACCTGACGCTGCGCCGGCTGCGGGGTGCGGAGGTCACGGGCCTGGAGGTGCAGGCCCCGGGCGGCGCGGTCGGTGTGGTCGACCTGGTCGCGGACGACATTGTCGCCACCAAGTCCGTCGCCGCCGCCCGGCTGGGGGCGGAGACGCTGGTGCTGACCCGGCCGCGGATCTCCCGGATCACCGGTGCGCAGCGCGCGGCCGGCATCGACGCCGTCGCCACCACCACGCTGAGCGCGGCCTCGGCCGACGTGAGCCGCGTGACCGGCGGCGCCACCGCGGTCGGCGCTGCGCTGCGTGTTTCCGTTCCGGCCGGCGAGCTGTCGGTCCTCGGCCTCGGCGCCGACCAGGTCACCGCGACCGGCGATGCCGTCGGTGCGGCATTGCTTGGCGGCGGCGACACGGCGGCCCGCGGGATCACCGTGATCCGGGTGTCCGGGGGGCGCGCGGTCGGCCTGCTGGCGGCCACCACCGGGGCGCTGGACCTCGACGGCGGCGCGATCCGCGACATCCGCAGCGCGACCGGCGGGTCGGCCGGGGCCCGCCTGCTGATCGGCGGCGAGTCGGCGCCCGCCCGGCCGGTCCGCGTGCACGGCGTCCGGATCGAGGCCGTCGCCGGGGCGCAGCCGGGTGCGGCCGCCCGTCCGCCGCGCAGCTGGCTGGACGCGATCGACCATGGCCTGCCGTCCGCCGTCGCGGGCTTCGGCGATCTGCCCCTGCCGGCGACCGGTGCGCCCGGGCACAGCGAGGAGATCAGCGGCCTCGCCGTGATCGTGGTGCCGGTTGCCTCTGCCGGGCCGGACGCGGCCGTCGACGTCGTCGGCTGCGGACTGCACCGGATCAGCGGCACCGCGCTGCAGATCGACGCCGAGGGGCGCCCGGTCGCGGTCCGCGGCGTCGAGGCCTGGACCTCGGTACGCGGCGGCTGGATCGACGGCGAGGACGTGCTGCTCGCCCAACTTACCTGGCACCGGCACCGGACCGGGATCGAGCTGGGACCGGCCGCCGTCCAGCTCGCCGACGTGATCGTCACCGACGTCGAGGCCGGCCTGCCGGTGGTCGGCGGCGACAGCGGCGACCGGGCGATCGCCGCGTTCACCGGCCGGTCCCAGCCGCCGCCACCCGGGGAGAGCTCGTCATTCCGGTGGGCGCCGCTGGAGCTGGCCGTGCCGGCGGATCTCGGGCCGGCTGCGGAGCTGGTCGCCCTGTATCTGCGCCCGGGCCCGCGCACGCCGCTGCCCGCGTCCGTGGTGGCCGGCGGCCTGGCCCCCGCCACCGACATCGACCTGCGGCTGACGCGGGGCAGCCCGCTGCACGGGCGGGCCCTGCGGGTGCCCGGCGATGGAGCCGGGCCGGTGTTCCTCGGCGCCTGGCCGGATGTCGCGGCCGGCTGCACGCTGCGCGACCCGCTGGCGGCCCCGCCCGCCGCGAGCCCGGCACCTCCGGACGTGGGTCCGCTCGTGGACTACCTCGCCCGCGACGCCCGCAGCCTGCTCGCCGTGATGCTGCAGCGCGCCCGGGTGGCGATGCCGCAGTGGACCGTCACGAATGCCGCGGACCAGACCCGGATGCTGCTGGAGCTGCTGGCGAACCGGCTGGACCGGCTCTCCTACCGGCAGGAGGTCGCGGTCGCCGAGGGCTACGTCGGCTCTGCCACGCTGCGCCGGTCGGTGACCGACCACGCCCGCCTCGTCGACTACCGGCCCGACCTCGGGCTGTCCGCCACCGCGATGATCAAGTTCGAAGTCGACGACGGCGGCGAGCCCGGCTGGACGCTGCCCGCCGGCACCGTCGTGGTCAATCGCGACCCGTCGGTGGAGGCCGTGGTGTTCACCACCGAGAGCGCGCTGCCGTACCGGCCGGAGCTGAGCGGAGCCGCGCTCGCCTCACCGGTGCCGCCCGGTGCGACCTCCGCCGAGCTGGCCGGCCACCTCGACGTCCCGGCCGGACGGTGGCTGATCCTCGCCGGTGTCGACCCGGAACACCCGGATCTGGTCGACCACACCCGGCCGTCGCACGTCGTACGGGTCACCCGCGCCGACCGGGCCGGCGAGGTCACCCGGGTGTTCTGGGACTTCCGGCGGGCCGCGCGGGCCGGCTTCGACGTCGAGACCTCCCGCGTGCTCGGCAACGTGGTCCCCGCCCACCACGGGATGCCACTCACCCCGACGTCCGATGTGGACTGCGGCTGGGGTTTGCTCGGCGAGCTGCTGCGGCCCTGGCGCGAACAGCTCACGCTGGAGGTCGACAACACCGCGGGCGAGGTCCGCGAGGTCCCGCTCCCGCACGACCCCACCAGCGTTCAGGCCGGCGGGTGGCCGTTCCCCGGCGAGGAGGGCAGCCGGGCCGGCGCGTACCGGCTCGAGCTGCGCGTCGACGGCGAGCCGTGGCTGCTGGCCGACTCCCTCGCCGCCGCCGGGCCGTTCGACGAGCACTTCGCGATCCGGCCCGCGGTGGATGGCGGCGACGCGGTTCGCGTCGGCGACGGGACCAACGGTGCCGCCCTGCCGCGCCGGCGGGTCCGGCTCGACCTGGCCACCCGGATCGGCCTGGGGGTACGCGGCAACGTCGGCGCCGGCGTGCTCACCCAGGTGCTGTCCTTCGGCGAGTCCGGCGACCTGCCCGGCGTCCTGCCCGCCGTGGTGACCGACCGCGAGCAGGAACTGCTGCGGAGGGTGACGGTGACCAACCCGCTGCCGGCCGTCGGCGGCCGCGATCCCGAGGACGTCGAGCGGGTCCGCGCCCGGGCGCCGCTCGCCGCCCGGCAGGGCCTGACCGCGGTCGTCCCGGCGGACTACGAACGGCTGCTCACCGCGCGCTCGGAGGTCGCCGGCGTCCGGGCCCGGTACCGCCGTGCCGGCCTGCGCGACGTGGTCCGGGTGACGGTGCTGCTCGCAGGCGAGGACGCCCTCACCGCCGCCGGCGACGCCGGGACCGCGGAACGGCTGCGGCGCTGGATGCGGCTCCGGGCGGAGCTGGAACGGGCCCGGCTGCTCGGCACCGACGTCGAACTGGTCCCGCCGGTGTTCGTCCCGCTCGACGTCGATCTGCTCGTCGACGCCGAGCCGGGTGTGGCCGCCGAGCCGCTGCGCGCCGCCGTCGTCGACGCCCTGTCCGGTGCCGGCGGGCTGCTCACGCCCGACGCGTCCGGCCTCGGCGGCGACGTCCGGGCGGACGCGCTCTACCGGCGCGTGGCCGGCGTGCCCGGCGTGCGAGCGGCCCGGCTCCGCCGGCTGCGGCGGCTGCCGGCCACCTCCGGCGACCACAGCACCGGCGGGGTGCTGCCGGTCGGCGACGACGAGGTCGCCGTGCTGCGTGATCCGCTCGGCCGGTCCGTCCGGGACGGGCTGCTCACCGTGACCGTCTGCGGAGGTGTGGCATGAGGGCCCGGACCCACGGCGAGCTGCTGAACGACATGCTTCAGCACGCCCGCGACGAGTTCCGCGACGCGCAGCCGGCATGGGATCCCGCCCGCCCCGGCGTCGAGAATCTGCCGGACCACGGGCGCGCGCTGCTGGACAGCTACGCCGCGGCGCTGCACGTGCTGTGGACGTACCAGGGTGCCTGGACCGACGAAGGGTTCCTGGCCGATCCCCAGCTGCCCGCCTCGGCGCAGCGGCTGCTCGAGCTCGTCGGGCTGCAGCCCGATCCCGGCGCGGCCGCGACCGGGCTGCAGGCGGTGCGGTGCGTCACCGGCCGGGACGGCACGATCCCACCCGGCTTCGCGGTACGCGCACCCGCCGCCGACGGCCGGCTGGCGCAGACGTACGAGACCCTGCGGGCCCGCCGGGTCAGCTGGCGACTGAACGAGCTGCGCCCGTACCTGCCTCCCGGCGCCGACGACGGCGCGATCCCGGCGGCGCCGGGCGCGGTGTCCGCCGTGGTCCCACCGGCGAGCGGACAGTCGTCCGACGGACCCTCCCCGTTCCCGAGGCCGTCAACGGCCGCGGGAATCATCGGCCGGCTCCAGGCCGCCCGGGCCGGCACCCTTGCGCAGCGGCAGGCCGCGCAGGCCCGGCAGACCGCGCTGCGGCTGGCCGAGCTGGCCCGCGTGGTGGCGCCCACAGCCGATGGCGCAAGCTGCAACGACACCTTCTCCCAGCTGTGCCGGCAGCTGGGCGCGGAGGCGGCCGCCGCCGCGGGACCCGCCGCCCCCGAGCCGGGCCCGCTGTCGGAGTCGCAGGAGACGCTCATCGCCGCCCTCGCCCGGATCGCCGTCGCCCAGCCGACCGGGCTCGCCGCCCTCGACGACGCCCTGCGCCGCTGCGCCGACGAGGACGACGCCTCCTGGTCACGGCGGCTCGACAAGCTCGCGTCCTTCCTCGACCTGCTCGTCGCCGGGCTCCAGCAGCACGCCCGCGACCAGGTCGTGCTGCTGCACGGCCCGGCCGCCCTGCAACGCATCGACGAGCTGGACCCGGCCGGGACCGGCGCCCGGTCCGGCATCGCCGAACCCGGCACCGACGCCCTCTACCTGTTGCCGGACCGGCTCGGCGGGCACGACGGCCTGCTCACCCCCGGCGACTGGCTGGTGGTCGGCGAGGACGACCCCGACGCCTCTCGCGACGGCGTTGCCGGCGTCGCGCGGATCTACCACGAGGCGGTCCAGGTCGTCCGCGTCCACCAGGAAGTGCCCGCCGGGCAGGACCGGCCGATGACCCGCATGACGTTCCGGCCCCCGCTGCGCCGTCGCTACCGGCTGGCCGGCGCCGTGCTGCTGGGCAACATTCTGGAGATCAGCCACGGCCGCACGGTCCGGGAGTCCGGGCAGCGCGACGGCCGCTTCCTGGTCCCGGCGCAGTCGCCGCTGACCTGGCTGCGCGACCCGGGCCCGCAGGCCGCCGAGGGCCGTACGGCCCAGCTGACGCTGCGCAGCGGCGGCCGGGAGTGGAGCCGCGTGCCGGACCTCGCCGGCCGGTCCGGGGTGGAGCCGGCCTTCACCGTCGAGACGCAGCCGGGCCTGCGGGTCCGGGTCCGCACCGGCGACGACCACGAAGGCGCGTCGCTCCCGCCGGGCGCGGCCTACGAGCTGGAGTACCGGGTCGGCGTGGGCATCGAGGGCGACCAGGAGCCGGGCGCGATCCGGGACTTGGCATCGGCGCATCCCGCCGTGCTCGACACCAGCAACCCGCTACCGGTCACGGGCGGCGCCGACCCCGAGCCGATGGAGCGCACCCGGGCCCGCGCCCGGGCGGGCCTGCACGCCCTGCAGCGGGCGGTCAGCGCCGACGACGTCGCCTCGCTCGCCACCACGTATGGCGGCGTCCGCCAGGCGAGCGTCGCCGAGGGGGTCCCCGGGCGTCGCCGGGTGCTGCAGGTCGTCGTGTCCGGTGACCGCGGCGAGGCCCTGGACGACACCGAGCTGGTCCAGCTCGCCGCGTTCCTCACCGCGCGGATGCCGCCGTCGGCCGGGGTTCGGGTCCGCTCCCGGAGCCTGCTGCCGGTCCGGGCCGCGATCCGCCTGCTGGTGCCGGACGGGGACGACCCCCTGGGTGTGCTCGCCGCCGCCTCGGTCCGGCTCGGCGCGGCCCGCGCGGACGGTGCGCCGCCCGGGCTGCTCGACCCCGAGGCCGCGGTCCTCGGCCGTGACCTGAACCTCTCCGATCTCTACCGCGCGCTCGACGGGCTGCCCGGCCTGGCGTCCGCCGAGGTAACGCTGCTGCACCGTGCGGACGAGCCGGCCGCGCGCCGGGAGCGGATCACCGCCAACCCCGCCGACCTGCTGGTCTGGGCGCCCGCGGAGGCCGGCGCCGAGGCGCTGCGACTGTCCTGGGCCACAGCGGTGGACCGATGAGCGGGCCGCGGCGGGTCGCCGACCTGAGCGCGCCCGGCCGGGCGCTCGCCCGGCTGGTGCCGCAGATCTACCTCACCCGCGACGCGACGCTGCCGGACCGGCCGCTGCTGCGCCTACTCGAGGTGCTTGCCACGCCGCTCGCCGACCTCGACCGGGCTATCGACGACCTGCTCGACGACCACTTCGTCGAGCGGGCCCGGGCCGACGTGCTGCCGTTGATCGCGGAGCTGGTCGGCGCCCGGCTGCTCGGCACCGACCCGCGGACCAACCGCGCGGTGATCGCGTCCACGGTGAGCTGGCGCCGCCGCAAGGGCAGCCTGTCCACGCTGGAGGAGGTGCTGGGCGCGACCACCGGCTGGGCCGCCGAGGCGGACGAGTCCGCCCGCTCCGTGCTCGCCACGCAGGACCTGGACGACCTGCTGCGGCACCGGGGCCGGACCGCGGAGCTGACCGATCCGGTCGTGCTCGCCGACCCGCTCAGCCGCCGGCCCGCCGAGGCCGCCGCCCCGATTCTCGGATCCGACGGGGATCTGGACGGCCTGCTGCGCGAGCTGGGCGCCGCCGACGCGCTGCGCCCGGCTGTCTCGCCGCGCACCTTGGACCTGGACGGCTGGGCCCGGCCGGAACGGGTGGTCGTGCGCACGTCCCGGCTGGCGGTCCGCGAGGTCGACCGGCAGGAGATCGTGCATCTGCGCGCCGTCGCCCACGTGGCCGATCCGCCCGCCGGACCCTCCCGCTTCGTGGGCCTGAGCCTGGATCCGCGCGGCGAGCACCACGACAGCGACGGCCGGTCCTTGCCGTTCCCGCTGGCCGCAGTGCGTGTCCCGGGCGACCCGCTGCCCGACGTCGGGCCGGTGCTGTCCGAGCCGGACCCGGCTCCGCCACGGGCCGCCGCGCACGGAGCCGACCTGCTCACCGCCAGCGCGCTCTCGCTGGACGCCGGCCGGGGCACCGACGTCGTCACCCTCTTCGTCGACGACGTGCCGGTGGTCGGCGGCCCGGCCGCGGCCGAGCCGCCACAGCCGCTCACCTACCAGCCGCCGGGCGCCTTGCCGGTGCTGCGGCTCGCCGACGCCGGCCGCCCGGCCCCAGGCGAACGGTGGGAGCTGCAGGTCGCCGCGGTCGACCGGCCCGACGTGCTCGGGACCGGCTGGGCCGACCCGGCGGTGCCCCCGGCGACGTCGCCCGCGGCGGACAACCCGGTGGTGCTGCAGACCGTGGCCGAGCCGGGCGCCGTCGTGGCCCCGCAGACCACGCCCGCCGCTGTGGTGCCGCGTTCCGGCGCCCGGGTCGGGATGCGGGTGCGGCGCCTGAGCGGCGCCGGCTACCGCCGGGACGCGGACGCCATGTGGTCGGTCCTGGACGTCGTGCCGCGGCGCGGCCACCCGGTCAGCCCGGTGGTCACGGTCGCGGACCCCGGCGGGGTGCTGCTGGTACGCATCGAGGACCCGCCCGGCGAGACCCTGCGCCTGTCCCGGCTGCGCCCCGACGACCCGGGTGCCGACTGGGACTCCGTACCGCTGGAACTGCCCGGTCTGAGCGCCGCGTTGCTCGGCGACGTCGGCGACCCGGGCCCATGGCTCGCCGCCGCCGGCGCGGACGACGCCCTCCTGCTGGCCGGCCCGGTCCAGGACGACGACCGTCCCGCGGTGCTCGGTCTGTGGCGGGTCGCCGCCCCCGGCCCGGCAACCGGCCCGCTGACCGGGGTACGGCTGGACACCGCGGGCGGCCCGGCGCCGAGCGCTCGCACGCTCACCGCCGCCTGCGTGGCTGCCGGTCGTTTCTGGCTTTTCGGCGGCCAGGACGTGGGGACTCGCGCTGTGCTCGCCGATCTGTGGTCCGCACCCGTCGCCGGGCCCGGGGGCTGGACTCGGCACCGGACCCGGCACGCGCCGCCGCGTACCGGCGGGCGGCTGGTGCCCCTCGGCGGCTTCTTCGTGCTGCTCGGCGGCGCCTCCCGGCCGGGCGCGCTCGCCGAGCAGGTGCTGGTCGTCGATCCGGGCGCCGACCGCCCGGTGTGGACGGAATTGCCCGCCCTGCCGATCGAGACCGGCCGTCCCGGGGTGCTCTGGGCCCGGGACGACGGGCCGGACCTCGAAGTCGTGGCCTGGCCGGACCGGGCCCGGCCGCGCACGCTGCGGCTGACGGCCGGCGAGCGGGCGTGGGTCGACGCCGGCCCCGACGCGGGCGACGCCCCGAATCCGCCGGCCGAGGGCGACGCGGTCTTCGCCGGCGACCAGCTGATGGTGCCCGGGCCGGTGCCGCTGCCGGCCAGCGAGGTGGTGCTCGGCGTCGGCGGTCGTGGCGTCCTGGCCTTCCTGCCCGGCGTGGACCCGGCCGACGACGCGGCGGAGGTCTTCCTGCTCGACGCGGACGGCTCGGCCGAGCGCTGGATCGCACCCGGCACGACTGCCGGCGCCGGACTGCGGCTGGGCGCCGGCCGGGCCGCGCCGCCCGTACGGCGGGAGGCACCGGGCCGCCGCCTCGGCATCCCCGGCCGGCTCGGCCGGGCCGAGTTCCGGCTCGGCCAGCGCAGCCTCGGCCCGTGGGACCGGCCGCTGGCGCTCGACCTGGACGGCGTCGTCGCGCTGGACCCCCGGCTCGGCCGGCTCCTGCTGCCCCGCGTGGTCGTCGCCGGTGGCCGGCTGTCCGCCAGCTACCGCACCGGCCGGGCCGAGGCGCTCGGCGCGGGCTTCGCCGGAGCCGGTCGTGCCGTGCCCGGCGACTGGCAGGAGCCGCCCGACCCGGTCGACCCGCAGCGCTGGACGCCGGCCACCGCCCCGGAGCTCGACGGCACGCTGGTGGGCGGCCCGGCGGCCGTCACCGCCCAGGTGCTTCCCGGGCGCGCGGGTGAGGTGCTGGACGGCCTGCCGTGCGTCGCCGGGCCCGGTGCGGCGGTGCGCCGCGACGCTCCGGAGATCCGCCCCGGCGTGCGGGCCCACGTGGTCGCGGTGCCCGGGTCACCGCGCCTCGAGCCGGACGTAATCACAGTCGCACAGGGGGACGTGTTCTCCCTCTTCGGCGCTGCTGGCGGCGCGGTGCCGCATCTGGGCGCCGAGGACGGCGTCTCGCTGCGGCTGCAGGAACGGCTCGCCCAGGGCGACGACTCCGCCGCGGGCCCGTCCTGGTTCCTCACCGGGCTGTCCACCGACGGCGCGGTGGAACTGCTCGTCGGCGCGGGCCTGCTCGACCTGCGCTGGTGCGATCTGGCCCCGCCCCGCCGCGACGACCCGGCGCCGCGGACCGGTCTCCGGGTGGCCGGCGTCGCCGCGGCCGGAGTGCCGCGCTGGCCGCTGCCCGAGCCGGGCGCGGGTCTCGACCCGGCTGCCGTGGGTGCCGGCTCGGTCGGCCGTCCGGTCAGCGTCCGGCTCGTCGGATGCGTGGTCGGCCGGATCGAGGTGCCGCCGTGGGTGCAGGTGATCGCCGCCGGATGCACGTTCGACGCGGGTGCCGACGACGCCGAGGCGATCGCCGCCGCGGGCGCCGCGCTGCGGCTGCGGCATTGCACCGTACGGGGAAACGTCACCGCCGGGCGGCTGGAGGCATCGTCCTGCCTGATCCGCGGCCGGATCGACTGTGACCGCCCGGACCGCAGCTGGCTACGGCACTGCGCCGTCGACACCATGGGCCCGGCGGCGACCGGCGGGCCGCTGCGCTACCGCACCGCCGACGGGCCGATCTCGCTGGTCTCCGTCGCGGCGACCGACCCCCGCTACCTCGTACCGGACGACAACAACGACCTCGCCGTGCCCGGCGCCGGGGAGCACGGCCTGCAGCCCGGCGCCCACGGTCGCCGCGCCCGCGGCCTCGCCGAACTGACCGGCCGTACCACCGAATTCCTTCCCTTCGGGCTGGTGCCCCACCACCTGGACCGTGCAGCCGCCGACCTGCGGCGAATGAACCGGAGACTGCCATGAAGGCCGCGACGTCCCGTGACCGATTCGACGAACGCCGCCGGTTCACCGGCCTCGGCGAGCAGATGGGCCGGATCCGGCTGGACGCGGACGCCAACGAGCTCACCGCGATCTGGCGGACCGAGCATCTACGGCGCAGCGCTGACCTCGCCGAGGGCTCGCCGGACGACGGCTTCCGGGCCACCGACACCCACCTCATCGACCCGGTCACGTCGACCGCCGGCTGGGCCGTGACCGGGCTGCCGGACGACGACGAGCGGCTCATCAGCGTCGAGCTGGGCTTGGTCCGGCGCGACCCCGAGACGCTGCCCAAGGTGATCCGGGTGCGCGGCGTCACCGTCGTCGAGCGGACCCTGCCGCAGCCGGTGGACCTGCTCCGGCTGCCGGTTCCAGGGGGCGGCGGCGCGACGTACGCCGCGGCCGCGCTGGTGCTGCCGGTGCGCTTCGTGCGGCCGCGCGCCGACGACGAGGTGGTCGCGACCCGGGTGTTGTTGCGCGCGGCCGACGGGACAGAACTGCTCGTCGACGGCGGCGTGGTTCCCGGCCTCGACACCGATGCCGGTGCCACCGGCGCCGAGTGGCTCGCCGTCCGCGTCGACGCCCTCGCCGCGCTGCCGCGTACTCCGCTGCCGGACGGCGGGGAGGCGGCGCTGCTGGCCGGCTGGGGCCTCGCCGGGCTGCCGCCGCGCGCCGAGGTGTACCTGGGCAGCCTGCTGGCCGATCCGGAGCTGGACGAGTCCGACGTGGTGCTGCGCGGCGGCGACGGGACCCTAGCCGGGGCCGGGCGGATCTACCACCAGGGCATGCGCTCGTTCCTGGAGCAGGACTGGCGGTACTCGCTGCAGCCCGACCTGCCCGATCCCGAGCCGCTCGTCCGGCCCGCGCCGGTGGTGCTCGGCGACGGCCGGACGGTCTTCCCGAGCCACCTGCTCTACCTCGACGTCAGCGAGGTAGAGGTGCACGGGTTCCAGGACTCGTTCGTCCGCGAACCCGCGCTGGACGGCGAGGACACCACGTTCCGGACCCGTCAGCTCACCCAGGTACGGGCCGTGTTGCAGGCCCCGGACGAGCGCGGCCTGCCCCCTCGCGAGCCGGGCCTGGCCGGGCCGACCACCGACGCACGGCTGCGCACCGACATCGCCAGCGGAGAGCTGCCGGACCGGTTCCCGGCCGAGCAACCCGACGTCTGCCGGGACCGCTGCCTGTCCACCGAGAACGCCTCGGTGGGCGAGGGCTATACCGGCTCCCGGAACCTGCATCTGCGGATCGAGACGCTGCTCGACGCCGGCCCGGGCGGCCCGGTGGTCGGCTGGTCGCGCAACAACGCAGCCACGGTCGTGCCGCTGCGCGCAAACGCCCCGGCCGGCCAGATCCGGGTGCTGGTCGACCCGGAGGCGGCCGCCGCGTTCAGCCCCGGTGACGTGGTCGTGGTGGAGGACCGCCGCAGCCGGCTCGACCCGGGACGTTCCGCGCACGCCCCGGCGCTGCGCCGGCTCCGCGCGGTCGATTCCGCGCAGGGCATGCTCGAGTTCGAGCCCGACGGCCACACCCTGACCACCGACCCGCGCCCGCTGCCCGCGGGCGGCGGGCTGCCGCGCGACTTCACCACCGTCGACGCGGCCGCGGTCCGGCGCTGGGACGGCGCGGACTGGCTCGTCACCGGCGTGCGTTACGCCACCTCCGACGGGCTGACCTGGGCCTTCTCCGGTCCCGCCCCGGCCGTGGCCGAGTACTGGACGTGCACCGCGCGGGTGGTCGCGATGGACGGCACCGCGCGCGGCGTCCTCGAGCGGCTGACCGACGCCCCGGTCCGCGGGCCGGTGCACGTACGCACCCCGATCGGGCGGGTGGAGTGGACCCCGACCGGCCGGCGGCTGGTCGACCTGCGCCGCCAGTTCCTGCCGCTGCAGGAAGTCCGCGACCGGCTGATCGAGTTGGGCCGGCGGCGGCTGTCACCGGGCGCGTTCACCGTGGTGGTCGGCGACGGCGTCGGCACCTTCGGCGACGTCGATCAGAACATCGCCGAGGGGGTCACCGGCGACGAGGCCATCCAGGCGGCGGTCGACCTGCTGGGTGCTGGTGGCGGCACGGTCTACATCCGCAAGGGCAACTACACCCTGGAGCATCCGGTGCTCGTCAACGGCCGCAGCAACGTGCGGATCCTCGGCGACGGCGAAGCGACCACGCTCACCGTCACCGGCGCCGGCGGCGCGTTCTACGTCGACTGGTGCGGCCACGAGGGCGACGTGTCCATCGAGCTGATGCGGCTCGTCGAGGCACCCGCAGACGACACGCCGTTCGGCAACGGGACGATCGCCGGCGACGAGGTGGGCACCGGGGTGGGCCTGCCGCCGCCGGTGGCCGGCGGCCTGGGCGACGCGGTGCCGCTGTCTCCGACCGACCTGCCGGTCCTGTCCGGTGCCCTGCCCGACCTGGTCGACTCACTCGCCGTGCGGCTCCGGGGGCTGGAGGTCTTCGGGGGTCGGGCCTCCGCGTCGGTGGTGCGCACGATCGCCGAGCTGCGCCGGTTGCAGCGACTGCATCCGGGCCGGCCGCTCGAGGAGACCGCTCCAGATCAGCTCGCCGTGCTGCAGGGGCTGCCGCACGGCGTCGTCACCGTCGCCGACTCGAGCCGGGTCACGCTGCAGCGGCTGGACGTGCTCGCCCGTGATCCGGGTGGGCGTACGGCGCCGCAGGCGGGGGTGCTGATCTGTGGCACGGTCGCCGACATCGCCGTGCTGGACTGCCGGATCGTCGCTCCGGACGGGGTCCGGGCACTGCCGTACGCCCGCTTCCTGACGCCGCTCGCGCTGCTGCGGCGCCCCCGCGCCGGGCTCGCGGTGAACGGCCTCACCGTGCGCGGCAACCGCATCGAGCCGCTGCCCGGCGTCGGCGCCGGTACCGGCGTACGGATCGCCGACGGACTGCTGCTGGCCGTCGCCGTCGAGGAGAACCGGATCGCCGGCTTCGGCGCCGGGATCGTCGTCGAGGACCAGGCCGAGCAGCGGCTCGGCGAGCCGGTGGACCGCACCGTGGTACGTGCGAACCGGGTGACGGGCGCGGCGCTGACCGGCATCGTGGTCACCGGCGACGGCGTGGACGTCGAGGACAACGAGATCCGCCTGGCCCCCGGCACCGCCCGGCTGCGCGCCGGTGTGCGACTCGCCGGGGTCGGCTGCCGGCTGCGCGGCAACTGGGTGTCCCTGCCCGCGTCCGGTGGCGCGCCCGGGTTCGGCGTCGAGGCCGGCGTCCTGGTCGGCGACGGCGTCGACGACGGCCCGGCGGTCGCCCGAGCCGTGCAGGACGTCGAGGTGAGCGGCAACCGGGTGGAGGGCGCGGGTGCGGCAGCCGCCTCGATCGGCGTGCTGATCGGTGGCCCACAGCCGGTCACCCAGGTCCGCGTCAGCGACAACACGCTGCGCGAGCTCGGCGGCTCCGGGGTGCAGGCCTGGGGATACCTCGGCCTGGTGGGCGACCTGCGGGTGGACGGCAACAGCATCGAGGGCGTGGCGCTGGCCGACCTCGCCTGGTCCGCCGGCCTGGTGGCCGCGGCCGGCGACCTCGCTCCGGACGCCGGGGTGGCGGGCGCCGGTACCCCGCGCGACGTGCTCGAACGGCTGCTCGCTGGGGGACCGGGCGACCGGCGGCAGGCGATCGACGGCGTGCTGTCCTGGCTGGAACGCGCCACCCTGCGCGGCGGCGTGGTGCTCAGCCTCGTCGACGGCGCGCTGGTGGACGACAACCGGATCGTCGACGTCGGCACCCGCCAGGCGCAGGCCGCGGCGGTGCCGGACGCCCCGGTGCAGACAGCGGGCGTGGCCGCGCTCGGCGGCAGCGAGCTGGTGATCCGGCACAACGCGGTCGAGCGGATCCGCGGGGTCGTGGTGGTGACCCCGGGCGGCCCGATCGTGCCGCCGATCTTCCGCCCGCCCGTCCTGGACGTGCTGCGCCGGCTGGATATCGTGGACCCGGGCGGCGTCGTCGGGCTGAACGTGCACGGTTCGGTCGTCGCGGTGCGCAAGCAGCTGATGGAATATGCGGTCGCCGACCGCACCACCCGGCAGCGGCTGGGCGGCCGGATCTACGCAACCATGGACGCGGTGACGGATGCGCTGCAGCAGCAGGGCACCAGCGGCCGCCGACTGGCGCAGCAGCTCGCCGGCGCCGTCGACGCCATGCGCGACGCGCAGGGCTCCGAGCCGCACACCGCCGCGGCGAACCTCGCCCGCGCCGTGCTCTCCGACGCGGCCGCGCTCACCGCGGCGTCGCCCGACGAGGGGACGGCCTGGAACCTGGCCGCCCAGTTCGACCGGGCCTTGCTCGGCGAGCAGCCGGACATCCGGGAGGCCGCGAGCGCGGTCGCCGAGGCCGCGCCCGGGCAGCTGACCGGGCTCGAGGACCTGGGCTTGGACGTCGCCGCCCAGGCCGGCGCGGTGATCGGCGGCACCGGCAGCGCCGCCGCGCAGCGGGCGGCCCAGCTGGCGCTGGCGGGCTCGCTGGGCACTCTCGCCGAGGGCCGGGCCCGATCGGTCGCCTTCGCCCGGTCGATGCCGGCCGGCGGACCCACCACCCGGGACACGACACTGCTCTCCGGCACCGTGCGGCTCACCCTGGAGCAGCTCGGTACGCCCGCTCCCGGCCAGCTCACCGACGAGGCGCTGCGCCGGCTCCAGGAGGGCGGCGACGCGCTGAGCGCGACGCTGGACAACGCCCACCGCGAGCTGGCCGCACGGCTGCGCGCCGACCTCGGCACCACGGTCGCCACCCGTGGCCGGCCCGCCGACCTGGAACGGCTCGTCACGACGCTGGAGGACGTCCAGCGGTTCGCCGCGCAACCGGCCACCGGCGCCCGGGTCCGGGCCGTCGACGTGGAGAGCCAGCGTGGCCGGTTCGACGCCGAGCTGGCGATCCTCACCGCCGACCGGATCAAGCGGCAGGTCACCGACCTCGCCGTCGACTCGGTGGCGGAGGCCACCCGCGGCCTGCGCCTGCTGCAGCGCAGCACCGCCCAGCTGGTGAACCTCGTCGCAGGCCGGCCGGAGTCGCTGCGCCGGCAGGCGGCGCTCGCCGCCCGCGAGGTGACCGCCGCGATCGAGGACGTGGACCGACGCGAGCAGCACCGCGCCGCCGCGAGCACCGCGTTGCAGGCGCTGCAGGACGAACAGGCCCGGCTGGCCGGAGTGGCGATCTCGGCGGCCGCGACCACCGGGGACGGCACGCCGGGCGGCGCCGCTGACGACCCGGACGCGGCGGGGCGGCTCCCGGCGCTGGCCGCGCTGCTGGCCGAGCTTCCCGGCATCGCCGACGCGCCGGTCCGGGCCGAGGCCGCCGAGCTCTTCGACAAGCAGGTCCGCCGTACCTGCGACGTGCTGGGCCTCGGCGCCGACGAGCGGGCCTCGGTGCTCGGCCGGTTGGCCGCCGCGTTGCCCGCCCTGACCGGCGCCGACGGCCCGGCCCGCGAGGTCGGCACCGCAGCTGCCGCGCGGCTGCTGGACGAGCTGTCCGCCCGGGCCGCCCAGGGCGAGGAGCCGGCGCCGGCGGCGCTGGCCACCCGGACGCTGATCGGGGTGCTGAACCGGGCGATCACCCCGGCGGTGACCGACCGCGAGCGGCTGGAGTCCGTCCAGCGGTGGACGCTGAGCACCGCCGACTCGCTGTCGCCGTCGATCGCGACCCGGCTGAGCGCCGCCACCGAACTGTCCGCCGTGCTCACCACGGTCCGTACCGGCCTCGGCGGCCTGCTGCCGCTGCGCCCGCCGGGGCTGACCCCGCGGCCACTGCCGGAGCGTCGGGATCCGCAGCCCGCCGACGGCCTCTTCGCCGCCGGGGTCCGGGCCCGGCTCGGCCTGTCCGGCAACCGGGTGCGCACGGCCCGGGCCGGCGCGGTGGTCAGCGGCGGCGCCGGACATCCGCTCGCGCCGGTCGACGACGGCTCCGGGCTGGAGCTCTCCGTCGAGGCCAACCGCATCGTCGGCGCCGTGCTGGTCGGGATGGACCTGCGTCCGGCCGGGCCCAGCCTGGTCGACGTCGTGGACAACGAGCTCGGCGGCTGCGCCGGGCTGCCCGAGGCGGGCGACCGGTCGGCCACCGGCGCGGTGCTCGGGGTGAGCGGCACCGGTCAGCTCGTCCTCGCCCGCAACCGGTTGCGCCGCAACGGCGATCCGCAGTGGCGCCGGTTGCTGCACGAGGTGGCGATCGACTGGCGCGGCGACGTCACCGTGCAGGACAACATCGTCCGGCACACTGGCGCCGGTGCCGGCGGGGCCGGCGTCCTGGTGCTCACCGACCCGGTCGCTGCCGACCTGGTACGCCGCCTCGCCCAGGAACCGGCGCTCACCGTGGAGCCCGCCACACCCGCGCCGCCGGTCGCATCGCTGCCACCCGGCGGCACGGTTCTGGACCTGCCGGACGTGCTCCAGGCCGGGCTCGGTGACCGGCTGCAGCCGCTGACCTCGGCGGCCGCCGCGACCACGTTCGGGGTGGGCGCGTTCCGGATCGCCTCCCGTGACCCGCGGCCGGTGATCGACCGGGTGCAGCTCTTCGACCCGTCCGCGGTCGTCCTCGATTCGGTCGCGCCGGCCGCCGGCGAGCTCGAGCGGTTCCGCACGCTGGACACGCCGGCGACGGGGCGGCTGCTCGAGAGCATCCTGCGGATCCCGCCGCGGCTCGTGCTGCCGTTCCGGCCCGCCCGGCGCGCCGTGCACGTCGGTGGTAACGACGTCGTGGCCGCCGGACCGGCTCTGCTAGTGCTCGCAGATGGCCCCAACCTCGCCTCGGTGAACGTGGTCGGCAACGAGCTGGAGAGCACCGGCGGCGGCGGAGCCGTCTATCTGCGCCAGGTCGACACCACCGTGTTTGCCGCGAACCGGTGCGAGTGCCTGCCCGGGGTCACGGTCGCCGTGCTGCGCGGGCGCCGCTCGGTGCTGACCGTGACCGGCAACGTGGTGCTCGGCAGCCAGCCGGCGATCCCGCCGCCGCTGCCGCTCCCGCCGATCCGGCCGAAGCTGAACCAGGTCGGCGACGTCACCCTCGCGGTGGCGGTCGGCCCCGAGGCGTCGGTCTCGCTGCCGCTGGACGCGGTGGCGATGCTTAAGGCGCTGAACCGGCCGGGCATGACGGTCTTCGCTACCCAGGCGGCCGAGTCCGAGGTGCTGTTCGGCCGGTTCGCCCGGCGTACCGCGGTGACCGAGGACCCCCGGATCCGGGAGCTGCTCGCGGCCGGCACCGCGGGCAGGCTGATCCAGCTGGGCGGCGGCGGACAGAGCCCTCTCGTGCTGCGCCCGGTGACCCGCTTCCCCATCCCCACGCCGCCGAACCCGACGCTGCCGAACCGGCCCCGGCCGGACCTGGGCACCGCCGAGCGCGGCGCGGTGGGCGCCGAGGCGGTCAATGACGAGGCCGTCGCCGCGGCCGAGACCACGCCGCAGGCGGAGACCGTACGGCTGCTCATCGACACCACCAACAAGATCCTGGCGGCGCCGGAGCTGGACGGCACGGCGAAGCTGTTCGGGGTGGCCACCACCACCGGCATGACCACCACCCAGGCTCGGGCGCTGGTGCAGGCGCAGTTGACCGCGGCCGGCGGCGACGCCGACGCGGCCCTGGCCCGCGGCCTGGTCGCGCTCACCGGGATCGAGGACGTGGCACCCACGGCCACCGAGACGGGCGGGGCCGCCAACCTGCTGGAGGACGTCGTCGGCCTGGCGCTGCGCAGCAAGCTGCTCGGCACCGTCCAGACGCCGCCGATCATCGCCAGGCCACCGGTGCCCCGCCCGGTCGACCCGGCCACCCGGTCGCTGGTCGTGCTCGGCGGCAGCCGGGTCGGCGTGCTCAACAACATCACCACGGCCGGCGTCCACGTCCAGGACGCCGTCCAGTCCATCGAGAACAACCTGTGACCGAGAACCACCTAAGAGGGGAGAGCGACCGATGACTGACCCCACGATCGGACTCGGCGACCGGCTGGCCCGCCTCCTGCCGCCGGCCGCGGCGGACGGGCCCGCCACGCAGGTGCTCGGCCACTACGACCTGCTGCACGCCCGGCTGGACCGGCAGCTCCAGCTGGTCGACGCCATCCGGCTGCGGTTCCCGCTGCTGCCTGAGCCGCCGGCCCGGCAGTCCCTGCAGGAGCTGGTGCAGGCCGGGCGCAGGGCGCTGCGTACCGGCCGCGCCGACGCCGATGTGACCGAGTTGCATGCCCGGCGGGCGTTGGTGGACCGGATCCGGGCGGGATTGCAGCCGTGACCCTGCGCAACCAGCTCGAAGCCCTGCCGGCGAATGCCCAGTTGCTGCTGCTCACCACCCTCGGACACGTCTACGTCGGCACCATCCTCGACATCGAGGATGATTCGCTGCGCCTGGCCCGGCCGGACGGCGACGAGACCATTGTGCTCAACCTCGCCGACGTGTCCGGCGTCCGCGTGCACGACGAGGAGCCCTCATGATCGAGGATCTGATCCAGGACCTGATCGACCGCCTTGACCAGCGCTACATCGGCAAGTACCGCGGTGTCGTGCACGACAACGCCGACCCCGATCACCGAGGCCGGATCCAGGCGATCGTGCCGCGGCTGCTCGGACCGTCCACGCCGACCGGCTGGGCCCTGCCCTCGGCCCCGTACGCCGGCCCGGACCAGGGCCTGTTCACCGTGCCGGACAAGGGCGCTGCGGTGTGGGTCGAATTCGAGGAGGGCGACCTGAGCCGGCCGATCTGGAGCGGCGGGTTCTGGGGCGCGCCGCAGGAGGCCGACGTCGGTCAGGCGGACAGCACAGCCCGCGTCGCCGCCCGCCCGGCCGATCCCGGCGGCGTCCGCAGCGCAGGCGTCCCGGTGCCCGAGACGCCGCAGCACGCCTATCCAGCGCAGACCCCGGCACCCGGCGTCCGCATCCTCAAGTCGGCGACCGGCCACCACATCGTGCTGGACGACCGGCCCGACTCGGAACGGATCGAGATCCACGACAGCCGCGGCAACCGGGTCATCTTCAGCAAGGACGGGATGGAGCGCTACGTCAGCAACGAGCGCACCGTCAACACCGGCGCCCGCTCCACCGAGATCGACGGCGACGACGACCTCAAGCTGGCCGGCAAGCAGGTCGAGAAGGTGTCCGGCGATCACGAGCGAACGGTGTCCCGCAGCGCCAAGATCGAGATCGGCGGAAATTTCACCGAGACCGTCGGCGGCACTGCCTACACGCGTACGGTCGACCACCAGGGCACGGCGATCAACATCGGGGGCCAGCTCACCGAGAAGGTAGGGGGCGGGGTGAGCCGGGAGGTGACCGGCTCCGTCGACGAAACGGTCATCGGCGGGTACGGGCTGAGCACCGTGGGCGGCATCAATCTCGCCGCCGCCGGCCCGGTGAAGCTCGCCGCCGGCCTGCCGGACCTGTCGCTGACCGCGGTGGGCATCGACGCGCTGGCCGGCAACATCTCGGTCAACACCAAACTCGGGCTGCTCCAGCTCGGCGGGCTCAGCGCGCTCTCGCCGATGGTGCTCGGCGACGGGCTCGCCATCCACCTGACGATGCTGGCGCAGATCCTCAAGGCGGTGAACCCGTTGACGGTCGCCGCGTACGGGCCGGCGCTGGACGCCTGGGCGGCGCTGACCCCGGTGCTGGACCTGTCCTATTTCGGCTTCATCAAGCGGCTCCCGGTCGGCTAGGAGGACGGATGAGCGACGACACCACGCCGGGCCGGACCGAGGTCACCTGGCAGACGTTCGACCTGTCCGGGCTCGCCGACCGGCTGGCGCAGGCCCGGGCCCTGCTGGAGCAGGCCGCCGCGCTCGCCGCGACCCAGGACGCCGGCCGGATCACCGCGATGGCGCACCTGCAGGAGCAGTTGGGGAAGGAGCACGATGCCCACGACCTCGGCCGGCGACGGTACCGCTGAGCTGCTCGACGCCCTGCGCAGAGCCTGTCCCGACGTCGCGGACGATGCCTTCGCGGCGGTCGCCGCGATGCTCGGCGCGCCACCCGACGGCGCCCCGCCGGACGTGGAACCGGCGGGCCGGCTCCGCTGGTCGTCGATGACCCTCGGCGACATACCCGGCCTGAACCAGGTGCTCCAGGTGATCACCTCACCGCTGCAGGTCATCGCGGCAGTCCTGGACTTCCTGGCTGGCATCCTCGACGTGTTGTCGGCGCTGCTCATCGACATCCTCGACCCGTTCCGCGCGCTGATCCTGGCCGCGTACGAGATCCTGCGCTCCATCATGGAGGATCTCCTGAACTCCGGCGCCTACCTGTACGCTGACGTGATCGGCCTCTCCGACCCGAGCCTCACCCGGCCGCCGGTGTCGCCGTCCGCCGACGCCGGCAAGTGGGTCCCGGGCGGCCCGCCGCTGGTGATCTCGCCGGTTGCCAACGGCTTCGACGCCTGGGCGGCGCGTTTCCGCGCCTCCTTCGACGACCCGGGCGACCAGCAGCGCCCGATCTTCTCCGACGGCGCCCCGGTCGAGGCGGTCTTCGTCGTCTCGACCGCCCCCGACCTGGACGGGCTCAGCGCGGTCCTCGGCATCTTCGAGAAGCTGTTCGACGTGAGCGCCTTCGGCAACGCCTGGCGTTCCTTCGCGCAGACGTTCCCCCAGCGGCCGCCGGACCCGCAGCGGACCCGCGGGCGCACCAGCTCGGTGGCACCGGACTGGCGGTCGTGGAAGCTGCGCGACATCGCCCCGCCGGACTATCCGCTCGAGAAGCTGCTCTGGGTGCCCTGGCTGCTGAAGGCGTTGCTGCTCAACGTCGACGGCGTGATCGGGCTGCTGAAGAAGCTCGCCGCGGCGGTCAAGGAGAAGGCCGCCCTGCTGCGCCGCCTGGTCGCGATCCTGCAGAGCGTCATCGACGCCATCCTCGCGCTGAGCGCGACCGGCCTGCACGCGCTGGTCGTGGTCACCGACGAGGGTGTGGCCGGGCTGACCGAGGCGTTCCTGGCGGCGGAGAACCGGCCGAACACCGACGCTCAGGGGCGTACCCGCAACGCCGACCTGGTCGCCGGGGTCTGCCTGCTGGCCGGGACCACCGAGCTGGTGCCTGCGAACGCGTTGCCGATCTGGGGCCTGTTCGGCCAGCAGCGCAGTCTCGAACAGGCGTATTCCGGCCTGATCGCCGACGGACGGGCGATCGGCGCCAAGGCGGACAAGGCGCTCGGCGACACGGTCGCCCTCGGCACCGGCGCGTGGGAGGGCACCGCGGCCGGCGGTTCGACGCCTGCCCGGGCCGGCGTCACCGGCCTGTGGGAGAAGCTGAAGGACACCGCCGGCGACCGGTACGACGAGGTGCTGGACATCCTGGGGCTGGACGACGATCAGGCCCGGCAGCTGTCCGCCACCGACGCCGGCCAGCTCGCCGCCATCCTGGGCAGCGCTTCCGCGGCCGGTCGCGTCAAGCTGGACCCGCGCGTGCTGGCCCATGTCGAGGCCGCACGCCGGGCCGGCAGCCGCGGAAACCGGTCCCTCGCCGGTGCGCTCGGCCTGCGCACGGCGGGCCCGGAGGGTGGCGGCCGATGAGGCACGCCCGTGCGCTGCTCGACGAGTTGCGGCTGTGGAAGACGGTCTGGCAGCAGGTGGAGACCTTTCTGGACCAGATCGACGGCGCGGCGCAGAAGGACGACACGCACCGCCGCCGGATGGAAGGGCTGCTGCGCGCCGCCCGGGCGGTGGAGCACGAGCGGGCTCGCGACGACGCGAGCCGGGCGCTGGGCGATCCGGTGATCACCGCCCTGCCGGCGAATGTGTATGTCGTCTCCACCGGGCGTACCGAGGAGGTCGAAAACGCCTGGGACGACGCGGTCCGCCGCTGGCGGCTGCCCGGCGCGGACGAGGTGGAACTGGCGGTCGGCCTGCTCCACGTCACCGACGAGGGCAAGATCCCGGACGACGAGACCGTCGCGCTGATGCGTCCGGTCGCGGTGATCCAGCAGGTCACACCCGTCGGTGCGATCGAGACGCTGCGGCTGCCGTCGTACCCCGGGCCGCCGGGCGCCACGATCGCCGAGTCGCTGCTGCCCGGCTTCGGACCCTCGGTGAAGGACAGCGGGGGCCGGATCAGCCTCTTCTCGCGGGAGGATCGCCTCAAGGCGACCCGCGGCGAGTCCGGCGACGCCAGCCCGGTGCGCTCGTGGAGCACCCTTTGCCGCGTCCGGCGCGCCGCCGACCGGACCCAGACCTCCGACGAGGACCAGGTCAAGCTCAGCACCTCCGGCACCGGCGCGCCCTGGGGCGGACCGGACACGGCCCTCCTGCAGGTGCAGACACTCGCCCTGGCGGTCGCGGCCACCCCGGCCGGCGCCCCGGTGCCGGCGGCGGCCGCGAGTCAGCTGCACGCGGCCGTCACCGCGGCACGAGCCGCCGTCGGATCCGATTCGGAGGATCTGGTGGCGGCGGCGCAGATGGTGGAGGACGACGGTGTCAGCGACCCGGTGCTCGCCGACCTGATCGCCCGGGCGGGCTCCGTGGCCGCCACCCGGCTCACCGCGATGAGCACCATCGGGGAGGCGGCCGAGCACCTGCTCAGCGCGCCCCTGGCAGCCGATCCACGGGTCCGGTTGCGGGACGCCGCGAACGCGCTGCAGGGGCAGGCGCTGCCCGAGGAGCTCTGCCGGGAGCCGGTCGAGGGCCTCGTCCTGCCGGTCGGCTCGCCGCTGGCCCCGGAGCTGGACCGGGTGATCGCCGCCCGGGTCGAGTACCCGGACGGCACCCTGCGCGCCCTGCGCACCCTCGAGAACGGTTTTGTCGCCACATGGCCGGCGTACCGGCGCTGGTTCATCCTGCGCTACCGCGCGGTGCTGTCCCCGGCGCTGGCGAGCTTCCGGGGCTCGTTCCTCGCCGGGCTCTCGGCCCTCGTGCGCGGCGGGTTCACCGGCCTGGACACCGCGGGCCTGACCATCGGCGCGGCCGGCGTGGCGGTCGGCGCCGACCAGGTCGACCTGGAGCAGCCGGCCGGTCTGGTGCCCGCGCTCGCCAGCGCGCTCGAGGCCGGTCAGCTCGGCATGGTCGGCGGCGACCGGCCTGCCCCGGTCGTCATTCTCGGTGTGGCGGGCCGGCTCGGCCAGGCCTCGCTGCACATCTCCCCGCTGCGGTTGTCGACAGCCTCGCCGGCGGACGCGCCGGGACCGGCCGGGACGCTGCAGGCGGGCACCCCGATCGACCGGTTCGTGCCGCGGGCGGCGACGGCCCGGGAGTTGCGCCGCGGCCGGTCGGACGACGGGCCGGGGCACGACGCGCCGGCCCGCGAGGCGCTCGCCTTGTACGGCCGGCTCGGCCTCGTCTTCGGCTCCGACGAGGTGGAGCGCCTGCTGCAGAACCTGCCGGCCCAGTCCGCCCTCGGCGCCCGGCTCATCCCGGCGCCGACCCCAGAGCCGCCACCGCTGTACGGCACGGTGCCCGGCAACTCCACCACGCTGATCGTGCACGGCCTGCCGAGGGCGTTCTGGGCCCGGCCCGGCCAGGACGGCGTGCCCGCCGACGCCGCCACCGCCGAGCCCCGGCTGGCCCGGCCGGGAGAGCTGTTGCTGCTGCGCGGCACCGTCAAGGGCGACGGCGGTGACGGGGTCACCGTCCCGCCCCCGGTGGTGGTCCAGGCCCCGATCGAGGTCGACGACGTCTACGCCCTCGCCGGCGACGCCCTGGCGCGGATCGACACCAGCCGCGCGGCGGTGCTGTCCACCTCGCCCGATGCGCTGCCCGCCGAGCCGCCAGCCAGCGGGGCGGCCCTGGTCTGCGGCCCGGACGACCCGCTGACGGTGATCTTGCTGCGCCGCTCCTGGGCCCGGGAGCCGCTGCTGTCCGGGGTGCGCCTGGTCCGCGGTTTCGCCGGGTTCGACGCCGCCAGCCTGGCCGCCCGTACCCTGCTGCCGCTGGACCTGGTAGGCGCGATGCTCGAACCCGGCCGGTCGGTGCCGGACGTGCCCGGGGTGGGCCGGGCGCAGGAGTTCACCGCCGCGCTCGACACGCTCGACGCCTGGACGAGGCACGCCCAATGACCGCACTCGAGCGCCCCGACTCGACTCGACCCGACCCGGCCCGCGACGACGTGTACCGCGTGGTGGCGCTGCTCTGGCAGCTCGACCGGATGCTGCACCCTGCGCTGCCGCGCGAGCCCGGCCCGTTCCGGGTGGACGCCGAGCCGCCCGAACCGTTGCCGGCGACCGGCACGCCGGCCCCGCCGGGCACGTCCGGCCCGGCCGCCCAACCGGCGGAGGCGTGGACCTCGGCCCCACCGCGGGCGCCGCGGCGTCCGGCGTCGCCGGTCTCCGTGCCCTGGGTCGAGCCGGCTAGTCCCGACCCGGGCGGGCCCTCACCCGATCCGATACTCGCGCAAGCCGCGTCGACCAGCGCCGGGGAGCGTGCGCCCATAGTGGTCGAGCCACCGGCGGATTCGGCAGGGCCACGCCGGCACCCCGCCGGCCAGGCCGTCCCCGCCCGGCCGCCCGCGCCGGATCCGCCCCATTCGATAGGGGTCGACCGGTCTGCACCCAGGCCCCGGGTGGTCGCGCCGCCACCGACACCTTCGCATTCAGTCCTGGCGCCGCCGCCGGCAGTAACGCCGATGCCGCCTGTCGCGTACAAGGCGCCGGAGGCACCGATGCCCCCCGCTCAGCCGGTCGTGCCGCCGGCCCCGGCTCAGGTCCCGGCCTCGGCATCCCGCCCCGAGCCGCTTCCGGCCCCGGCTCCCGCGGACCGGCCGGACACGCTCAGGGCGCGGCCGGCGGCCCATCGCAGCCCCGCCCCGGCCGCCGGTCGCGCCGGGGAGCGGGCGCTGCCGGCGTCACCTGGCCCGTCCCCGGAAGCCGGGCCGCACGGCATGGTCGGGCACGTCGCCGACCCGGCCCGTCGCGGTTACGCCGAGCTGAGGTCCGGCACGGCGGAACCGGGCGGCCCGGCCGAGCTCGTCCCGACGGTCCCCGAGCGCGTCCTCATCCAGCCGCACACCACCATTCTCAGCACCGAGCAGCTCGCGCGGGCTGGGGCAGAGGCGGCGGGCGGGGATCCGGAGCGCCCGGACGGGGCTGACGCCGCACCGGATGATGATGATCCGTTCGCCGACCTGGAGCCCGACGACGCCGCGGGCGACCACCGCCCCGGCCTGACACTGCGCCGACGCGGCCGCGAAGCGGGCCGGCTGTCGCCGGCGCAGGCCGCCCGCCTTGAGGAGGAGCTGCGCCGCCGCTTCCTCGACCGCCCGCCCGGGAGCCTGCGATGACCGTCCCGCCACACCCGGACGACGCGCGAGAGCGGCTCGTCGCGATCGTCATCGAGCTCGCGGATCGCCTGCCGCAGGAGTTCCCCGCCTTGCTGTCGCTGGGCCGCTTCGCCGACGAGCGAGCCGCGCTCGAGCGGCTGCGCGACCCCGCCTGGGCGGCCCGAGCGGCAGCCGCCTGCGGGCCGGCCGAGGCCGCTCGTCTCGCCGACCTCGCCACCCGCCGCTGGGAGGCCCTCACCCCGCCGCAGGAGACCTGATGGGCGACGACGCGGGCGTTGTGCTGGCCGCCCGGCCGCGGGCGGCCGATCCCGCGCCGCTGCCCGTCGCCGACCCCGATCCGATCGTCACCACCACCACCACCGGCCCGGTGACGAAGGCCCCCGCCGGCGGAGTGAAAGGGCCGGCCCCGCACGCGGCCACGCGCTTCTCTCCCGACCCGGTGCCGGCGCCGGCACCGACCGCCGCGGACCTGTTCGACCCGCCCCCGCTGGCGCCGCTGCTGCCGGTCCCGGCGGTGTCGTCGCAGCGCCCGAAGACCCCGGCACGGATCCCGGCGGCCCCGCCGCCTGCCTCCCCGCCCGGCGCACCCGTGCCCGACGCGTGGTCGCAGACCACCGGCCCGGTCACCGTCCACGTGTGGCCGAAGCTCGGCCTGATCGGCGCCACCCTGGCCGGCCAGCCCTGGGTCACCGTGCGCTGGCCGACCCGGACCGGTCGGGACAACCTCGCGATCGAGGTGGTGAACGCCGAGGCCGGTCCCCGCGCCGGGATCGGGTTGAGGGTGCGCGTCGACGCGCCCGTCAAGGTGCTGGTCAACCGGGATGCGGAGGCGAAACTGGCGGCGTCCGCGATGACCAGGATCCGGTTCGTGCACGACTACTCCGCCGGTGGCCGGCCCGTCGAGATCAACGAGGAACTGCCGGACGGCACCGCCCGCACGAGCACCGTCCAGCGGTTCGCCGACGACCGGGACCAGGGCGAGGCGCCGGAGTTCGACCTCGAGCTCGGCATGATCAAGGAGGGGCCCGGACCCGCACCGGCCCCGCCGTTCGCCTGGCGGTTCGACACCCGCGCCCAGCTCGACGCCTGGGCCGCGGCGCACCCCACGCTGTGGTGGGTGGAGGGACCGCAGGACGGGTCCACGCTGCAGGCGATGCACGCCGACGAGAAGCGGATGCAGTGGCTCGCCAACCTGTGGCGGACCAGCGACGAGGACATCGAGGTCCGCACGGTCTACGAGAAGGGCGTCGCCTGGGAGTCCGTCGATCCGCTCTGGGACCTCTTCTACGTCACCCACTACGCGGCACAGGAGGGGCCGCCCGGCGACGCCGGCGAATGCCTGATCTTCCAGCACGACGGCGACTCGCACGGCCGGGTCCCGCTGTCGCACGAGGAGGCCCTGGCCGCGTGGCTGGACCTCGAGGCGGGCGGCCTGGCAGCACCGGCGGTCGCGGGCCGGGTTCCCCGGGGCCGGCTGGTCTACGTCGCCGCCCAGGGCAAGGGCACCGGCGTCCACCTGATCGGCGCGGACTACCTCGAGCGCCGGACCCGCTTCTTCGCCGGGATCGCGGCCAAGAAGGACCTCGACGCGCTGCTCGACGAGAACGGCATCTGGTGGGGCTATCTGCGGATCGCGCTGGACCGCACGATGGGCCGGATCGACCCGGCGCTGCGCGCCGCCTTCGACCACAACTCGGACCTGTGGGACGCGGCCGGCAAGCACGCGCTCGCGGACATCACGTACGAGGCCAAGCAGGAGGCGATCTGGACGGTCCAGGCGGCCATGGACGGGGTCGGCATCTACCGGGACGTGGACGCGGTGAAGCGGCTCGTGCTGTCGATGCCGGGAATGACGAACAAGGCCCGCCACGACTCGATCGCGTTCCTCGGCTTCGACGGCATGGAGGTGTGCGAGATGGCGCACCCGCTGATGAGCCGGGAGACGGCCGGTCTCGTCTGGATGGGCCAGACGGTCGGCAAGGTGAGCCTTGACGCGTTGCGCGACAAGGCCGTCGCCCAGTACGAGGGGCTGCGGAAGTTCCGGGACTCGATCGAGTACGACCAGGTCGAGCCGCTGTGGGACACCGGCGACTTCGGTCAGGCGATCCGGGAGCGGGTCTACAAGAAGCACGGCTTCAATCTCGGCGCGCGGGGCTTTCCGCACGAGAACGTCCCGAACCGGTGGGAGACGAGCGCCTTCGGCGGCTCGGAGCTCGGGTACGCGTTCGCCCGCGGGGTACGCGACGAGCACAGCTGGCGCCAGACGAAGAAGTACCTGAAGATCGCCGCCGTCGTCGTGGCGAGCGTGGTGCTGGTCCTGGTCGCCAACGCCGCGGGCGCCCTGATCGCCGGGCTCCTGATCACCGAGGGCACCATCGGCTTCATGGTGGTCGAGGTGCTCGTCGCCTCCGCCATAGTCACCGCCGTCGGCCCGGCGGTGAACACCTTCATCCTGACCGGCGGCAGTCTTGACCCGGCCGCGTACAAGGCCGCGTACGCCCACTGGGGCAAGGACTTCGTCTGGAACGTGCTGTCGTTCGGCTTCTTCAAGGCGCTCGGCGCCGGCGTGCGCGGGATGGCCCTGCTCGGCGCCGGTGTCAAGGACGCCGAGCAGCTCAGCCGCGGCTGGAAGGCGGCCGAGATCCTGACCCGTGCCAGCGCCAGCGGCCTGGCCATGTACGGCATCACGGGCCTGCGCATGCGCCTCGAGGGCAAGCCGATGCCGGAGGGCGAGCAGCGCACAGAGATGTTGTTCGAGATGGGCCTGTCGCTGGTGCTCATGGAGTTCGCCGGCTTCGCCGTGTCGCGCCAGATGAAAGGGCTGTCGGAGTTCGCCCGCGAACTACGCCTCGGCGACAAGGCCGCGAAGATCGACGCCCTGCTGATCAACGGCCAGGGCCTCGCCCGGGAGACCGCGCTCTTCGCGGCCGAGCCGGGGGCCGCCGGCCGGCCGGGCAAGACGTTGCTCAACCGCCAGGTCGAGTTCCTGAGGTCGGCGCGCGGCATCGTGGAGGAGCTCAAGTCGTCGGTCCGGACCCGTGCCGACGGCGAGCGGCTGGCGGCCCGGCTCGAGCCCTTCGAGGCCGAGATCAACGGGCGCCTCGACCTCGCCGCGGACTTCGAGCTGATGAGCGTGGCCCGGCTCCGCCCGGCCTCGCTCGCCGAGGGAAACCGGGAGTTCAGCTACGAGCGGGGCAAGAGCGCCGAGCTCGAGGCCTACTACAAGCGCAAGGGCGCGACGGTACGCGCCGAGGGCGACACGCTCTTCGTCACGCTCGACGGCAAGGAACTGATCCTGCGTCCCGCCGTGGACGGCGCGGCCGGGGTCCGCCCCGACGGCACCCGCATCCCGGAGGCGCTCGACGCGTGGCGGCTCGACCTGGCCCGGCGCCGCGCCTCCCTGCTCGCGGACGCCACCGAACGCGCGTCCGTCGACGCGGACGTCCGCAAGGTCCGCGACGCCGACCCGTCGACGATGAGCTCCAAGGACCTCGCGGCGCTGGAGAGGGTCCTCACCCGCGCGGACGCCCGGTTGCAGAAGCTTGCCGCGAAGCCGCTCGGCCCAATCGACAAGATCGACACGGACAGTTTCGGTTGGCGGACCCGGCTGGCGGATGCACGGCAGGCGCTGCTGGACCGCGCCGAGATCCTCGGCATCGGCAACGAGCCCGAGATCATCGCGCTGCGGCAGCGTGGCCGCGTCATCGGCCGAAAGAATCTGGCCGACAACACCCTCGCCAAGCAGCAGGAGTTGGTGAAGGCGGCGCGCGCGGTGGTCGACCGGCAGGCCGGCGTGCAGCGCAGCCTGGCCTCGGCGGCGGCGAAGGGCCCGGAGATCGCCGAGCTCCAGGCCGGCCTCGAGGCGCGCCAGGCCGACGTGCGGCGCCGCGCGGAGATCTACGGCATCAAGGAGGGGACCCAGTATCTGGAGGCGGTCAAGCGGATGCGTCCGGGCAAGCGCGGCGACCTAGAAGGGCTGCGCGGTGCCGAGGCGACCCTCGAAGCGGCCGAGGCGCGTCTCGATGCGCTCGCCCGCAAGTCGCTCGCGGACGCCGAGGCCACCCACGGCAAGGCCGCCATCGACGCGGTCCGCGCGGATCCCGAGTTCGCGCTCTGGACCGACGCGCAGATCGGCGACGCGCTGCGAGCCTTCGGCGGCACCCGGAACCCGAAGGGCTTCGTGTTCTCCCCGGAGGCCCTGCGCGGCGCCCTGTGGGCGGCGGTGCCGGAGGGCCCGGGCTCGACCCGGTCAGCGATCGCGTTCGACGCGGTGAAGGGTTTCATCGGCGGCCCGGAGGAGCTCACGTTCGCCCTGGAGACCTATGGCCGGATGCGGGACCTCGGCATCGAGGGCAGCTACGCGGTGCTGCGGCGCGGGGTCGGTGGCCGCGGCTCGTGGAAGGGCGCGGTCTGGCAGATGGAGGTCGCACGCGACCACCTCGGACTGGAGAACGTCAAGGCGTTCGAGTTCAAGGGCACCGGCCGCGAGGTCGACATCATGCTGAAGGACGGCCGCCGGGTCGAGTGCAAGGACTGGGCGCCGTCGACCTGGGAGGCCCCGAAGGTCCGCAAGCAGATGACCGCCGACCTCGAGGGCGGCACCGCGGGCGGCACCAGGCCGGAGGGGATCAAGAAGATCATCTGGCTGTTCCGCGCGCCGCCGCCGCGGTCGCCAGCCACCATCCGCGCGACGCTGCGCGACGCGTTCACGACCTGGCTCGCCGAGAAGAGCGCGACGCTGACGCCGGGGCAGGTCGACGCCCTGAAGGCCGAGTTCGAGGCCCACCTGGATCTGGTCCAGGTCCCCGACATCAGCCGTACGGGGGTGACCCGGCCGCCGCCGCAGCAGAACTTCGGCGTGCCGCCGCGCCCCCGCGACGACGACAAGAAGGTGCCGCAGGGCGTCCTCGTCGCGCCGTGACTCAGCCCGCGGCCTCGGCACCCTTGGCCACGAGGGCGGCGACCGTCCCGCGCACCTGGCCCCGGGCCTCCGCGGAACGCGCGGACGGGATTCCGGCGACCTGCGCCCTCAGTGCCCCGGCCGGGCCGAGCAGGTACCGGCCGTCCGGGCGTAGCGTTGCACACCATCGATCGCCTCCGGCGCGACCTTCTCCGGGCGTACCCCGGGGCAGCCGGCTCAGCCGACGATCTCGCCCCGCTCGCCGTCGCCGAGCTCGACCAGCACCCCGTCCGCGGTCGCCGTGCCAGTCGCCTCGACGGGCGCCCGGCGGCGGTGGCGCAGCACCGGCACCGGTTAGCCAATCCCGCCCTCCTCCAGATACGTCAGCGCGGCGAACAGGGCATCGACGTCGATCATGGCCCGGTCTCCCGTACTGTGATCTTCATAGAGCGTCCGGTCAGTTGCCGGAAGATGGCGACCATGTGCGCCAGGCTGCGCTCGCTCGCCGGATTGAGCTTCGGAATGATCAGATGCGGTGGTGGCCGCTGACCGCGACGCTGGTCGTAGTCCTGCATGTCGCGCCACAGTTGGTCGAGGTCCGCCGACGAGACGTCACTCTTGAACTTCATCTCGTACGCGCCAACGTCGCCGAGGAGTAGCCAGCGCAGGCCGACCGGATGCTCCCACAGGCGTCGGCAGGAGGGTCGGAGGCGCTTGACGCGGCGTGCGCTGCTTGCCTTGTTGGGTCCGGACTGGCATCATCCCGCCCATGATCGAGAGAATCGAGTCCTCCGTCCGCCGGTGAGCGTGACGACCGAGCGTCTCTGATTAGCTTTGCGATCTTGAGTCGGATGGGGTTTCCGGGATCGTTTCCCACCGTGGTGGGGTCGCGTGGGCGTGCAGGTGGAATCCTGCGCCCAGTGCGGCTCCTCGTGGCCGGTGGCCGGCGGTGGGTGTGCTGATCGTGTTCACGCCCTGGTGTCGGTGGGCTGCGCGGGGCAGCCCCCGGTCCGTTGGTGCGTGTCCCTCCGGACGCTTACCCGCCCGGCTGTGGGGCCGGGTGGGGGAGGGTGCCCTGCGTCGCCTGGGCGCGGGGCGTGAAGCGTGGGGCCGGGTGGGGCTGGTCTTCGACCGGTCCCTCCGACTGCCTGTGTTGGTGGGAGTGACGACGGCTGCGGCTTCGAGCGTGTCCATCACCGACCGGATCACCATCTGCCCGCTGGTCTTGTCGATGACGGTCTTGCCCTGATGGGTGAGTCCGCGGGCGGCGATTCGCCGCCAGGCGCCGTGATCGCGGTCGCCCTGCCAGCGGCAGGACTGGTTGGGGCAGATAGCCCACTTCCATCCCGCCACGGTCGGCTTGTCGGGGGCTCTACGGTGCCGTAGCGGGGTCAGGCACTGCGGGCAGTGCTTGGAAGTGTTGCGGGCGGGGACGGTGACCACGGCAATACCGTGCTCGGCGGCGAGGTGCCGTATCCGGTCGGTGATCTTTCCGCGGACCTGCTGGGTCAGGCGCGTGTTCAGGGTGCGCCCCATGCCCTTGGTTTCCATCGACCGCAGGTCTTCCAGGTAGATGACGGACGCCGCAGCGGCGATCGCCTGGTCGACGGTCCAGCGGGCGGCGGCCCAGGCGAGCGCGTCGTTCAAGTTCGCGCGGCGGGCGGACACGTGGCGGATCTCGCCGGCCAGCACCTCGTGTTTCGCGCTCAGCTGCTCGTCGGGGCGGCCGCCGAGCAGCCGCAGATACTGGTCGGCCTTCGCGTGCAGCCGCTCACTCTGGCGGCGCAGGCGGTGCTGCTTGGCCAGGACCCCGGCGGCCCGGAACTGCCCACCGGCCCCCAACGCCATGATCCGCCCGGTGTTGTGCAGTCGGAGGGCACCGGCGCTGAGGAGGGTGTTGAGGCCCCAGTCCACGCCAAGCGCCACCGAGTGACCGGTAGTCCGCGCTTTCGGCACGGCATGCGTGTATGCAACATCGGCACGCACCGTCCCGTCGGTGACGCGGAGGGTGGGCAGGTGCAGCACCGCCGCGGCGGGAACCGTGGACGGCAACGTGATCCGGCACTCGACCCACGTCCAGTCCCGATACGTCTGCGGATCCGATCGTAAAGGCAACTGCAGCCGCAGCAGGGCCTTCGCCGGGTCGGTGTCGCTGCGCTCGATGATGGCCTGCTGCCGATCACACGCGGCCAACAGCAACATCCGCGGAATCCTCGGAACCCCTTCGAGTTCGAACACGTCCACCGGCAGCCGACCATTGGCCTTGACGAACGTGACGGCCTGCCGGGTGCGGCCCTTGATGACGTTGGATGGCAGATGCTGCCCGCCCGGGATCGCCTTGCGGACCTGGTCCCACTCGGCGGGGGTGCGCTGGCGCGGATCGGCCGGCCACGTCGACAGGACCCCGGCGGTCACCTCAGCACGCCACACCGCCGAACGAAGAACACGCCCCGCCTGCTCCTGCGCCATCCGCACGACCCGGTCATTGACCCTCACACCCCCAGGCGGGGCGACCGTCCAGCCAAGACGTCGCAACGCCATCCACGCGTTCGACGGCAACCGCCGCCCACCCGCATCCACCCCGGCCGCCAACACCTCCACATCCGCCGTGTTCCAGTGCTCGCCGATCAGCGCGGCCACCATGCCCGCCACCAGATCAGCACACCAACCGACCCGCTGCGCCAGCACCGCCGCAGACAGCACCTCACCGGTTGCCTCATCCACACCGGTGCGCAGCACAGCACGGGCACACGCAGTCCGGACCGTCTCGCCTTCGCCCAGCCGCAGCTTCCCGCTCACCGGCTCAACGACCCACCATCGATCGAGCACAACCAACACTCACAGCCGGCCCGCGTCACCGGAATCCTCCCCGAACCAGCCCAACCACCAAGCATCACGGGTGAACACCGACAGACGCGCCGTGGTCTGCGAGAATCGAAGAAGACCCACGCGACCAACCTATGATCATTGACGATCCATAATCAAGCTGGTCAGCCTGGATCGCTCGGACCCCAGACCAGCCTGTTCGAATACGCCCTGCGCCTGCACCAGCAAGATCCGGGCCTGCCCCTGCCGCGTGACGGCGAGCCGTATCCGGACGGCGAACTCCACCGCCAGCCGCAGCGACCGCGGACCCGGAAAGATCGGCGACTCGACGGCGCTGACGTTGCCGCCATCCTCGACGCGCACTTCGGCAAGGCCGACGTGGCCGCGGAGGCGGAGATGCGTTGTTGTGGCTGGCTCAGCGGGTTGCCGGTTGGGGACGGGTTTACGTCATCGAGGCGCTCTGCCGAAGCGGTGTCTATGCCTCTCGTCAGTGGCTGCTACGACATGCCTGTGACGGCGACTTCCTCAACGGCTACTTCGCCGGCCAGGTGGCCACCGCAGCCCACCTGCACGAAGCGATCGTCGGGACCGAGGTGGACGATGACCTGGTCGACCACACCGGCCGGCTGCTGAAGATCATGGCTGACTGCGGTGGCATGGGAATGACCCTCAAGCACTATCCGCCGGCGCCCATCGTCCTCGCTGCGCACGTCGCTCACCTCGGTCGGCAGGCACCAGCCGTGGACAGGTACGTCGACGTCGCGGTCATCGCCGACCATCTGGCCGACAGGGCCCCGGAACAATCCGGATGCACCACCGAACAGCGCAACCATCTGGTACGGCAGTACCTCGCGGTACTCGACCGGCAGGACTGGTGTGACACGGTACGTGCGGGCCTCGACTCGGACAGCGACTTCTTTGCCTGGTTCGCTGCCAACGTGGCGGCGCGACTGCACCTGCGAGCTTTCACTGACCTAACAGGTGATGATCGATGAACCATGCTGCCGATCAGCGGCTCGTCGAGGCGGTGCACGCTGGTGACGAGGTGGCCGTCGGGCAGGCCCTTGCCGACGGCGCCGACCCGAACGTCGCGGTTGGCCGGTTCCGAGGGTCGGTGCTGGCCGACGCTGCGCGCACCGGCCGGCCGGGAATCGTTGGCCAGCTGGTGGATGCTGGCGCCCGCATCGGTCCCGCCGATCCCTACACGGCGTCGCCGCTGCGCGTCGCCGTGATCGAGGCGCACGCGGACGTGGTGCAGTTCCTCGTCGCCCACGGGCGCTCACGGCGGAGCGCGCCACCAGGTCGAGCGTGCTGACTGAGCTTTTCGTTTAACCCGTGTGTTGTTTACGTG
>NZ_LWLS01000099.1 GCF_001905095.1 Micromonospora sp. CB01531
ATGTGATCACCCGGTTACACAACACTCTCTCAGGGGGGAGGGTCGTACCGGCTAGATGCTCGGTTGGTGTGCGGGTCCAGCGTTTCAGCACCGAACGCGCGGCTGTGTCTAACAATTCGAAGGCGGTCCGCTGCTCCGTGGTGCCTGCGGCCGCGAGATAGTCGCGGGCGTGGCGGGTGAACGCCTCGACGAGTGTTGCGTGTACTGGCGCGTCCTGGCACCAGCGCTGGACTGTCTCTGCCGCGAACGGAGTCCGGGCCACCAGTGCGAGGTGAGTGACCAACGCGAGAACGACACCTGCGGGTTCGTGGTTGGGGTCGGCTAGAACAGTGTTGTCCATACCGACGAGCAATTCCAGCACGGCGTCAACGGTGGGCGCTGCCTCACGGATCGTGAACCATAGCTGGTCGATCAGTATAGAGCGCACCACGGGGTGCTGCTCGCTGAGCGCCAACTCACCGATTGCGGACGCTTGCTGATCCGCGGTGGCGTCGGGGTTCAGCGCGTGCGCGGCGCGGACCGCGTGCATCCGGACCAAGGGGTTAGGGTCGTAAAGGCCCATGGCAACCCCACCGGCGAGCGCCGGCGCGGCGTCGCTGGCACGCCACTGTGTTCGTTGAAGCAGGGCGGCCAGTCCCCCCACCCCTGTGTCACGCATGTCGGAGATCCAGTAGGTCATGTGTGAAGTTCCCCGGCTTGTGGGCTGCCTGCGGCGGCGGTGAGCACGGCCAGGACGCGCTCCCCGAGCGGAGTGCTAGGCAGGGTCTGGGGAGCGGATGCGAGAACCTGGGCAGCCCGAGCCAGTAATAGCGACAGTTCCGCGGGCACTGGCGGGTGGGCAGAAAATGCAATGTCGGCTGCGATGAACAGCGGGGCGAGTCTCCGCTCAGCGGCGGGCCGGTCGTCCGCGCCGCCGGTCACGCGGTTCAGTTCCTCGTCGAGTGCAAGGGCCGCGTCGGTTACCGCCGGCGACAGCGCCTTTCCTCGAGGGCCGAGACGGTCGATGATCGAATGATGTCCGAATGTTGCAGTCGGGCGAGGCCGTGGCAGGGGCCGGGGAGGTCCGTCAGGCCCGAGTTCTGTCAATCTGCTGGTGAGACTTGCCGAGGTGATCGTCTCAGGGCTCAAGATTCCGATCAGTGCGTCCTTCACGTTTTGCGGCCTGCCGTTGGCGTCCGCGAGCGTGTGGGCGCGTAGCACTGCGGCCTCCAAACGGGCCGCCAGCGAGGGCTCACTGCTGGCGAGTTCGGTAAGCAGCGCGGCGGAAGACACGTGAGTGTCAGGGTGGATCAGCAGTGCCCCCGATTCCAAAGCGGGCAGCAGCAGGCGGGCCAGGGCTGCGGTGTCACTGCTCGATGACATCAGCGCCTGCCAGCCCGTAGTGTCGTGCAGACGGCTGACGAGGATCGCGACCACGCGGGCCGCGTCGCCCGGATCACTGTGACTGAGGGCAGCGCTGAGCGCTGTGGCGATGGTGGCCCCCTCGTCCCCACGCCCGACCAACGAAATGTCCCGGCCCCAGCCCAACCATCCGGTGATGCCGCCCGGGATCGACAGTGGCCACGGCTCGTTCGCCTGCGGCGGGTGCCCGTCATCAAGCATGTCGCAGAAGATCTCGGCGGCCAGCAGCAGGTCAGCGCTACACAGGTGTTCAAACGACCGGCTGAGCCGATAGATGCTGTGCAAGGCCTGGTCTCGGCGTGACTGAGTCAGGGAGAGCAACGCTCCACCGACGAAGTCGACCTGCTCGTCGCGGGTCTCGGTGAACTTCAAAATGGTGGCGGCAAGGCGCCGGGCCAGGTCACGGTCGTGTTCAGCGGCAGGAACGACAGTGTCAGCGAGCCAGATCAACACGGTTCCGCCCCAGGCATCCAGTACCGAATTGTCGTCGAGGAGCCGGATGACGGCGTCACGGGTGGCACCTACCGCGATCGTTTGTGGCAATAAGCGGGCGACCGCGCGGACCATGCGTTCGCGCTGCTGGGGTTCAGTGCGGCAACTGTCGAGCAGCGAGGCCAGAGCGCTGCCCCGGTCGTCCGCACCGGGGTCGCCGAGGCACAAGGGCGTTCGCCGGTGCAGGGCCGCCAGTAGATTGATGGCCAGCGCCGCGTCTTCGTGAGAGGTGTCGGCGTTCGCCGCGAGATGACGAGCGAGGCGAGCCAGCGGTGGCACCGACGGTCTCACGTCGGCCAGCAGTGCGGTTGTCTGCAGCGCTCCAGTAACCTGCCTGATGAACTCCTGGCGGGGCGAGAATCCGCCGGTCTGGTCCGGGGAGCCTCGCTCGGGTGCCAGGGCGGCGAGGTCGTCTGCGGCGCGGATCAGCTGCAGTAGCCGCGCCGCGAACGCGAGCGACGCGAGGACGTGTCGTGAGCCGGCAAGTTTCAGGCACAACGGCCAGAATGCGCCGGTGTTTCGATCAGCCCACAGCAGCTCTACCAGCATCTCGAAGCTGGGCCGGACAACCAGTGGGAGCGACGGATCCGTGTCGAGCAGATCGAGCAGGCGCTCGGGTGTGACCGGGTCATGCAGCAGATACAGCGCGGCAGCGAAGTCGAACAGGATGTTGTGCGCGTACGACACGACCCGCCGGCCGGTGGCCGGCCCGCTGCCCTCGGCGGAGAGAACGCCCGCACTGAACAGCTCTTCGAGCGCGGCGCCGTCCGCTGCGGCGACGGTCGGCTCGGCCTCGACCACCCGTAGCTTGCGCGTGGTGACCATCTCTCGACATAACCGAGTCAGCAGCGCCTCACGCCCGGTGCGGTTATGGTCTTGGACCCGCCAACGCCATAGCGCGATCATGAGGCCGACGCGGGTCCGGACGGTGTGCAGCTGCGCGGGGCGGTCACCGGATAACGAATTGGCGAGCCGGGCGACCAGACTCAGGTTGAACGGGTTGCGCAGCAGTCTACGCAGCTCGGTGGACGATTCCATGAGCGCCGATGCGATCGGCAGCACGGTCGCTACCTCGCCAAGCTCAGTTTCGGTGAAATCACTCACCCGCAGGTGGCGGACATCGGGAAGTTGCTGATCCACCTCGCCCGGCTCCTCCGACACCGGTTTGCCGGCGAAGACAGCCCGTAGCTGGCTGCTGTTGCGCACGTCGAAGGTGCGCACCGTCGCCGCGACCTGCCAGCGTGATCCCGCGAGGGCTGCCACCGTCGTGCTGAGCGTCTCTCGATCTTCCGCTCCGCGCAGAGCATCGACCCCGTCGACAACCAGCAGCGCCGCCGGCCCGGTCCAGGACCGCAGCACCACGGTTAACGGCGCGCTCAGGGCGATCCGGTTGGCGCCCGCAATGTCCGAGGCACGCAGAACCACGACCTGCTGTGACACTGAACGCAACGTAGCGAGTTCCTGCGTCACTGCGGATTTACCCGCGCCGGCGTCGCCGATGACCAGTACATTCCCGTCGCCGGCTGCGGCCAGGCGGGTGGCGCCGGAGCGGGGGATGTACAGGCCGCCAGCAACGGGCAGCACGGCCTCGGAGCGCAGCGTCCGCAGGTTCACTTCGGACAAGTCACGTAGCCGCGCGATGTCGGCGGTGTACCGGGCCGGCGGCGTCAGGTGGATGCGCTCGTATGACAACGCGACGCCGAGCGCCGCCCGGTCGCGCCAGGATCGCCCAATGGCTGCAGCCTGGCCCTGCGCGACGAGCACGGGCCACGCGGTACGGGCTTCGGCGTTGCTGTCCAGGACCGTCGACAACTCGGCGACCGCAGCGGATTGGCTAGCTCCACCCTCGTCGAGGTCGAGGACGAGGACCCGCAGAGCCCGCAGCAGACCACGTACCTGCTCGTCGTCCGGCTCAATGGCCTTGCAGATCTTCCAGAGCCTCCGAATGTGCGCCTCCACAACGCGGAACGCGGCGTTTTGCTCCTCAGTCAGCTCATGTCCGAGTGGCGTTCCGGGCGGCTGGGATCCGGTTCGGGTGAGTGCTGCTGGCAGGTGGACCCGGACGGACGCCGGTGCGGCGCCGTCGGTGCACAGCACAAGTGCGTCGCGCTGCGGATCGACCGGACGGCTGGTCCCGTCATTGACGGCAAGTTGTCCCTGCAGGTACTGCTGGACAACCTGCTCCAGCGCCTTGCCGAGCGGACTGTTCGCCGCAGTCCCCAGCGGCATCGATGCCTTGACTTGGATCAGCGCGTAGTTGTCAGCGTCGGTACGGGCAACAACATCGTCCAGGTGGTGGCCGGTCTGGGCGCCTACATGCATGACCGTGCCTGCCAGGAAGTCCGCTGCCATCAGCGGCCGCTCCGCGATCACAGCTACGGCCACCCATGCAAACACAAGGTTCTGCAACTCGACACCGGCAGCCCCTGCAGCGCCTCCGGCCGAGGCAGCGGAAGTCCGTCGATTGCGCGCCGGCGGATCTGCGCCGGCAGAGTCACCCGGCGACTGCGACGCAAGTCCGGAGTCCGGCACCTATGTCCCTCCTGGGAACCGTCAAGCTCACAGACCAGTCGGTGGAATTCACACCGCAGGGCGGGGGCTCACTTCACAGCCAATCAGAATATCCACTCGACTGGCCGACCATTACCTGGGGTTGGGCTGCCCTTCGCAGCCAGGGTCGCCGAGGGACGTGCTCCGGCGCTGTCCGGTCGGGTGCCGGCGATACCACCGTTACCGCGTGGAGGGGCCTGCGGGCATGGCCGAGGTCCAGTCGGCCGCAGGGCTCCCCCACCGTGGTCGCTGAGGGGAGCGCCGAAGTCTCCTACGGCCAGGCGACGGCGAGGACGCCGTGTCGCTTGGTGCTGTGCCACCCGGTCAGGCCGCTGGTATCGGCGGTGTTCGGGTGGTAGGTGATGCGGGCAGCACCGCGCCGGTAGTAGCAGTCCGCCCAGGTGCGGATCATGGCGAGCAGCTCGCTGGCGACCTGCTCGGCTTCCGGCCCGTGGGCGATGACGCCGGTCTCGTAGCCGCTGACGGTCTGCGGATTCTCCCGCTTGATGCGATAGGCGAAGCTGCCGCCGCGCATGAGCGCCGGGGTGCCGTTGCGTACCGTGCGGTTGACCACGCCCTGGTCGATCGCGGCGTGCGCGGCGTGCAGCATCGGCAGTTCCGGCCCGCTGGTCAGCAGGTACAGCTCCAGCTCGTCGGGCATGTCGAACGGCGTGCCCGACCAGCTCTGCATCGGCTTGGTGTTGAGCGCCTTGCGCAGCGCCGGCACGTCGGAGGTGAGACTGCTGTTCTGATCGAGGCGCAGACCGACGTCGGGGGTGACCGGGATCAGCTGCTCACTGGCGGCGCCGTGGCCCTGGATCGGCACGAACGAGCCGAGCCGGTAGTTGCTGGCCTTCAGCACCGACATGCCGGGGGCGCGGTCGAAGGCGACCAGGCGGGTGATCCCGGCAAAGCGCAGCGGCACGACGATCCGGCCGTCCGGGGTGAGCTGATCGAGCCAGGCGGGCGGGATGTCCCACGCCCCGACCGTGACCATGATCCGGTCATACGGCGCGTGCTGTGCCACGCCGTGCTCGGCGTCGGCGAGCACGACGTTGACCTGCTCGTACCCGGCCCGGCGCAGGCCGGCGCGGGCACGGTCCACGACGTCGGCATCGATGTCCACGGTCGTCACCGAACCGGTCGGCCCGACCACCTCCGCGATCAGGGCGGCGTTGTATCCGCCCGAGCCGATCTCCAGCACGTTCATGCCCGGCCGCACCTCGGCCAGTTCGAGCTGGATGGCCTGAATGTGCGAGGCCGAGACCACGCTGGTCTGACGCCCAGTAGCGTCGATCTTGGGAACCAAGGTGGTGTTCGTCTGATACACCTTTTCCAGCGGCTCGCCGGGCGCGAAGTCATGGCGGGGCACAGTGTGCATGGCCGCGGCCACGCTGTCGGTGGTGATCAGACCCTCGTCACGCAGTGTGGCCACCATGGCCTGACGGAGAGTGGCGGCGGCGTCAACTCGCAGTGTCATCGCAGTCCTTGTGGTGGGAATCTGTCGGCTGTACAAGCCCTACTTCGCCCATGGGACGCCGCGCTGGTTGATGCGGTATTCGCTCGGCGCAATAGAGTCCCGCGTTGTGCGGCGGCGCCGACATCACTCTCCTTCCGGGTGGGATAGCGGGTTGTTGTCACCTGGTCCGGCGAGCAGGGTTGAGAGCGAAGCTCAGCTGGTCATGGGCCAGGAGATGGTGACGATGCCGAGACGCTGAGGGCACCGGTCTTGCTTGCGTGTGCGGACACGGTCGGGATCTCCTGGAATAGGCGGGGGGTAGTCAGGCGTCTTGGTGCTTGTGCCCCTTGGCGGCGCAGTCCTGCCATATGTGTGTCAGGTGTTGTGTCATGCGGGCCGTGGCGGGATGGCCGGGGTGTTCGCGCCGGTGGGTGGCGATGGTGTCGGCGAGCAGGGCGCGCGCCGCCTGGCAGTGGCCGAGGGCGTGTAGGACGAGAGCGGTGGTGGCGTGGGTGGCGAGGGTTCGATGGGCGTGCGGCCCGGCGGTAGCGGCGAAGTGTTCGCCGAGTTGCCGATAGAGGTGGTAGGCGCGTTGGTGGTGTCCGGCATGCCGATACACGACGGCCTGGAGGTGGAGGGCGTGAACGCTCCGCGGGTGGCCGGGCCCGTGGATGTGGATCGTGCTGTGGTGGGCGTAGGTGGCCCAGGCGATGGCGTCGGCGGGGTGGCCGAGGCGGAGTTGCAGTTCGGCCAGAAGGTTGGCGGCTTCGGCGTGCAGGGGGTCGGCGGGCGCGGTGGCGGGGTCGACGCCGGTGAGGCTGTCGTGCAGGAGCTGCCGGGCGCGCAGCGGCTCGGTGTGGGCGAGGTTGCGGGCAGCGGCGATGCGCTGTCCACGTTCGGCGTCGAACCGGCCGGGTCCGGTAACAGGGGTGGCTCGCCAGGTGAGGGCGATATCGCCGGGAGTGGCGCCGACGGTGATGCGGGCGAGGATCCGGTGGGCGTGGGCGGCGGCCAGCTGCGGGGGTGTCGGCGCAGTGGTCGAGGGGATGGCCCGAGCCGCGTGTCGCAGGATGGTTCGACCGACCGTGTGGGCGATGGCTGCGGCATCGACCGGCCGCGGCCGGCAATCCTGCTGGCACTGGTAGCCCTGTCCAGAGTCGTGCAGCTGCGCGTAGGCCATCGGTTGGTGGCAGAACCTGCAGTGCAGCAGTCCCGGCGGCAGGTACATATCTCGCGAGTCGGCGGCCGACCTGCTCGGGTGGAGTGGGACTGGGGCGGTGGCTTTGGTGACCCATTTCTGGACCAGGCGTGGGTCGAGGCCCATTTGACGGGCGACCGTGGTGACGGCGCCGTATGCCCTGATAGTGCGGGCATCCGCGACACGCTGGACGACGGCGTCGATGAGTTCCGGAGGGTATCTACGAGGGAAGGCCATGATCCGCGGTATCGGTTGGGGACGAGTGTGGTCAGCCGCCGTTGGTGTCACCGGCTTGGTCCGTTTGGTGACGAGGGCGCTGGGGCTACGCATGAAAGCCCTGCCAGCGGTTGTCGACCGGGCGGCTGGTGTTGATCGGCAGGCCGCTGCTGCTGCTGTGAGCGTTGCGACGTACCGGACGCAAGGTCGGGCCGTTGGGCAGGGTGATCGGTGGTCGCGGTGTGTAGCCGTAGCGCGCGAACAGGTGCTCCCCTTCTGCAGGGACGGCAGCCCAGGACGGTAGGCCAATGCTGTCGAGTCGGCTGCGGTGATAGGTAAGCAGCGCGGTGCCGTAACCGGCCTTCTGAGCATCAGGACGCACGGCGAGGAACGCGAGGTGGTAATGCGGTTCGGTGGGCTGTTTCAGCGATAGCAGGCTGTCCAGCAGGTCGAACCGGTCGGCGTGGCTCCCGGCGGCGTCGGTGAGGCGGATACGGTAGTTGGCCGGTGGTGGGATGGGCCGGTAGCGGTGGAAGCCGACGGTGGCGGCGGTGAGATCGTCGGTGAGGTGGATGTCGCCGAAGAACATCGCGTGCTCCACCCAGATCCCAACCACGTCGGTCAGCACCTGGTGCCGCTGTTGCGGGTCGGGCACCAGCCACGCGGCGAGCGGGCTGGAAAGCAGGGCGTCGGCGATCAGCGCGGCGACCAGGTCCTTGTCTGTCCAGCGGGCGGCGCGGATACGCACGGCAGTCTCCATCGGATGGGTACCTCGGGTTGGGTCATCGGTAGGTGGCGGTGGCGAGGTCGCCGACCGCGGCGTCGACGGCGGCGGTGATGTCCCGCACCGACCGATGGTGCTGCGCGGCGATTGCCTTCAGCCGTTCTGTGAGGGTGGCCGTGTCGCCGTCGAGGTAGAGGTGGCTGGTCAGGCCGAGGGTGGCGACCAGGCCGGCGAGGGCGGCGGTGTGGTTGTCGGGTTGCTCGCGGCCTTGCGCGAGGTACCGCAGGCGGGCCCGGGCGACGATCGCCCACTTGCTGTCAGTCGCCGTGTAGATATCGGTGCGGGCGAGGCCGCCGAGGCGCCGGCGTGTGCTGTGGCGGAGGATCCCGGCGGCGACGAGACCTGCGCGGGTGCGCTCGTACAGGTCGTCGGCGAAGTCACGCAGGAACGCCTTCACCGGTGGGGCGGTGCGCCCATGGCGGATGGCGGCGATGGCGGTGTCGGCGATCAGGTCGCCGACTGGTTGGTCGGTGTGTAGGCGCAGCCACCGTTCGCCGGCTGGGCGGTCGTCGTTTGGGTCGAGGGCGATCCGTCCGGCGAGGAAGATGTCGATCAGGACGGCGCCTGCGAGCCCGAGTGCCAATGCTTGCCGGTGGATGTGCGGCTGGCCGATGTCGTCGTTGTGGCCGAGCAGGAACAGCTCATCCCGCAGCGGCAGTCGAGGAAGGGTCATGGCGCCGCCCCTAACCCAGCCCTGGGACGAGCTGCCGCAGCCGGCTGTGCACCCCGCTGTAGGCGGGTTCCGGTGATGGCAGTAGCGCCTTGTCGACGGCGGCGAGGACGGTGTAGTTGGGGTCGCACACGTTGCCGATCGGCGCCCGCCCGGCCTGGGAGACGAGCTGGTACGCGTCGAGCGTCTCCAGCCCGGTCAGGGCCTGCGCCCAGCCGACAAGGTCGGTGTGGGCGATGCGGTAGGCGTCCTCGAGTGGGCGTGCGCAGCCGATCGCCATGATCGACGTGTCGGTTTCCAGACGTGGCCACATGGTCGGCGCGCCTTTGATGAGTTCGATGGTGAGGGTTGTGGTGGTGGCGATCTCGACGCCGACGCCGCAGGCTTCGCCTTCGCCTTGGCGGGCGTGGCCGTCGCCGAGGGCGAGCATCGCCCCGTGCATGTTCACCCCCAGGTACAGGGTGGTGCCGGTCCGGAGGTGCGGTGTGTCGAGGTTCCCGCCGTGGCGGTCGGGGACGATGGTGGAGCGGGCTTCGAAGCCGCCGGGGGCGACTCCGATGGTGCCGATCATCGGCTCCAGGGGCAGGTCGATGGTGTGGTCGGTTTCGGTGGCCTGGAACCGCACGGTCCCGGCCTGCCGGTCGATGCCGTACACCCATACCCGCTCCTCAAGCGGTGGCTGGAGGGTGGCGGTGTGGGAGGTTGAGGTGAGGGCACCGAAGTGCGGGAACGTCGAGGACACGCCCCAGTCCCGGGCGGGTGTGATGGAGATGAGGTGGATGGCGAGGGTGTCGCCGGGTTCGGCGTCTTCGACGAAGAACGGTCCGGACACGGGGTTGAGGTAGGGCATGCGGCACACCTGCGACGGCAGATCCGCCGGCCCTCGCACGAGCCCGCCGAAGCAGTCCTCCGTGAACGCCTCGAGTACGTCCCCGGAGCGCAGGTGTGCGACCGGCATCCGGCCGCCGAAGGTGTAGGCCAGCTCGTCTCGCGCCGGGCGGTAGGTGACCTTGTCCATGGCCATCACACCCGCTCCACGTCACGCTGCTGCGGCTGCGCGGGTGCCATGCCGGAGAGCACCGGTCGGCGTCCCGACAGGTACAGGCCGGCGAGGACGAGGACGCCGAGGGCGAGCCAGGCCAGGCCGAGCCGCTGGGCGGCGATGTTGGCGTTGACCACCACGTAGGCGAGGATCGCGAACCCGACCGCGGGCATCACCAGATGCGCCCACCAGTTCCCGCTCCGGGCTCGGATGAGGTGGTGCACGACCACGGAGCCGTGCAGGACCAGGAACGCGACCATCGCCCCGAAGTTGATCAACGACGACAACACGGTGATCCCATCCGCCCGGGTCGCCATGTACAGGCCCAGGGCGAGGGACACGACGCCGGTGAGCAGGGTGGCGTTGATCGGCACGCTGCAGCGGATCGACACCTTCGCCAGGAACGCGGGCAGCTGCCGGTCCCGGGCCATCGCGTACAGCAGCCGTGAGGTGGCGACCTGGGCGACCATCGAGTTCGGCAACCCCCAGGCGACTGCTGTCGCCACCGCACACAGGGTCGCCAGCCAGCTCCCGCCTGCGGCCTGGGCGGCGTCGTAGAATGCGGTGCCGTTTGGGTCACCGTCGGTCAGCAGCGCGTCGGGGTTGGGGACGAGCATCGCGGCCAGCCACGTCTGGGCGACGAACAACACCCCCGCCAGCACCAGGACTGCGGCCATAGCTCGGCCGATCTGCCGAGCCCCACCCTTGGCCTCCTCAGCCAGCATCGAGATGCCGTCGAAGCCCAGAAAGCTAAGCACGGCGATCGACACCGCTCCCGCGACAACGGACCAGGTGAACGTGTCCGGGTTGTAGAACGCCTCCCAGCTGAAGCGGCACTTCCCAGAGGCGACGGCCCAGCCGGCGACGGCGATGAAGATTGCTAGGACGATCAGCTCGCCGACCAGCATGACCCGGGTGACCACCGCGGTCATGCGGATCCCGACCGAGTTGACGACCGTGTTGACCGCGACAAACCCGAGCAGCCACACCCACACCGGCACCCCGGGCACAGTGGCGTGCATCGCCACCGACGCCACCAGATACAGCAGGCCCGGCACGAGGACGTAGTCGAGCAGGATCACCCACCCGGCGAGGAAGCCGACCGGTGGGCTGATGCCCCGACCGGCGTAGTTGTAGACGCTGCCCGACATTGGAAACGCCCGGACCATCTGCGCGTACGAGAAAGCCGTGAACACCAGCGCCAACACACCGATCGCGTACGCCAGAGCCACCATGCCACCGGAGCCGGCGTACACGCTGCCGAAGATCGCCATCGGCGCGATCGGCACCATATACACGAGCCCATAGGACAGCAGGTCCCGGAACCGGAGCTGGCGCGCCAACTCCTGCCGGTAGCCATATCGCGCTAGGTCATCCTGGTGGTTCATGAGAACGCCTCCCGGGAGGGGTCTAGAGAGGTCAGGCAGACTGAGGCTGCACGCGAGGTCGCTCGACCCCTGCTCAGCCAAGATCTGTCGCCCTGGCCATCTGGGCACGTCACGTCACCAGACGGCCTTCGGAAGACACGTACTGGCGCGTGCATCCACACACATTCACAGCGCTGCCGCTCGCGCATCAGCCCTCGCTGAGGGTTCATGCTGGACCCTCACCGACCCAAGTGGTATGTCTCTTTTCTGCCTGGACATCCGAGACACCGTGAGCACCGCCGTGAATCGGGCAGTCTCATCGGTCGATGCGCACGTACGCTACGTAGCAAGGGTGGAACGCTGGGGAGGTGAGCCGTGGCTGTCTCGCGACGGCATGACGAGAGTTGGTGGCGGCAGGCCACCTTCGAGGGGCATCCGGTCGCGTCCGCTCTTCGAGATCACGACATCTCGCTGCTCTTCCGCTTCCTGCGCTCCCAGGGCTACTCCCGGTCGCACCTGGCGGGGTGTACCGGGCTTGCCGAAACCAGGGTCCGTGCGATCTCCAACGGAAGTCAGCAGGTGACCGCGTACGAGGTACTTGAGCGGATCGCGGAAGGTCTTGGCATCCCGCGGCACATGATGGGACTCGCCTTCGACGACGTGTCACCAGCTGCAAGTAACGCCAACGATCACACCCCTCCGCTGTTTGCCGACAGCCTTCCGGAGGTGGTCACTCCCGAAGAGGTCGAGCAGATCGACAGCCTTTCCTCGCTGCTGACGTCCTGGGATTTCGCCCACGGCGGCGGGAGTGCCCGACGGGCCGCTGAGGCGCATCTACGGTGGAGCGCCGGCCTACTGCGCCAGCGTCGTGCTGACGGTCTAGCTTCCGATCTCTTCTCCGCCGTCGCGCGCCTCGGTGCCGTCACCGGCTTCATGAACTTCGATGCCGACAACCAGCCCCGTGCACAGAAAATCTTCGAGTTCTCGTGGGAGTGTGCGGTAACCGCCGGCAATGTTCATCTTCAAGCGAAGCTGCTGTCCCACCGAGCTCGGCAGGCAATCTGGTGCGGATCACCGACAGAGGGCCTCCAACTACTCGACACGGCTCTCCGCTTCCGGGGCCTGACCCCGGCAGAGAGGGCGATGCTGCACACAGGCCGGGCGAGGGCGTTGGCCAGGATGGGCCTGAGCGCGGAGACGGTGGCTGCCGTCGCCGCAGCCGACGAGGCCTTCGATCACGTCGGGTCGGAGCCGGAGCGTCCGTGGATGACGTACTACGACCGAGCCCAGCATCTCGGCGACACCGGTCACGCACTGTTCGGTATCGCTACGAGCGGTCATGCTGCTGAAGAAGCGGTCCGGCGCCTGCGAGCGGCAGTTGAAGGACACGGCGACGCCTATGCTCGTTCGACGGTCCAGTCCGCAGTCAAGCTTGCCTCGCTTCTGATGGTCAGCGGCGAGTTCGCCGAGGCAGCTGAGCTTGGGATCAGGACCGTCCGCGACATCGACGGCCTGAAGTCAGCTCGCGTGGCCGAAGGGCTCAGAGAGCTCGTCCGTGTCTCGGTGAGCCGCCGCGGAGCGCCTGCAGTTGCGGAACTTTGTGAAGCGATCCTCGAGACGAACTACGCGTGAGTACCGCAACTTACGACGCTGTCCGTGCTGCTTGCGAGCAGGTTGGGCTCGACACGACCGGCCTGGAGCTGATCCGTGAGGGGGAGAATACCGTCTGGGCGGTGAACGCCGAGACAATCGCCAAGGTCGGCAGGCCCGGCTCCGTTGAGCACTCATCTCGTCAGGTGAGAGTGGCGCAGTGGCTGCGCACAGCCGCGGTTCCAAGCGTCTCGCTCGCCGAGGTCAACCCTCAACCAGTCGTTGTCGGTGACATACCGGTGGTCTTTTGGCGCCGGCTTCCACCTCACCAACCGGGTCACGTGGTGGATGTAGCGCGTCTCCTGCGCCAACTGCATGACCTCGATCCGCCGACGGACTTAGGGTTGCCCGAACTCGATCCGTTCGTTCGGCTGCCGGAGCGCGTCTCCGGAAGCAACGTGATCGATCTTGCGCGACGGGATTGGATCCTGCGGCGCATCGACGATCTGCGCGTCGAATGGGAACTGCTGCCGGACGGGCTTCCGCAGTCTGTGATCCACGGGGATGCCTGGGTTGGAAACGTGGCGGTTGATGTCAACGGGACGGCGGTTCTGCTGGACCTGGAACGCTTCTCGATAGGTCCACCCGAGTGGGATCTGGTGTCAACAGCGATCAAGCTGGGATCCTTCTTTTGGATCCGGCGTGAGGAGTACAAGCGGTTCATCGACGTATACGGCAGTGACGTCACCTACTGGCCCGGCTACACGCTCATGCGTGACACTCGAGAACTGCGCATGGCAACGTTTCTGGTGCAGCGCGCCGGCCAGGACCCGAGGCTCACCCGCGAGGCGTTGTACCGGATCGACTGTCTGCGAGGGCTGCACGGCGTGCGTCCATGGCGGTGGACCCCAAGCCTGTAGCCGCGCCTATCCCGGCAGCCAGCGGCGGGGCAGTCCAGGATCGAGCAGCGTGGCTATCCGGTGCTGAACGTCCCGGATCAGATCGGGCTCAAACGGCAGCCTTGAGGCTAGCCAGCATGTTCGACGAAATTGCGCGATATCCACGAGAAGGTCTAACTCGTGACCTTGCTGCGGATCGCCTCCGTATTCGCGCCAGAAATCTGACGCCTCAACCGGGGAAAGCCATCCCACCCGCTCGGAGGCGACGACGTACGCGATATCCCACTCACACGGCCCGAGACAGGTGTCTTCGAAGTCGAGGAGGTGCCCAACTCCACCCGACATCAAGACGTTGCCCCGGTGGGCGTCTCCGTGGATCACAGCAGACACTCGATGAGGCCAATCTGACCGCTCCCATCGATCGGCGAGACGGTGCCAGTGCCGCTCAAGATTATTCCTGTCTTCAAACGGCAGGTTCGCGGCCCGAATTTGCGATGCGACCCGAGACCAAGGGTCGAGAATCGGTAGTCGTGGCCATGGAGGACGCTGGTCATGCAACTGCCTCAGAGCCCTCCCCAGATCTCCTGCCGTGGCCGTGCCCTCTGCTTCGATATAGCGCCACCAGGTAAAGACTCGACCGTCTATGACTTCCAACTGAGCCAAGCCAGGAAGCTGCGCAGCCTGGATGGAGGGAACGCCCCGTGATGTCAGCCACTCTGCAACATCTAGCTCATTCACCAAGCGATCATGAAACGCAACGTCAATACCCACTCGCGCTACGAGACCGAGTCTCGGGATAGCCACCATGGCGTTGTCGGCAGGTGGTCGCAGCAGCGCAATCCCGTCAGTGCAGTAACCCGCCCCGGCAACCACCTGGGTCACCAGCCCGACAGCCTGGTCGCCACTCAGCCCGCGCCTAGACGACCATGGACGATCCTGGACCTCCATGAGACCAGGCTATGCGGGTCAGGTTGTGACCACCATCCGCAAGATCGTCGCCTTCGACGGCGACCTCCTCCGGCCAGTCGCGCTGGGGGGTACATCATGGACCCTCATCAAGAGCTGACGCAGGCCGCTCAGGGCTTGAGATCCTACTGCCAGCCGATCGTTCGGAAACAGCGGAACGAGGAATGGGGGCTTGAGCTTGGGCACCACGCGGTATGCCGATCTTCGTGACGCCTGGTTACCGAACCTAGACTCAAGGCCGCTTGTCCGGCGGTCGGCGGTCCGCACTCAGCCCCTTTTCTAGCCGTGACCACCGGCCTACGGGCGTCTGATTCCAACGAATGAAGAGGAGTTCTCCCATGCCGGAGCGGGTCACCAAAGACAAGGTTCTCTGCTACGTCGTACGTGACGGCAAGCTGCTGGTCTTTCGGCACACCGACTACAGCTACGAGGAGGTCGGCATCCAGGTTCCGGCCGGAAGCATCCGCGCCGACGAAACGCCAGAGGCGGCGGCGCTACGCGAGGCCCGCGAGGAGACCTGCCTGAAGGACTTCAAGATCGTGCGGAAGCTCGGCGAGACCGAGTACGACATCAGCCCGTACCGGTTCGAGCTCCAGCGCCGCCACGTTTTCCACCTGGAACTGACCGAGCCGACCTCGGAACGGTGGATGAGCCAGGAGGACCACGACGGGGAGCAGGAGCCGACGCGCTTCGAGTGCTTTTGGATTCCGCTAGAGGCCGCCCACATCCTCCAGTCCGGCCAGGGCGCTCTGCTGGGACGCCTGTACGACTGATCCCCGCCCGGTCACGGCCAACCCTGGGAGGCAGCCGATGTACGGCACCACCGATCAGCACGACCTGATGGCCCACCTGTACCGCGGCCTCGACGTCGAAGACGCCGGCAGTGCCGTGTCGGTGATCCTGAAGCTACGGGGTGAGACCTGCGACATCGACTGCCTGTACTGCTACGAGAAACGCAAGGAGGTCCCGGGGGGAGCCCGGATCGACGCCGGGCAAGTGCGTCGGCTCACCGAACTCTTCCCGGGGCGTCCACTCGCCGTCGAACTGCATGGCGGCGAGCCGCTGACGGCCGGACGCGATCATGTCGCCGAGGTCCTGCGCGAACTGGCGTCTCAGCCCGGCGTCGTGCGGGTTTCGATGCAAACCAACGGCGTGTTGCTCGATGGGCAGTGGCTGGATCTGATCGATGCCCTGTACCCGCGCCTCCAGATCGGCATCTCCCTCGACGGAGACGAGGCGGGCAACGCCTGGCGGGTCGGTTACGACGGCCAAGCGGTGTATCCGCGTGTAGCCGCCGCGCTGCGCCTGCTGGCCGAGCGTGGCCGGAGGGTCGGAGTGATCGCTGCGGTCACCCCGACTGTGCTCGGCCGCGCCGGAGCCGTCTTGGACCACCTCGCCGGCTTCGAAGCGGTCAACGCTGTCAGCTTCGTGCCCTGCTTCGATGCCTCCGTCCAAGGCCCTACCGCTGCCCGTGGGCAGCGCATTCCCGCGAGCCGACTCCTTCAGCGCGCGGCTCTGCGCGGCCCGCAGGGGCCGAGATGGGCGACCACCCCGGACCAGTACGCCGAATTCGTGCTCGCCGCCACCGTCCGCTGGATCGGCGCTGGGCACTTCACCCGGCTCAAACTGGAACCGGCCGTTTCCACCATCCGACGGCTGCGCGGACTGGATACCGGCTTCTGCCACTTCTCCAACCTGAAGTGCGACCACGTCTTCACGCTCTATCCGGACGGACGGCTCGGCAGTTGTGACGAGCTGCCCTGGCCGCAGGCCCAGCTCACCCGCCTGAGCCAGGTCTCCGGGCAGAATGCGGTCGTCGCGGCTCAGCGGCGGCTGCCGCTGCTGAACCAGGGCAAGGCACTCATGGGGCGGTGCACCACCTGCGCGTACCAGTCCACCTGCGGCGGCGGCTGCGTGGCCACCCGCTGGCGTCAGGACCAGGCCGGTGACCAGGACGCCTACTGCGACTACCGGATGCGGATGATCGACGGCATCGCCGCACTCCTCGCCCAGCCCGCCCACCCGGCAGGTGCCTGGTGCCGCAGGGTGCGCCTGCGCCCCCGTACGCCGAACTGCATGCGTGACGTCGCCTCCTTCCTCGCCCGCTGGGACCACGCCGAGGCGAGCCGTCCGTACGCGCGACTGCGCACCAGCTCGCACGGCAACATCAACACCGTCGGCCTGCCCGGCGTGCACGAGGCCGATGACCTCGACCCGGCCCACCCGCAGTGGCGAGAGGCGATCGAGCCCGGCGTTCGCTCCCTGGTCGACGCTGTCACCCAGGACTGGCGCCTGATTACGTATGACAGCTGCCAGGGACATCTCTATCCAGGGCTTGACCTGCCGCCTGCCGAGCGCCGGGTCGGCATCCTTCCGCGGGACCGGACCGAGTACGCGCGAGCTGCTGCTGCCCTATGTCGTTCGGTCACCGCTGTGACCAACGACCTGCCCGCTGCGGTGCAGGTGGCCATCGGACGGGCGGAGCTGACGTGCGAGACCACCGGACGCGCGAGCCCCGTACTCGACTTGGCGCTGCGCCCGCGTCCCGGGCACGGCTGGCCGGCGTACTTCGACGCCCTTGACGTGGCCACCGGTGCCGTCGCCGGCGCGCTGCGGGGCGAGCGGCCAACCGAGGACGGCTGCTGTTGCCCAGCGCCTCAGATCACTGCTTCGACTGATGAGGAGGCGGCATGGGTAGCGTCGCAGCCTCGCTGACGATCCATCAGTTGCTGGGGCGGATCGTGTACTTCCACGCCCTATTCATCGAGCCCTCGCTCCTTCCCAGCGCTCCGCGCCGGCCTGGTCCGGTGTGCTGCAACCATGGCCCGGACTCGGACCGCGGCACCGTCGGCAAACCGTTGACGGACTCCGCCTGGGCTGCTCTCGTCGAGGTCGCCACCACCCTGCCCGCCCACGATCATTCGTGCCCGAAGGCCAACGACGTGTGCTGTGCCACCTGCCGCGTTGTGGCCGCAGCCGCAGCGGTCGGGGCTGGATGGGCCCATACCGAGCATCGCAGCTACCAGCGGGCTGAGCCTGCCGAAACGCTCCTGCGCTCCTGCCGGCTCGCGGCGGCGGCACGGCTGGGGCGGGCCTTCGCCATGCAGCACGCGGTTTGGTGCCCGGCACTGGACCAGCTGACCGGGCCGGAGACGCTGCCCGGCGCGGAGGAACTGCCGCTGACGGGAGAGCTGCTGGCCCTATGGGCCAGCCCAATCACTGACGTCCACCACCCTGTGGCCAATTGGCTCAATCACTGCACCGGCCTGGACGACGTCCGCCGGGTGCTCGAGACGAGGAGAACCGACTCGTGATCCACATCGCCGAGACCGTCGCAGTCGGCAGCGTCGAGGGATTCATCGACGCCGAGGAGCGGGACCGGCTCGCCGCCACAATGAACGATCTCCTCACCGACGAGGCCCGGCTCCGTTTCGGCGCGAAGCGGGCCACCTCCATCCATGAGATCCCCGGTCGCTCCAACGAGCAAGCCATGGCCGTCTACGAGCCGGCCGGACGGATCGAGGTCCCGATAGTTCCGGACAGAGCCGAGGCCCTGCTCCAGCACGCCTTCGACCGTGCCCGCCCCGCTCTGTCCCGCGTCATGCCATCGATCACCGCCTGCCGCCCGTGGACTTACGTTGAGTATGGTCCCGGCCAGCACATCACCGGCCACCTCGACGGCATCGCTCCCGACCCGCTCGCCTGGCCGCGACAGATCGCCGGTATCAGCGTCGTGGTCCACGAGCCGGAGGCCGGCGGTGCGTTCTATGTCGAAAGCACGTCCAGCGACCGGCTGTGGAGCACCCGGCTGAACCACGACGCCCAGGGACACGGCTACGCGGGCGGCATGTGGCTGGCCCACGACGGTGCGGACCACTCGGCAGACTGGTACACGGCTATGCCCCGAACCCGATGGAGCGTCAGCCCCGCCCCGGGCACCGCCTTGCTCTACGGCTCCCAGCTCACCCACGGCACCGAACCGGTCGCCAGCGGCCGCATCGCGAAGTTCATCAGCTGGCTGATCGCCGAGAAAGACTAGGAGCGCGGCATGCTGCTGGCCTTGGAGGGAATTGCTGGAGCCGGAAAGACCACGCTACGCGACCGGATCCTGGCCACCGCCGCCCGCGAAGACATCCGCCTCGGGCACATCGGCCAGTTCTCCTGGCTATCGCTGGAGGCCACCCGCTCCATCATCGGCCTGCGGGCCGGCCGTCCAGCCACGGACGGCATGCGGGCGATGGCCGCTGTCCGCGGCGACCTGGAACTCCATGCCCGACACAACCTCGCCCCCGCCCTGTCTCTAGGCCCGGTCATCGCCGACCGGCTCATCTTGTCAACCGCCTGCCTGATCGCCCTGCTGCACGACCGTCCTGTCGCCCACTACGTCGAGCAGCTCGCCCAGATCAGGACCTCCCGGGCGGACCTGACCGTCCTTCTCACCACCGAGGCCGAGCTGTGTCATTCCCGGCTGTCCCATCGACCTACATCGCGCCGCTTCGGGGAGGACCGCTCGACCGCCGATCGGTTCGCCGACCTCTACGAGCAGGCCGCCAACGCGTGGACCGAGGCAACCGGCCTGCCCGTGCTGCGCCACCCGTGCACCACCGAACCCGACCTCGACCTGCTAACCGCCACCTGCATGGATCGGCTACGCGAAACCGCACCGGACGCGGTGCCAACATGAGGAGGCAGCGCATGCACCTACATCCGATGCACCCCGCCGCCTGGGTCCTTGACCAGCTTCGTGACGTCGGCTGGCACGTCCACGATCTCCTCTGCTTCACCCGCGCCAGCACCCTGGTGCTCGCCAGCCGCAACGGGACGCCTCCGGTGGTCCTCAAGGCCGGCTTCGGCAGCAACCACGTCCTGGCCGAACTCGACGCGGCCACCCGAAAGGCCGCCTACGGCTTCTACTGGTACGCGGAAATGACCGAGGCCGAAAGGGCCTTGACCCGCGAGGACTTCCGCCACGAGATTGCCGTCACCCGCGCCGCCCGAGGCGCCGAGAACGTCGTGCCGCTGATCGAGGAGGGCAGCACCGACCGGTTCGACTGGTACGCCATGCCCCACTGCCGCGGAGGCAATTTCCGGCCCTACCTCGCCACCAACCCTAACCGAGACGACGTGACGGTCGGGCTGAGCATCTTGGCCGACGTCGCCGAGGGCCTGAGCACCCTTCACGAGCGCGGGATCGTGCACCGCGACGTCTACCAGGAGAACATCCTCATCCACGACGGCCACGGGCTGATCACCGACCTCGGTGCCGCGCGACGCACCGACACACCGCGCGGCCCCACCGCTCGAGGCCCGGAGGCGCATTGGCCCCCGGAGTACGCGACCTCCTACGACCGTGCTACTCCGGCCGCTGATGCCTTCAGCCTCGGGGTCCTGACCTACCGCTACCTGTGCGCCGACATCCCGCGCCACGGCCCCTCGCGGCTGCACATCGCACCCGCCGGACTCCGCCCGGTCATCACCGCGGCGCTCGACCCAACACCTGCGGACCGGCCCGCCATGAGCGAGCTGCGCGACGCCCTGCGCCAAGCGGCCACCCATGCCGCCACGCCAGCCCAGCGCAGCAACTGACCCACCAACAACCGAAAGGAGATGCGGTGCCCACCGCCCGCTCACCGCCCCAGGACTCGGCTCCAGAAGGTGCGAGGCTCACACCCCCATTCGGAAAGGACGAGCGCACTCATGGACAACGACCGGATCAGCGACTTCCTCGCCGCCGTGGACGACCTGCGCGGCGACGACGACACCGTCCGTAGCACCCGCCACACCTCCAGCGTCTCCGCCGAGGGCTGGCCGACCGCTGAGGCCCCGGCGAGCACCGTGGCAACCGAGGGCACCGACGTCTGAACGCCCCGCACCCCATCGACGGCACGCCGCCGGTGAGTACCTCCTGGGGCCGGACCCTCACCGGCCGGCCCCAGGCCCAGCCTGTCGGAAGGACACCCCGTGGACGCGCCCACTATCTCCTTCTCGTTCGACTCCATCCAGGCCCACCACCGCGATCGCACCCGCCGGATCCGCACCGCCCTGAAGCCCGGCGCCCAACCGACAGCCATGATCCCCGACGCGCCGGCGGAAACGGCCGCCGCCGACTACTGCCTGGCCCATCATGTCCTTGAAGGTGCTGAGGCCGCCGCTCGTGCCCGCGATACCGCCACCTTCAACTGGTACGGCGCCCACCCCGACGCGAACGCCTCGGCGCTGTCGACACCCACCGCCGTCGGTCCGCGCATCGTCCTTGCCCCCGACCTGGACCGCCTGCCGCGCTCAACAATCTCCGAGACCCCCTACTACGTACTGGGCCCGGACACCACCGCCGCCCCGCCGAACCTGCAGGAACTGGCTGGCGCCGCATACATCACCGGCGCGAAGTACGGCTTCGCCGACCTTCTCTCCGGCCACGCAGTCGTCGTCTGCCTGCTGCGCCACAAGCAACTCGGCGACACCCTCGACAGTTGGACCATTACCCGGCTACCTGGCACCATCTACTGCGACCACGTCAACGAGCCCCTCGTCCTGGCTCGCGACCTGATCCACGAGGCGGGCCACAACTGGCTCAACGACGCCCTTAGCGCCACCGCCTGCGAGATCAGCGACGAAGTCAGGTTCTACTCTCCCTGGAAGAAGACGAGCAGGCCTGCCTTCGGCTTCCTGCACGCGTGCTTCGCCTTCCCCCTCACCATGATCTACACCGCTCGCGTCCTGCCCGAAACCAGCGGCGACCTGTACCGATTCCTGGCCGCCTACCTGGAGCAGCAGCGCGGACTGCTCGCCACCACCGCCGCCGACCACGACCAAGCGCTCACCCTGGTCACCGACCCCAAATTGCGGGAAGGCCTACACTCTGTCCACCGCGAAGCCCTCAGCCTGTGAACTCCTCCGACACCTCGGTCGCCGCTACCGAGGCCGCCCTCGCGGACCGGCTGGGCGAGCCCGGCGTTATCCTGCGCGTCGGCCGGGCCGGCCGTTCGACGGCGCAGGCGCACACCGGATTGGCCAGTCTCGAACTGGCCGCGCCCGTCGGGGAGAACACCGCCTTCAACATCGGCTCCGTCGCCAAACAGGTCACCGCGTACCTGTGTATCCGCGCCGCCCGCGACCGCCTCCTCACTCTGGACCAGCCCATCGGCGACATCCTGCCCCGCTTCCGCATCCCCAACGTCACCATCGGCGACCTTGTCCAACACCAGGGCGGCGTCCGGGACGCCGAGTCCCTGCTGTCCCTGGCGGGTTTCCGCGAACTCGACCACTACACCGCCGATGATCTGCTTCAACTCGCCTACCGCCAGCGGCGCCGGGCCGTCGAGCCGGGCCGCTTCCTGTACAGCAACACCGGCTACCTCCTTCTGGCCGAAGCCCTCAAGCACGCCTACGGCGTCGGACTCCAAGAGATCGCCGACCGGCACGTCTTCACCCCGCTCGGCATGACCTCGGCCCGCTTCAAGACCGATCCACGCGAGGTTATTCCCGGCGCCGCCGCCAGCTACCAGGCCGTCGCCGGTGGATGGCAGCACCAGCAGCGCCCGGTCACCCTGCCCGGCCCCGGATCTCTGTGGTGCACCGCCGCTGACCTGGACCGCTGGCTCGCCCACCTCTGGTACGAATGGCGTCACTCGGTCGACGACGCGCTTCCATTCGAACAGCACCTAAGCTATCAGCCCAGCGACCATGCCCCGTTCACGTACGGAGCGGGGCTTTATGCCGACCCTCGCCCCGGCCGCACCGTGGTCTTCCACTACGGCCACGAACAGGGGTTCTCTTCCGCAGTCCATCTCACTAGCTCAGGGCTCCGCGTCATCTGCCTGTCAAACGGCGGCGGAATAGCCGCGGACCACATAGCTACCGCTGCCCTGACGCACCTCAACCGCGATCCCGACATCGACCTAAGGCAACTTCTGTCTCGTGCCGTTCAGAGGCGCACTGCGTCTAAGACCCCATTCGTCGGCACTACTGAACCCGAAGCACCCCACGCTCCGCTCGGGACCTACGCCTGCGACGAGGTACCAGGCACCGTACGGCTGAGCCGCAGTGCTGGGTCGCTCTACCTGTGGCGTCGGGGAACCCGCGACCGTCTCACCTGCACCGGGTCCAGCGACTACGCCGCGGACGGATACACCCTTACACTCCCGACCACCCTGGTCGACGGCAGCGAGCAGACGCCTGACAGCTTCGTCGTCGATCTCAAGCGGGCACCAGGGCTCCAATACAGACGACGGTCCGTTTGATCGAGCGGATCGCACCGGTCGCGACGGCGAGGAGAACTGCAGCCAGCGTTTGCCGCCGTCTGCTCCTGCAGGTCACGACCTTGATTCACTGCGCGCCCGAAGGGGCTCGAAGAATCGCTAACCTCCTAATCTGTGGACAGCTTCTGGTGCAGAATAGGTAAATTCCTTCCCTCCGCGCTCGGCGACTCCACGCGCTTGAACGGCAGCGGTCGGCTACAGACCGGACGCCGACGGCGCTGTACATGCTCGGCTCCCGATGTCGGTGTTGGCAGGGACTCGTGCCCCTGCCAACACCTGATCACTGACACCTACTCATGAAGTCTCCGGCTTCGGTTTGCGGCTGCCGAGCATGCGCACAGTTGTGCTGAGTTTGATTGGCACGTCGTCGGGGCCTCTGAGGAACGGGTTGATGTAGACGGGGCGGCGCAGCGCTCTGCCTGGTCCGTATGGCTGGTTGCGCCAGTGGCCGGACACCCAGAACCGGCTGGTTTGGGAGCGTTCTGGGTCGCCGGGTGCCGATCGGGTACTGGGCGACGTGCTGCCGCGGCTGGCACGAATGCGGACGACCCGCACCTCGGGCGCGGGTCGGTTGGTGCGGGCGTAGCTTCTCCGAAGGACTCTGTCGATTTCTGCTGTCGTGACCTCGGCGGCCTGCTGTGCCACCAGCAGCCATGTCGCGAGCAGCGCTGCCGCTGAATGGTCACCGGGCAGCAGGTGCTGTTCATGGACCTGGACAGCGCTCATTGGGGCGAGCCACCCTACGTGTTCGCGGAGTCGCTGGAGTGGTCTGCCGTCCAGTCCCCCGCCGATTGTGCGGTAGTTGACCAAGTGCCAGCCGTCGCTGGTGGTGGTCCAGGATGCGGCGGTGATCTGCCGTCGCGTCACCGGCCGCGACCATACGAGCAGTCCGTCGGTCGAGGGCATGAGGTCGCGGCTGATGGTGACGTCGGGGAGTTTCTGTGCGGCGTATTCGGCGAGGTCGGTGAAGTCGCTGTCGATCCAGAACAGGCGTGATCGGTCCAGGCCGGCGGCGATCTGTTGACGTGCGTCGGTGTCCGCGAGCGCGAGTGGGAGGTGATCGCTGCCTCGGTAGAAGCGGGCGAGCCGGTCGCGTACTTTTGGCAGTTCTCGTGCGGTGATGGCGGTGGCAGGCCAGGCGGTCGTGGTGATGAGCGTTCGTCCGGGGACCCGGGTGTTCAGGAACGCGAGGTGCAGTTGCTGGATGCGTTCTCGCGCCTCTGGATGGTTCCCGAGGCCGAGCGTCTGCGCTGCTCGGTCGATGACCTTGTCGTTTCTGCCGTCGTCGATGTAGGTCTGGCACGTCGCGCACGCCGCCCATGCGTGGCCGAAGTTTTGCACCAGTCCCCCGGTCGTGCCGATGGCGATGGCGGCGACGTCGCCGCCCAGGAGCGTCCATGTCGGGAATGGGTCGCCGCAGAAGTCGCAGGTGCGGTGCACGGTGTCGAGCTGGCTGACCGGGACGGGTACCGGTTCGTGTCCGTCGGTGGTGAGTTGGATCGGGTGCACGTAGGTGGGCGGGGAGCCGAGGGTGTTCAGTGGGGCCAGGCAGATCTGGCAGGCCATCTCCTGCCGGGTGGCCGTCATGCCATCGCCTCGTCGTTCAACTCCCGGTGGTCGCGGAGGCGAGGTCCTCGGCGGCTGTCGGCGGCAGGCATCGCCATGCCCGGCTCGTAGACGGCGTGCCGGTTCCGGCCGTGGTGTTTGGCGTGGTACATCGCGATGTCGGCGCGGCGTAGGGCCACCTCTTCGAAAGGGTCGGTGGCTTCGGCGAGCGCCAGGCCGACGCTGGCGGTGACGGTGACCGTGACGGGTTCGCCGTCCGCGGTGAGTTCGACGGGCTGGGCGATCAGGGCGACGAAGGTGTCGGCGACGCGGGCCAGGTCGTGGGTGCGGACGGGCAGCAGTGCCGCGTACTCGTCGCCGGAGAGCCGTCCGGCGGTGCCGCCGTGGAGGGCGGCGATGTCGTGGATGCGGTCGCCAACCGCGACCAGGAGGTCGTCTCCCCTGTCGTGGCCGTGAGTGTCGTTTACCGGTTTGAAGTCGTCGAGGTCGATCAGAACGACGATGATGGGCCCAGCGTTGTCGGCCTCGGCGAGGGCGGCGTGCGCGGCGATCAGGCCGGCGCGGTTGAGCAGGCCGGTGACCGGGTCGTGTTCCAGCTGCCAGATGGCGTCGGTGAGGTGGTTGCGGAGGCGGCGGATGAACGGCCACATGGTGAGGCCGCCGAGGGTGAACGCCACCGAGGCGGTGGCGATCATGATCAGTGGTAGGGACACTGGAGTCCTCCATTCGGTTGGAGAACCCGGGACGCGTACGTTTCCTAGGCGCTGCGTCCCGGGTCCAGATGCGACGACGGCCCGCCTTGCGGCGGGCCGTTCTTCGTGTTGGTGCCGCTCGTTGGCGGCACAGCTGTGGCTGTCTCCATGGGGAGACAGCGCTGGCGTGGCTCAATCAGGGGATGCGCCGGCGGTGTCGAGCCGTCGATGCTCCAGGTGGCGCCTGCTCGGGCGGGGTACCGCCCGGCCCTGGATTCGCCCGGCCGGTAGGCGGGCCGGTACGGCTCGTCGGTACGTGGCCCTGGTTAGGAGGCGGCTCATGCGCGGGATTCGCGGCAGACGGCCGGGCGACGGCCGGTGAATCGGAAGATGCTGACGGTGAGTGCGATGCGGGCCCTTGGCGCCGGTGCGACGGCGAACCTCGGCTGTTCGTGTTAGCGCACCGGGTGCGCGGCCTGGTCCGCGCGGAGTGTGGCGGCCAGGTCCCCCGGAATGACGGCGTAGGGTTCGACGGCCAGGAACACCTCGGCCGGGTCGAGAATCGTCTCGACCAGACCGATCCGAATCGTTTTGGGTTTGTTGTCAGGGTCGGTGACCGGGTCCCAGGCGAAGTCGACGACGGTCGCGAAGAAGGTGCGGTGTGGGTTCCAGCCGACCTGGATCGTGTAGCGCTCGAAGCCGGGTTTGGGCGTGAGGGTGTAGATGCTCATCGTTTCCTCCATGGAGGTGTACGGCCGAGCCCGTCTGACATGAGGTGCACCGGGCGGGTCGTGCCGCGGCGGCGGCTGATGAGGGCCGGTGCGGGCGCCGGAGGACCGGTTCTCATGCCTCGGGGGGGCGGGCGCGTTCCTCGGCCAGGTCGACGATCTTGTCGCGGCGGGCGGCGGGAAGGCCGGCGAGCAAGTCGACGTACTGCTGTTCCTGTGCGGTGATCGGCTGCGCGAACGCCGACTTGTAGGCCAGGCGTGCTGCCTCGTGTGCGGCTTCGATCGCGCCGCTGTGGTCGTGGGCGACGGCGACCTGGCGCAGCTGCTCGGCCGCGGCAAGCGGGTCGCGGGACAGGATGATGTCGTAGATGCGGAAGTTCGCCGGGAGGTCCGCTGCGCCGATCGCCGTGATCAGGCACAGGTTCGCCTGTACCTGGTAGGCGTATGCCTCGCTGCGGGTCGGCGTTTCGCCGCGAGCCCGCAGGGCGGCGCGTTCGGCGTTCCAACGCAGCCGGGCTTCTTCGGCATGCCTGGCGAGGGCGAGCAACATGCTGCGAGTGGGATCCACTGGGTTCTCCTGTTGTTGAGGGGTTTTCGGCTAGCGGGTTGAGGGGTTGGTTCGGGCGGCGGCGATTGCCTGCTCGAACACCGATGGCGGGAGTCCGCCGTGCAGCGACTGCAGCAGCAGGTCGGCGAGCTGGTACGCGGGATCGACCTGCAGGGCACGGTGCGCTGCCATGGCGGCCAGAGCGCCGTCACCGCAGCGCCACGCGGTGAGCGCGAGCAGGGTGGCCGGTGCCGGCACAAGCGGTTCATGGGCGCGGCGGGTGACGTCGGCCCAGAACGTGACGTGCCGGTCGTGCGGCTGCGTGAGGTCCGCGGCAAGGTCCCGCACCGATGGCCGCTTCAGGAGCACGGTGAGCCAGGCGACCTCGTCGTCGGTGAGGCGCCTGCCGCCGTCGTGCTGTCGCAGCGCGTCGCGGACCGCTTGGGCGCCGGCCTCGTCCACGGCGGCGTTGCCGGCGGTGCTCACCGCCTTCAGGCGGGCGATCGCCTCCCGGGTTGCGCGGCGTATGTCGTCACGGGCGGCGCCGTCGACGGGTGCGAACCGGGCGGCAACGGCGGCCCGGTCCGGTAGCGCGACCAGCCCGGCCGCGGTGGCCTGCACGGCGACGAGTGAGGCCGGATCGAGCGGAGTTCCTTGAGGTGGGCAGCAGGCGGGGTTGTCGCAGGTGAGGTTGTAGACCCGGGTGCCGGTGACGCGTAGCAGTTGCCGGATGGTCATGCCGCTGGCGGTGAACGCGTCGCCGACGCTGCCTACTGCCGGGTCGACGTGGTCGGGGTCGCCGTAGCCGATGAGCATGATGTGAGTGATCGGCTGCTGCCGCCGCACGACCGGGACCAGGTTGGCGGCGAGGTCGAACAGGTGGCTTGCGGGGGCGCCGGGGGCGGGCAGGTCGGCCCGGGCGGCGAAGACGACGTGGCGGTCCCTGCTGGCAAGAACGACGATGCTGCCGTCGCCGGGCCGGAAACCGAGGAGGTACGGCACCGCGGTTACCAGGTCGGCTGGGGATCGCACGGTCAGCTTGTTGTCTGGAAACGACATGATGATCTCCACTGCTGGTTGAGGTCGACAATTGGCCGGAGGCGAGCGGGTAGGCGCCGCGCGTGCCCGGCGTCGGCTGGGCGCAGCGCGACGCGGCCCCTGCGGGAACAGGCGTGCCGATCACCGGATCGGCGCGCCTGAGGGTTCGGTCGCTGTCGGGGTCCGGGTACAGGTCGATACCGACACCCTCGAGGCTGGTGGTCACTGTGGTCGGGTGGTGGTCGATGCCGGCGAGCGCCCGGGTCAGGTCGGCGCGGACGAGGGCTTCGGTGGCTGCGGTAGCGCCGGCTGAGGCGGTGTGGCCGCGGAGCCAGATCTCATACTCGTGGCGCCCCGGAATCCGCCAGCCTTCGGAGGAGATGGTCCATCGTTGCGGCAGCGGTTCAAGCCCCCATGTGGCGAGGGCGTCTTCGCAGCCGGGCCGGCAGTTGACTTCCTCCCCACGCCTGCAGGCGGGGGGATTCCCGTGGCTGAGGCGTGTTCACGCCGTGAGCCTTGCGGATGGTTGGCGCTTCGCGGACCGCCCAACGGCGAGGTCTCCACGCCCTGTTACCGCCAGCCCGGCGGCGAGTATGTTCTTGGCCGCGTTCACGTCGGCGTGGTCCTGGTGTCCGCAGGCAACGCACCGGAAGACCGCTTGGCTCTTGCGGGATTCCGGTGCGACATGCTTGCAGGAGTTGCAGGTCTGCGACGTGTACGCGGGGTTGACCTTTTCGATCTTCGCACCGTGGTAGCGGGCGGCATGCTCCAACTTCAGCAGGAACCCGCCCCAACCCTTGGACAGGATGGCTCGATTTAGGCCGGCCTTGGCCTTCACATTCCGGCCGGGCTGTTCGACAGTGCCCCGTGCGCTGGCAGTCATGTCCTTGATCCGCAGGCGCTCGACGGCGACCAGCCCGTGGCCACGCACGAGCCGCACGGCTTCCTGCGCGGCGAAGTCGCCCCGCCGATGCCGGATACGGGCGTTGAGCCGGCCGATCTCAGCGCGTACCTTGTCGCGGCGCTTCGACCCGCGGTTACGGCCGTGCACGCGCAACGACCTGGACATGCGTTGCTGTAACCGCTTAAGCCTGACCGCCTCGCCAGGGGTGACGAAAGCCCGATCATCCAGACCACCGTCAGAGGTGGCCACCGCGACGGCCACACCCCGGTCGACGCCGATCGGCGGTTTACCGTTCGGTGCGGCCTCGGCAACGCCGTCCTCGACACAGAACGAGATGTACCAGCGGCCACCGTCGCGGGAGACCGTGGCGTTGCGGATGACACCGCCGAGCGGACGGGTCCACCGGAAACGCACCGGCCCGAACTTCGGCAGCCGCACCTCACCCCACCGCCGGCTCAGCCGCCGCACCGCGATCTGCTCTGGGTCGGGGAACCGGAACGACGGCGCGGTGCGTGTCTTGGACCGCCACCGCACCTTCCACGTCCCGTGCGTTTTGCACGCGCGTTCCAGGTCGCGCAGGGTCTGCTGCAACGTGTGCGACGGGGCGTCGGCCAGCCACCCGCAGTCCGAGTCCTTCTTCGCTTCGGCCATCTGCCGGGCCTGTTCGCTGTAGTTGATCCAGGCTCCGCGTCGGCGGTACTCACGGCGCTGCTCCAACGCGGTGTTCCACACCGCCCGGCAGATCGCGCCCACCGTCTCCGCGTAGGCAGCCTGCTCCGGCATGAAGGCGAGCAGGTAGCGGCGGCCGGTCAGCATTCAACGGCCTTCTGCTGCTGCGCCGCCCGATTGCCGGCGGCAGCCGAGTGGATGCCGGTGACCAGCCCGGCGCACGACGCCAGCCGAAACGTGGCCATGTCGTGGGCTCGGCCGGAGCCGCTGTCTCCGCCGACGACTGGGGTGACACCGCTGAGGAGATCGGGCGGGGTTGCGTTGTGGTCGGCGAGGGGATCACCGCCTGTCAGATACCAGGCGCGACAAAGCATCGGTCCTCCTTGGGACTCGAAGGAAGTCGGCCATCGGGTGGTGGCCGCCTGCAGGGATGGGGGTGCCCTGCCCCGGTCGCAGGTGAGGCGAGGGGCGGGGTGATGAGTGCTGAGGGTCTGAGGCTGGCGGACGGCGGCCGACCGGGAGGGGTGGGCGCGATGCCGTCGCGGGCGTGTCAGATCAGCACATGAAATAGGGAGAAGAGCCCTCAGGCTAATCGCGTTGCTGCCGGTGGAGCTGGGGCTGTCAGGTCCGGCCGCCTGGCAGAACCTGACAGCCCAGCTCACCTGCTGTCAGCCGTCGGCGGGCGTGGCGCGGGAGTTCGGCTGGCCACGTCGCAGGACTAGGACATCCTCATGCGCGACGAGGTGCACAGGGAGGCCCTGGGCCCTGGACTTGCGTACCGCCATGAGCCCGAACATCGAGGCGCGGTGCACGATCTGGCCGTCGCGGACGGCGGCGAGCATCGCCGCGCACCGCTGCACCGGTATCAGCCCGACCGTCTGCGCGACTGTCAGGAGTTCACCGGGCAGGTCGATGAAGTCGTCCGGGCTGCGGCGTACCGGGCGGCAGGTGATGACTACCGTGCCGCCGGGGCGCAGCAGCTGGTAGCTGGCGGACAGGATCGCGGTGAACCCGTCGAGCAGCCCGGACCATCCGGCGTAGGCGAGGTTGCCGCTTGCGCGGTCGCCGTACAGGTGGGCCCTTTTCCTGACCCCGGTACCGGTCATGCGGACAAGTCCGTGGGTGGACCGTCCGTACGGCGGTGAGGTGAGCACGAGCCCGACCTCGCCGACCGCGGACGCGGGGGCGAGATCGAGCAGGCGGGTCGCGTCGCCGGTGATGACTTTCGCCATGCCGGCGGCGCCCTGGGACGCGGCGAGGGCGACGTTCGCGGCTGCCAAGGCGGTGAACCGCGGTTCAATGTCCACGCCGAGCGCGTGCCGCCCAAGGTGCACGGCCTCGACGAGGGTGGTGCCCGACCCGCACATCGGGTCGAGCACAAGGTCCCCCGCCGCGGTGTAGGCGGCGATGGCGTGCGCGGCGAGGTGAGGCAGCATCTTGCCCGGATGAGTGGACGACTCCGGTACGTACCGGCCGCGTCGCTGGTCACGAGCAGGCTGCTGGCAGGTCAGCCACACGGACGTGATCGGCATCGGCTCAGGCATCGCGGTCGCCTCCCTCGGTCGGGCGGGCAAAGACCAGGACGTCGGTGTGGATGTCCAGCTGTGTCCGCTGGCCGCGCGTGGGTGGCTGGTCGGCCGCCACGATGTGCTGCAGGTAGGACAGACCTGCCTGCTTGGCCGCGATGACGACGTCGACCGGAAGGATCGGGTCGCCGTGCGCCAGCAGCACGACCAGGCAGCCGCCGGGCAGGAGCTTCGCCCGACCACGAGCGAAGAACTCGACTGGTTCGCCTGCGTCGGGGGCGAGTGGCCAGCCGGTGACGATCAGCATCGCCGTCTCGCTCCCCCAGCCCGTCGAACGCGGCGCCTGCAGGTGGCGGTGAGCGGCGAGGATGGCGCCGGCAAGCTGCGGCCCTTCGGTCAGGTCGATGATCAGGTCGGACGGGTGGGTGAGGTTGTAGACCAGCCGCATGCCCATCGCGGTGGACATGGTCTCGCCCGGCTGCGGGGCGGGTATCGGCCAGACGGTGATGGGCACGGGCGGGTCGCCGGGCACCACGTCCCCGACGGGGGCGGGTGCGTTGTGATGGTTTCTCTCGGTCATGGGCATGGTGGCCCCCGGACCGGCGGGCGTACTGACGGTCCTCAGTGCGCCGCTGACAGGCCGATCGAACCCGTCCCCGGCCTGACAGATCCAGTCAGCCCGATCTCTGACGGCCGCGTCGGTGGGCGCGGGCGGTCGGCGCAGCGGCGAACCTGACACGACCGGGCACGACCTGTCCCGGTCTGACAAACGCTTCTGGTGTCAGGTCGGGCTGTCCCAATCGAGGTCTCGGAGCCATCGCACATCGCGAAGCGCTCCCCCTTCGAGAGGACATCGGCATGGCAACGACCACCCGCACGAGGACGGCCGACACGGCCCTGACCACCGCCGAGAAAGCGTTCGAGCTGCTGACCTGCGAACCCGCGCCGCTGGTGTTCAACGCGCGTCCGGTGCCGGGCCTGCCGGACACGACGATGCCGCTGGACGAGCTGCGCAGCCTGCTGGTGCACGAGCGCTACGACAGCGACACCACCGACGAGCTGTGGCGGCAGCTGGCCCACCACGCCCGCGACCGGGGACCCGCCTGGGTCGTCGGCGCGATCGGCGTGGCCCTGCCCGCACTGACACACCTCGCCGCAAAGATCAGCCGCGGCCACGCCCGGCACGCCGACGACGTGGACTCCGAAGTCCTGGCCGGGTTCCTCCTCGCACTGCGCACCGCGGACCTCGCCCCGCCCCGACTGTGGCTGCGGCTGTGCTGGGCGGCATGGCGCGCCGGCACCGCGGTCGTCAAGGCCGACGACGGCGAGGAACTACCGCTGGACCTGCCCAGCGGCTCGCGGTCGCCGAGGATGCCCTACGGGCACCCAGACCTGCTGCTCGGGCGAGCAGCCGTCGCCGGCCTGATCACCGCCGAAGCCGCCGAGCTCATCAGCGCGACCCGCTTCGGCGACACGCTGATCGAGCACCTGGCCGCCGAGCAGGGCGTGACCGCGCCGGTCCTGCGCATGCGCCGCCGCCGCGCCGAACGCATCGTGGCTGCAGCCGTCACGCGAGGCGACCTGTCCGGCCCGATCCGCTCGCCCGGCGGCCGCGAAGCCGTCATGACGGCCTGACCAACCTCGAAGTAGGGCAGGGCAGCCGGTTGGGCGGCAAGGCCGCGCCGGCGTGACCGCCGTCAGGGTCCCGACCAGGCGAGCGACGGCGACCGGGACCGTCCGCTCGGTGCGAAGCTGCCGTCGCGTTATGCAAAATCCGCGCCAGCGGTGATCGCTCACGGGCGCGATGGTAGGCCAGCCCAGGCGAATGCCGCCGGGTCGATCCCCGTGCCGATCCGGCTCGCACGCACCCTCGACGGCCTCGCCGCCCTCATCGACGACGCCAGCTGAGGCGGACACGCTTCCTCGCACGCCGGGGCGACCGTGCGCCGGACGAGAGGGCATCGGCCTGCAATGCGACGCGCAGGAATGCAACAAGATCAGCCGATCGCGTGTGTCGATTCCATAGTGGACGCACGGCTGCTCGGGTCAAACCCTTGCCGGTTTTGGAACAACTCTTCGAAGCGCCACTGGGAGTCGACCATTCGCGCGGGCCTGTCCATTTTCGACCAGTAGTTCCCGTGGGCACTTTGGACAATTACTTTTGTGAATATGCTTGGCGGGTTCTTGGTTGGTTACGTATCGACGGAGGTGCCGGTGAGAAACAGAAGACGATGGCGGTCAAGACTTGCCGCGGTGGTTGCGGCTCTGGTTGCCGCGCAGGTGGCGCTCGTTGCCGCCCCGGCGTCGGCAGGGTCGGGCCGCCTGTGGGAGGTGGAGGTCGCGAAGATTCCCACCGCCAAGTACACGCGTGACGCGAAGGTTTACGTCACCGAGGCCACGCAGGCGTTGCGCCCGTATGTCGGTGGCGGGTTGGGTGACAGCCGGATCGACACGGTGTTGGCGGATGTCGGCAGCCGGTACTTCGATGGCGCCCGCTTGAAGAGCGTCGCTGATGGCGCGGTCGCGTTCGACAATCTGAAGCACCTTGAGGCGTTCCTCAAGGGCCGGCTGAACGGTGCCAGCCCGCCCAACGGGGAGGCCGAGCAGGCCCACGTGGCCGCCGTGGTGGAGACCCTCACCGGTGTGCGGTTGTTGGCGGACGCGGCGATCCAGGACGCTGAGGCGACGATCGGCCCGTTCCGGGCCAGCCCGCCGCCCGCGCCCGCCCCGGCGGGGCTGGCCGAGGCGTTCGCGGACCTGGATGCGGCCAAGGTCAACCTGGCCAAGGCCGACGACATGCTGGTCAAGGCCAACCCGGAGCCGGCGACCATTCAGGCCGGAAACGCGTGGTCGAACGGCTTCAACGTGCTCACGCGGCTCGGCATCACCTACACCGGTGACCACGACAACGACGGCGTCATCGACGTAGTGGAGTTGCGGTTCGGCTCCAGCCCGCTGCTGGTCGACTCCGACGGCGATGGACTGACCGACAAGTTCGAGATCACCGAACTGGCGGGCTGGACCCGACCCAACGCGGTCGACACCGACCAGGACTCGATCGCCGACGGCGCCGAGGACATCGACGGCGACGGGCTCACCAACCTCCAGGAACAAGACCTCGGCACGTCACCCACCAACCCGGACACCGACGGCGACGGAGCCACTGACGGTGCCGAGGTGGCCCAGGGCAGCAACCCGCTCGTGGCCGACCAGCCACGCGCCCCGCCAACGCCCGGCGACGTCCCGCCGATCGACCCCACCCCCACCGACACCGACACCGACGGCGACGGCCTGCCAGACCTCGTGGAGGAGGACGGCCTCACCGACCCCGCCAACGTCGACACCGACGGCGACGGGCTCTCGGACTACACCGAGGACGACCTCTCGATCAACGCGCGTTCTCAGGACAGCGACGGAGACGGTCTACGCGACGACTACGAGGTCGCCAACGCCGAGTCCCAGGGCCTCGACCCCGGCCGCTTCGACGAGCAGATCAGCAAGTGGACGTATGTCAGCGACTTCCTGCTCGGCATGTTCGCCGGCGACTTCGCCGAAAAGGACTCGATGGCATGGCTCGCCGGCAACCTGTGTAGCGGCGGGCTGAGCGTCATCCCGGTCGTCGGCTGGATCCTCGGCGGGCTCGCCGACATCCGCGACACCATTGCCGCGCTCATCCACGGGGAGTGGGTCAGCGCGGGGCTCAGCATCCTCGGCGTCGTCCCCTACGCCGGCGATGCGATCGCTATCCCGGCCAAGGTCGCGAAGTTCGTCCTCAAGTACACCCACCGCCTCATGCCGGCGGCCCGGTTCGTCGCAAAGTACGACAAGATCCCCGACACGGTCAAGGAGCTCACCTACGAGCTCATCATGCCGGAGGTCTGGGCAGCCCTCGTCGAACCGGAAGGCCTGGCACCAGCGGCCAGCAGCAAGATCAGCAAGAAAAACTTCAACAGGCTGCTCAGCGGCGAACGCACCGACCTCAAGAAGCTGCACTTCGCGATGCAGGCGGTGGGCACCAACGGACAAAAACTGCACCTCCCCGGTCCCGACGTCAGATGGGCCAGGGGCAGTACCGACGGCCAGAACATCTTCGTCGACGAAATCATGGGATTCCGTGATGACCGCACTCGCGGCCAGCCCCAACTGTGGCTGATGCAAGCCGGGGCGCCAGGGCAGTTCGAGCCCAGCGGCCGGTCGATGGACTACGGTGAGTTCTCCCCCGACGGCTGGACCCTCCACGAGGTCAAGACCGGGATCCCCATTGAAGACGACAGAAAGAACCTGATTCAGTGCAACGAGGACGCCTGGTACGCCGACCCGGCCAACCAGGCCAAGGTCCTGCAAGACAATGAGCGCAACTTTCAGTTCCGGAGAAATGAGCTCGGGGACAGGGCGGTCAAGGGGAAGCACTGGCACTTCATGCCACACGGAAAGTATGACTCACTTGGCATATCGGACGCCGTGCTCGATTGCCTGCAAAAGAACAACATCCCCTTCACGATCCACTTCCCGATAGGCGACTAGCCAAGTAGGCCGGGGGCCGGGTCGCCAGCCCGGCCCCCGGCGCACCATGAAGGAACATGAAGCCATGACATCTGAACTCCCCCCGTACGCGGTGCCCGACATCGAGTCCGAGGAACCCAGCGGTAACCCGAGCTACGTCCTCTACCGCGTCGACCGACTCGCCGGGTTCCCCCCGGTCGCCGCGGCCATCGGCGGCGCCCCGAGCGTCATGTCGGCGATCTGCTCGGACGACAGCTTGATGCGGAAGATGTTCTCCCAGACCCCAGACACAGTCTGCAAGCAGCTCTGGGTCGGTACTGACGACGGGCTGCACTGGGAGTTGAGCTTCGGCGACGGCGTGAAGTTCATCGTCGATGCCGGGGATGAACCCGTAGATCTCCTCAGGGACGCTCTCGAGGTGCAGCCCTGCGTCGTCTCCGCCGAACGCTATTGCGATGAAAACTTCAGGGTCGAAACGGCCCGGGTGCTACGGGCCGATGAGATGGCGGCCTACTTCATCGACACGGTCGTCACCGCCCACCGTGAGTTCGCCCGCCGGCAACGCATCGACCTGCCGTACTAAAGTTCGCCACCACCACAAAGCCGGGCGGCCCCGCTCATGAGGCTGACCGATTTGATTATCGATCATCAGTGACCATAGATTGGCCTATGTGGAACGTTTTCGGCTCTCCTCAGGCCGGGAGGCGTGTCGGTGTTCACCCTGTGGCGCATCATGTTTGGGCTGGCTCGGGAGGGTTCCGGTGGTGCGGGTCGTCGGTGAGGGCCGGTGTTTCTGGATCGGTGTTGAGGCGTTGAGTCGGTGAGCGGGAAGCTGCGGCTGGCCGAGGGTGAGGCCGCCCGGACCGCGTGTGCCCGCGCCTTGCTGCGCACCGGTGTGGACGAGGAGACCGGTGAGGTCTTGTCTCAGGCGGTGCTGGCGCAGCGGGTCGGTTGGTGTGCCGATCTGGTGGCGGGCATGGCAGCCGCGCTGGTCGGCGCGCATTGGAACAGCGTGGATGTGGGGGTGTTGGCTGGCGGGGTGGATGCGAGTGGGCGCAGGTTGCCGTCGAATGCGTGGATGGCGTTGCGGCGTCTGGGGTGGACGGTCGCCCCGCCTGGGGGTGTGAGGGTCAATGACCGGGTCGTGCGGATGGTCCAGGAGCAGGCAGGGCGTGTTCTGCGTTCGGTGAAGTGGCGTGCCGAGGTGACCGCCGGGGTCCTGTCGACGTGGCCGGCCGATCCGCGCAAGCGCACCCCCGCCGAGTGGGATCAGGTGCGGGCCTCGATCCCAGGCGGGCAGCACCTGCCATCCAATGTCATCAAGGGCCGCACCCGGCAGGCCGCCACGTTCGCCAAGACCAATGGTCGCCTGCCGGTGGACGTGTTCGAACTCGAAAGCGTCCCGCGGATTCCGCGGATGCTGCTGCTGGCCGCGTGTGACCGGCAGCAGGCCACCATCGAGCGCAGCGACACCGACCCGGCCAGGGCGCTGCTGCGGCTGCAACTGCCCACTCGCCCGGATCCGCGAGGGTATCGGGACTGGACGTGGGTCGAGTGCCGGATCAGCCTGCCGTCCACGGTTCCCGCCTCGGCGGTGCTGCACCTGCCTACCCTCCGCGTCACCGACGGGACGGTGCGTGCCGACATGGCATACACACATGCCGTGCCGAAGGCCCGGGCCACCGGTCACTCGGTGGCGCTTGGCGTGGACTGGGGTCTCAACACTCTCCTCAGCGCGGGTGCCCTACGACTGGGAAAGGATGGCCGGATCACGGCGTTGGGGGCGGGTGGCCAGTTCCGCGCCGCTGGGGTCCTGGCCAAGCAGCACCGCCTGCGCCGCCACAGCGAGCGGCTGCATGCGAAGGCCGACCAGTACGCGCGGCTGCTCGGCGGCCGCCCCGACGAGCAGCTGAGGGCGAAACGTGAGGTGCTGGCCGGCGAGATCCGCCACGTGTCCGCCCGCCGCCAAAACTTGAACGATGCGCTCGCGTGGGCTGCCGCCCGCTGGACCGTCGACCAGGCGATCGCCGCCCGGGCGACGGTGATCTGTCTGGAAGACCTGCGGTCGATGGAAACCAAGGGCCTGGGGCACAGCCTGAACACGCGTCTGTCCCAGCAGGTCCGCGGAAAAATCAGCGACCGGATGCGGCACCTCGCCGCCGAGCACGGTATCGCCGTGGTCACCGCCCCCGCCCGCAACACCTCCAAGCACTGCCCGCAATGTTTGACCCCGCTGCAGCACCGTAAAGCCCCCGACCGGCCCACCACACCGGGCTGGAAGTGGGCCATCTGCCCCAACCAGTCCTGCCGCTGGCAGGAAGACCGCGACCACGGCGCCTGGCGGCGCATCGCCGCCCGCGGCCTCACCCACCAGACCAAAACCGTCACCGACAAGACCAGCGGACACATGGTGATCCGCACGGTCGTCGACGAACTCGAAGCCGCAGCCGTCGTCACCCCAAGCACCTCTAATGCCAGCCGGAGGGACCGGTCGAAGACCGGCCCCACTCGGCACAAACCACCACGCCCCGCGCCCAGGCGACGCAGGGCACCCTCCCCCACCCGGCCCCACGGCCAGGCGGGCAAGCGTCCGGAGGGACACGCACCAACGGACCGGCCGAGGCTGCCCCGCGCAGCCCACCGGCACCAGAGCGTGAACACGATCAGCACACCCACCACCGCCGGCCACCGGCCACGAGGAGCCGCACTGGGCGCGGGATTCCATCTCCACGCCCATGCATCTCCACCACGGTGGGAAACGATCCCGGAAACTCAATCCGACACTCAGGATCGCAAAGCTGATCAGAGACGCTATCCGGCCCGAAATCCGTGACGGCCGGCAGGTGCGTCCCCCGCCGGCCGTCCGGACTGCTATCTAGAGGCCGCGCACTTACCTACGATCCGTGGACCAGCTTCGGGTCGGGTTAGCGAGTGAACCGCCCTCGGGCTAGGGCCTGTGTCAGGGGCTTGAGCTGGCTTGAGGGTCTTCGCGTGTCGGAGATCGAAAATGGGCGAGGTCTCCGGTAGATGGTTCAGCGACCAAAGCAGAACCTGAAACCGGAGACCTCGTGGACACCCTAGCGGTGACGACGCGGTTCGACCTGACTGACGTGCAGTGGGCGGTGTCGGAGCCGTTGCTGCCGGCGCCGAAGCGGCCGGGTCGACCATCGGGAGTAGTTCGGCGGGGTCGAGCCGACCTGCGGTGTGCTGACCGTGTACCTGCCGAGAAGGGCATCCGTGCAGGTCGTGAGCCCTCTTGACCTCCAGGCCCGACCTTGGTCTACAACTAACTTGATCTTGAGCGTTGCACATCCGCGGGCACCCCGGCTGATCATGCCGACAGCCCCTGGTCGATCACCTTCTTCCCGAGCACTGCGCGTACCAGCTTGGTGATTTGCTGGGTCGGTTCCGCCGTCGGGTCCGGGAATGCCAGGCGGTGCAACATGATCCCGTCGAGCTGGTCGAGGATCAGCCGGGAGTCTGCGTGCGGGTCGGCCGAGCCCAGGTCGCGCAGCCACTGCGCTGCCCAATCCCGGATCGCCTCGGCGGTCTCGGCGAGCTTCTGGCGCAGCGTCGGCCGGAGCGCAGCCTCCACGAACAAGCTGTACCGTGCCAGCGTCGTCGCCCGTTCTTCGCCGGTGGCCCGGTGTACGAACGCGGCGAGCGCGCTGGCGAGCTCATCCGGCGTGTTGGGGCGCACCAGGCCGGCGATCGTTTCCCATACGGCCTGTTCGCGCATGGCGAAGCGGTCGACAACGGCCTCGACGAGCGCGTCGCGGGTCTTGAAGTAGTTCGAAGTGGAGCCGGCTGGCAGCCCGGCCGCAGCATCGACGGCGCGGTGCGTGAGGTGGCGGACGCCCTGGCCGCCGAGGATCGCGATGGCGGCGTCGAGCAGTTGCTCTTGACGGGTCGGCATGCTACGGACACTACATCAGTAGTCTGTGGACTACATCTGTAGTACGTTGAGGACATGAAGGGAACCGTGGCGATCATCGGAGGTGGCATCGGCGGGCTCGCCGCCGCCGTCGCGTTGGACCAGCGTGGCTGGCGCCCCACCGTGTACGAGCGAGAGCCCGACCTGTCGGGTGCCGGCACCGCGCTGGGGATCTGGCCCGCGGCGCTGCGCGCGCTGGACACAATCGGCCTCGGTGACCGGGTCCGTACACTGGGCCAGCCCCAGCGTGCCGGCACGTTTCAGCGGCTCGACGGTGGGCGCATCGCCGCCATCGACGTCGCCAAGCTTGAGCGGCGCACCGGCGACCCGGTCATCCTGCTGTCCCGGCCGGCGCTGCTTGCCCTGTTGTGCGAGGCGGTCGATCCGTCGGTGCTGCGGTTCGCCACACCGGTACGCGACCTCGATCCGCTGCGCCGGGAGCATGACCTCGTCGTCGCGGCGGACGGGATCTTCAGCCGGGTCAGGGTGGGACTGTTCGGCGCCGGCTGGCGCGCGCGGTACACGGGAAAAACTGCGTGGCGTGGCTGGCTCGACGGCATGGCGACCGAGGCGTTCACCGAAACCTGGGGGGCGGGTGCGAAGTTCGGCGTGACGCCACAGGAGGGCGACCGGACGAACTGGTACGCCACCACCACGGCACCGGAGGGTGCGTTCTCGCCCGGAGCCGAGCTCGCCGAACTGCGTTCCCGTTTCGGGGACTGGACGGCCCCGGTAAGGCCGGTTCTCGACGCGATCCGTGAGGACGGCATCCTGCGCCACGATCTGTACGCGGTGCCGCGCCTGGCGTCTTTCGTACGGCACAACGTCGCGCTGATCGGCGACGCGGCGCACGGCATGCCACCTGATCTGGGCCGGGGCGCCTGCGAGGCGCTCATCGACGCCGTCGCACTCGCCGAGGCGTTGGAACGGGCGCCGACCGTCGCGGACGGGCTTCAGCGGTACGACCGGCAGCGTCGCCGTACTGTGCAACGGCTGGCGAGCATCGCCGGCGCGGCGGCCGGACTGACCCGCCTGCGGCCACTGTGGCTGCGAGACGCGCTGTTGCGGGCCGCCATGCTCGGCGGCCCGCCGAGTTAGGACGCCTCTCTCGTGCGCGGTTCGTTGGCCGCGTCCTGGAATGTTCAGCCATGATGCAGGCGCTGGAGTTCTACCACTCGGTGTTCGGCGGCGAGATCATGGTCATCACGTACGGCGACTTCGGGATGCCGAAGGACCTGCCCGACGCCAGCAAGGTCGTCTGGGGCCAGGTCTCGGCCGACGACGGCTTCCACGTCATGGCCTACGACGTGCCCAGCCAGGCCGGAGCCGGCATCGCGCCGGCGCCCTCCACCCGGCGCGAGAACGGCATGACGCTGACCGGCGAGCCGTTCTTCCTGTCCGTCCGCGGCGAGACCGTCGAAGAGGTCGGCGCGCTGTGGGAGAAGCTGGCCGATGGCGCCACCGTCGTCGAGGCGTACGGCCCGGCGCAGTGGGCGCCGGCGTTCGGGATGCTGACCGACCGCTTCGGCATCACCTGGATCCTCGACGTCGCCGCCCAGTACGCCAACGCCTGACCCTCGCCCACTGGCAACGGGACTTGGCGCGTCGCGTCAGGCCGACGTCAGCTCAGCCGCAGATTGTGCTGTTCGAGGGCGGCCTCGATGATGTCCAATGCTTTCGGCCCCATGCCGTGCAACCTGGCAAGCTCTGCGCGTGGCACACCCGCGAGCTGGCGTAGCGCGGTGTAGCCGGCGGCGTTCAGCGCCCGCGTCGCTGGCGCGCCGATCTTCGGCAACGTGTCAAGGGACGAATTCACCGCTCGATGCTAGACCGTTATCCCACGCCCGATGCACCTGTCGCGCGCCCGGGAGGCCCGGCGCCCTCATCTCGGCTACTTGTCCGGAAGTCGTGGCGCTCATAGGCGCGAGTCAGCTCGCGGACGACGATGAGCGGGCCATGCAACTTACGCCCCAGGCCGTCAGGCTCGTCGATGGTCACGAACGCATGATGATCACGAAGCGTCCCTGATCAGCTTAGCGATCCTGAGTCGGATGGGGTTTCCGGGATCGTTTCCCACCGTGGTGGAGATGCATGGACGTGGAGATGGAATCCCGCGCCCAGTGCGGCTCCTCGGGGCCGGTGGCCGGTGGTGGTGGGTGTGCTGATCGTGTTCACGCTCTGGTGTCGGTGGGCTGCGCGGGGCAGCCTCGGCCGGTCCGTTGGTGCGTGTCCCTCCGGACGCTTTCCCGCTCGGCTGTGGGGCCGGGTGGGGGAGGGTGCCCTGCGTCGCCTGGGCGCGGGGCGTGAGGTGCGGGGCCGGGTGGGGCCGGTCTTCGACCGATCCCTCCGACTGGTCTTGAAGGTGCTCGGGGTGACAACGGCTGCGGCTTCGCGCGTGTCCACGACCGAGCGGATCACCATCTGCCCGCTGGTCTTGTCGATGACGGTCTTGCCCTGATGGGTGAGGCCGCGGGCGGCGATCCGCCGCCATGCGCCGTGGTCACGGTCGCCCTGCCAGCGGCAGGACTGGTTGGGGCAGATGGCCCACTTCCAGCCCGCGACGGTCCGCTTGTCGGGGGCTTTACGGTGCTGTAGCGGGGTCAAACATTGCGGGCAGTGCTTGGAGGTGTTGCGGGCGGTGACGGTGACCACGGCGATACCGTGCTCGGCGGCGAGGTGCCGCATCCGGTCGCTGATCTTTCCGCGGACCTGCTGGGACAAGCGGGTGTTGCCGGTGGCGCCCATGCCCTTGGCTTCCATCGACCGCAGGTCTTCCAGATAGATGACGGACGCCCGGGCGGCGATCGCCTGGTCGACGGCCCAGCGGGCGGCAGCCCACGCGAGCGCGTCGTTCAGGTTCGCGCGGCGGGCGGACACGTGGCGGATCTCGCCGGCCAGCACCTCCTGTTTCGCGCTCAGATGCTCGTCGGGGCGGCCGCCGAGCAGCCGCGCGTACTGGTCGGCCTTCGCATGCAGCCGCTCTGACAGGCGGCGCAGGCGGTGCTGCTTGGCCAGGACCCCAGCGGCGCGGAACTGTCCACCAGCCCCCAACGCCGTGATCCGCCCGGTGTCATGCAGTCGCAGGGCTCCGGCGCTGAGGAGAGTGTTGAGGCCCCAATCCACGCCAAGCGCCACCGAGTGACCGGTGGCCCGGGCTTTCGGCACGGCGTGCGTGTATGCCATGTCGGCACGCACCGTCCCGTCGGTGAGGCGGAGGGTGGGCAGGTGCAGCACCGCCGTGGCGGGAACCGTAGGCGGCAACGTGATCCGGCACTCGACCCACGTCCAGTCCCGATACCCTCGCGGATCCGGACGGGCGGGCAGCTGCAGCCGCAGCAGCGCTCTCGCCGGGTCGGTGTCGCTGCGCTCGATGGTGGCCTGCTGCCGATCACACGCGGCCAACAGCAACATCCGCGGAATCCTCGGGACGCCTTCGAGTTCGAACACGTCCACCGGCAGGCGACCATTGGCCTTGACGAACGTGACGATCTGCCGGGTGCGGCCCTTGATGACACTCGACGGCAGATGCTGCCCGCCGGGGATCGAGGCCCGCACCTGATCCCACTCGGCGGGGGTGCGCTTACGCGGATCAGCCGGCCAGGCCGTCAGGACCCCGGCCGTCACCTCGGCACGCCACGCCGCCGAACGCAGCGCACGCCCCGCCTGCTCCTGCGCCATCCGCACGACCCGATCATTGACCCTCACACCCCCAGGCGGGGCGACCGTCCAGCCCAAGCGCCGCAGCGCCATCCACGCGTTCGACGGAAGCTTCCGGCCGCCGGCGTCCACACCGGAGGCGAGCACCTCCACATCGCCCGCGTTCCAACGCTCCGCCAACAACGCGGAGACCATCCCCGCCACCAGATCGGCACACCAGCCGACCCGCTGCGCAAGCACCGCCTGCGACAGGACCTCACCGGTCCCCTCGTCCACCCCCGCGCGCAGCACACCGCGGGCACACGCGGTCCGGGCCGCCTCACCCTCGGCCAGCCGCAGCTTCCCGCTCACCGACTCAACGCCTCAACACCGATCCACAAAAACCGGCCCTACCGCCGACCCACACCACCGGAACCCTCCCCGAGCCAACCCAAACGTGCACGGGGTGAACACCGACACGCTTCCCGGCCCTGGAAAGCCGAAAACATTCCACACAGGCCAATCTATGATCACTGATCATCGATAATCAAATCGGTTAGCCTGAGCTGAGGGCGACCCGCTCGGGCCGGGTGGCGCCGGTGGCGTGGGCGTCGAATGGCCCCCTCGCCCGAGTCGAGGGGCAATTCGGTGTGGCCGGACGCCGCGCCCGGTCAGCTGGTGAAGGACTCGGGGCCGAAGCGGCCCCACGCTACGAAGGCGGCCAGGGCGAGATAGGCCAGGTTCACCACGATCACCTTCGTCTCGTGGCGGCGGAGGTGCGTGATCATCGCACCGGCCATCATCAACGCCAGACCGACAGCGGCCAGCGGCACAAGAATCGGCGCGATGCCGATGGCGGCGGGCAGGACTAGGCCCACCGCGGCCAGGGCCTCGAGGGCTCCGATGGCCTTGACGGCACCGGCGCTGAAGTCCTCGACCCATCCCCCGCTGGGGGCGGCGGCCAGCTTCTGCTTGGGCTGGGTCAGCTTGATGGCGCCGCCGGCGAGGAAGGCAGCGGACAGCAGTGCGGCGATGATCCACAGAGTCAGGTTCATGGGGTTTCTCCTTGCGGGGTTGGAGGGGGCTCCGGTCTTGAAGCCGGAGTGGCGATCGGATCCGTGTGAGGGGCATCGTCGGGTCCGGTGATGAGCCGTCATGCGGCACGTCCGTCTCGGGGTCGTGGCGCCGGCGTCATCAATGGTTCAGGTGTCGCTGCCGGATCGGCGGGCTGCGCGGATCTGAGCACCGAGGTCGCTGACCGAGTCGAGGTGGCGCAGCTTGTCGGGGTTGACGATGGAGTGGATCGCCTGGATCTCACCGTCGGCGATGTCGAGTCCCAGCACACCGAAGAGCCGGTCCTGCGAGTCGAACATCATGGCGCCGGGCAGGCCGTTGACCTCGGCGATCTGGATGCGCACGCCACCGTGCGGTGCCACCACGGACATCGCGGTCACCAGGTGCCGTGCCACACGATTCCGGCCGTTGACCGGCCGCGCCAGCGCGGGGACCTTCCCGCCACCATCGCCGTGCAGAACCACGTCCTGGGCCAGCAGTGCCTCCAACGCCCGCAGGTCGCCCTGCTCGGCGGCGGCGAAGAAGCGCTGGGCCAGCTCTTCTCGCTGCTGCCGAGATGCGTGGTACCGCGGCCGACGCTCCTGGACGTGGGCGCGAGCCTTCGCCACCAGGTGTCGGGTGCTGTCGACGTCGGTGCCGATGATGTCGGCGACCTCGGCGTACGGATAGTCGAATACCTCGCGCAGCAGGAACGCGGCCCGCTGCCGCGGCGAAAGGGTCTCCAGGAGGACGAGGAACGCCAGCGACAGCGAATCAGCGGTCTCCGCGTGGTCCGCGGGTGACGGACCAGTGACCAACGGCTCGGGCAGCCACTCCCCGACATACCGCTCCCGCCGCGCCCGGGCCGAGCGGAGCTGATCGATGGACAGCCGGGTGACCAGCGTGGCGATGTACGCCCGCGGCGAGCTGATCGCCTCGTCGCGCCGCAGGGTCTGATGCGTCCGCAAGAACGCCTCCTGCACCACGTCTTCGGCCTCGCTCACGCTGCCGAGCATCTGATACGCGATGGCAAACGCCCGCGGGCGCAGCTCGCCGTAGAGATCAGCGGATGACACCGGTCAGCCCAGCCCCTCGATGAAACCCTTGCGCCAGCTCGGGTATTGCAGCGTCCAGCCCAGTTCGCGTTTGGCCTTCTCGCTGGAGATCCCGCGAGCCTGGGTCATCAGGTTCACCGGCGCCTCGCCGGCCAGCAAGCGGACAAGCCACGCCGGGAAGCGGCGGGGAGGCTTGGCACCGAGCGCGCGGGCAAGGTAAGGCAGCCATTCACGGACCGGTGCCGGATCGTCGTCAGCGACATGGTAGATACCGCGCCTGCCGTGTTCGATGGCCGAGACCGTGGCCGACGCGGCATCGGCGATGTGCACTAGCGACCACACCCCAGCACCGCTGCCGACGATCGGGAACTTCCGCGCGTGGATCTGCACGGCCATGACGGCATCCGGTGCGGCCTCGATTCCGGTCCCCGGACCATAAAAACATCCGTAGCGAAGCGCGATGCCCTCGGCCCAGGTAATACCGGTCACCGCGGTCTCCACGTGGCGCAGTGCGGCTACGGCCTCCTCGGCATCAGCGGGCGGGTTCGGCTCGATCCGGCCGTCTTCCTCAGCGACCGGCCCGTCGGTGCGTTCCATCCACATCGCGTTGCTCTGCGCTACGAACTTGCGCACCCCGACGGCACGCGCTGCGGCCAGCAGGTGGTCAGTGCCCTCGGTGCGCAGCCGGTTGGTGGCGGCCGCCATCTGCTTGGCGTGCCGAAAGTCCGCCGGTCCACTCAGCGCGGTCAGCTGATGCACGATCACCTCCGGCTCGGCCTTGGCCACGGCATCGGCCACCGACTCGGGGTCGAGCGCGTCGACGATGACCGGTTCGACGCCCAGCGCGCGCAAAGCGCCGGTCTTGGCGGCCGAGCGGGTGGTGCCGACGACCTCGTGGCCGCGTGCCACGAGCTGGGTAGCCAGGTGGCTGCCGATCGCGCCCGACGCTCCGGCGATGAAGATCTTCATGACGTCTCCGTTCGTTCGTGCTCACCAACAGAGACGAGACGGTCCCGCACCCCATGAACGGCTGTTACCCAGGTCACACGGCGCGCTAGCCACCACCAAATGGAACCAGCCTGGCTGGCCGACGGGCAAGGTCAGCCGTCATGGCCGCATCATGGGCCGTGCGGAAGCAGTTGGAAGCCGAGCGCGGCGAGGCGACGCCAGAGGCGGCAGCCACGGTCTGGCTCCTGAAGCTCAGCGCCGGTGAGGAGCTGGGCCTGTCGCGGGTACTCGCTGAGCCCCGCCACGACGAGCTGCGCCAGCAGTGGCGCGACTACCGCGACGAGATGACCAGCTCAGCCCGACCACCGTCGAAGCTGGAGAGCGTGGGGCCGAGTGCCATCGAGCGCCAAGGCGATGACCGGGCGACGGTGGCAGAGCAGGTGCGCGCGGTGTGGTGGGATGGCCCGCACCTGCTCGCAGGCTGGCACGATCGACGCATGGACGGAGCGGACGCGCAACCAGGTCAGCCAGCCGCGGCTCTCGGCGACCTGGTCATGGTCGACCTCACGGAAGCTGAACGCCACCTACTCGCCCGGGGGCTCATGGAGTGGGGCGGGCCGGCTCATAGCACTGAGGCGTTGGCGGTCGCCATGGGCTTCGAGGGGGTCGAGGATTTCTATGCGCAGGCCGGTCCTTTGCACGCGTCGATCCGCGCTGAAGCGCCGCTTAGCCGTCGTGACTGGCGACGTGTCCTGATAGCCACTGAGGTAGTTTTTGCCAGCGACATTTTCGGATCCGGTTGTGATTGGTCGACCACGACCGGCCTATCAGACGAAGAGACGATCTTTCTCCTCCGGGCCGTTCAGCGCAAACTGGCACGCTCGGCGAACGTTCATAACCCGTGAGGTCTCAATGTCGGCTGTCAAGCGCCGGCGGACCGAGCCGCCCGGAGTTTAGAAGAAGATCGCGGATGGCTGGTCGGGTGACGATGTCCCTGGTTATGCCGTCCGTCGTCGTCCGTCAGTGTCGGCGCTTGGCGGCGGTCTTGGCTGTACGGATGGCTGTACAGCCTTCTAATAAGGGGTGCACGACTCATGCCGGTCATCACGTTCCGTCGAGCCTTTGACGTTGCGATATCTCGGCAAATGATGATCGAAATCGACGGGGAGATCATCGGGAGCTTGGAGCGCGGTGCCAGTCAGAGCTTCGTCGTAGCGCCGGGACCGTACGTGGTTCGGGTTCGTCTGGACCGGCAGAGCAGCCGACCGATCCACGTTGACTTGGATGATACGGAGACGATCACCTTGGAGGCCGCAGCAGGCAAGCGATCGTCAACAGTTGCGACGAGGTGGTCCTCACGGCGCAAGTGCGCGCTGGACTTATGGCTGAGATGACCTACGCATTTACGAGATCAAACTGCCCGTCCCGCGGGCATGGGCACATGGCGGTCTAGCAGCGGAAACACCTTTGACATCTCACACCACTCCCCCGCTGCGCGTCGGCCTCTTGCGGACCAGATGCGGACCGCTCGCCCGGCGCATGTGTCACGATCTTGGCCATGCGTCTTTCGTTCGGTCTGCTCGTTGCATCCGTCGCGGCTGGTCTGCTCTCGGTTGCGGCGGCGCTGCTCGCCATGCCAGCCGCGTCGCTGCAGTTCGGCCTGGTCATGCTGCTCGCACTGCTCGGCTACGTGCTGGCGAGCCGGGGTGTGCGCCGCGTGAGGTGGGCCGTCGCCGCCGGTATCGGGCTACTTGCCGTGGTCGCGGCGGTAAGACTGTTCTGGTACCAGGAGCAGGTCGATGAAGCAGGCTGGCTGACATACGGCCAAGGGGTAGCGAAGACGTCCATGTTGGCGCGTTGGCAGGAGATGATCGACCGGGAGAGGCTCGCCGCGCTGGGTCTGGCGCTTGGCGTTCTCTGTCTCGCGGCCGGTGCGTTGGCGTTACCGTCACGCGGCAGGCGGCGGGGTGTCGCGACGACAGTCCTCGCGCTGCTCCTACTCGCCTGGTTCGGGCTGAGCGCCGCGCGGGAGTTCGGCCGTTATCCGCTGATCGACCTGCTCGGGGCGGTGTGGCCAGCGCTGCTCGCTGCCCTCGTGGCCATGGGGGCACTCGCGCTGTCAGGGTGGCGGGCCGACCGGCGTTGGCTGCTCCCGGTGGGGTTGTTCCTGCTGTCACTCGGAGCGGCTCGCGCCTACTCGGATCTCGCCGGGGTGTGGTCAGGCTGGTGGAACCTAGCCGAACCTGCCGACGGCGTCGTCCTGACGCTAGGAGTGATGGTGAGCACGCCAACGGAAGACTTTCCTCAGGTATCTCGGGCCATAGAGGCGGCAATCGCGCTCGCCGGTGCGGGACTGGTGGCCGTCGGCGCATTGCGCAGCTCCCGCGAGGCTGACGCTTCATAGAGCCTTTCCAAGCTGATCGTGCAGCTCAGGGCAGGTGCAGGTTGATCAAACATCGATAAGGAGGAGGCTCCAGGTAAGACAGCAGTCGATCAAAACCCGATGCCCCGACCGGGAGCCTCGCCTGTGCTGTCTTACCCCCGTCCACGATCACGTTGTCCAGCCGCACCCTGAACCACCTCGCCGACCGCATCCGCAGCTACCGTAAGCAGCATCGATCCCGCTGGCGGCGCCTCGGTGCGGGACGGCAGGCATTGCTTGCTCTCGCTCATCTGCGTAACGCCGACACCTACCCACGGCATCATCGAAGCGCTGAGCCGCGCAGACGTAATGACCTTCGCGGACAAGGGCTACCAAGGTGCCCGCGGCAGCGTGCGGACCCCGTTCAAGCGGCGCCGTGATCGGCCGAAGCTGTCACGCCGGCAGAAGGCCGTGAACCGGGCGCACGCGAAAGTCCGCGCCCGCGGCGAACGGGCGATCGCCATCCTCAAGATTTGGAAGATCCTGGCCAAGCTACGCTGCTGCCCACGCCGCGCCACCGCGATCGTGCAAGCCATCCTTGTACTGCACCACGTCGAAGCCAACCGCTACCCAGGATGGAGGGTCGGGAGCTGGCGCGGTGGCGTGCCATTGCGGTAGGTCCAGCAGCCTTCGTGTTCCTGCGGTTTCCCGTGAGGTTGTCCCACTGCTGTGACCCTGGCCTTGACGTGCTCCGTTTCCAACTCCCGCCCGTTAAACCGTGCGTGCGGTTCTCCCGCACACGGCTTACCGACGTCGTTCACCGCCGGCATTCGGCTTGTCCCGCCAGGGCTTGCCGGCCCTGGGTTGCACGACGATTCCGTAGAGCCTGATCAGGCCGAACTCGTTGGGCGTGAAGTTCAGCAGCGCCCAACGGCCGAAGTGTCGGCTGCGGCGATGGCGTTTGCTCAACCACAACGCGATCCGCATCCGCACGTAGTACCTGATCTTGCTGAAGCGCTCGGCGGAGTGACCGTACTTGAAGTAGCCGGTCCAGCCGCGCAGGAACTGGTTGACGTCCTGCACGATTGCTTCAACAGGCAGCAGCAGCCTGCGCCGGGCGGTCAGGTCCCGGATCCGGTCACGGGCATGCTGCATGGCCTTGTCCGCGGGCCAGCGGGCGAGGAACGTGAACGGGCGTCGCCCGTCGCGAGGCCGGGACCGCACCAGGCGGTGGTGGAAGCCGAGGAAGTCCACGCCCTCCCCACCAGCCTGCAAGTGCACGATCCTGGTCTTGGCCTCCTTCGGCTCCAGGCCGAGATCGGCCAGCAACTGCCGCAGCCGCTGCAGGGCGGCGTCGGCTTGCTCGCTGGACTTGCACATCACCAACAGGAGAGTCGGCGGGGGGAATTTCACCCCCCGCCGCTCGCAGAACCCGGCGGGAGCCTCTCAGCTCACCGGGCTCCCATCGTCCAGCCGTCAGGTTTGAGGCCGATGCGCCAGTGGGCGAACAGTCGTGGGGACCTTCGGGAGGCTTCCGCCAGCAGCTGTCGCACCCGCGTTTCGCGTCGGCGTAGCCGTTTGTATTTGCGCATGGCCCAGCGCACCAGGTGTTCGTTGATGCGCCGTAGGAGGGGATACAACATGGACTTGTAGAAGCGCCCGTAGTAGTTGATCCAGCCTTGCACGATGCTGTTGAACATGCGTGCCAGGTCGCCGAGGGACTTGTCACTGCGGCGGGCGATGTGCCAGGAACGGATCTCCCGACCCATCGCCTTGATCGCGTCCTTGCTGACCGCGGGCAGGAAGTTCACGAAGTTCTTCCCCCACTTGTTACGGGCCAGCCGAGGCCGAAACGTGTACCCCAGGAACGTGAAACGACGTGACCTCATGATCGCCACGCCGGTCGGCGTCCTTGCAGTAGACGATGCGCGTCTTGTCCGGGTGTAGCTCCAAACCGACCTGCGCCAATCGCTGAGCGAGGGCGTCGCGCACCTGGCGGGCCTGTTCCTCGCTACCGCAGTGAATCACCGCATCGTCGCAATACCGCTCGAACGTGACCGTCGGGAACTCCCGGACCAGC
>NZ_LWLS01000100.1 GCF_001905095.1 Micromonospora sp. CB01531
TGGACAGCCCTTAACGAAGGGCCGAGGCTAGGTCGCGCTGAACCTGTTCAACGGAATCAACCTCAACACGATCGTCTACCACGTGGCCGCGGATGCAGGCACCCCTTGAAGTCCCTGACCATTCTCCCCGGGTGGCCGCAGCGAACCGCGCGGCCACCCCGGGAGAATGGTCTCGCGCCCCTATCCGTGCGGCCAGGCGACGCCTCGTCCTCGAAGCTCGATCCCGCAGATGCTGCGTCGGCGGTTCGCCGACCTGACCACCGCCCACGTCCGGGACATCGTCGACATTCGGGCGACCGGCCCCACTGCGCCTCGACCCCGGCCCGCGGGCGCTCTGACCTCTGCACGGGTGGGCTGTGAACGGTCGACGCCGGCGACGTTGCGCTGGCCGACGAGGACGGCGCGCTGTTGTGCCGGGCCGACCGGGTGGGGGAGGTGTTCGACCTCGCCGAGTCGATCAGGGACGCGGAGCGACGGCGGGCCGACCGGAGGTGTGCCGGGGAGCCGCCGCGCGCCCAGATCGGCCTCGGGGCACATCTGGCCGCCCGGGCCGAGAATCGGCGCTGACCTTCCGGGAACACCTGCGGGCAGTGGGCCCGGCGATCGAGGAATCAACAACGGGGCGGGTGACCGGCGAAGCCGGCCACCCGCCCCGTTCCGTCCGTCACAACGCCGGGGCAAGCCCCTCCCACCGGACCACCCAGCCCTCCGGGAATCCGGGTGCGGTGCCGTCGGCACCGGCGACCCCGGTCGCCCCGCCCGGCACGTCTGGGGAGTCACCCCAGCCCGCGCACATCATCGCGATCGCGTACAGCAGCCCGCCCGCGGCCGGGAAGTATGGCGAAGGGACCCCCTTCTTGCCACTGGCCGGCAGCCCGGTGTCGGTGAATCCGAGCCGCTCATGCAGCAGGAAGTCCACCGCCCGTACAGGGTCCCCGAGGCGGGCGGCGTTCATCGCCAGCAGCGGGAAGTCCCAGCTGTACAGGTCGGTCACCGGCCACGTCTCGTACACCTTGGCGGTGGTCGCGCGCATCGTCTCGACATCCACGCCGTCGCCGGGCAGCATGCCGTACGGGGCGACCGGGTCGGGGTGGTTGGTGTTGAACCGGGTCCACATGTCCGGCACACCCTCGTAGAGCACGTACCGGCCGTCCTGCACCGGCAGCGGCGCCAGCCGGGTGAGCACGTCGTCCCAGCGCGCGTCGCGGCCCAAACCCAGGCGTTCGCGCCACTGCTGGGCGATCCGAAGCCCGAACCGCCAGTACGACAGCTCAAAGGTCGGGTTCGTGGTGGCCCCGGCGGGGTTGCGCTCGTTGGCGCACATCAGCGGCGGCCCTAGCACGTAGCGGCCGGTGCCGTCATCGTGGGCGAACGACGCCATGAACTCGGCGCTATCGAAGATCACCGTCTGCCACTTGAGCAGCGTCCGGCGGATCGGGTGGGCCTGGTAGTCGAGTTCGGCCAGGAAGATTGGGTGCGGCTGCTGCCAGAGCAGCAGGGCGGTCGGCACGTTCGGCGACTCGCGTCCGGTCGCGTCACCGACAGCAGTGGTCATCTTCGGCCACCGGGCGCCCCGGAAACCCTGCTCGGCGGCGAGCTGCCGGGCGCGCGGCAGGAACCGGGAGTAGATTTCGGTGCTGCGGTCCAGCAGCGGCCACCGGTCCCAGAGCGCGTAGTGCGCGGCGTGCCACCAGTACATCTCCATGTGGAACTTCCCGTACCAGCCGTTGTTCACCAGGCCCGACTCCTGCGGCGGCTCATTGCCCGCCTCGTTGACGGCCAGGTGGTACTGGCTGAGCACGATCCGCCGCTCCAGTTCCCGCCACCGGGGATCGCTGCTGCCGGACAGGTCGACCGCCCCTCCCGTCTGCCAGAAGCGGGGCCACCAGGACGCGCTCTGCGCCGACACCTCTGCGGCTGGTGGGGCCGCCCGGTCCACCTCCGGTGCGAAGTGGCAGGTGAGGTCGAGCCGCTCGGAGCGCCCGCCGGTGATCCGGTAGCGGTGCCGCGCCGGGTCCTCCCGGGTCACCGTCGCGCCGGCGGTGAAGGCGAGTGCGACCTGGTACTCGGTCTCGTCCAGGACGTGCGCGATCACCGCGCCAGCGGCGCCGCGGGAGGACAGGGTGGTGGTGTGTGCCTGCGGCCGGTCCCAGAAGCCGACGTACGGGGCGGAGAACTTGTCCTGCCCGGCGGCGGTCGCGTAGGGGAAGTCGAGGAACGCCGTGAGCCGGCCGAGCGCCACCAGGGGCGAGGTGATCCGGACGCCGACCGCGTCGATGCCGGGGTGGCAGGAGGTCTCCACGGTGACCGGATGCCCGTCCAGCCGGAAGCTGCTGTGCAGCACCCCGGTCCAGGTGTCCAGCCGCTGCACCGTGTCGGTGAGGTCGGCCTCGGTGGCCTCGGTGCCGTCGGCCCTGAGCAGGCGCAGGCCGATCCGGCCCAGGTTGATCCGGTGCGGGTTGCCACGCAGCCAGTTGTGCAGCTCCGGCTCGTTCTTGTCGTCGGTCCAGTAGTAGACCGGCCGGCCGTAGGTGTCCCAGACCGTGCCCTTGTAGTCGGCGATGGTCTTCCCCGGCGGCAGGGCGTCGCTGTGCCAGCCCCAGTCGGACAGGGTGGAGAACGGGACGAACGTCTGCAGGCCGGTGACGTCGGCGCCGAAGGCGAACCGGCCGTTGCCCACCTGGACGGGCAGTTCCCGGTCGCTGGCGTACCGGACGACCGGGTGGCGGGAGACCACCGCCCGCCGGTCGATGCCCGGTCCGGGCTGCGGGGCCGCCTGCGCCGCTGCGGCCTCCGCGGCGAGGACCTGGGCCATCAACGGAGCGGCGGCGAGCGCGCCGGCTCCCCGCAGGACAGTGCGTCGGCTGATTCTGCGTTCTTCGGTCATCGGATCTGCGGCGTGGAAACCCGGCCGTTCAGGGCCGGGAGGAAACGCCTCCTCCCTTCGGATGAATGTCTTACGTGGACGGTAAAATGTGGGGCGTGGGTGAGGTGGTGAAGCGGGCGTACAAGTACCGCTTTTATCCGTCTCCTGAACAGGCCGAACAGTTGTCCCGGACGTTCGGGTGTGTGCGTCTGGTCTACAACCGGGCGTTGGAGGTGCGGACCCGGGCGTGGGCGGTTGACCGCCGGCGCACCACCTATGTGCAGTCGTCGGCGTGGCTGACCGAGTGGAAGCGCACCGAGGAGTTGGCGTTTCTGAATGAGGTGTCGTCGGTGCCGTTGCAGCAGACGCTGCGGCATCTGCAGGCCGGGTTCGTGGCGTTCTGGGACAAGCGGTCCCGGTATCCGAGGTTCAAGTCCAAGCGCAAGTCCCGGGCGTCGGCCGAATACACCCGCTCCGCCTTCCGGTGGCGTGACGGTCAGCTCACCCTGGCGAAGATGAACGCCCCGCTGAACATCGTGTGGTCGCGGCCCCTGCCCGAAGGGGCGGAACCGTCCACGGTCACCGTGTCCCGTGACGCTGCCGGCCGCTGGTTCGTGTCCCTGCTCGTGGAGGACCCGGCCGTGAAGCCGCTGCCGCCCGCAGCGGCGGAGGTTGGTGTGGATGCGGGCATCACCAGTCTGCTCACCCTGTCCCACCCGATTCCCGGAATCAGCGACGAGGAAGGCAAGGTGGCCAACCTGCGGTACGGGCAGGTCGACCGGCGCAAGCTGGCCAAGGCGCAGCGGAACCTGGCCCGCAAACAGGACGGCTCCAACAACCGGGCCAAGGCTCGGATGACGGTGGCCCGGATTCATGCCCGTGTCGCCGACCGGCGGCGGGACCATCTGCACAAGCTGACCACTCGACTCGTCCGTGAGACTCAAACGGTCGCGATCGAAGACCTCAGCGTGCGGAACATGCTCCGCAACCGCCGCCTCGCTCGTGTCATCTCCGACGCGGCCTGGGGTCAGTTCCGCAGCCTGCTGGAGTACAAGGCCACCTGGTACGGGCGTGAGGTGATCCCCGTCGACCGGTGGCTGCCCTCGTCCAAAACCTGCTCCGGGTGCGGGCGGATCAACACCACCCTCGCCCTCAACGTGCGCGCCTGGACGTGCCCGGGTTGCGGGGCCGAGCACGACCGGGACATCAACGCTGCTAAGAACATTCTCGCCGCCGGGCTGGCGGAGAGGTAAAACGCCTGCGGAGCTGATGTAAGACCTCAAGGGAAACCTCCCGGAAAGGCAGTCGGCGATGAAACAGGAAACCTCACGGGCGACCGTGAGAATCCCAGCCCCTTTCAGGGCCGGGAGGATGTCAACTGTGCGCCTCTCCTCGGGGCGGGGACGATGCCTCGCGGTTCGGGGCGAACGTGAATCGGTTCAAGGACCCGGGTCACGCTACAAAGGCACCGGTGGCGGCTACAACCCTTGCCGGCGAACTCGGCCGGATCCGGCCACCCACCCCCGACCACGCAGCGGACTTCGCGAGCATGCTCGCGGGGCCCGCGCGGCACTGGTCGGGCTGGTGGTCACCCAGCTGCCGCACGGTCATCAGGAGGCCGGCTTGCCTTTCTGGTACGGCCACGTCGAGGAAGGCGTCGAGGTTTCCGTTGGCATTGGTGGTCGGCAGGCGCTTGTCGCGTTCGCCGCGCCGGCGCCCGCGCTGCTCAGGCGCGGTGTTCCGCTGGGCCGGACGACTCGCGAAGCACCAGCTCGGTCGGCAGGCGGATCGCCTCGCCGTCGCCCTGTCGTGCGGCGAACTGCTCGATCACGAGCTCTACCGCGAGCCGACCGGCGTGCGAGCCGGGCCCAGCCAGGGTGGTCAACGAGGGATGGACGAAGTCGGCGGCGAAGATGTCGTCGAAGCCGATCACGCTGATGTCGGCCGGGACGCGAACACCGCGCTGGGTGAGGCGTCGGATGATGCCGATCGCCAGGAGGTCGTTGTGGGCTACGACCGCCGTCACATCGGTGCGTAGTGCTCCGTCGGCGGCGGCCCCGCCGTTGGCGACGTTGGGGGTGTACGGACCGATCCGGTGTGCCGTCAGACCGTGCGCTTCGGCCCCGGCGCTCAGTGCCGCCCAGCGCGCCGCACCCATCCAGGAGCTGGGTGGCCCGGCGCAGTAGGTGAAGCTCTGGTGCCCGAGCGAGGCCAGGTGTTCCAGGATCTGCTGACAGCCGGCGGCGGTGTCGAACGTGACGCTGGTCAACCCGGGCAGCTCTCGGTTGAACAGGACGATCCGGTGCAGTTTGGCGAGGTCGCGCAGGACCTCGTCGTGGAGTCGGCTGGAGGCCAGCAGGAACCCGTCCACGCCGGCGGCCAGGTCGCGGATCTGGTTTTCCTCGATGCGCCGGGATTCCTCGGCGTTGACGATCACGAGAGTGACGTCGGACGCCTTCGCGCGCTGCTCCGCGCCGCGGATCAGTTCGAAGAAGTGGGGATTGGTGATGTCGGACAGCACCATGGCGATGGTGCGGTGGCGTGGACCCGGAAGTGCGCGGTTCTGCGGTCTGTGCTGGTAGCCGAGCTGTGCGGCGGCAGCGACTATCCGCTGTCGCGTCGCTTCGTTGACCCGGCCGGGCTTGTTGAACGCCCGGGAGACCGTCGACGCGGCTACGCCGGCAGCTTGCGCGACGTCGAAGATGGTGGGCTCCACGAACGCATCTAGCCACGACGATGGCAATTCTGGCAACACCTTGCAGAAGTTGTCGCCTGGTTCCTAGGTTGCGACCGTGCCGGCCGCACGGTGACCGTGTCGGACGAGAGGAGCGAGGGATGTCGCAGCCCGGGCTAAGAGGTCGAGGTGTGCAGCACGACGAGCGCAGTTTCGCGGGTCGGGCGAGGCGGTGGTCCGCGGCTGTCGTGACCGGCGTTGTGCTGGCCGCGTCCCTGACGTCGGTGGAGGTGACGCCGGCGCACGCATCGTCGGGTGGCTTCACCATCTTCAACGGTCACACGACCTCGCCGATCCTGATCGACCCGTCCTACGGCGGCGATCACGCCGATCGGGACTACACGCAGGTGCGCCGCGCGGTTCAGGACCTGCGGCAGGACGTCGCCATGGTGACCGGGGCGATCGATCCCGGTGAGGTGCAGGCCCTGTTCGTCGACGACGAGTCGGCCAAGGAGGCGCGGTTGGCGAAGGCCGACCGGAGCAAGCTGCCGGCCCTGCTGACCGAGGCCGCGGGTCAGCAGAACGCGATCATCGTCGGCCAGATCGGTCAGAGCCGGCTGGTCGACGAGATCGTCGCGGCCGGCAAGTTCGACGAGGCCGCCGGGATCAAGGGCAAGTGGGAGGCGTACGCGACCAAGACCATCAAGAACCCGGTCCCCGGGGTCGACAACGCATTGGTGATCGCCGGCAGCGATGCCCGCGGGACGATCTACGGGATCTACTCGATCTCCGAGGAGATCGGCGTCTCTCCGTGGTACTGGTACAGCGACGTGCCGGTCAAGCAGCGCGACGACATCGACGTCAAGGGCAAGACCCGGGTCGACGACGGGCCGGACGTCAAGTACCGCGGATTCTTCATCAACGATGAGGAACGCACCGTCGCGTGGGCGAAGAGGAAGTTCCCCACCGGCAACGGCACGCCTGATGTCAACTTTTACCGGCACGTCTTCGAGCTGATGCTGCGGCTGAGGCTGAACACGCTGTGGCCGGCGATGCACCTGGCCTCGAGGGCGTTCAACGCGGTCACCGACACCGGGAGGTACGACACGGGGACACCGATCAACGCGCGCGAGGCGGCAGTGTTCGGTGTGGTCGCATCGTCGTCTCACGCGGAGCTGATGCTGCGCAACAACGAGGGCGAGTGGCGACAGTGGTACGACCGCAACAAGGACGCGCTCCACATCAAGGGCGCGGACGCCGTGGCGGCCTTCGACTATTCGATCAACAAGCCCGCGATCCTGGAGTACTGGCGCCAGCGGGTGGTCGCCAACGCCGACTTCGAGAACATTCTTGCCCTGGGTATCCGCGGCGTGCACGACAGCGATCCGGTGTTCACCCCCGGTAACCCGTACGGGTTCAAGGACAAGGTCGAGATGGAGGCCGACGTCATTCGCGAGCAGCGCAGGCTGATCGCAGCGGTCTACGGCAGCGCCGACGCTGTGCCGCAGGTGTTCATCCCCTACAAGGAGATGAACGATCTCTACAACGCCGGGCTGAAGGACCACATCCCCGCCGACGTGACCCTGATGTGGGCCGAGGACAACCAGGGCTATCTGCGGCAGGTGCCCACGCGGACCGAAGCCGCCCGGTCCGGCGGGAACGGCGTCTACTACCACGTCTCCTACTGGGGTGAGCCGAAGAGCTACCTGTGGCTGAACTCGACGCCGATGTCCTTGATGGTGCAGCAGCTGCGTCGGGCGTGGAATTCCGGTGCGGGGCGCTACTGGATCCTCAACGTCGGGGACATCAAGCCCGGCGAGATCAAGCTCGACCTGTTCGCCAAGCTCGCGTGGGACGTCCAGGGCTATGACGACACGACCATCGGGAGCAGGTTCCTCACCGAGCACGTGCAGCGAGACTTCCGGCTGAGGGGCAACAACGCTGCCGTGGTCGCCGACGCGCTGAAAAGGTTCGACGCGCTCGAGAACACCAAGCGCGCTGAGTTCTGGGGGGAGATCAACTCGTCCAACGCGAACTCAGGAAGGATCCACGCCGGTCAGGTCTTCCCGTTCAGCGCTACCTCCGACGGCGATGAGCTCCAGCGCTACATCAACGAGTCCAACGAACTGGTGAGGATTCTCGAGGGCGTCTCCGCGAAGCTCGACCCGCGCTATCGCTCCGCGTTCTATCAGCAGGTGCTCCACCGGGTCCGGTCCTACCGCAACATGGCCGAGCAGATCGGCTACTTCTGGAAGAACCAGCTCGCTGCCGCCCAAGGCCGCTACGCCAGCGCGGGCAGCTACGAGCTGCTCTCGAAGCAGGCCCGTGAGCGCATCCTCGCCGACGAGGACTACTGGAACACGATCAGCGACGGCAAGTGGGACCACGCCATCGGCCACAGCCATCCCGAAGGCTTCCCGAACGAGGGCACCGTCATGCTCACCAACGACCGGTATGCCCGGGTGGCCGCACCGACCGATGCGGTGGGCGCCGCCGCCGAGGGGAGCAAACAGCCCGGCCGCGGCACGCTGACGTTCAACTCAGGCGCGCCCGACGACCAGCGGTTCTTCGACGTGTTCTCCCGCGACGACGTAGCCAAGCCGCAGGAGTGGGTCGCCGAGGCGGACGCTGCGTGGATCACCCTTTCTCAGCGCTCGGGCACGACCGCGACAGAGCAACGAGTCACGGTGACGGTCGCCAAGGACCACCCGGCCACGACGGGAACGATCCGGGTCTTCAACGCCGCCGGCGGCGCTAAGGTCGGCGACCAGGTCGCGACGTTCACAGTCGACGCGGCGCGGGCCGCCGTGGACCTGCGCCGGGTCGCCGAGCCGGCGCACCTGGAGGCCAACGGATACGTGGCCCTCGAGGCCGAGCACTTCTCCGAGAACCTGCCCGGCGCCGACGGGAGCCGGTGGGCCCCCCTTGAAGGCGTGGGCCAGCGCGGGGCATCGATGGGCAGCTTCCCGGAGATCGCGCCCCGGGTCGACTCCGGCTTCGAGACGACCGCCCGCCTGAGATACCGGGTCCATTTCACCTCCACCGGGAGGTTCACCAGAACCTTCTACCGAATTCCGACGCTGAACGAAGGCACCGAGGACAACGGCACGCCGCGCACCGCGCGCACGGCCGTCGGGCTCGACGACCAGGTCCCCAGCCTGCTGCGCGGCAACTCCGTCGCCGGTACGAGCACCAGCCCCTGGGGATTCAACATCATGCACGGGATCGAACCCCTGACCTTCACCGTCGAGGTGACCACGCCGGGCTGGCACGACCTGATGGTCTACCGCTCGGACACCGCGATCCTCTTCGACCGGATCATCATCGAGACTCGCGACGGCGCGGTCGGTGACGGCCTGGTCGGCCCGCCCGAGAGCCCGAACAACATCGCCGCACCCCAGACGGCGACCGTGGCGGCACTTCCCGGCGTAATGCCGCAGCTTCGCCGGCTGCCTGCCATCGAGACGTCGGTGGGCCGGACGAGCAGGGTCGAGGGTGTGACGGGCGTGGTGGCCGCGGAGTCGGACAACGAGACCGCCGTGTCGGCCGCGGTCAAGGACGGTGCGGTGACCATCACCGGGCGCAGGGCCGGGCGAGCCGAGATCTCCATCACCGCCGGTGGCGGTGAGGCCTGGGTGCTGACCGTCACGGTGGGCAGGGGCGACGGTGCGCCGGTCGGCCCGTACCTGGAGCAGGACGGCCTGGTCGTCCTTGATGCGGCCGACGCGCTCGAGGACACTGCCTCCGCCCACGCGACCGACAGCAACAACGGAACGCACGCGTGGGCGTTGGCTCGCAACGGCCTGCAGGTCGTCCCGCCGGCCGACGCCAGCGCGAAAGCGCAGTGGCTGGCGACCTCTGCTGCCCAGGCCGAGGCGTTGTTCACGGCCGGCCCGACGCAGAAGGTCAACGGGAGTTCCGCGGCGGGAGCCCCACCGCGGCTCGACTTCACCGTCGACATCCAGACCGGCGGCACGTACTACCTGTTCGTGAACTCGAGCAACCCGAACGCCGACGCCGACTCCTACCACCTGGTCGTCGACGGACAGTGGCGATACCAGTCGGGCAAGAGCGCACCGGAGACCGGGTTCGAGACCTGGTACGGCAGCACGAGCGTCACGGGTGCCGCGCTGGCGCTCAAGCCGGGCGAGCACACGATCACGCTCGCGCCTCGTGAGGCCGGGATCGTACTCAACCAGATCGCCCTGACCACGAACAGCGCGCCGGGCTTCTCCGGATTCCTCACACCCAGCGGCCGGGGCCACCGGCTGCCGGCGATCCAGGCATCGGTGGGCCGGACGAGCACGGTCGAGGGCGTGGCGGCCGCCGCGGCCGCGACGTCCGACAACGAGACCGCCGTCACGGTCGCCGTACAGGCCGGCGAGGCCAGGCTCACCGGGCACAGGGCTGGGACGGCCAAGGTCTCCATCACCAACGGCCGTGGTGAGACCTGGGTGGTGCCCGTCACGGTGAGCAGAGGCGAAGGTGCGCCGGCCGGTGCCTACCTGGAACAGGACGGCCGGGTGGTCATCGATCCGGCGGACGCGCTGGAGAAGAGCGCTTCCGCTCGTGCGACAGACAGCAACAACGGGACGCACGCGTGGGCGCTGGCTCGTAACGGCCTGCAGGTCGTCCCGCCGGCCGACGCCAGCGCGAAAGCGCAGTGGCTGGCGACCTCTGCGGCCCAGGCCGAGGCGTTGTTCAAGGCCGGCCCGACGCAGAAGGTCAACGGCAGCTCCGCGGCGGGAGCACCACCGCGGCTCGACTTCACCGTCGACATCCAGACCGGCGGCACGTACTACCTGTTCGTCAACTCGAGCAACCCCAACGCCGACGCCGACTCCTACCACGTGCTCGTCGACGGGCAATGGCGATACCAGTCGAACAAGTCCGGGCCGGAGACCGGCTTCGAAACCTGGTACGGCAGCACGAGCGTCGCTGCGGCCGCATTGGCACTCAAGCCGGGTGAGCACACGATCACGCTGGCACCTCGCGAGGCGGGGCTGGTGCTCAACCAGATCGCCCTGACCACGAACGACACACCCGGCCTCACCGGCTTCCAGGCCCCCAGCGGCCGGAGAACGAGCGCTTCATGACGCTCTGACATCGAGCAGAGCACCATCAGATCCTGCCCTCGCTACCGACCGAGACGGCCGAACCTTCCAGGTCCGGCCGTCTCGTCAAGTGCGGAGCGCGTCCCGCCTCAGCCCACGCCGCAGTTGTTGTTGCGCGCCGGCTGGGTCAGCTTCTCCTGGCTGCCGAACTTCACGTAGACCCGCAGGTAGCAGGGCAGATCGACGTCGCCGTAGTAGCTCGTGACCGTGTTGTCGTAGTGAGTGGTGCCGCTCTGCGCTACCTGCCAGGTGCCGCTGTCGCCCGACTGGATTTCCCAGTAGACGTCGCCGGAGCAGCCCTCCAAGCCTTGTGCCCAGGAGATGATGTTGGCCCCGTTGTAGATCTCGGACTGCACCAGGGTGCAGGTCGCCGCCTGTGCCGGAGCGGCGCCGACGAACAGCCCGGCCGTCAGCAGCGCCCCCGCGCCGAGCGCTGACATCAGCTTGCGCATGGTCCCGTACCTCCAGGTGAACGATGGTCGATCTTCATCGGAGGGTAGCCCCCTACGAAAACAAGTTTCAAGGCCCTGCTGCTCACCAGTCGAAAACTTTCACTTTGCCAAGAGGGCAGCGGTTTGCAGCGGTCAGCAACGGGTGTGTAGCGACCCAGGCGCGGGTGACGGCTGTGCCAGTGAGTCCGCGTGGTAGACCGAAGGCAGCGCGAGGTGGGTGCGGGCCGTAGTGGGCTGCACGCACAGGACGGGCAGCTCGCTTCCGGCCCTGGTTGGAACTCAGGATTGAACTCAAAACCGGAGTCTGAGTTGGCACTCCGGCCAAGGCCGGAGTCGTTCGTAGCGCCAACCGCCTTCCCTGGTCTTCGAGCGACGGGGAAGATCATGCATCGATTATGGTCGGTTCGATGTTCGTCACGCTTCGGATCCCGATCCTTGACCTACGGTCGTTCGCCGAGGGCAAGTCGGTCGCTGAGTCGGTACGCCTTCCCCGGGCATGGACCGAAGGCGAATTCGTCGGTGGCTCCAGACCAGTGCGGCGGCGACCGAAGAGGCCCGTCGGAGATTGGCCGGCGGAACGTTGCTACGTCGACTACGGCAACATGCTGCGGTTCGCGCCCGACGCGATCAGCGAGTTGAACCAACACAGTCCCGTGGAGTGCGGCATCAACCGACTCAAACGAAACCGCGCCGTGGCCACCCGATTCGACAAAGCTGGCCGTCCGCTACGAGGCCACCATCCACCTCGCCGCCATCGACGAATGGCTGTGACCGACTTCGACACAGGCCTAGGAGTGGGAGGGCGAGGGTACCGGCGAGGAAATCAGGTGCCTGATCCGTTCGTCTAGCGCGTCGCCAATTGACGGGGCAGGTCCGGAGAAAGCAGCAGCTTGGAGAGGTTTCGGGAAGATCCGCCGAATGCTGTCCGGGTATACCCCTTCCCCATCTTTCGGTTCCTGATAGCTGACAGGCGGTCCCAGCCGCACGGCGATCGGCATCGACACGCCGCCGAGCCGGCTGAGGTCGGTATCAGGTCCCTTCGCGACGTCTGCCTCGCTCAGCCACTTGCAGAACACGTGTGTGTAGATCGTGTCGACCTCGTCGACGGCGTCAGCCGAGTCCGGCGTCACCCCGAACACCGAGGCAACGCAGACCGGCCATGGGCCCGGCTCGCGGATGACTTCCGTGCGAAAGGCCGGGTCGTGCTCGAGTGCGTCCACCACCCGCGATGCGAGCTGCTCCCGAAATGGCTCGGGCAGCTTCCGAGGGTTGGGCACTGACAGCCACCGCAGGACGAAGACGCCGGAGGCCACCAGGAGCAGCGGCACGAGCACCAGCGCCCACCGTCGGGCATGCTTCCCATTCACGGGCGTGACCCTAAACCACGCCGGGTCCTGCCGGGAGCCCTCGCTGTGCCGACCACCGGCCGCCGGCTGCCGGCCATTAGTCCCACCACATGCTTGACGAACCCGTCCCGGCATTTACTTGAGGGTGGGCCTAGGAAGCGTGCCCTGTTCGGGGCCAATGGGCGCAGACGTCAACGCATGCCACAGCCGTTGATATTCGGCTGGTTCGCCGATCGCGGCCCGGTGCTGTGGGTGGTCGACGTAGTACCGGATGGTGTCGGCGACGAACCACGGGTGGACGTTGTCGATGCGCAGCCGCCGCCGGTCTAGGGGGAGGATGCCGCGGCGGCGTACCAAGTCCGGCATACCTCACCCTGAACGCCATGACGCTCGGCCGTGTACCGCTCCTGGACAGCTTGCATCGCGCACCACAGTAGACAAGGGATCGCGTCGTTTGGGCTATCTCCGCCGCTTCGGACACAAGTTGAACCTCGGGCCTGGCGCTGCAAGATCGTCGTCGGATTCGTGTCGGCGAGTTACGAACCACGGCGCTGTGAGGTCCAGGGCTGCTCCGCTCGCCGTCGGATGGCAAGCTCGTGTCTCATGATCGACGACTTCGCTAAGGACTATCTGCACGGCCAGCTCAGGTGGCTACGTCAGGCGCTGATCTGGAAGCTCGGTGGGGACGCCGTGAGAAATCCGGATCTCGTGGAGGTTCGCCCGTGAGGGCGGTCATCGTCGCGGCCGCGGTCGCGTTCATCGTCTCCCTGTTCGGCACGCCGGTGGCGATTCGCGTCTTCACCGCGCTCAAGGCCGGCCAGCCGATTCGATCCATCGGGCTCGCCAGCAACCAGGGCAAGAAGGGCACGCCCACGATGGGCGGCGTCGTCTTCATCGTGGCGACCGTCTTCGCCTACGTCGCCGGGCATATCGCCCTGACCACCCTGCCCGAGCGGCAGATCGCGCAGGAGGGGCCGACCATGACGGCCCTGGTGCTGCTCGGGTTGTTCGTCTTCTGCGGCGCGGTCGGCTTCTTCGACGACTTCCTCAAGGTGCGCTGGCGCAACTCCGACGGACTTTCCGCCAAAGGCAAGCTGCTCGGCCAGGCGATCGTCGGCGGCGGGTTCGGCATCGCCGCGCTCTACGTGCCGAGCACCAACGGCCAGACCGTGGCCAGCGAGCACATCTCGCTCATCCGCGACATCAGCTGGCTGAACGTCGGCAAGGTCGGCGCGGTCATGGTGTTCGTCTTCGTGATCATGGCGATGTCGAATGGCGTGAACCTCACCGACGGCCTCGACGGCCTGGCCACCGGCGCGTCGATCCTGGTGCTCAGCGCGTACGCGCTTATCGGCTTCTGGCAGTACCGGCACTGGTGCGCCGACGACGCGTACGCCCGCGTGAACGACTACTGCTACCAGGTCCGGGATCCCCTGGAGATCGCCATGATCGCGGCGGCGGCGGCCGCCGCCTGCGTGGGCTTCCTGTGGTGGAACACGTCCCCGGCGCGGATCTTCATGGGTGACGTGGGCTCGCTCGGGCTCGGCGGCCTGATCGGCGGGCTCGCGGTGGCAACCCGCACCACGCTGCTTTCGATCATGATCGGCGGGCTCTTCGTCATCATCACGACGACCTGGGTGATCCAGATCGTCTCGTTCCGGACCACCGGTAGACGTGTCTTCCGGATGGTGCCGTTGCACCACCACTTCGAGTTGGCCGGATGGAGCGAGGTCAATATTGTGGTCCGGTTTTGGATCGTGGCCGGCGTCTGCGTGGCGGTCGGCCTGGGCCTGTTCTACTCGGATTTCTTGGCGGTCGTTGGATAAGAGCCACGCGACGGGCCTGCGTCGTGCCACCGACGGTGATCCGCCGGGCAGCCTGGTTCCCCTCGGGGGTGCCAGCGTCTGGCAGCAGCATTGCCTAAGCCGGTCGCGGCCAGACCCCTCGGTGCTGTGTCAGCAAGAAGTCAGCAAGAGGTCTGGCGTCATCCATCACGGGGCGACCTCCGGCAGCGGCTGGAGCGCACGCGACGACATCACGTGGTATCGGCTGTGAACTGGCGACAGGCGAGATCGACGTTCACACCAAAGTGATCGGGCAAGTCAACCCGATTCGGGCTGGTGGTGATGCCGTGGGCGGGTAGTTCGTCGGCGATGAACCGGTACCCGAACGCCGGATCATCGGCGTGGATGTCCAGGGCGGCATTGACCAGGAAGGCGTCGTCCCAGTAAAGCGGTGCCTTCCGGTGCGGGCTGGCAGCTTGTGCCCGGCTCCCCCCGACGGGGGTCGCAGCCGGTCCGGCGAGGCAGTGGCCGCCCGAGTCGCCAAGGCGGTGCACCCGGCTGGACTTGATGGTTATGCCTTCTGGCGCTTACGCCGGTGCCCAGACGGCGGCATCATTCGGGAGTGGAGCCCAAACTGACGGTGACGCGGTGGCGTAGGTACGGCAAGGACCGGTTGTACGTGTCCACAGTCGATGGCGTGCGGGTTGGCTGGCACGATCTCGTGTCCGGAGAGATGCACGTGGAGGCAACCGCTGACCGGGATGCCGTGGTGGCCGCGACCGCGCACTGGCGGGAGAGCGCATCGCTCACTGCCGGGGAGGTGATGGTGACTCAGCCCGTCGCAGCTGCGCCGGCCATCGCCGAGCCGACGTCCGACGATCCGTTGGCTGCTGTTCAGCTGCGCGAACCTGCTGTGATCGATGTCGGGAAGCCACCGGAGGGCATCGGGCCGAGTGGGCGGCAGACCTCGCCTGCGGTCGGCGGCGAGGAGCCCGCGGCGGCCGTGGAGGATTGGGAGGACTTGGCGCTGCGCCGTGCCGGTGCCGAGGCTCGCGAGCAGGCTGTCGCACTGCGGCAGGCGGCGCCGGTGCGGACGTTTGTGGCGCGGGTGCTGGGGGTGCATACCGATGAGCGGGCCTGGCGGGTCGGTGCCGATGGTGAGGAGAAGGTCGCCGGCCAGCTCGCCAAGCTGATCAAGCGTGATCCTCGCTGGCGGGTGCTGCACGCGATCCCGGTCGGGGATCGCGGCAGTGACATCGACCATCTCGTGATCGGGCCAGGCGCCGTCTACTCGCTCAACGCCAAGCACCATCGGGGTGCGAAGGTGTGGGTCGGTGGGAACACGTTCATGGTCAACGGGCAGCGCCAGCCGTATCTTCGCAACAGCCGACACGAGGCCGAACGGGCGAGCAAGCTCCTGACCGGGGCAACCGGGCGGCCGGTGGTCGTCACCGGGGTGGTCGTCCCGGTAGGCGCCGACGAGCTCGTCATCAAGCAGGCACCCACCGACGTCCACGTCGTCAGCCGGATGCGGTTGGTCAAGTGGCTGCAAGCCCGTCCCGAGGTGCTCGACGCGACCGCAATTGAGGCGGTGTACGAGGCGGCCCGACGATCAACAGCCTGGCAGACGACCAAGGCCGACCGACCGCAGTCCTGAGCCGCAGCCGCGCCGGTACCGCACGCAACTACAGCAACCCACCGGACCGCAACACGCGGCACCACGCATCGAGTGCCGTGGGTTGTGCTCCAATCGCAGTGCGTGGCGTACTGTGCCAAACTCGCTTGATGCCGCGACCTGGCATTTTGGATATTCGCGTCAGGCTGCCCGGTGGTACTCGTTGATCACCCCGGCGAGTCGTCGTCGGCGCCGTACGGGCCTGTTCGTCGAGATGACAACGGCGGGGTCATGGTTGGATGGCCGCTGCTGCCGGCCTTGGAACTCCAAAACCACATATCGTTAACCGCGCAGCGGCTGCATCAGATCTGTAGATAGACCAGGAGGCCGATCGTGGTGTTGGCGACCACGTGGGCGGCGAACGGATAGCCGATGCCGCCGGTCCGCAGCCGGATCACGCTGAGCAGGTAGCCCCACACCCCGGCCATCACGATGCCGAGCGGCCCGGAAGGGATGCCGTTGGCGTGCGAGATGCCGAACGCCACCGACTCGATCACCAGTGCCAGGTGGATGCCCCAGGTGTTGATGAGTTCGGTCTGCAGAACGCCACGGAACAGCAGCTCCTCCCAGGCCGAATTGACCAGGGCGAATCCCAGGATCGCGGCGAACGCTTGCCACGGGGAGGCGTGCTGCAACTGGCCAAGGAACTCCGAGAGGTTGGGGTCGTCGATGAGGGTCCAGAGGAACAGCCCGAGGACGCTGGTGACGACGACGGCGATGAAGAGCGCGATCCCGCCGGGCGTCAGCGGACCCCACCTCAGCCACGGCGCAATCGGACGCAGCAGGCCGCGCCGGTGCAGCACCCAGCCCGCCAACGCCGGCGCGACCACGAACAGCGTCGTGACCAGCGCTGGCGGGAAGCCCGCGAACACGTACAGGGAGAACAGGAATGCGACCAGGTCGCAGCAGATCACCAGGCGGAGCACGGCGGGCGACGGCCGCAGGGCCGCGAGCAGCGTGATGAGCAGCAGGGCGATGCCGCCGGCCAGGGTGAGGGCGGGGCTCTCCGGCACGAGGACCACGGCGATGGCGAGGGCGGTGCCCAGGGTCAGCGTGCGCTCGGTGCGGGAGGAGGATGCCACCACCGGCATGGTCATCGAATCGGGCATCGTTCTCCTATCCGAATTGCGCCTCGAACTCCTCAATCTCCCATTGTTTCAGTTCGACCAGCGCCACGTCCGAAGGGGTGAGTCCGTTGGCCCCGGTCCGGGTGACATAGTCAGCCAGCTCGTGAAGGATGGCGAGCCAGCGGTCTGCGATCTCGCCGGCCGTTCCCTCGTCGAGGACCTCTTCCGGCCAGGTCATGCGGAGGGACAGGCGGGGACCGCCCGGTTCCATCTGGACGATCGCCACGACGTCCAGGGCGTGGGTCAGCGGCATCTGCGGCGGCTGATCGGTCAGCGCGAAGGAGCTCTCGTCGGTCAGCCAGTAATCGTCGCCGCCTCTGGCCATCCGGAACCGGCCGAGGTAGTTGAACCGGACCTCGGGGGCCGGCAACGCGGCCAGCACCGGGCGGGTCACCGGGTTGAGGTAGCGCAGCAGCCCGTACCCGACGCCCCGGAGGGGCAGCGCGCGCAGTTGCTCCTTCACCCGCTTGAGCGACTCGACCGCGCGGACGCCAGGGGGGAGGTCGCCGGCCAGGTCGAAGCGCACCGGATAGATGCTGGTGAACCATCCGACGGTGCGGATCAGGTCCAGGCCGGGTACGACGTCCTCGCGGCCGTGGCCCTCGAGGTCGATCGGTACGCCGGTGCGGCTGCCGGTGACCTCGGCGAGCGCCATTGCCAGGCCGGTGATGAGCATATCCTGCGCGTCAGCGCCGAACGCCTGGGCGGCCCGGTCGAGGAGTGCCTCGGTCTCATCGGCGCCAAGGGTGCGCACCAGCGATCCCACCTTGCCGGCCCGGTCCCGTTCCGCATCGAGGGGGCGGTTGGCCAGCGTGGGCGCGTCCGGCACCAGCATGCCGGTCCAGACCTCCAGGGTGTCCGCCAGCGCGGGGTCCTGGGCCGCCAGCACCAGCTGCTCGGCCCAGCGCTTGACGGATGTCGCGGGCCGGTCCACGGTGGCCTGCCCGGCGGCGGCCAGGTCGGCTAGCAGAATGTGCCATGACACGGCGTCCACCGCCAGGTGGTGGGCGACCAGCAGCAACTGCCCCGCGTCGGCGAACCAGACCACCTCCAGCATCCGCCCCGCCGCGGGATTCAGCCGATCGCGGGCTTGAACGAACTCGCTGCTCAGATCTCCACCGGTCACCCGCCGTACGCCGTTGCGGGCGTCAACCGCTCCGACCGGCGGGACGGACAGGCCCCACACCGTGCCGTCGCCGCTGCTGACTAGGCGCGCCCGCAGTGCGTCGTGCCCGTCGAGGACCGCCTGGACCGCGGCGACCAGCTGCTCCTCGCCGAGCGGCGGTACCTTCACCACCAAGCTCTGGTGGAAGCCCTGCACGTCGCCGCCGATCTCGCGCAGCCAGTGCATGACCGGCGTGGCCGGGACCCGGCCGGTGCCGTCGTCCGGCGCGGCTCCGCCCGCGTTCTCAGGCGCCGCGGTCGACGCCGCGCCGGCCAGCAGGGCGGGCGTCCGATGCCGGAACACGTCTCTGGGGGTCAGCAGCATGCCCGAGTTGCGGGCCCGTGCGGCCACCTGGATGGCCAGGATGCTGTCGCCGCCGAGCACGAAGAAGTCGTCGTCGGCGCCGATCCGGGCGATGCCCAGGACGTCGCCGAAGATTCGGCACAGGTCGTTCTCCTGGGGCGTGGCCGGCGCGCGGCCACCGGACCCGGAGGCCAGGTCCACCGGCGGCAGCGCCTTGCGGTCCACCTTGCCGTTCTGGTTCAGCGGCAGGGCGTCCAGCGGGACGAGCACGGTCGGTACGGCGTAGTCGGGCAGTTGGTCGGCGGCGTATGCGCGCAGGGCCTGAAGATCGGAGCCGCCGACGACGTAGCCGATCAGGACCTTCTGCCCGGCCGGGCCGTCTACCGCGACGACCACGGCGTCGGTCACGCCCGGCGCGCCGCGCAGGACCGCGTCCACCTCGCCGGGCTCGATCCGTTGTCCGCGGATTTTCAGCTGGAAGTCGCGGCGGCCGAGGAAGTCGAGTTGCCCGTCGGGGAAGTAGCGCACCCGGTCGCCGGACCGGTACATCCGGGCGCCGGTATCGCCGGCGAACGGGTCGGGGAGGAACTTCGTGCAGGTCCGCATCGGATCGGTCAGGTAGCCGCGGCCCACCCCGATGCCGCCGATGTAGAGCTCGCCCGGCATACCGAGCGGCACCGGCCGCAAATTGTCGTCCAGCACGTACAGGCGGGTGTTGCGCAGCGGGCGGCCGACCGGCACCCGGGCCACGTCGTACGGGGAATCCTTGGTGAGCACGGCGTGCGAGACGTCGTCGGAGCACTCGGTGGCGCCGTACGCGTTGATGATGTTGGCATTCGGATGGAGGGCGAACCAGCGCACGCACATCTCCGGCGGCAGGACTTCGCCGTTCACGATGTACCAGCGGAAGGCCGGCAGGTCTGGCGCGGCGGTGGCCGGCCCGCCGCCGCTCCACGCGGCGAGCGTCGCGCGCATGAAGGACGGCACCACCTCGAGGATGGTGACCTTCTCGGCGGCGATCAGCTGGAACAGCGCGAGCGGGTCGGCGGCCATCTCGTTGCCGACGATCCGGGTGTGGCCACCGACCAGCAGCGGCGCGACCATCTGCCACACCGAGACGTCGAAGGTGAGCGGCGCATTGTGCGCCACCGAATCGGCGGCGGTCATGCCGAGGTCGCGGACCTTCGCCACAAGGTGATTGATCATCCCGTGCTGGGAGACCATCGCGCCCTTCGGCCGGCCGGTGGAGCCGGAGGTGAAGTAGACGTAGGCGAGATAGTCGTCGTCCCCGGCCAGCGGACCGAGGTTGTTCGGGGCGTCGCGGTCCTCTTCGAGAACCACGATCTCGATCGGCCGGTCCGCAGCGGCGGCGATCGCCTCCGCCAGCCCGGCGTGCTCAGGCTCCACGAGCAGAAGACCGATCCCGTTGTCGTGGACGAGCGAGGCGTTCCGGGTCGGTGCGGCATCCACATCCAGCGGGACGTACGCCGCGCCCGCGCCCCAGATGCCCAGCATAGACGCGACGACCTGCACTCCTCGGCCGGTCAGCACGCCGACGAGCACCTCCGGTCCGGCGCCCGCCTGCCGCAGCTTGCCGGAGATCGCGCTGCCCCAGCCGACCAGCGCGGCGTAGTCCAGGCTGGTCCGGTCGTCCACTGCCGCGACGGCCCGGGGTGACTCCGCGGCGACCTTCCGGATGCGCTGGACGACGTTTTCGAAGGACTCGCCCTCGTCGGTGGCGTTCCAGTCGACCAGCACCCGCTTGCTCTCCGCGGGCAGCAGGACCTCGGTGTCGGCGATCGGGCGGTGCGGGTCGGCGGCCAGCCGTTCCAGGAAAGCCAGCACGCGATCGGCGTGCAGGTCGAGGTCGTCCGCGGTGTAGCTGCCCGCCGTGGCCGCGAGGTCGAGCACCAGGTCCGGGCCGGCTCCCGGGTGCGCGGTGAAGGCGATGTCCTCGACCGGGCCGTACGACACGTAGCGCAGCGTTGCCGGCGTCCCGGCGAAGTCGAACCGCTGGTCGATCGGCAGGACGTTGACCTCAGGCCCGTACAGGCGGCGCCCGGAGTCGAGATAACCCAGGTCGCGCCGGAGGAACTCCTGGTTGTACCGCTGATGCCGGACCAGCCGCTGAGTCTGCAGGCCGACGGCCCGGATCAGGTCCACGACGGTCGCGCCCGGTTCGACGGTGAGCCGCAGCGGCAGGACGTTCGAGATCATGCACGGCGTCCGGAGGGCGGCGGGCGTGCGCCGCGCGGTCACCGTCATTCCCAAGACGATGTCGCGCGCGCCCGTGGTGCGGTGCAGGTAGGCGGCGACCCCGGCGAAGAACGCACCCGGCCAGCCCTGGCTGGACAGGCCCGCGGCGGCGGTCAGCGAGTCCAGGGCCGGCGGCGGGATCGTGCGGGTCAGGCGCAGCTGGCCGTTGCCGGGCAGCGACACGGTGTCCGCGAAACCGGCGACCTCGGGCCGGTCGGCGAGGTGGTCGTTCCAGAAGGTCCGGTCACGCTCGAAGTCCGCCGAGCCGCGGTAGCCGGCCTCCTCCTCCAGGAGTTCCTCGACGGTCGCCCAGGATGCCTCGGGGCAGCGGGCCCCGGTCACGTCGGCGGTGTAGAGCTCGGCGACCCGGCGGGCGAGCAGGCCGGCGCCGTACCCGTCGATGACGACGTGGTGCGCGCGCATGTACCAGATCCAGTGCTCGTCGCCGAGGGCGAGCAGGGCGGTTGCGAACAGGTTCCGCCCGGTGAGATCGGCCGGGCGGTCGATGTCGGCGGCCATCCAATCCACCGCGGCCTGCCGGGGCTCAGCCGTACCGGTCAGGTCGACGTGCGGGAAGTCCATGTCCTGGGCCGGCGCGACCACCTGGTGGAAGCCGTCATCGTCGACGGACACCTGCAGCCGGATCGCCTCGGACTCCTCCATCACCCGGCGCACGGCCCGGTGCATGGCGGACCGATCGAGCGGGCCGGTGATCTCCACATACTGGCCGGCGGTGTAGGAGCGGTCGTCCGGGTTCAGGTACTGCGCCGTCCACACGCCGGACTGCGCGGCCGAGAGCGGGAGCCGTGACTGCATGCGTATCTCAGCCCTTCTGCACCGCAGAACGCGGCAGCGCGGTCGGCATGGCGGTACGGGGTACCCGGTATTCCGGGTCCACCTCGAGGGCGGCGGTGCGGCGGGCCAGTGCGGCCTCGATCGCCGGGGCCAGCCGCTTGGCCTTGGCCAGCTCCGCGCTTTCGTGCCGCTCGGCGAACTCCGGCATTACCTCGCGGGCGAACAGCTCCATCGAGGAGCAGATGTGCTCGTGTTTGATCCGGCCGGACTGGGCGACCAGCAGGATCTGGTCCACACCGGCCGCCTCGTATTCGCGGAGCGTCCTGCGGATCTGCTCCGGGGTGCCGATGCCGCTGTACGCGCCCTCGAGCACCGCGGGAAACTCCTTGTCGACCTGGTCCCGCGGCGTGTCGAGCCCGAGGTCGCGAGCGAGGTCGCTCTTCCCGGGCACGTGCGAGCCCAGACCCCAGTAGTAGGCGAGCGACCGGGCGAAGAACCGGTGGTCGGCCAGCCCGCGCTCGCGCGCGGTGGCCTCGTCCTCGTGGCACATCAGGTAGAGCGTCATGGCGACCTGGGGATTGACCGAGTAGCCGGCCGGCACGCATTCCTCCGACTCGATGGTTGCGTAGTAGTCGCCGATCCACTTCTCGGCCTCGTCTGGTGCGACGAAGGAGAAGGTGAGGGCGCCGAGGCCGTGCCGGGCGGCGTGCGTGAGGCTCTCCCGCTTGCTGCACGCGGTCCACATCGGCGGATGCGGCTTCTGCAGCGGCTTCGGCACGATGTTGCGCGGCGGCATCTGCACATACGTGCCGTCGTAGCCGGCAAACGGCTCCTCGACGAACATGCGGGTGACCGCGTCGATCGACTCCCGCCATTGCGCTCGCTTGGCCGACATCTCGATGCCGAACGCGCCCAGCTCGACCTCGGTGCTGGACTCGCCGGTGCCGAACTCGGCCCGGCCGTTGCACAGCAGGTCGAGCATGCCGATCCGCTCGGCCACCCGGGCCGGTGCGTTGATCCCCGGCGGGAGCACCATGATGCCGTGGCCGAGCCGTATCCGCTCGGTGCGCTGGCTCGCGGCGCCGAGCAGCACCTCGGGCGCCGAGCAGTGGCTGTACTCCTCGAGGAAGTGATGCTCCACGGCCCACGCGTAGTCGAAGCCGAGCCGGTCGGCCAGCTCGATCTGCGTCAGCGTGTCGTGCACGATGCGCAGCTCTGAGTCTGGCCGCCACGGCCGAGGGAGCTGAAGCTCGTAGAACAGACCGAACCGCATGATCGCCCCTTCGAGAGGAATGCTGCCGCCGGGGAATACGATAAGAGGAATTCGCGGCCTGCCGAACCTGAGTTTGCCGCCGGTCCCGGTCGCTCTTAAGCGCCGATTAAGGTGTCTTTTATGGCCTGCTGTTACTGTCCTGACAGTCTCGCCCGCGATACCCAGTGCCGCGTCCGGAGGAAAATAGCGATGACAAAGAGCCTTGACATCAGGAACACGAGTGAGCTGCAGTCCTGGTTGCGGGAGCGGATCGCGTTCTATCTGGACCAGCCGGCGGACACCATCGATCCGGACACCGAGCTGACACACTATGGCATGAACTCCGTCTACGCCGTCAGTCTGCTGGCCGACCTGGAGACCAAACTCGGCGTAGAAATCGATTACATGCAGGCGACGTGGGGTTATCCCACGGTCAACAAGCTCGTCGAATACCTCGAGGCTCTGCCGGCGAATCGCGAGGGTGAATAGATGACTGCATTGTTGTCCCCCGCCCAGGTACTGGCGGGTGCCTTCGACGATTACCTGGGCGACCCCTACGCGGGCGGGACGCCGTTCTCCTACGACGAGATCGTCGCCGGTGACGAGGCCTCGGAACTGCCGCCGAACGCCCGCTCGACGATCGAGAAGTGGGGGTTCCACGAACTCCTCGTGCCGGTGGAGCAAGGTGGCCGACTGCGCACCCTGGACGAACTGCTGCACGTCTGCCGGGTCCTGTCCCGGCGCAACCCGACGATCGCCGTGATGTACGGCTCCACCCTGCTGGCGGCGAACCCGGTGTGGCTGTGGGGCAGCGCGCGGCAGAAGCGGGAGCTCGCGGACGAGCTGCTGTCCGGTGGGCTGGCCTGCTTCGGGGTGTCCGAGGCCGATCACGGCAGCGACCTGCTGTCCACCGAGGGGACCCTGGTCCGCGAGAACGGAGGCTTCCGCCTGAACGCGGCGAAGTGGCCGGTGGGCAACGCCACCCGGGCCCGGTTCGTCACCGTGCTGGCCCGCACCGGCGAGCGCGACCTCTCGCTGGCTCTGGTGGACAAGCAGCAGCTTTCCGACGGCGCGGTGCGCCACCTGCCGTTCGTGCGCACCCTCGGCCTCAAGGGGCACGACCTGAGCGGAGTCGAGTTCCACGACGCCGTGCTGCCGGGCGACGCGTTGGTCGGGCTGCCCGGCATCGGGGTGACCCAGGTGCTCAAGACCCTGCAGATCACCCGGACGGCCATCGCGGCGATGTCGCTCGGCGTGATGGACGCGGTGCTGCGCATGGGGCTCGGCTACGCCATGGACCGACGCCTGTACGGCGATCGGATCTTCGCCATTCCGATCATCCGGCACCAGCTCGTACAGGAGCACGTCAACCTCTTCATCGGTGAGTGCACGACGCTGCCGATCTCCCGGGCGCTGGTGCTCGCGCCGGAGCGGCTGAGCCTGTGGTCCGCGATCGCGAAGTACCTGGTTCCGGTCACGGCCGAAAAGACGGTGCACAACGTCGGCGTGGTGATGGGCGCCCGCAGCTACCTGCGCGAGGGCGTCGCCTCCGGCGCCTTCCAGAAGCTGCAGCGCGACCATGCGATCGCGAGCGTGTTCGAGGGCACCACCCACGTGAACCTGCACTGGATCGCCGAGCAGTTGCCCGCCGTGGTGGCCAGCGCCGGCGAGCCGGACGACGCGGCCCAGGATCTGCTGCGGCAGCTGTTCGACCTGGGCGACAACACCGCGGCGTGGCACCCCGACGGGCGACGGCTGCGGCTGGCCAACGGCGGCCTGGACGAGATCACCGCGGCCTGGCCACTCGCCGTCCGCCGCGCCGAGGCGCTGCTGCGGGGGCCGCGCCCGCCCGCGGCCGGCGCCGAGATTCTGGACCTGTGCGCCCGGCTGAGCGAGCTGCGCGCCGCCCTGCACCACCGCATCGCGGCCACCGAGTCCTGGCAGTCAAGCTCGGTCGCCGCCATCACGGCCGCGGGTGAGCACTGCGCCCACCACGCCGCCGTGTCATGCCTGCTGATCTGGCTCGACAATCGGGATCGCCTCGGCGGTGCCTTCGCCGACGGCGGGTGGCTGGTGCTGTCGCTTCAGCGGTTGCTGCAGCGCCTCGGCGTGACCGTGGCGGTCGACGAGCGCCACGAGGCGGAGCTGGCGCAGCAGTTGGAGCACGGCGCCGAGAAGAAGGACTGGTTCACCCTGGCATCACTCCCGGCCGGATGAGCGTCGGCGTGTCCAACTCGCCGCGCAGCCGGTCGAGACACGCCAGCGCGAGAGCCTGGAGGCTGGACACCATGGCGTCGGCGGGCAGGCCGGCGGCTTCGTACGCGATGGGCAGTTCGGTACAGGCGGCCAGCACCGGAACCCGGTGCTGGCGCCACAGCCCGCGGGTCGCCGCCGCGAACACCTGCCCGGCTTCGGCCGTCCGTCCGGCCTTGACCAGGACGCTTGTCTGCTGAATGGCAGCCTGAGCCGCGGCGCCGGGCACGTGCAGCGGGTAACCCAGCCGGCGGGCCCGGTGCTGGTAGAGACCGCTTGCCACGGTGCCAGTGGTGGCCGCGAGCCAGCCGCCGCCGGGCGCCCGCCGGACGGCCTCCCGCAGCGTCGCGTCGACGATGTGCACCAGGGGCAGCGGCAGCTCGTCGCCGATCCGGTCGATGAAGACGTGCGCCGTGTTGCAGGGGACGGCCAGCAGGTCTGCCCCCCAGCGCACGAGATCCAGCAGGCCCGCCCGGATCGGGGCCAGCGGGTCCAACCGGCCGGCCAGCACTGCTGCGCTGCGGTCCGGGATGCCCGGCTCGGAGATCAGGAGTACACGCGGGTGCTCCTGATCGCTGGTAGCCGGTGATTCGGCGGCCAGCAGGCGGAGGAACTCGGCCGTCGCGGCCGGACCCATCCCGCCGAGGACGCCGAGGTTTCGCCGGATCGTCATGCGGCCGGGGAATCGCCGGCCGAGAGTTTGCCGGCCGTCCGCTCCAGCCGGGCCGCGATCTGGGCGGGATCGACACCGGCAGCCGGCTCGCCGGTCCAGTGCAGACGGAGTCGTCCGTCGATCAGGCTCACGCCGAGCTCCAGCGGATATACGGCCGGCAGCGCGGTCAGGCCGTGGCCCGGCAGGGCTGAGGGCTGGAACGGCTCGGCCTGGCTGGCCTCCGCCCCGAACGGCCCGAAGTAATGCAGGCGGATGGGCGCGCTGTCCGGCCCGGCGACGGGCCCGACGGCGAGAAACGGGCCGAGCGTGGTCTTGGACCCCGCCGTGTGGTCGACGACGTCGACGGTGAGCGGGGGAGCGCCGATCACGGCCAGCACGGCGGTGATCTCCGCGGGCTGGACGGTGGGCGGAGATGTCCGGTCGAGCTGGGCGAGGAACGATCCGGCCGGCGGCGGCTCGGGAGCCGTGTCGTCGAGCCAGTCCCACACGTCGGCTAGATCGGTCAGCAGCAGCCGGAACGAGCGGACGTCGAGGACCAGGGCGTGCGCGGCGAACAGAAGCAGGCGTGCGTCGTCGGTCTCGACGACCGCGCAGCGCACCACCGGGCCGGCCACCGGGTCCAGCTGTGCGAGCAGCCGGTCCGCCAAGGTCGGCAGCAGGTCGACGCGCGGCTCGGGGCGCCCGGTGAGGTCGACCCGCGGCACGGCGATGCGCCCGATGCCGCCGTCGACCTGCGTCCACCCGCCGTCCGGGCTCTCCGGGCCGGGCGGCACGAAGCGCAGCCGGAGCGCGTCGTGGCGCAGCATGAGCCGCAGCACCGCGCGGCGGACCTTGGCGAGGTCCGCGTCGTCCGGCAGCCCGACCAGGGCGACCCGTCCGGGCGTGCCGCTCTCCGCCAGGATCCGCTGCTGCGCGGGAGCTAGAGGGAACGACTCGGCGGATGCTTGAGCAGGTTTCGGCTTGACGGCGGCCGGGGCCGGGGACGGCAGTTCCTGCCGCTGCAGCACACCGCCGTCGCGAGGGATGCGGTCGACCGCCACCCACTGCTCGGGAACGAGGAAATCCGGCAGGGTCCGCGCGGAAAAGCTTCGCAGCGTACCCGCGGTGACCGGCCCGCTCGCCACGTAGTAGGCCACGAGACGGCGGCCGAGGCGCTGCCGGTCGGCCGGATCGGTATAGCCGATCTTGGTGAGCATGCGCCGGACCCGCGGGATGTCCACGGGCGTGCGGAGCTCCTCGTCCGCGGCTGCCCGCTCCAGGTGGCCGAGCCGCACCTCCCAGCGGGTGGGCGACTCGTAGTTGTGGTAGCCGCGCTCGGCACTGTGGACGTACACGCCGACGTCGTTTATCAGGCAGTTGGAGCTGCAGAAGCCGGTGTCGGTGGGCTGCGTCCAGGCGGTCGCCTCCTCAGCCAGGTAGCGCAGTATCTCGCCCTTGGTGACGTTGCTGTAGCGGAAGAAGTCGACCACCTCGGACGCCTCGACCGCGTTCGGGTCGACCCGATCACCGATCTGGTGGTAGACCCGTCGCCCGACCGCCAGCTGCTCCTCGATCTCCCGCGGGTCGAAGATGCCGCGCCGGTAGAACCAGCTCAGGCGCTCGTCGATGATCTGGCCGCGGGACAGGCCGGTGACGATGACCGGGATCTTGCGTTCCGCGGCCAGTTCGGTGCTCAGGCTCAGCAGCGAGCGAAAGCATCCGTTGCACACGCTCTGGTGCTGCCGGAGGCTCTCCACGAAGACCCGGTTCTGGTCCGCCCGGCCGAGGGTGACGTGCTCGATGCGCAGCTTGGCGGTGATGTTCTCGACATTGCGTAGCGCGGTCTGCGAGATGAACCCGTTGTCGAAGGTGAACGTCATCACCCGCAAGCCCAGGTCCACCAGGCGGTGCAGCACGTACGTGCTGTCCTTGCCGCCGCTGAACAGGAGCAGGACGTCGTATTCCGGGGCGCCGCCCGCGGTCTTCTCCCGCACCTTCCGCAGGAAGCCGTCGACATCGCCGAAGTACGAGTGGATCGCCGCTTCGTTGCCGGTGTAGAGGCGGCAGAAGTAACAAGTGCCGCGATCGTCCAGGTCCGCACCGGGGTAGGCGGCGTCCATGCCGCAGCGCACGCATGCCCGCGCCACCGCGGCGGCCGGCGCGGAGCCCTGGTACACGACGGCGCAGTCCGCGACGTTCTCGTGCGCCAGGATCGCCGTCTCGACCTCCTGCTCGAGAACCCGCGCCTGTCCCTGCTGCAGCGTCGCCGGCTCCATCTGCGTCATCGCGCACCCCCCGCAACGTCGGTCAGCGCGTCGAGTAGTTCCTCGGACTGATCGGGCTCGCTCGCCAGGGCCTCCTCGAGCTGCCCGGCCAGCGCCTCGATGGTGGGCGCGGTGAGGAACGCCTGGAGGTGCACCTCCACGCCGAACTCCGCGCGCAGCCGGGAGAGCATGGTCATGACCAGCAGCGAGTGCCCGCCCATGTCGAAGAAGTCCTGCCGGACGCCCACCTCCGCCACCGGAAGCAGCTCCTCCCACAGCCGGGCGAGGGCCTTCTCGGTCGGCGTGCGCGGCGGCACGACCTCTTGGTCGTTCTGGGCGGCCGGAACCACCGGAACCGGCAGGGCGCGCCGGTCGATCTTCCCGCTGATGGTCCGCGGGAGCTGGTCGAGCGGCACCAGCACGGCGGGTACGGCGCTGGGCAGCAGCCGCTGCGCGACGTGCCGGCGGATCTCGTCGTTGTCCGACGGGCTGGACAGCTCAAGGAAGGCGCACAGCGAGGACGCCCCATCGGGCTGCTCATGCACCACCACCGCCGCGTCCCGTACGGCCGGGTGGGTGCGCAGCACGCTCTCCACCTCGCCCAGTTCGATTCGGACGCCACCGACCTTGACCTGGTGGTCCTTGCGGCCGATGTACTCCAGTTCGCCGGTCGCCAGCAGACGGCCGAAGTCGCCGGTGCGGTAGACCACGTCCGCCGGGTCCCCAGTCAGCGGGTTGGTGACGAACGCGGCGGCCGTCTCCTCGGGTAGGTCGCGGTAGCCGAGCGACCGGTGCGGCGTCCGCAAGTAGATCTCGCCCATCCGCCCCTCCCGGCAGGGCCGCCCGGCCGCGTCGAGGAGCAGCACCTCCGTCTCCGGCATGGGCCGGCCGATCGGGATCGAGGCGGCCTGCGTGTCCTCAGCAGTGACGAAGCGGTAGGTCTTCGTCATCGTCGTCTCCGACGGGCCGTACAGGTTGAGCAGGCGGACCCGCTCGCCGTACCGCTCGAACCACCGGGCCGCGTCGGCGGGGGACAGCCGCTCGCCGGACATCGCGATGCAGCTCAGGTGCTGCAGCTCGAGCCCGTCCACCGAGGCAAGGCCGCGAAAGATAGACGGGACGCAGTGCACCAGCTGGATGCGCTCCGCATCGATCCAGCGGAGCAGGCCGGGCGGGTCGAGGAGCAGGTCCGGCGGCGGAATGACCACCGTCCCGCCGTTGGCGAGCGGGACGAACAGGTCCCGCAGCATGGCGTCGAAGGCAGGCGAGGTGAGGTGGCTGACCCGCCAGCCGTCCTGCGCGCCGAGCAGCGCGGTCTCCCAGCGGATGTAGTGGTCGATGGCGCCGAGCCGGCCCACGATGCCCTTCGGCCGGCCGGTGGAGCCTGAGGTGTGCATGACATAGCACGGGTCGTCGGCCGCCGGGATGTGCCGGACCGCCTCCGCGTCGAGCGTGTCCTGATCCGGGTCGCCCACGTCGGCGCACAGCAGGCGGGCGCCCGGCAGGTGCGTACCGCAGAACTCCTCGGCCGCCGCGCCCTGCACGATCGCGTGCCCGGCGGCCGTGCCGGCGAGGATGCCGCCGTTGCGCGCCTCGGGCGCCGCCAGGTCGACGGGGACGAAGACGGCACCGATCTTCAGGACGGCCAGGATGGCGATGATCGTCTCGTCCCGGTTCGCGGTGAGCACCGGGACGAGGTGGCCGGGCCCGACGCCCGCCGCGCTCAGCCGGCCGGCAAGCCGGTTCGCCGCGTTCTCCAGCGCCGCGTAGGTCAGTGTGCGTTCGGGGGACGACACCGCACGGCGTCCCGGCGACCGCTCGGCCGCTGTGCGGACCAGCGCATGGATCGCCTCGAAAGCCATCCTCTTTCCTTCCTCCGTTACGGCCATGCCAAATGCCGGGAATCAATGGTGGTCGGGCAGGTCGAACTCATCGAGCAGCACCCCGAAGCTGAGGACGACCAGCAGCAGGTCGTCGCCCACATGCGGATGCACGTCGAAATCGGCGCTCAGGTATTGGGATTTGAGCCGCTCGACGGTGTCAGGATTGAAGTAGCCCTGTCGTTTGATGCGGGCGTGTGACAGCAGGTCGTTCGCCCATTCCGGATGCTGGCGCAACAGCCAGGGGCTGCTGGGCGCCCGGAAGCCGAATTTCTCCCGCTGAATGATCTCGGTGGGCACCAGCCCGTGCGCCGCCTGCCGGAGCAGGTGCTTCTCGCCGCCCTGCGGGGTCACCATCAGGCGCGGCGGAAGGGTCCGGGCGAAGTCGATGACGTCCAGATCGAGGAACGGGTAGCGCGCCTCGACGGCGTTGGCGAGCCCCATCCGGTCGCCGTGGTCGGCCAGCAGGTGGTCGGAGAGCCGCAACTTGAAGTCCAGGTAGGACCGCTGGTGCAGCGGATGCCGGTTGCGCAGCATCTCATGGTCGACGAGCGGCAGGGCCAGGCACTCGAAGGTGTCGAATTCGGCCGCCGCCTCCGCCGAGTACAGCTCCAGCTTGGTGTCGCTCCAGGCCAGGTAGTCGCGTTCGTAAAAGACCTTCTCGTCGCCCCACAGGTGCTGCCGGGCCTCGGCCTCCAGCAGGTCGAGGACGCCGCGACGGTACGGCAGGCCGGTGCGGTCGATCTGGTCGAAGCGGTAGCCGGGATAGCCGCCGAACAGCTCATCGGCGCCCTCCCCGGTGAGGATGACCCGGACCCCCGCGCGTCGCACCGCCGCCGACAGGGACAGCGAGCAGGTGTTGTAGGTCTCCTTCACCGGGCACTCGGCGTGCCGGATCATCCGGCGGAAGCTCTCGGCGGCGTCCGCGACGCCGAAGATCTCCTCGTGATGGACCGAGGAGAGCTTGGCCGCCATCAGCCGCTGGAAGGGCGACTCGTCGATGCCGGCGTCTCGGAAGGCGATCGAGAAGGAGTGGCGCCGGGTGTGCGGCGAGACCTCGCCGACCAGGGCGCCGATGAGCGACGAGTCCAGTCCGCCGCTCAGGTAGAACCCCACCGGCACGTCGGCCAGCAGCCGCCGCTGCACCGACGTCGCGAGCAGGCCGCGCAGCCGCTCGACGTAGAACTCCTCGGGCCGTTCCGCGGGCCCCTCGCCGAGTTCGGGATAGTCCAGGTCCCAGTAGCGGACCTTCTGCACCTGCCCGTCCTGGACCAGAAGATAGTGGCCGCTCTCCAGGCTGTGCACGCCGGCGAACATGGTGCGCGGGCTGACCAGCCCGGGAAACGTGAGCACCTGGTCGAGGCCCGCCAGGTCGACCGCGCGCGGGACGGCCGGGTGGCTCAGGACGGTCTTGTTCTCCGAGCCGAAGACGAAATGGCCGGCGGTCCGCGCGTAGAACAGCGGCAGGATCCCGACGTGGTCCCGGGCCAGGAAGAGCCGGCGCCGCGCCCGGTCGTAGATCGCGAAGGCGAACTGCCCGCGAATCACGTCGAGCAGCCCCGTCCCGCGCTCCTCGTACAGGTGGACCAGAACTTCGACGTCGCTTCCGGTGCGGAAGGTGTGCCCGCGGGCGGTCAGCCCGTCCCGGAGCTCCCGGTGGTTGAAGATCTCGCCGTTGCAGACGAGTACCACGCTGCCGTCCTCGTTGGTGATCGGCTGAGCGCCGGTCGCGAGGTCGATGATGCTCAGCCGCCGGAAGCCCAGTCCGATCCCCGGGTCGGTGAACCGCCCGGCACTGTCCGGGCCCCGGTGCTCCAGCGTGGCCGTCATCGCCGACAGAACCTCCTGGTCGACGGGGTGGTCCCCGCGGAGGTCCAGATACCCAGCGATTCCGCACATGGCTCCGCACTTTCCTCGGGGCTGATGGCCGCATACATCATGCGGGCCGGTGCGGTATTCAGTCATCGGGCCCGAACCGGCCTGAAGACATCCTTTGCCGACCACCATGCAGCCGCTTAAGCCGCAGCTAAGTCGAGTGTTAGGAGCGATTGTTAGCCTGCCGGAAGCCAGTACCGGAATCCATTCGAGACGGACCGGGAGCATCGCCGTGACGAATCCTTTCGACGACGAGGGCGTGCCCTTTGTGGTTCTCGTGAACGACGAGGGTCAGCATTCCCTGTGGCCGACATTCGTAGACGTGCCGGCCGGCTGGACCGTGGTGTTCGGCGAGGCTGACCGCGCCGCCTGCCTGACCTACGTGTCCGAGAACTGGACCGACATGCGGCCGAGGAGCCTGGTCCAAGCAATGGAACGGCAGGCGTGACGTGGCGGACCGGGTCCGAGTGGTGGACATCCTGCCACTGACGCCCTTCCAGGAGGGCGTGCTGTTCCACGCCCTTTACGACCGGGAGGGCCCGGACGTGTACCACGTCCAGTACTCCCTCGACCTGGCTGGAGACCTGGACCCGGCCGCGATGCGTGCCGCCGCGGACGCTCTGGTGCGGCGCAACGCGGCCTTGCGCGCCGCCTTCCGCCAGCGCGACAACGGCCAGTCGGTGCAGCTGATCGTCGAGGGCGTGGCCGCCTCATGGCGCTTCGAGGACCTCCGGGAGCTGCCCGCCGAGCGCCGGGACGTCGAGGTGGCCCGGCTGACCGCGGCGGAGCTGGACCGGCGCTTCGACCTGGCGCAGCCCGCGTCGATTCGCTTCACCCTCATCCGCAGCGCGGACGACCAGTGGCGCCTGCTGCTCACGAACCACCACATCCTGCTGGACGGCTGGTCGATGCCGGTGCTGCTGCAGGAGCTCTTCCGGCTGTACGAGCGGCGCGGCGACGCCGACGCGCTGCCGGCCCCGGTGCCGCACCGCGACCACCTCGCCTGGCTGGTCCGGCAGGACGCCGAGAAGGCCCGGGAGGCATGGCGGGCGGCCCTGGCCGGGCTGACCGAGCCGACGCTGGTCGCCCCGGCCGACCCGGCCCGGCTGCCGGTCATGCCGCACAAGCACACGATCGTGCTGCCGGCCGAGTTGGCGGCGGCGATGACCCGGCTGGCGAAGGGGCACGGCCTCACCGCGAACACGATCATCCAGGGCGCCTGGGCGATCCTGCTGGCGCGCCTCACCGGCCGGGACGACGTGTGCTTCGGCGCCACGGTCAGCGGCCGGTCCGACGAGGTGGCCGGCGCCGAGGAGATGATCGGCTCGTTCATCAACGTCGTGCCGGTCCGGGCTCGCCCGCGGGCGTCGCGCCCGGTGGTCGAGCTGCTCGCCGAGCTGCAGGAGCAGCAGGCCGAGTTGCTGCCCCACCAGCACCTGGGCCTGACCGATATTCAGCGGACGGCCGGCCTGAGCCAGCTCTACGACACGGTGGTGATCGTCGAGAACTACCCGCTGGACCTGGCGAAGTTCAAGAACCTCGGCGCGGGGCTGTCGCTGGCCGGTGCCGACGTGCACGACGCGGCCCACGTCCCGCTCCGGCTCGTTGCCATCCCGTTCCCCGACTGGCAGCTGCAAATCGACTACCGGCCGGACCTGTTCGCCGCGGCCGAGGCCAAGACCATCGGCGACCGGCTCATCCGGCTCCTGGAGCAGATCGCCGGCCACCCCGAGCGCGCGCTGGGCCGGCTGTCGATACTGGGTCCCGACGAGCGGGCACGGCTCATCACCGAGCTGACCGGGGCGCACCGGCCCGACGCCATGAGCAGCCTGCTGGAGCGGGTGCACGAGCAGGCGGCGGCCCACGGCGAGGCACCAGCGGTGATCGCGGACGACGTCCGCATCACCTATGCGGAGCTCGTCGGCCGAGCCGGCGCGCTGTCCCGTCAGCTGTTGTCCCTCGGCATCCCGCCGGGCGGCAGATGCGCCATCTACGCCGAGCGCGGCGTCAACGTCATCGTCGGGGTGCTCGGCACGCACGGGGCCGGCCACGCCTTCCTGCCGCTCGACACCCGCGCCCCGGCCGCCCGCAACGCGTCGCTGCTGCAGTCGAGCCGGGCGGATGTCCTGCTCGCCGGCCCCGAGCACGCCGAGACCGCCGCGGAGATCTCCGCGGCTGCGGGGGTGCGAGTCGTCGTCCTCGGCGAGGCTGCCAAGCCGGCCGGCATCGAGCCGCCCCCGGTCCGGCCGGATCAGGCGGCGTATCTGCTTTACACCTCCGGCAGTACCGGCCTGCCCAAGGGCGCCCTCGTCCATCACCTCGGCATGGTCAACCATCTGGCGGCCAAGAACGAGGACCTCGACCTGGTCGCCGCCGACATCGTGGTGCAAAACGCCCCGCTGACCTTCGACGTCTCGGTGTGGCAGATGCTCGCGGCGCTTACCGTCGGCGGCTGCGTCCTGGTCGTCGACGACGACACCGCCCTCGACCCGGTGGCGCTGTTCCGGCAGACCGACCGGGAGCGGGTCACAGTACTGGAGGTGGTGCCGTCGCTGCTGCGCGCCGCGCTGGACGCCTGGGACGACGGCGCGACGCTGCCCGGACTGGAGACGCTCCGCTGGCTGCTGGTCACCGGCGAGGCCCTCTCCGCCGACCTGTGCCGGCGCTGGTTCCGGCATTTCCCCGGCGTGCCGATGGTTAACGCGTACGGGCCCACCGAGTGCTCGGATGACGTGACGCACGGGTTCATCCGAAGCGCGGCGGACGTCGCCGGCGTGGTCGCGCCGATCGGCCGGGCGGTCCGCAACACCGAGCTCTACGTGCTGGACCAGACGCTCCAGCCGGCCCCGGCGGGCACGGCGGGCGAGCTGTACGTCGGCGGGCAGGGCGTGGGACTCGGCTATCTCGACAATCCGGTCGGCACGGCGCTGGCGTTCGTGCCGGATCCGTTCTCCGGCCGGGCCGGCGCGCGCCTGTACCGCACCGGCGACCTCGTACGCAGACTTCCCGACGGACAGCTCGAGTTCCTCGGCCGGACCGACCACCAGGTGAAGATCCGCGGGCGGCGGGTCGAACTGGGGGAGATCGAGGCGGCGCTGCGGACCACGCCAGGCACCCGCGACGCGGTGGTGATGCTGCGCGCCGACACGGCCGGCCACGAGCGGTTGGCGGCCTACCTGGCCGGGCCGGTCGACCCGCAGGACGCGCACAAGACGGCGGAGTCCCTGCTGCCGCCGCACATGGTGCCGGCCGTGTTCGTGGTGCTGGACAGCCTGCCGGTCTCCCCGAACGGGAAGATCGACCGCAAGGCCCTGCCCGTGCCGCAGAGCCCCGCCGGCAGCAGCGGGAGGGCGCCGCGCACCGCGACGGAGAAGACGCTCGCGGACCTTTTCGCCGACGTCCTCGGCACCGCCGGCGTGACGATCGACGACAACTTCTTCCAGCTCGGCGGGCATTCGCTGCTCGCTACCCGGCTGGTCAGCCGGATCCGGGCCACCCTGAACACCGAGCTGCCCACCCGGGCCATCTTCGAGGCACCCACCATCGCCGCCCTCGCTGCCCGCCTCACCGAGGCAACCGGCGGAAGCCGGCCCGCGCTGACCGCCGAGTCGCGGCCGGCTGGACCCCCGCTGTCCTACGCGCAGCGCCGTCTGTGGTTCCTGGCCGAGCTCGAAGGTCCGAGTGCCACCTACAACCTGCCCAATGCGCTGCGGTTCGACGGCCCGATCGACCACGACGCCCTGCACGCCGCCCTGGCCGACCTGATCGGCCGGCACGAAAGCCTGCGCACCCTGATCCGGCCGGTCGACGGCGAACCCACCCAGCACGTCCTCGAAGACTTCTCCGTGCCGCTGCAGCGGCACGACAGCACCGCGCCGCGGTTGCCCGACGACCTCGCCGCCGCCGCGCGCCGGCCGTTCCACCTGGACCGTGAGCTACCGCTGCGCGCGGATCTGTTCACTCTGAATGACCGGCAACACGTGCTGCTGCTGACCCTGCACCACATCGCGGGCGACGGCTGGTCCTTCGCGCCCCTCGCCGAGGACCTCACGACCGCCTATCAGGCTCGCCGGCAGGGACAGGCCCCCGGCTGGGCGCCCCTGCCGGTCCAGTACATCGACTACACGCTCTGGCAGCAGAAGCTGCTCGGCACCGTACGCGACGAGCAACTCGCTTACTGGCGCCAGAAGCTCGAAGGGCTACCGGACCACCTTGTCCTGCCCACCGACCGGCCCCGGCCGGCCATCGCCAGCCATCACGGCGCCACCACGCACTTCACCATGCCGGCCGCCCTGCATCGGGACCTCACCCGCCTGGCCCGGCGGCACGACGCCACGCTGTTCATGGTCATCCACGCCGGACTGGCCGCCCTGCTGACCCGCCTCGGCGCCGGCACCGACATCCCGATCGGCGCACCCACCGCCGGACGCACCGACCCCGCCCTGGACAAGCTGATCGGCTTCTTCGTCAACACCCTCGTGCTGCGCACCAGCACGGCGGACAACCCCACCTTCACCGAGCTGCTGCAGCAGACCCGCGCCACCAACCTCGACGCCTACACCCACCAGGACCTGCCCTTCGACTACCTCGTCGAGGCCCTCAACCCCAACCGCTCCCTGGCCCGCCACCCGTTCTTCCAGGTCATGCTCGTCCTGCAGAACGTCGCGAAGGTCGACTACGCGGGCCTGGGAATCACTGACGAAGAGATCTTCAATCCGATCTCCCGGTTCGACCTGGTCATCGAGGTGAACGAGCGCTTCGGCGACGACGGCAGCGAGCGGGGACTGCAAGGCTTCATCCAGTACGCCGACGAACTCTTCGACCGGGAGACCATCGAATTCTTCGTCGCCGCCTGGGAGCGGCTGCTCACCGCGGCCGCCGCGGACCCGTCGTTGCCGGTCGGCCGTCTGCCGGTGCTCGGCGAGCAGGACCGGCACGATCTGATGGCGGCCGGCAACGCCAGGCAGTCGTTCGTGCTCGACGAAGCGCTGCAGCCGGTGCCGTACGGCGTGCTCGGCGAGCTGTACGTCAGCGCGGACGGGCCGGCGGCGGACACGGTGGCCAACCCGTTCGGACCCCCGGGCACGCGTCTGCGGCGTACTGGGAACCTGGCCAAATGGACGCGGCAGGGAGAGTTGCACGTCGCAGGCCGGGTCGAGGACCAGGTTGTGATCGACGGGGTGCCGGTGCACCCGGCGGAGATCGCGGCCCGACTGGCGGACGGCGACCTGCTGTCCCAGGCCGTCGTGGTGGCCGACGAGGACGGCCTGCTGGCCTACGTGGTGCCCAGGCAGTCCGGCGCCGTAGTCCACGCCATCCGGCGGGCATGGAGCGAACGGCTGCCCGACTACCTCGTCCCCCGGCGACTGGTGCTGCTGGACGCGCTGCCGCTGACCGCCGCAGGCACGGTGGACACGAACGCGCTGCCCACCCCGCCGGAGCCGGGCGCGGCGGGGCCGGCCTCGGCCGGCGGGCGGGAGACGATCCTACGCAAACTCTTCGCCGAGGTCCTGGAGGTGCCGTCGGTCACCGACGACGACAACTTCTTCGACCTCGGCGGGCACTCCCTGCTGGCCGTCCGCTTGCTCAGCCGGATCCGCAGCGAGCTGGGCGTCGAGCTGAACCTGCGGGACGTGATGATGGACCCGACCGTTGCCGGCGTGGCGCAAGCCCTGGCCGGCGCGGCGCAGACCACCCGGCCCCCGCTGCGGCGCATGCGGTGAGCGACATGGGCGTAATCCGCGTGGTGGCCCTGTGCGGAAGCCAGGCGCCGCAGTCGTCCACGGAGAGCCTGCTGCGGGTGGCGGCGACGCACGCCGAGCTGCTGGGCGCGGACGTGTGCTTCTTCCGGGGCGAGCAGTTGCGGCTTCCGCTGTACGGTTCGCCGGCCGACGCCCGCGACGCGGCGGCGGTCGGCGAGCTCCTCGCCTCGGTGGCCGCGGCCGACGGGGTACTGCTGGGATCGCCCTCCCATCACGGCTCGCTCTCGGGACTGCTGAAGAACGCCATCGACTACCTGGAAGGACTCCGGGACCACGCCAATCCGTACCTTACCGACAAAGCGGTCGGCTGTGTCGCCGTCGGTGCGGGTACGCAGGGCCCAGTCAACACGATGCGTTCCCTGCGCGACACGGTGCACTCCCTGCGCGGCTGGCCGACCCCGCTGGGCGTGGCGGTGGACCGCGCGTCGGCGCTGTGCCAGGGGATACCGAGCCCGGCCGTTGAGCACCAGCTCGCCATGGTGAGCCGGCAGGTGGTGGAATTCGCGCTGGCACGCCGCGCCGGCGCTGGAGAGAGACGGGTAGGCAATTGAGCAGCCAGCAGGACGAGGCGCAGGGCACCCTGCTCCTTCCCGGCGACAGCGACCGCCGGGGGTGGGGGACCGCACACGGCCACCACGGCGAGCTTCTGCAGGGTGTCTTCGAATTCGCCGGTTCCCTGCACCGGGGACTGGTCACGCTGCCCTGCCCGATCATGAGCACCGAGGCGAGCGTCGTCGTCACCGAGGAAACTCCGGAGTGGACGGTGCATCCGCCGTGGAAGACCAAGGCGTTGCTGGCCGCCCGCGCCACCGCCGACATCCTGGGCGAAAAGGCCGGCGGGGCCGTGTCGGTGCAGAGCAACATCCCTACCGGCTTCGGCATGGGGTCGTCCACCAGCGACGTCACCGCCACGATCCGGGCCGTGCTGAGCGCGTTCGGCGGCACCCTGCCCACCGACCGGATCGCACGCATCGCGGTCGAAGCCGAGCGCGCGGCGGACCCGCTGATGTATGACCGCATGCTGCTGTTCGCCCACCGGGAGGGCCTGATCCTGGAGGACTTCAAGGTGCGCATGCCGCGGATAAAGGTGATCGGCTTCGTCGCCCGCCCCGAGCCGATCGACACCCTGGCACTCGCGCCGGCCCGGTACAGCCGGTGGGAGATCGAGAGCTTCCGCGCGCTGCGGGGCATGCTGCGCCGGGGCGCGGCCGAGGGCGACGTGGCGGCGCTGGGCCGGGCGGCCACCGCGAGCGCCCGGCTGAACCAGCGGTTCCTGCCGATCGAGCACTTCCCGCGGCTGCTCCAGGTGACCGAGGAGACCCGGGCGGCCGGCATCGAGGTGGCGCACAGCGGCAGCGTGGCCGGCCTGCTCTTCGACGCCGCGGACCCGAATCTCGCCGGCAAGACCGACCGGGCCCGGCGTGAGCTCCTCCGCATCGGTATCTCCCACACCTGGGAGTTCTTCACGGACGGGGACGATGAGCGCCTTCCGGATTCGTAAGCCCTTCACGGACGTCGTGGATTCGGCCGTCCTGCCGCGGCTCATCCACCTCTCCGGCGACCTGTACGCCGCCGCCTTCCAGCTCATGAAGCTCCTGCCCGCGCAGTTCGTGCTGCAGCGGGCCCTGGAACAGGGGCAGCTGACCGAGCGCAGCACGGTCATCGAGACCACCTCCGGCACGTACGGGCTGGGGCTGGCCATGGTGTGCCGCCGGCTCGGGCTACCGCTGATCCTGGTCGGCGACACCGCCATCGACAGCCACCTGCGGCGCCGGCTGGAGGCGCTCGGCGCCCGGGTGAGCATCGTCAGCGGACAGGCCGCCCGAACCGGTGGGATCCAGCAGGCGCGCCTCGACCGGGTGGAACGCATCCGGGCGCGGCACCGCTCGCCATTCACCCCCGGCCAGTACGACAACACCATGCACGCCAACGCGTACGGCCGGGTCGCCGAGCTGATCACCGAGTCGTTCCCGCAGGTGGACGCACTGATCTGCCCGGTCGGCTCGGGCAGCTCCTCGACCGGCATCGCCGGTTTCCTCCGGCTGCTCTGGCCCGATCTCGTGCTGATCGGCGTCGACACCCCCGGCAGCGTCCTGTTCGGCGCGCCGAACGGCCGGCGCCGGCTCCGCGGCCTAGGCAACGGGCTGCTGCCGAAGGTGCTGGACCATTCACTGTTCGACGAAGTGCATTGGGTGCCGGCCGGGGACGCGTTCGCCATGACCCGGCGGCTGCACGCCGACCACACGCTTTTCATGGGCCCGACCAGCGGTGCCGCCTACCAGGTGGGGCAGTGGTGGACGCGGCACAACCCGGGCGGCACGGTGCTGGCCGTGATGCCCGACGAGGGGCACCGCTACCAGCGGACCGTCTTCCACGACGCGTGGCTGCGGCGGGAGGGGCTGGCCGGCGTCGAGACGCCCCGCGAACCGACGGAGATCGCCCATCCGGGCGACCTGGAGGACCGCTGGAGCCGGTACGCCTGGCGGCGGCGCACCCGCGACGAGGTCGTCGACCTACGGGCGGCGGTGGGCACGCGATGAGCGACCGCATCCTCGTCCTGGTGGAGAGCAACACCTCCGGCACCGGACGGCTCTTCGTCCGACGCGCCCGGGCGAGCGGCCTGAGGCCCGTGCTGCTCACCGAGAACGCGTCCCGCTATCACTGGGGAGACGACGAGCCGGACGTCGTCGCGGCCCGGACCGACGACCTCGACGACGTGGTACGCGCGTGCGCGAACCTGGCCGGCGATCTGGCCGGGGTAGGCACCAGCTCGGAGTACTACGTGGGCATCGCCGCCGCGGCCGCGGGCCGGTTCGGGCTGCCCGGCGCCGACCCGGCCGCGGTCGAGGTCACCCGGGACAAGGAACGGCAGCGCGAGCGGCTGCACGCCGCTGGCGTTCAGGTCCCGCGCTTCGCCGGCATCTCGGGTGTGGACGAAGCGGCGGCCGCGGTTGACCGGCTCGGCACGCCGGTCGTCGTCAAGCCGGTCTCCGGCAGCGGCAGCCGCGGCGTGCGCCTGTGCGGCACCGCGGAGGAGGCCGTCCGGTACGCGGGCAAGCTGCTGGGCGAGCGGGTCGACGAGCGCGGCCGGCCGCTGCCGCAGCGGATCCTGCTGGAGCAATACGTCCCAGGGACGGAGTTCTCCGTCGAGCTCTTCGGCGGTGTCCCGGTCGGCTTGACGCGCAAGCATCTCGGCGCACCGCCGTCCTTCGTGGAGACCGGCCACGACTTTCCGGCGACGCTTTCCCCGCCCGACGAGGACGCTTTGCGAGACGCCGCCCAGCGGGCGGTGTTGCGGCTCGGGCTGTCCTTCGGCCCGGCGCATGTGGAGCTGCGCCTCGGCCCGGACGGCCCGGTGCTCATCGAGGTCAACCCGCGGCTGGCGGGCGGCTGGATTCCCCGCCTGGTGCAGGAGGCGACCGGCCTGGACCTGGTGCTGGAGACCGTCCGCGGGTTCGCCGGCCTGGCGCCGCGCCTGTCCCAGGACGTCGCACCGCGACCCAGCTCGATCCGTTTCCTCATCCCAGACGCCGAGGGCGAGCTGGTCGCCGTGCACGGCGTCGAGGACGCCGCGGCGATCCTCGGCGTCGTCGAGGTGCAGATCTACCGCGAGCCGGGTGCCCTGCTGGCCCGCAACGGCGACTTCCGCGACCGCATCGGCCACGTCGTCGCGCAGTCCGGCGCGGCCGCCGAGGCGGCGCTGCACAAGCTCACACCGGAGATCCGGAAGGAACCCTGACTTGACATCCTCCCGGCCCTGAAGGGCCGGGATTCTCACGGTCGCCCGTGAGGTTTCCTGTTTCATCGCCGACTGCCTTTCCGGGAGGTTTCCCTTGAGGTCTTACATCAGCTCCGCAGGCGTTTTACCTCTCCGCCAGCCCGGCGGCGAGAATGTTCTTAGCAGCGTTGATGTCCCGGTCGTGCTCGGCCCCGCAACCCGGGCACGTCCAGGCGCGCACGTTGAGGGCGAGGGTGGTGTTGATCCGCCCGCACATCGAGCAGGTTTTGGACGAGGGCAGCCACCGGTCGACGGGGATCACCTCACGCCCGTACCACTGGGCTTTGTACTCCAGCATGCTGCGGAACTGGCCCCAGGCCGCGTCGGAGATGACACGAGCGAGGCGGCGGTTGCGGAGCATGTTCCGCACGCTGAGGTCTTCGATCGCGACCGTTTGAGTCTCACGGACGAGTCGAGTGGTCAGCTTGTGCAGATGGTCCCGCCGCCGGTCGGCGACACGGGCATGGATGCGGGCCAACTTCATTCGGGCTTTGGCCCGGTTGTTGGAGCCCTTCTGTTTGCGGGCCAGGTTCCGCTGCGCCTTGGCCAGCTTGCGCCGGTCGGCCTGCCCGTACCGCGGGTTGGCCACCTTGCCTTCCTCGTCGCTGATTCCGGGCATCGGGTGGGACAGGGTGAGCAGACTGGTGATGCCCGCGTCCACGCCAACCTCGGCCGCGGCGGGCGGCAGCGGCTTCACGGCCGGGTCCTCCACCAGGATGGACACGAACCAGCGGCCGGCGGCGTCCCGGGACACCGTGACCGTGGAGGGTTCCGCCCCTTCGGGCAGGGGCCGCGACCACACGATGTTCAGCGGCGCGTTCATCTTCGCCAACGTGAGCCGGCCGTCACGCCACCGGAACGCGGAGCGGGTGTACTCCGCCGACGCCCGGGACTTGCGCTTGGACTTGAACCTCGGATACCGGGACCGCTTGTCCCAGAACGCCACGAACCCCGCCTGCAGATGCCGCAACGTCTGCTGCAACGGCACCGAGGACACTTCATTCAGGAACGCCAGGTCATCGGTGCGTTTCCACCCCGTCAGCCACCCCGACGACTGCACATAGGTGGTGCGTTGCCGGTCAACCGCCCACGCCCGGGTCCGCGCCTCCAACGCCCGGTTGTACACCAGACGCACACACCCGAACGTCCGGGACAACTGTTCGGCCTGTTCAGGAGACGGATAAAAGCGGTACTTGTACGCCCGCTTCACCACCTCACCCACGCCCCACATTTTACCGTCCACGTAAGACAATCATCCGAAGGGAGGAAGCGGCGTTTCCTCCCGGCCGTAAACGGCCGGGTTTCCACGCCGCAAATCCGATGACGGCGACAGGAGGGGCGGACACCGGACGGCTGACCACCGGCCTGGACCCCGAGCTTCAGCGCATGCTGCTGGAACCCCGCTGGAAAGTCACCGCGCCGTGGAAGGCCGAGCTGGACCGCATCGCCCGGGTGGACCTGGCGCACGTGGTCATGCTCGCCGAGCGGGGCATCGTCGGGCGGGCCGCGGCCGCGGCCTTGCTGGCGGCCGTCACCGATTTGCGCCGGCAGGACTTCCGGCCGATCGAGGGCCGGCCCGCGCCGCGCGGCCTGTACCTTGCCTACGAGGGCCACCTGATCGAGACGCTGGGCGAGGGGGTGGGCGGCCTGCTGCACACCGGCCGCTCGCGCAACGACCTCAACGCCACCTGCCTGCGGCTCGGCTTGCGCGAGCCGCTGGCCGAGCTGATCCACCGCCTGATCCGGCTGGAACTCGTCCTGATCAACCGCAGCCGGCGGTACGGCGAGTGCGTCATGCCGGCCTACACCCATTTCCAGCCGGCGACCCCCATCACGTACGGGCATTACCTGACCGGCCTGGCCGGCGGTCTGGCCCGGGAGGTGGACGCGCTGCTGGCAGCGGGCGAGGGGCTGGCGTACAGCTCGCTAGGTGCCGGTGCCGTCGGTGGCACCTCGATCCCGATCGACGCGGATCGGACCGCCGAGCTGCTCGGCTTCGCCGGCCCACTGCGCAACTCGATCGACGCGGTAGCCGCGCGGGACGTGGTGCTGCGAATCGTGGCCGCGGCTGCGACGCTGGGTGTGCTGCTGAGCCGGGCCGCGACCGACCTGCTGCTCTGGTCGTCACAGGAGTTCGACCTGCTGACGGTGCCCGATGACCTGGTGGGCTCGAGTTCCATGATGCCGCAGAAACGCAATCCGTTCGTCCTTGAAAACGTACGCGGCAAGTCCTCGGCGGCGCTCGGGGCGTTCGTGACCGCGGCCGCGGCGATGCGCAACGAACCGTACACCAACTCGATCTCGGTGGGCACCGAGGGAATCAAGCCGATATGGGACGCGCTGCGCGAGAGCAGCGACGCCGCCGCGATCCTGGTCAAGGTGTTCTCCCGGACCACAGTGAACCCCGCGGCCATGCAGCGGCGCGCCCGGGACGGCATGACCGTCGCGACGGCGATCGCCGAGGAGCTGGTGCGCAGCGGCGTCCCGTTCCGGCGCGCCCACCACGAGGTGGGCCGGGCCGTGCGGCTCGTCCTAGACGCGGAGGCGTCGTCGATGGGTGAGGCGCTGAAGGACCGCATCGAGGACGTGCCGACGGAACCGGCGGAGGTGTGCGCCGCGGCCGAGTACGGCGGCGGCCCGGGTCCCCGGTCCCGAGCCCGGGCGATCGCCGAGGCCGGTGAGCGCGCGGTGGCCCACCGGCGCCGCCTACTCGGCTGGACGGCGGGATGGAGAGCGGGAGAGGAGCGGCTGGCCGCCGCCGTGCAGGGGATCGTCACCGGCACGCCGACGGCGTAAGACTCACAGCCGCCAGCGTAACCAGCGGGCCGACCCGATCAGGCCGAGCAGCGCCATCCCGGTGAGAACGACGAGATCGACGGTCAGCGGCATGTGAGCAGCCCCAGGATTTGCATGACCATGGTGGTCTTGCCCGCGCCGTTGGCGCCGAGCAGGCCGAACACCTGACCCGGCGCGACGGCCAGGTCGATGTCGACGTTGGCGTGCACCAGGGCACCACCCTTGCTCCGGTACGTACGGGTAAGGGAGTTGATGTCAAGGAACGGCTCGTCCATGGCTAACGCACGGGGAAGAAGCCGGCCACCGGGCTTCCTCCGCCGAGTCCGGCCACCCGGTCGTAGACGTGCTTGCCGACGGCCAGGTCGAGCACGCCCAGCCCGAACGGGGAGAAGACGACGGCTCGCACCGGGTCCCGGGTGAAGCCGCCCGTCAGCACATCGGCGAGCGTGCCGTCGATGAAGTCCTGGTGTCCGAACCGCTCCGCCGCGAGGTGCAGCGAGGTCCGCTCGCGCACGACGTGCCCGATGTCGTCGGTGACGTTCTGCGCCGCGGCGATCAGCGCCGGGTCGAGGTCGCGGAGCGAGACGTGCAGCACGACAGGGGCGTGCCGGAGGAGCTGCGGGTCGGCGAGGTGCGGCGTGCCCGCGACGGTCGCGAGGATCACCAGGTCGCACGCGGAGAACGCCTCGCGGACGTCGCCGACGGCCCTGACGTCGGGTGCGCCGGTCTCGCGCAGCGTCTGCGCGAACCGCTCGGCCGCCGCCGGGTCGGTGTCGAACAGCCGGTACCCGCCGATCTCCCAGCCGAGCTCGGTGAGAAAGCGCCGGATGTGCTCGGCGATCAAGCCGGTGCCGACGAATCCCACCCGCCCGGCACGCCGCCCGCCGATCAGTTCCTCGGCGGCCAGCGTGGCGGACCCGGCGGTGCGGGCGGCCGAGATGAGCGAGGACTCGAGGCACGCGTACGGGAACCCGGTCCTGGCGTCGTTGAGCAACAGGACGGCCGACGCCCGCGCCAATCCGTGCGTGATGTTGCCGGGAAAGCTGGCGATCCACTTCACGCCCGAGACCCGGAACTGCCCGCCCAGGTAACCGGGCAGCGCGATGATTCGGTCCCGTTCCCGGTCCGGGAAGCGCAGGAAGCTGCTGTGCGGCAGCGACGAGTCGCCACGGGCGTGCGTCAGGTAGGCCTCACGCACGATGTCCTGAACCGTCTCCCGGTTCCCTTCGATCTGCTCGGCGACTTCGGCGCCGCGGACGACGAGCAGTGCTTCGGGCGGGGCGTAGGGCATGCGCTCTCCTCCAATCACACTGATGCTGTTGAGGAGATCAACACGTCGTCGATCCGCTCCGGATAGGTCTCGGCGACCCACTGTGGGTTGAAGACGGTGTCGGCATAGGCGTTGCCGCGGTCGGCGCACAGGAACACCACCCGCGGGCGGGGCCCGCGGTAGCCGGCGAAGTAGCGCTGGACGGCCGCGTAGACGCTGCCGCTGGACCCGCCGGCGAAGATGCCGTGCCGTTGCCACAGCTGGATGCAGCCGACGATGCTCGCGTATTCGGACACCAGCAGGGTCTCGTCGATGAGCGCGTGCTGCAGCAGCGGCGGGATGATGCTGGAGCCGATGCCGGGGATGCGCCGGCGGCCCGGGGTGCCGCCGAAGATGACCGATCCTTCGACGTCGACGGCGATGACGCGTACGCGCGGATCGGTCTTCTTCAGACGACGGGACAGACCAGCGATGGTGCCGGCCGTACCGACACCGACGAAGACGTGGGTGATGCGGTCCAGCGCATCGCACAACTCGGATGCGGTGAAGCGATAGTGCGCGTCCGCGCCGTCGGTGTTCGCGTACTGGTTGGGCCAGTAAGAGTCCGGCAGTTCCGCGCGCAGGTCCTGCACCCGTCGGAGCCGCGACTTCAGGAAGCCGCCGGTGTCGTCGATGTCGTGCACCCGCTCCACCCGGCTGCTGAGCGCCCGCAAAAAGTTTTCGGTGCTCCGGTTGACGTTCGAGTCGATCACCGGGACGAACTCGAGACCGAGCGAGGCGCAGAGCGACGCAAGGGCGATGGCGAAATTGCCCGAGGACGACTCGACCAGGACCGACTTCCGGGTCACCTGCTCGCGCAGGATCGCCTGCCGCAGGATCCACAGGGCCGACCGGTCCTTGGCGCTGCCGGAGAAGTTGCTGAACTCCAGCTTGGCGTAGAGGTCCAGCCGCTCGTCGGCCAGCGGGACCAGCGGTGTCGGCATCATCGCCGCGGCCAGCGACTCGACGTGCCGCATCAGCCCGTTGCGGTCCCGGTTGCCGCTCGTCATGGCAGTCTCCGGCGGAGGACGGCGCCGATCTGGTCCACCGCCGGTTGCTCCATCATGTCGTTGTGCGCGCCTGAGACCGGGTGTTGTTCGACCTGTCCGGTCACGTAGGGCTCCCAGCCGAGGTGCGGCTGGTCACCCTCGACCGAGAAGAACAGCACGTCACCCTCGAACACCTCAGGCTTGGACTCCCGGACGATCGCGCGGGTGTTGATCGCGGCGTCCACGAACGCCGGGAAGATCCAGTCGCCGAGATGCTCCCAGCCGCCGTATTCCTCCCGCAGCAGCGCCAGGACAGCTTCCCGGTCCCGCTGCCGGCCGTCGTCCCGCCCGAGGAATTCGACGATCCGGCGCAGGACCATGTCCTCGTCGTCGTCACCCTGCCGGCGGTGCCAGTCGGGCACGTACGAGTCAAGCAGCGCCAGGAAGCTGACCTGCTCACCCTCTTGTTGTAGGGCCGTGGCGACGGCATGTGCCACATTGCCGCCGGAGGACCAGCCCAGCAGACGGTACGGCCCGTGCGGCGCGACCGAGCGGATCTGCTCCACGTAGTCGAGCGCCATCTCCGCCACCGAGCGGGGCAACCGTTCGGGCTCCAGGATCCCGCGGGCCTGCAGGCCGTACACCGGAACATCGGCCGGCACGTGCTCGGCGAGCCGGCGGTACGCCCAGCTCAGCCCGTACAGCTCATGGATGCAGAACAGCGGCGGCTCGCTGCCCCACGCCCGGATCGGCAGCAGCACAGCGACATCATCTCGGCCGGTCCGCTCGCCGATCCGCTCGGCGAGCGCGGCGACCGTGGGCGACTCGAACACAGTCCGGATGCTCACGTCCCCACCCAGTTCGGCGCGCACCCGGCTGACCAGCCGGATCGCCAGCAAGGACTGGCCGCCCAGCTCGAAGAAGTCGTCGTCGATGCCGATCTCCGGCACGTCCAAGATCTGGCCGAACAACCGGCACAGCGCCTCTTCGCGGTCGGTCCGCGGCGGACGGCGCGGTCCCCGGTCCGCCCGGGCCGCGTGGGGCAGGGCACGCCGGTCCAGCTTGCCGTTGTGCGACAGCGGCAGCCCGTCGAGCACGACCATGGCGTCGGGGACCATCGGCAGCGGCAGCTGCTCCCGCAGGTGCCCGCGCACGTCCTCGACCAGGCGGTCCGGGTCGGACCATCGCGTCGCCTGTGGCGGATTGGTGCCGCCGCGCACCTCGCGGACGGCGTACAGCGTCACCAGCCGGGTGCGGTGCAGCGCCGAGGTAACGCCGGAAGTGACCTGGAAGCCCTTCCCCTTGAGGAGTTCGGTGATCGCGTCGAGGCGGCCGTCCACGTCGTGCACCTCGGCGACGACCTGGTCGATGATCGGCCAGTGCGCGTCCTCGATGCCGCGCAGGATGTCCTCCTCGCTCTTCTCCGCGTCGACCTTCAACAGGTCGATGCGGTCGACCCTGGTCTCGCGGATCATCTGGGACAGCGTGCGCACCCGGGTCGACACGATCTCCTGCCGCATCCGGTCGCTGACCAGCTCGTCCACCATCGCACGCAGGCCCTCGACTCCCGGCTCGGTGACCTCCTGCCAGGTCTGTTCCGTGTACGCCTGGACGACCGTCCGGTCCTCGTCGGTGTCCGCGTAGCGCCCGGACATGATGGACAGCTCCGGGTAGTAGGCGAACGTCACCGTCCCGTCGGCGTCGGACAGGCCCATCGGGTGCAGCCGCGCGTTGACGCCGTGCAACCGGGTGTTGAGCGCGAGCACGTGGAACAGGTCCGGGATCGGCTCGAAGGCGTGCACCACACCCTTGGGGGCGCGCGCCGCGGCGTACAGCGTGAACATGCCGATGTGCGCGCCGACGTCGAACACGCACGCGTCCTCCGCGATGACGATGCCGTTGCGCAGGTACTCCTCGTTCTCCCAGATCTCCTCGCGCAAGAACGTGGTTTCCGACCGGTTGCGGTAGAAGACCGACATCCCGTCCGGGAAGGTCATGCGCGGTACGCCGTCGGCGGTGCCGTCCTTCTCCAGTGCTAACAGCGCCCGGACCGCGGCCGCCTTGGACCCGTCCGGCACCAGGTAGCCGACCAGCCGCTGCTCGCCGCGTTGGTCGACGTCGAGCGTCACGACGGCCTCGGCCACTGCCTCGTGCTCCAGGATCGTGCTTTCGATCTCGCCGAGCTCGATTCGCATGCCGCGGAGTTTGACCTGGTGGTCGACGCGGCCGAGGAAGTCGAGGGTGCCGTCGGGGAGCCAGCGGGCGAGGTCGCCGGTGCGGTAGAGGCGGCTGCCGGGGGTGCCGTGCGGGTTGGCGGTGAAGCGTTCGGCGGTGAGGTCGGGGCGGTTGTGGTAGCCGCGGGCGAGTTGGACGCCGGCCAGGTAGAGCTCGCCGGGGACGCCGGGTGGCAGCGGCCGGAGGCGCCGGTCCAGCACGTACACCTGGGTGTTCCAGACCGGCCGGCCGATCGGCACCGAGGCACCTTGCCGGCCGGGGGTGCAGGGGGCGAAGGTGACGTCCACCGCGGCCTCCGTGGGCCCGTAGAGGTTGAAGAGTCCGGCCTGCAGCGTCGCGTGGAACTTCTCGGCCAGGTGGGTGGGCAGCGCCTCGCCGCTGCAGATGACCCGCGTGAGGCTGCGGCAGGCCGTGGTGGCCGGCTCCTGGAGGAAGGTGGCGAGCATCGACGGTACGAAATGGATGGTCGTGATCCGCTCACGCTGGATCAGGGCGGCCAGGTAGTCGGGCTCGCGGTGGCCGTCCGGCTTGGCCATCACGAGGGTTGCGCCCACGAGGACCGGCCAGAAGAACTCCCACACCGAGACGTCGAAGCCGGCCGGCGTCTTCTGCAGAACCCGGTCCTCGGGCGTGAGCCCGAATTCGGCCTGCATCCAGTCGAGGCGGTTGACGATCGACCGGTGCGACACCATGACGCCCTTGGGTCGGCCGGTGGAACCGGAGGTGTAGATGAGGTACGCGGTGTGGTCTGGGTGGGTTCCGGGCGTCGGGTTGGTGGTGGGCCGGGCGGCCACGGCCGCAGCGGTTTCCGGGTCGTCGAGGTAGAGAACGGGGACGCCCTTCGCGCCGTTGCCGGTGGTGGTGATGAGCAGCCGGGGCCGGGCGTCCGCGAGCAGCTGCTGGATGCGGGTGGCGGGGTGGTCCGGGTCGATGGGGAGGTAGGCGGCCCCGGTCTTGCCGATGGCCAGCAGGGTGATGAGCAGCTGGGTGCTGCGGGGCACTGCGACGGCGACGGTGGTGTCGAGGCCTGCGCCGAGGTGGTGAGCAAGCTGATTGGCGCGGTCGTTGAGTTGTTGGTAGGTGAGCGTGGTGGCGGCGTCGGTGACCGCGATGGCGTATGGAGTGCGCGCGGCTTGCTGCTCGAAACGTGCGGTCAGCGTGCCCGGGCGATGCTCGGCGGTGGTGTTGTTCCAGGTGGTGAGGATCTGGTGG
>NZ_LWLS01000101.1 GCF_001905095.1 Micromonospora sp. CB01531
CCTGACCGCCCGGAGCCGGGCACGGTCGCCCCCAGCCCACCAGCGGAACCACGAAGCCGGGCACGATCGCCCCAGCCCACAAGCGGAACCCCGAAGCCGGTCACCCTCGCCCCCAGCCCCCGACAAGCGAGAGCCAAACCAAGAGCCCGAGGCACCAGGACGAGGGGCTACGTGGCCTGGATCGTCCCGGTGAGGAGCAGGCACAGAACGAGGGTGCCGAGCGCCACCCGGTACAGCACGAAGAGGTACAGGGTGTGGTGGGCGACGTAGCGCAGCAGCCAGGCGATGGCCGCGTAGCCGATGGCGAAGGCGATCACCGTGGCGACCACCATCTGGGCCACGCTGGGTGCCGCGGTGCCCGGTTCGGCGGGCTCGAAGACGTCGCCGAGGCTGAACACGCCGGACAGCACCACGGCGGGGATGGCGAGGAGGAACGAGTACCGGGCCGCCGTCTCCCGGGTGAGGTTGAGCAGCAGGCCGAAGGTGAGCGTGCCGCCGGACCGGGAAACTCCTGGGATGAGCGCCATCGCCTGGGCGAAGCCCATGACGATGCCATCGCGCATCCTGAAGTTCTCCAGCGTGCGGGTCTGCCGCCCCCAGTACTCGGCGAAGGCCAGCACCAGCGCGAAGAAGATCAGCGTGAAGGAGATCAGGTACAGGTTCCGGGCCGTGTCGCGGATCGCGTCCTTGAACAGCAGGCCGAAGACGCCGATCGGGATGGTGCCGACGATGACGTACCAGCCCATCCGGTAGTCAAGGCTGGACCGGACCGAGCGGTCCCAGATGCCGACCACCCAGGTACGGACGATGCGCCAGATGTCCTTGAAGAAGTAGATGAGCACCGCCGCCTCGGTGCCCAACTGGGTCACCGCGGTGAACGACGCGCCGGCGTCCCGGCCGAAGAAGATCGCGGAGGTGATCCGCAGGTGCCCGGAGGACGAGACGGGCAGGAATTCCGTGAGCCCCTGGACGATGCCCAGGACGATGGCCTCGACCCAGGTCACTCGCCGACTCCGGACAGCTCGAGAGCCTCGGCGACGGTGCGCAGGGTCTGCACGCCACTCTCCCGGTCAGCGACGAAGAGGGTCACCGACAGGGTGGTGACGCCGGCCTCCGCGTACTCCTGCATCCGCTCGGCGATGCGCTCCTTCGGACCGAGCAGCGAGGTGCGGTCGATGAACTCGGTCGGCACCGCGGCGGCCGCGTCGCGCTGCCGCTTGGCGAGGTAGAGGTCCTGCACCTCGCGGGCCGCGTCGCCGTAGCCCATCCGGATGGCGAGCTGGTTGTAGAAGTTCTGCTCCCGGCTGCCCATGCCGCCGACGTAGAGGGCGGCGTACCAGCGGACCAGCTCGGCGCAGGAGGCGACGTCGTCGCCGACCACCACCGGGACGGACGGCACCACATCGAAGCCGGTCAGCTCCTCGCCGATCCTGGCCCGGCCGGCACGGACCGCGGCGAGCTGCTCCTCGGCGAACTCGGGCGCGTAGAAGATGGCGAGCCAGCCGTCCGCGATCTCGCCGGCCAGCTCCAGGTTCTTCGGGCCGACGGCGGCCAGGTAGATCGGTATGTGCTCGCGGGGTGGGTGGAAACCCAACCGGAGTGCCTTGCCCGGGCCGTCCGGCAGCGGCAGCGTGTAGTGCTCGCCGTCGTATGCGACCTCCTTGCGGGCGATCGCCAGCTTGACGATGTCCACGTACTCCCGGGTGCGGGCCAGGGGCTTGGCGAAGCGGACGCCGTGCCAGCCCTCGGAGACCTGCGGGCCGGAGACGCCCAGGCCGAGCCGGAACCGGCCGCCGGAGAGCGTGTCGATGGTGGCGGCGGTCATCGCGGTCATCGCCGGGGTACGGGCGGGGATCTGCATCACCGCGCTGCCCACGTCGATCCGCTCGGTCTGGCCGGCGATCCACGCCAGCATGCTCGGCGAGTCGGAGCCGTAGGCCTCCGCCGCCCACACCACCGAGTAGCCGAGCCGGTCGGCCTCCTGAGCCAGGGCCAGATGATCGGCCGGCGTGCTCCACGCCGTCTGGTATCCGAGGCTGAGCCCGAGTCGCACTGGTCCTCCCACCGTCCGCACCACAGGTCGCATCAGGTTACGCAATGCCGGTGACCGAGCCGGTCACCGGCTCACCCCCGACCGCGTCACAGCTCGCCGGGCTGGGTGGAGCAGGAACTTGACTCCGGGCGAGGATATCCGTGACGCGAGGTTCGAAATAAGGTTCACCCATGCAACAGCGACCGCTCGGCCGAAGCGGGCTGGCGGTTTCGCGGCTCGCGCTCGGCACCATGACCTGGGGACGGGACACCGACGCCGACGACGCGGCCGCCCAGCTGAAGAGCTACCTCGACGCGGGCGGCAACCTCGTGGACACCGCCGACGTGTACGCCGACGGCGACGCCGAGTCGGTGATCGGCTCGCTGCTCGGTGGCCTGGTCGCCCGGGACGAGCTGCTCATCGCCACCAAGGCGGGGCTGCGGCCGGGCAGCGGCCGCCGGCGGGACAACTCCCGCGGGCACCTGCTGCGGACCCTGGAGGCGTCGCTGCGCCGGCTCGGCACCGACCACGTCGACCTGTGGCAGGTGCACGGATACGACCCGGACACCCCGCTGGAGGAGACCCTCGCCGCCCTGGACCATGCCATGTCCAGCGGCAAGGCCCGGTACGTGGGGGTGTCGAACTTCTCCGGCTGGCAGACCGCCCGGGCCGCCGCCTGGCAGGCCGCCTGGCCGGGGCGCGCCCCGGTGGTCGCCGCGCAGGTGGAGTACTCGCTGCTGGAGCGGGGCGTGGAACGCGAGGTGCTGCCCGCCTGCGCGGCGCTGGGGCTGGGCGTGCTGCCCTGGTCGCCGCTGGGCCGCGGGGTGCTCACGGGCAAGTACCGGCACGGCCGTCCGGCCGACTCCCGGGCCGCGTCGCCGCACTTCGAGCGCTTCGTCGCCACCTACCTGGAGCCGCGCTGCTCCAGCATCGTGGAGGCGGTCGCCACCGCGGCCGGGGGGCTGGGCGTGTCGCCGCTGGAGGTGGCGCTGGCCTGGATCCGGGACCGGCCGGGGGTCACCGCGCCGATCCTCGGCGCCCGCACCGTGGGGCAGCTCCTCGGCGCGCTGCAGGTGGAGCGGATGACCCTGCCGGAGGAGATCGTCACCGCGCTCGACGACGTCTCGGCGGTGCCGGTGGGCTACCCGGAACGGGACGGCTGAGGCCCGTCGCGCGGATAACCGGACGGATGGACGGCGATCCGGGTCACCGTCCGGGGGTGGCGGTGTACCACCGGGCTGGGCAGCATAGAGGGCATGGACTACGAATACGCGCCGCTGCGGTTACCTGCGAATGTCGACCGGTTGACCGCCGCGGCGCAGCTGGCGATCCAGGCGGAGTTCTCCGGATGGGAGCTGGCCCGGGTGCGGCTGTACCGGGACGGGACGCGGCAGGTGATGCTGCGCCGCCGCCGGGTCAACCAGCCGCAGCCGGGCCTGTCGTACTGAGGACGGCCGGATCGGGCCGACGCGGTACGCCCCCGGGGCCCGGACCGGACGGCCGGGCCCCGGGGCGGCGTGGCCTAGTGGGCGTGGTCGTGTTCCTCGTCGAGCTCGAGGAACGGGTGCTCGTCGAGGCGGCCCACGAGACGGTCGTCGGCGGCCGGCTGGAACGGGCCGAGCGCGTCGTCGTCGTCGAACGACTCCAGGTCGACCGGGCTGCTGACCTCGCTGACCATGACCAGGCCGTCGAGCGGCTCCAGCTCGGGGACGTCCAGCGCGCTGAGCGAGCCGTCACCGCTCTGCAGCAGCTCCAGCACGGCCTCGCCGACCCCCTCGACCGGGGCCGGCTCGTCCTCCTCGGGGGTGCCCTCGCGGCGGGCCGCCTCGGCCGCCCGGATCAGGGCGGACACGCTCGGCACCCGGTAGTCCCGGCGCTGCCGGACCGAGATGACGCGCGGGTGCGGGTCGGTGGCCTCGACCCCCTCGACGCCGCCGAAGCGCTCGTCGGCCTCGTTCGGGTCGATCGACTCCACGTCCCACGGGGTCACCTCGCCGAACGCGTCGAGCAACTGCTCGTCGTAGGCGAACGAGGCATTGTTCAAGGCGACGTACGCCTGCCAGACGTTGTCGTCGTCGATCCGGCCGTGGGCGGCGCGGACGGCGGCCAGGTGGGCACGCGCCGCGTCGATCACCCGCTCCAGGGCGGCGTCCAGCTCACCGTGCTGGTCGGTCATGTGTGGCAGTCCCTTCGGATGGGGGGAGATTCCGCGCCGACGGTGACGTGACGGACACGGCTAGCAGCTGCGGAGAAACCGGTCGAGAACCCGCACGCCGAACTGTAGCCCGTCCACCGGAACCCGCTCGTCGATGCCATGGAACAGCCCGGAGAAATTGAGGTCGGCGGGCAGCCGCAGCGGCGCGAAGCCGAAGCAGCGGATGCCGAGCTGCGAGAACGCCTTGGCGTCGGTGCCCCCGGAGAGCATGTACGGCACCGGGCGGGCGCCCGGGTCCTCGGCGCGCAGCGCGGCGGACATGGCGTCGACCAGGTCGCCGTCGAAGGTGGTCTCCAGGGCCGGCTGGCGCTGGATGTACTCGATGGCGATGTCCGGGCCGATCAGCTCGCGCAGCTGCCGCTCCAGCAGCTCCGACTGGCCGGGCAGGCTGCGGCAGTCGATGGTGGCGGTGGCCCGGCCGGGGATGACGTTGTCCTTGTAGCCGGCGGCCAGCCGGGTCGGGTTGGCCGTGTTGCGGATGGTGGCGCCGATGAGGTTGGCGATCGGGCCGAGCTTGGCGATCGCGGTCTCCGGGTCCTCCGGGTCGATCTCGATGCCGAGCACGTCGGAGACCTCTTCGAGGAACGCCCGCACGGTGTCGGTGACGACCACAGGGAAGCGGTGCCGGCCGACCCGGGCGACCGCCTCGGCGAGCGCGGTGACCGCGTTGTCGTCGTGCACCATCGAGCCGTGGCCGGGGCGGCCCTTGACGTGCAGGCGCAGCCAGTCGATGCCCTTCTCGGCGGTCTCGATGAGGTAGAGCCGGCGCTGCTCGTCGACCGAGTAGGAGAAGCCGCCGACCTCGCCGATCGCCTCCGTGCAGCCGTCGAAGAGGTGGCGGTGCCGCTGGGCGAGGAAGTGGGCGCCGTAGTCGCTGCCGGCCTCCTCGTCGGCGGTGAAGGCGAGCACGATGTCCCGCGACGGGCGCACCCCGGCGCGCTGCCAGCCGCGGACCACGGCGAGCACCATGGCGTCGAAGTCCTTCATGTCGATCGCGCCGCGGCCCCACAGGTAGCCGTCGCGGAGCTCGCCGGAGAACGGATGCACCGACCACTCGTCGGGGTCGGCGGGCACCACGTCGAGGTGGCCGTGCACCAGCAGCGCGTCCCGGCCCGGGTCGGTGCCGGCAATCCGGGCGACCAGGTTGGCCCGGCCCGGCGCGGACTCGTGGAGCTCCGCGTCGACGCCGACCTCGGCGAGCTTCTCGGCGACGTACTCCGCGGCGCGGCGTTCCCCGACGCTGGTGTCGTTGTCGCCGGTGTTGGTGGTGTCGATGCGCAGCAGGTCGCGGCAGAGGTCCACGACCTCGTCGGAGGGGTCGGGTCGGGCGGAGGCGGGGTCGCTCGTCATCGCTTCTTCATACCAGCCGGTCCCGACGCCCGGTCCGCCCCGCCCGGCGGGCGGTTTCACGGATCGCGGGTACGGGTACCGCCGGTGGCGTTCCCGCACCGCTGACCCGGGCCGGCGGCGCCGCCGATCCCCCGCCGGCCATCAGTCGAGGAGGGCATCATGACCGTCCCCCTGCCGCCGCTGCCGCCAGCCGCGGACGACGTGTACCGGCCGGGTGGCCGGAACCTGATCGACCTCGTGGCTCGGGAGCACGCCGCGCTGCTCGGCCTGGCCGGGCAGGTCACCGACCCGGACCTGCCGGCCGAGCGTCGGCGCGAGGTGCTCGACGTGCTCACCGCTGTGGTGTCCCGGCACCTGTCCGCCGAGGAGCAGTACCTCTTCCCCGCCGCCCGGGCCGCGGTGCCGGCCGGCGCCGAACTGGTGGACCGGGAGATCGAGGCGGACGCCGGGCTGCTCACCGCCCTGCGGGAACTGTCCGGGCCGGACGACCCGGCGCTGGCCGAGGTGGCCGACCGGGTACGCCGGCACGTCGACCGGGTCGCCGCGCTGGTGGCGCCGCTGCGCGAGGTGGCCACCGACGCCGAGCTGATCCGGCTGGGCAACCGGTGGGAGATCGCCGAGGAGGCGGCGCCGACCCGGCCGCACCCGGGCACCCCGGCCACCCCGCCGTGGAACAAGCTCGTCGAGCCTGCGGTGGGGGTGGTGGACAAGGTCCGCGACGCGGTGACCGGCCGGCGTACCCAGCTGTCCGATCTAAAGCGGCCGGGGAAGCGCTGAGCCGACGCCGGCCGCCGCGTCGACGGACGGCCGACTGATCGGCGTACACCGATGGCGGACGGGCCCTTCCGCATCCCCGTTCGTGGTCCTACCGTCACCGTATGAATCTGGAGCTGCGACATCTGCGGGTGGTCTGCGCGATCGCGGAGACGGGAAGCGTCACCAAGGCCGCCTCGATGCTCGGCCTGGCCCAGCCGGCGCTGACCGCCCAGCTCCAGCGCATCGAGCGGGCCCTCGGCGGTCCGCTGTTCGACCGGGACCGCCGCGGCGCCCGCCCCACCGCACTGGGCGAACTGGTGCTGGACCGGGCCCGGATGCTGCTGCCGGCGATGAAGGGCCTGCAGGACGAGGCGGCCCGGCTGGCCGGGTCGGCCGACCCGCTGACCCGGTACCGGTTCGGCGGGGTGAACAGCCCGATCCTCGGCCGGCTGGTGCACCGGCTCGCCGCCGAGCGGCCCGACGTGCAGATCAGCACGTACGCGTCCTGGTCGGTGGACGAACTGGCCCAACTGGTCGCCGGCGGCCGGCTCGACTTCGCGCTGACCGGGGTGTGCGGGGATGCCGCCCCGTCCGCGGAGTTCGGGCTGAGCTGGCGGGAGGTCGCCGTCGACCCGATCTTCGTGCTGCTGCCGCAGACCCACCGGATGGCCGGCCGGGACGAGGTGCGCCTGGTCGACCTGCGGCACGAGCAGTGGGTCGCGGCGCCCGGGGAGGGCTGCTTCGGCGACTGCTTCGCCGCCGCCTGCGCCCGAGCCGGCTTCACCCCCCGCAAGCTGTACGAGGCGGACGTGCGCGGCTGCCTGGACCTGGTCGACGCCGGCGAGGCGGTGGGCCTCTGCCAGGCCACCTTCCGGCCCGTCGCCGGCCTGGTGACCCGCCGGCTGGCTGGTACGCCGCTGCGCTGGCGGCTGCTGCTGGGCTGGCACCCGGACGCGCCGACCGCCCGCGTCGCCGAGACGGTGCTCGAGACGGCCGTGGCGGCGTACACCGACGCGCTGGCCCCGCACCCGGACTACCTGGCCTGGTTGCTGGGTCGTCCCGACTTCGGCGCGCAGGTGGCGGCGGCCGGCGGGGTGCGAACCGCCTGAGCGCGGGTATCAGGGCGACATGACTGATCTGTACCCCGCCGCCGACCAGCGGGAGCTGCTGCGCCAGGCGGCCGCCGCGCACACCGCCGCCTCCACCGACCTGGAGGCGTTCCTGCGCCGGTTGCCGGAGGTGCCCGAACCGGCGGACATCACCGAGTACGCCAACCTGCTCAGCCGGGAGGAACGGGCCCGCGCGGAGCGGCAGGCCGCCGCCGACATGGCCGGCCTGGAGCTACCCAGCATGGAAACGTCCGACTAACGCACGGCACGGCACCCGGGACTCCCCCGGGTGCCGTCGGCCGGTCCGGTCAGCGTTCGACCAGGACGTCGTGCCCGAGGTCGAGCAGCGAGTACCGCCACTCGTTGTCGACGTTGCCGCCGCTCGGCCGGGCGTCGATGAGGTCCTGGATGCGGTCGACCGCCTCCTGCATCACCTCGATGTCCTCCCGGGTGAGATCCACCTTGCGCTTGCTCAGCACCCGCAGGATGTGCCGGCCCGGCTCGGGCAGGTCCATGTTCGGGGCGGGGCCGAACGACTCCTCCCCCGAGCCCCGGGTCAGCAGCCACTGGCGCAACTGCTCGGAGGGGACGTTCACCAGGGCGTGGAAGTCGTCCCAGAGCACGTCGACCTCGGGATCCACGCGCTGTTCGCGTACCATCACGCCTCCTCTTCCGGTGGCGGCCCGGACGGCGTCCGGTCGCCCTCGTCGGTCTGCTTCTTCACACCCTCCGGCGGCACCTTGACCCGCGACGGGTTCGCCGTCGGCGGGCTCACGATCGGTTCGCGCCGCTCGGTTTCCTCCCGGCTTTCCTCCGGCTCGGTCATGTCGTCCCGTTTCCGGTTCATCGTGGGTGCGAGGTGCTGGCGGCGACGTAGTCGCGGTCCCCGCTGCCGATCTCGATGGACAGCTGCCCGTCCCGCGCGTCGACGATGGCCTTCTGGCCGGGCGAGACCTGGTGCTCCAGCAGCATCCGGGAGAGCCGGTTGTCTACCTCCCGCTGGATCACCCGGCGCAGCGGGCGGGCCCCGAACTCCGGCTGGTAGCCGTGCTCGGCCAGCCAGTCGATGCCGGCCGGGGTGAACTCGACCTGGATGTCCTGGGCGTGCAGCCGGCGCTTGGTCTCCTCCAGCATCAGCTCGGTGATCTGCCGCAGCTGCTCGGCCTCCAGCCGTTGGAAGATGATCACCTCGTCGATCCGGTTGAGGAACTCGGGTCGGAAGTTCTCCTGCAGCCGGCGCATCAGCCGCTCCCGCAGCTCGCTGGCCTCCTGCTCCCGGCCGGGCTCGCCGACGCCGAAGCCGACCGTGCGCTGGGTGCCGGTGATCATCTCCGACCCGAGGTTGCTGGTCATGATCAGGACGGTGTTCTTGAAGTTCACCGTGCGGCCCTGGCTGTCGGTCAGCCGGCCGTCGTCGAGCACCTGGAGCAGGATGTTGAACACGTCCGGGTGCGCCTTCTCGATCTCGTCGAGCAGCACCACCGCGTACGGGCGGCGGCGCACCGCCTCGGTGAGCTGGCCGGCCTCCTCGTAGCCGACGTAGCCGGGCGGGGCGCCGACCAGGCGGCTGACCGTGTGCCGCTCCTGGAACTCGCTCATGTCCACCCGGACCATCCGGTCCGCCTCGCCGAAGAGCGCCTCGGCCAGGGCCCGGGCGAGTTCGGTCTTGCCGACGCCGGTCGGGCCGAGGAAGAGGAAGCTGCCCATCGGCCGGTCCGGATCCGCCAGCCCGGTACGCGAGCGGCGCACCGCCTCGGCCACCGCGCTGACCGCGTCGTCCTGCCCGACGACCTTCTCGTGCAGGTACCCCTCGAGCCGCAGCAGCCGGTCGCGTTCCTCCTCGGTGAGCTGGTTGATCGGGATGCCGGTGGCTCGGGAGACCACCTCGGCGATCTCGGTCGGCCCGACCGTCGGCACGTTCGGGCTCTCGCCCTCCCCGCGCGCGCGGCGGACCTGGTCCTCCAGTTCGGACACCCGGTCGCGCAGGTCGGAGGCGCGCTCGTACTGCTCGTCGGCGACCGCCTGCTCCTTGTTGCGGCGCACCTCGTCGAGCTGCCGCTCCAGCTCGCGCACGTCCTCGGCGGGGGTGCGGGTACGCAGCCGCACCCGCGCGCCGGCCTGGTCGATCAGGTCGATCGCCTTGTCCGGCAGGTAGCGGTCGGTGATGTAGCGGTCGGAGAGCTCGGCGGCGGCGACCAGCGCCTCGTCGGTGAAGCGGACCTGGTGGTGCGCCTCGTAGCGGTCGCGCAGACCGCGCAGGATGGTGACGGTGTCCTCGACGCTCGGCTCGGGCACGAAGACCGGCTGGAACCGGCGGGCCAGCGCGGCGTCCTTCTCGATGCTGCGCCGGAACTCGTCCAGCGTGGTCGCGCCGATCACCCGCAGCTCGCCGCGGGCGAGGGCGGGCTTGAGCATGTTCGAGGCGTCCATGCCGCCCTCGCTGCCGGCGCCACCCGCGCCGACCAGGGTGTGGATCTCGTCCAGGAAGATGATCAACTCGTCCTTGTGGGCCCGGATCTCGTCGATCACCTTCTTCAGCCGTTCCTCGAAGTCGCCTCGGTAACGGGTGCCGGCCACCAGGCCGGCGAGGTCGAGCTGGATGACCCGCTTGCCGATCAGGGTCTGCGGCACGTCGCCGTCGCAGATCCGCTCGGCCAGCCCCTCCACGATCGCGGTCTTGCCGACGCCGGCCTCGCCGATCAGCACCGGGTTGTTCTTGGTTCGCCGGGAGAGGATCTCGACGGCCTGCTCGATCTCGTCGGCCCGGCCGATGACCGGGTCGATCTGGTCGTTGCGGGCCAGCTCGGTGAGGTCCTGCCCGTACTGGTCGAGGGTGGGGGTGCCGCGGTCCGGGCGGGGGGTGCCGCCCCGTTCCGCGCTGGCCGCCTGGAGCGACTCCGGCTGGATCCGGCCCGCGGCCAGCATCCGGCCGGCCGGGGACTCCGGGTTCAACGGCAGGGCCATCAGGATGTGTTCGGGGCCGATGTAGTTGGCACCCATCGCCCGGGAGAGCTGGTGGGCGTCGAGCAACGCCCGCTTGGCCGCCGGGGTGAGCGACAGGTTCGGCGGCACCTCGCCGCGCGGCGCCCCGTCACCGCGCCCGCCGAGTGCGTTGACCAGGGCGTCCGGGTCGGCGCCGGCGCGGCGTACCAGATCGCGCAGCGGCTCCCGCTGCAGCGCCGCCCAGAGCAGATGGTCGGTGTCCAGGTCGTTGCTGTGCTTCTGCGCCGCGCGCCGGGCCGCGTCGGCCAGCATTTCCCGCGCGTCGGCGGTCATTAGCCGGGTGATGTCGACCCGGTGCGCCGGCCGGCGTCCCCCCTCGCCGCGACCGAAGTACCGGGCCAGGAACTCGTCCCACGGGTCGGAGCCGAAGTCACCGGGTCCCATCATCTCTGTCCTCCGCTCCTCAGACGCGGCGCGCCCCGCCGGGCGACTGGCGCGGCACGGTCGGCGGTGGCTACCCGGCGGTCGGCGCGACAAACGCCTGCGGATGGCAGGCTGGGGGCATGGCGGACAGGGCGCTGCTGATCGTGGACGGCGCGAACGTGGTGGGCTCGCGGCCGGACGGCTGGTGGCGGGACCGGGCCGGGGCGGCGGCGCGGCTGCGCGACGCGCTCGCGCCGCTGGCCGACCGGGGCGTACCACCGGAGCTGCCGCCACCGGTGGACGTGGTGCTGGTGGTGGAGGGCGCGGCGCGGGACGTGCCGGCCGCGCCTGGGGTGGCCGTGGTCGCCGCACCCGGGTCCGGCGACGACACCATGGTCGAGCTGGTCGCCGCGGCGCCGGACCGACGCCGGGTTGTGGTCACCGCCGACCGGGAGCTGCGGGCCCGGGTGGGTGCGCTGGGCGCCGAGGTGCACGGGCCACGCTGGCTACCTCGGGACGTCCAGCGCCGCGGGCCCGTGCGATGACCGGGGTACGCCCGGCGGGGTGACTCGTGCACGGGACCAGTCGGTTCGCCGGCGGGACCGGGGCCGTCCGGGCGAAAAGGCTTCCGCGCACGTCAGGGGATTGATCGGACAGCCGGGCAGGAACACCGCGAGGGCGGATGTTCGCCCAGCCGGCGGGATGGGTTGTAATGGAGATCTCCCTTGCCCCCAGGAGGTCCCCCGTGGCGAGCGTCGCCGAGCTGAAGGCAGCCATCGATGTCGCCCTCCAGCAGATAGGTGACGGGCAGACAGCCGTGCAGGCGGCCGGCGAGAAGCTGGCCGAGGCGCAGCAGACCCTGGCCGGCGCCCTGGAGGGCAGCGGCCACGAGACAGTGGAGGCGGCCCAGGCGTCACTGACCCAGGCCAGCCAGGAGCTGGAGGAGTGCCTCGCCGCCACCCTCGTCGCGGTCGAGCAGGCGCAGCTCTACGTCGCCACCCTCTAGGGGCGGGACGTGTCCATCATCGAAGACGTCGGCGGGCAGGTGCGTGCCGCCGCCGAGGACCTGCCGCTGGCCCAGCTCGCCGTGGCGCTGGCGAAGTTCGGCCAGGCCACCGAGCGGCTGCGCTGGGTGCGGCAGGAATCGGCGAACCCGCTGGGGGTGCCGGAGCTGTCCGCCGCGACCGAGCACGCCGAGACCGCCGGGTATGCGCTGCGGGTGGCCCAGGAGCAGCTGTCCACGTACCTGGCCGCGATCGGGCTGGCCGCCGACGGCGCGCCCGCCCCGACCGGCGAGCAGCGCCGGCCGAAGCACGACGCGCCCCGGGGTGAGGCGCCGCCGGCGGCCCCGGACGCAGCGGCCGAGCAGGGCGAGCAGCCGGCGATGCGGCGCTGGTGGTCGCTGCGGGTGGCGGAGCTGACTGGCGGCGGGGAAGGCGCCTCGGACGAACCGGACGCACGGGTCGGCGACTCCCGCGAGCTGCTGCGCCGGGTGGTGACCGGGGTCCGCTCCGGCGACCGGGCCCGGCTGCACGCGGAGCTGCGCCGGGCACACGCCGACGTCGGGCTGGGGCTGGCCGCGATCGCCCCGCCACTGCTGCGCGACCTGGCCGGGGAGCTGCTCGGCCACCCGCCCCGCGCCGACGACCTGGCCCGGCTGCGCCGGGAGCTGGACGGGCGGGTCCGCGACCTGCTGCCCGGGCTGCCGCCGCCGGTGCTGGACACCCTGCTGACCCGGGTCTGCCGGATGCCCCCGCCCCGCCGATCCGGCGAGCAGGACCAACCGCACGCCGCGGATTCGGCGGTCACCGCCGGGGTGGTCACCGGGGTGCTGCTGGACCGGCTCGGCCGCGACCTGCCCAACGACGCCGACGAGCGGGAACCCGGACGGGGTACGCATGGCTGACGTCCGCGCCCAGGTGGTGTCGCGGGTCCGGGGGCTGCTCTCCGAGGCACTCGGGGCCACCCGGCACCGGCTGGCCGCCGCCGACGCCGACCTGGCCGCCCGCCGGGACCGGCTGGTCCGCATGCGGCGCGCCGCGGCGGACGTACCGGAGCGGGTGGGCGCCGCCCGCGACCGCCGGCTCGCCGAGATAGACGCCCGGCACACCGCGCGGATCGCCGAGCTGGCCCGGCGGGCCGCCGCCGCGGCCGAACGGGAGGCGCCGGGCGCGGCGTCCGCGGCGTGGGACCGGTGGCGACCCACCCCCACCGGCCGCGCGGAGATCCCCGGAGCGGTACGCGTCGGCGCGGTGCGCATCCCCGGCACGGAGCCGCTGCCGGCGCTGGTGCCGCTGCTGGACGCCGGTCACGTACACCTCGCCGGCAGCGACCGGGAGGGCACCGCCGCGGTGGTGCCAGCCCTGCTGCTGCGCTCGCTGGGCCGCGCCGACCCGGGCAGCGTCCGGCTCGTCGGGTACGACCCGGAGCACCTGGGCGGCGGGCTCGCCGGGTTCGCCCCACTCGGCACCGCCGGCCTGCTCACCTTCGTCGGCCCCGGCGGGCTGGGCCGGCTGCTGGACGACCTGGTGGAGCAGATCCGCCGGATCAACGAGACCGTGCTGGCCGGGGAGTACGCGTCGCTGCGCGAGCTGGCCGCGACCACCGGCCGCCGGCCGGAGCCGTGGCGGGTGGCGGTGCTGCTCGGCGGCGACGAGCTGTCCCGGCACGAGCGCGGCCAGCTCGACCGGGTGGTGCGGACCGGAGCGGCCTGCGGGGTGCACCTGGTGGTCCGCGGCATCGAGCTGCCCGACGACCCCACGGTCACCCGGGTCGTGGTGGAGCCGGACGAGGCCCGGATCGGCGGGCTGTCGGTGACGCTCGACCCCCCGCCCCCGCCCGGGCTGGTCACCGAGACGTGCCGGGAGACGGCCTCCCGGGTCAACGCCGGGCCGCCGCCGGCGCCCTTCACCGACCTGCTGCCCCCGCCCGAGGACTACTGGCGGGCGGACTCGGCGCACGGCCTGACCGCGCCGATCGGCGAGGGCCCGCACGGTCGGCCGGTGCAGCTCACCCTCGGCGACTACCCGCCGCACGCGCTGATCGGCGGCCCCTCCGGCACCGGGAAGACCAACCTGATCTTCGCCTGGATCGGCGCGCTCGCCGCCCGCTACTCCCCCGCCGAGCTGGAGTTCTATCTGCTCGACTTCAAGGAGGGGGTGTCCTTCGCGCGGTTCGCCCAGGGCCGGCGGGACCCGAGCTGGCTGCCGCACATGCGGCTGGTCGGGATCAACGTGAACACCGACCGGGAGTTCGGCCTGGCGCTGCTGCGCTTCCTCGCCGAGGAGCTGCGCCGCCGGGCGGACGCGGCGAAGAAACACGAGGTCACCAAGCTGGCCGAGCTGCGCGCCGTCGACCCGACCGGGCACTGGCCCCGGATCGTCGCCGTGGTGGACGAGTTCCAGGCGCTGCTGGCCGGCCGCGACGTGGTCGCGCGGGAAGCCGCCGACCTGCTGGAGGACCTGGCCCGGCGCGGGCGGTCGCAGGGCATCCACCTGGTGCTCGCCTCGCAGGACGTCCGGGGCATCGAGGCGCTGTGGGGGCGACCCGCCCTGGTCGCCCAGTTCACCCTGCGGATCGCGCTGCCGAAGGCGCTGCGCATCCTGGCCGAGCGCAACGACGCGGCGCAGTCGCTGCCCCGGCACCACGCGGTGGTGAACGCCGAGTCGGGGCTGGCCGAGGGGAACCAGGTGGCCCGTATCCCGTCGGCCGGCGACTGGGAGACGTGGAGCGAACTGCAGCACCGGCTGTGGCGGATGCGCCCGCAGGACGCCTCCCCGGCCCGGCTCTTCGACGGCGACGCGATCCCGAAGCTGGCCGAGGCGCCGGACTTCCGGGCGCTGACCGCCCCGGAGCAGGGGGTGCCGCGCAGCCCGGTCGCGCTGCTCGGGGAGATCATCGACGTGCAGGCCCGCTCGGCGGCGCTGCGGCTGCCCCGAGCGCCCGGGCGCAACCTGGCCGTGCTCGGCACCCGGGTGGACGAGGCGTGCGCGGTGCTGGACGCCGCCGCCCGCTCGCTGGCCCGGCAGCACCGCCCCGGCACGGCCCGATTCTCCATCGCCTGCCTCGACCCGGACGCCGACCCGGCCGCCCGCGCCCTCTACGAGGACCTCGCCGACGACGCCGCCTGGTACGACGAGGAGACCGTCCCCGAGCTGATGGCCGAGGTGGGCGACTCGCTCGGCGCCCCCGGCACCCCGAACAGCCCGCACTATCTGCTGCTCTACGCGGTCGACGCCGCCGCCGGACAGCTCGCCGGCAAGGCTGGCCGGCGGACCGGGCTGGAGCAGCTGCGCCGGATCCTGCACGACGGCCCGGAACGGCGTACGCACGTGCTGGCCTGGTGGCGCGGGGTGGCCCGGATGCGGGCCGACCTGGGCGGGCCGGCGGCGCGTACCGACCAGATTGGGGCCTGGGTGGCGCTCGACGTGCAGGGCGCGGAGCTGGGCTCTTCGCTCTACCCGGGCACCGGCGGGCCGGACTGGTACCCGCGCCCGTGGCGAGGGCTCTACTTCGACCGGGCGGCGCATCGCACCGGCCAGGTGATCATCCCTTATGGTCCACCCCGATGAACGAACCGGTCGCCAGTGAGACGTACGCCGCCCAGATCCGTCGGCTCGCCGAGCTGACCGCCCGGGTGGCCGCCCAGCGCGCCGAGGCGCACACCTGGTATGCGCAGCAGTGCGCCACCGCCGACCGGGCGGTGGCGGAGGCCACCGAGCAGGTCCGCCGGGCCGAGGCGGAGGTGGCGCAGGCGCGGGAGCTGGTGGAGCGGGTCGACGCCGAGGCCGCCCACCTGTGGGGGCAGCTGCGCGCCCGGATCGGCAGCGGCGGGCGGCGACTGGGCGAGCTGCCCGGGCCCGCCCGGGACGCGACCGGCGATCCGGTGCCGCTGCTGCACGGGGTACGCGAGGTGCTGGACCGGACCCGTCAGCCGGGCGAGCTGCCCGGCTCGGCCAACCCGCTGCTGGTGGGCTGCGGGGTCGGCGGCGCGCTGGTCGCGTACGCGCTGGGGATGGGCGCGCGGGCGCTGGGCGACGGCTCCCGCGGGGATCTGGCGGTCGGCCTGCCGGTGCTGGCACTGGTGGTCACGCTGCTGGGGCCGCTGGTGGGGCTGGCCCCGGCCCGGCTGCTGGCCGACCGCCGGCACGCCGTGCTGACCCCGCGTGCCATCACCCTGGTGGCCGCCACCGGCCTGGTCACCACCATCCTCCTGCTCGCCCTCGCCCCCCGCTGACCCCAGGCAGGCATGGCCGGGCATCGCCTCGACGATCATGAGGTTGGCGGCCAGCGGGACGGCGTGTCGCGCCGCTAACCTCATGATCAACGCGCAACCCGGGCGAGGCGCCCGAAGACCGGTCGGGTTAGGCGGGGGTCAGGACGGCTTCCTTGAGGAGGCGGCGGGTCAGGACGAGGCGGTCGGCGTCGTCGAGGCCGGGCAGGTCGCCGACCCGGGTGACCTCGCCGGTGAGCAGGGCGCGCAGCGCCGGCTCGCAGCTACCGGGCAGGGTGATGGCGCGGTCGAACAGGCGCAGCGCGATCCGGCCGTCCCCGCTCGGGTCGAGCCGCCAGCGCAGGCCATCCCGGACCGCGACGCGGCTGTCCGGGTCCAACGCGGTCAGCGCGGCGGCCTGGGCCAGGGGCCGGATCGGCGCCGGGCGGGCGGCCGGCCAGGCCCGGGCCCGCAGCCGGTCGGCCACCGCGGCCGGGTCGGCCCGCAGCAGCCAGTCGCGCAGCGCCTCCACGGTCTCGGTCAGCTCGGGCTCCAGCGCGTCCGGGTCGGCCACGTCGACGCCGAAGGGCAGCCCGGCGCGCAGCCGGGGATCGTCGGCGGCGAGCGCCAGCAGCTCCTCGACCAGGGCGTACCGGGTCAGCGCCCGGATGCCCACGGTCAGGTGCAGCGAGCTGCGCTCCTGCGCCTGGGCGCTGTGCAACCAGCCCCGGGGCAGGTAGAGCGCGTCGCCGGGGGCCAGCACCACGTCCAGGGCGGCCGGTCCCTCGGCGGTCGCGGCCACCTCGTCGGCCCGCCCGCCCCAGGGCTGCCGCTCGAGCGGGTCGGGCAGCACGGGCGGGTGGATCCGCCAGTGCTTGCGGCCGTCGACCTGCAGCACGAAGACGTCGTGCGTGTCGTAGTGGGTGGCGAAGCCCTGACTGCCGGCGGGGGTCAGGTAGGCGTTCACCTGCACCGGCTGGGCCAGCGCGGTGCCCAGCTCGCGGGTGAAGTCGCCCAGCGCCGGCCAGGTCCGGTGCAGGCCCTGAAGGACCAGGGTCGCGCCGTCGGCGTACAGCTGGAGGACCTGCTCGTCGAGGACCTGGTCGCCGATCTCGGCGCCCGCGCCGCCGCCGCCGGTGTAGCGCGCCGCCGGCACCAGCTCGCCGTCCTTGGCGATCCGCAGGAACGGGGTACGCAGGCCGCGCCGGCTGAGCAGTTCGTCGGCGTCGGCCGGGCTGAACAGGTCGGTGAAGCCGCGCGGGTTGGGCAGCTCGGCGGCCCGGGACAGCAGCGGGCTGCGTCCCCAGTGGTCGGCGGCGAACTTGGCCAGCTCGACCGTGATGCATCGGGCGAGGGACTCGGCGGCGGAAGGCGGAACCGCCGGGCGGCCGTCGCCGCCCGGCGACGGTTCCAGGTCGTGGCGCGGTGTCAGACGCGCCGAGCTGGATCTGTCGGACGCGTCGAGGTGCGTCATGGCGATCGGTCAGGCGCTGCCGTCGGCGCCACCGTCGCGCTGGCCGGGGGTCGCGCCACCGTCGGCTGGACCCTCCGCGCCGCCGTCCGCGCCGCCGTCCTGCTTGCCCGGGGTCGCCCCACCGTCGGCCGGACCCTCGGCGCCCTGGTCGGCGCCGCGGTCGGCCCCGCGCTCCGCGCCGCGGTCCGCACCGCCGTCCGCGCCACCGTCCCGCTGGCCCGGGGTCGCGCCACCGTCGGCCGGGCCCTCGGCCCCGCCGCCACCGGTGGTCTGCATGTCGTCGTCGTTGAGTGCCATGGGTGCTCCCTCGGGTGTGCCGCCCCGCCGTCGTTCGGGGGGTTCGTCGTGGAGCGGGTGGTACCCCACGCGCGATCTCCTCTAACCACACCGTAGACGCCGGGGCCCGGCGACACGGACGGTTCGCCGGGCCCCGCCGGGCGTCACCCGGGCCCGGAGGCCCACGCGCGGACGGCGGGCCGGCCCGGTCGGTGCCAGGATGGCGGAGGGAATGCCGAAGAGGAGGTGGCCGTGGCACAGCCGGAGCCGTTGACGCCGCTGGCCGAGGACTGGCAGCGGGCGCTCGCCGTGGTGGCCCACCCCGACGACCTGGAGTTCGGCGCGGCGGCCGCGGTGGCCCGCTGGACCGGGCAGGGCAAGCAGGTCGGCTACTGCCTGCTCACCAGCGGCGAGGCCGGCATCGACGGGATGCCCCCGGACCGCGCCCGGGTGCTCCGGGAAGAGGAGCAGCGCGCGTCGGCGGCGGTGGTCGGGGTGGAGACGGTGGAGTTCCTGGGCCTGCCGGACGGGCTGCTGGAATATGGCGTCCCGCTGCGTCGGGAGATCGCCGCGGTGGTCCGCCGGCACCGCCCCGACATCGTGATCACCAACAACTTCCGGGAGACCTGGGACGGGGCGTACGCGCTGAACCAGGCCGACCACATCGCCTGCGGCCGGGCGGTGCTGGACGGGGTCCGGGACGCCGGCAACCGGTGGATCTTCCCGGAGCAGCTGGTGGACGGCGTCGAGCCGTGGGCCCGCGTACGCGAGGTGTGGGCGGCGGCCTCGCCGCGGGCGCGGCACGGGGTGGACGTGACGGCCACCTTCGACCGGGGCGTGGCCTCGCTGCGGGCACACGGGGCCTACCTGAGCGGACTGGACGACGGTGGCTTCGACGCGGAGGAGTTCCTCGAGGGGTTGGCCCGCCCGGCCGGCACCCGCCTGGGCGTCCGATACGGCGCCGCCTTCGAGGTCTTCCGCCTCGACCTCGCCTAGGCCGCGGCGATGATCCTGGTCGGCACCTCCGGTTGGCAGTACCGGGACTGGCGGGAACGCTTCTACCCGGCGAAGCTGCCGCAGCGGCTGTGGCTGGAGCACTTCGCGGCGCGGTTCGCCACCGTGGAGGTCAACAACGCCTTCTACCGGCTGCCCGAGCGGGACACCTTCGTCGCCTGGCGGGACCGGACGCCGGACGACTTCTGTGTGTCGGTGAAGATGAGCCGCTACCTCACCCACATCAGGCGGCTGCGGGAGCCGGCCGAACCGGTGGCCCGCTTCCTCGGCCGGGCCACCGGGCTGGGTGACCGGCTCGGACCGGTGCTGGTGCAGCTCCCACCGAACCTGCGGGCCGACCCGGAGGCGCTGGACGCCACGCTGCGCCTCTTCCCGGCCGAGGTGCGGGTGGCGGTGGAGGTGCGGCACCCCTCCTGGTGGACGCACGACACGCGACAGGCGCTGGAGCGCCGCCGCGCCGCGCTGGTCTGGGCGGACCGGCTCGGTCGCCCGGTGACTCCGCTGTGGCGCACCGCCGACTTCGGCTACCTGCGGCTGCACGAGGGGCGGGCCCGGCCCTGGCCGCGTTACGGCCGGGACGCGCTCGCCTCCTGGGTACGCCGGTTGGCCGGGACGTTCGACGCCGCGGAACCGGCGTACGTCTACTTCAACAACGACCCTGGCGGTGCGGCGATCGTCGACGCGGTGGCCTTCGCCGGTCTGGTTGGGCGGGCCGGCCGGCCGGTGAGCCGCGTGCCGGCGCGGAGCGACCTCGCGGGCTGACGCGAACGGCCCGCTCCACCGGTGGTGGGGCGGGCCGGTCGGGGCCGTCGGTCAGGGAAAGTTCTGCACCAGGTCCTTGGGCATGTTGTCCTTCACGTCCTCCCACTGGCCCGGGGTGATGTGCCGGCTCAGTGCGTCGAGCACCACCTGGACCACGCGCTCGGTGCCGCCCTCGACGTCGTACGGGAATTGTTGCCGCACCTCGAACAGGAAGTCGTCCCGGTTCAGCTTCACCGGCACGTCCATCGGCTGCCAGCCGTCGAAGTAGATCCCCCGTACCAGCACCGGCAACTGCGCCGCGAACTCCACGCTCTCCTGCACCGGCATCCGGTCGCGCAGCAGGTGCAGCACGGTACGCAGCGCGCAGTAGGACTGGTTGCGTTGCGACTTCGGCCAGCCGTAGGCCTGCTCGATGTCCTTGAGGATCAGGTTGGTCTTCTGGATGGAGGACTCAATCGCGGTACTCAGCTGCTCAGCCATCTGCCCACCCCCGTAGGTCGGTTTCCCACCGTCGGTCGTCGGTGCGTCGCGGCGGCCCGCTGGGCCCCCGCCACTGCCGGGTCGGACTGAACCGACCGGGCCGCTCGCCGCGCCGGGGGCCGGCGGACTTCCCGACCACGTGCAGCACCCCGCCACGGCGTCGATCCGATACCACCCGCACCGTCATGGCCCACCTCCTGTCGGCCTCGCGGCCGCGTACGGACCGCACACACCGCCCAGACTGTCCGGGGAGAGGGTGAGCCGGCCTCACCCCGGTCGGGTGAAATCTGGGCCGTCAGTCGAGGCCGAGCAGGGCCTGCAACCGCTGGCCGTTGCGCTGGGCGTAGTCCCGGTAGCAGTTGTTCATGAGCACGTGGGTCCGCGCGGCCTCGCCGGCCAGCTCGCGCAGCCGGGGCGCCCAGTCGCGCAGCTCCCGGTCGGAGTAGTCGTAGCCGAACTTCTCGTGGATGTCCTTGCTGGTCCACCGCTCGCTGTGGCCGTGGAAGCGGACCACCGCGAGGTCCGCGGTGGCGGCCAGCACCGGCGGTATGGACGACCGGTGCCCCTGCGGCATGTCGACGCAGACGTACGGAAGCTGGTGCTTGCGCAGGAAGCCGAGGGTCTCCTCCCGGTTGTCACCGTCGAACCAGGAGGCGTGCCGGAACTCCACGGCCGGTCGTAGCGGGGCGCACCGCTTTGCCACCTCGAGGAGGTACTGCTTGTTGTCCCGCTTGATGGTGAACCAGGGCGGGAACTGGAACAGCACCACGCCGAGCCGGTCCGCCGCGACCAGCGGGTCGAGCGCGGACAGGAACCGGGTCCACACCTCCTCGTACGCCTGCGGCGGCAGGTTGTCCGGGTAGAGGTTCTTCTTCTCGGTGTCCGGGCGGAGGTCCTTGTAGAGCGCCGCGACCCGGGTCGGGTGCCCGGTGAGCAGGCTGAACGCCTTGATGTTGAAGGTGAAGCCGGGCGGGGTGCGGTCGACCCACAGCTGCGCTGTGCGCTCGGCGGGCGGCGAGTAGTAGGTGGCGTCCACCTCGACCAGCGGGAACTGCCGGGCGTAGTACGCCAGTCGCTTCTCCGGGGTGTCCGCGGTCTGTGGGTACCAGCCGGAGTCAAGCAGGGTCCGGTCGGTCCACGAGGCGGTGCCCACCTTGATCTCACCCATGGGGCGAGTCCACCGCGTCGGGGACCGACCGGCAACCCGGGTGGCGCTCAGGCCGCCCGCCGCTCCCGGGTCTGCTTGCAGGACACGCAGGAGGTGGCGGACGGGAAGATCTCCAGCCGCTCCACCGGGATCGGGGCCGAGCAGCCCTCGCAGAAGCCGTAGGTGCCCTCCTCGAGCCGGCTGAGGGCGTGCTCGAACTGGGCGCGCCGGTCCAGGATGCTGCGCAGCAGGGACTGTGCGGTGTCCCGCTCGGCGGTCTTGGTGCCGCTGTCGGCCTGGTCGTCGCCGGCCGTGTCGCCGACCTCGACCAGGCGCAGCACCTGGCTCTGCAGCACGGCCTGCTCGTACTCCGCAGTCAGCTCGTCGTACCGCGACTGCAGGGACTGCCGGATCTGGTCGACCTCCGCCTGCGAACGGCCCGTGGCTGTCGTGTCGTGGACGAGCATGGCTGCCTGCCTTTCCTCGGGGCCTCATACCGGTCCGGGGCGGCGAGCGCCCCGGACGGATCGATGGGTGCACGGGCGATCTCACCCGTGCTCTGTGAGCCGGGCGATTACCCGCCGCCTCCGAGGATCAAACCGGGGATTTCCGCAGTCTTCCATCGCATTCGTGCGCTGTTGCGCCGCCCGGTCCGTCCCTCGCCGTCCCGGATCCGGCGGGGCCGTCCCCATGCGGCGCGGCTGCCCGGCTCGGCACCGCCGGTCAGCCGGCCTCGACCAGGGCCGGGTGGCGCGGATCGTCGGCGCGGACCACCACGTCGGCGAAGGAGGCCGGGACGACCTCGTCGGCGTACCGGGCGAAGGCGGGCAGGGTCCAGCGCAGCTCGGGTTCGGTCCGCCGGTCCAGCGCGGCCGGCGAGAGCTCCACGTGCACGGTGACGTCGAAGGGCAGCCCGCCGCCGAGCAGCAGCGAACCGCTGACCAGCACCACCGCGCCGGCCGGCAGTTCGACGTACGCGGCCCGGCTGGCCCGGTCGGTGGCGGCGTCCCTGAGGGACGGGAGCACCCGGCCCGAGCCGTCGGGACCGGCCGGGTCGAGCACCTCGCGGCGCAGCCCCGCCTCGTCGAGCCAGCTCTCGTAGTACGCGTCGGGGTTGGTCCGGCCGTGTTCCAGGCGTAGCGAGGCGGGCCGGAGGAAGTCCGCGGCGAGCACGTGCAGCACCGGCCGCCCGGCCGCGCGCAGCGGGTCGACCAGCGCTGCGGCGAGCGCGTCCGGGTCGGCGGCCGGCGGGCCGTCGACGGCCACCCGCAGCCGGCCGGGTACGGCGGCGCCGGTGAGCCGGTCGGTCAGCTCGGTGACGAGACGCTCTGGCGTGATCGGGCGGATCCGCATCCGACCATCCTGCCGTCGGCCGGGGTTCGACCGGGCGGTCAGCCCCCGGTCTCCGTCGGGTCGAACGGTGCGGGGCTCCGCCCGGTCGCGTCAGCGGGTTGGTCGGGCGGGTCAGCCGGTGCGGTCGATGGTGACCCGGGCGTCGTCGGCGAGCCGGTAGCCGACGCCGTAGACGGTGGTGACCAGGGGGACGTCCACCCCGACCTTGCCGCGCAGCCGGCGGACGTGCACGTCGACGGTGCGGACGCCGGCGTGCTCGTACCCCCAGACCGCGTTGAGCAGTTGCAGCCGGGTGAACACCCGGCGGGGGTGGGCGACGAGGTGCAGCAGCAGGTCGAACTCGAGCCGGGTGAGCGGCAGCGGCTCGCCGTCGCGCAGCACCGACCGGGACGCGGCCAGGATGTGCAGGGTCGGGATGGCCGGCGCGAGCGGGCGGCTCGGCGACCGGCCGACCGGCACGGGGTCGACCCGGCGTTCCGCCGGCCCGCCGCCGCTGGTGATCACTGCGTCGCCGCGTTCCAGCAGCTCGCGGGCGGCTTCCAGTAGCCGCCGGGCGGCCGGGCTCAGCGGCTCCTCGCCGGTCAGCGGGATGTTGAGGGTGACCGTGAGCACCGGGGTGGTGGTGTTGGCGGGGCGACGCTGGCCGCCGGGGGGACGACCGGGGACCGCGGGTTGGGACGTATGCCATCCGGCGCGCGGCGAGGCGGGGCTGACCGACATGGTCCTCCTTGGCTGGTCCGGGTACTTCCCCACGGCCCGGGACACCGCTTCATCGATGCTTCCGGGCGCCTGTGCGCGGGTCAAGGGGCGGCTACGTTGCATGACTGTGACAATTGACGAACACATCGGAGCCGGATGCTCGCTCTGCGTACGAGGTCCGTTGATTACAGCAGAGCGACGAGATGACCTGTTACGGGGGGTCCCCACCCGGTTGCCCGGTTCACTCGGGCGGGTCGTGGTCGGCCGCAACGCCGAAAATGTGAGCGCGGCGCACCGGGCCGCCCGGTACGACGCGCCGTCGCCGCCCCACACCTCAGCAGTCGCGGTCCACCACGATCCGGGCCTCGTCGGCGAGCCGGTAGCCGACGCCGTACACGGTGGTCACCACCGGCGTGTCGGCGCCGAGCTTGGCCCGCAGCCGGCGTACGTGCACGTCCACGGTGCGGGCCACCGCGTGTTCGTATCCCCACACGTTGGTGAGCAGTTGGAGCCGGGTGAACACCCGCCGGGGATGCTCGGCGAGGAAGAGCAGCAGCTCGTACTCGATCCGGGTCAGCGGGATCTGCACGCCGCCCCGGCGGACCACCCGGGTGCCGGCCAGGATGCGTACCGGGTGGGGCTTCTCCGCCGGCTGCGGCGGGGCGGCCGGAGCGGGTGGCTCGGCGTCGCGCCGCAGGTCGTGCACGGCGCGAACGGCCTGGTGCTCGTCGTCCGGCACCACTCCCGCGCCGGACGCGGCGAGTTCGTCGAGCAGGTCGACCAGGCGGGCCAGGCCGGGTGTCAGCCCGGCGGCGCCCAGGTCGAGGGTGATGGTCACGGTTGGCGTCGTGCGGGGCCGCGGCGGCACGGCCCGGTCGGGGCGGCCGGAGCGGTGCGGGCGCGGGGAGATGGCGACGACGGACATGGAGCCTCCTGAGTGGCGGTCGCGCCCGCCACGCCGGGTGCGGCGTGGCGGTCAGCGGGGCGCCCGGCCGGTGGTGACCGGGGGCGCGGCGGACGAGGGTCGGAGCGGCGGGGTGGGGCCGAGGGTGGGCAGCCCGGCGATGCGCCAGGCGGCGAACCCGCCGACCACGTCGGTGGCCCGGTGCAGGCCGAGGTCCTGGAGCGCGGCGGCGGCCAGCGAGGACGTGTAGCCCTCCTGGCACAGGATCACCACCGGCACGTCGTAGTCGACGGCCTCGGGCAGCCGGGCCGGGCAGCGCGGGTCGAAGCGCCACTCGAGCACGTTGCGCTCCACGGCGAGGGCGCCGGGCACCGTGCCGTGCGCGGCTCGCTGGCCGGCCGGGCGGATGTCGACCAGCAGCGCCCCCGTCCGGTACGCGAGGTGGGCCTGCTCGGGATCGAGGCGGCGCAGCCGGCGACGGGCGGCGGCGAGGATCTCGTCGATACCCCGCGAGCCGGGTGGCGGGACCGGACAGCTCTCGGTACGGGTGGGGCGGTGGGGCATCGTCGGGTCCTTCCGGGCGGCGTGGGTCGGGGGCACGGGTGCGGCGGGCGGCGGCGTCACCAGGCCACCCCCGCCTCGGCCACCTCGGCGACCAGAAGTTGGCCGGCGACGAGGCAGTAGCGGGTCATCCGGCGCAGCGCGGGCCGGTAGACGTGCACGCTGACCGCCGGCCGGTCCCCGCGGTTGGTGACGAGGTGCACGTGGCGGGCTCCGAAGCGCCGGCCCGCGCCGGCGGCGAGCCGGTGTGGGCGGAGCCGGCCGCCGCTGACGGTCTCCTCGGTGAGGGTGCCGGCGACCACCAGGAAGGCGCCTTCGGAGCCGCCGTGGTCGTGCAGGTCGGTGCCCTGCCGCGGCAGCCAGCTCAGCGCCCACACCTCGTACGTGGCCTCGGCGGCCAGGCGCGCGTACCACCGCTCGGCCGGGTCGAAGCGCAGCGGCACCGGCCAGCGCGTCGAGTCGGCCCAACGGGCGGCGACGGCGAGCAGGTCGGGCGGATCGGTGCGGGTCATCGGCGGTTCGTCCTCACGGGTACGGAGCGGCGCGGACCACCTCACTATAGGAGGCAAACCCTATAGGTTTAGTAGGCAATACCGGATGCTGGGACGGCCCGCGAAGCTCCGGGCGGTCAGCGCCGGACCGGCGGGTCCACCCGGTAACCGGGCACCGACGGCCAGCGGACGGTGAGCACCACCGACTCCCGCTCGGCGTACCAGGAGTGGTCCACGCCCCGGCCCCAGACCACGTAGTCTCCCGGCTCGCGCAGCAGCACCGTCCGATCCCGCAGCTCGATCCGGAACGCCCCGCTGATCAGCACCACCAGGGCGGTGCGCCGCTCCCCCGTCGCCCACGCCGAGCGCGTCTCCCCGGCCGGGTGCACGCCCCACTTCACCTCGACCTCGGTGCTGTGCCGCACCTCCCCGAGCGGCTTGAAGTGGCCGAGCAGCCAGCCCGCGTCGGTTGCCCCGTCCACGGCCGCGTTGCCGACGTAAACCCGATCGTCCACCCGTACCCTCCCGTGCCGGCTCGGCAAGCTACCAGGCGCCGGCCCGGGCCCGGCAGCACCTCCGACCGCCTGGATCCTCGACCCGCCCGCACGCGAGCCACACCCCGTCCGAGCTGACCCGCCGGGCCCCCGGCGCGACGGCCGGTCGGGCAGGTATACAGGGGCGGTGGAGGATCCCCTGCCCGAGCAGATGCGCGCGGCGGCCGGCGCGTGGCTGGCGGCGCTCGACGAGCCGGCCCGACAGCGGGCCCGGCACGACTTCGCCGACGAGGCCGCGCGGCGCTGGCTGGAGTACCGGCCCCGGCCCCGGCCCGGGGTCAGCCTCGCCGACCTGGACGTCACCGCCCGCAAGGCCGCCCACCGGCTGCTCGCCACCGCGCTCAGCCCGCCCGCGTACGCCCAGGCCATGGCGGTCGTCGCCCTGGAGGAGGTGCTCGACCGGGCGGAGAGCTGGCGGCGCGGCCGGCACAGCGGCGACTACTGGGTGGCCGTCTTCGGCGATCCGACCCGCGACGACCGGTGGGGGTGGCGGTTCGAGGGGCACCACCTGTCGGTGACGATGACCGTGGTCGACGACCAGGTCTCCCCCGCCCCGCTCTTCCTCGGCGCGAACCCGGCCACCGTCCGGCACGCCGGCCGCCCGGTCTCCCGCCCGCTCGGACCCGAGGAGGACCTGGCCCGCGAACTGCTCGACGCGCTCGGGCCGGCCGGCCGCGCCGCCGCGATCATCGCCGACGAGGCGCCCGGCGACATCATCAGCGCCACCCGGCCCACCGCGCCGGACCGGCTCGACCCGCTCGGCGTGCCCCGGGACCGGCTCACCCCGACCGGGCGGGCGCTGCTCGACCAGCTCGTCGCCCTCTACCTGGACCGGCAGCCGCCCGAGCTGGCGGCCCGCGAGGCCGGTCGGCTCGACGGTGGGGAGCTGCACTTCGCCTGGGCCGGCCCCACCCGGCCGGGCCAGCGGCACTACTACCGGATCCAGGGCGACGACCTGCTGATCGAGTACGACAACACCACCGACGACGGCAACCACGCACACACCGTGCTGCGCCGCCCGGCCAGCGACTTCGGCGCCGACGTCCTGGCCGCCCACCACGCCACCGCGCACTAACCCACCCCTCCGCCTCGGTCGCCGGGCCGGCCGGGCGGTCAGGGGTGGCGGGCCTCGATGAGGAAGCGTTGGGCGTGGGCCACGAAGGGGCCCTCGGCGCGGATCCGGTCGTGCAGGCGGCGCAGCTCCGGACGGTAGCGGTCGACCGTGAAGCTGGGGACCGTCCAGATCACCTTGCGCAGGAAATACACCACCGCGGCGATGTCGTGGAAGACCGCCCGCAGGGTGGCCGTACGCAGGTCCACCACGGTCAGCCCGGCGGCCTCGGCGGCGGCGACCGCCTGCTCCGGGTGGCGCGCGGCCGGCGGCGGGAGCGGCCCGAGGATCGCCTCGCTCAGTTCCCGCTGGGTGCCGGCGCCGATCTGCTGGGAGAGGTAACTGCCGCCGGGGCGCAGCACCCGGGCGATCTCGTTCCACCAGGTGTCCACCGGATGCCGGCTGACCACCAGGTCGAAAGAGCCGGCCCGGAACGGCAGCGGCGGCCGCTCCGCCACCTGGACGACGGTGGCACCGACCCGGCGCAGCGTACGGCGGGCGACGGCGACGTTCGGCGGCCACGCCTCGGTGGCGACCAGCAGCGGGGGCGGGGCGGGCACCTCGGCCAGCACCTCTCCGCCGCCGGTGTCGATGTCCAGCGCGGCGTCGACGGTGGCCATCCGCGCGCCGACCAGACGGGCGTACCCCCACGGCGGGCGTTCCTCGCTGGCCCGCCCGGCCAGCCAGGCGAAGTCCCAGCCCTCGACCGGCACCGCCGCACCCTCGGCGATCAGCTCCTCGAAGTCACCATCCGCGCTCATTCCGCCGAGCCTGTCGTAGCTGCGCGGGACGCGGCAACGGGTTTACCGGACAGGACCGGCCGCCCGGGCCGGCGGGCGGATGATCTCCACGGTGGACGCTGGGAGCTCGGCGAGCGCGTCGAACCCGCCCCGCTCGCCGGCCCGGCCGCGATCGAACTGGCGCATCAGCCCGGCTCCCAGCCACACCCCGACCGACCCGACGGCCAGCGCCAGCAGCTCGGTGGCCAACTGTCCGCCGGTCGCGCCCCGCTGCGGCGCGTGGGCCCGGATCAGGCAGGTGACCAGGAACAGCGCCGCCATCGCGGCGTTGACCAGGCTGACCGTGACGGCGGTGCGCCGGGTCCGGTCGGCGCGCACGTCCCACAGGTCGACCATCCCGGCGACCGCGGTGAGCGCGGCGGCGACCAGGGCGGCCACGGCGGTCCAGTAGCCGACCTCGCCGAGGAAGGCCGGGCCGCCGGCGACGTCAGCCAGATCGAAGACCGCGGCGCTGACGAAGAGTCCGAACGGGAACGTCACCAGCATCGGTTGGATGGGGTGCCCCTGCACCCGCAGTCGGCTCTCCATCGGTCCCTCCCCGGGTCGGCGCAGCTCACCAGTCCAGAGTGCTACCCCCGCGCCACCCGGACGAAACGAACACCGCTCAGCTCTCCCGGGGCCGGGACACCGTGGACACCAGCCGCTCGGCGACCTCGCGCAGCGGGATGTCCAACGAGGCGGCGGCGCTGCGCAGCACCGCCAGCGCCTCCGGCGCCGGGCAGCCGCGCTGCGTCATGATCACCCCGACGGCCTGCCCGATCACGCCCTCCTCCAGCAGCGCCGCGTCGAGCTGGCCGGCCCGGGCGGCCTGCCGCTCCCGGTCCCGCACGGCGGCGAGGAGCAGCCCGGCGTGCTCGGCCAGGAGCATCGCGGTGAGCTGGTGCCGGGGGGTGAGCGCGTCGGCCGGCTCGGCGTACAGGTTGATCGCGCCGATCACCTGCTCGTCCACGTCGACCGGCGCGGAGATCACCCCGCGTACGCCCAGCCCGCGGGCCCGCCCGGTCCAGGCGGGCCAGCGCGACTCCCGGTCGAGGTCCGCCGCGGTGATCATTTCGCGCCACCGGATGGCGGCCAGGGCCGGCGTGTCGGGGCCGTGCCGCAGGTCGTCCAGCTCGGCCCGGGCGGCGTCGGAGGCGGCCACCCCGGCCGGCTCGCCGGCACGCAGCGCGGTGAAGCCGCAGCTGTCCACCCCGGGTACGGCGTCCCGGGCGAGGCGGACCAGCCGGGCCAACGCCTCGTCGAAGTCGGCGACGGCGATCAGGCCGGCGGTCAGTTCGCGCAGCAGGGCGGCGGTCTCCAGCACGTTGAGTGGGTCGGTCACGGGTTCCCGCGTGTCGAGGTTCACCGGGCCACGGCCCCCGCCACCTCCGACCACGCGGTGTCCCCGTTCGGCGCCATTGCCTGTCCCATCCGCTCTCTCCCTGACTCGAAGCCCCGGCCTACTACCCTGACAAACCAGGTTCGAAACAGCGCAAAGGGGTCCCTTCCGGCGCGCCATGCGCCGGGGCGGGACCCCTTCGTCGACGGTCAGCGGGATCCGGAGATGAGCCGCCGCCCCACCGAGGCGATCAGCCGGTCCAGCTCCGAGCCGAACGGGTTGTCGTGCACCAGGTACGTCCAGGTGGCGCTCGGCCGGACCAGCTTCGCGGCGTCCGGCTCCCAGCCCTCGTCGAACTCGGTCTCCTCGAAGGTCGCGATGGTCCGCGCCTCGATCTCCGGGACGAGCGCGTTGAACGCCGGGACGGCGCTGCGGTGGAACTCGTCCAGCGGGTCGAGGCGGCCCAGCGCCCGCAGGTGCACACCCTCGCGGACCTCGGAGAGCTCGGCCAGGTGCTCGGCCCAGAGCCGGTCCAGGTGGTAGAGGGCGATCTTCCGGGCCACCTCGGCGAGCAGGTCCTCGTCCATCTCGCCGGCCTTCTCCGGCACCCGCTCCAGCAGCATGAGCGCGGCGATGTCGCTGGTCAGCAGCCGCTCCCGCCGCTCGGCGAGGGCCTTGCGCTGCTGCTCGATCACCACGCTGTAGCGCCAGGTGTTGCGGTGGATCTCGTGGTTGACGCCCTCCGCGACCCGCTGGGCGTGCTCCACCGCGTAGTCGACCTGCGGGTCGGTGACCAGGCCGTCGGCGTTCATCCGGGGCGACGCCGGGACGGTGTCGCCGGCGTGCCGGACGACGAGGTCGTCCTCCAGGCTGACGAAGAAGACCGACCCGCCCGGGTCGCCCTGCCGGCCGGCCCGGCCGCGGAGCTGGTCGTCGACCCGGCGGCTGTCGTGCCGGCCGCTGCCGATCACGTACAGGCCGCCGAGGTCGGCCACCCGCTCCCGGTCGGCCTGGTCGCTGCCGCCGAGGCGGATGTCGACGCCGCGGCCGGCCATCTGGGTGGAGACGGTCACCGCGCCGTGCGCGCCGGCCTCGGCGATGATCGCCGCCTCCTCGTCGTCGTTCTTGGCGTTGAGGACCACGCAGGACACGCCGGCCGCGTGCAGCCCGGCCGCCAAGCCCTCGGACTCCTTGACGTCCAGGGTGCCGACCAGCACCGGGCGGCCCGCCTCGTGGCAGCGCTTGATCTCGTCGATCAGCGCCTCCTCCTTCTCGGCCCGGGTGGCGTAGATCCGGTCCGGCTCGTCCTCCCGGATGCACGGGGTGTTCGGCGGGATCACCGCCACCTCGAGGCCGAAGAACTCGCGGAGCTGGTCGCCGACGAGCACCGCGGTCGCGGTCATCCCGCAGACCTTCGGGTAGAGCGCGATGAACGCCTGCACGGCGATGGTGCCCAGCACCTCACCCTCGGCGGTCGCGTCCAGGCCCTCCTTCGCCTCGACCGCGGCCTGCAGCCCGTCCGGCCAGCGGCGGCGCTGGGCCACCCGGCCGCGCATCTCGTCGATCAGCTCGACCGAGCCGTCCCGGACGATGTAGTCGACGTCGCGGTGCAGCAGGGCGTGCGCGTGCAGCGCCACGTTGACCGCGGAGAGCTGCCCGACGTGCTCCTCGTCGTACAGGTCGATGCCGCCGAGCTTGGCCTCGACGGTGGCCAGGCCGTCGGAGGTGAAGGCGACGCTGCGGCCGTCCTCGGCGATCGTGTAGTGCTTGCCCTTGCGCAGGCCGCGGACCAGCCCGGCGGCCGCGTGCACCGGGTCCTGCTCGCCGGCGACCGCGCCGGCGAGCACCATCGGTACCCGGGCCTCGTCGATGAGGATGGAGTCGGCCTCGTCGACGATGGCGGTCTTCAGCGCCGGCTGCACCCGGTCGTCGAGGTCGGTGACGAGCTGGTCGCGGAGGAAGTCGAAGCCGGCCTCGCTGACCGAGACGTAGGTGACGTCGCAGGCGTACGCGGCGCGCCGCTCGTCGGGGGTGGAGGCCTCGTTGACCCAGCCGACGGTGAGCCCGAGCAGCCGGTAGACCGGCGCCATCCAGTCGGCGTCGCGGCGGGCCAGGTAGTCGTTGACGGTGAGCACGTGGACCGGGCCGTTGCCCAGCCGGACGTGGCCGTACGCGGCGATGGTCGCGGTGAGCGTCTTGCCCTCACCGGTGGCCATCTCGGCCACCTTGCCGGAGAGCAGCGCCATCGCGCCGAGCAGCTGGACGTCGTAGGGCCGCTGGTCGAGGCCGCGGCGGGCCGCCTCCCGGCCGATCGCGCAGATCTCCTCGTACCCCTCGGCCTGCCCGGCGGCCTCGGTCAGCTCGGCGTCGGAGAGCTTCTCCAGCTCCGCCTCGCGGGCCTCGACGGCCGGCAGCAGCTTCTCCAGCGGGGCCAGGTCGACCGTCGTCCCCGGGCGCTGGAGGAACCGCCGGAACCTGGTCTTCAACCGTTGCGACACACCCATGAGCGGCAACGGTACGCGAACCGGAGCCGATTGTGACCCCCGCCCGGCGCCGGGTCTGTCCGGTGTCCGGTTTCCTGACCGTTTCGGCAGCTCAGAGCGGTTCCGACCGAGGGCCGTCGGGAGGGTCGCCGGCGGCCGGCCGGCCCACGGGTCAGCCGGCAAACACCACCTGGAGTTCCTGCCGGCGGCGCTCGGCAAGGTCGATCAGCAGCGCCGGCGCCTCGTCGAGCGGCACCACCGCCGTCACGACGTGCTTGCGGATCAGGTCGCCGTACTGGCGCAGCAGCTCGACGGTCTCCGCGGAGAGCCGTTCCCGGTCCCAGGTGGGGGCGAGCCCGCGGGGCACCCGCCCGATCTGGGCGCAGCGCAGCGACAGCCCGTTGTGGTGGAACTCCTCGCCGAGCCGGACCTCGTCCGCGCCGGACTGGTAGAACGCGAGGTCGATGACGGTGCCCTGGGGGCGCAGCAGGCGCAGCGCGAGGTGCAGCGCCCAGGCCTGGCCCCGGCACTGGAACACCACGTCGGCGCCCCGGTCGCCGGCGGCGTGGTGCCACCGGGTCTTGAGCACCACCGCCGGGTCGTCCGCGGCCGGGTCCAGGGTCTCCAGGCCGAGCGCCTCGGCCACCTCCCGCCGGGCCGGGGTGGGGTCGAGGACCACCACGGACGCGGCGCCGTGCCGCCGGGCGAACAGGGCGGTGAGCAGGGCGACGACCCCGCTGCCGACCACCGCCACCCGGCGGCCGCGTACGCCGTCGCCGAGCGAGCGCACGTCGGTGCCGCACAGGTCGGCGGCGGCGTGCAGCAGCCCGTTGGCGCAGATCGGGCCCATGTGCGCGACGTAGACGCCGAGCAGCGGGTCGACGTCGTCGGGGAGCGGGACGAAGCGTTCGGCGAGCGGGTCGGCGATGTACCCGGTGCGGTGGCCGTAGGTCATCGCGCCCACGGTGCCCACCGGGACGGCCGGGGTGCGGCTCTCCACCACCCGGCCGACCTGCATGTAGCCGAGCCGGGTCACCGGGTACGGAGTGCTCGCCGCGCCGGGCTGGAACAGCCCGAGATCACTGTTCCAGGTGACGTTGAGGTAGGGGTTGGTGCCCTTGACGTAGCTCAGCTCGGTGCCAGCGGAGACCCCGCTGCACACCGTCGCCACCCGGAAGGTGCCCTCGCGCAGCTCACCCGCCTCCTGCTCGACCAGCTCCACCGCGCCCGGTCCGTTGACCACGACCACCCGGTCACGCATCGACGGTCACCCCGGTCGGTTCGGCCGGCACCGCGTCGGCGACCGGGGTGGTGAGCCGGGCGGCCGGCCCGGTGGGCAGCGCCACGCTGCGCCCGGTCCGCGCCGACTCCGCCACCGCGAGGGCGAGCCGCTGGGTGCGCAGCGCCTCAGCGTACGGGACGCGGATGTCGTCGCCGATGCCCCGCACCGCGTCGACGAAGGCCCGGTCGACGGCCACCCGGGCACCGTCCGGGTCGGCGGGCAGGTGCCGCTCCCCCTCACCGTCGCAGATCAGCAGGCCGTCCTCGGCCAGCGACATCGCCAGCCCGTCGGCGAGGATCTCCACGCCGGCCCGGTGCTTCCAGCCGAGCACGCAGGCCGCGGCGAGGGTGCCGACCGCGCCGGAGGTGAAGCGCACGGTCGCCGTGGTGACCGAGTCGATGTCGGCGCCCTCCACCGGCGGCGGGGTCCCGTCGCCGTACGCGGTCACCTCCGACGCCTCGCCGACCAGCACCCGGACCAGGTCGAGCACATGTGCGGCCTGCTCGACGACCGGGCCGCCGGAACGGTCGCACCGGGCCCACCAGGCCACCGGCGGGACCTTGTCCAGCCAGGCCGCGTTGACCATCCGCGCCGGGCGGTCGGCGAGCAGCTGCCGGGCCTCCGCCACGACGTGCAGGTAGCGCCAGTGGTGGCCCACCGCGGTGAGCAGTCCCCGCCGCTCGACCAGCGCGGCGATCCGTTCCGCGGTCTCCAGGTCCACCGCCACCGGCTTCTCCACAAACATCGGCACGCCGGCGTCGATGACCGCCTCCTCCACCGGGCCGTGCGCGAACGGCGGTACGCAGACGTACACGGCGTCCGGGCCGGCGGCGAGCAGTTCCGCCACGTCGGCGAAGGGTCGTCCGCCGTACGTCCCGGCGAGGGCCGCCGCCGCGTCCCGGGCGACATCGGTCACCCCGACCAGTTCCACGTCCTCGAAGCCCGTCAGCACGCGGGCATGGCGTTGCGCCACCCCACCGGCCCCGACCAGTCCCACCCGGCACGTACGCATCCGTCGACCCTCCCGCCGCGACTCACGAAGCTGCCGACTGCTCTCCCCTGGTCGGCGCGCAACCAAACGTTCACCGGCGAGGAACCAGCCGGAGAGTGGGGGGTGATCACGCTGTTCGGCATGATCCGGTTAGCGCGGGGTGGGTAATGGGAAAAGCAAACCCGCGTTTCCGCCACAACCTGGGGGTGCCAGTGCGGGATACACAAGCAGTCGTTTCACCTGTGGTGGAGGCCTGGGCCACGTACCGCACCACATCGGCGGACGACTGGCCGGCGCAGCGGTTGCTGCGGGCGAAGGGTGACGGCCGGGTCAGCGTGGTGCTGCCGGCGCGCAACGAGGAGGCCACGGTCGGCGCCATCGTGTCGACGATCCGCGAGCACCTGATGGACCGGATCCCGCTGGTGGACGAGCTGATCGTGGTGGATTCCCGGTCGACCGACCGGACCGCCCAGGTGGCGCGGGCGGCCGGCGCCGAGGTGGTCAGCCAGGATGCGATGACCCGCGGGCTGCCGCGGCTGTCCGGCAAGGGCGACGCGCTCTGGGCGGGACTGGCGGCGGCCGAGGGGGACGTGGTCGCGTTCGTCGACGCCGATCTGCGCGAGTTCCGGCCACACTTCGTCACCGGGCTGATCGGCCCGCTGCTGACCGACCCGTCGGTCGATTTCGTCAAGGGCTTCTACCACCGGCCCCTGGTACGGGCCAGCGGCGTGGAGCCGGACGGCGGCGGGCGGGTCACCGAGTTGGCGGCCCGCCCGCTGCTGAATCTCTTCTGGCCCGAGCTGGCCGGGTTCGTGCAGCCGCTGGCGGGCGAGTACGCCGGCCGCCGGGTGGTGCTGGAGCAGGTGCCGTTCGTCTCCGGGTACGGCGTGGAGACGGCCATGCTCATCGACCTGTTGGAGCTGGTCGGGCTGGACGCGCTGGCCCAGGTGGACCTCGGCCAGCGCAAGCACCGCCACCAGGACGCCGCCGCGCTGGGCCGGATGTCCGCCCAGATCATGCTCACCGTCTGGTCACGGTTGCAGCGGCGGGGCTGGGCGAGCCCGGAGGCCGTTCCGAGCACCCTGCTGACCCAGTTCCGGCGGGGCGGCTCGGAGGCGCTGCCCAACCTGGACCGGGAGATCGTGGTCAGCGACATCTCGATCGAGGAGCGCCCACCGCTGGCCCAGTTGCGGCACCGGGTGCCCCGGCGACGGGTCGCGGCGTGAGCGGGCGGAGCGGGCGCGTCCGGCTCAGCGGCCGGGCGGGTCGCGCCGCCGACGGAAGGAAGTGCCCACGATGAGTCTCACGGTCCTGATGAACGCGGGTCCCTGGTTGTCCGTGCCGCCGCCCGGCTACGGCGGGATCGAGAACATCGTCGCCACCCTGGTGCCGGAGCTGCGCAAACTCGGCGTACGGGTGGTGCTCGCCTCGGTGGAGACCAGCACGCTGCCCGTCGACGAGAAGATCTCGGTCTTCCCGGACGGGCAGTTCCACGCCCTGCAACGGCCCTACAACCAGGTCTGCGGGATCTCCCAGGCGCATCTCAACGGGGTGGTGCGCGCGCTGCACACCCGCGACGACATCGACCTGGTGCACGACCACGTGGAGGCGGTCGGGCTGGCCACCCTGGCGGCGATGGGACCGGACGCCCCGCCGGTGCTGCACACCCTGCACTGGGACCTGGCCAAGCACCCCGAGCTGTACGGCAACCTCGACGGCGGCGACCGGGTCCGGGTGAACGGGGTCTCCGCGGCGCAGCTGGCCCGCGCGCCCCGCGCCCTGCAGGACCACTCGGTCGGGCACGTGCACCTGTCCACGCCGCTGGCGGTCGACGCGGACCGACGCCCGCCGGCGGAGAAGGGCGACCACGTGATCGTGCTGGGCCGGGTCAACCCGGGCAAGGGGCAGGACCTGGCCGCCCGGCTGGCCCAGCAGGTCGGCTTCCCGCTGGTGCTCGCCGGCCCGGTCGGGCCGTACCACCGGCCGCAGGACCTGGCCGCGGCGGGTGACGAGGCCCGGCAGAACCCGGACGTGCGCTTCTTCTACGACCAGGTCGCCCCGTACCTGGACGGTGATCTGGTGCGCTGGGTGGGCACGGTCGCCGGCCAGGAGCGGGACGACCTGCTCGCCGGCGCGCGGGCCGCGCTCTTCCCGCTGCGCTGGGAGGAGCCCGGTGGCACCGCCGTGGTCGAGTCGCTCGCGCTGGGCACCCCGGTGGTGGCCGTCGCCCGCGGTTGCCTGCCGGAGCTCGTCGAGCACGGCCGCACCGGGCTGCTCACCACGGACGAGGAGGAGCTGGGCGACCTGGTCATGGCCGCCGGGCTGCTCGAGGCGGACGAGTGCCGGCGTGAGGCGGCCGCCCGGTTCACCCCGGCGGTGATGGCCGAGCGGTACGTGGGCCTCTACGAGCGGGTCCGCCAGCCGGCCGCCCCGACCCTCCAGCTCGCCTGAGGGAGGTCACCCGCGTTTGTCGCCCCGGCCCCCGGGGAAGCCGTCCGGAGTCAGCTCAGGAGGCCGGCATGACGAATTCGATGGCCCACTCGCGGGCACGACGGAACCCGGCCGACGGCCGCGCCCCAGTGAGCCGGGCCGCCGCGGCCATCGGGGTGATCTTCCTGATCGTCGGGGTGCTCGGCTTCATCCCGGGGATCACCACCAACTTCGGCGATCTCTACTTCGCCGGACACGAGTCGACGGCGAAGCTGTTCGGGGTTTTCCAGGTCTCGGTCCTGCACAACATCGTGCACGTGGCCTTCGGGGTGGCCGGCCTGGCGTTGGCCGCGACGGTCTCCGCGGCCCGGGCCTTCCTGGTCGGCGGCGGGGCGATCTACCTGGTGCTCTGGCTCTACGGACTGATCGTCTACCACAGCACCGGCGCCGCGAACTTCATCCCGGTCAACGGCGCGGACAACTGGCTGCACCTCGGGCTCGGCATCGGGATGATCGCCCTCGGGCTGGCCACCACCCGTGTCGCCGCTCGGCGCTGACCGGGGCGGGATGGGCGTCTGGTCCGGTTTCACCCGCCGTACTCGCGGGTAGTTCGGAGGTCCGCGACGACCCGGAAACGAGGGCCTGATGTCGACCCGGATCAGCTGCGAGGTGCGCGACGAATCGCCGGCCACGGTCGTACGGCTCGCCGGCGAGCTCGACGTGGACACGATGCGGTCGGTGCACACGGTGCTGGAGCGGTGCCTGGCCGCCCAGCCCGACGCGCTCGTGGTGGACCTGGGACGGCTGGACGTCGCGGACCCGCTGGCGCTCTCCGTCTTCGCCGCGGCTGCCCGGCGGGCCGCTGACTGGCCCGCCGTGCCGCTGGTGCTGTGCGCTCCCCCGCCGGCCGCGGCGAGCTGGCTCAACGAGACGACTGTGGGCCGGGAGCTCCCGGTACGCCCGGACTGCGCCGAGGCCGCGGCGCTGGCCGGCGCGGTGGCGGCCCCCGGCTGCGGGAACGGCTGGAGCCGGTCGCCGGGGCGTGCCGGCGGGCCCGGGAGCTGGTCACCGACGGCTGCCGCCGGTGGAACATCCCGGAACTGGCCGGTCCGGCGGCGCTGGTGCTCACCGAACTGGTCGGCAACGTGGTCCGGCACGCGGGCACCCCGATGCAGGTGACGCTGACCCTGCGCAGGCCGTACCTGCGGGTGGCCGTGCTGGACGGCAGCCCGGCCGACGCGCGGCCCGTGGCCGCCCCCGATTCGCGAGCCGAGGGCGGGCGCGGACTGATGCTGGTCCGCGAGCTGAGCCAGCGTTGGGGCAGCGCCCCGGCCGGCACCGGCAAGGTGGTCTGGGCCATGCTGCCCGCGAATTGACCTAAATTATCGCTCTCGCCTGGTTTTATGGGTATCGGGCGGGTATGCCTGCCCGTCCGTTCTGTCATCGACGGGGTGAGAGCGATGCCCAAGCGGGTAGTCACGGAACCGGCCAGGGACCGAGGGCCCGCGATCCTCGCGCCGGCCCACTTCGGGGGGTATCCCGGGCCCGTCCGGGAGGTGGTCAAGGGCAACTCGCTCTGGCGGCTGCTGCGCACCACCGACGCCAAGGTTATCGGGCTGCTGTACCTGGCGACGTCGTTCATCTTCTTCCTGATCGGCGGGGTGCTGGCGCTGCTGTTGCGCGCCGAACTGGCCCGACCGGGGCTGCAGTTCCTCTCGCCCGAGCAGTACAACCAGTCGTTCACCATGCACGGCACGATCATGCTGCTGCTCTTCGCCACCCCGCTGGTGTTCGCGTTCGGCAACTACATCGTCCCGCTCCAGATCGGCGCGCCGGACGTGTCGTTCCCCCGGCTGAACGCGCTCGCGTACTGGCTGTACCTGTTCGGCGGCTCGATCGTGGTCGGCTCCTTCGCCACGCCCGGCGGCGCCGCCGACTTCGGCTGGTTCGCGTACACGCCGCTGAGCGAGGCCCAGCACAGCCCCGGAGTCGGGGGCAACATGTGGATCGTCGGCCTGGTCATCTCCGGGCTCGGCACCATCCTCGGCGCGGTCAACATGATCACCACCATCGTGACCCTGCGCGCCCCGGGCATGACCATGTTCCGGATGCCGATCTTCACCTGGAACCTGCTGCTCACCAGCGTGCTGGTGATCCTGGTGTTCCCGCTGCTGGCCGCCGCGCTCCTCGCGCTCGGCTCGGACCGGCTCCTGCACTCGCACGTGTACGACCCGACCACCGGCGGGCCGATGCTCTGGCAGCACCTGTTCTGGTTCTTCGGGCACCCCGAGGTCTACATCGTGGCGCTGCCGTTCTTCGGCATCATCACCGAGATCATTCCGGTCTTCGCCCGCAAGCCGATCTTCGGCTACACCGGTCTGGTCCTCGCCACCATCGCGATCACCGTGCTGTCGATGAGCGTGTGGGCACACCACATGTTCGGCACCGGGCAGGTGCTGCTGCCGTTCTTCAGCGTGCTCAGCTATCTCATCGCGGTGCCGACCGGGGTGAAGTTCTTCAACTGGATCGGCACCATGTGGAAGGGACAGCTCACCTTCGAGACGCCGATGCTGTTCGCCGTCGGCTTCCTGGTCACCTTCCTCTTCGGCGGGTTGACCGGGGTGCTGCTGGCCAGCCCGCCGGTGGACTTTCACCTGACGGACTCCTACTTCGTGGTGGCGCACTTCCACTACGTGCTCTTCGGCACCATCGTCTTCGCCGCCTTCGGCGGGGTCTACTTCTGGTTCCCGAAGATGACCGGTCGGCTGCTCGACGAGACGCTCGGCAAGGCCCACTTCTGGACCATGTTCGTCGGCTTCCACACCACCTTCCTGGTCCAGCACTGGCTGGGCAACGAGGGCATGCCCCGGCGCTACGCCGACTACCTGCCCAGCGACGGCTTCACCACCCTGAACACCATCTCCAGCATCGGGTCGTTTGTCCTCGGCGCCTCCACGCTGTTCTTCATCTACAACGTCTGGAAGTCCTGGCGGTACGGCGCGCAGGTCACCGTCGACGACCCCTGGGGCTACGGCAACTCGCTGGAGTGGGCCACCACCTGCCCGCCCCCGCTGCGCAACTTCGACCGGATGCCCCGGATCCGTTCCGAGCGGCCCGCCTTCGACCTCAAGTACGGCCGCCTGGTCGCCAGCCTCGGCAGCGACCTGCCGCAGCGCACCACCAAGCCGCCGCAGCACCTCGCCGAGGAGTTGCACCGCGAGCGACACGTCCCCGAGGCGCCGGCCGCCGAGGGCGCGCACGGCGCCCGGGAGGCGGTCGCCTACCATCCCGCGCCGCAGTCAGGCGCCCGGCCGGTCGACGTGCCGGAGCCGGAGGAGATCCTCCGGCCCAGCTTCGAGGAGACCGACGAGCCTGAGGAAACCATCCTGGGCGCGGAGCGGACACCGGTGGAGAACGAGGAGTGGCGCCACCCGCGCGGGCGTGGGGACACCTCGGAGTACTGATCCGGAGTCACGCGAGAGGGCCGGCGCTACGGGGCGCCGGCCCTTCTCGGGCGCACGGGGTCAGTCGGCGGCCGGCAGGCCGGCCGCGGCGAGTGACCGGCGTACCGCGGGCTGGACCCGGGTCAGCCGCAGCGGCACCCCGGTCCGGGCCGCCGCGTCCCGGCCGGCCATCAGAGCGGCGATGCCGCCGGCGTCGAAGCCGCCCGCACCGACCAGGTCGACCACCACCTCCCGGGGCTGCCCGGTCACCGCCTCCAACATCGCCTTGCGGAGCTGGTCCGCGCCGTCCCGGTCGACCTCGCCGCCGACCTCGACGACCACCCGGTCCCCGTTCTGCCTGACCGAGATCTTCGCCTTCGCCGGCTCGGACTCGTTCGCGCCGTTCTGCCACGGGGGCGGGGCGTCGGCGAGCATCGCCTGTCGCAGCCAGGTCAGCGCCCGGGAGAGCAGCCGGGAGACGTGCATCTGGGAGATGCCGAACCGGGCCGCGATCTCCGCCTGGGTCTGGTTGCCGTAGAAGCGCATGGCGAGGATCCGCCGCTCCCGCCAGGGCAGCCGGTGCAGCAGGCCGCTGACGGTGACCCGGTCGTCGACCGATTCCAGCGCGTTGTCCGACTCGCCGACCAGATCGCCGAACTCGGCGGAACTCTCCCCGCCGACCGGCGCGTTGAGCGAGGCGGGGCTGTAGCCGGCGGCCGACTCCAGCGCGGCGAGGATCTCCTCCTCGGGCGTCTCCAGCCGTTGGGCCAGTTCGGCCACGGTCGGAGCCCGGGACAGCTCGCTGGTCAGCGCCGCGGTCGCCTGCCCCACTTCCAGGATCAGGTCGCGCAGCCGGCGGGGCACGTGCACGCCCCAGGTGCGGTCCCGGAAGTGCCGTTTGATCTCCCCGACGATGGTGATGGCCGCGTACGCGGTGAAGGAACCCCGTTCCGGGTCGTACCGGTCGACGGCGTTGACCAGGCCGAGGCGGGCCACCTGCTCCAGGTCCTCCAGCGGTTCCCCGCGGCCCCGGTAACGGCGGGCCAGCCGGCCGGCGAACGGCAGCGCGAACCGGACGAGATCGTCCCGCGCCTCCTGCCGCCGCTCCGGCGGGAGCCCCTCGATCCGGGCCGCGTACGCCAGGGCCGCCGCGTCGAGGTCCTCCAGGCCCCGCTCGGTGGGTGGTGGTGTGGTGGGTGTGGTGGTCTGTCCGAACATCCGCGCCTCCCTCAGGAAGGTCCCCCGCCCGGATTGGGAAGACCGGTCGTGCGCGTGGTCGGGCCACGCACCGGGCCGGAAATGGGTTAGGTGACGGAACGCCAGGAGCGGCGGCAGCTCGCCGCACGGCGTCGTGGGCCGTCTCGCAGCGAGCGGTGTTCCCGCTCCGTGGTTACTCAATCACGGACCGCGGGATCGTGAGGATGTTTCGCCGGGGTTCGGTCAGGAGACGAGCAGTCCCTGGTGGGCGCCCGCGTCCCGGAGCGCCGCGAGGGCCTCGGCCATCCGCAGCGGCGGCGGGGTCGGCAGGTCGTACGGCTGGTTGCGCAACACCTCGGTGGCCCGCCGGGTCGGCACGGAGGTGACCGGGTAGCCGCGGGCCGAAGCCCGGTCCAGCGCCCGGCGCCGGCGCCCGAAGCCGGCCACGGCGAGCCACTGCGGCAGGCCGGCCAGGGCGGGCGACCGCACTCCGGGCGGCTCCGGCAGCACGTCCACCGAGCTGAACGGCTCGCTGCCGGCGAGCCACCACTCCGCCCCCTGCACCCGGCGCCGGGTCGCGTTCTCGCACCAGTACGGCACCAGCCCGGCCCGCACCACCTGCCACGGGTCGAGCAGCCGGCCGCACTCGACCACGAGCCGGTCGCCGGTCTTGCCGGCCCGGCGCAGCCAGCGCCGGTACAGGTCCGCGGTGGCGGCGCTCAGCGCGTCCGGCTGCGGGACGAGCACCCGGTGCAGCGGATGCCCGTGCCGGCCGGTCCACTCCCGGGCGTTGTGCTCGAAACCGGACTCCACACCGTTCTCCGCGTACGCCGCCGGGCAGGAGACGTCCGGCGGCGCCCAGTGCGCGCTGTCCCCGCCGGCGGAGCGGAGCACCTGGCGCAGCGCGTGCGCGTCCGGGTGGAAGTCGACCGGATCGAGGCCGCTGGCCGGGGAGCCGACCTGGAAGCTGTGCCCGGCCCCCTCGTCGAGCACCGGCCAGGTACGCGCGTCGTGCAGCAGCAGCACCGGCGCGGCGGGCTCCAGCCGGTCGGCCAGGAACCGGGCGTACGCCCCGGGCAGGGCGCGCCAGCGCACCGCGAGGACGACCGTGGCGCCGGCCGACGCGCCCCGGCTGGCCGGGCAGTGCACCTGGCGGACGTGCACGTCCCGATTCGTGGCGAGCAGCCGGCCGGCGAGGGCGGCGCCGTGGTCGAGCGCGGCCCCGGGCCGGTCCACCGCCCCGCGGGTCCAGTGCACGGTCAACTCGAAGCCGGCGGGCAGCCAGGGCACGCCGAGGGCCACCGCGAGATGCACCGCGGCGCCGTGCGGGGAGCCGAGCACCACGCCCGGCCAGCGGCCGGCCGGGTACTGGTCGACGATCCAGCCGGCCACCCGCTCCGCGTCCACCCCGGCGACCTGCGCCGGGGCCAGCGCGACCCGGCCTGCGGCGCGGGCGGCGGCGGCCCGGCGCACCGGCTCGGGGGCGCCGGCGAAGCGGGAGAACGGAGTGGGGTGGCCGAGGTCGGCGCAGTCGTCGCCGCGCAGCGCCCGGGCCGTCGCGGCCACCAGCACCCGCGCGGTGCTGCCCGCCGCCACGATCCGGTCGCCGCTCAGGCCGCTGCCGTCGGTCGTCGACCCCACGGGCCCCTTCCGCACCGGCCCCACCTTGCCTCGTTCGCTCACCACGCGGCCCGGCTTCCCGTCCCGATGGGGTCTAAACGGGGCATCCCCCCACGGGCCGGACCAATCCTCGGGTGTCCGGCGGCACCGCGCTTGCCGCGCACCGGCCCCAGGCGCGTCGAGTCCGCCCAAGATCCGCACAGGAACGGGGAAGTTGCTGCCTCGCGGCGCGCGAAGGCAGCAACTTCCCCGATGTTGTGGCGGCGTCCCGTAGGGTCAGGCGTTGCCCCGGCCGGGCGTGCTCGCGTCGACGTATCGGAGCACCGCCCCCACCCCGTCGGTGAGTTCGGGCGCCTCCTCTGGCGCGAGCACCGTCAGGTCGGCGTCGGTGCCGACCAGCGCGCGCAGCAGCGCGGCGTCGGCGCGGACCCGCTGCGGATCGGCCACCGACATGGCCGCCAACTGCTGTGGATCGGTGGCGATCTCGGTCGGCTCGGGGCCCACCCACAGCTCACCGGTGGCGGACGGGTCGTCCACGATCAGCATGGTGTCGACCTGGTTGCGTTGCAGGGCGGAAACCACCGCGGCCAGCCCGGCCCCGACGTCCTCCTGGGTGCCGAACCTGTCCAGCGCGGCGCTGATCCGCTGGTCGGCGACCTCGGCGATGGTCTGCACGGTGACGTCGTCCATGAGCATGGGGTCGGCACCCCGGGCGCGGGAGCCGGCGTCGGTGCGGACCAGCACGTCCTGCCAGCGCTCTGGGAGCTGGGCGGCGATCATCCCGGTGGCCCGGACATCGCCGGCCACCACCACCACGTCCGCGCCCACCCGGTCGGCCAGGTCGGCGGTGGCCGCGGCGGCGTCGCCCGCGTTGTGGTGCCAGGCTTCCATGGCGGCGCGCTGGTAGCGGGACTGGGACCAACCGCCGGGACTGACCTGGCGTAGCTGGTAGCTCTCCCGCCCGACGACGTGCGACTTCCGCGGCACCCCGCCCGCGCTGACCGCGATCGCGTCCGCCCCGATCCGGTCGGCCAGCACCCGCACCCAGGCGATCTGCTCGCCGCGCTGGGCGACCAGCGGCATGGTGTGCGGCAGGGCGGACCAGCTGGCCAGGTCCCGCAGCGGCGGCGCGGAGAGGTATTCCGTGAGCACCACCCGGCCGCGGGTGGCGAAGATGGCCACGCCGTAGTCGCCGGGCATCGGATCGTGCCGGCGGACCACCTCCTCGACCGCGTCGACGGTCACCTGGTCGGCGCCCTGCTCCAGCAGGCTCCCCTTCAGGGAGCGCCAGCGCAGGTCGACCGCGGGACGGGAGTCGTGGGTGTCCCGGGAGGCGTCCAGGTACACCGAACACCACGGCCCAGGGCGGTCGTAGAGCGGGCGCAGGAAGGACAGCTGCATGCTCGACCCCTTTCCAGCTCGGCCGCACGCATACCCGCACCACCGGGGATGTCACCTGGCCGGGCCGGCGCCCGTGACCGGCTTTCATTCACGTCTTTCAACCTACGAGGTCGATACCATGAGTGAACTGAACCGGACACTCGGTGGTGACCATGGACACTGACCTCCACATCCGGCGCGCCGTCCACCCGACGGAGCGGATCGTCAACGGCCGGCTGGTCCGGCTCATGGAGGGCTATGCGCGCGAGGTGCGGGTGGGGCAGCCCGTGCTCCTCGCGGTGCTGACCGCGGCAAGTGTGGTGGGGCTGCCGGTGCGGATGGCGCGGGCGCTGCTCAGCGCCGGCGGCGGCGGTGCCCGGCGCCGGTTCAAGGAGCTGAAGAAGGGGCCGGAGTTCCTGGTCACCCCGGTCCGGCTGCGCGACGCCGCGAACCGGCTGCTGGAGGTGGAGCTGCACGGTCACCTGCCGCAGAGCGCGCTGCACCCCGGCGACCACCTGCAGCTCACCCTGCGGCCGCAGCGCGACGACGACCTGCCGCCGCGGATCGAGCGGATCGTCAACCTGACCACCGGGCAGCTGCTGACCCCGCGTACCGCCACGGTCTGGTCCCACCTCGGCCCGCCGCTGCTGCTCCAGGCGGCACTCGGCGCGCTGCTGGCGCTGGGCGTCACCGCCTGCTCGGTGCTCACCTGAGGTTCCGCCCCCGCCCCTGCCGGGGCGGCGGTCAGCCCACCGGGGTGAGCGGACGGTCGACCGGCGCGGGCGCGCCCAGCAGGCCGCGCCGGCGGGCCCACCGCTCGAACAGCACGGTGGCGAACGGGGGCACCGCGCAGGCCAGGGCGACGGCGGTGTGCCACAGCGACCAGCGGCGCTGCCGGGCCACCACGAGGACGAGGAGCCCGTACACCACGAAGAGCGCGCCGTGGATCGGGCCGAACACCTGCACGCCGAGCTCGTTGCGCGGCGGGCCGTACTTGACCGCCATGCCGGCCAGCAGCCCCGCCCAGGAGCACGCCTCGGCGATCGCCGCCGCCACGAGCAGCCTGGTCGTCTTCTCGTGCATCCGCAGTCCCCCGATCCGTCGGCGCCATGCTAACCGGCCGAAGCGTCGGGACCGGGCGGTCACGGACACGACGCGACGGGGATCACCGGGGCCATGCGTGGGTAGTAAGGAGTCCTTCGGGTCTTTCCCGATCCCGCCGTGGCGTGCGAGGTTAGGGGGACCAACGGTGACAGGGTGGTGACCATGGGCGAGGACGTCGGCGTACGCACCTTCAGCCGCGAGGATCGGGCCCGCTACCGGGAGAAGGTACGGCGCTGCCTGGACGTCTTCGCCGAGATGCTGCGCGAGTCCCGCTTCGACGTGGAGCGGCCGATGACCGGGCTGGAGATCGAGCTCAACCTGGTCGACGACGACTCGCAGCCGACGATGCGCAACGCGGACGTGCTCGACGCGGTCGCCGACCCGGCCTTCCAGACCGAGCTGGGCCAGTTCAACGTGGAGATCAACGTGCCGCCGCGCCGGCTCGGCGGCACCGGCACCGCACAGTTCGAGGAGAACGTCCGGGCCAGCCTCAACGCGGCCGAGGAGAAGGCCCGCACGGTCGGGGCGCACATGGTGATGATCGGCATCCTGCCGACCCTGCGCCCGGAACACCTGACCGCCGCCACCCTCTCGACAAATCCCCGCTACACGCTGCTCAACGAGCAGATCTTCGCCGCCCGCGGCGAGGACCTGCGGATCTCGATCAGCGGGGTGGAGCGGCTGGTGGTCACCGCGGACACCATCACCCCGGAGGCCGCCTGCACCAGCACCCAGTTCCACCTCCAGGTCAGCCCGGCCCAGTTCGCCGACCACTGGAACGCCGCCCAGGCGATCGCCGGCGTCCAGGTCGCCCTCGGCGCCAACTCGCCGCTGCTCTTCGGCCGGGAGTTGTGGCGGGAGACCCGGGTCCCGCTGTTCCAACAGGCCACCGACACCCGCGCGGAAGAGATCAAGGCCCAGGGGGTACGCCCGCGGGTCTGGTTCGGCGAACGCTGGATCACCAGCGTTTTCGACCTGTTCGAGGAGAACGTCCGCTACTTCCCGGCGCTGCTGCCGGTCTGCGACCCGGAGGACCCGGCCGAGGCCCTGGCCAGCGGCGACGTGCCCGGCCTGGCCGAGCTGCGGTTGCACAACGGCACCATCTACCGCTGGAACCGCCCGGTCTACGACGTGCTCAAGGGGCGCCCGCACCTGCGAGTGGAGAACCGGGTGCTGCCCGCCGGCCCGACCGTGCTGGACACCATCGCCAACGGCGCGTTCTACTTCGGCCTGGTCCGGGCGCTCGCCGAGTCGGACCGGCCGTTGTGGTCGCAGATGTCGTTCAGCGCCGCCGAGGAGAACTTCGCCACCTGCGCCCGGCACGGCATCGACGCCCAGGTGTACTGGCCCGGGCTCGGCTACCTGCCGGTCACCGAGCTGGTGCTGCGCCGGTTGCTGCCGCTGGCCCACCACGGGCTGGACCGGTGGGGGCTCGACCCGGGCGAGCGGGACCGGCTGCTCGGCATCATCGAGCAGCGCTGCCTGACCGGCCGCAACGGCGCCACCTGGCAGGTGGAGACGCTGCACCGGCTGGAGTCCACCGACCACCTGGACCGGCCGGAGGCGCTGCGCGAGGTGGTCCGCCACTACGTGGACCTGATGCACAGCAACCGGCCCGTCCACGAGTGGCCGATTCCCTGAGCCGCACTGTCAGAGGGCGACGATCGCCGCCGACTCCGGCGGCAGCTCGATCCCGTCCCGCATCACGGTGACCCCGCTCTCCGTGGCGAGGAGCACCCGGCGCACCACACCCGGCAGGTTGATCCGCTGCGGCTTGCCGGCCAGGTTCGCCACCACCAGGCACTCGCCCCGGCGCATCAGCAGGAACTGGTCGCCGTGCCGCACCTCGACCCGGTTCAGCCGCGGGTCGGACAGGTCGGGTCGGCTCTTGCGCAACGCGATCAGCCGCCGGTGGAAGTCGTACATCTCCCGGTGCTCGGGCTTGTCCAGCTCGGCCCAGTCCAGCCGGGACCGGACGAAGGCCTGCGGATCGGGCACCTCCCCCGCCGGCCAGCCGTGCGCGGCGAACTCCCGCCGCCGGTCGGCCGCCACCGCGGCGGCCAGTGCCGGCTCGGGATGGCTGGTGAAGAACTGCCACGGGCTGGTGGCCGCCCACTCCTCCCCCATGAACAGCATCGGGGTGAACGGCGCGGTCATCAACAGGGTGGCGCCGACGCGCAGCAGACCGGCGGAGAGCGTCTGGGAGATCCGGTCACCGGTGGCCCGGTTGCCGATCTGGTCGTGGTTCTGCAGATACGCCACGAACCGGTGGCCGGGCGTGCGCTGCCGGTCCACCGGCCGCCCGTGACTGCGGTTGCGGAAGCTGGACCAGGTGCCGGCGTGGAAGAACGCCCCGGTCAGCACGTCGGTCAGGCACTCCAGCGAGCCGAAGTCGCCGTAGCAGCCCTGCCGCTCGCCGGTGAGCAGGCTGTGCAGGGCGTGGTGGGCGTCGTCGTTCCACTGGGCGTGCAGGCCGTAGCCGCCGGCCTCCCGCGGGGTGATCAGCTTCGGGTCGTTGCGGTCGGACTCGGCGATCAGCGACAGCGGGCGGCCCAGGTGGGTGGAGAGTGACTCGACCTCGACCGCCAGCTCCTCCAGGAGGTGGGTGCCCCGCGAGTCCGGCATGGCGTGCACGGCGTCCAACCGCAGCCCGTCGACGTGGTAGTCGCGCAGCCACATCAGCACGCTGTCGACGATGTAGCGGCGTACCCCGTCGGAGTGCGGCCCGTCCAGGTTGACCGTGCGGCCCCACGGGTTGCGCTGCTCGGCGAGGTACGGCGCGAACATCGGCGCGTAGGCCCCGGAGGGCCCGAAATGGTTGTAGACGACGTCGAGGATCACCCCCAGCCCCCTGGCGTGCGCGGCGTCGACCAGCCGCTTGAGCCCGTCCGGCCCGCCGTACGGCTGGTGCGGGGCATACCAGCAGACCCCGTCGTAGCCCCAGCTGTGCTCGCCGCTGAAGGCGTTGACCGGCAGCAGCTCGACCAGGTCGACGCCGAGGTCGACCAGGTGGTCGAGGTGGCCGATGGCGGCGTCGAAGGTGCCCTCCGGGGTGAAGGTGCCGACGTGCAGCTCGTACAGGACGCTGCCGGGCAGCTGCCGGCCGGTCCAGCTCTGGTCGGTCCAGCGGAATGCCGCGTGGTCGTAGCGGCGGCTCGGACCGTGCACGCCCGCCGGCTGCCAGGCCGACCGGGGGTCGGGCAGAGCCCGCTCGTCGTCGTCGAGCAGGAACGCGTAGTCGGTGCCTGGTCCGGCGCCGGGCACCTCGACCCGCCACCAGCCGTCCGGCCCGGGACGCATGTCGCGGTCGGCGACGCCGGGCAGGCGCAGCCGAACCCGGGCGGCTTCGGGCGCCCACACCGTGAACTCGGTCATGCGGCGGCCTCCACAGAGTCAATGGGAGCGAGGAGGGCGACGGGGTAGGTGCTCAACAGATCATGAAGGAGCAGCTCAAACCCACTGTAGACCCGATCGGGTGAACATGTCCGCAACACGTTGACATCCTCCCGGCCCTGAAAGACTCCGTTGGGAAATCCGTGAAGTGGGGTGTA
>NZ_LWLS01000102.1 GCF_001905095.1 Micromonospora sp. CB01531
CCCCCGACGAATTAACGCCGAGCAGCACTTAGCGCTCCCGCCCGGGTGGCCCGAGCGCTTTCCTCAACTGATGCTGGAATTGCCACCGCGCCAGACGGGTTGAGCATGCAGGGCATTGCCTCGTCAGTGCGGCCGGAACCGCACTGACGAGGCAATGATCAGCGGATGGGTGTGGCGCGGGACTACTGGTTGGCGACCGTGATCGTCGTCGTGCGGTAGTTGTTGCGCGTGTCGTTGTTGGTCGGGTCGTAGTTCTGCTCGATGTTGCCGGCGGAGTCGACCGAGAACCACTTGAACGTCGTGGTCTCGGTCACGTGGAACACCTGCCCCGGCTCACGGAACTCGGTCGCCGCGTAGCGGGGCGACTCGAGGGTGGGCCGGCTGCCGTCCGTCGTGTAGTAGATGGTGGCCGGCTCGCTCGTCTCGAAGCGCACGTCGACGGGCCCAGAGTACTTCCCGCCGCCGGGGACGAGCTTGGACGTCGGCTTCTTGTTGTCCTGGCCCCAATCCGCCGCGACCCGGAACATTTCCATGATCCCGTTGGCGTACTCCATCGTCTCGGCGTGGCCGCTGACGAGCTCCGGGTTGCCCACCCAGGCCGGCTGGAACGAGCCGCCCTGCCAGTTGCCGGTGGTGGGGTTGTAGATCGAGCCGCCGACCTCCCAGCCGAAGGCGTAGATCCCGTAGTTGTGGTACAGGTCCTCGCGCACGTTGCCGGCGGAGGAGTAGAGGACGTCCGACGAGCCGCCGACGTTCTCCGGCGTGACGACGGTCTGCCGGTGCGCCTTGACCTGCGACAGGATCCGGGAGGCCGACTGCCAGTAGAACGCCTCGTCACCCAGCGGCGGGCGCGGCGTGGTGATCCGCCCGTCCGCGATGTAGGCGCCCGGCTGCCAGAACAGCTGGCCGCCGTTGGAGTGCACCGACATCATGAACTTGATGTTCCGGTACTTCTCGACCAGCCAGATGATGTTCTTCGACTCGGGCTCGGACAGCTTCTCCGGTCCCTGGTAGGTGTCGCTGACGCAGCTGGTCGACCCGCCCGAGTAGCCGTCGTGGCCCGACCCGACCCGGTAGTTCCGGTTCAGGTCGACGCCCCAGGAGTTGCGCCGGGCCGGATCGGCGTTGTCGTCCGCGCAGTGGTTCGTCATGTTCCGACGCTGCGAGGCGAAGTTGTAGAAGCTGTAGTTCGCCCCGTCGGGGTTGTTCGACAGGATGAAGAAGACGTCGGTGTTGTCGACGATCTTCTTCGTCTCCCAGTCCGACTTGTAGTTGTGCACCAGGCGCTCGGCGGACTCCAGCGACGTCGTCGCCGGCACCCACTCACGGGCGTGGTCCTGCGCCTGGATCAGGACACCTGGGTTCCTGCCGTCGCGGTGCTTGCCGATCCGCAGGACGGGGATCGTCGCCGGACCGCGCGGCACCTCGCCCTCCGGTGCGCCGGCGCGCTTCTCATTGAGGAAGTCGGTCAGCGCGACCGGGCCGGACGTCGCGGCGACGATGCCGGTGCCCGCGTTGGTCCGGTACGGGTGCGCCCGGTCGATCAGGCCCTGGGACTGGGTCTTCAGCGCCGTCGCCACCTGGGCGGCCGTGCTCGCCAGCCCACCGGAGGCATCCTTGGCCAGGAGGACGCGGACCGCCTTGCCCGCCACCTCGACCGTGAGCGGGAGGTTCGCCCCCGGCCGGTTCACGAACTCGACGGTGACGTCGTTGCCACCCTCGTGGCCCCACGCCGCAGAGCTGACGACGACCGCCGATTGCCCGGTACCGCCGATCGTGGCCTGCGCCTTACGCTGGTAGCCGTTCGTCTTGTTGGGCAGGTAGACGATCTCGGCGATGTCCGGGTACTGGCGGGCGATCTCCTCAGCGCGGCTGTAGAGCTGCTGCGGAGTCCGGTAGCCATCGACAAAGTCCCACTTGTAGGCCGGGTTCGCGGTCAGCGGCGGCGCGCCGTCCTCGAGCCAGTTGGAGACGTAGCCGGTGGTGACGCCGCCGGTCGAGCTCGTGACCCGGATCTGGCTCGGGCGTGCGTCGAGCTTGAACAGGTTCCGGTGGAACATGTACTGCCCGGAGTCGACGAACCGGCTCATCGTCCGGGCGAAGCCGAACGACGAGCCCGCGCCCGAGTCGTTCTCGAGCTGCATGGTGACGATCGGGTTCGTCTGCTGCCCCGCGGTGGTCCGAGCCTCGACGTAGAGGAAACCCTGGCCCTTCGTGGTGAACCAGTCGGCGCGGACGACCCGTACCGTCTCCTCGTGGCTGAGCAGCTGGACAGCCTGCGCGCGGCGGGCCTGGATGCCGCCGTCGGCCTCGTTGCTCCATGCGAAGCCCTCGTCGTCGCCGAGGATTTCGACGCCCATCGCCTCGAGTTCGGCGATCTGCTCGGCGGTCACCACCGCCTCGCCTTCGATGCCGTTCGGTACGCGCTTGAGGCCGTGCTCAAGGTCGAAGCCCGCGGCGACGACCTGGTCCAGCATGTCGGCGCCGGCCATCTGGATGTGTACGAGGCGTACCTGTGCCGGGTCCTCGAGCTGGGAGCGCCCCGAGCCCGCCGTCGGCTCCGCGCCGGCGGGCGCGGACGCCATGAGGACGCTCCCCACCAGGGCGGGCAGCGCGAGAAGTGCGATGCGCACTTGGGTACGTCGCATTCTCCCCTCCTTCTGCTTGTGGCATGTGGTTGAAGTGGTGGCCGACCGCGTCTCGGGCCGGTCCAACCAGGACGGTCGTGCTGAGCTCGCGCGCGGTGAGCCTGGGAACGACGATGGTCGCCGTCGTGAAAAGGATCGGGAGGTAGGTCTCCCCGCCGGGGTCGCGTCGATCTCGAACCGCTCCCACACCGGGAGTCGGTTGTGCCATTGCACCTTTTGGATGCCCTTGGGCCTATCTTGGGATGCAACCTCCCTGTGAATCCGAAGCGATCGGAGCGGGCTGGAGCCGAGGGGAGCGTATGTGCATCTATTAGCGGCGTTGTGGCGCGTGAACCGGATTTGAGCATTACTTGAGGCATCGGTGAATCGTGTCTGGACGGTCCGCCATCGCCGCTGCTGGTCGCCCACCGATCACCCGATTTCCAGGGCATTCGCCGTGCGCTCGGCGCGCCGTCAGGTGCTGGTCATGCCTCGCCGAGCCCGGTCAGGGTCGGCCGGGAAGCAGTTCATCGCCGGTTCGCCCACGCGGGACGCCGGCTCGTTCGAAGGTTACGCTGCTGGGGGAGGAGACCCGCGACCTCGCTACTGCCCGTGTCTGCTGGCCCGGTCGACGCCCTTGTGCACCCGCACCGTCCGGTCGACGAGTTCACGCAACGCGCTCTCGTCGACGTCGTCGAGCCGGTTGAGATAGAGGCATCCCTTTCCGGTCTTGTGCGGGCCGAGCCGGGCGAGCACCGAGGCGTGCCGTTCCTCGAATCCGCCCACCAGGTAGACGACGAGCTGCTGCTTGCGCGGCGAGAAACCCACCAGCGGCCAGTCGCCCGTGCGTCCGCTGTCGTAGGTGTAGCGGTAGCTGCCGAAGCCGACGATGCTCGGGCCCCACATCACCGCGGGCTCGCCGGTCACTTCGCGCAGCAACGTGCGGAGGCGTTCGGCGTCGGCCCGCCGGCGTTCGTCGGGGACCGCGGCCAGGAAGTCATCGACGCTGGCGTCGGTCGGGACGGTCACCGGCTGCTTCGATGTCGCCATGCCGGTCATGCTGCCACGGGAGTGTGACACCGAGCTCGCGATGGATGTCGACGCCCAGCCCGGACCGGGCAGCCACCACCGGTCGGCCCCGGCACAGCCGTCCTGACCGCCGCACGGCCGCCGCCGGTCGGATCTCCGCCAGTCACTGGTCGAGCCCCCGTGGGGACGGAGTTGACCGCGACGACTGCCGACGCCGACCGGCGGGAGTGCTAAGCACCTGGCGGCGGGGCCGTCCGAGGTGCCCTGGACACGGGTGTTCCGGGCGGTCGGTTCGGCGATGCTGCGGGTTGGCGTTGCCGTGGGCAGCGGGTCCCGGTCGCCGTGCGGGCGAGCGTACCCAGTGGATCGGTCAGCAGCTCCAAGAAGCCGAGTTCGGCGGCACCGACCAGGGTGGCGTCGTCGCCGAGCGCCGAGGTGTGCAGCCGTACCCGCTCCCTGGCGACCGGCAGCACGTTGGCCGCGATGCGGGCGCGGACCGGGTCGACCGCGCCCGGATACACGTCGCGCAGCATGCCGCCGAAGATCACGATGCCGGGGTTGAACAGGTTGATCAGGTTCGCCACCCCGATGCCGAGCCAGTCGCCGACGCGGTGCAGCGCGTCCCGGGCCACCGGGTCGCCGCGGCCGGCGTCGTCGACCACCGCGCGCAGGGCGTCGCGGCCGAACAGTTCGGCGGGCCGTCCGGCGGCGTCGAGCAGGGCCCGTTCGCCGACCTCCGCCTCCAGGCAGCCGCGCGAGCCGCAGCCGCAGGGCCGCCCGTCGTACGGGTTGACCACCATGTGCCCGAGCTCGCAGCCGTATCCACCCTCGCCGTCCAGCAGTTTGCCACCGACGATGATCCCGCCGCCCACGCCGACGTCGCCGTGCAGGTAGATCAGGTTCCGGAAGCCGACGCCCGCCCCGCGCTGCTGCTCGGCCAGCGCTCCGAGGTGGGCCTCGTTGCCCACGGACACCGGCAGGTCGAGCCCCAGCCGACGGCCGAGTTCGGTGCCGAACGCCTGGTCCACCCAGCCCATGTCGGGTCCGAAGCGGACCATGCCGTCGCCCGGCCGGATCATCCCGCAGTACGACGCGCTGACCCCGACGCACACCGAGGCCGGCGGCGCCGCCTCGTGCAGTTGCCGACCGAACCGGGCGAGGACCTCGACCACCCGGTCGAGGTCGGCTCCGGCACGTGGACGGGGCGCCCGCCGGCGGTCCAGGATGACGCCGCCCAGCCCGACCCGGGCGGCGACGAGCCAGCCCACGGCGACGTCGAACGCCAGCACATACACCCGGGTGGACTCGGGGCGGACCACCAGCGACGGCCGGCCCGCCCGCCCGGTGTCGGTCGGCGGGTCCTCACGGACCAGGCCGGCGGCGGTGAGTTCCGCGGTCAGCGCCATGATCGTGCTGCGGTTCAGCCCCATCCGCTCACCCAGCGCCGCACGGGAGAGCGAACCGCCCAGGTGCACGTGTCGCAGCAGGGTGCCGAGGTTACGTCGGCGGATCTCGTCCTGGACCAACCCGACCTCCGGCGGTGTTGCGGCGTCGCGGGTCCATTATCCCGGCGGCCGTGTGCGGCAGGCACCTCCTTCGTCGAGCGGTAGCACCACAGGGCCAACCGACAAGGAAGATTGTCTTGACAAGAAAAATTGTCGGTGGGAGAGTGGGGTCATGTTCGACATCGCAGTGATCGAGGACCCGGCGGCGGCCGAGGCGTCGCTGGACCCCATGCGGGCCCGGCTGCTGGCCGCACTCGCCGAGCCGGCCTCGGCGACGATGCTCGCCGCCCGGGTCGGCCTGCCTCGCCAGAAGGTCAACTACCACCTCCGCGCGCTCGAGCAGCACGGCCTGATCGAGTTGGTGGAGGAGCGCCGCAAGGGCAACGTCACCGAACGGGTCATGCAGGCCACCGCAGCGTCGTACGTGATCTCGCCGGCGGCCCTCGCGGCCGTGCGGCCCAACCCGTCCGACGCGCCGGACCGGCTGTCCGCGCGGTGGCTGCTCGCGGTCGCCGCCCGGCTCGTGCAGGACGTCGGCGCGCTCATCACCGGCGCGGACCGGGCGAAGAAGCGGGTGGCGACGTTCGCCGTCGACGCCACCGTCCGGTTCGCCTCCGCCCGCGACCGGGCCGCCTTCGCCGAGGAACTGGCCGCCACGGTGAGCGCCCTGGTCAGCAGGTACCACGACGAGAACGCCCCCGGCGGCCGCGAGCACCGGGTGGTGCTCGCCCTGCACCCCAGCGTCAACCCCACGACCGGCAACGAATCCGAGGAGTCCTGACATGACCACCACGACCAGCCCGATCATTGCCCGGACCCGCCCGGCCAGCCGTACCGTCAGCGGCACGTCCCGCCGCCAGCGCGCCCTGGGGGTGGCCGCCGCGGTGGCCGCGAACAGCATGCTCTACCTGGTCGGCCGCGCGGCCGGCGTGGACTTCACGCTCACCGACCCCGGCGCCACCCAGGCACACCCGCTGATCCTGCCGGAGATCGCCGTGTTCAGCCTGGTCTTCGGGCTGCTCGGCTGGGGTGCCCTCACGCTGCTCGAACGGTTCACCCGGCACGCCCGGGCGGTCTGGAGCGGGCTGGCCGGGACGGTGCTGGCAGCGTCGTTCATCCCGGTCTTCATCGAGCAGGCCACGGGGGACACCCGGCTGATGCTCTGCGTGCTGCACGTCGTGGTGGCCGTGGCGCTGCTGCCGATGCTCCGCCACCGGGCCGGCGCGGCCGCCCGCTGACCCACCCCCGGACCCACCACCTCCCGGCCCCAGCCAAGGCGCCGGCCACCAGTAAGCGACTCGACAGAACTCTCGACGACACCGATCACCGGAAAGGCTCCGCATCATGGGACACCACTTCGAACTGCAGAAGGACATCGAGCTGGCCGCCACCCCCGAGCAGGTGTGGGAGGCGATCGCCACCGGGCCGGGCCTCGACTCCTGGTTCATGGGCCGCAACGCGGTGGAGCCGCGCGAGGGCGGTCGCAGCAGCCTCACCATGGCCGGCCACACCGACGAGGCGACGGTCACCGCATGGGAGCCGGGGAAGCGGTTCGCCATCCGCGCCGAGTCCGGGCCGGACGGCGCCTTCAACGCCATTGAGTACCTGATCGAGGGCCGCGACCAGGGCGCCACGGTGCTGCGGCTGGTCCAGAGCGGCGTCCTCAGCGACAACTGGGAGACCGAGTACGAGGCGATGCAGGCCGGCTGGGACATGTACCTGGGCACGCTGGCCGCCTACCTCGCCCAGTTCCCCGGCCGGACCGGTGCCCCGGTCGCCGCGTTCCGCCCCGGGGCCGGCACCCCGGACCAGGCCTTCGCGGCGGTGGCCGACGCGTTCGGCATCACCGGCCCGATCACCGAGGGGCAGCGGGCCCGGCTCACCGTCGACGGCCTGCCGCCGATCGACGGGGTCGTCGACCTCGCCGGCCTGCCGACCTACTTCGGCGTTCGCACCGGCGACGCGCTCTACCGGTTCCTGCACTCCGGCAACGAGCGTGGCAACGTCCTGGTCCTCGGCCACCACATCTTCGCCGCGGACCAGGACCCGGCCCGGGTCGAGCAGGCCTGGCAGAACTGGGTGAACGAACTCCCCATCGGCTGACCGGTCGGCGGCAGCCCGTCGACCGCGACGACCGGGAACGGCCGCTCCCACGCCGGGAGCGGCCGTTCCCGCCGGACGCCTCGCGAAGGACGGCCAACCCCGCCGGGCATCCACTCCGACGGGATGCGCCGGCACCGGCCGACAGCACGAGTCATCGACATCGGGTCACCGGCTCCATAGACTCCGGTCTCTCTGCTACCACAAGTCCAGGGAGGACCACGTGCCGAGCGATATCCGACCGCACGCCATCCCGCAGTTGCTGTCCCGCCTCGCAGGCGTGGCGGTGGTGTCCGCCGCGCTGGTCGCCGCCGGTGGCGCCGCCGCGACCGCGGCACCGGCAGCCGCGCCGGCGCCCACGAAAGGCCCGTGCGCGTACACGCCGACGCCGGACGAGCCGGCCGCCCGGCCGGTGGCGCTGCCGCCGGACCCCCGACACACCCCCGACCGCGGCACCGTCCGGGTCACCCTGCGGACCAGCCAGGGCCCGATCGGGCTGACCCTCGACCGCGAACAAGCCCCGTGCACCGTGCAGAGCTTCCTGCACCTGGCCCGGCACAAGTTCTACGACCGGACGCCGTGTCACCGGCTCACCGCGTACCCGACGCTGAAGGTGCTGCAGTGCGGCGACCCGTCCGGCACCGGCGAGGGCGGTCCCGGCTACCGGTACGCCGACGAACTGCCCACCAACCTGCCGCCGGCGCCGACCGACCCGACCGGCGTGCGTCGGCTCTACGCCCGGGGCACCCTGGCCATGGCCAACGCCGGCCCGGACACCAACGGCAGCCAGTTCTTCCTGGTGCAGTCCGACTCGGCGCTGCGGCCCAACTACACCGTCTTCGGCACGGTGGACGAGGCCGGCCTGGCGACCCTGGACCGGATCGCGGCCGGCGGGATCGCCGCCACGCCGGAGGACCCGGCACCGGTCGACGGCGCGCCGGCCCTGCCGGTGGAGATCGGCCGGGCCACCCGGGGCCGCTGAAACCCCAAGCGGCCCCGCCGCGCCGAGTAGGCGTGACGGGGCCGCCGGTGGGCAACCAAGGCGTCAGGGGCGCTCGGCCCGTGGCCGTGCGTGGTATCAGGGCTCGTCGTTGAGCGTGGTGATGGCTCTGACGGGTGACAGGATCAGCCACAGGGCGGCGGAGACGCCGGCAAGGCCGGCGAGGACGAGGGTGGGACGCAGTCCAATGGTGGTGCCCAGCCAGCCGCCGATCAGCGCACCCAGGGGGCGGATGCCGTAGTTGATGGTGCTGTACGCGCCGGCCGTCCGCCCCCGGGCGCCGTCGGGCGTGACCTTGGTGATCAGGGCGTTGAGGTTGATGTCCATGAGCATGACACCGACCGAGGAGACGAACTCGACCGCAGCGAGCAACGCGATCTTCGTCCAGGTCGGGCCGCCGCCCAGTGCCAGCAGCGCCAGCGGCGCCGGGAAGAGCGCGGTGCCGATGATGGCGGTGCGGCCGACGCCGATCGCTCGGGTCACCCGCGGGGCCAGGGCCGCGCCGGCCAGGCCGCCGAGGGCGCCCGCACCCATGCCCAGCCCGATGGCGCCCGCCGACAGGCCCAGCTCGCGGCTGGCGTAGAGCACCAGCAGCGCCGACACGATGAAGGTGAAGAAGTTGACGGTGGTGGTGGCGCCGAGGGCGGCGCGCAGCACGCGGTGTCTCAGCAGCAGCGCCAGCCCGTCCCGGATCAGCTCGCGGGTCGACGAGCGGTTCGGTGCCGGCGGTGCCTCGCCGGCCGGGATGCGCCGGATCAGCAGCGCGGATCCCAGGAACGACAGGGCGTCGGCGGCGAGCGCGACGGGTGCGGTCAGGAGTTGGATCAGCGCGCCGCCGACGGCGGGACCGGCGACGAACGATCCGGCTCGACTCAGACTGAGCTTGCTGTTGGCGTCGATGTAGGCCGCGCTCGGCACGAGCGTGACGAAGAACGACGGGTAGGCCATGCTGAACAGCACCGCGCCGGCGCCGCTGAGCACCGCGACGACGAACAGCTGGGCCAGGCTGACCACGTCGAGCAGGTAGGCGACGGGCAGGCTGACCAGCACGGCCGCGCGGGCCAGGTCCGCGACGATCAGCAGCCGCCGCTTGTGCGTACGCCGGTCGACCCAGGCGCCGACGAACACGCCGAACAGGTACGGCAGCCAGATCAGGGCGGTGAGCAGGCCGACCTGGCCGGGGGTCGCGGCCAGCATGGTGACCGCGATGAGTGGGAGGGCGAGTTCGGTGATCCGGTCACCGAACTGCGAGATCGTCTGGGCCAGCCAGAACGCCCGGAAGTGCCGGCCGGTCCGGACCGTGCCGGCCGGGGCGGCGGTGACGGCGCTCATGCCTCGGTCTGCTCGTCGCCGTCGGGCTCCGGCAGGACGTACTGCAGCAGCCGTACGCCTCGAGCCCCGGCCGGCGCCTCGGCCTCCGGGCGCTGCACGTATCTGGCGATCAGGGCTTCGACGTCGTCTTTGAGCTGCTGCATCTCCTCGGCGCTGAGCATGATCCGGGTGTTGGCCATGCCCGCGGCCCGCCGCCACGCGGTGTCCAGCTGCGGCTCGTCGTGCAGCAGCCACTGCTGCGGCAGCTCGGCGCTCTGGGCGAACATCTCGCCCTGGAGTTGGCGTGCCGCGTTCTGCCCGTCGGCGTCGTCGGGCAGGTTGAACCGGAACCCCTTGGCCGCCGCCTGCCACCAGCGCTCGCGCCGGTTGGTGGCCCCGTCCCAGTCGGTCACCAGCCCGAACGAGGCCAGGTGGCGCAGGTGCCAGCTGACCACCGAGGGGGTGGCGCCCACGTGCGGCGACAGTTGGGTCGCGGTGGCCGGGCCATGGCGTTGGAGATGGCCGAGGACGGCCAGCCGCACCGGATGCGCGAGGGCCCGCAGCGCCTGTGGGTCGGTGATCTCGAAGTCCCCGTAGGGATTCTTGAGAGGCATGTTTCGAAAGTAGTCTCTCACGTCCTCGCTGGCAACGATGATTCGCTTCGAGGCCTGGACGGGGTCCGGTCAGTGCTTCTTCTTCGCCGGCTCATCGCGGTGGCCGACGATGTGCGGGGACGCGGCCAGCAGGTACACCGCGAGCGTCATCACGATCAGGCCGATGGCCTCCACGGAGATCGCCCCCGGCGTCAGCCGCAGCGTCCCACCGAGCACGCCGATGCCGACCGCGATACCGGCGAGCGGCTCGGCCGCGGCGAGCGGTGGATAGGCGACGGACAGCGGGGCGAGGTCGTACGCGCTCTGCGCGAGCAGCGTGCCCAGCAGTCCGATCAGCACCACGGCGTACGGTTGCCAGCTGGTCAGCAGCGCCAGCAGCCCCTGGGTGAACAGCCGGTGCGAGGCCGACTGGGTCAGCGCGGACTGGAGCCCGAACAGCATGCCCGCCCCGATCGCCAGCATCGGCGCTTCCTGGTTGGGGCGCAGCCGGCGCGCGGTGCGGACGAGTGCCCAGGTCAGCGCGCCGATGGCGGCCGCCGCCACCGCCCAGTCCCAGGCTGGCACGCCCTCCGGGTTGCCCGGTCCGGGACTGCCCGCCACGAGGAAGGCGACCATGCCGACGGTGACCGCGGACGCCACCGCCCAGTCCCGCCGCCGCAGCGGGCGCCGGGTCCACAGCGCCGCAACCGACAGGGCGAACAGCAGGCGCAGTACCAGGACGGGCTGCACCAGCACGACCGAGCCTTGGCCGAGAGCGAGACCGCTGAGCGCGCCGCCCATCAGGGTCGCGGCGAGACCCAGCAGCCACAGGCGCTGCCGGGCCAGATGCCACAGCAGTCCCACGTGCAGCGCCAGGCCGTCCGGGGCCTGGAAGGCGACCCGCTGCTGGATGACCGAACCGGTCCCGAGCAGCAGGGCGGCGCCGAGCGCAAGGATGAAGACCACCGAAGGGCGTACCCCTTCTTCTCCGTCCGATGCGCCGGTTCCCGGCCGGCGCCGAGCAGTTGGCCCTCGTCCGCGGCTGCCGGCGGATGAAGTTGCGGAACGAATCGGTGCGGAATCGTCTCACCTATTCCGCTGCCGCTGGAAAGGCAACGAGCGGCTGCCGACCGTCCGACTACTGGACTTCGGTGAGGATTTCGTAGATACCGGCCACCCGCAGTTGCTTTTGCACAAAAGCGCTGAGTTCACGTACGACCAACGCGGTGCCGAGTTGCTGGGCGGCCCGATGAGCGGAGAGAAGGGTCGTCAAGCCGGTGGAGTCGAGGAACGTCACATGCAGCATGTTGACCACCAGCTTGGGTGGACGTCGGCGGTTGACCTCGTTCACGACAGCGGCCAGCAGTTCGGCGGAGGTGGAGACATCGATTTCGCCGCGGACATGGAGCAGCGTCGTGCCGTCCGCCGCGAAAGACGTACTGATGGTGAAGTTACTCACGAGTCCCGTGTTCTTTCATGCGTCGATTCCCTCGTGGCTCGCCGTTGTTCGAGCACCATATGCTGCTGCCTGTCCACTCAGAGATTGCCCTCCGGCAAGGAACCTGGGCGGGGCTTTGCCAGCCACCCTGGCTATGCCGCCGAGGCGGCCCGATACGGGCAGATCGCCGGGCTGAGCGGGCGGTGGCCGACCCGCCACCGACCCGGGCCGCGCCACATCGGGTACGCGATGCTGCCGTCGGGGAGCCGGAACGGCTCGTGGGCGACGTAACCGTGCCGCGCGTACAGGTCTCGCTCGGCGATCGTGGTCGCCTCCGCGTAGGCGGGGAGCAGGGCCTGGCCCATCCGCGCGCTGCTCGTGGTGAGCAGTGCGGTGGCCCGCCTGATCCGGTGCGGCTTCGGCGCGACCGTGAAGAACGCCAGGTGGTTGTGGGGATTGGCGGGCCGGTGGGTGGCCAGGACGTCGTCGAGGTGGAGGAACCGGTCCAGGTAGTCGCCGCAGGCGACGGCGAGCTGCTCGCCGTACTCGGTCGGCGGTGGAACGGGGCCGTACCGGTGCAGCCATACCGCGGCGGCGGAGTGGCCAGGCAGGAGGTACGCCTCGCCGCAGAGGAGAGCGTGCTCGATCCAGAGGCGGATGGCGGCGGTGAGCACGGCACGTCGGTGGCGTTCGTCGGGTACCAGCCACGCGCCGACGGTGCTGCCGGCGAAGGGATCGACGACGAGCGCGACGATGTCGGGGATGTCCTGCCAACGGGCGCGGCAGACGGGCAGTGTGCGGTGCACGGAGTTCTCCTGGTTTCAGGTGATCGGTGGACGGCCGAGCGGTCCCGGTTGCGAGCGGGCGAAGCCGGCGACAGTTGTGCTCCAGCGGCAGCGGTGACGGCCGCTGAGCCGACGCAGGGATTCGCGACGACCGGGTATCGGGTTGAGCGCACCAGGCGCGGTTACCCGTTCACCACCCGGCCTTGCCGCCGTTCCGTCTCCGCTGGCGGCAGCGGCCCGGGATGCTCAGGCGGGTCTGGGGTCCGGCCGGTACGAGCGGTCCGCGAGCGGGTCGCACCCACCGGCGCACAGGCCGAGTAGGTGCAGGTCCGGGGCCCAGGAGGGCCGGCACGCGTCGGCCGGGAGGCTGATCCCGCCGTGGGTGGAGCCGCTGGCGGCGGTGCGGGCGGGAGCGGCAGGCGTCGCGCCGGGGGTGTGGCCGGGGTGGCCCGGCCATTGCACCCGGGTCAGCGCGGTGGCATCCGGTGGCTCCGCGCCGCGGCCCGCGGGCGGTGACCAGCGGGGCGGTGCCGGGGGTGCCGGATAGCTGGCGGCCAGCGATGGCGCCGGGTGGGCGAGCGCGTCGGGTGCGGTGGCCGCCGGTGCGCCGTCGGCCACCGCCGGTGGCGCGGTCACAACCGGGTCGGCGGGCGTGGCGGGTGGGCCGATGATCGGCTGGGTCAGGTCGAGCACCGGGTCCAGGACCGGCGGCAGCACGTCCACGATCGGCTCGACCAGCGGCCGGAGCACACTGCCGACCGGTTTCAGCAGCCCTGTCCCGGCGACTTCCGCAACGACGGGCGCGGCGAGGTCCACGACCCGACCGGCCACCGGGGTGGCCGCTTCGACGACGGTGTCCACGCTCGGACGGACGGGGGTGTGCGGCGCGGGCCGTGCCGGTGCCGGCACCCGCGCGGGTGGGGCGTTCGCCGGAGCCGGTGCCGGCGGCTGGCGCCTGTTCACCGCCGGCACGCCGCCCCCGACGGCGGATGCTTCAGCCCCCTCCGAACCGGGCGCGGAGTGCGGCGTGCAGCGCAGGGCACCGCCGAGGATCCGGTCGGCGCCGTCGAGCGCGTCCCCGAGGAGGCAGGATCGAGCCGGCGCGGCAGCCTGAGCCGGGTCCTCCGCGACCGCGCCGGACAGGCCCCAGACGGCGAGCACGCCGCCGAACAGGAGGATGCCACGCAGCGTCCACCTGGTCAGTCGGCCTTGACACCGCGACAACGGGCACCTCCGGAGGGAGCACCTCTGCTCACGCCACGACCCCAGATTGTGCCCGTCGTGACCGTCCGGGCACCCTCCGACACACGGGCTGGCTGAATGCCGTCGCGGTTTCCGGGTACGCAGGCGGGTCTTGACGAGTCGTAGGGAGGCCCGATGAGTGACACCGTCGGAGGCCGTGCTGGCGGGCCTGCGGGGCGGGGCGCCCCGGCCGAGCGCCTGGCGGCGGACGTGGCCGACGTGGTCCGCGAGGAGGTGCGGGCGGTGCGGGCGCAGTTGACCGACGCCGCCCGGCCGGCGGGTGTCGGTTTCCTGCTGCTGGCCGCCGCTGGCGGGTGCGTGGTGCTGGGGATCGGGGCGGCCTCGACGACCACGCTGCGGATGCTGGAGGCGGTGCTGCCGCGGCGGATGGCGGCGGCGGGACTGACGGCCGGCTACCTCGCGGCAGCCGTGTTCCTCGGCGGCCTGGGCCTGCAGCGGCTGCGGACCGCGGGCGGCAGCTCCGCACGCCTGGCCGACCAGGTCGGGAACGCCGTGTCGAGCACCGCTGGTCGGGTCGTCCCCGCCGGCACCTCCGCCGCCCGCGACGGCTGGGAGCGATGACACGACCGGGTCCGTGCCGGCCGGAACCGACCGCGGGCCAGCAGCGCCGGCAGGGAACCGCAGGGGAGGGAGCAGCCATGGGGGACAAGCACGAGCAGGCGGAACAGATGCGGCCCGAGGTGCCGTCGACCGTCGCCCGCTCCGACGACAAGGCGGTACGGACGTACAAGAAGACCCTGGAGTCGGCCGAGGAGACCTACGGCGACGGGGAGCGGGCGCACCGGACCGCGTACGCGTCGCTGAAGCACACCCACGAGAAGGTCGGCGACCACTGGGAACCGAAGGAGCACCGGGGACCGTCGGATCCGCAGGCGGCGCTGGGCACACCGGAGTCGGCGCAACGGCGGCGGCCCACCGCGCAGGGCGTGGACGTCAACGCCAGCAAGAGCCATCTCGACGAGGTGGCCCGGAAGGTGGGCATCGAGGACCCGCAGGACCTGAACAAGGACGACCTGGTCCGAGCGATCGAGAAGGCGAACGCGCGCGCCACCGCCCGGGCCCGCAAACGCTGAGCCGGACCGGCCCCGGCACCGGGGTACGCGTGGGCGGGACTACAGCCGCAGCCGAGTGGCCCGGTCGTACGTGTCGGCCGGGTCCTCGCCCTCGGTGAGGTCGACGTCCTCGACGACCCGTCCGTCGTTGAGGCGGATCAGCCGGTCGCAACGGGCAGCGATGGCCCGCTCGTGGGTGGCGAGCAGGATCGTCATGCCGTGCCGGTCGCGCAGGTCGAGCAGCAGGTCGAGGATCTGTGCACCAGTCGTCGAGTCCAGGTTGCCGGTCGGTTCGTCCGCGAGCAGCAGCCGGGGCGCACCCATCAGGGCCCGGGCGATCGCCACCCGCTGTTGCTGACCGCCGGAGAGCTGGGCGGGCAGCGCCCGTTCCCGGCCGGCCAGCCCCACCGCCGCCAGGAGCTCCCGGGCCCGGGTCGGGTGGTCGCCGCGTCCCCGTCGAGGTAGCACCGGCGCGATCACGTTGTCCAGCACGGTGAGCGCCGGCAGCAGGTGGTAGCGCTGGAAGACGAAACCGACCCGCTGCCGGTAGCGGGCCAGGGCGGCCCGGCGCAGCGCGGTGACCTCGACGTCGTCCACCGTCACGGTCCCCCGGTCGGCCTGCTCGATCGCGCCGATCATGTGCAGCAGGGTGGACTTGCCGGAGCCGCTCGGCCCGGTCAGCGCCACGACCGAGCCCGGTGCGATCTCCAGCGACACGTCGTCGATGGCGGTGAGCCGCTCGGCGCCGGCGCGGAACTGCCGGACCAGCCCCGATGCCCGGACCGCGCTGCCGGGGGTCGCATCCATGGTCACTCCTCTGCGAGTAGTCGTGCGGTGGGGAGGCGGTGCAGCAGCGCGGCCGGGACGAGCGCGGCGAGGCAGGTGACCAGCATCCCGGCCAGCGCCACGGCGGCCGTCACCAGCAGCAGCGACGGGGGCAACTCGCCGACCAGCCAGGCCGCCCCGCCCAGGCCCAGGCTCGCGCCGGTGAGCGCGCCGAGCGCGCCGAGGAGCAGTCCCTCGTATCCGATCAGGCGGCGCAGCGCGCCGTCGGTCCAGCCGGTGGCCCGCAGCGTCGCCAGTTCGGCGGCGCGGTCGCGGATGTTCAGGTAGAGCACGTCGGCCACCGCGGCCGCCCCCAGCAACACCGTCGCCACCGCCGCCATGGCGTCCGCGCCGCGCACGCTCAGCGACACGGTGTCGCCGAGCAGGCTGCCGACGATGGCGCCGCGGAAGGCGTACACGGCGGCGGCGACCACGGTCAGCGCGGCCACCCCGATGGCCAGCGCGCCCGCGCCGAGCAGGGTGCGACCGGGGGCACGGACCAGGTTCACCAGGGCCAGGCCGGGCAGCGAGCGGGGTCGGCGTACCCATCGGGCGGTGGCCACCGGCGGGCGCAGCGCGGCGGCCGGGTGGGCGCGCGCGGCCCGCAGCGCCGGCGCCAGGCCCGCGACCAGTCCCAGCAGCAGGGCCACCGGTACGGCGAGCAGCGCTCGCCGCCAGTCGACGGCGATGTCCAGCGCGGCACCGAGCGGGAACGCCAGGCCGACCGAGAGCAGCCCGGCGGCCAGCCCCAGCGCGGTGACCTCACCGAGGATGAGCGCCCCGATCCGGCGCGCCGGCCAGCCGAGGCAGGCGAGCACCGCCAGCTCGGGGCGGCGGTCCCGGACGGCGGCGGAGACCGCGTTGCCGAGGAACAGTACGCAGACCACCAGCACCAGCACGAAGAGCGCGGCGCTCTTGCGGTCCACCGCCTCGACGATCGCGGAGGCCACCCCGAGCGCGGACCAGTTCTCCGTCAGCCGCAGCTCCGGCCGGCCGAACGCGCCGGCGGGCAGCTCCACGGTCTGCGGGGCGGGCGACGAACCGAGGGTGACGTCGACATCCAGGCCGGTCACCTGGGCGATTTGCTCGGCGACCAGCCGGACCCGCTCAGCCGAGCGCTTGCTGTACCCGTGCACGTCGGCGACCCTGACCCGGATCGCGCTGATCGGCGCCGTCAGCTGTGGGCTGCTGCCGCCCTTGAGCAGCTCCGGCACGCTGGCCAGGTTGGTGAGCAGCAGCGGCGGTGCCGAGAGGTAGCCGGCCGGGTTGCCGCTCGGCTCCAGCGGCTGCCCACCCAGCGCGGCGCGGCTGCGCGCGTCGGCGCCCTCCGCCACCGGCGGCTCGTACGTCTCCAGCGGCACCTTGCCCAGATCGCTGAACCCGGCCAGCTGGTCCGGATCGAAGACCCCCACCGCCCGCCAGAGCCGGAACGCGTACGGATCCTTCGGCAGCGCCAGTGGTCGTCCGGCGCGCGAGCCGCGGTCGTCGGCCAGCCAGGGGCGGGGCAGCGGGTTGCCCGTGAAGCGTGCCCCGTACAGGTCCGGTGCGATGGGCGGTCGTGCGGCCGGCCGCAGGCTGCCGTCGGGCGACCATTCGTACCGCACGTCACCGGACTGCAGCACGTTCTGCAGTTGGCCGACGCAGCATCCGGTCCTGCCGAGTCCCGCGGCGAGCGTGGCGCGGTGCCCGTCCGCCACAGTGGACTGGCCCTCGCCGGCGGGGATGCCGGCAGTGCCGGCCAATGTCTTCTCCAGGTCCAGCCCCGGCACGCCGGCGGGACTGGTGCCCGGCAGCCGGGTGAGGCGCGCGGTCAGGGCCTCGTCGATGAAGGACCTGGCGGTGAGCAGGACCGGCAGTTCCCGGTTGACTCCGGCGCCGGCACTGGTTTCGATGATCGTGTCGTCGATGCGGATGGCGCGGCCTGCGATCACCGCGTTGGAGAGGCCGATGAGGCGTTGCTCGGCGGCGGGGTCGACGGCGGCCAGCAGGAACGGCACGCTCAGGTCGTACGCCATGACGAGCCGGTCCGACGTGGTCGTGGCTCTGTCGCCGCCGCTCAGGATGCCGGGTGAGCTCTCGAAGCGGCCGTCGGGCAGCAACCGGACGACGTCTACCCGCCAGGCCGCGCGTTCCGAGTAGGTCCCTGGTTCCCCGATCAGTGCCCATCCCGGGTCACAGACGGGCAGTGACCGCCCGTCCGGCAGCACCTCCCGCGGGACGGGCCCGCACGCCTCTTCGTAGGGATAGGACCGACCGTCCGAGTACGGGGTCGACCGGTTGTCGAACTCCACGGTGAGGCGTGGGTAGATGACCGGGTTCTTGGTGACGTAGACGTAGCGGGGCTTGCCCGGCGCGGCGGAGAGGCCGCGTTCGGCGACGAAGGTCGGGTCGACCCGGATCACCTGGCGCGCGAGCGATCGGTCCACCGCGCCGGTCAGGTCCAGCGGGGTGGGCACGGGAGTGGTGGAGTAGCCGAGCATGGCGATGGGTGCCGCCACGTCGACCCCCGTCACCGCCTGCACCTGGTCGTACTGCGCGGTGGTGATGCCGCCGTAGAGGCCGGAGAGGTAGTTGGGGCGGACCAGCCCGCGCTCGGCCTCCAACGGCGTGCGCGTCCCCTTGGGACGGACCAGGATGTCGTACGCGGCCCGGGTGCTCCGCTCCACCGTGCCGGTCACCGCCAGGCGGGAGGTGGTGGTGGCGCCGGTCAGGACGACGAAACCGGTGGTGGCCACCAGTACGCCGACCAGCAGCGCCACCGACCGTCCCGCACGGCCGCGCAGCTGCCTCCAGACGAAGTTGAGCATGTCGCGCCTCCCCGTGTGCTGCCCCACACTCTGCGCGATACATTGTGACAATGCAAGACCCTACGGGCCGGAGGCGTCCAGCCCGGATTGGAGGAGACGGTGGCGATCCAGCACGCGGTCCTGGCCCTGCTCGCCCGGGGCCCCAGCTACGGCTACGAGCTGAAGAGCGCCTTCGAGGCGGCCGTCGGCCCACAGTGGGGGCCGCTCAACATCGGCCACCTATACCAGATCCTCGACCGGCTCTCCCGCGACGAGCTGGTGGTCGCCGAGCGGCAGCCCCAGCCGGTCAAACCCGACCGGGTCGTCTATGAGATCACCCCGGCCGGCCGCACCGAGCTGCACCGGTGGCTCGCCGAGCCCAGCCCCCGCAGCGGCGGATTCCGGGACGACTTCTTCCTCAAGGTCACCGCCGCCGCCCGCTCGGGTGCCGAGGCAACCGTCCGGACCGTGCTCGGCAACCAGCGCGGCCACCTCATGCGGGAGCTGCGCAACCTCGACGGACTGCGCCGCAGGACCGACGACCCGGTGGTCCGGCTACTGCTCTCGGCCGCCACCCGGCACGTCGAGGCCGACCTCGCCTTCGTCGACGACGCCGAAGCGGCGCTGCTCGCCGACGGTGGCGCGCTGCTCGCCACCCTGGCCGCCGGTCGCAGCCGGACGGCAGCGGACGCCGCCGGCGAGGCCCGCGCTGCCGGCTGAGCTGGTCAGGCGAGGCGTTCGATCGTGGCGGGGAACAGACCATGGGCGCGCGCCACGCCGATGAGCTGGCGGAGCACCCAGGGCAGCGCGTCGCCGCCGGCTGGCTCGGCGGTCACGTCGAGGCACCAGGCGATGCCGCCGCCGACGCGCCGCAGGTCCCAGCGGACGTTCGTGTCATTGACCCGGAGCCGGCCGGTGCCGACCACGCCGGGCCGCGCCCCATCCGGATCGTCTAGTCGGAGCAGCGCGCCCAGCCGGGCCAACCGGCGGTCGTCCAGCTCACCGGCGAAGAGGATCCGGTGGACGTCCGGGCCGTCGCTCAGGCGTAGCGGCGCACCGGTGGCCAGCGGAACGTCGTCGCGGAAGTGGCCGCGCAGCTCCTCCTCGGCGGGCAGGTCGCCGCCGCCGAGGCGGTGGTAGGTCGCCTCGGCGGTGGCCCGGTCGACCGCCGCCAGGCGGGCGCGCAGCCGTGGGTCGGTGCGGACCGCCCGGGCGTACGCGGCCGAACTCCACCAGCCGCCGTCGGCCGGCGTCCACCCGGCACTGCGCAGTCGTGCCGCGGCCAGGTCGTCCGCCAGGACGAACTCCTCGACCAGCAGGCCCGCCAGCTGGCCGGGGTCCGCCTCGGCGCGCAGGACGTAGTAGTCGAGCAGGTCGCTGCTGGTGTAGCGGGCGGCGGTTTCCGTGGTCATCCCGGGACCGTACTCCCGCGCGTCGGCGGATCAGGGGAACGACACCGCGCCGGGGTGGCAGCGGGGCCTACCGAGGCTTGCCCGGCGGGCGGCCCGCGCGGATGCTGAGATGTATCGACCCTCAACGATTGAAGAGGAGCTCTGGATGCGTCGCCTGCCACTCGTCGCGCTCGTCCTGGCCGCTCTGCTCGTCGGCACCCCGGCCACCGCCCAGGCCCGGCCCGGACCGCGCCACCGCGGTGCTCGCGGAGATGCGAACCCCCGGCACCGCCTGGGTCCTCGACCCGGCCACCGGCCGGATGACCCTGACCGTCGACGGCACGGTCACCGGGGCCGAGCTGGCGGCGCTGCGGGACGCAGCGGCCCGCGGCGGCGCCGTGCTCCGCCGGGAGCCCGGCCGGTTGCGCCCCCTGATCGCCGGCGGCCAGGCCGTCTACGGTGGCGGCGGTCGCTGCTCGCTCGGCGCCAACGTCCGCAGCGGCAGCACCAACTACCTCGTCACCGCCGGGCACTGCACCAGCCTCGCCGACACCTGGTACGCCGACAGCGCGCACACCACAGTGCTCGGCTACGTGACCGGCAGCAGCTTCCCCGGCAACGATTACGGCGTGGTGCGCTACACCGGCACGGTCGACCACCCCAGCGCCGTCTACACCTATCCGGGCATGCTCACCATCTACCGCGCCGGCAACGCGTACGTCGGTCAGAGGGTCTGCCGCAGCGGCGCCACCACCGGCGTGCGGTGCGGCAGCGTCACGGCACTGAACGCGACCGTCAACTACGCCGAGGGCACGGTGTACGGGCTGATCCGGACCAACATCTGCGCGGAGCCCGGCGACAGCGGCGGTCCGCTCTACGACCCCTCGACCGGCACGATCCTCGGCATCCTCTCCGGTGGCAGCGGGAACTGCGCGAGCGGCGGCACCAGCTACTACCAGCCGATCGGGGAGATCCTCACCGCGTACGGCCTGACCATCCCCTGAGCCGGCCCGGCAAGCCCGGTGGGGTGCCGAGCGGTCAGCGGGCCACCGAGACGGCCGTGACGACCAGACCCGCGGCGACCAGGTACCGGCCGCGCAGCTCGGTAAGCGGCGGGCCGCCGTCCGCACGCGTGCCGTCCACCAGCAGCCGGGCCGCGAAGGCTCCAGTGGCAGGGTCGACCGACAGTTCGGCGTCCTCGAAGCCGAGCCAGCGCCCGGTCAGCGGGTACCACGCCTTGTAGACCGACTCCTTGGCGCTGAACAGCAACCGGTCCCAGTGCACGCCCGGGTCGGCGTCGGCGAGGCGGCCCAGCAGGTCCGGCTCACCGGCGACGGTCACCAGCGCGCCAACGCCGTCCGGCAGGGGAGCGTGCGGTTCCGCGTCGATGCCGAGGCCGGCCAGCTCGGTGACCCGGCCGACCGCCGCGGCCCGGTAGCCGGCGCAGTGGGTGATGCTGCCGACCACGCCCGCCGGCCACACCGGTTCCCGCCGCGGGCCGGAGCGGATCGGGGCCGGGGCGTACCCGAGGCGGGCGAGGGCCTCCCGGGCGCACCGGCGGGCGGTCACGAACTCGCGCTGGCGGGCCTCCACCGCCCTCGCGACGAGATCCTCCTCGCCCGGGTACGGGGACTCACCGGGAAGATCCGAGAACGCCTCGACGGGTACGGCAGCCGGCGGCAGCAGTGCCTCGATCACGCCGCACCGCCCAGGATCCGCCGCATCGGTCGCGGCTCAGCACCGCGCCGGGTCCACTCGCGCGGGTAGCCCAGCGACACCTCCTCGAAACGCACCCCGTCGTAGTGCGTGGTGCGCGGGATGTGCAGGTGCCCGTAGACCGCGACGACGGCCCGGTGGCGGACGTGCCAGTCGGCGGTCCGGTCGGTGCCGCACCACTGCGCGAACTCCGGGTACCACAGGACCTCGGTGGGTTCGCGGACGAGCGGCCAGTGGCTGACCAGCACCGTCGGCAGCGCCGGGTCGACGGCGGCCAGCCGCCGCTCGGTCTCGGCGAGCCGGGCCCAGCACCAGGACTCGCGGTCCGGGTACGGGTCGGGGTGCAGCAGCAGCTCGTCGGTGCAGACCACCCCGGCGTCGTACGCGCGCTGCAGCGACGCCTCCTTCGACGTGGTGCCGGGCGCCCGGAACGAGTAGTCGTACAGCTGGAACAGCGGCGCGACGGTGACCGGCCCACCGTCGCCGCGCCACACCGGATAGTCGTCCTCCGGGGTCAGCACGCCGAGTTCGCGGCACATCCGGACCAGCGCGTCGTACCGGTCCCGGCCGCGCAGCTGCACCGGGTCGGCCGGGTGCGTCCAGAGCTCGTGGTTGCCCGGCACCCAGATCACCCTGGCGAACCGGTCGCGGAGCTGGCGCAACGTCCGCTCCACGTGCCCGAACAGCTCGGCGACGTCGCCGGCCACGATGAGCCAGTCGTCCACCGACTCCGGTCGCAGGCCGTCCACGATGCGGCGGTTCTCGGCGTACGACACATGGAGGTCACTGACCGCCAACAGCGAACCCGTCACCCGATCGATCTTGCCATTGTCGGCCGGGGCGGGACAGGTGCGCTTGTGCGGCATTCGCCGGAGAACGATGATGGGCCGCATCGGTGTCGCGACCCCGGCGGCGAGCAGGGCCGTACGGGCTGAAACGTCGACTCTTCACGGAAGGGACGACGGCTTGCACCCGATGCTGCGTCGACTCGACGACCTCGCCGCTCACCTCGCCACCCGGCCGGACACCGTGGCGCTGCTCGGCCTCGGCTCGGCCGGCGCCGAGCACGACCGGCTGGACGCCCACTCCGACCTGGACTTCTTCCTCGTCGTCGCGCACGGCGCGGTGCCCCGCTACGTCGAGTCGGTCGACTGGCTGGCCGCGCCCGGCCCGGTGGCGTACAGCTTCGCCAACGAACGCAACGGCCGCAAGGCGCTCTACGCCGACGGGATCTTCGTCGAGTACGCGGTCTTCACCGTGGACGAGTTGCGGCGCCTGCCGTTCACCGGCGCCCGGGTGGTGTGGCAGCGGCCCGACGCGCCCGCCGGGCTGGCCGAGTGCGGGCCACCGGCACGCCCCGCCACGCCGTACGACACCGTCGAGTTCCACCTCAACGAGGCGCTCACCAACCTCTACGTCGGCCTGCACCGCGAGCTGCGCGGGGAACGGCTGACCGCGGCGCGGTTCATCCAGTCGTACGCGGTGGACCGGGTGCTCGCCCTGCTGCGGCTCACCGCTCCGGCGGCCGCGCACCGGCGGGACCCGTTCGACCCGAGCCGCCGGGTGGAGCGGGCGTACCCGCCGGAGGTGCTGCCGCTGGCCGAGATGGTGCCCGGCTACCGGGGCAACCGGGAGGCGGCCCGGGTGACGCTGGGCTGGCTGGAGCAGCGATTCCCGGTCGACCCGGTGATCGCCGCCGCCGTCCGGGCGCTCCTGGGCGAATGACGGGTGACTGCGGCGGCCAGCCCGGCGCAGGCGGCGAAGGCCGGCCCCGCAAACGAAGCTCAGCCGGTGAGCAGGTCGGCGAAGTGGTCGGTGGCGCGCAGCAGTTCCCGGGCGATCGCCGGTTCCGCCGCGGAGTGGCCGGCGTCGGGCACGATCCGCAGTTCGGCCTCCGGCCAGCGCCGCGCCAGGTCGTACGCCGACACCGGTGGGCAGCAGAGGTCGTAGCGGCCGTTGATGATGACGGCGGGAAGGTGGCGGATCCGGTCCACCCCGTCGAGGAGTTGCGTCTCGCTGGTGAAGAAGCCGCCGTGCAGCGCGTAGTGGGAGAGGATCCGCGCGATCGGCAGCGCGTGCTCGTCGGCGGTGAAGTGGGCGAGCAGGTCCGGGTCGGGGCGCAGCGCGGAGTTCACCGCCTCCCACCGCCCCCAGGCGACGGCGCACGCGCGGGCCTCGGCGTCGTCGGGCCCGTGCAGCCGCCGGTGGTATGCGCCCAGCAGGTCGTCCCGCTCCGCTTCGGGGATCGGGGCGATGAACCGGTCCCACTCGTCCGGCTGGAGGTGGCGCAGCCCGCCCTGGTAAAACCAGTTCCGCTCGCTGCGCCGCAGCAGCAGGACGCCGCGCAGGATCAGGCCGGTGACCCGGTCCGGGTGGCTCTGCGCGTACGCCAGGCCGAGGGTGACCCCCCACGAGCCACCGAACACCAGCCAGGAGTCGATCCCGAGCCGCTCGCGGATCACCTCGATGTCGTCGACCAGGTGCCAGGTGGTGTTGGCGCGCAGTCCGCCCGGCGGGGTGCTCCGGCCCGCGCCGCGCTGGTCGAACAGCACGGCCCGGTAGCGGTCCGGGTCGAAGAACCGCCGCGCCGCCGGGACGAGGCCACCGCCGGGACCGCCGTGCAGGAACACCACGGGCACGCCGTCCGGCCGGCCCACCTCCTCCACGTACAGCTCGTGTCCGTCACCGACGGCGATCCGGTGGGTGGCGTACGGCTCGATCGGCGGGTAGAGGCGGGGCTCGGTGGTCATGGCGAACCATCCTGCCCGTTCGCGGGCCGCCGGTGGGGGCGGCCGTCGGTCAGCAGGCGATGTTGCTGCCGAGGTTGTCGAGGAGGGCGTCCGCCACCCAGCCGGACACGCCGGTCGTGGTGTCCTTCAGGTAGGTCCAGGTGTAGGTCGTGTGCCCGTTGGCGGTGACCTTGTCGCCGTTGGTGAAGCACCAGAAGTCGACGTTGTGGGTGTACTGCCCATACCCCAGGGAGGCGCAGCTGGTGTGCGGGCCGGAGCGGATGTTGACGTTGCTGGCGTTGAAGAGCTGGCCGCCCGCGGTGTCGACGTTGGTGCGGGAGTGGCTGCAGGATGCGCCGGCCGGCGCCGCCGCACTGATGACGGCGACGCCGGAGCAGGCGGTCGCCAGCGCGACGGCCGTCGCGATGGAGGAAACCTTCCGCACGTTGATCAACCCCTCGAAGTCGGAGCAGCACGCAAAGTGATCCGAATATTTGCATGCTTCAAGATGCAGATCAAGAGTTCGCCGGCCGGCGTTCCGGCGGCCTGGGCGTGGTGCGATGCCGGGCGGCCGGACGACGTGCCTCGACACCGGACGGAGCCGGCGCCGGGCCGGCCGGATCCTGACCGGGACCCGGGCAGGGCACCGGTCAGGACGGCCGGCTCAGGCGTTGGCCGAGATCCCGACGTCGGGGCCCGCCGCAGGCTGCTCGGCGGTCCGCACGGCCGACTCCGCCTCCGGCGCGGTGCGTTGCGCCGGCGGACGCACCGCGAACGCGTCGAAGGCGGGGCCGTTCAGCGGCGCGCGCGAGGTGTTCGCGTCACCGGTCGGCAGTTCCCGGCCCTCGGAGCGCTCCGCTGCCGGACGGTCGGCCGCGTCCTGCCCGGCGTCGTCGCCGAGGAGGCGTGGAGCGACCTGCGGATACTCGGCGGTTGCCGCGCCGCCCGCGGCGGCTGCCATGACCGCCGCGGCGGCCAGGTCGGCCACCCGCTTCGCCTCGCGCTGCACCCGGGCCCGGGTCTCCTTGGCGTGCTGCTCGGCGAGGTCCGCCGCCCGTCGCGCCTCGTCGAGCCGCTTGGTCTCGGCCGCCAGGTCCCGGCGTACCTCGACCAGGCGCCCCTCCAGCGCGGCCCCCTCCTGCTCGACCGTGGCGATCTCCTGGCGGGTCCGTTCCAGCCGCTGGCCGACGCTGCCCAGCTCGGCCTGGAGCTGCGTGAGGGTCTCCTGCCGCTGCTGAATCTCCTGCTGCACAGTGGAGAGCTGCTCCTGGTGCGCCGCGGTCTCCTGGTCGGCCCGCTCGCGGACCTCGGTGGCGTACTGCTGGGCCTCGGCGACCAGCGCGGCGATGTCCCGTTCGGCGGCGCTGGCCCGGTCGGCCAACTCCTGCTCGGCGGCGGCCCGCCGCTCGTCCAGCTCGCGGGCCATGGTGGCCTGCCACTGGGCCAGCTCCTGCTGGGCCTTGCTCCGGGTGGCCTGGACCTCCTGCTGGATCTGGGTACGGGCCGCCTTCACCAGCGCCTCCGAGGCGGAGCGGGCCTGGTCGACCTGCTGCGCGCTCTGCTCGGCGATCCGCTTCGCCTCCTGCTGCGCCCGTTCGTGGGCGGCCTGCCCCTCGACGCGCAGCTTCTCGGCCATCTCCCGGATCGCGGTGAGCTCCGCCTGCGCGGCGGCGCGCTGCTCCTCGTGCGCGTTCTCCTGCTCGGCGCGGCGCGCCGACAGCTCTTCCTCCAGCTCCCGCAGTTGCCGGACGGCCTCCTCCTGCGCCGAGGCCAGTGCCTTCTCGGCCTGCTCCTGCAGGTCGGCGGCGCGCCTGGTCGCGGTTTCCGTGATCTGGGCGGACTGCCGCTCGGCCAGGTCGAGGATCTGCTCGACCATCGGACCGAGGTCCCGGAAGGACGCCCGGTCCACCTCGGCCGGTCGCTGCCGCAGCTCCGCCGCCTCGGCCTGGGTCCGCTGCACCTGCATGGTCAGCTCCCGCACCTGCGCGTACGCCCGGTCCCGGCCGGCCGCCGATGCGGACAGTTCGGCTTCGATCTGCTCGACATACCGGTCCACCTGGCGTTTGTCGTAGCCGCGCAGCGCCGGGTCGAACCTCGGCCGTACGGACACGTCGTCGTGGGATGCGAACGCTTCCTCGCCGTTGGACATTGCGCCATCCTCCGTCAGGTACGCCAGCGGCGGGCCGGCGGACGACCGCCCCGCAAGGGCATGATGAGGCGCAACGGTACCGTCGCCGGCGCGCGGGTCCTGCCCCACCCCGGTCCCCGGCCGGGCGCCCTGCGCGTCCAACCGGTCGTGCACCAGGTCGACCCGGTGCCAGTGAACCGGCCGCAGCGGTCCGCCGGGCCCGCCCGGCCCGAAACCGGCTGGCCGGAACCACCCTCGGGCCGCATCCTGGCCGGCATGACGACCGTACGGGAACTGGCCGCCGCCGACTGGCCGCAGCTGTGGCCGATGCTGCGCGACATGGGCGTCGGTGACGAGCCCGCCGAGACGCACCGCGAGCGCTTCCTGCGCCTGCTCGCCGACCCGCGCTGGGCGCTGCTCGGCGCGGTGGACGCCGGCGGACTGACCGGGTACGCCGCCGCCCAGGATCACGGCCCGCACCTGCGCTCCGGCGACACGCACCGCACCGCGCGCCTGCACGACCTCTACGTACGCCCGGACCGGCGCCGGCACGGGGTGGGCCGGGCGCTGCTCGCGGCGGTGACGCGGTGGGCGGCCGGGCGGGCCCGCTACCTGGAGTGGCAGGCGCACCGGGAGCGGGCGGCGCCCTTCTACGAGCGGCTCGGCCACCGCGGCGAGCCCTGCCCGCAACCCGAGTACCCGACCTTCATCGTCGACCTCGGCCCGCGCTGAACCTCACGGAAGCGGATGGGAGATGCCCCGGGCGTGGTCGGTGATGGCCGCGCCGACCACGGTGGCGGTCAGCGGCAGCACCTCCAGGCAGCGGCGCACCGCCGCGCCCATCAGCGGGTTCGGCACCCGCATGGAGAGCGTGCAGTGCGGCACCCAGCGTCCCGGCTGGTAGTGCTCGACCAGCCCGATCCCGGCCCGGGCCAGCCGCTGGTGCACCTGGGCGTGGTGGGCCAGCAACTCGGCGTTCGGGGCCGGCCCGAGCCACAGCACCCGCCCGACGAACTGCCCCGCGTGCTGGAACTCCAGCCGCAACGGCGCGGCCACCACCATCCCGGCGAGCGCCTCGGCCACCCGCTCCGGGTCGAACCGGGGCGCCACCGCGAGCGAGACGTGCGGGCGGTGCCGCTGCTCCAGCAGCGACCGCATGCTCTGCACGCCCTCGGACTCCAGCGCGTCCCAGAGCACCCGGATCCGCCGGGTGGCGTCCGTGTCGAGATACAGCTCCAGCGCCGCGACCACGCGATCACCCTAAGTGAGCGTCCGGGAACTCGGCAGGGCGCATGGTCACAAGGCGATGAAGCACGGCGTGTAGTGGATCGATATGGAGCGAGCTCCTGGTAGATCGGCGGTTGTCTAGGCCAACCGTTCACCAGGAGCTCGCTGTGTCATTGTCGCCTGCGTGTGTCTGCTCGTCATGCCCAGCCCACCCGGTGGGCGTGTCAGCACCGCCAACCTGCGGGTTCTACCCGTCTTCGTCGCTGACCGACGCCCAGTGGGCGATCATCGAGCCATTGCTGCCCGCGCCGGGCAACACTGCCGGGCGGGGCGGGCGGCCGGAGAAACATCCTCGTCGCCTGGTGTTGGACGCGATCTTCTACCTGGTGCGGGGCGGGATCGCGTGGCGGCAACTGCCGGTCGGGTTCCCGCCACCGACCACCGTCTACGACCGGTTCCGCGCCTGGGCCAAGGCCGGTGTGTGGCAGGGCATCCATGACGCGCTACGCGACCTGGTCCGCCTCTACGAGGGCCGGGACCCGCAACCGACCGCCGCGATCATCGACTCCCAGTCGGTGCGTGCAGCGGACACCGTGCCCCGAGCCGGCCGAGGATACGACGCCGGCAAGAAGATCAACGGAACGAAACGGCACCTCGCCGTGGACACCGGCGGCCTGCTGCTGGCCGTGATCGTCACGATGGCCGGGCTGCAAGACCGCGACGCGGGACACCGGCTGCTGGCCCGCCTCCGCGAACGCTTCACCACCATCACCCTGGTCTGGGCCGATGCCGGATACGCCGGACGGCTGCTCGTCTGGGCCCGCACCGTGGTGCACCTGACCGTCCAGATCGTCAAACGCAGCGAGCCGGGCTTCGTCGTCCTGCCCCGCCGGTGGGTGGTAGAGAGAACGTTCGCCTGGATCAGCAAGCATCGGCGCTGCGTACGCGACTACGAGACCAAGCCCGGCCACCACGAAGCCATGATCTACATCGCCATGATCATGACAATGTCACGCCGACTCGCCCGCACCGGCAACTGGTGAAGTTCCCGGACGCTCACTAAGAGGTGAGGTTTGCCCGGCCCGGCGGGCGGTACTGCCCCGGTGGCACCGACGGCGGAGGAGCGTGGACGAGTGGACGTGAACGATCTGCTGACCGAGGCGTACGACCGGCTGCCCGATCTGGTGGCGGCGGCGGTCGACGGGCTGAGCCCGGAGCAGTTGCGCCAGCCTCCGGCGCCCGGGGCGAACACGGTGGGCTGGCTGGTCTGGCACCTGACCCGGATCCAGGATCACGGCGTCGCCGACCTGCTGGGGGAGGAGCAGATCTGGGTCACCGGCGACTGGGCGCGGAGCTTCGGGCTGACCGCCGACCCGGACGACACCGGCTTCGGGTACGGCCCCGAACAGGTCGCCACCGTACGGCCGGAGAACGGTCAGGTGCTCCTCGACTACCACGCTGCGGTGGTCGACCGGACCCGACGGTACCTGCGCGGGCTGCGCCCCGCCGACCTGGACCGGGTGGTCGACCTGAACTGGGACCCGCCGGTCACCCTCGGCGTGCGGCTGGTGAGCCTGCTGGACGACGATCTGCAGCACGCCGGTCAGGCCGCGTACGTGCGCGGGCTCGTCGAGCGGGGCTGACCGTCGCCCGCACGCACCTGAACCCGGTCACCGCTGCCCCGCCGTGGTCTCCTCCGCCGGCCCGGAGGATCCCGCGGCGGCGGGCCGCGCCGCGACGGCGCCGGCGGGGGAGGGGACCGCTCGGGTACGCCGGGCCAGCCCCTTGTCGACGCCGACGAACAGGAGCCCGAGCAGCCAGAACGCGAACGCGAAACCGAGCGAGCTGAGCCCCACCCCGTCGTAGCCGAGCTGACCGGCGTCGACGAACGGGTACGGGTAGCGGTGCACGATCAGGCCGCGCACCAGGGCGAACCCGAGGTACGCCAGCGGGAACGCCAGCCACCAGGCCGCGTAGCGGAGGCGCAGCCGGCCGCGCTGGTCGAACAGCACCCAGTCGGTGACCGCGAGCAGTGGCACGACGGTGTGCAGGAACTGGTTGCCCAGCGCGTCGCCGAGCGCCCGGTCGGGCTGGGCCATCGCGAACGGGCTGGCCGGGTTCGCCAGCACCAGGTGGTAGACCACCCCGGTGATGGTGATGTAAAGAGTCACCGCACCCTTGAGCACGGACGGGGGCTCCGGCCGGTCGTGCCAGCACCGCCAGGCGGCGTATCCGGCGAATCCGCCGACCGCCACGTTGCTCTGGATGGTGAAGTAGGGCAGCAGCCCGGTCACCGTGGCGGGGCCGAGGGCGGTGAGCACGATGCCGGCCACCACGCTGAGCACGGCGGCCAGGCGAAAGAGGATCGCCAGCCGGCGACGCCGCGGGGTCACGGGGGCAAGCTATCAGCCCGGCCGCCGCAGGTCACCGGCCCGAGGCGCGCCGGCCGAACGCGATCGCCGGCAGTGGTCGCGCGCGACCGGACGGGGCATCCGGGGCCACGTGCCCGGCCGCTCAGCGCAGGGTCGGGCGGACCGGGGCGGACAGGTGCACGGACGGACCCGCCGGGCGGTGCGCCGGCCCCGTGACGGCCGGGGTGGCGGCGGTGGTTGCCTGGCCACCGGCCGGCTGGCCGGTAGCGGGCCCGGTGGGCGGGCTGTCGGTCCGCTCTTTCGTCCCGTTGCCGGCACCCTTTTCCTTGTCCGGCGCGTCGAGCAGCCGCTCGCAGTAGCCGGTGACCTTGTCCCGGCCGCCGGCGGTCGTCACCAGTTCGGCGAAGCGCGGCGTCTTGAGCGTGCGCCGTCGGGTCTCGTCCGGCTGCGCCAGGTACGCCTTGCAGAGCCCGGTGAGGAGAGCCGGGGTGCTCGGCTGGGCATTCGGACCGGCGGTCGGGCTGGGTTCGGCGGCCGGGGTGGGCGAGGAGCCCGGCCCGGTGGTCGGCGAGCCCGGCAACCCGACCCCGACCTTCGGCGTCGCGGTGGTCTCGGCGCCACCGCTGATCGGCGCCGGCAGCGTGTCAGTGGCGGCGGCGAGCGCCACGCCACCGGTGGCGGCGGCCAGCAGCGCGGCGAGCGCGATCTTCGCGCTGAGCAGGTTGGCGACGAACCCCTGCTTGGGGCGGGGTGCCGCCGGGAGCAGTCCGGCGCGCGCCGTGCGGAACGCCTGGAGGGCGGCCGCCTCGCCGCCGAGTTCGTGCGGGTGCGCGGCGACGCGGACGGCGGCGAGGAGCCGGACGAGCGCCTCGGGACCGTGCTGCGCGTCGGCGATCGGACCGACGAGCAGCCGCTCGACGGTCTCCTGGTCCATCCGGTGTGTGGTCATCTCGTGTCCCTCAGCGCCGCCACGCTTCGTGACGTCACATGGAAACCCCCGCCGGAAACCCGAATCCGGCGTGAGACCGCTCACCTGCGTCGGGTAGTCAGCCCATCGTCTTCGCCCCGTCGATCGACTCGCGGATGATGTCCGCGTGGCCGGCGTGTTGCGCGGTTTCGGCGATCACGTGCAGCAGCACCCGGCGCACCGACCAGCTCGCCCCCGGCTCGAACCACGGCGCGACCGGCAGTGGGTGCGCCTGGTCCAGGTCGACGGTGGCGATCAGGGCGTCGGTCTCGGCGGCCACCCGGTCGAACTCGGCGAGCAACCCGGCCAGGGTCTCGCCCTCCGCCATCCGGAACTGCCCGACCCAGTCGACGGGCTCGCTCTCCATCGCCTCGGCCCCGCCCACGGCGAACCGCATCCACCGCTCCTCGGTGGTCGCCACGTGCTTGATCAGCCCGCCGAGGCAGAGCTCGCTGACCGTGCTGCGCCGGGCCGCCTGCTCGTCGGTCATGCCCTCGACGGTCTGCCGCAGGAAGCCACGGTGCCGGCGCAGCGTCGTCAGCAGGTCGGCCCGCTCACCGGTGAGGACCTGGTCGGAGACGCTCATGTTGTCCGCCTTTCGCTTGACGATCGCGGACACCGTACGACGGCACACCGACAGATTCCGGCTTCCACACGGGACCGTCCCGGTTGCCGATTCGTCCGGTTGGCGGTGCACTGAATGACATGGGTGTCATCAAGGTGGGTACGTCATCCTGGGCCGATCAGTTGCTGGTGCGCTCCGGCTGGTATCCCCGCGCGGTCAACACCCCCGCCGGCCGCCTCGGCTTCTACGCCGAGCGGTTCGGGCTGGTCGAGGCGGACACGTCGTACTACGCGATCCCGCTGCCGGAGACGGCGGCGGGCTGGGCGGCCGCCACCCCGCGGGGGTTCACCTTCGACGTCAAGGCGTTCCGCCTCTTCACCGGCCACCACACCCCGGTCGCGGCGCTGCCCCGTGAACTGCGGCCGGCCGGCGGGCCGAGCCTGATCCGCTGGCGGGACCTGCCCGCCGGGGCGTACGACGAACTCTGGGACCGGTTCCACGCGGCGCTAGCGCCGCTCGCGGCGGCCGACCGGCTCGGTGCCGTGCTGCTGCAGTTCCCGCCCTGGCTGGCCCGCGGGGACGCCGCCAAACGGCGGATCCGGGATACGGCCCGGCGGTGCCGGCCCTGGCCGGTCTGCGTCGAGCTGCGGCACTCCTCGTGGTTCAGCGAGGAAGCGGTGGTGGACACCGTGACTTTCCTGCGCGAGCAGGGGATCGGGTACGTCTGCGTGGACATGCCGCAGGGCCACGTCTCCTCGGTGCCACCGATCCTGATCACCACCGCCGACCTCGCGGTGGTCCGGTTCCACGGGCACAGCACGGGCTGGGAGAGCGGCGACAGGCAGGACAGGTTCCGCTACGCATATGGCGAGGAGGAGCTGCAGCACTGGTCCGAGCTGCTGCGTGAACTGGCCGACCAGTGCGCCGAGCTGCACGTCCTGATGAACAATTGCTGCGGCGACCAGGCCCAACGGGACGCCGCCCGGCTCGCCGAACTGCTCGGCGTCGAGGCCGGCCGGGAGCGGGCCGGCGCCGGATCCTGACCCCGGGCCGAGCGCGGCCCCGGCTCGCTCCGTGCGTCGGGGTCAGCGGGCGTCGGGGTGGCGCGTCGGTGTCCTCGCCGCCACTCCCCGTACCGGCTCAGCCGCGCCGCCGGACGCCCTCCGGGTGCATGCCGGTGGCCTCCTCCAGCGCGTTGTCCGGCAGGTCGCCCTCGGCGCTGTCGTCGGGAAAGGTCCGGGCGGACGGCGCCGGATCCGGCGGCGCGCCCGGTCCGGCCTCAGCGGTGCGGGTCGGCTCCACCGACCCGAAGCCGTGCCGTCCGGCCGCCGGCCCGCCCGCCGCCGCCCCGCGCGCCCGGCGCTCACCCCGCCGGCCCTCCGGGACCGCGGGCTCCTCGCTGCCCTCGTCCATCGGCGAGTCCTGGCCCGCGCCCCAGGGCGGGTCGGCGTCGAAACCGTCTGTGGTGCCCCACGGCTTGCTCGCCTCGGGGCCCCGCCCCTCGCCCGTCCCCGGTCGTTTCTTGCTGCTCATCGCCACCTCACCCTGGCTGGGTTCCCGTGCCCGCGCTGAATGCCCGCCACCCGCCCGGTCATGCCGGATCGGCGTCCGCGAGCGGCCGGCGGCGCACGCCCTTGTGCGCCGCCGGCCGCTCGGCGGGTCAACGGCCGGCCGTGACCAGGTGCCGCGTGGCCGCGCCCATCGCGGCGACCTTGGCGATCGTCCTCGGCGAGCCCAGGGCGACCTTGCCGATCTTCGGCGCGCCCTTGCCGACAACCTTCCCGATCTTGGGAGCACCCATCGCGGCGACCCGCAGGCCGGCGATCTTGCCGATCTTCGGAGCGGTCATCCCGACTACCTTGCCGATCTTCGGCCCGCCCATCGCGATGACCTTGCCGGCCATCCTCGGCCGGGTGATCACCCCGCCGGCCCGGCCGAGCATGCCCCGGAGCACCTGGCCCGGCTTCTGTTGCTCGCCCATGTACGCGGTCACCACCACCAGCGCGCCGGTCAGCGCCGGCACCGCCCACTGGAGCAGCTTCATCTGCCGCTGGCAGGAGGCCACGCTCGCCGGGGTCTGATAGCTCGGCTCGGTGATCCCCTCGACGGGCGGCCCACCCGCCCGCTCCAGCTTCTTGCCGAGCATCCGGCTGTAGCCGGTGACCGCCAGCGCGCCCACGGTCAACGCGGTCTTCACCGCGCTGATCTTCCCCACCCCGGACTGCACCGCCATCCGTGGGCTCTCGGTGACCATTTCGCCGACCGCGCCGGCCAGGTGGGCGCCGATCGCCGCCGCGTTGACCGGGGTCCAGCGCGCCCAGCCCGCCGAGGCCACCGGCAGCCGCTGCGTCGAGTCGTCGACCCGAGCCGCCGCCGCGTTGACGCCGAGCGCGCCCATCAGCGAGCCGCCGAACCATGCCGCCAGGCCCAGATCGTGCATCGACCGCAACGCGGTGTGCCGTTCGGACATCTGATCCCCCTCCGCCGTGTTCGGGCGGTGCGGCATACCCACGTTCCGGCCGGCTACGCCCCCGATCGATCCCGCCCGGCGGAGCCGGCGTGCAGCCCGGCCACCCGTCAGCGGCGCGGCAGGGTGGCGGCGAACGCGGCGACCCGGGCGGCCAGCGGGGCCGCGGCGCGTACCCAGGTGAAATGGTCCAGCGGGCCGCCGGCCTCGGCCACCGTGTAGCGGTGCCGGGTCACCGGCGCGGCGGTGAGCTTGCCGCAGAGGTGGTCCAGGGTCTCGTGCGGGGTGTACTGGTCGTCGTCCACGCTCACCGCGAGGACCGGCGTACGCACCCGGCGTACCGCTGCCTCGACGTCGACCCCGGCGAGCACCGGGAACCGGCCGGTCCGGGCGGTGTACGCCCAGTCCCGGATCACCCCGCGGGCCTGCCTGCCGCCGAACCCCCAGCCTGGCCACACGCCGAGCAGCCGGGCCACCGCCGAGATCCCCTGGGTGTACGGCAGCACCCCCCAGCCGCGCAGCCTCGGGTACCCGCGCCACCAGGGCAGGCCGACCGCCACCAGGGCCAGCCCGTCCACCGCGTCCGCGTCGTGCAGCGCCTGGTGCAGCAGCGCGACCTGCCCGCCGAGGGAGTGCCCGAGCAGCAGCCGGGTACGGCCGTCCAGCCGGGGCTTGAGTGCGTCGAGCACGGCGCCGACGTCAACGGCCAGTTCGGGGTAGCCGTAGCGGCAGGTGCGTGTGGGAGCCGGCGTGCTCTCGCCGGTGCCCCGCAGGTCGACCACGACGACGGCGAGCCCGGCGCCGCGCAGCGCGGCGGCGAAGGGCCGGTAGTAGCGGGCCCGCACCCCCATCGCCGGCCAGAGCACCACCACCGGCGCGCCGGGCGGCCCGTCCGGCTCCGGGTAGACCTGGACGCCGATCCGCGCCCCGTCGACGTCGACGAACTCCTGCGTGTACTCCCCGCTCACCGGCTCAGGGTACGGCGGCAAGCTACCGGCGGGTAGCCGCGGGGGTGCCGCACCGGGCCACCGGTCCGGTCGGCGCGGGCCGGTCCGTCCCGTCCCGCGCGGCCGGGCCGAGCCGTCCCACCGCGCCGGGAAAGGCCCGTTCGACCCGGTCGACGGCCGCCAGCACCGCGGGCACCGCCAGCTCGGCCAGCGCCGGGTGGAGCCCGTCCCCGGGCGGCCGCGGCCCCGCCCAGAGCGCCTGATGCCACGGCCGGTCCGGCGGCGGGCCCCAGAGCGCGGGCGAAACCGGGCCGAAGAGCAGCACCGACGGGGTGCCGTAGGCGGTGGCCAGGTGGCCGATGCCGGTGTCGCCGGCGAGCACCAGCCGGGCGTGGGCCACCAGGGCGGCCAGCTCGCCGAGGCCGGTCCGCCCGGCCAGCACCGCCTCCGGCGGCAGCGCGGCGCCGCGGGCCACCTCCTCGGCGATGCCCCGCTCACCCGGGCTGCCGGTCACCAACACCCGATGGCCGCGCGCCGTCAGCTCCCGGGCCACCGCCGCGAAGCGCGCCGGTGGCCAGCGCCGCTCGGCGGCCTTCGCCCCGGGATGGACGATGCTGACCCCGCTGGGCCGCGCACCCGGTGCGGGGCGGCGCAGCGCCAGGTCCGTCCGGTCGGCCGGGATGCCGTACCAGGCCAGCAGCCGGCACCACCGGTCCACCTCGTGCTCGTCGGCCCGCCACGGTGGACCGTCCTGGTGCCCGGCCTCGGCGTTGGCGAAGGCGAGCAGCCGGCCGGGCCTGACCTCGGCCAGCCTCCGGTGGGACTGCGGGCCCCGGCCGTGCAGGTTCACCGCCAGCGCGACCGTCGGTCCGGACCACCCCAGGTGGCCCAGCCCGTCCGCCTCGACCAGGCGGTCCACCCCGCCGACCAGCTCGACCAGCGGCGCCAGCCAGCGCGGCGCGACCAGCGCCAGCTCAGCACCGGGGTACGCGGCGCGCAGCGCGCGCAGCGCCGGCACCCCGGTGGCGAGGTCGCCGACGCCGAGCGCGCGGAGCACGAGGATCACGGGTACGAGGACTCCTGCTCGGCGCAGACCACCAGCTCGCGTACGGCGCATCCCGGCGGCTGGGCGAGGGCGAACAGCACCGTCTCCGCGGTGTCGGCCGGGTCGTTGAGGATCGCGTCCGGCCCGGGCCGGTACTTCTCGTCCCGGTCGTCGAAGAACGCCGTCCGCATGCCACCCGGGATCAGCAGCGTCACGCCGACCGAACCGGCCAGCTCGGCGGCGAGCGCCCGGGTGAAACCGACCACCCCGAACTTCGCCGCGCAGTACGCGGTGGCGTCGCTGACCGCCTTGACACCCAGCGTGGACGCCACGGTGACCACCGTGCCGTGCCCGCGTTCCAGGTACGGCACGGCCGCCCGGACCACCGCGGCGGTGCCGAGCAGGTTGATCGTCACGATCCGGTCCCAGGTGTCGCCCGGCACGTCGGCCAGCCGCCCCGGCACGTCCACGCCGGCGGCGGTCACCACACCGTCGAGCCCGCCGGCCTGCTCGGCCAGCTGGCAGGTGGCCGCCTCCGCGGCGCGGGTGTCGGCGAGGTCGCACTCGACCCAGGGCACCCCGTCGGCCGGCGCCCGCCGGTCGAGCACGTACGGCCGCCCGCCGGCCTTGGCGACCGCGGTCACCACCGCCGCGCCCAGACCGCTCGACCCGCCGGTCACGAGGACCGCCCTGCCGTTGATGTCCCGGCCAGCACTCCGCTGACGCTCGCTCATACTGCCGCTCCCTTGACGAGGTGGAGGCCGCGCTGGTGCGCGGCGGAGATGGTGCCGGTGGTGGATCGGCCGGCCAGGTAGGGGACGGTGACGACCCGGCCGCCCCAGCGGTGGACCAGATCCGCCTCGGGCAGCTCCGGCCCGCCGTCCTCCCCGGCGTAGTCGCCGCCCTTGACCCAGACGTCGGGCCGCAGTCGGGCCAGCACCCGGTGCGGGGTGGGCTCGTCGAACACCATCACCGCGTCGACACAGTCCAGGGCGGTCAGCAGCCGGACCCGATCCGCCTCCGGGTTGACCGGGCGCTCCGGCCCCTTCAGCCCGCGTACGCTGCGGTCGGAGTTGAGGCAGACCACCAGGCAGTCGCCGAGACGGCGGGCCGCCTGGAGGGTGGCGACGTGCCCGGCGTGCAGGATGTCGAAGCAGCCGCCGGTGGCGACGACCGTGCCGCCATCGGCGCGTACCGCAGCCACCAGATCCTCGGCGGTGCGGGCGGCGGCAGGTGCCGGGGGCTGCGCCGGCTCGCGGTGCAGGCCGGCTGCCCCGCCCGCCGCCACGTACGCCGACGCGGCGGCCACCGCCGCGCCGACCGCCTCGGAGACCAGCGCGCCGTCGCCGAGCGCCAGGGCGGCGGTGGCGGCGAACCGGTCGCCGGCGCCGCAGGTGTCCTCGACCCGGTCCGGAATGGACGGTGGCGGCACGACCAGCGGGGTGCTGCCGGCGTGGCAGAGCGCCGCGCCGTCCGGACCCATGGTTACCGCGACCGCGCCGACCCGCCAGCGGCGCCGCAGCTCGTGCCCGGCCCGGGTCGCGGTGGACAGCGCCGAGCCGGCCCCCGCGTCGCCGGTGAGTTGCCGCAGCTCGGCGAGGTTCGGCGTGGCCAGCCGGGCCCCGGCCACGGCGGCCGGGCCGCGCGGGTGCGGGTCCCACACCACCGGGGCGGACGCCTCGGCGAGCGCGGCGCGCAGCGTCGGCTGCCGAACCAGGCCGCGACCGTAGTCGCTGACCAGGATGGCCCGGGCCTGGGAGAGCACCTCCAGCACCGCCTCCGGCGGCTCGCCGGGCGGCTGCGGGCCGCCGCCCCGGTCCAGCCGAAGCAGCGTCTGTCCGCCCGCCCGCAGCCGGATCTTCTCGGCGGTCGCGCCGGGCAGCTTCATCGGATAGACCGCCACCCCCGCGTCGGCCAACAACTCGGCCAGGCGGGCCCCACAGGCGTCGTCGGCGAGCGCGGTGACCAGCGCGACCTCGGTGTCCTGGGCGGCGGCGAGCAGCGCGGCCAGTCCGGCCCCGCCGGGCCGGTCCACGGCGGTGCGCTCGTCCAGCACCGGTACGGGGGCGTCCGGGCAGACCCGGTTCACCGTGCCCGTCACGTCCCGGTCCAGCAGGGCGTCGCCGACCACGACGAGCGGCCCGCTCACCGCTGCACCCAGCCGGTGCCGGTGGACCCGTTGCGGTGGTGCCCGTTCCGCCCGTGGCCGTCGACGCTGTGTCCCGTGCCGCGGTGTCCGTTGGCGGTGTGCCCGTTCGCGCGTTGCCCGTTGGCGGTGTGTCCGCTCGCGGTGTGCCCGTCGCGGAGGAGCGGGACGAGCGGTGGTGCCCACCCGGTGATGCGGGTGCCCCGGGGCTCGGTCACGGTCGTGGTGGGCAGCTGCCGGATCAAAGGGAGGGCCTGGTCGACGTACTCGCAGAGCACGTGGGTGGCGACCAGGTGCAGCTCCTGCACTACCTGGCTCTCCGGCGAGTCGATGGCGAGGACTTCGTGGCAGGCGTCGGCGAGTGGGTTGGGTGTCGGGCCGGTGAAGGCCCAGCAGCGCAGTCCGGTTTCGTGTGCGGTGTGGGCGGCGGTGAGCAGGTTGGTGCTGGTGCCGCTGGTGGACAGGAGTAGGAGGATGTCGTCGGTTCGGCCGTGGGCGCGGACCTGGCGGGCGAAGACCTCGTGGTAGCCGTAGTCGTTGCTGATGGCGGTGAGTGCGGAGGTTTCGGCGTGCAGGGCGATGGCGGACAGGGGTTCGCGGTCGTCGCGGAGTTTGCCGACGAGTTCGGCGGTGAGGTGCTGGGCCTCCGCGGCGCTGCCCCCGTTGCCCGCGACGAGGATCCGTCCGCCCCGGGCGAGCGTCCAGGCCAGCTCCGTGCCCCAGTCGGCGAGCCGCTCGGCCTCCCGCCGGAACGGCAGCAGCGCCGCCGCCAGCCCGGACAGGTGCGCGTCGATCATGTCGCCCCGGGTCATCAGGCCACCGCCCGGGCGGGACGGGCGACCGTGGTCACCGTGGCGTAGACCGCGCTGAGTTGCTCGGCGCAGCGCTTCCACGAATACCGGCTCCGGATCCGGTCCAGCGCCGCCGTGGCGTACGCGAAGCGGCGCACCTTGTCGGCGAGCAGCCGGCGGATCGCGGTGGCCAGCGCGCGGGGGTCGCGCGGCGGCACCAGGTCGCCGGTGAGCCCATCGACGACGGTGTCGGCGATGCCGCCGACGTTGCTGCCGATCACCGGTACGCCGCAGGCCATCCCCTCCAGCGGGGTGAGTCCGAACGGCTCGTACCAGGGGGCGGCCACCAGCACGTCCGCCGACCGGTACCAGCCGGCCATCTCCTCCCGGGGCACCCCGCCGACCAGCCGGACCCGGTCGGCGACCCCGCAGGACTCGGCGAGCGCCCACAGCCGCCGGGCGAAGGCGTCGACGGGCAGCAGTTCGGCCGGCGGGCCGCCGACCACGACGCACTCGGCGTCCGGCACCGCGGGCAGCGCCCGGACCACGTCCAGGAAGCCCTTGCGCTCCACCAGCCGGCCGGCCGTGAGGATGCGCGGCCTGGCCGGGTCGCGCGGCGCGGCCGGGCCGTCAGGGTGGAACACGCGCTGGTTGACGCCGGAGGGGACCAGCGCCATCCGGGACCGGGGTACGCCCATCCGGACCAGCTCGGCCACCTCGTCGCTGCACTGCACGACGACCCGGTCGACGGCCCGCCCGAGCGCCCGTTCGTAGCCGATCCGTCCTGGTGGGCTGGTGTCCCGGGCGCCCTGGTGGCGGCGCTTCACCGTGCCGAGCGCGTGGTACGTGAGCACGGTCGGCACCCCGGTCCGCCGGCCCGCGTGCACAGTGGCCAGTCCGCTCATCCAGAAGTGTGCGTGGGCCACCTCCGGGGTCCAGCCGTCGCGCCGCCAGGTGTCGGCCAGCCAGCTGCCGAACTCGCCCATGTACGGCAGCAGTTCGTCCTTCGGGACCCGCCGTGGCGGCCCGGCCGGCACGTGGCAGACGTAGTAACCGTCCGGGGTCGACACGGCGTCGGGCAGGGTGGGGGAGTCGCGGCGGGTGTAGACGCGGACGTCGTGTCCCTCGCCGGCCAGCGCGGCCGCGAGTTCCGCCACGTGGGTGTTCTGGCCGCCGGCGTCCTCCTCGCCGAGGACGGCGAGCGGGCTGGCGTGCTCCGAGATCATCGCGATGCGCATGTTTCCTCCTCCATCAGCCGGTCCCAGTCGACGAGGAACCGGTCGAGCCCGAAGCGTTCCTTCGTCACCTCGCGCGCCCGCGCCCCGAGCCGGTACGCCGCGTCGCGCTCCTCGGCGAGCCAGCGGGCCGCCTCGACCAGCGTGTCCACCCGGGTGGAGAGCACCCCCGCATCGGGCGGCACGGCGTCCACCGCCTCGGTGGTGGCGAGTGCGATCACGGGCATGCCCATGGTCATTGCCTCGATCAGGCTCAGTCCGAGGGATGTCCAGCGGCACAGGTGCAGGTACGCCCGTCGTCGGGCGAGTTCGGTGTGCATGGCGTGTTGTGGGAGGTCGTCGTGGCTGGTGAGTCGGTCGGGTGGGAGTTCGAGGTGGTCGGCCAGGCCGGTGACGCCCATGCCGTAGACGTCGAGTGGGGCGATCTCGGCGAAGCGGGGGAGCAGGTCGGTGCCGGTGACCCGCCAGCGGCGTACGGGTTCGTTGATGACCACGGCGAGGCGGTTCAGCTCGCCGGTCCACTCGACGGCCGGTGCGACCACACCGTGCTCGATGACGGTAGTGCGGGTGGCGCCGTTGTCCCAGAACAGCTCGTTGAAGTGGGTGACGTGGGCGATGATCAGGTCGTTCCGGTCGGCCATCGGGTGGCGGGTGTTCGGCACGTCGCCCTTGGGGGTGTTGTGCTCGACGTAGATCGCCGGCACGTCGCGGCCCACCCGGCGGCCCAGCCACTGCTCGGCCAGCTCCAGCTCCTCGGGCCGTTGCAGGACGACCAGGTCGACCTCGGTCCGCCCCAGTTCCTGCGGGGTCACCTCGACGGCGTTCGCCGGCCAGGCGTACGTCCGCGCCCGCCCGAGGCCGTACGGACCCCGGTCCGGGGTGACCGGCACCAGGTAGCGGTGTCGTCCGTGGACGAACGACGTCGTCCAGGAGCCGTGCACGTGCCACAGCAGAACGTTCATGCCTCTCCTCACGATCGGGCTGGTCGGGCGCGGCGGACGGGGCGGTCAGTCGGGCGCGTCCAGGAGCCGCACGGCGGCAACCACCTCGGCCGGGTCGACGCCGGCCAGACAGGGGTGCCCGGCGACCGGGCAGACGGCCGCGCGAGTGTCCCGACACGGCGCCCCGGCGTCGCCGAGCCGGACGGTCGGCACCCGGTACGGTCCCCACTGTCCGAACGGGACGGTGGGGGCGAAGAGGCTGACCACCGGGGTACCCACGGCTGCGGCGAGGTGGGCCGGCCCGGTGTTGCCGACCACCAGGCAGCGGGCGCCGGCGATGATCCGGACGAGCCCGGTGAGGTCCGTCGACCCGCCGAGGTCCACGCCGCCGCCGGCGGCGGCGACCCGCGCAGTCAGGTCCCGCTCGTTCGGGCCACCGGTGACGACGACCCAGCGCCCGTCGGCGACCAGGGCGGCCACGATCTCGGCGCAGCGGTCCGCCGGGCAGGCCCGGGCCGGCACCGACGAGCCGGGGTGCACCACCACGTAGTCGTCGGTCGGTACAGGGACCGGGTGGTCCGGCGCGGTTTCCGTCCCGGTCGGTGGCTCCAGGTCGTCCCGCAGCCGTAGTCCCGGTTCGTCGTCGGGGGGGAGGGTGTATCCGGCGGCGGCGGCGAGGGAGAGGGCTCGTTCGGGTTCGGGTATGCCGGTGGGGACGTGGTGGCGGATGTCGAGCAGGGTGCCGGGGTAGTCGTCGCTGATGGCGCTGATGCGGGGTATGCCGGCGAGGCGGAGGAGCAGGGCGAGGGGTAGGGGGGACTGGTGGAAGGAGGTGAAGATGATTGCTTCGTCGGCGTGGGTGGTGGTGAGGCGGGTGGTGAGGTGGTGTATGTCGTGTGGGTCGACGGGTTGGGGGTTGCCGTCGATCCAGGGCAGTGGCCATTCGATGATTTCGTCGATGCCGGGTAGCAGGTCGGCGGCTGCGCGGCCTTGTGGCCCGCAGAGCAGTACGACCCGGTCGGCGCCGGCCGCGACCGCGCGGATGCCCGGGCCGGTGACCAGCACGTCCCCGGCCGCGTCGCTGCGCACCACGAGGACCGTCCCGGCCCGCCCCGCGCGCGGCGTGACCGGCCGGACCGTCCGCGTCCGGCGCAGGATCTCGTCCACCGCGGCGGGCAGGTCCCGGGCCACGGTCGGCGCCTCGGCGACCTCCTCCGGGCGGGTGACCGGGGTGGGGACCAGGATGCCGGTCGCCCCGGCGGCGAGCGCGGCCGTCATGTCCCGGCCGATGTCGCCGACCAGCACGCACCGGGCCGGCGTGGTGCCGAGCGCCCGGGCGGCGGCGTGCACCAGACCCGGCGCCGGCTTGCGGCAGCCGCAGCCGTCGGTGTCGTCGTGCGGGCAGATCTGCCAGTCGTCGAAGGGGCCGAGCAGCTCCTCCACCCGGGCGTTGACCCGGCGCAGGTCCTCAGCGGTGAAACAGCCCCGCGCCAGGCCGGACTGGTTGCTGACCACGGCCAGGCGCAGCCCGGCCGCGCGCAACCGGTCCAGCGCCTCCCGCGCGCCGGGCACCGGGCGGACCTTCTCCGGGTCGCCGTTGTAGGGCACATCCTCGACGAGCGTCCCGTCCCGATCCAGCAGCACCGCGTCGAACAGGGCGGGACCGGTTGACGTCTTGGCCGCCCAGTTGCCTGAGGCAAGCGAAGGGAACGTCATCGTCCCGCCTCGGTTCCGTCCGCCGTGACGACCGCCCCGGCGGGCTGCGGGCGGGCGTGCCACCAGCCGCGTACCCAGTGGACGACCGCGAGCGGCGGGATGAGCGCGCTGGTCGCCAGCATGGTGACGACCTCGTCGTGGGTGCGCGGGCCGGGCGCGATGCGGACCCGGGCGAAGTCGCCGGTGCCGGCCGCCCAGCCCAGCCCGGCGACGAGGGCGGCCGCTCCGAGGGCGCGCCGCCGGGCACCGGGACGGGCCACGGCGCGCAGCACGGTGGCGGCCAGCGCGACCGCGCCGGCCGTGGCGACCGCGACGTGCCCGGGCCGCCGGCCCGGGGGCAGGTCGAGCGCGGTCCGCCAATTCCGGCCGTACAACCGGCGCAGCAGCGCGTCGTCGGCGTTACCGCGCTGGGTGCGCAGGCTCACCCAGCGGCCCTCGGGGCGTACCGGATGGGTGACCCGGCGCTGGCCGCGGACCAGGTCCCAGCCGGCCAGCCGGACCCGGTGGGCCAGTTCGGCGTCCTCCCGGTAGGCCCGGGGGAAGCGCTCGTCGAACCCGCCGACGGCCGCGAGGGCGGCCCGGCGGTAGGCCATGTCCGCGGTGATCCACCTGCCCTCGGCCAGGCCGGCGGTGGCACGTTCCCAGTCGGTGGGGCGGCGGTCCGCCGGCAGCGGCACGGTCACCACGCCCTGCACCCCGCCGATCCGGCCGGGCACCGCGAGGTCGGCGCGCAGCCGCCGGGCCCAGTCCGGCGCCGGCACCACGTCGTCGTCCAGGAAGACCACCCACTCGCCGCGGGCGGCGCGCCAGCCCAGGTTGCGGGCCGCCGCCGGGCCCGCGCCACGACCGGTCAGCACCTTCGTGTACGCCGCCAGCGCCCCCGGCACGGCCAGTTCCCCGATCTCGTCGCGCCGGTCGTCGACCAGCAGCAGGTCGGCCCCGGGCAGGTCGCCGAGCTGACCGGCGAGGGTGTCCAGCAGCACGGCCAGGCTGGGCCGGCCGAGCGTCGGCACCACCACGCTGATCACCGGCCACCGCCCAGCGCCCGGCGGTGCACCGCGAACGGACCGAGGGCGAGCAGGTCCACCGGCGCGGAGCCGAACAGCTCCATCGCCTCCCGCGGGGTGTCCACCATCGGCCGCCCGGCGGTGTTCAGCGAGGTGTTGACCACCACCGGCAGCCCGGTGCGCCGCTCGAACTCGGACAGCAGCTCGGCCACCAGTGGCTCGGTGTCGGCGTGCACGGTCTGCACCCGGGCGGTGCCGTCGACGTGGGTGACCGCCGGGATGCGGTCCCGCCACTGCGCCTTCACCCGGTGCACGAAGAGCATGTACGGGCTGGGGAAGACGCCCTCGAAGAGCTCCGCGAAGCGTTCCGCGCGGACCATCGGGGCGATCGGCCGGAACTGTTCCCGGCCCTTGACGTCGTTCATCCGGCGGGTGGTGTCCGGGTCGCCGGGGTGGGCGAGCAGCGACCGGTGGCCCAGCGCCCGCGGGCCGTACTCGCTGCGCCCCTGGTACCAGGCGACGATGCCGTTGTCGGCGAGTACCCGGGCCGCCTCCGCGGCGATCGACGCCGGGCGCCGGTACGGCAGCGCCGCCCGCCGCAGCTCGGCCTCCAGTTCCTCGTCCGACCAGCCGCGGCCCAGGTCCGCCCCGGCCATCGGAGTGGACCGGTCGCCCAGCTCGCCGGCTACGTGCAGGGCCGCGCCCAGCGCGGTGCCCGCGTCGCCGGCCGCCGGCTGCACCCAGACGTCCCGGAACGGCCCCTCGGCGGCGAGCCGGGCGTTGGCCACGCAGTTCAGCGCCACCCCGCCGGCCAGGGCCAGGGTGCTGGCGCCGCCGGCGGCGTCGTACAGCCAGCGGGAAAGGCCGAGGACGACCTCCTCCAACCGGGCCTGCACGCTGGCGGCGAGGTCGGCGTGGTCGTCGGTCAGCTCGCCGTCGGCGGTGCGCGCCTTGGCCATGCCGGCCCAGTCGATCCGCTCGACCTGGAACCCGCCGTCGTCGGTGACCCGGACCAGCTCACGGAGCATGCCCAGATGCGTCGGCCGGCCGTACGAGGCGAGCGCCATCACCTTGTACTCGTCGCTGGAGTGCAGGAAGCCGAGGTGCCGGGTCAGGTCCTCGTACAGCAGGCCGAGCGAGTGCGGAAGTTGCTGCGCGTACAGGGATGACAGCCGTCCATCGCGGTAGACACCGGCCAGGTGGCTGGCCACCTCGCCGCGCCCGTCGAGCACCAGCACCGCGGTGTCGTCGCCGGCCGGCGGGGCGGCCAGCCCGGCGGAGGCGGCGTGCGCCACGTGGTGCGGCACGAACCGCACCTTCTCCGGGTCGAGCCCGGGCAGGGCGGCGGCGAGGAACTGCGGCGCCCTCGTGGCGTAGTCGACCCGCAGCCAGTCCCACGGGTCGTCGAGTCCCAGCTCGACCGCGTCGCGGTAGAGGCCGGGGTCGAAGGAGTACGCGACCGCGTCGAGGCTGTCGACGTCGATCCCGGCGCTGGCCAGACACCAGGCGGCGGACAGCTCGGGCAGCTCCCAGGCGGCGAAGGGCACCGGGCGCTTGCCGTGCTTGCGGCGGCTGAACCGTTCCTCTTCGGCGGCGGCCACCACCCCGCCGTCGACCACGAGGGCAGCTGCGGGGTCGTGGAAGATCGCGTTGATTCCGAGGACGCGCATGAGGCAGTCCCTACCCCCGCCGACCCCGCCTAACCTATAGATCATCGACTTCTGCTCAGGAGCGCGGCGTCGCCTGTGGATATTCGGATCAGTGACCAAAGACATCCCAAGAGCTTGAATGTCAAGC
>NZ_LWLS01000103.1 GCF_001905095.1 Micromonospora sp. CB01531
CCACCGGGCCACCCCCGGCCACCGGACAGCCAGGCCGGAACCGGACACACCACGCCCAACCAGACCCCAACCAGACAGCCCATCCCGCACAGGCCGGGACCGAACGGGCGTCGACGGACCTCCGGGGCGAACAGCCGACCTTCTGGCGCTCTGAGGGGCCACTTTCCCCGAAAGTGTCGCCTCGTGGTCGCGCAGGGGCACGGTGATCGACTTCATGTGCGGTATGTGGCGGGTGTCGTAGGTGATGGATACCGCCGTTTGCGGCATCTGGAGTGGATCAACGCAGAGCGCCAGCCACTTGGCCGGGGGTCGTGGTGCGGGTGGTGTCCGTATTGCGGGTGGCGGCACGCGCACGGTCAACCCTCACCCACCGTCACATCCCGTGGCGGACCAGACCATCCGCACCCCGCTCTGCTCTGCAGCCACATACGCAACACCACAGAACGTGAGCTGCGTATCCGGCTGCAGAGCAAAGCGAGGACGGGGACAGACCTCGCCGGTGAGCGCAGGCAAGACGGCGTCCTCGGATGCTGGGCCGACTGTCGATGCCGGCCCGCTGGTACAGGCACGGCACTCAGTGGAATAGGGCGGATCTCGGTCGGGATGTGGCCGGACACGTCGGTCACCGTGGATGCCGGTTGGTGGCGTGCCATCATGTCGGGTCATGGAGATCTGGCACAACCCGTCCTGCTCGAAGTGCGCCACCGCCCGGGCGACCCTCGACGAGGCGCGGGTGCCCTACCGGCTGCGGGCGTACCTGGCGGAGCCGCCGAGCGCGGGGGAGTTGACCGAGGTGCTGCGCAGGCTGGACGCCCGGGCGTGGGACATCTGCCGCACCGGCGAGCCGGCCGCGGCGGCCCTCGGCATGGCCGACTGGCCCCGCGACGACGACGCCGAGCCGCGCTGGATCGCCGCGATGGTCGCGCACCCGGAGCTGATCCAGCGCCCGATCCTGCTGCTCGAGGACGGCAGCGCACTGGTCGGTCGTACCCCGGAGGCGCTGGACGAAGCGGTGCGCCGCGCGGACCAGTGAGCCGGCGGGTCAGTCAGGGGGATGGCCGCGTCGCCTGCGCGTGCCGCTCGCGCAGTCGGTCCCGGATCTCCTCTGGGGTGTACGCCCGGCGCCGTCGTTCCGCCCGGGCCACGACCACGCCGGTCGCCGCGACGCCGGCGAGGCCGGCCAGTCCGAGTAGCTTCCACCACCGTATCCGTTGCCGCATCGGCCTAGGGTAGTCCGTTATGAGCATTAGCCTCGATGAGGCGGTGGAGCTGACCCGGACCGGGGACGTGTGGGTGTTCCGCGGGCGCAGCGTGCCGGACCGCGCCATCCAGTTCACCACCAACAGCCCGGTCAACCACGTGGGCATGGCGGTGGTCCTGGACGACCTGCCGCCGCTGATGTGGCACGCCGAGCTGGGCCGTTCGCTGCCGGACCGGTGGACCGGCACCCACCAGCGCGGCGTGCAGCTGCACGACCTGCGGGACGCGGTCTGCGTCTGGGCCAACCGGTACGGTCAGCGGGCCTGGCTGCGCCAGCTCGAACCGCCGGCCGACACCGCGATGGAGGAGGCGGTGCTGCGCACCGTGGCGCGTCTCGACGGCACTCCGTTCCCGTCCACCGCCCAGCTCGCCTGGCGGTGGGCGCGGGGTCGGGTGCCCGACCTGCGCTTTCGCCGGCCGTCCATTCTGGAGGGTGGGGGTGTGCCGGTGCGCGACCGGGCGCTGGAGACCGCGTACTGCGCCGAGGTGGTGGCGGTGACCTACGAGGCGATGGGGCTGCTGCCCGCCGGTCGCCGGCCCAACTGGTACGACCCGGGTCGGTTCTGGAGCGGCGACGACCTCGATCTCACCGGAGGCGCGCAGCTCGGCGCCGAGATCGAGGTACGCATCCCGCCGCGCTGACCAGGTTTGCCGGAGCCGCCGCGCGGTAATGGAGAGCCCCCGTGACGGCTTCCACGCATCTCGCCGCGTTGACCGACTTCTTCGACCGGTACGGCGTGGCGCTGACCACCGGCGACCTGGCCGCCATCGCCGGCTGCTACGCGCTGCCCGGGTTGGTGGTCGCCGACACGTACAGCTTCTCGTTCACCTCCCCGGCCTCGGTGGCCCTCAGCTTCGTCGGCGCGGCCGCCGACTACCGGGAGCGGGAACTGGTCGCGGCCAATGCCGAGATTGAGGACGTGCAGCAGGTCTCCGCGCTGCTGACCGAGGTGGCGGTGCGGTGGGAGTTCCTGGACAGCCGGGGGCGGGCGGTGCCCGGTGAGCGCTACCGCTACCTGCTGCGGGCCACCGACGGCGGGCCGGCCATCTGCACCGTCATCCGTACCGCCTGACGCCGCGCCGGCGGGGTGCCGCCCGTGGCTTAGCCGCCGACGCGCCGCTGGTCCACGATGCCGACCACTGGACCGACGGCCCGCCGCCGCGGTTGCCGGCAGCGGGCCAGCCTCGGGGCGCCGCCGGTGGCGCGTCGCCGCGTGATGCGGCTCGGTGAGGCGGTCTATGATGGACGGCTGGCGGAACCTCGACGTAGGACCGGGCCGAGCCGACTGGTCTTCCAGCAATGGGTCCGGACCGCCTGGCCGACATGCGGTGTGGTCCGGTGCGTACGCCTCGTGGTGGCGGGCCGATCGCCGGGCGGTGGTCATCCGTTCTTCGCGTCCCGGTGGCCCGGACGGGCGAAACCTGGCGGCCCGCTGCCACCCGCCGCTCATGGCTGGTTACGCTGGCGTTCGGCTTCGGCGAGGGGGGACGTGATGAACGCCGGACGTGGCCAATCGTCCGACGGGCCGTCGGCGCCCAGGCTGCTCATGTCGGTGCCGTGGATTGTGGTGCTGCTCGGCGTCGGCCTGCTCACCACCCTGCTCGTGATCGCCCTGCTCGCGGCGCGGGGTCCGGAGCGCCGGGTGGTCCCGACGGCCGCTGCGCCGCCGATCTACCTGCCGACGCACGGCGTGGAGAGCCCCTCCGCCGCACCGGACGACCCGGCCGCGCCGCTGGTCACCGCCGAACCCACCGCCGGGCCGACGGCGTCGCCCAGCCCGTCGCGGCCGGCCGGCCCGACCCGGCCCGTCAGCCCGTCGCGGGCCGCGCCGGAGCTGGCCGCGCCCGCGCCGCTCGTGGCCGATGGCGGGGTCACCGCCCGGTACGAGGCCACCGGCAGCGACCGGCGGGGGTTCTCCGCCCGGCTGATTGTCGCGAACGGGTCCGGTGTGGGTCAGGACTGGACGGTGAAGCTGTCCTTCGCCGGCAACGTGAAGAGCGTCCAGGCCTCGTCCGCCTCCGGGGTCTCGGCCAGTTCCCGCGGCGGCGGGGTGTTCGTCCTGGCCGGCACCGGGGCGCTGGAGCCGGGGCAGAGCGTCACCGTGCGACTGGAGTTCAACCGGACGGGCACGGGTGACCGGCCGGAACGGTGCACGGTCAACGGCGCGGACTGCACCATCGGCTGAACCGGTCGTCCGTGGCCAGGGCGACGGGCCGGGCACTGTTGCGCCGGCTGCTGAGCCCGCTCGCCACGGCACCGTCGATCCTGGCCGGTCCTACGCCCGGCACGCTGATCGTGGGAACGGGCACGTTTCGCAAGACGGCTGCTTTGTTGCGACTTGGTTTGCAAGGTATTGCAGAACGTTTCGGCAAGGGCTAGCGTGCGGGCGAATCAGCGACCAGAGAAAGGCCGTCGATGAAACCCCCGCCGATATCCCCCAAGGCGCTGCTCGCCCTGGTGTCCTCCCTCGTGCTCACGCTCGTCGGCGTGCCGGTCGCCGTTCACCAGCTGAGCGCCGACGGCAGCGACCGCGCTGCCGTCCCCGACGTCCTCGCCGCCGCCAACGCCCCACAGTGGAGCCAGGAACCGTCCGCCGAAACGCTGCTCAAGGCCGGCAGCAACAGCGCCCGGGCCGAACAGTTCTACTTCGTCCTGCCGGACCGCTTCGCCAACGGGGACAAGCGCAACGACACCGGCGGGCTGACCGGCGACCGGCTCACCACCGGCCTGGACCCGAAGGACAAGGGCTTCTACCACGGCGGCGATCTCAAGGGGCTCATCGACAAGCTGGACTACATCCAGGGCCTGGGCACCACGGCCATCTGGCTGGCCCCGATCTTCAAGAACCGGCCCGTGCAGGGCACCGGTGCGGACGTCTCCGCCGGCTACCACGGCTACTGGATCACCGACTTCACCCAGGTCGACCCGCACTTCGGCACGAACGAGGAGCTGACGAGGCTGGTCGATCTCGCCCACCGGCGGGGCATCCAGGTCTACCTCGACATCATCGTCAACCACACTGCGGACGTCATCAGGTACGCCGAGAACAGGTACGGCTACGTCGACAAGCAGACCGCGCCGTACCGGGACGCGCAGGGGCGGGCCTTCGAGGACCGCAACTACGCCGACGGCACCCGGGACTTCCCGCAGGTCAACGAGAAGTCCTTCCCGTACACCCCGACCTTCGCCAGCGCGGCCGACGCGAAGGTCAAGGTTCCGGCGTGGCTGAACGACCCCACCATGTACCACAACCGGGGTGACTCCACCTTCGCCGGCGAGAACAGCGAGTACGGCGACTTCTTCGGCCTCGACGACCTCTGGACCGAGCGGCCCGAGGTGGTGCGGGGGATGACGGACATCTACGCGCAGTGGATCACCCGCGCCGGCGTTGACGGCTTCCGCCTCGACACGGTCAAGCACAGCAACCTCGACTTCTGGCCGCAGTTCAGCCGCGGCATCCAGCGGGCCGCGGAGAAGGCCGGCAAGGCGGAATTCTTCATGTTCGGCGAGGTCTACAGCGCCGACCAGGAGATCGAGTCGACGTACGTGCGCCAGGGCGGCCTGCCGGCCACCCTGGACTTCTCCTTCCAGGAGGCCGCGCGCGGCTACACCGCCGCCGGCGGCTCGGCCAAGGCGCTCGCCGACCTGTACACCCGGGACGACCTCTACGCCGCCCGGGACACCGACGCCAACCGGCTGACCACCTTCCTCGGCAACCACGACATGGGCCGGATCGGTTCCTTCATCGCCGCCGCGGGCGGGGACGACGCCAGCCAGCTGCGCCGCGACCAGCTCGCCCACCAGCTGATGTTCCTCACCCGCGGCCAGCCCGTCGTCTACTCCGGCGACGAGCAGGGCTTCACCGGCCCCGGCGGGGACAAGGACGCCCGGCACGACATGTTCGCCAGCCAGGTGCCGGACTACCTCGACGACGACCTGATCGGCACCACCCGTACCCACGCCGGCGACCAGTACGACACGGGCCACCCGCTGTACCGGACCATCGCCGAACTGGGCCGGCTGCGGCAGGCCCACCCGGCGCTGCGCGACGGCATCCAGGTCACCCGGTACGCGGCCGACGGCCCCGGCGCCTTCGCCTTCTCCCGGATCCTGCCCACCGACCGCACCGAGTACGTCGTCGCGGTGAACAACGCCGCGAGCGCGCAGACTGTCACCGTGGACACCTGGTCGGCCGGTGCCACCTTCACCGGCGTCTACGGCGGTGCCGCCACTGCGACGGCCGGCGCCGACGGCAAGCTGAGTGTCACCGTGCCGGCCATGTCCGCCGTGGTGCTCCGGGCCGACCGGGCGATCCCGCTGGCCGGGGCAGCCCCGGCGGTCACCGTCACCGAGCCCGGCGACGCCCCGGTCGCCACCCGGGCCGCCGTCACCGCACAGGTCACCGGCGACCCCCTCGCGACCGTCACCTTCGCCGCCCGGGTGCCCGGCGGCAAGTGGACCCTGCTGGGCAGCGCGCACAAGGCGCCGTACACCGTCCACCACGACCTGACCGGCCTGCCGGGAGGCACGAAGGTCGAGTACAAGGCCGTGGTCCGCGACGGCAAGGGCCGCGTCGCCAGCACCCGGTCCACCGGCGTCGTCGGCACTCCCGCGCAGAGCGCGTCGCGGGACTGGGCGGTGGTGCACTACCAGCGCCCGGCCGGCGGATACGCCGACTGGGGCCTGTACACCTGGGGCGACATCGACCCGGCGTACCAGACCGAGTGGCCCAAGGGGCAGCCGTTCGCCGGTGAGGACTCCTTCGGCCGGTTCGCCTGGGTCAAGCTGAAGCCGGGCGCCAGGTCGGTCGGCTTCCTCGTGGTCGACAAGAACGGGACCAAGGACGTCGAACAGGACCGCAGCATCGACGTGACGCAGACCGGCGAGATCTGGGTCAAGCAGGGTGATCCGACGGTGTACCCGACCCGGCAGGCCGCCACCGGCGAGCCCGACCCGCCGATCGACCAGGGCACCGCGGTCATCCACTGGCGCAAGGCGGACGGCAACTACGACGGTTGGGGCCTGCACCTCTGGGACGGCGCGGCTACCCCGACCGACTGGGGCAACCCGCTGAAGCCGGAGAAGATCGACTCCTTCGGCGCGATCTTCCGGGTGCCGCTGGCCGCCGGGGCCACCGGGTTGAGCTACATCGTGCACAAGGGCGACGAGAAGGACCAGCCCGAGGACCAGCGGCTCGACTTCACCACCGCCGGGCGCGAGGTCTGGCTGCTGGCCGGCATCAAGGGCCGGCTGCTCCCGTCGACCGCCACGGGCGTCGCTCAGGACCTAGACATCACCAAGCAGAAGGCGCAGTGGATCGACCGGTCCACCGTCGCCTGGCAGACCGGGCCCACCGACGGCAAGCGGTACGCCCTGGTCGCCGCCCCGGCCGGTGGGCTGAGCATCAGCGACGGCGAGCTGGCCGGCACGTACACCACGCTGCCGTTGCGGGCGGAGCGCAACGGGCTCACCGAGGCCCAGCGCGCGGCCTGGCCGCATCTGTGGTCCTACCGCACCTTCAGCCTGGACCGGGCCGACCTGGCCAAGGTGCCGGCGGCGCTGCGCGGGCAGCTCGTGGTGACCGAGCGGGACGCCGAGGGCAAGCTGCTCGGCGCCACCGGGGTGCAGATCCCGGGCGCGCTCGACGATGTCTACCGGCCCGCCACGCAGGCGAAGCTCGGCCCGACGTTCACCGGCAAGGTGCCCACCCTGGCCGTCTGGGCGCCCACCGCGCGCACCGTCGCGTTGCAGCTATTCGACTCGCCGACGGCCGAGCCGAAGACGGTGTCGATGAGCCGCGACGACCGCACCGGCGTCTGGTCGGTGCGCGGGACGAAGGACTGGACCGGGAAGTACTACCGCTACCGGGTGGAGGCCTGGCAGCCGGCGGCGCAGAAGCTGGTCACGGCGTCGGTGACCGACCCCTACTCGGTGGCCCTCGCGCCGGACTCGACCCACAGCCTGCTCGTCGATCTGGCCGATCCGGCGCTGGCCCCGGCCGGCTGGGCGACGCTGGGCAAGCCGGCCGCGGTCCCGTCGGCGAAGGCGCAGATCCAGGAGGTGTCGGTCCGCGACTTCTCCATCGCCGACACCACCGTGCCGGCCGAGCGGCGAGGCACCTACCTCGCCTTCACCGACCCGAAGACCGCCGGCATGAAGCACCTCGCCGGGCTCGCCGAGGCCGGGGTGAACTACCTGCACCTGCTGCCGGCGTTCGACTTCGCCACCATCCCCGAGAAGCGGGCCGACCAGCGGCAGCCCGGCTGCGACCTGGCGGCGCTGCCGCCGGACTCGGACGAGCAGCAGAAGTGCGTGTCGGCCGTCGCCGACTCCGACGGCTACAACTGGGGGTACGACCCGCTGCACTACACGGTTCCGGAGGGCGGCTACGCCGTCGACCCAGCCGGGGCACAGCGGACCACCGAGTTCCGGCAGATGGTCGCCGGGATCAACCGGGCCGGCCTGCGGGTGGTGATGGACGTCGTCTACAACCACACCTCGGCCGCCGGTACCGACCCGAAGTCGGTGCTCGACCAGGTGGTGCCGGGCTACTACCAGCGGTTGCTGGAGGACGGGACGGTCGCGAACTCGACCTGCTGCGCCAACACCGCCCCGGAGCACGCCATGATGGGCAAGCTGGTGGTGGACTCCCTGGTCACCTGGGCCCGGCAGTACAAGGTGGACGGTTTCCGGTTCGACCTGATGGGTCACCACCCGAAGGCGAACATTCTGGCCGTGCGCGCCGCGCTGGACCAGCTCACGCTGGCCAGGGACGGCGTGGAGGGGAAGAAGATCCTGCTGTACGGCGAGGGCTGGAACTTCGGCGAGGTCGCCAACGACGCCCGGTTCGTGCAGGCCACCCAGGCCAACATGGCGGGCACCGGGATCGGCACCTTCAACGACCGGCTCCGGGACGGGGTACGCGGCGGCGGCCCGTTCGACGGCAACCCGCGGATCCAGGGCTTCGCCTCCGGCCTCTGGTCCGACCCGAACGGTGACGACGTCAACGGCTCGGCGGCGGAACAGCGGGCCCGGCTGCTGCACCAGCATGACCTGATCAAGGTGGGCCTGACCGGCAACCTGCGCGGCTACCGGTTCACCGACTCGTCCGGACGGCAGGTCACCGGCGCCCAGGTCGACTACAACGGCTCACCGGCCGGCTACACCGCTGCGCCGGGTGAGGCGGTCACGTACGTCGACGCGCACGACAACGAGATCCTGTACGACGCGCTGGCGTACAAGCTGCCGCAGGGGACCTCGGCCACGGACCGGGCCCGGATGCAGGTGCTCGCCCTGAGCACCGTGGTGATGGGGCAGGGGACGGGCTTCGTGACGGCCGGCTCGGAGCGGCTGCGCTCCAAGTCGCTGGACCGCAACTCGTACAACTCCGGTGACTGGTTCAACCAGATCCGGTGGGACTGCGCCCAGGGCAACGGGTTCGGCGCGGGCCTCCCGCCGGCGGCGGACAACCGGGACAAGTGGCCGTACGCCAAGCCATTGCTGGCCGACCCGAAGCTGGTGCCGGACTGCGCGGCGATCGACCTGGCCGACGCCCGGTACGCCGAGCTGCTCCGGATCCGCCGGTCGTCGCCGGTGTTCGGGCTGACCACCGCCGACCAGGTGCAGCAGCGGATCGCCTTCCCGCTCTCCGGCACCCGGGAGGCCCCGGGGGTGCTCACCATGACCCTGGACGCTCGCGGCCTGGGCGGCGCGTGGAAGTCCGTCACCGTGGTCTTCAACGCCACGCCGGCGGCGGCGACGCAGACGGTGACCGGCCTGCGCGGGGCGGACGTGGCGCTGCACCCGGTGCTGCGTACCTCGGCCGACCCGGTGCTCCGCACGGCCTCGTTCGACCGGACGACCGGCACGTTCACCGTGCCGGCGCGGAGCGTGGCGGTCTTCGTGCAGAGCTGACCCGACGGATCCGGCCCCCTGCCACCGAGGTGGCAGGGGGCCGGATCGCTGTGTGGGATAGGTTTCGCCGGCCGCCGGTCAGTTGAAGCAGTCCTTGACGGTGCCGCCGCAGTTGGTGGGGTCGTTGTTGGTGATGGTGGTCTTTTCGTCGAGCTTGACCTTGCCGTTGTTGTTGAAGACGCCGCCGGCGACGCGGTGGGTCTTGGCGGAGTCGGTGGCGGTGTTCTTGGTGATGCGGGTCTTGGTCAGGGTGACCTTGCCCTCGTTGTTGAAGATGCCGCCGCCGTTGAGGGCGGTGTTGCCCTTGATCTCGGTGTCCCGGACGGTGAGGGTGGCGTTGTCTTCCTTGTTCTTGTCCTTGTCGGACTCCTCCTGGAAGCCTTCCTTGATCTCGACGTCGGGGTCGCCGTTGAAGATGCCGCCGCCGAAGCGTCCGGCGGAGTTGTCGAGGATGGCGCTGTCGGCGATGGTGGCCGTGGCCTCCTGCTCCTTCTCTTCCTTCTGCTCCTTCTGGTCCTTCTGCTCGCCGTACGGGGCTTCCTTCTTCTTCTTTTCCCCGCCGGTGTTGTAGACGCCGCCGCCGTCCTTGTCGGCGTGGTTCTTCTCGATGAGGACCTTCTGCAGGTCGAGGTCGGTGTTGCGGGCGTAGATGCCGCCGCCGTTCTCGCAGGCGGTGTTGTTCTTGATGCTCGTCAGGGTGATCTTGACGAACCCGCCGGAGCTGAACAGGCCACCGCCGTTCTTGCCGGCCCGGTTGTTGTGGATCTCGGTCTTGCTGGGTTCCTTGCCCTGGAAGCGGCCGATGATCTCCACCGTGCCGGCCTCGTCGCGGCCCTTGACCCAGTAGTCCTTGTCCTTGTCCTTGTCCTTGTCCTTGTCCTTGTCCTTGCCCTCGCCGTTGGCGATGCCGCCGCCGTTCTCGCCGGCGGTGTTGTTGTTGATGCGGGAGTCCCTGATCTTGAGGACGCCGACGTTGAAGATGCCGCCGCCGTTCTTCTGGGCGTGGTTGTTCTCGACCTCGCTTTCGTCGAGGTCGACCCGGCCGAAGTTGGCGATGGCGCCGCCGTTGCCCTCGGCGTTGTTGCGGGTCAGCTCCACCTTCTCCAGGTGCGCGCTACCGCCCCGCTCGACCAGGATGGCGCCACCATCGGCCTCGCCCTCCTTCTTTTCCTGCCCCGGGATCGACGGCGCCGCCTGCGAATCCGATCCGCCCGGCGAGCCTGATCCCGGCGTCATCGGCGCGGCACCGTACTTGAACTCGGCGGCGTTGCCGTCCTTGACGGTGAGGTCCTTGAGGGTCAGTTCGCCGCCGTCGGCGACCCGGAACAGCCGGAAGGCGTCCTCGGACCTCCGCTTGATGGTGGCGTCGTTGCCCTTGATGGTGATGTCCTGCCGGATCGTGGGCAGGGCCGTGCCGGACTTCTTGTCGGCGAAGGACAACTCGTAGACGCAGTCCTTGGCCAGCTTCAACGTGCCACCGTGATCCCGGTTGGCCAGGTCGATGGCCTCGACCAGCTTCTCGTTACGGCAGGGCACCTCCCGCACCCGCCGCCCGTGCTCGTCCCGCTCCTCACCGCGCTCGCCCCGCTGCTTGCCGTCCCGGCCGTTCTCGTCCGCCCGGTTCTGCTCCTCGTGGGCTTCCTTCTCGCCACCCTTGCCGGCGTCGCTCGCGTTCTGCGGCGCGGCCGCGTGGTTCTCCGCGACGCGCTGCGCGTCGTCGGACTTGTCGTCACGAGCGGCGAGGCCACCCAGCGCCGCCAGCCCGACGACGCCGGTCAGCCCGGCCACGCCGGTGGCGACCCAGATCGCCCGCCGCCTGCTCGTGGGCGGGGTCGATGGGGCCCCGCCGTCGGAAGTCGTTACGTCGTTGGACATCAGAGCCTTCCGCCCTTTCGGTTACACAAAGGGGTCGCACCGCCCCCTGGCAGGGCGACCAGCTACAAACCGGTTGTAGCCTCTGATCCACACCGTATGAGAAGGATCCTCACGAGGCGGACGTATCTGAAAAAACCCCACATTCGCCTCATGGCAGGCGGGGGACACCGTTCGGCATGTGCCGGTGACGAGGGTGCCGAGCAGCGCAAACAGCGGCGGGCCCCACCACCGGCGGCACAACGACGGAAACGTCGCAGCCGCCGGCGGTGGGGCCCGCCGTCAGGGTCGTCCGGCCGGGATCAGCCCGGCAGGCGCGGACCGGCCTCGCGCTGCTCGGCCAGCCACGTCTCCACCTCGTCCGAGCGGCGCGGCAGCCCGGCCGAGAGGTTCACCGCGCCGTCGGCGGTGACCAGGATGTCGTCCTCGATCCGCACGCCGATGCCGCGCAGCTCCTCGGGGACCAGTTCGTCCTCCGGCTGGAAGTACAGCCCCGGCTCGACGGTGAGCACGTAGCCCTCGCCGAGCGCGCCGTCCCGGTAGCTCTCCTTCCGGGCGTTTGCGCAGTCGTGGACGTCGATGCCGAGCATATGGCTGGTGCCGTGCAGGGTCCAGCGGCGGTAGACCGTCGAGGACGGGTCCATCGCCTCGTCCACGCTCACCGGCAGCAGGCCGAGGTCCTTCAGCGCCTCGGCCAGGACCCGCATGGCGGTCAGGTGCACGTCCCGGAACGCCACGCCCGGCTTGATCACCTCGATGCCGGCCTGCTGGGCGGCGTAGACCGCGTCGTAGACCTGGCGCTGGAGCGGGGTGAACCGGCCGTTGACCGGCAGCACCCGGGTCACGTCCGCGGTGTAGAGGTTGCGGTTCTCCACGCCCATGTCCATCAGCAGCAGCTCGCCCGGCCGGGTGGCGCCGTGGTTGTGCACCCAGTGCAGGATCGTGGCGTGCTCGCCGGCGCCGACGATCGAGCCGTACCCGACGTCGTTGCCGTCGTGCCGGGCGCGCAGCGCGAAGATGCCCTCCAGCAGCCGCTCCGAGGCACCCCGGTCGGCCGGCAGCGCCCGGGCCACGTCCTCGAAGCCGCGCACGGTGGCGTCGCACGCCTCCTGCAGCTGCGCGATCTCCCACTCGTCCTTGACCAGCTTCAGCTCCGAGATGGCGATCGCCAGCTCCCGGTCGCGGCCCGGCTGCCCCTCGACCCGGGCCCCGTCGTACGGCCGCACCGCCGCGTCCACCCGGGTGTCGAAGCCGCGCAGCACCCGGGTACGCCCCGGCGCCAGGTCGGCCAGGGCCGCGTCCAGCTCGGTCAGGTCGGCGGTGGGCAGGCCCAGCTCGGTCGACCTCTCGTGCAGCGTGGGCCGACGGCCCACCCAGAGCTCGCCGTTGCGGCTGCGGAAGAACTCGTCGGTCGCCCGCGACGACCGGGGCCGCATGTACAGGGTGGCGTCGCCGTTCGGGCGCAGCACCAGCACGCTGTCCGGTTCGAGGTCGCCGGTCAGGTACGCGAAGTCGCTGCCCGCCCGGAACGGGTGGTCGGTGTCGTTGGCGCGTACCTTCTCGTTGCCGGTGGGGATGACCAGCGTCTCGCCGGGGAAGGCCGCGGCGAGCGCGGCCCTCCGCTTGGCGTAGTTGGGCACCTCGGGGCGGGGGCCGACCGGTAGTTCGCTGTCCCGCCAGCCCTGCCGCATGAACGCCAGGAACGCCTCCGGGAAGTCCGGGTCGTGTGATTCGGTGCCGTCCGCCGGCTTACCCTGCTGGGCCCGCTCCTCGGCCATGATCCGCCTCCTCCGCCTCGTCGCTGGTCCAGACGGTACCGCGCGCACGGGAGCGGGGAGAGCCTGCGGTGCCGGGACGGCCGCTCCGGGCGCGTGGAAAGATGGCCATCATGTGCGGACTCCTGGCCTTCTTCAGCGCGCGCGGTGACGCCGCCGCCCACCGCGACCACATCGCAAGCGCACTGGAGTGCCTGCACCACCGCGGCCCGGACGAGACCGGGGTCGAGGTGGTGGGCGACGCCTCCGGCCGCTACGCGGACGGTGTGTTCGCGCACAAGCGCCTGGCGATCATCGACGTGGCCCTGAGCCACGAGCCGCTGCCGTACGCGAACGGTCGTTACCTGCTCACCTTCAACGGTGAGATCTACAACTACATCGAGCTGCGGGACGAGCTGATCCGGGACTTCGGCGCCCAGTTCGCCACCAACGGCGACGGTGAGGTGATCGTCGCCGGCTACCACTACTGGGGCGAGCAGGTGCTCACGAAGTTGCGCGGCATGTTCGCCTTCGTGATCTGGGACCGGCAGGAGCGGCGGGCATTCGGCGCCCGGGACTACTTCGGCATCAAGCCGCTGCACTACCTGGAGACCCAGGACGGGCTCTACCTCGCCTCCGAGAAGAAGGCGCTGCTGCCGTTCGCGCAGTCGGCGTACCAGGGCGACGCCGGGATCGACACGGCCAACCTGAGCCACTACCTGACCCTGCAGTACGTGCCGGAGCCGGGCACCCTGCACAAGGGGATCAGCCGGATCGGGTCGGGGGAGTACCTGACCTGGACGCCGGGCGGCCGGATCGAGGTGCGCCGGTGGTACCGGCCGGTGTTCCGGCCGGCTCCGGTGGCCGACGAGCAGAAGCTCTACCACGAGATCCGGGAGACGCTGCGGGAGAGCGTCCGGATGCACATGCGCTCGGACGTGCCGGTCGGCTCCTTCCTCTCCAGCGGCATCGACTCCACCGCGGTGGTCGCCCTGGCCCGGGAGTTCAACCCGAACATCCTCACCTTCACCGTCGGGTACGACGTGCCCGGCTACTCCGAGATCGACGTCGCCCAGGACTCGGCCCGGCACCTCGACGTGACTACCATCCCGACCAAGATCGGGCCGCAGGACATGATGGAGGCGCTGCCCAGGATCGTCTGGCACCTGGACGACCCGGTGGCCGACCCGGCGCTGGTGCCGCTCTACTTCGTGGCAAAGAAGGCCGCCGAGCACGTCACCGTGGTGCTCTCCGGCGAGGGCGCGGACGAGTTCTTCGGCGGGTACACCATCTACCGCGAGCCGCTGTCGCTCAGCACGGTGAACGGCCTGCCGGGCGGGGTGCAGAAGGGCCTGCGGGCGGTGTCGAAGGCGATCCCGCAGGGCGTCAAGGGCAAGAGCTTCCTGGAGCGCGGCACCACCCCGATCGAGCATCGCTACTACGGCAACGCCCGGATGTTCACCGAGGAGGAGAAGCAGCACCTGCTGCGTCGCTACGACCCCTCGGTCCGCTACACCGACGTCACCGCGCCGATCTACGCCGAGTGCACCGAGCTGGACGACGTCACCAAGATGCAGTACGTCGACCTCTACACCTGGCTGCGCGGGGACATCCTGGTCAAGGCCGACCGGATCTCGATGGCGCACTCGCTGGAGGTGCGGGTGCCCTTCCTGGACCGGGAGGTGTTCAACGTGGCGGCCGGCATCCCGGTCGACCTGAAGCTCCCGCCCCGCTCCGAGGCCACCAAGTACGCCATGCGCCAGGCGCTGCAGGGTGTCGTCCCGCCGGCCATCGTCAACCGCAAGAAGCTCGGCTTCCCGACCCCGACCCGGGTCTGGCTGCGCGGCGAGATGTACGAGTGGGCACGGCACGTGCTGGCCACCTCCGGCGCCGGCGACCTGATCGACCTGTCGTACGCGATGCGGCTGCTGGATGAGCACAAGCGGGAGGAAGCGGACCACTCCCGCAAGGTGTGGACCGTGCTGATCTTCTGCATCTGGCACGCCATCTTCGTGGCCAAGACCCTCGACCCGGGCATCCAGCGCAACCAGTCGGCCCTGCTCACCAAGCCCGTCGTCGGCAGCATGGTCCGCTGATCCAGTTGGGAAGGAAGGGCCCCCGGGGAAAACCGGGGGCCCTTCCTCACTGCGCGGTTCGGGTCACCGGCCGGTGCAGGTGACGGTGGGCAGGGTGTTGGTGCCGGCGGTGTTGGCGGTGAAGCCGAACGTGGTGGTGCCCTCCGGCGCGATGGTGCCGTTGTAGGGGGCGTTGGTGACCGTCACCGCCGCCCCGCTCGTGTTCAGGGTGCCGTTCCACAACTGGGTGATGGCCTGACCGTTGGCCCAGGTCCAGTTCGCCGTCCAGCCGCCGTACGTCCGGGAGCTGTGGTTCATGATCATGACCTCGCCCTGGAAGCCGCCCGGCCAGGCGTTGACCACCCGGTAGACCGCCATGCAGTCGCCGCCCGGTGGCATGGTCGGGCTGGTGGTGGGCGTCGGTGACGGGCCGGTCGGTGTCGGCGTCGGCGTGGTGGGGGTGGGTGACGGCGTGCCGCCCGAACCGATCCCGGTCACCTCGCCGTTGCCGCCGTCGAAGGTCACGTCGGAGCAGCCGAAGAAGTTCTCCTGGCTGTCCGAGCGGACCCAGCGGGAGTAGATGATGTGCCGGCCACTCTTGTTCGCCGGCAGGGTGCCGGTGAAGTAGTAGTGCCCGTCGTTGGTGCCCACCGAGCCCCGCTGCGGTGGGTTGGTGACCGTCAGGAACGGCTCCTCCAGGTCGCTCCAGGCCAGCGGCCGGGTCGGGCTCCAACTGTCCCTGGTCACATAGAAGTAGAAGGTGCCCGGGTGGTGGGCCCAGTTGCTGTAGCGGAACTCCGTCGTCCGTCCGGCGGTCAGGTGGGTGATCGGCCAGTCGTTGCGCGCCTGGTCGTAACCGCTGAAGTTGGGGTTGCCACCGCTGCATAGCCTGCCGTCGGGGATGAATCCGACGGTCCGGCCGCCAGCGTCGGAGCGCAGCACGCTGAACCAGTTGTAGAGCGAGTTCGCCCCGTTCTCGGCGATCGCGGCCCCGCAGGCGGGGTTGTTGGGCCTGATCTCACCGGTCTGGGTGAGGCCGTCCTTCCAGCACAGGTAGGCCCGGCCGCCCGGGGTCATCGCCGCGCCGTGCGCGGCGGCCGGGTCGGAACCGGTGGCCAGGGCGAAGGCGCCCAGGGCCAGGGTGGCGGCCGCGGTGAGCAGCGCGGCCGTACGGGATCGGTGCACGGGTTCTCCTGACTCGCGGGGCGGGACCGCACCGGTCCGCCCCGCTGCGACGAGCGGATGTGACGATCGCGGTGCCACGCCCGGCGGTCGGAGTGCGGCCGGGGCCGTCGGGAGGCGTACACCGCTTGCGGTCCGTGCCACGGACCGGTGTGCCCTCGCGTCGGCTCGACCCGGCGGCCGGCGGCGCGGCAGCCCCCGCGCCACTCCGGCAGGCGCAATCCCATCACGTCCGGGTACCGCAGGCAATAGTCGAATCTCGATGCGATCGGTCGCCGCCGGTACGGTCTCGGTGTCGTCCCCGCGCGCCGCGCCCGGGCGATGCGCCAGGATCGGGGTACGACGGTTTGGAAGGAGCCAGGATGGGCTACGCGGTGGTGCTCGGCGAGGCGCTGGTCGACCTGCTCGAGACCAGGTACGACGGCGAACCCGGCTACCGGCAGGCGATCGGCGGCGGGCCGCTCAACGTGGCCGTGGCAGTGGCCCGGCTCGGCGGTGACGTCGAATTCGTCGGGTCGTTCGGCGACGACGCGCTCGCGGAGCGGATCCGCATCTTCCTGGACGCGGCCGGCGTCGGGCTGGCCGGGGCGGTCACCGTACCGGCGCCGACGGCGTTGGCGGTGGCCACCTACGCCGGCCCGGAACCGGACTTCCGCTTCTACGGGGAGCCCCGCTCGTACGCCCTGCTCACCCCCGACGACCTGGACGTGGCCCTGGTCGAGGGCGCCGACGTGCTCTACTGCGGCTCGATCGTGCTGCTCCACCCGCCGGTGCTGGCCGCCGCCCGGCGGGCCTGGGCGATCGCCGGGGCGCTGCGGGTGTTCGACCCGAACGTCCGTCCCCGGCTGCTGGACGGTCACGGCGCGCTGGACGCTCTGCGCGAGGTGGTCGCCGAGTTCGCCGCGAGCGCACACCTGGTAAAGCTGAGCAGCGCCGACGCCGCCCTGCTCTACCCGCACGAGCCGGTGGAGGGGGTCGTCGCGTACCTGCGGGAGTTGGGCGCGGCCACCGTGGTGGTCACCCTGGGCGCGGACGGTGCCCTGCTCGCTGCCGGCGACGACGTGGTGCGCATCCCCGCCCCGAAGGTCCAGGCGGTGGACGCGACCGGTGCCGGGGACTCGGTGATGGGTGCACTCATCGCCGAGTTGCTCGCCGCCGGCGAGCCGGTGGACCCGGTCGGCTGGCAGGATCGGGTCGCCTTCGCCCTGCGCGTCGCCGGGCTGGTCTGCGAGTCTCCCGGTGGCGCCGTCGCCATGCCCGCCCGCGAGGCCGTGCTCGCCCGCTTCTCCGCCTGACGGTCGGGGTCAGCGGGCGCGGGCGAGGGTGTGCACGGCGAGCAGGGAGAGCGCGGCGGTGACGGCCAGGACGGCGGCCATCGGTGTCGCGCTGCCCTCGCCGCCCAGCCCCACCAGCGGCGCGGCGAGCGCACCCACCACCGACTGGATGCCGCCCAGCAGCGCGGCGGCGGTGCCGGCGTGCCGGGCGTGCGCGTCCAGCGCCAGCGCCGTGCTGTTCGGCGTCACCATGCCCAGCGAGCCGGCGAAGATCAGCAGGGGCACCGCGACCAGGGCCAGGCTGCCGGCGAGTGCCCCGGTCAGCACGCCGACGGCGGCGACCGCGCTGACCAGCAGGGTGGTGACCAGCAGCCGGCGCGGGTCGTACCGGTCGAGCAGCCGGGCGTTGACCTGGCCGGTGGTGACCAGGGCGAGCGCGTTCAGCCCGAAGACGAGGCTGAACGCGGTCCCCGACACGCCGAAGACGTCCTGGAACACGAACGACGACCCGGAGATGTACGCGAAGAGCCCGGCGAAGGCGAGGCCCTGGGTCAGCGCGTATCCCAGGTAGACCCGGTCGGCGGCCAGCGACCGCATGGTCCGGGCGGTGGCGGCCAGGCCGCCGGTGCTGCGCCGGTCGGCGGGCAGGGTCTCCGGCAGTCGCAGCGCGACCGCGACGGCGAGCAGCAGCCCGATCGCCGCCAGCGTGAGGAAGACCGCGCGCCAGGACCCGTAGCGCAGGACCAGGCTGACCAACTTGATTAGGAATCGTCGGTGATCCTAGGTTAACGGCGTGGACTGTGGCGTTTCGCCTTTGGGCTGGTTTGGGGGAGATTCCGGTGACGTGGGCCGGTCGTGATCGCGGGTTCTCCTGGATCGATGTCGAGGCGATGCGCCGGTGAGCGGGAAGCTGCCGCTGGCCGAGGGCGAGACCTCCCACACCGCTTGCGCCCGTGCTTTGCTCCGATCAGGCGTGGACGAGGAGAGCGGTGAGGTTCTGTCGCAGGCCGTGCTTGCGCAACGGATCGGCTGGTGTGCCGATCTGGTGGCGGGCATGGTCTCCGGCCTGTTGGCTGAGCACTGGAACACCGCGGATGTGGACGTGTTGGCCTCCGGACACGACGCGGATGGTCGGAAACTTCCGTCGAACGCGTGGATGGCGCTGCGGCGTCTGGGCTGGACCGCCACCACGGCCGAGGGTGTGAGGGTCAATGACCGGATCGTGCGCATGGCGCAGGAGCAGGCGGGGCGTGTTCTTCGCTCGGCGTCGTGGCGTGCTGGCCTGAGCGCTGGGGTGCTGGCGACGTGGCCGGCCGATCCGCGTAAACGCACCCCGCAGGAGTGGGAGCAGGTACGCAAGGCGGTTCCGGGCGGGGAGCATGTGCCGTCGAGCGTCATCAAGTCCCGCACGCGGCAGGCTGCCGGCTTCCTTGCCGCGCACGGCCGTCTGCCGGTGGATGTGTTCGAGCTTGAAGGCGTCCCAAGGGTCCCGCGGATGTTGCTGCTGGCCGCGTGTGACCGGCAGCAGGCCACGATCGAACGCAGCGACACCGCCGCGGGCAGGGTGTTGCTGCGCTTGCAGCTTCCCTCACGTCCGGATCCGCGAGCCTATGCAGATTGGACGTGGGTGGCCTGTCCGATCGTCCTGCCGCCCACGGTTCCCGCCTCGGCGGTGCTGCACCTGCCCACCCTCCGGGTCACCGGCCGGCAGGTGCGCGCCGATGTGGCATACAGCCAGGCCGTTCCGAAGGCCCGGCGTACCGGTCACTCGGTGGCGCTGGGTGTGGACTGGGGGCTGAACACCCTGTTATCCGCTGGAGCCCTGCGACTGCACGAGGACGGCCGGATCACCGCGTTGGGAGCGGGTGGCCAGTTCCGGGCCGGCGGGGTCCTCGCGAAACAGCACCGCCTACGGCGCCTGTCAGAACGGTTGCACGCCAAAGCTGACCACTACCAGCGGCTCGCCGGCGTCGACTCAAGGCATCAACTCTTCGGCAAGCACGAGGTGCTGCGCGACGAGATCCGCCACGTCTGCGCCCGCCGCCGGAACCTGAACGTCGCGCTCGCGTGGGCCGCCGCCCGCTGGGCCGTGGACCAGGCCATCGCCTCCCGGGCGACCGTCGTCTACGTCGAAGACCTGCGGTCGTTGGAAGCCCGGGGCATGGGCGCCACCCTGAACACGCGGCTGTCGCAGCAGGTGCGCGGGCAGATCGTCGACCGGATGCGGCACCTCGCCGCCGAGGCGGGTATCGCCGTGGTCACCACGCCTGCCCGCAACACCTCCAGGCACTGCCCCCAGTGCTTGACCCCGCTGCAGCATCGCAAGGCCCCCGACAAGCCCACGATGGCGGGTTGGAAGTGGGCCATCTGCCCCCACCAGTCCTGCCGGTGGCAAGGCGACCGCGACCAAGGTGCCTGGCGGCGCATCGCCGCCCGCGGCCTCACCCACCAGGCCAAGACCGCCATCGACAAGACCAGCGGGCACATGGTCATCCGCGCCGTGGTCGACAAACTCGAAGTCTCCGCGGTCATCACGAAGACCCGCCGGTGGGACCGGTCGAAGACCGGCCCCACCCGGCACAAGCCACCACGCCCCGCGCCCAGGCGACGCAGGGCACCCTCCCCCACCCGACCTCACGGCCGGGCGGGCAAGCGTCCGGAGGGACACGCACCAACGGACCGGAAGCTGCCCCGCGCAGCCCACCGGCACCAGGACGTGAACACGATCAGCACACCCACCACCGGCCACCAGCCACGCGGAGCCGCCCTGGGCGCAGGATTCCACTTCCACGCCCACGCCTCCCCACCACGGTGGGAAACGATCCCGGAAACTCAATCCGACTCAGGATCACTAAGCTGATTAGAGACGCTGCCCACGCTGGGCGCGGCCACCGGTGCCACGCCGAAGATCAGGGTGAGCCGGGAGAAGTACTTCGCCGCGGCCCGGCCGGCGTAGAGGTCGCGGACCACCGCCCGGGCGACCACCACCCCCATCCCGCCGGCCATGCCCTGGGCGAGGCGCGCGGCGGCCAGCGCGGGGGCGTTCGGCGCCGCCGCGCAGACCAGCGCCAGCAGCGCGTACGCGGTGACGCCGACCAGGACCGGACGCCGCCGCCCCCAGCGGTCGCTGAGCGGGCCGGTGACCAGTTGGCCGAGGGCGAGACCGATCAGGCAGGTGGTCAGCGAGAGCTGGATCTGGGCCTGGTCGGTGCCGAGTTCGCGGGTCATTGCCGGGAAGGCCGGCAGGTACATGTCCAGCGAGAGCGGGCCGATCGCGGTGAGGGTGCCGAGCAGCACGAGCAGCGCCGTCCCGCCGGCGCGCGGGCCCACCACGACGGTGGCCGGTGGGGGAGTCGTCTGCGCGGTCTGGCTCAACGCGGGTCCCCCAGGGTCGATGATCGTCGACTAACCTTAGCTCTGTACGCAGAACTATTGCGCTGTGAAGTAGGTGACTAGTGCCGACCGAGGAGACCGTCGTCCGGCTGGGCGCCCTCGTGGGGGAGCTGCACCGGCTGCTGCGCCGCAGCGCCGCCGGCCGGGCCAACCGGGAGGTCCTGCCCGAGGCCCAGGTGGAGCTGCTCCTGCTGGTCCGCGCCGAGCCCGGCATCAGCGGCAAGGAGGCGGCCCGACGGCTCGGCACGGCGCCGAACACCGTGAGCACCCTGGTCCGCGACCTCGCCGACGCGGGGCTGCTGACGCGGGACCGCGACCCGGCCGATCGCCGGGTGGTCCGCCTCCGGCTCACCGACGCCGCCCAGGCCCGAATGGTGGATCACGCGGCGCACCGCAGCGCGCTGCTCACCGAGGCCCTGGCCGGCCTGGACCCCGCCGCCCGGGACGCGGTCCTGGGCGCCGTCCCGCACCTCGACGCCCTGCTCACCCGCCTGCGCCGGCCCCGCTCCGCCGATCAGTCCGCCCCGGCGGCCGCCGGCGACAGGAGCGTGCTCGAACCATGACGTAGTGGCCACCTGCTGGTGGCGAGGCCACGCCTCCTGGATCGTGCGCGATCTTGCCGGCCGCTGCGCGACTTGCGAGCCGGCGTCAGGCGGTGCCGTCGAGCTCGGCGTAGCCGCGGCGGGCGGCGATCAGACCGGGACGCGCGCCGAAGGGCGACTCTGCGGCCACCCGCTCGGGCGGGGCGTTGCCGGTGTGACCGGCCCGGATCAGCCAGGCCTGCTGGACCAACTGGGCGTGCTGGGCCCGGACGAACTCCGGGTCGACCGGCGTGCCGTGCCCGGGCACCACGATCGTGTCGGGGGTGGTCATCCGCAGCAGCTCGGCCACCGCGTCCGGCCATTGCAGCGGGTACGACTCCTCGAAGGCCGGCGGCCCGCTCTGCTCCACCAGGTCGCCGGCAACTAGCACGTCCGCGTCCGGCACGTGCACCACCAGATCGGCGTCGGTGTGCCCGTGGCCCGGGTGGCGCAGCAGCACCCGCCGGCCGCCGACGTCGAGCATTGTCTCGGTAAGGACCGGGTGCGTCGGGGCCAGCAGCTCGGTCCCGGCCAGCTCGGCGGCGAGCGCCGGCTGCTCGTCGCGCATCTCCTCGTACGCCGCCCGGCGCAGCTCGTCGGGGCGGTCGCGCAGCGCGGCGGCGGCCAGCTCGTGCGCGTACACCGGGCGGGGCGGGTCGGCGGCCAGGGTGGTGTTGCCGAAGCAGTGGTCGAAGTGGTGGTGGGTGTTGACGACGGTCCACGGGTGCGGGGTGACCGCCCGGGCCGCCTCGGCCAGCTCCCGGGCCTGCCCGACGGTGGAGAGGGTGTCCACCAGCAGCGCCGCGCCGTCGCCCACCACCAGCGTCACGTTGACCTGCAGCAGCGGCTCACGCAGCAGGTGGACGCCGTCGGCGACCTCGACGAACCGGACGGTCATGACGCCTGCGAGGCGCGCTCCAGGAAGCGCTGCCGATCGACCAGCATCCGCTCGACCCGGCCGTCGGCCACGATCTCGTCGCCGTCGGCGACGGTCACCTCGAACAGCAGGCGCCGGCCGTCGACCTTGGCCAGCCGGGCCCAGGCGGTCACCGTCCGCCCGACCGGGGTCGGCGCCCGGTGGTCCAGTTCGACGCGGAGCCCGACCGTGGTCCGCCCGGTCGGCATCCGAGTCGCGGTGGCCGCCACGCTCGCCGCCTCGACGAGGGCGAGCACCCGCGGCGTGCCGAGCACCGGCACGTCACCGGAGCCCATCGCCTGCGCGGTGTCGGCGTCCGTGACGGTCAGCTCGACCCGGGCGGCAAGGCCCGGCGCGAAGGGCGTCTCCGGCTGCTCCTGCATGCCCCGAGCCTAGACGAGCCGGGGCCGGGACGCCCGGTGTCGCCGTCGTCGGTGCGTCGACCGGCGGGTGGTCGGCGTCAGTCGATCCGTAGCCCGCCGTTAACCTTGACCGCGATGGCCGTCGTGACAGACCCCCAGCCCCCCGCCCGGACCGGCACCACCTCCTCGCCCGACGGCGGACGCCGTCGGGTGGTGGCGATGACGATCTGGGGGGTCGCCTTCGTGGCCGCCTGGCTCGGCATCGGCCTGCCCACCGATCCCGCGTACGCCTTCCTCTGGATCTGGGCGGGCACCATCGCCTGGCACTCCGCCCGGCCGTGGCGCAGCCACCTGCGCTTCGCGCGGGACTGGATCCCGGTGGTGCTGCTGCTGGCGGTGTACAACCTCTCCCGGGGCTTCGCCGACAACGGCGCGACCCCGCACGCCATGGAGTTGATCGTCGCCGACCGGTTCATGCTCGGCTGGGCCACCGGCGGCGAGGTTCCCACCGTCTGGCTCCAGCAGCACCTCTACCGGCCCGAGGTGCACTGGTGGGACGTGGCGGTCAGCTGGGTCTACTTCTCGCACTTCGTGGCGACGTTCGCCGCCGCCGCGGTGCTCTGGATGCGCGACCGCTCGCGCTGGGCGGCGTACATGCGGCGCTGGGGTTTCCTCTGCGCGGCCGGGCTGGCCACCTACTTCCTCTACCCGGCCGCCCCGCCGTGGTGGGCCGCGCAGAACGGCCTGCTCACCGAGGTCGCACGGATCTCCACCCGGGGCTGGAAGGAGATCGGCATGCACGGCGCGGGCAATCTGCTCAACGCCGGGCAGATCGCCTCCAACCCGGTGGCCGCCATGCCCTCGCTGCACACCGCGTTCGCCCTCTTCGTGGTGCTGTTCTTCCTGGGCTCGGTGCGGAAGCGCTGGTGGCCGCTGCTGCTCGCGTACCCGCTGGCGATGACCTTCACCCTGGTCTACAGCGGCGAGCACTACGTGATCGACGTGCTGGTCGGCTGGGCGTACGTCGGGCTGACCTTTCTGGTGGTCGGCCTGGCCGAACGCTGGTGGGCGGCCCGCCGGGCGCGGCGCGCGGCCGCGCTACCCGCCGCGGGTCCGCAGTCGGCCGTGCCGGCCCCGGCCGCCCCGGTCGAGGCCGAGCCGGCCGTCGCCGACCCGGTGCCGGCCGAGCGCTGACGCGCGCCGGCCGAGGGCTGATCCTGTTCAGTGGCGCCGGCTGCGGTCGGCGTGCCGGGCGGCGTGCGCCCGCGCGGTCAGCTCGGCCGCCAGGTCCCACGCCTCGGCCAGGTCCCGGTCGGGCGCGGCCGCGCCCGACCCGCCGGCGGTGTCGGCGTGCACGGTGGCCAGCCGCAGCCGCCGCTGCGCCGGCCCCTGGGTCACCCGCACGCTCTGGATCCGGGCGTACGGCACCAGCGTCAACTGGCGGGTGAGCAGCCCGGAGCGGGCCACGAACACCCGCTCGTCGAGGCCGGCGCCGACCGCCGTACGGGTCAGCGGGCGCAGCCAGCGCGCCCGCCGTGGCGGCGGCGTCGACGGCAAGGCGCCCAGCCGTACGCCGGACAGCACCTCGGCGACGATCAGTTCCCCGGTTCGCGCGTCGCCGACCGGCAGCAGCCGGTCCGGCCGGTTCCGGTCGTCCGGCTCGGCGGCCGAGTAGCCGGCCACCTCCAGCCGCAGCCGCAGCCAGCCCTTCATCCGCCAGAGCAGCGGCCAGGTCACCCGGACGGTCTGCACCCGGTGCAGCGGGACGGTCTGCACCCGCGTCTCCAGCAGGCCGTTGTGGACGCGCAGCGTGTCGTCGTCCCGGTCGAGCCGGAACGACCAGTCGTCGAGCACCCGGCGCACCGGTTGCAGCACCACACCCGCCATCGCGGTGATGGTGCTGGCCACCGCGATGAACGACCACGACCCCTCGGAGAGGAACTGCGCCACCACGAATGCCACGCCGAACGGGAGCAGGAACGCCTGCGGGGTGAGCAGCTGGCTGACCAGCAGGTCCTGGTTGCGTACGGCGTGCAGCCGCCGGCCGGCCGGGGCCGCTGGCGGCGGCGCGCCGTACGCGGGCGGGACGACCTCGGGCGCGCGGCCGGCGACGGCGAGCAGCCGCTGCCGCAGCGCGACCGCCTCGGCGACCCCCAGGTACGCCAGCGGCGCCTCGGTCTTGCCCCCGCCGACCACCTCCAGCCGCAGCTCGGCCAGCCCGGTGAGCTGCGCCAACAGCGGCCGGACGACCTCGACGGCCTGCAACCGCTCCAACGGGATCGCCCGGGTACGCCGCCAGATCAGGCCCTCGTGCACCCGCAGCTCGCGGCCCACCACGTGGTAGCCGGTGTTCCACCAACTGACCACGGCCAGCACGGTGGCGCCGGCGGCGAAGATCGTCACCAGCACGGCGAACCAGCCGAAGCCGACCCGGGACAGCGTCGACCAGGAGAGCCCGGCGATGACCACGACCAGGGACTTCGCGCCGTGCAGCACCGGGCTCAGCGGGTGCAGCCGCTGCCGCGGCTCCGCACCCCCCGGTGCGGGCGAGGTGGGGTGCCCCGGCCAGCCGGGACCGGGTCCGGGTGGCGGCCACGGGCCGGGCCCGCCCGGCCAGCCGGCCACCGACGGCCCGGGCTGCCCGTGGCCGGGTGGGCCGTAGCCGGGCTGGCCGTGGCCGGGTGGGCCGTGGCCGGGTGCGCCTTGGCCGGGTGGGGGCGGCGCGGGCTGTCCGTATGCCGGGGGGAACGGTGACGGGGCTGGGGCAGCGGGTCGGTCGTCACCGGCGGCCCGGTGCGGTGGCGGGGTGCCGGTCTCCGGGCCGGGGGGCGGAGTGCCGGGCTCAGGGCCGGTCGGGGGCGGGTCAGGCTCGGGTGCGGCCGGGCCGTGGCTCACAGCCCCTCCGCCCGGTCCTCGCCCAGCGCGGTCAGCCGGTCCCGCAGTCGGGACGCCTCCGCCGGCCGCAGGCCGGGCACCCGGGCGTCGCTCGCCGCCGCGGCCGTGTGCAGTTGCACCGTGGCCAGGTCGAACGCCCGCTCCAGCGGGCCCGCGGTCACGTCGACGAACTGCATCCGGGAGTACGGCACGATGGACAGCCGCCGGACCAGCAGCCCGTGCCGGACCAGCAGGTCGTTCTCCCGCTCGGCGTACCCCCAGGCGTGCACCGCCCGGACGATGGTGACCGTCCGCCAGGCGGTCAGCAGGACCGCGACGCCGAGGGCGGCGACGGGCAGCCAGTGGCCGGTGACCGCCCAGGCCACGCCGAGCACCACCAGCGCCACGGCGAACCCGATGCCGAGCCGGATCAGCTCCACCCAGATCAGGTCGCGGGAGATCGGCTGCCACCGGACCGTGTCCGGCCAGGGCTCCAGCGGGCCGGGCGGGGCCGGCTGGCGGCCGGCGAGGTCGTCACCGTTCACCGCGGTGATCCGCTGCGCTCGCTCACGCCGCCTCGCTTCGCTCGACGGCGGCGGGGCGCCACGCTGCTGAGCTGAATGGTTCGCTCGCTCACGGTTCGAGCGTAGGCGATTCCGGGACCGGCACCACCTCGCGCAGGAAGCCGCGCGCGTCGAGGAACGCCCCGAGGGACTCCCGGTGGTCGGGACAGGCCAGCCAGGTCTTGCGCCGATCGGCGTCGTGCAGGCGGGGATTGTTCCAGCGCAGGGCCCAGACGGCGAGGGCGCGACACCCCCGCGCCGAGCAGATCAGTGCTTCGTCGACGGGAGTGGGAGTGGTCACCGGGGCGAGTCTAGGCCCGCACGCCCGGGAAGCTTAGCGCCGGGCGGCCACGGGGGGAGCCGCCCGGCGACGGGGTGAATCGTACACACGCTGGACCCCTTGTTGTCCACCCGTGTTCAGCGTTTTCCGTGCGGAGGGACGGCGCGGCGAAAATCGTCCCTCTCCCACCCTCGGCTCTCAGCCTGGCATGACAGTCTTGGTACGCACGACACCGCGACGACGATCAAGCTGTGGAGGACCGGTGGCCCAGCCGACCACGCCCGACGCCCCGATTCCGACCGAGGCCGTGCCGGGCGCGCCGCCGCCGGCGATCACCACCCCGGCCCAGGACGCCACCCTGCTGGAGCGGGCGCTGTTCGAGATCAAGCGGGTGATCGTCGGCCAGGACCGGATGGTCGAGCGGATGTTCGTGGCCCTGCTGGCACGGGGGCACTGCCTGCTGGAGGGGGTGCCCGGCGTGGCCAAGACCCTCGCCGTGGAGACCCTGGCCAAGGTGGTCGGCGGGTCGTTCGCCCGGGTGCAGTTCACCCCGGACCTGGTGCCGGCCGACATCATGGGCACCCGGATCTACCGGCAGTCGAGCGAGAAGTTCGACGTCGAACTGGGCCCGGTCTTCGTGAACTTCCTGCTCGCCGACGAGATCAACCGAGCCCCGGCGAAGGTCCAGTCGGCGCTGCTGGAGGTGATGAGCGAGCGCCAGGTGTCCATCGGCGGCGAGACCCATCGGGTGCCCGACCCGTTCCTGGTGATGGCGACCCAGAACCCGATCGAGCAGGAGGGTGTCTACCCGCTGCCGGAGGCGCAACGGGACCGCTTCCTCATGAAGATCGTGGTCGGCTATCCGACCGACGCCGAGGAGCGGGAGATCGTCTACCGGATGGGGGTGGCCCCGCCCGAGCCGGCCCGGGTCTTCGACACCCCGGACCTGATCGCCCTCCAGCACAAGGCCGACCAGGTCTTCGTGCACAACGCGCTGGTCGACTACGCGGTCCGGCTGGTGCTCGCCACCCGCGCCCCCGCCGAGCACGGCATGCCGGACGTGGCGCAGCTCATCCAGTACGGCGCCAGCCCGCGCGCCTCGCTCGGCCTGGTCCGGGCCACCCGGGCGCTGGCCCTGCTGCGCGGCCGGGACTACGCGCTGCCGCAGGACGTGCAGGACATCGCCCCGGACATCCTGCGTCACCGGCTGGTGCTCAGCTACGACGCGCTCGCCGACGACGTGCCGGCCGACCACATCGTGCACCGGGTGATGTCGACCATCCCGCTGCCGTCGGTCGCGCCCCGGCAGCAGGCCACGCCGCCACCAGCCGTGCCGCCCGGCGCCGGCTGGCCCGGGCAGCGGCCGTGACGCCACCCACCCGGCTGCCGGCCACCGGCGACCGCTCCGGCGCCGTCCTCGCCCGGCTGCAGCTGATGGTCACCCGCAAGCTCGACGGGCTGCTCCAGGGCGACTACGCCGGGCTGCTGCCCGGACCGGGCAGCGAGGCGGGGGAGTCCCGCGAGTACCGCCCCGGCGACGACGTACGCCGGATGGACTGGCCGGTCACCGCGCGGACCACGACGCCGCACGTCCGGCGTACGGTGGCCGACCGGGAGCTGGAGACCTGGCTGGCGGTGGACCTCTCGGCCAGCCTGGACTTCGGCACGGGGCAGTGGCTCAAGCGGGACGTGGTGGTGGCCGCCGCGGCGGCCCTGGTCCACCTGACCGTCCGTGGCGGCAACCGGATCGGTGCGGTGGTCGGCACCGGAGCCGCACTGCCCGCGCAGACCGGCCGGTGGCGGAGCGGTCCGCCGGCCACCGGAGCCGGTACCCTGCGGCGGCTGCCCGCCCGGGCCGGCCGCAAGGAGGCGCAGGGGCTGCTCCGGGCCATCGCCGGGACGGAGATCCGGCCGGGGCGAAGCGACCTCGGCGCGCTGATCGACATGCTCAACCGGCCGCCCCGGCGGCGGGGTGTGGCGGTGGTCATCTCCGACTTCCTCGCACCGCCGCAGCAGTGGGGCCGGCCGCTCCGTAAGCTGCGGGTCCGGCACGACGTGCTGGCGATCGAGGTGGTCGACCCGCGCGAGCTGGAGCTGCCCGACGTGGGGGTACTGCCGGTGGTCGACCCGGAGACAGGGGAGCTGCACGAGGTGCAGACCGCCGACCCGAGCCTGCGTCGCCGGTACGCCGACGCGGCGGCCGCCCAGCGCGGGGCCGTCGCCACCGAGCTGCGCGTCGCCGGCGCGGCCCATTTGCGACTGCGTACCGATCGAGACTGGCTGCTGGACATGGTGCGGTTCGTGGCCGCGCAGCGGCACGCCCGGACCCGAGGGACGACCCGATGATCCGTTTTCTGCAACCGTGGTGGCTGCTGGCCGTGCTGCCGGTGCTCGCCCTGGCCGCGGCGTACGTCTGGCGGCAGCTGCACCGCCGGGCGTACGCGATGCGGTTCACCAACGTCGACCTGCTGCGTACCCTCGCGCCCAAGGGGCTGGGCTGGCGGCGGCACGTGGCGGCCACCGCCTTCCTGCTCTGCCTGCTGGTGCTGTCCACCGCGCTGGCCCGGCCGGCCCTCGACACGAAGGAGCCGCTGGAGCGGGCCACCGTGATGCTGGCCATCGACGTGTCGCTGTCCATGCAGGCCGACGACGTCGCCCCGAACCGGCTGGAGGCCGCCCAGGAGGCGGCCAAGCAGTTCGTCGGGGAGCTGCCGGAGAGCTACAACCTCGGGCTGGTCTCCTTCGCCAAGTCGGCGAACGTGCTGGTCCCGCCGACCAAGGACCGGGCCGCGGTGACCACCGCCATCGACGGGCTGGTGCTGGCCGAGGCGACCGCCACCGGCGAGGCCGTCTTCACCTGCCTGGAGGCGATCCGCTCGGTGCCCGCCGACGGCGCGGCCGGTATCCCGCCGGCCCGGATCGTGCTGCTCTCCGACGGTTACCGCACCTCGGGCCGGTCGGTGGAGGAGGCCGCCGCGGCGGCGCAGGCGGCCAACGTGCCGGTCTCCACCATCGCGTTCGGCACCGACTCGGGCCAGGTGGACATCGGTGGCCAGCTGCAGCGGGTGCCGGTGGACCGGGCGGCGCTGTCGCAGCTCGCGGAGACCACCCAGGGCTACTTCTACGAGGCCGCCTCGGTGAGCGAGTTGAAGCAGGTCTATCAGGACATGGGCAGCTCGATCGGGTTCCGCACCGAGCCGCGGGAGATCACCCAGTGGTACGCGGGGATGGCGCTGCTCCTCGCCCTCTGCGCGGGTGCGCTGAGCCTGCTCTGGTCGTCCCGCCTGATCTGAGGCGCGACGGCCGGTGGGACGGCAGCGACGGCCGGCCGGGGTGCGCCCCGGCCGGCGCGGTCAGCGACCGCCGGCCAGGACGAAGAGGACGGCCACCCAGACGGCGGCGAGGGTGAAGCCCAGCGGGGCGACGTAACGGCTCATGGGACTGCTCCGTGGCGACGGGACGGTCCGGGCGGCAGGGTCCGGACCGCAGGGGTGGCTCAGGACGTACGCACACGAAGTCGTGACCGGGTTGCTCCGCCACCGGCGGGCCCGACGGGCCGCGGCAGGATCACCCCCGGCCGACGGCCGAGGAGACGGGCGGTGCACCGGGGCGGGAAGCGGGGTCAGCTACGCCGACTGAGTCGCGGCTCAGCGGGACTGACGATCGGCCCGGCCACGACTGGAAGGATCGCTATCTCGCACAGCGATCACCTCCTCCGGTCGGCGGGGCACAAAGGTCACGGGCAATCCCACCCGCAAACGAGGATCATCGTACACCCGGCGGCCCGGCGCCCCGCACTCGGCCGACCGGTTCGCCCGCGCCGCCCGGTCGACGAGCGCCGTCGCGGGCCGACGAGTGTGTCCTCGGCCGGAGCGCACCAGCACCGCCAGGACCAGCGCGAGCAGCGGCAGCCAGCACAGCCGTGCGGCCAGCCAGCCGGGACCGTCGGGCGGGGTGTGCAGCCCGGGCAGCGGCCCGGCGAACCGGGCGGCCAGCACGCTGACCCCGACCAGGACCGGCTGGTGGCAGAGGTAGACGCGCATGGCGTGCCGGTTCACCCCGCGGACCAGGCGCGCCGGCGCGGGCCGGTCGAGCAGCCGGCGCAGCGCCGGTCGGGCCAGCAGTCCGGCACCGACCTGCGCCGCGGCCAGGGCGACGGCGAGCAGCGAGGGCGGGCTCAGGTTCGACCGGCCGGCACCAGGCACCCCGACCGCGCTGACCGGGTAGCGGAGGGCGAGCAGCGCGACCAGCGCGACGGCCCCGACGACGACCACCGTCCCGGCCGCACGGCGCCCCGCGAGCCGCCCCTCGGCGTGTGCCAGCCCGAGCAGGTAGGGCACCGACCACGCGGCGAGCACGGCGACCGGCAGCAGCCAGGGGCGCGCCGCCGGCAGGCGTCCGGCGAGATCCACGCCGGCGACCACGGCCGCGGCGGGCGCCGCGCAGCGCACCGGTCCCCACCGCCGTACGGCGGCGGCCAGTGGCGCGGTGAGCGCCGAGAGGGCGGCCAGGGGGAGCAGGAACCACAGTGGACTGGCGGTCAGCGTCACCGCGACGCTGAGGACGTCGTCCGGGGTGCCCAACACGATCGCGACCAACAGCCCGGCCGCGCCCACGCCGAGCAGGGCCAGAGCGGGCCGGACCAGGCGGCCCAGCCGGCGGAGCAGCCATCGCGCGGGGCTGGCGGGCGAGCCGGCCAGCGAGCGGCCGGCGGCGTGACCGGCGGCGAAGAAGAACAGGCCCAGCGTCTGGAACAGCCAGCTGGCCGGGGCCAGCGCCGGCATGGTGGCCAGCGGGCTGGCCTGATGCACCGTCCCGTCGGGTGCCAGCACCAGGGCGGTGACCAGCCAGTGCCCCAGCACCACCGCGCCGATGGCGTACGCCCGCAGCGCGTCCACGACGCGGTCCCTCATCGCGCGACCCCCGGCCGGACCTCGCCATCCAGCACCACCGCGGCGACCGCCGGCAGCGTCGCCGTGCCGGGCGCCAGGTAGCCGTCGTGCCCGGCGACGCCGTCGACCGGCAGCGGTCGGGCGCCGAAGGCAGGGTCACCGGGCCGGATGCCGTGCCCCAGGCCGGGCAGCCGTACCTGCGGCACCCGGCGGATCCAGTCGGTCGACGCCTCGGCCGCCCACACCCGGACGCCACCGAGCCGGCCCGCCCGGTCCACGCCGGTGCCGATGCCCCCGAGCGTCACCAGATCGGTGACCTGCGCCGGAGCGCGCCGCGCGGCCCGCCCGACCACCAGCGACCCGTAACTGTGCCCGATCAGGGTGATCGCCGCGTCCGGCCGGCGGGCGCCCAGGGTGCGCAGCGTGCTGAGCAGCGCCGCCGCGCCGCGGTCGGCGCTGGCGGTCCCGGCCGCGGTCAGTATGCCGTCCGGCGCGTCGTAGCCCAGCCAGGCCAGCACCGCGACCCGGGCCGCCGGGTCGGCCGCCCGCAGCTCCCGGTACAGGTCGCGGGCCTGCCGGGCCGGGGCGCGCCGGGCCACCCCGCCGAGCCCGCGGTCGAAATCCCGCAGCGTGCTGCCCACCCCGGGCACCAGCACCGCGATCCGGTCCGCCGTGGACAGGTCGCCCAGCACCTCCACGGCGAGCCCGTCGCCGCGCGGGTCGAAGACGAGGAACCGCCGACCGTCCGCGGCCCACCGGTCGTACGGCGGGCCGCCCGCGCGCAACTGCGCAGCCACCGTCGGGTACGCCTCGACGTACGCCGTTGGTGCGGTCGGGCCGGGACGGCCCGGTGCCAGCAGGCCGAGGCCGAGCAGCGCGGTCGCCGCCACCCGGGCGGGTCGGGTCCAGTGCATCGTGAGGCTCCCTCCGGAAGTGGTCCGGCGGAAGCGTGCGGTGCGGACGGGGTGGAGATCGTCACCCTGCGGGCTGGTTCCCGGCGTGCTACCCGGGAGCTATTCGCCGGCGGCCACCAGACCCGTCTCGTAGGCGAGGACCACGGCCTGGGCGCGGTCGCGGAGCTGGAGCTTCGCCAGGATCCGCCCGATGTGGGTCTTCACGGTCTGCTCGGCGACCACCAGGTCCGCGGCGATCTCCGTGTTGGAACGGCCCCGGGCGATCAGCCGAAGCACGTCGGTCTCCCGGGGAGTCAGCGCGGCCAGGTCGGTGGGGCGGGGTTGGCGCCGGCCGGGGCGGGCGGCGAACTCCGCGATCAGCCGGCGGGTCACCGACGGGGCGAGCAGCGCGTCGCCGGCCGCCACCACCCGGACGGCGTGCACCAGGTCGGCGGCGGGGGCGTCCTTGAGCAGGAAGCCGCTCGCCCCGGCGCGCAGCGCCTCATAGACGTAGTCGTCCAGGTCGAAGGTGGTCAGGATGAGCACCCGGGGGCGGTCGGTCCGGCGGTCGCCGAGGAGTTGGCGGGTGGCGGCCAGCCCGTCCAGCACCGGCATCCGCACGTCCATCAGCACCACGTCCGGGTCCAACCGGCGGGCCGCCTCGACGGCCGCCGCGCCGTCCGCGGCGTCCCCGACGACGAGCAGGTCCGGCTGGGCGGCCAGCAGCGCGCCGAAGCCCTGCCGGACCATCGCCTGGTCGTCCGCGATCAGCACCCGGATCATCCGGCACCATCCTCCCCGTCGTACGGCAGCTGCGCGGCCACGGCGTAGCCGCCGCCGTCGACCGGCCCGGCGGCGAACGTACCGCCCAGCGAGAGGGCCCGTTCCCGCATCCCGGTCAGCCCGTGCCCGGCACCCCGCTCGACCCGGGTCGACGCTCCCGTGCCGGCGGTGTTCTCGACGCGTACCGCCAGGGCGCGGGGACCGGGGCGGACGGTGACCCGCACCGCGGCGCCGGCGGCGTGCCGGGCGGCGTTCGCCAGCCCCTCCTGCACGATCCGGTACGCGGCCAGCCCGACCGGCGTGGGCGTCCCGGCGGTCGGCGCGAAAGCCTCCAGGGTGACCGCGAGGCCGGCCCGCCGGGCGGCCTCCACCATGGCCGGCAGGTCCGCCAGGCCGGGCTGGGGCGTGGTCTCCGGGCCCGCGGCCTCGCTGCGCAGCACGCCCAGCAGCCGGCGCATGTCGGTGAGCGCCTCCCGGGCCGACCCGGCGACGGCGGCGAACTCGGCCCGGGCCGGCTCCGGCAAATCGCCGAGGCGGTAGGGGGCGGTCTCCGCCTGCACGGCGATCATCGACATGTGGTGGGCCACCACGTCGTGCAGCTCCCGGGCGATCCGGGTGCGCTCCTCCAGCACCGCCCGACGCTCCTTCTCCCGCTCGCTGAGCTCGGTCTGCGCGGCCAGGGCCCGGCGGGACAGCCGGTTGCCGCGGACGAGGTGGCCGAGCACCAGCAGGGCCAGGAGCAGCAGCATTACGCCAGCCCAGTTGTTGGAGCCGACCAGCGTAACCACCGGCACCATCGTGATAACGCCGACCCAGAGCAGCACCGGCCGGTCGACCCGGGCCGCCACCACCGCCAGCACGAGCAGCGACCCGAGCACCAGGACCGGGTTCCACGGCCAGGCCTGGCCCGGCGGCGCGTTGAACGTGCAGATGAGCAGCGCCACGATGGTGAGCCGCCAGGCGAACAGCGGACGCCGGGGCAACGCGAGCAGCGGGGCGACGGTCAGCCCCGCGAACAGGATCGCCACCACCCCGGGCAGGTGCCGGCCGGTCTCCTCGGCCAGGGTGGCGGCGAACAGGACCACCACCGCGAGCAGGCCGACGGGCCGCGCGTACCGGGCCAGCCGGGGCCAGCGCGCCAGGGGTGGCCGGGCGGGCGGGAAGTCCGGCCCCACGACGGTCCGCCGCAGCGCCTGCCAGGCGGCCCGGACCGGGTGCTTCTCCACCAGCGGAACCCTACGGTGCGGTGCGGTCACCGTCGTCCCACCAGGGGGTGAGCCGCCCCGTCGTACCCCGGTGTGACCTGGCCGCGTTAGCGCTTACCTGCCGGTAACCCCTAGGCTCGCCAGCGGTTGAGAGATCAGTTGAGCAGAGGGGGAACGGTGGCCCGTACCGTGCTGGTGACCGGCGGAAACCGGGGGATCGGTCTGGCTATCGCGCAGGCCTTCGCCAAGCAGGGCGACCGGGTGGCGGTGACCCACCGCAGCGGGGACGCCCCCGCGGGCCTGTTCGGCGTGAAGTGCGACGTCACCGACGCCGAGTCGGTGGACGCCGCGTTCACCGCCGTCGAGGCCGAGCTCGGTCCGGTCGAGGTGCTGGTCGCCAACGCCGGCATCACCGACGACACGCTGATCATGCGGATGTCCGAGGAGCAGTTCACCCGGGTGCTCGACACCAACCTGACCGGCGCGTTCCGCTGCGCCAAGCGGGCCTCGACGAAGATGCTCCGGGCCAAGTGGGGTCGGATGATCTTCATCTCCTCCGTGGTCGGCCTGTACGGCGGTGTCGGGCAGGTCAACTACGCGGCCAGCAAGGCCGGCCTGGTCGGCGTGGCCCGCTCGATCACCCGCGAGCTGGGCAGCCGCAACATCACCGCGAACGTGGTGGCGCCCGGCTTCATCGACACCGACATGACCGCGGCGCTGCCCGAGGAGCGGCGCACCGAGTACCGCAAGGCCATCCCGGCCGGCCGCTTCGCCGAGCCGGACGAGGTCGCCGGCGTGGTCACCTGGCTCGCCTCGGACGCGGCCGGGTACATCTCCGGCGCCGTCATCCCGGTCGACGGCGGCCTGGGCATGGGTCACTGAGCAGAGCACGGAGGAAATCAATGTCCGGACTTCTGGCCGGTAAGCGGCTGCTGGTCACCGGCGTCATCACCGACGCCTCGATCGCCTTCTCGGTGGCGAAGCTCGCCCAGGAGAACGGCGCCCAGGTCGTGCTCACCGGCTACGGCCGGCTCTCCCTGGTCGAGCGGATCGCCAAGCGGCTGCCCGAACCGGCCCCGGTTATCGAGCTGGACGTGACCAACGCCGAGCACCTGGCCGGCCTCGCGGACCAGGTGCGCGAGCACGTCGACGGCCTGGACGGGGTGGTGCACTCGATCGGCTTCGCCCCGCAGAGCTGCCTCGGCGGTGGTTTCCTCGACGCGCCGTGGGAGGACGTGGCCACCGCCGTGCACGTCTCGACCTACTCGTACAAGTCCCTCGCCATGGCGGCGCTGCCGCTGATGTCGGCGGGCGGCGCGGTGGTCGGCCTCACCTTCGACGCCACCAAGGCCTGGCCGGTGTACGACTGGATGGGCGTGGCCAAGGCCGGGCTCGAGTCCGCCTCCCGCTACCTGGCGCTGCACCTGGGCAAGCGGGGCATCCGCAGCAACCTGGTCGCCGCCGGCCCGCTGCGCACCATCGCCGCCAAGTCCATCCCCGGCTTCGAGCAGTTCGAGGACGCCTGGGCCGAGCGCGCGCCGCTGGGCTGGAACCTCACCGACCAGGAGCCGGCCGCCCGGGCCTGCCTGGCGCTGCTGTCGGACTGGTTCCCGGCCACCACCGGCGAGATCGTCCACGTCGACGGCGGCTACCACGCGATCGGCTCCTGAGCCGCCGAGAGGGGCCCCTTGCTGACGCCTCCGGCGCAGCAAGGGGCCCCTCTCCACATCCGCACCCAGGGGGCGTCGCATCCCCGTCATCCTGGGCGGGAGAGAATGAGCCCATGGCGTACGACGCGTTGGTGCTGGTCTCCTTCGGCGGCCCCGAGCGGCCCGAGGACGTGCTGCCCTTCCTGCAGAACGTCACCCGGGGGCGGGGCGTGCCACCGGAGCGGCTCGCCGAGGTCGCCGAGCACTACCTGCACTTCGGCGGGGTCTCCCCGATCAACCAGCAGTGCCGGGACCTGCTCGCGGCGATCCGCGCGGACTTCGCCGCCAACGGCGTCGACCTGCCGGTCTACTGGGGCAACCGCAACTGGGACCCGATGCTCGCCGACACCGTGGCGCGGATGCGCGACGACGGCGTGCAGCGGGCCCTCGCCTTCGTCACCAGCGCCTACGGTGGCTACTCCTCGTGCCGGCAGTACCAGGAGGACATCGCCGCCGCCCGGGCCACGGTCGGCCCGGACGCCCCGCTGATCGAGAAGCTGCGCCAGTTCTGGGACCACCCCGGCTTCGTCGAGCCGCACGCCGACGCGGTGCGGGCGGCACTGGCGCAGCTCGACCCGGCCAAGCGGGACAGCACCCGAGTGGTGTTCACCGCGCACTCCATCCCGGTCTCGGCGGCCGCCACCGCCGGCCCGCACGGCGGCCGGTACACCGCCCAGCTCGCGGAGACCGCCCGGCTGGTGCACGCCGCCGCGGCGCCGGACCTGCCGTACGACCTGGTCTGGCAGAGCCGCTCCGGGCCGCCGCAGGTGCCGTGGCTGGAGCCGGACGTCAACGACCACCTGGCCGACCTCGCCGAGCAGGGCGTGACCGGCGTGGTGATCAGCCCGATCGGGTTCGTCTCCGACCACCTGGAGGTGGTCTGGGACCTGGACACCGAGGCGCTGGAGACGGCCAAGCAGCTCGGCCTCGACTTCGTCCGGGCCGGCACCCCGGGCACCGACCCGCGCTTCGTGGCGATGGTCCGCGAGCTGGTGCTGGAACGCACCGCCCCGGCCGGCGAACGGCTCGTCCGCCGCCTCGGCGAGCTGCCCATCTGGGACACCTGCCCGGCGTTGTGCTGCGTGCCCCCGGCCCGCCGCCCCTGAGCCCGACCAACCTCCGACACCCCTGGGACGACACATGCATGACCGCAAGCCGGTGCAGAGCTGGCTCACCGACATGGACGGCGTGCTGGTGCACGAGGGCCAGCCGGTGCCCGGTGCGCCCGAGTTCATCAAGAAGCTGCGTGCCTCCGGCAAGCCGTTCCTGGTGCTGACCAACAACTCGATCTACACCCCACGGGACCTGCAGGCCCGGCTGGCCCGGATGGGACTCGACGTGCCGGAGGAGGCGATCTGGTCGTCCGCCCTGGCCACCGCCCAGTTCCTGGCCGACCAGCGCCCGGGCGGCACCGCGTACGTGATCGGCGAGGCCGGGCTGACCACGGCCCTGCACGCGGTGGGGTACGTGCTCAGCGACTTCGCCCCGGACTACGTGGTGCTCGGGGAGACCCGCACCTACAGCTTCGAGGCGATCACCAAGGCGATCCGGCTGATCAACGACGGGGCCCGGTTCATCTGCACCAACCCGGACGCGACCGGCCCGTCGATCGAGGGCGCGCTGCCGGCCGCCGGCTCGGTGGCCGCGATGATCTCCAAGGCGACCGGGGTGGAGCCGTACTTCGTCGGCAAGCCCAACCCGATGATGATGCGCTCGGCGTTGAACACCATCGACGCGCACTCGGAGAGCACCGCGATGATCGGCGACCGGATGGACACCGACGTCCTCTGCGGCCTGGAGGCCGGGCTGGAGACGATCCTGGTGCTCACCGGGATCAGCTCGCGGGCCGAGGCGGAACGCTACCCGTACCGGCCGTCCCGGATCGTCGACTCGATCGCCGACCTGATCGACGAGGTCTAGACGGCGGAGGGCCGCCGGACAGACGGCCCGCGATCAGGGACGCAACGGGGCGTTGCAGGCGGCCACCAGCGCCTGCCGGCAGGCGGTGGTCAGCGGGCGCAGCGCGGCGTCCCGCTGCTGCGCCTCGTAGGTGTTGACCGCTCCGCCCGGGGCGCTCTCCCCGGCCAGGGCCAGCACCCGGTCCAGCACCGCGGCGCGGGCGAACAGCCGGCGGGCCCGCGGGTCGAACCCGGGGGGCAGGTCGGTCGTACCGTCGGGGCGGCGCAGCGCCGCGAGGGCGCCGGCCAGCTCGGGCCGCCACTGGGCCACATCCAGCCGGGTGAGCGCGGCGGTCGTCTCGGCGAGCGCGACCGCCAGCTCGGCCTCGGCCTCGGCCGCGCCGGGCACCGCGAGGGACGCCTTCGGCGCGTCCGCCGGCAGCGGGTACACCCGCCACAGCACCGTCTCCCAGGTCATCCCGGAACCGGAGGTGTGGCTGCGCACCTCCGGGACCAGCCCGAGCCCGCTGGCCACCACCGCCTCGCCGGCGAGCAGCGCCGCGCCGGCGAAGTCGCCCGGGCCGGGCAGCCCGCGCGGGTCGCCCGGGGCGGGCAGCACCAGGCGGATCTCGTCCGGGGAGAGCTTCGCCAAGCTGGGCAGTGCCTCCCGCAGGGACACGTCGGTCCAGGTGCCGGGGGCGTCGGCGACCAGGTGCTCCTCGTCTCCGGCGATCGCCTCGGCGACCTCGTCGAACGGCACCAGGCCGGCCCGCCAGGCGCGTACCCAGGCAACCAACCGGCTCGACCGGCGCGGAGCCAGGGTGGCCGCGCCCGTTGCGGGGGAGGACATGCCGAAAGGGTACGTGTTCCCCGCCGCCCCTGTCTCGGCTGCCGCTCCGGCGGCGTGACCTGCCCCCAACTGCCCGCTTCGCCCGGTTCTTGGCCGGCGCCGGCCGTCGACCAGCGGCCGCGGCGGCGCGTCGGCGGGCGACACGCCGGGCCGCCGATTAGCGTGATCGACATGGCGGGGCGATACGGCGAGGACGTGCTGGCGGGGGACTGGCGGCGGCGGAAGGTCACCCCGGAGGTGGACGCCGAACCGGACCTGGTCGTCGAGGACGCCGACTCGGGGTTCTGCGGCGTGGTCGTCGGCTTCGAGTCCGGCGCGGTGGTGCTGGAGGACCGGCACGGCCGGCGACGCAACTTCCCACTGCTCCCGGCCGCGTTCCTGCTCGACGGCCAGCCCGTCACCCTGCGCCGCCCGGTACGCGCCCCGGTGCCCGCCGCCCGGCGGCGGACCGCCTCCGGCTCGATCGCGCTCGACAACGTGCGGGCCCAGGTCGCCAAAGCCAGCCGGATCTGGGTCGAGGGCGTGCACGACGCGGCGCTGGTCGAGCGGATCTGGGGCGACGACCTGCGGATCGAGGGCGTGGTGGTGGAGCCCCTGGACGGCATCGACGCCCTCGCCGCCGAGGTACGCGCCTTCGACCCCGGTCCGGGCCGCCGGCTCGGCGTGCTCGTCGACCACCTCGTGCCGGGCTCCAAGGAGAGCCGGATCGTGGCGGCGGTGACCTCGCCGCACGTGCTGGTCACCGGCCACCCGTACGTGGACGTGTGGCAGGCGGTGAAGCCGACGGCGCTGGGCATCCCGGCCTGGCCGGTGGTGCCGCCGGGACGGCCCTGGAAGGAGGGGGTCTGCGCGGCCCTCGGGGTGGCCGAGCCGGCGGACATGTGGCGGCACATCCTGTCCCGGGTGGACAGCTTCGCGGACGTGGAGACGCCGTTGATCAACGCGATGGAGCGGTTGATCGATTTCGTCACCGACCCTGTGTAGTGGTTGCGCTTGAGGGCCGGGGGCGACCGTGCCCGGCTCCGGGCGGTCAGGCTTGATCCCTCCGCCGGGCACGGTCGCCCCCGGCCCCGTCGTGCGTCGGCTGCGTGGCTCGGTGCCGGCGGTCCGGAGATGGTGACCTCAGTGGTGCTACGAACTTGATGATGTGAACGGATCGGGGGTGAGTCGTTCACATCATCAAGTTCGTAGCGGCTGGATCCCTTTCTGCCAGATCGGCCGGCCTGCGGCGGCCGGGTCGGCCTGCGGCGGCCGGGTCGGCCTGCGGCGACCGGCGGGCCTGCGGCGACCGGCTGGCATGCAGCAACACGCGGGGTGGGTCGTGGGTCAGGGTTCCTGGTCGGGGGTGCGGGTGAAGACGAAGGTGGCGAGGTCGAGGGCGACCGGGCGGCCGGCCTCGTCGCGGATCACGGTGAGGATCTCGCCGTCCTGGGAGCCGGATCGGCCCCGCCAGCGGTCCGGGCCCTCGGCGGTGAACCGGAGGATCGGCCGGCCGACCGGGCCGGCCAGCAGGTCGCCGGCCGGGTCGGAGCGCAGCTCGTACTCGAGGCCCATCCACCACCAGCGGCCGGTCAGCTCGGCCAGGCCCGCCGCAGGCGCCGTGGCCGGCCGCCACGGGGCGGGCGGGGTCGGCTCGGCGTCCAGCACCAGGGTGAGCACCTCGCGGGCCAGGCCGACGACGTGGTGCCCGCGGCTGAGGCCGTACGCGTTGGCGAAGTCGACGACGGCGGTCCGGCCGGGCCTGTGCACGGCGAGGCCGGCGACGTACCCGGGCATCGAGCCGCCGTGCCCCACGTACACCCGGTCGCCGACCCGGTAGAGCTCCAGGCCGAGACCGTGGCCGCCGGTCCACGAGTCCAGGTCGCTGATCACCACGGGCGCGCACATCTCGGTGAGCGTGGCCGGCGCGAGCACGTCCGGGGCCGGGTCGGCCAGAAACGCCGCCCACCGGCCCAGGTCCGCCACCGTCGACCAGAGCTGGCCGGCCGGGGCCATCGCGTCGGTGTCGGTGCGGGGCTCCTCGCGCAGCGTGTCGTGCCAGGGGTGGACCACATAGCCCCGGGCGTACGGCTCGGTCGGGTGGTACGTGGTGCGCCGCATCCCCAGCGGTTCGAGGATCCGGTCGCGGAACAACTCGGCCCAGGGGGTCCCGGTGATCCGTTCCAGCACCCCGCCGAGCAGCCCGTACGCAAGGTTGGAGTAGTGGTAGACACGGTGCGGCGGGTGGGCGATCTTGTCCGGGGTCAGCCCCGCGAGCAGGGTGGCCAGGTCGGCGCCCGCGGTCCGCTCCCACCACTGCCCGTCCGGCTCGCGCTGCAGGCCACTGGCGTGCCCGAGCAGCTGGCGCAGGGTGAGCGCGCCCACCGGGGTGCCGGGCAGGTGCCGCTCCAGCGGGTCGTCCAGGGCCAGCCGGCCGGCGTCGCGCTGCTGCATGACCAGCACGGCCGTCATGGTCTTGCTGATCGAGCCGATTCGGTACTGCAGGTCCTCGTCCGGTCGGGGGTGCTCGCCGGCGACCGCGAGGTGGGCGAGCGCGCCGTCCCGGATCACCCCGAGGGCGAGCGACGGTCCGCGCCCCTCCGCCTGGGCCCGCGCGACGAGCGCGTACACCTGTCGGGCGGTCTCGGGCAGCAGAGCCATGGTGGTCCTCCTCGTCGCGATCGGCGGTGCCGAGCTTAGGAGTTGACTTCCTCCCCATGCCTGCCGGCGGGGGATTCCCGTGGCTGAGGCGTGTTCACGCCGCGAGCCCTGCGGGTGGTTGGCGCTTCGCAGACCGCCCAACGGCGAGGTCTCCACGCCCTGTGACCGCCAGCCCGGCGGCGAGTATGTTCTTGGGCGCGTTCACGTCGGCGTGGTCCTGGTGCCCGCAGGCAACGCATCGGAAGACCGCTTGGCTCTCGCGGGATTCCGGGGCGACATGCTTGCAGGCGTTGCAGGTTTGCGACGTGTACGCGGGGTTGACCTTCTCGATCTTGGCTCCGTGGTAGCGGGCGGCGTGTTCCAGCTTGAGCAGGAACCCGCCCCAACCCTTCGACAGGATGGCCCGGTTCAGGCCAGCCTTCTGACGCACGTTGCGACCGGGCTGCTCGACTGTGCCCCGTGCGCTGGCGGTCATGTTCTTGATCCGCAGTCGCTCGACGGCGACCAGGCCGTGGTCGCGCACAAGTTGTACGGCTTCCTGCGTGACGAAGTCGGCCCGCCGGTGCCGGATGCGGGCGTTGAGCCGGCCGATCTCGGCGCGTACGTTGTCGCGGCGGTTCGATCCGTGGTTACGGCCATGAACCCGTAGTGACCGGGACAGGCGCTGCTGCAATCGCCTGAGCCTTGCGGCCTCGCCCGGGGTGACGAAAGCGCGGTCATCCAGACCGCCGTCAGATGTGGCGATCGCGACGGCCACACCCCGGTCGACGCCGATCGGCGGTTTACCGTTCGGCGCGGCCTCGGCAAGGCCGTCCTCGACGCAGAACGAGATGTACCAGCGGTCACCGTCGCGGGAGACCGTGGCGTTGCGGACTGCGCCACCCAATGGTTGGGACCACCGGAAACGCACCGGCCCGAACTTCGGCAGCCGCTCCTCACCCCACCGCCGGTTGAGTCGCCGTACGGCAATGTGCTGCGGGTCGGGAAACCGGAACGACGGAGCGGTACGCGCCTTGGACCGCCACCGCACCTTCCACGTCCCGTGCGTTTTGCACGCCCGCTCCAGGTCCCGCAGGGTCTGCTGCAACGTGTGCGACGGCGCGTCGGCCAGCCACGTACAGTGCGGGTCCCTCTTCGCCTCAGCCATCTGCCGGGCTTGCTCGTTGTAGCCGACGAATGCGCCACGGCGGCGGTACTCACGGCGCTGCTCCAACGCGGTGTTCCACACCGTCCGGCAGATCGCGCCCACCGTCTCCGCGTAGGCAGCCTGCTCCGGCGTGAACGCGAGCAGGTAGCGGCGACCGGTCAGCACTCAACGACCCTTCTGCTGCGCGACATACTCGTCCACCGCAGCCAACGGAGCACCACCGGTGGTCGCCACAAAGTACGAGTTCGTCCACAAGGTGGGCAGCCGCGAACGCAGCGACGGGAACTCCTCCCGCAACACCCGAGACGTGCGCCCCTTGACCGCCTTGACCAACTTATGGACGCCGTACTGCGGGTCGACCTCCACCAGAAGATGCACCTGGTCGGGCATGACCTCCAACCCCACCAGCCACGCCCCCTTCTCCTCCACCACCTCACCGATTAGCTGCTTCAACCGCTCCTCGACCAGCCCGCCAAGCACCCGGCGCCGGTACTTCGAGCACCACACCACATGGAAGGCGCATTGGAAGACGACGTTGCTGTTCGACCGCAATGTCACGGACACAAGAACAATATACAGCCGCGTGCCATCTACTGTCCGCGCGGGGTTGACCGGCAATCCCCACCCCCCGGCTGAGGCCGGCGGTGTGCGCGCTACGCATCTCGATCATCTCGGTTCGTTATCGCGTGCGTGGACGTGTCACGATCGTGGGGTGGACGCCGTGTTGTGGATCGTGTTGGGTGTGGTGCTGGCGGTCGCCGAGATTTTCACGACGACGCTGTTCCTGATCATGTTCGCGGCCGGGGCGTTCGCCGCCGCCGGGGCGGCCGCGCTCGGTGCCCCGGTCGCGGTCCAGGCGCTGGTCTTCGCCGTGGTCTCCGCGCTCTGCGTGGCGGTGGTCCGGCCGGTGATCCGGCGGCACGCCCGCCCCTCGCTGGAGAGCGGCGGGCAGTCGTTCGGCATCGAGGCGCTCGAGGGGGCCACGGCGCTGGTGCTGGAGCCGGTGGACGCCGAGCGGGGTCTCGTCAAGATCGACGGTGAGCTGTGGAGCGCCCGGGCGTACGACGCGACGCGTAGCTACGCCGCTGGTGAGCGGGTGCAGGTGATAAAGGTCCGGGGCGCCATCGCCCTGGTCTGGCAGGACGACATTTCCACCCCGGGCGGGCTGCCCGAAGCGAAAAGGTGAGCGGTATGGAGTTTGCAGCGATCGTGTTGATCGCGGTTGCCGTGATCGTCGTGGTCACGTTGGTCAAGGCGGTGCGAATCGTGCCGCAGCAGCGCCAGGACGTGGTGGAACGCCTGGGCAGGTACAAGCGGACCTTGAACCCGGGCCTGAACCTGCTGGTGCCGTACATCGACGCCGTGCGTACCAAGGTCGACATGCGGGAGCAGGTGGTCAGCTTCCCGCCGCAGCCGGTGATCACCTCGGACAACCTCGTCGTCTCGATCGACACCGTGCTCTACTTCAAGGTGGTCGACTCGGTCCGCGCCACCTACGAGATCTCGAACTTCCTCCAGGCCATCGAGCAGCTCACCGTCACCACGCTGCGCAACGTGATCGGTTCGCTGGACCTGGAGCGGGCGCTGACCAGCCGGGAGGAGATCAACCGGCACCTGTCCGGCGTGCTCGACGAGACCACCGGCCGGTGGGGCATCAAGGTCACCCGGGTCGAGATCAAGGCGATCGAGCCGCCGCCGAGCATCCGTGACTCGATGGAGAAGCAGATGCGCGCCGAGCGGGACCGCCGCGCGGCGATCCTCAACGCCGAGGGTCTCAAGCAGTCGCAGATCCTCACCGCCGAGGGTGAGAAGCAGGCCGCGGTGCTGCGCGCCGACGGTGACCGGCAGGCCCGGATCCTCCAGGCGGAGGGCCAGGCCAAGGCGATCCGTACCGTCTTCGACGCGATCCACCAGGCCAACCCGAGCCAGAAGGTGCTCGCTTACCAGTACCTGCAGGCGCTGCCGCAGATCGCCAACGGTTCGGCCAACAAGGTCTGGATCGTTCCGGCCGAGCTGACCAAGGCGCTGGAGGGGATGGGTGGCGCGCTGGGCGGCCTGGCCAACATGGTCGGCGACGTGCCGTCGCCGGAGGCCAGCCGGGGCGCCGGCGAGGTGGAGCGGGAGGCCGCCGAGGCCGCGCAGGCCGCGGCCACCGCCGCGCAGGAGATCCACGACGAGGTACGCGTCGCCGAGGCGCAGGCCACCGGTGGCAAGGGCCCGCAGGGGCTGCCGGCCCCCGAGCCGGTCTCCCCGGAGAGCCTGCTCAACGACCCCTCGGACCAGCGCGAACGGGGCTGAGCCGGACTGTCGTCCGAGCCCGGACGGCAAAAGCGAGAAAGCCTCATACGGCGCCCCGGTGCCTGCCACGATCGGTCTGAGGACGGGTGGTGACCAGGAACCGGGGCGCCGTACGCGTTCCGCGCCGCCCGCGGGCGGAACGAGGTGAGGCATGAAGGATCCGGCGAACAGGCTGTTCTCCAAGGACCTCTTCTCCAAGGAGCTGTTCTCCAAGGACCAGTTCCCCGGCGCGCACGATCCCGCCGGACCGCTCGGCAGCCGGCGTACCGGGGGCGGGTTCGGGGTGCTGCCGTTCGTCTCCGAGCCGGGTCCGGCCGCCCCCGCCACCAACGCGAGCTGGGCCTGGTCGGTACGCCGGTTCGCCCGCGCGGCGGTCTGGCTGCTGCCCGCGTACGCGATCCTCTACGGCCTGGTGGCGATGGCTAGCGACGGCGGGGTGGGCAACGACCCTTACCCGGCCGACGGTAATCCGCTCTACCTGGTCGGCTGGGTGGCCGCGGTCTGGCTCGGGCTGCTCGCGCTGCTGGCGCTCACCGGCCTGCTCGCCGCCACCCGGTGCCGGCGGATCGCCGCGGCCGGGCTGCTGGTGAGCATCGCCGGCACGGTGTTGATGCTGCCCTTCGCCGGGATGGCCCAGGAGGCGCCCGTCTTCGGCACCACCGCACGCACCCTCGTCCTGTTCGGCGCCACCTGCTACAGCGTGGGCTGGTTCCTGACCGGGTGGTCGGTCGCCCGGTCCGGGATGTTCTCCTACGGGGACGGGATCATGCTGATGATCGCCGCCCCGCTGCTCGGCCTGGCCGGCTCGTTGATCGGCTCGTTGCAGACCTTCGGTGCGATCTTCGTGCTGGTCTCCGGGATCGGTATCGGCTACCGGTCCGGGCGCCTGGTGCCCGCCGCCATCGCCCGCGACGCCATCGCCGCCAGTGTCGTGGCCGCCCCCACCAATCCCACCACCCCCACCACCCCCGAAGGCCCCCTCCCCACCTGACCGCCCCGGCCCAGCCGCCGCCGATCATGAGGGTTGGCGGCGGCCGGGGAGATCGACATCGCCGGTAACCTCATGATCACGGGGCCGGGGTGGCTGGGAGGTCGCCGTGAGGTAACTGACAGTTGCCTGGCGGGGTGGTCGGATAGCGGTGTTTGCGGCAATCCTGGTGGCCATGCCGTCTCCCCGGTCGCCGCTGTCGCGCCTGTTCACCGTGCTCCTCGCCGGCGTCCTCGCCGGGCTCGTCCTCGCGGTCGCCGCCCTGCCCGGCAATCTGATCGGCGGGTTGGTCACCAAGTCGGTGCTGGGCGCGTACGCGCAGCTGCCCGACGCGCTGCGTACCCCCGCGCAGCCGCAGCGCTCCTACCTCTACGCCAACGACGGCAAGACGCTGATCACCACGTTCTACGACGTCAACCGGACGGACGTGCCGCTGGCGGAGATCGCTCCGGTGATGCGCCAGGCGATCGTGGCCGCCGAGGACCGCCGCTTCTACCAGCACGGTGGCGCCGATCTGCGTGGCATGGTCCGCGCCTTGGTCGCCAACGTGAAGGGCGGCGGAACCGAGCAGGGCGGCTCCACGCTGACCATGCAGTACGTCCGCAACGTGCTCAAGACCGACCCCACCCGCACGGCCGAGGAGCGGCAGGCGGCCACCGAGCAGACCGTCGGGCGCAAGATCCAGGAGATCCGGTACGCGTCGGCGCTGGAGAAGACCCTCAGCAAGGACGAGATCCTCAACCGCTACCTCAACATCGCCTACTTCGGCTCCGGCGCGTACGGCGTTGCCGCGGCCAGCCAGCGCTACTTCGGCAAGGCACCCGCCGACCTGACCTTGGGCGAGGCGGCCCTGCTCGCCGGCCTGGTCCAGTCGCCCGACGAGTACAGCCCGATCGACGGGAACAAGGACAAGGCGCTCCAGCGCCGGGCGTACGTGCTCGACTCGATGGTGGCGACCCACGCGATCAGCGCGCAGCAGGCCGCCGCGGCCAAGGCGGAGCCGCTTACCCTGCACCCGACCGCCCAGCCCAACGGCTGCACCGCGGTCTCCCAGGGCCACGACGACTGGGGCTTCTTCTGCGACTACCTGCGCCAGTGGTGGCTGACCCAGCCGGCCTTCGGCAACACCGTCAAGGAGCGCGAGCAGGCGTTGCGCCGCGGCGGGTACACGGTCATCACCACGCTTGACCCGAAGATCCAGGCGACCGCGCAGCAGCGGGCCACCGCCGTCTACGGGTACGACAACAAGCGTGCCCTGCCGATCGCGGCGGTCGAGCCCGGCACCGGCCGGGTGCTCGCCATGGCGGTCAACCGGCACTACAGCCTGGCCGACAACCCGGCCGGGCAGGCCAACCACCCGAACACCGTCAACCCGCTGATCTCCGGTGGCGCCAGCGTCGACGGCTACCAGGCGGGGTCGACGTTCAAGCTGTTCACCATGCTCGCCGCGCTGGAGGCCGGCAAGCCGCTCGCCACCGGCTTCGACGCGCCGGCCAAGCTGCCCACCCGCTACGGCTCCGACGCGGAGGGCAACTGCGACGGCAAGTGGTGCCCGGCCAACGCCAACCCGCAGTGGATGGACGGCTACCGGATGATGTGGGACGGCTTCGGCCGCTCCGTGAACACGTACTTCGTCTGGCTGGCCGAGCAGGTCGGCGAGGACAAGGTGGTGGAGATGGCGCAGCGGCTCGGCATCACCTTCCGGGCCGAGTCCGACGCCGCCTTCGCCAGGGACAACGCGGCCAACTGGGGCGCGTTCACCCTGGGCGTCGCCGCCACCACTCCGCTCGACCTGGCCAACGCGTACGCCACCGTGGCCTCCGAGGGGACGTACTGCTCCCCGCTGCCGGTCGTCTCGGTGACCGCGGCCAACGGCGAGAAGGTCGACGTCGGCCAGCCGTCCTGTCGGAAGGTCCTGGACACCGACATCGCCCGGGCCGCCACCGACGCGGCCCGCTGCCCGGTCGGCCAGCAGTCCGCGTACGGGCAGTGCAACGGCGGCACCGCCACCTCGGTGGACGGGATCGTCGGCCGGCCGGTCGCCGGCAAGACCGGTAGTTCCGAGCAGAACGCCACCGAGACCTTCGTCGGGTTCACCCCGCAGGTGGCCGTCGCGGGCATCGCGGCCAACCCCGACGACTCGACCGATCTGGTCGGCTCGGCGGTCCAGGCGAAGGTGATCGACGCGGTCGCCCGGGTGATCCGGACGGCGGTGAACGGCAAGCCGGTGAAGGACTTCACCGCGCCGAGCCAGGAGCTGGCCGGCGACCCGCAGCGCCCCCGGCCGCAGCCGAGCCCGCAGCCGCAGCAGCGACAGCAGCAGGACCAGGGCATCCCGCAGGACCTCCTGCGCTGGCTCCAGGGCCGCGGCCGCGGCTGAGCGGTCAGGACGGGGCCCCGGCTCCGCCGGAGGCGTTGACCGGGAGCCCCTCCTTACCGCTCAGCCCGCTTGGCGGGGCCGACGCGGAACATGCCGGTCATCTCGTCGTGGACGGCGTAGCCGAAGCGGCGGTAGAGGCTGACCGACTCCCCGGTGGCGAACAGGCCGACGAAGGTGCGGGACGAGGCCCGGCCGGCGATCCACTCCTCCAGCCGGCCGAGGATCGCCGCGCCCACCCCGCGCCGCTGCCGTTCCGGCACCACGGCGAGGTCCTGCAGGTAGTAGTAGATCGCGCCGTCGCCGATCAGCCGGCCGACCCCGATCACCCGGTCGCCCTCGACCGCCACCACCCCGTGCAGCGAGGCGGCCAGCGAGGCCGGGATGGCCGCCGGGTCGTACGCCTCGATCCAGCCGACGGCGGTGGTGACGGCGACGAACTCCTCGACCGTGGGCAGCCGGTCGACCAGGTGGTACTCCACCTTCGGAATCTAGCCCGGTCAGCAGCGGAGCAGGGGCGACACCATCCGGTCCAGCACCGCCGCGACCTCGTCCGGGTCGCCGTCGCCGTCGACCACCACGAACGACCCGAACTCGGGCAGTGCCCGGTAGGCGGCGTCCAGCGCGCGCAGGTGGCCCTGCTCCTCGGTGTCGATGCCACGGGCCATGACCCGCCGCCGGGCGACCTCCGGCGCGGTCGCCAGGAAGCAGACCACCGTCGGTCGCGGAAAGATCCGGTACACCGCCCGGACCGCCCGCCGCCCCCGGTCGCCGCGGGCCGCCATGATCACATACTGGCACCAGGTCCACCGGTCCAGCACCGCCGTCCGCCCGGTCAGCCGGCTGACCAGCACCGTGCGGGCCATCGCGACCGCGCGGACCGCCGCCTCCAGCGCCGGATAGAGGGTACGGCCGAACAGCGCCACCCCGTCCGGGCGGCCCAGCGTCCGGGCGAGCCGGTTCCACAGCGGCCGCCCGCCCGCGTTCTCGAAGTAGGCCGCCGGCACGCCTCGGGCGGTCAGCCGGCGGGCGAGCGCTCGGGCCTGGGTGCTCTTGCCGGAGCCGTCGATCCCGACCAGGGCGATCATCACGGAACGGGCCACGGGTCGGCACGGTAGCCGCCGGGCGCAACTTCGGTCGGAAAAAAATCCGCGCGGGGTGTCGGATCCCATCCGGCGGCGCCGACCCACCCGTGAGCGCGCCCGCCGGGCGCCACCGAGCAGGAGGACACCATGCGCAAGCTCGTCTACTGGGTGCACCAGTCCGTCGACGGCTTCATCGAGGGACCGAACGGCGAATTCGACTGGCCGGTCATGGCACCGGAGCTCTCGGCGTACTCCCTCGAACTGTGCGACCGGGCTGACGCCTTTCTCTACGGCCGCAAGGTGTGGGGGTTGATGTCCTGGTACTGGCCGCGCGCGGAGCAGATTTCCCAGGATCCGCACAACCTGCGCTTCGCCCCAATCTGGCGGCGTACCCCGAAGATCGTCATCTCGCGGAGCCTGGAGAGCGCCGAGTACGACGCCCGGGTGATCGGCCGCGACCTCGCCACCGAGATCGCCGAGCTGAAGGCCCCACCCGGCAAGGACCTGCTGCTCACCGGAGGCTCCGCTGCCGCGGCCGCGCTGACCGGCCTGGGCCTCATCGACGAGTACCAGGTGGTCGTGCACCCGGTGGTGCTCGGCGGCGGCACCCCGGTCTTCCCCGACAAGGACCGGCTCGACCTGCGGCTGATCGAGACTCGGGGCTTCGACGGCCGGTCGGTGCTGCTGCGCTACGTGCGGGCGTGAGGTGGGTGGGGCGGCCGCGGGCCGCCCACCACCCGAGAACGGCTGGCGGCAGCTGCCCGGTACCCGGGGCCCGCGCGCCGGCCAGGCACAATCGTCCGGTGCCCGTCCACGAGATCACCGACCCCGACGACGACCGGATCGCCGACTACCGCGCGCTGACCGACGTGGAGCTGCGGACCCGCTGGGAGCCCCCGCACGGCCTGTTCATCGCCGAGGGGGAGCTGGTGCTGCGGCGGGCGCTGCGGGCCGGCTACCCGGCCCGGTCGTACCTGGTCGACGCCAAGCGGGTCGACCAGCTCGCCGACCTCGACACCGGCGACACCCCCGTCTACGCGGCCACCCCGGAGGTGCTGCAGCGCGCCACCGGCTTCCACGTGCACCGGGGGGTGCTCGCCTCGTTCCACCGCAAGCCGCTGCCCGCCGCCGCCGAGGTGCTGGCCGACGCCCGCCGGGTGGTGATCCTGGAGGACGTCAACAACCACACCAACCTCGGGGCGATCTTCCGGGCCGTGGCCGCGCTCGGCGTGGACGCCGTGCTGCTCTCCCCGACCTGCGCCGACCCGCTCTACCGGCGCAGCGTCCGGGTCAGCATGGGTGAGGTCTTCGCCATCCCGTACGCAAAGCTGGAGCCCTGGCCGGACGGCCTCGCCCAGGTCCGGGCGGCGGGTTTCACGGTGCTGGCGATGACGCCCGCGCCGGACGCGGTGCCGATTCAGCGGCTGGACGCCGGCCAGCGGACCCGGGCGGCGTTGCTGATGGGCGCCGAGGGCGCCGGGCTGACCCGGGCCGCCATGGCCGCCAGCGACGTGCGGGTGGTGATCCCGATGCGGCGCGGGGTGGACTCGCTCAACGTCGCCGCAGCCACCGCAGTGGCCTGCTGGGAACTGGGCCGTGATGACCCGCTGTGACCCGGGGCCGGCCGGGTGCCGCCCGCCCCCAGGGGGACCTGCCCTTTTCGGCTGGTCATGGTCGCCCTGGGCCCCCGCGACACGGCCGGCGGCCGGGCAGACAACCGGTACTCGAGATCGGCGGTGACGCAGGGTAGCGTGTCGCCCGTGTTCCCTACCGTCCGTGAAGTCCTCGCCCTGGTGCCGGTACGCCACGGCGCCCCGCGCCTGGTCGCGGGCGACGCGGGCCTGGACCGGCCGGTCCGCTGGGTGCACGTGGCCGAGGTGCCGGACATCGCCACCCTGCTCGGTGGTGGGGAACTCGTGCTCACCACCGGCATCGGGCTGCCCGCGGACGACGCGGGACTGCGCGCGTTCATCGGTGATCTGGCCGACGTCGGGGTCTCCGGGCTCGTGGTCGAGCTCGGTCGCCGCTACATCAGCGGGGTGCCCCGGGTGATGGCAGCCGCCGCCGAGCGGCGCGGGCTGCCCCTGGTCGAGCTGCGCCGGGCCACCCCGTTCGTCCGGATCACCGAGGCGGTGCACGCGCTGATCGTGGACGCCCAGCTCACCGAGCTGCGGGCCACCGAGGAGATCCATCAGCGGTTCACCGAACTCTCGGTGGAGGGCGCCGGCCCGGAAGAGGTGGTGCGGCAGGCCGCCGAGCTGTCCGGGTGCCCGGTGGTGCTGGAGAACCTCTCCCGACGGGTGCTCGCGTACGACCCGGCGGGGGAGAGCGCCGAGCTGCTGCTCGACGGCTGGGAGCAGCACTCGCGGCGGATCCGTCCCGCCGGGCGGACCGCATACGACCCGGACAGCGGGTGGCTGGTCACCACCGTGGGGGCCCGGGGCGAGGACTGGGGGCGGCTGCTGCTGCGCTGGCCGGCCGGCGGCGAGCTGACCACCGACGGCCCCGACCGGCTGGTGGCGACCGACGACGCGCCGCCGGTCGACGGGACCGACGCCGGGCGGCCGGACGGCCCGCAGCGTGAGGACGCGCCCGGGACGGACCCGGCGCCCGCCGACGTGATCCCCGGGTCCGGTGCCGCACCGGTGGCGGGGTGGCCTGCACCGGCGGGCCGGGACGTCGCCCCGGTCGGGCCGGGGACCCCGCCCACCCGGCTCACCATCCTCGTCGAGCGGGCCGCCTCCACCCTCGCCCTCGGCCGGCTGATCCGGCGGGACGCCGAGGGGCTGGAACGGCAGATCCACCGGACCCTGCTCACCGCGTTGATCGACCACTCCCGTCCGGTCGACGAGGTCGCGCTGCGGGCCAAGGCGCTCGGCGTGACGCTGGACCGCCGCCACCTGGTCGGCGTCGTGGTGCGGTACCGGACCGACGACGCAGCGGAGGCCGGTGAGCCGGGCCCGGACGCCGGCCTGGCCCGGCTGCGCGACCTCGCCGAGTCGGTCGGCCAGGCCCTCCGGGAAGCCAAGCTCACCGCCCTGACCAGTGCCGTCGACGACCAGGCGGTGGGCGTGCTGCTCGCCCTCGCCGACCCGGCCGCCGAGGAGAAGGCGCTCGCCGCGTTCGCCGCCGCGCTCCGCCGGGTACGCCTCGACGCCACCCCGGCCCGCCCGCCGGGCCCCCGGCCCGCCCCGCGCCCGGTGGACGCGGCCGCCCGTCCCGTCGCCGTCGGCGCGTCCCGCGGTGGCGACGGCTCGCCCCGGTCGACCCCGGTCCCGCCGCGGGTGGCCGGTCCGGCACCCGTGATCATCGCCGCCGGATCGGGTGTGGCCAGCCTGCGGGAGGCGGGCCGCTCGCTGGTCGAGGGGCGGCAGATCGCTGACGCGGCCCGGCGCGACCGGCGGGACCTGCCGATCTTCCGGCTGCCGCACGTCGGCCTGGCCGGCCTGCTGCACCTGCTGCGGGACGAGCCGCGCCTGCAGACCTTCGTGGAACGGGAACTCGGCGCGCTGCTTGCGTACGACGCCCGGCATCCCAGGGAGCAGTTGCTCGGCACCCTGCGGGCGTACCTGGAACAGGGCCGGAACAAGTCGGCGGCGGCCGCTGCGGCGCACCTGTCCCGGCCGGCGTTCTACGAGCGGCTGGCCCGGATCGGCCGGATCCTCGACGTCGACCTCGACTCGGTCGAGGCGTGCCTCTCCCTCCACGTCGCCCTGCTGGCCCTAGACGCCGTCCGCACCCCCTAACCCCTGCCACCCGGGGAGGTGTTGATCATGAGGTTGGCGGCGGCGGATCGGACAAACCGTCCAGCCAACCTCATGATCAACGCCGACGGGCGGCGCGCGGGTGAGGTCGGGGTCAGGCGAGGGTGGTCAGGGCCTTGGCGTAGGCGGGGGGGACGAAGGTGGGGCCGGCCGGGGTGAAGACGTCCGAGGTGGCCGCGGTCGACCAGGCGGTGTCGGGCACCGCCGCCACCAGGGCCCGTACCACCGGGGCATCGCGCCACTGGTCCTGCTCGGCGAGCAGGCCGAGCGCCACCACCGACTCCTCGACCTCCCCGACGCACTCGAACGGCTTGTGCCCGTCCACGCCGAGCAGCTCGCGGTAGCCGGGGATCTGCGCCTCGTCGGCGAGCAGGTCGCCGCCGAAGATCTTCGTGAGCCGCTCCCGGGGCATGAACGGCGCCATGGCCAGGAAGACGAACCGGCACTTCGGGCAGTTCCGGCACCAGCGTTCGCTCGCGTCGCGCAGCTTGAACGCGGCGTTGCAGCTGGTCACCACGGCGTCGTACCGGTCGATCTCGGCGAAGAGCCGGGCGATGTGCAGCTCCGACAGCGACCGCAGCAGCGAGAAATACGGCTCGGAGAGCCCGGCGTACTCGGCGAGGGCCGCCCGCAGCAACCCCTCCGCCTCGACGCCCTTGGACCACTGGTGGTTGATCTCGTGCCCCTGCCAGACCAGGTTCGGGTCGGACGCCGAGCGCTCGTTGGACATCACCACCGGACCGAGACCGTGCAGCACGGCGGTGGCGACCGCGATCAGCGAGTTGATCGCGGTGACCGGGATGTGCCCGTTGCGCGCGCCGGCCGCGTTGAGGTCGAACAGCACCGGGTCGATCCGCCGCCGGGCAGCCAGCGGCACCAGATCGGACGCCTCGTTGACCGAGACGATGACGTGGTTGGGGTTGACCGAGAAGGGCACCGGGTCGAAGCCGGCCCGGCGCAGCGCCTCCAGGCTGACGATGGAGTCCTTGCCGCCGCCGACCGCGCAGAGCGGGCGCCGGTCCGAGTCGTCGTACACCCGAGGTGGGGTGACATCGCCGGCCGGCACCTCCGGGCGCAGCTCCAGCACGTGCGGGAGTTGGTTGCGGTACGCGTACTCGGCGAGGCCCTTGGTGTAGACGGCGGTGACCAGCTCGACGGCCGCCGCACCCAGCGGCGCCGGCAGCACCAGCCGGTGCGGTGCGGCGGCCTTGTAGTAGCTGACCCCGGCGACGATGTGCAGCAGGTCCAGGACCCGGTTGACGGTGGCGGCGGTCTCGTCCGACACCGGCTCGGCCGGCAGCGGAAAGGTGATCACCTCGGTGAACCGCTGCTCGCCCTCCGGGCCGGTGAGAGCGTAGTCGAACAACGCCTCGCCGGTGGCGAAGTCGATCGAGTAGGACGGGAAGGTAAAGGCGTCCATCCGCCGGAGCTGCTCGTTCTCGTTGGGCACACGCCATACTACAGCGTGTCTCAGTAGTCCGTTGGGTCATGAGACACCGCCCTTCTCGGGCGTCCCTGCCGTCGCGAATGTTCGTGGCGGTAGGGTTCCTCCGTCATCGAGGCTGGTTTCACCGGCGCGTGGGCGCCGGCCAGAGC